>JBMOMC010000039.1:0-65907 GCA_049325335.1 Nitrospirota bacterium
AGGGAGGCGCACGCGCCGGCCCGGACGGAGCGCCGCGACGGCGAGGCCCTTGCGGGGTGGGGCTCCCCCTCGCGCCGGCCTCTATATGGCCTGGGCCGTTGGGGTCGGAGGAGGCGCGTCTTCGACATGATCTTGGCGGAGCGGAGGACGGAGCGGGTGTGTCGCGGAGGCCGAGCAGAGCCGAGATGGTGTCGGCGGTGGGGAGCCCCCCTCTGGGGGCGGATGGGCACACGCTGTCCGGGCGGACAGGGTGCTGGGGGGCGGGGGAAGAGCGGCCGCTCTGGCCGTCGTCCGTCTCGTCGGGGCCGAATCGCTGAACGGCGTCGGCGGGAGAACTGCGGCCTGGTGTTCCCCACAGATCGTGTGGATGGCGTGGGGACAACCCTGTGGAGTGGTTGCGTCTCGGTGCGTCAAGCGCACGAGCGAGCACACTGCCTCTCCGATGGTCACCGTTTCCGGCGTAAGAACAAACGGATCGGCAGGGAGGCCCGGCCGCCGGACCGCCTGGCTGGACGCACTAGCTGGCCAGTCAGCTACCGGAAGGGTGTCCGCGGTCGCGAGCGGGCCCCGCCCCCACCCGTTGCCGCCCGCGCGAGTTCTGAAGAGGTTTGCGAGAGTTCGGGGACGGAGGCGCCGCGGGACGAGGAACTGCCGCCCCCGGCCTGGTGGCGAAAGAGATCACGGCTAGCTGACTGGCCAGCTACCCAACCGGGCAAAAGGCGCCGAATCGGTATTGCCTCCCCGGGATGTTTCATGTAAAATACTCCGCGATGAACTTCGAGGAAATCTGGTACCGCGGCGGGTCCGCTCTTCGGCTGGGCGCGAAAGCCTCTCGGGATCAGTGGGGCGTGTGGCTTGAGCTCGCCGGCGCCCTCCCGGGACACGAGCACGCGATTCCCGCCGCGGGGGGCCAGAAATACGACTGGGCGCACAAGCTCGCCTTTCGATTGTCGCGCCTTGATCTCGGGAAGCTGGGGTGGGCGCTGCAACGAGCGGAGGCCGGCGAACTGGTCACGCTGGTCCACCGCTATCAGGGTCGGTCAAAACGTTTGCAACTGGTCCGGGCAGCGAACGGTGTCGTGTTTGTCAATGGCGAGGGGTCCGGGACCGCCCCACGGATCGCCGTGCCGCTCGATGGAGAAGGCGCGTGGCGGTTTGGGGAATGTCTGCGCGTGGCCTACCACGCGGCGCTGCAGCGCACGGCCTTTGTTCCTGACGACGGAGGCGAAGGATGAGAACACGGATTCGACGCACCATGGAGATGCCGCACGTGTCCCTCGTGGCCGAGCGGCCGTCGGGCGGCCGCTACGTGCCGCTCCGGACGATCCTTGCGGCGTGCCCGGCGGCCAAGACGAACCGAACCCGCTACAAGAACCTGATCCACTGGCTCGTCGAACGCGGGGTGCTGCGCGTGGTCGCCCGCCCGGGCCACGAGCGCGCGCGGCGGTTCTACGATCGCGACGAGATCCCGTTCGTCCGCGCCGTGCTCCAGATGCACGCCAACGGCCTGACGCTGAGCAAAGCGATCGAGCTGGCCCGCCAACGTCACCGCCATGCGGACGACCCGCAAGCGCGGCTCTTTTGAAACGGCGACTCGCCACGCCGCGCTACACCCGCCGTGATCAGAGTCGGTATATTCGTTTGCAGATCTTGGTCAGTCGGGAGGATTACGAGGGATTGACCTGGTGGCGGGGCCGGACCGGGAATCCGCGCAGTGTCTTGATCCGCGAGGCCATCGCGCGTGCCCTCGTCAGGGAGCGGCGCCGGCTGGGGCCTCGGCCGCGGCGGTAGATCGGCTGGTTGGGACAGCTGTGCTCGATCCGATCAACGTGTGTCTGCCGGTTATCGGAACCTGATGTGCGTTTGCTAGCGACGCGGGTCTCGCCGCCCGGCGATGGCGGCTTCGGGCGGAAGACGATACGTTGCCTCACCTGAGGCGGGATCGGTGCGCCGTTCGAGTTTGGCTACAATTTTTGGGGTGAACCCCCCTCCGATCCTCCCCTATACGCCAGAAACCGCCCACGGGAGTAGTGTTTGGCCCCGTCCGCGCATAGCGATAGTGCCCATTTCCAATTGACCGCACAGTCAAATCGGCTAGCATATGTTGGACAGCTGGGCAATAGAGGTGACCTGTTGATAAATCTTCGGCAGATTCTTCAGCGTCGCTCAGACCTCAGCACTTTCCTAGTTCACCTTACGAGGTCGTCGAACGGAGAGACTGCTCGCGCGCGCCTTGAGAGCATCCTGACCAGCGGTTACATTCAGGCGCGTTCGATGATGGGGCAGGCAGTCAAACGCCTTGAGCAGAAGAACGCCACCTCAAATACTCAACGCTGCGTGTCGTTCAGCGAAACACCCCTTGAGTTTGTTCACCTTCTCGTCGGGGCAATCGAGGGCCGCAGATGTGCCTTCGAGCCCTATGGGATCGCGATCCCTAAGCGGTTAGGCAGAGGCAAGGGAATCAACCCAGTATGGTACATCGACATTAGTCCTGGTCATGACTGGCTGACTGTACCTTTCAACACGCTTATAGACGCGGCGATCGATACGGGCCAGTTTGACGCTACCGATATCGGACGCCTCTCACCCTTCGTAGAGCAGATGGGCACCGGCAGTAGCTACGTTAAAGAGTTTTGGTGGGAGCGAGAGTGGCGCCATTGTGGAGACTTCGCTCTCCCCGACAGAGTCATCTGCCTATGCCCTGAAGCTGAAATTCCTGAGATCCAGACAGTGGTACAGGCTGCAGGGGACGATGCAGCTTTCCTTGATCCCTACTGGAGCCTTGAGGAAATTATCTCTCATCTTGCAGGCTTCGCCGAAAACGATGTCAGGGTCGTATAGCTGCCGGTATCTCGGCACGCCGCTGAACACGGACGTACGACGAATAGTCGCGCCAGCACAGCGCTACCACCTCATTGCTGCAGCCAGTCTCCTGGGACAAGCTTGGCTCCGCCGCGCCAGCGTTCGATGACGCAGTCCTGGAACCACTGCTCAGCTATATCCGCATGATCTGTCATGATGACCTGGAACTCGCCGCCTAGTGCGTCGACCACATCCTTGGAAGTGCGGTACATCTGTGCAACAGCTTGCCGATCATCCTCCGCCGATTCGCCCATGCCCGAATCGACGTCGGGGTCCTGCGGAAAGTAGACCTGCGACGGCTGATCGATGAACAGAAAACGTGGAACCGGTCGATGCTTCATGACGAACCATTTGTGTAAGGCTAGGTGCGCAATCAGGTGGTATCCCACCCAGTTCGCGCCGCTGCCCATGCGTTCCATCGGGACTGGCCCGTTGTCGGTGTCCGCGACGACGGTCAGTCGCTTAACATCCAGTCGCAGCGGAAACTCGGAAAACTCCAAGGTGAGTTGCTGTGACCACGACGACATGTCTCGACTCATTAACCCGACAAACGACTGCATCCGCTCTTCGATGGCCTCATCACTCAGGTCTGCAGCCAAGCTATCGATCTCTCGTGTGAGCCGCTCGACGTCCTGCCGCAGTTGGCTCCCGTCGGCGACCGCAGGGAGGCTCTCCAAATAGAGCGCCACTCGCCCAAGGATGTAGGAACGACGCGCAAAGGTGTCTCGTATGCGCTCGATCTCACTATTGGTCCTCTGAAGTGCTTCAAGTGCTTCTCGATTCCCACGCAAGCGAGTCTTCACGTCGTCAAGCCGATCCCGAAGTGTTCGCAAGACTTCATCCATCTGGGGTGAGCGCTCCTGCACAGAGCGCACCTCCTGCGAAAGCCGGTCAACCGCTGCGGCGTACTGCGTAGTTGCTGGAAGAGCATTGTCCGCCAGCGTGGACTGACAGAGCGGACATACGTGCGGTGCGTTGGCATCGCCGTCACCATTGAACAGATCGATGCTCCGCAGCCTCGCGACCTGAGCAGAGCCCTCACTGGTGAACCCATCCCGGTCAGCCGAGAGCGCCTCGGCCGCGTCGAGCTGCATCTTCACCGCACGCAGCTCCTCGGTCAAGCGGGAACGCTCGTCCTGCATCTGCCGGAACTGATCGCCAGCGGCAGCCAGTGCCTGTTCCTGTTCGACGGGCTGGCGTTGGACCTCCCGAAGGAGTGCAACACATGCCTCCCACGCTTCCGGGAGTTGCCCTGTCCGATGCAGTCCAAGGTCGCGTGCCTCAGCCAACAGCGAATGTGCTCGTGTTACACCATTACCACGGATCGCCTCAAGTTCTGAAAGCGACTTCTCGACTGCCTTAAGGTCACGCCGCAGGTGGCGAAGCTTCTGCATCTTTGCAACGTGCTCATCAGTCACCGCTCCAAGAAAGTAAGGGAGCACGTCTTTGATTGCCTGCGGGACAAATGGCTCGCTTTGCTTGTGGAAAAGATGTCTCTGGCTGATTACCTCGCTCTGCTGCTGGAAACAGAAGAAGAGTGCGTGACGGACATTTGCCGACAGGGCAGCCCTGGTCTGGCCCGCCGATGGCTCATGCACGTTCGACCGAATACCGGCGTGCGCTGTGAGAAGGCCCTCCAGCGCGCTGGGGTTCGTCGTCTGTCGAAGTTCGCTAAATTCCGGAACGACCAGTTCAGCCCCGACGGCGTAGTACACGTCAGAAGACGCCTGCGCACCATTCTCCGGCAGCCTGCGAGCAATAAAGACCTGGCCTTCGGTAACACGTAGGCGAACTCCCACCCATTCGACGGCGCGACGTATGACGCCCTCGGGGATTCGGCACTCGCCGCTTCCCATGCAGTAATCAACGATCTCGATCAGGGCCGTCTTTCCGGTCATCGAGGCACCGGTGATGATGTTGAGTTGCCCTGGCCGAAGCGACAGCACGCGACGTTGTTGATTCAACCCGTAGAGAACGATGTCGAGTATCTGGAAGCTCACGGTTGAATACCCCAGAGCGCCATCACTGTCGCAGGTGAACCCGCTGAAGCCAGCCATTTCCCTATGAAGACAGCCTTGATTGCACAGTCCTTGGGCTCTTCCCCCAGTGCTTGATACGTTCTGCGAAGCGCTGGTTCCGTACGGTCAGTCACAAGCGAAGCGTCCTCCCTAAGCCCGAACCAGCCCTTCCTACAGCCGAAGATGATGGCTTCGTTCGTGAACATTTTCAGTGACAAAAGTCGCTCGTGGAATAACACGCGGACTGACGCATTGTCCTGAATCCACAGAGGAAGCGACGTCCGCCGGTCACGTGGCAGTAGATCCCGCGTCGGCTTGTGGAGCGATATCGGCAGGACCATGTGGGCGAGCGCCAGAGGTAACCCACGGGACGCCACGTCCTGGTAACCGACGACCGCAGCCGTGATCCCCAGGCAGCAGAAAGCCGGATTAAGGAGATGCGCCTCCTCGCGGGGTCGTTCGATCCACACCGTCATTGCCGCGCCTCGTCGGACACGGGCTCCAGGAGTCGGAGGAGGCGTGCCTTAAACTCGGGGTGCCAACCGACCGTGAGGTGATCGGCGAGGATGTGAAAGGAACCACGCGCAACAAACCCATCTTGGCACTGTGAACGGATGCGGGGCAGCTCTTCGGTCTCGACCCACTTGTAGAGGTTACACGCCAATCGCCGCATCTCCTCTTCAGCGGCGGACTCTCCCAGTTCGTCTCGCATCACGAGGAAGCGGCTCTCCCATGTATCCTTGAGGCGACTCTCGTATCGATCCAGATCACCAACACCGACCAGCTCCTCCCGCACCCATCGAGATCGTTGCACGAATGCCCTGTAGTAGTCACGGATTGCCCGCACTACCCGCGCGTTACTGATCTGGATCAGACGAAGCTGATGGACAAAGACTCTCTCTCGATACCCAGTCGCATCGACTTCCATCTGCTCGATGTCGTCATCAATCGGGAGGTTGTCTTCCCGCAGGGAGTCCCGCAGGTTGTTAATCTCGTCCAGCAACTCTGCGCTGAGGATCGGCACGCCACGATCGTCAGCCAGGTGTCGGATGACGCGTCGGAACCACCAACCTTCCAGCCGACTCAAGAACGCATCCAGGAAGTGCCGTTCAACGGCGTAAAAGACCTCCTGTCGGAGGTCCGTGTCCAAGGAAGTGATCGTCGAAGCTGCATCGACTACACACACACCGTCGAAGAGCAGTTCCTGCTTCGCCGCATCGAGTTCGCGGAACGCAGTGTAAGCAGGGCCGTTGGTCTGGTTGGTTGAGGTGGCGACGGTTGACCGGAGACGGTCCAAAGCGCCGGAGACATTTCGGCCCAGACCAGGTCGCAGCATCTCTGCCGCGGAGCCGGTCCCTGCTGAGGCGGTGGTAACGAGAACAAATCGTGACCCGATTCGCAATGAACCATTGGCAACGCCCTCGCACCAGATGCGAAGGCTCTTCCAAAGATCAACCGATGCGTCGGTTAGGTCGGCTGCCCGATTGACGTGATGCTTGGTTTGAAGAAGCTCCGGGGCCGCGCCCTGCTGCTCGAATACCACATCGTCGAGCGTTTCGATGCAGACCTGGAAGTCCATCTCCTGCCGCATTCGTCGCAGCGCTTCCAGGAGGGCATATCGGCACTGGTACAGATAACCCGTGGCCGATGCGGCCGCAGAAAATGTGTGACCGTTGGCCGGAGCATTGTTGGTCATGCTTTCTCCCTATCCAACGCATTGACGCGCAGCCCTGTCAACTCTTCGGTCACTTCGTGGGCCATGATCGCCGTGATATCCGTGGATTCTCGCGCCGTCCGCCAGTATCCAGGCTTAGCTCGATAACTACAATTCGACGTCCCAATCATTATCTTTGGCCCCGGGGCAGCACGGTCCGAGTCCTTGAGATTTCGGCGGAGCGGCCAGCTGAGTCACGGAGGGGTTTTTTGACCGGAGCCCCAGCTGCTCACACGCTCCCCGGTCTCCCCTCCTGGAGCCTGCGCTCTTTCATGGCCCGGATCTCGGCGAGCAACTCGGCTTTCGTGATGACGCCCTTGCGCGCCAACAGCTCCACCAGCGCGTCCAGCTCCGCTGTGTTGGCCAAGAGGAGTTCGTGGGCCGAAACCGCTTCATCGTTTGTCATGCGTCCACGGGAGGCAGCAAGCCCAGTTGACCCTTCCTCGCCATCGGGTCCGTGATCTCTGAGGCGTACTGTCGCGCGCGTGTCAGATCGCCGCGGTCCGCTAGCAACCGAACGATGTGGACCAAGGCGCTGTCCTGGGCCGAGAGGCCGTCGACGCACACGTACGTCTCCGGCGTCCGGCCGAGCCCGCCCCACACCTGCGCCTCGTCCGCCGTGAGCCCGAAGTCGTGCACGGTGAGCAACGCGTTCTTCGCCTCCGCCGCCTGTTTCATGAACTCACCGCCCCTGCCTGACCAGCCGACGAAATTCCCACGGGGGAATTGGATCGGCGTCGGCCCAGAGCCCCCGTTCAGCCTGCCGGGCCTCTTCCTCCAACTGCTCCAGGTCCTCGTCGTCCGAATACTTGCGATACCACCACGCCAAGCCTGCGGCTACCAGCGCCCGGTTGAGCGACTCGCCGTTCGGCAGGATCACCTCGCCGACGAGGCGGCCGTACCGGTCCACATCGACCGGAATAATGGTCACGGTCTGATCGAACGCCCGTTGACTGGTGAACTGTTTGGCTCGGGCGCCGAAGGCCTGTCGCTTCTCCGGGCAGTCGATTCCCGCCAAGCGCACTTTGACCGTCTGTCGGCCGGATCGCACCGTGATCGTATCGCCATCCGAAACACCGACCACTTGACCCGTAAGTTCACGACCCTGCGCCCCAAGGGATGGGGACACGAGTACGGCGAGGATGACGGCAACGAGTACCGCCCGAACCGGATGCCGCTGTGAGATCGCGCGCGCCATGCCATAGCCCACAGAAAGTGCGCCCCATTGACACCGGGGCGCCAACGCGTGGGTAGCATCATACGCCAGAGCAGGGAGTCTGACAACGGTGCGGGAAAATACTCCCCGGCTGTGGCTATTGCTGTGGGGGAGCCCGCAGTGGGCACGAGCCTTATCGCCTCGGCTCCCCGTCACCTTGCCAGTATGTGAGAAGCAGTTCCGGTATCAGAGACAGTATCTAACTGCGTTATTCGCGAGACGACGGAGATGCCAGCGTCGTGGGCGCGTGTGACCCGGAGAAAGCGACTGATCGCCCAGGTGAGCGATTTGTCGTATTGCCGCAGAGAGTAGCTGGAAAACGTGCCGGGATCCCCAACGTCGGTATCGTTATAGACCGTGATCGCCGGCGTCAAGACCGTTTTGGTGATCGTGACCGTGGTGCCGGCGGGAATACGATGCCAGCCGAGGATGGGCTCGATGGTGCGCCCGCTTGCGTCGACCACCGTGAATCCGGCCGTCGCAAAGCCGTAATTGTTCGTGAACGTCGAGTAATTGTTGCGGGGAAAGCCCGGCTCGGATTCATACGCGAAGAGCCGCCGCTGTTCGAGGAAATTCCCGGTGACCGGCCCAACGCTCGCGTAGGCGTAATACCCGATAATGGGGGCTGTTCCGGTCGGTTTGAAGTAGTTGAGGGTGAAATTCGCCCAGTCCGCATGCGGGTGGAACGCTTCCCACGTCGTTGAAGGCACCGTAGGCAGGGGATCGCCACTCAATGCCATGACAGGCCCGTAGGTGGCTGCTGGCAGGGTATCCGTCACAGAACTGGTTCCAGTGCGAGCGATAATGGACGTAATGGTCTCCCATGGGGGATCCGGGACCGCGAGATACCGAATGGGAGGAGACGCGAACTGGTCATAGAAGACCGCCACGATAAACTTGGCCCGCCACTCGGAGGTCGTCCTCATCCGTGCCCAGTGCTCACGGATGGCCTGCTCAACGACCGCGGTGGCCGAGTGGGCCGAGTCATCGGAGAGCCGGACGAGATGGGCGTGGGGCGTCGAATTGGTGTACCGATACTGCGTAGTGGCGATCGTAGCGTTGTGGAGCGCGGCCCGACTGGCAAACGGGGTCGAGAACGAGGGCAGATCGGTCACCGCAACTTCCGCCATGGCGGGGACCACGAAGTCGACCCGGAACGTGAAGCTAAAAGTCGTCTCGTTGCCGGCGAGATCTCGGACGCGGATTTCGATCGTGTGCTGGTCCTCCGGAGTGGCCGTCAGCCAGTCGGGGTGGAGAAGTTCTGTGACAAGTGGGACAAGGTAATCTCCGGGAACTTGCGTAGCGAGGTTATGCCAAGAAGCTCGGACGGTCCCTCCGAGGGAATACTGCATTTGCACGACGAGGTCCGGCTTCTGAGTGAACACCGCGTTGACGTTGGGATCGGACGCGACGAAACCGAAATAGGGGATGCCGTTTATTTGCAGCGCAGCAGCATTGTCCGCCGGAACCCCGTTTAAGTCGGCTCTGCTCGTCTCTATATAAAGCGGTGGCGCATGGAGAGCCAACGCATCGGCCAGGTTGCCTGTGTAATGTTGGCCGCTCCCAATCGAAAATTCGGCATCGCTATATTGAGCCGAAATCGTTGGCGGCACACGGTCGACTATAATGGTCTCAACTTGTTGCCTGACATTCCCCAGTTGGTCGGTGATTACAATAGGAATGCTGTTGTAGCCATCCTGCAGCCCGATCGGTGCACTCCAAGTCCCGTCCGCCTCAATTGTCGCCGTAATCCCTCGGATCGTGATGGCCGCCACTCCCGCTCCGTTGTCGGTATAGGTACCTGTTGCTACAACGTCGCGCTGATTCGTGATCGTCGGCGACCCCAGCCACACGAACGGCGCTGTGTTCATGAAATAGATCTCTAACTGTCGAGAGGACGCGTTACCCAAGTAGTCCACTGCTTGCACCCCGATCTGGTGGAGGCCGTCCGCGTAGCTCTTCGTGTTGATCGGGATCGCAGGCTGCCGCGGGTCCGCGGCGGCTCCGAGATCGGTCCCATCGATGTCGAACGTCACCGACTTCACGCCCACGAAATCCGAGACGTCCACCGTGAACGTGAATGACGCGTTGTGATAGCGCCGCTCGGGTTCAATGGGCGTGATCACCGGCCCTTCCTCATCGAGCGGAGCCGGCAGGGTCGCCCCGAACGTCTCGTGCGTAGTCGACGCGAGGTGCTGCGCCTGGGTGAGTAGAGATTGGACCGAGAGGCCGGTCTTGTTGCTCGTTGACGCCACCATGCCCAACAAGTGTTTGGCGAACTCGGCCCGATAGGTGTTCGCGGACAGCCTGACGAGACCGAAGCCCAGATCGGTGAGCCCCGTCTCGCCTTTGTTGACTCCCCGCCCGTCGAGCAACCCGTCGGCGATCACATCGTTGTACATGATTTGCGACAACGCGATCGAGGTCCAAATCTCGTGAGGGGGTTGGGCATTCTGCTCGCTGGCCCAGGCCGTCCAGCTCGAGATTGCCGCAGTTAAAAAGCCGTACAAGTGTTCGTCCGTGAGCGACGTCGTCGCATTGGCTGGATCCGTGATGTTACGGGGATACGTTCTCAGGATGTCCACCCCCACGATGCTTGAGACGGCCGTCGAGGCCTCCGTGACGGCGTTTTCGACCGAGGTCCCTTGGCGGACCTTGTAGGCCACGAGTCCGGCCGCGAGGTTGGTCCACGGCGTCACCATCGTTGTCAGCGGCGTCCCCGATCGGTAAAACGTCACGGCGCGGAGCACCTGCCCTTCCCGAAGCGCGACGCTCTTCCCGCTCGCTTCCTCCACGTACGATCCGCCAGCGAGTTCGATCAGCACCGGCTGGTCCTCGGCCCGGATCGTCACGCTGTACCGTCCCTCCTGATCGGTCGCCCCCGTGCCCAGGGCCTCGCCCCGTTGTCCGCCCCGGAAGCTGTAGATGGTCACCGTTCCCCCGACAACCACCGCATCGACCGCGTGACCGCTCAGCGCACCCCCGGGCCGCTCGGACGGCAGACTCGCGTCTCCCCCCCCACTGCTACAGGCCGTGAGCAGAACAACACCGGCCACAAGGCCCATCCACGTTCGGTCTCGCATAGAGATCCTTGTCAATACAGCACCATGACGCCAATAGACAGCCGACTCAGACTTCCAGTCACCGGCACTCCATATTGCAGGTGGATTCCGACCTCCCAGGCCCCAACCCGGGCCAGTTCGGTGCTCGTATTGAGGACGACCGACACCGTTTCTTCGGTCCGGTCAGGATAGCGCCGAACGAGAAACCCGTCCCGATCGACGAGGTGCCTCGCCCGGAAGCGGTCGTGCGACAGCCCCAGCCCTCCGCCGATCCACGGTTTCCAGGCTCGGGAGATCCGCCACCGGTACTGCCACGCCATCGTGGCCCCGCTGGTGGTGATGTCCTGGCCGATCGCGTCGACGCCAGCGTCCAGTTGCGCCGTATGGCTGAAGAGGTGTCCGACCCACCGCTGATCACGGCCCGCATCGACGGTCGTCATCACGTTCAGGACATCCACGGCCACCCCCGTCTGGGTCTCGCCGTCGGGATCGTCGACGAACGCGGCGGAGGCCCCAAGGAGCGCACCAATGTGCCAACGCTCTTCCGCATCGGCTGGCACGGCGACCACTGAGAACACCATCACACAGACGAGTCGGCACCAAGCCGCCGCGGGAGCGACCCGCCCGTGGTCTGTGGTCACCGGCGCACGACGGTCATGCCCGCCGCGGCCGCGATCCGGTCGACCGTCAGGGTCTGGCCGCACCAGAGCTCGCGTTTAAGATTGCTGATTCTAAGGGATGGGGCGCGGTCAATCAAGCCTCCCCCCGATTCGGCGGTCGAGAGCGATCCGCTGGCTGCCCGGGCGGCACCACGCCCCGCTGGATATACGTCCGGAACATCTCCTGCGACATCGGCTGGCGCAACGCATACTGGGCCGCGAGCCGCACAATGCGGTAGAACTGCGTGTGCGGGAGCGGCTTCCCGGACGGATAGACAAACGCCGGTCCGTCGTTCCGCCCCTCGAGCAGTTCGTCACGCTCGACGGCGATCTCCACGGGCAGTTCAAGCGCCCGGAGCATGGGCACGTCCATCGCTATCAATTGCGGCACGATGTAGCCGTCTGCGATCAGATACAGAATCACCCGCTGGCGCGCGCTCCGGTGGCGGAGGAACGGGAGGAGCCGTTGCCACGCCTCCCCGCCCGTCAAAAGGTGTCCTCAACGCGAATTAGTAACGGCTGGGCCGGGACCTGAATCGTCACGCTCGGACGAGTGGACTCATCCACCGCCTGCTCGCTCTCCGACAGGATCGACGACGCCGCGGCCGAACTCGCGGCGCCCAGCGGCGTCGAGCCCGTGAACTGCTGGGCCGCGGCGCCGCCCGCGGCCAGCAAACCCTTCTTGGTGCCTCGCTCGACCACTCGGGACGTGTCGTTCGAGACGCTCCCGATCAGTCCTGACATCTTGTGGAGGTCGAACACGAGGCCGTGGAGGGCGAACTCGAGCCCCGAGGGCGTGATGCCCTTCTCGACTTGAAGCTCCAGCCGCTTCGTCCCGTCGTTGTACTGCTTGTGCGCAAAGACGAGCGTGCCCGCCGGTAGCGTCTTCTTGTCGCCGGCGACATCCTCCGTCAGCTCGATCTCGACCAACCCGGGCTCCGTGTTCGTGGCCGTCCGAGTCAGCCTCCCGGGCATCCAGGCCCCGAGCCGGATCCCGAAGAGGCGTTTGAGATCGCGAGGGATGGCATCCGTCACCGGCCCCGAGGTGGTGAGCCGGGGCGGCGGGACGTAGGTCTTTTGAGAATGGTGGACCGGCCGGCCGGACTCCGCAGACGGTGCGCTCGCTGGCGACGTGGTGGGCACCTCGCCTGGCGGCGACGAGTATTTCCGGCTGTGTGGTCGCGCCGGCGGTGCCGATTCCGAAGTCTCAGACGGCGGCTGCACCGCCGGGAGGTTTACCGCAGGTTCCTCCGTCTTGGCCCGCGCCGCCCGGGCTTGCGCGGCCTGTTCGCTCTCCCGCGTGAGCTCGCGTAGCTCATCCGCCGTGATCGCGACGGCTGTGGCAGGGACGGCGAAGACCAGGGCCACCGCAAGCCCTACGAGCACCCGTGGGGTGGCCTGCGGCACGTGGCCATGGCGCGCGGCACGTTTTGACTTGTTCCCAGGTTCAGACCTATACTGCGTAGTGGTGGGGACGCCATACCACAACAAACGGGAGAAGCTCGCAAATCTTCTGTTCGACCTGGTCAAGTAATTCTTGACCGTGATTGGAATTGGCGCCATCCTCCCAGGGAGCACCGTTCCTGTGCTCACCGCGACCGTCGGAGCGCTGATCGCGTTGCTCGTGCTCGGCGTCGCACTCTGGGTCACGCCGGAAAAGGAGGAGGAATGACGATCATCATCATCATTCTGAGTGGCGTGGCGGTCTTCGGGGCCGCAGCCGCCGCGTATTTCAAATACGCCGAGCGGCGAGAAAAACGGCACCACTAGCCGTCGCTGAGCCCTCCACTCCCCGTCTGCCCGCGCCTGCGGGCTCCCGCAACACCGTAGTTCCCGGCCTGTTCCCGGGATCACCATTGCGCCTGCACGGTGCCCTGGTCGGTCACCACGTCGAGCCTGAGCACTTCGTGGGCATCTAGCCGCATCCCCAGCACCGTGATCACGCCGCGGACCGTGCTGTCGGGCAACACTCTCCCCTCCACGTCCTTCGCCGACTCGATCGGCCGCTCGGCCTTGGTGGCCGGATCGACGGCCACCAGCTTGGCGTCGAGCACGGTGACCCCTTGTCCCCGGCTGTGATTCTCCAGATCGAAGACGACGATGGTGTACGGGTCATACGTCACCGCCCGATCAACATACAGCGTCAGGGTCTCGCCGCTCGTGAGCTTCGTGGTCGCCTCTTCCTTGATCCGCGTGGTCTTGGGGTTCCGGAGCGCCAGAACGCCCACGCGCGCCATCGCGCGCTGCTCAGCCTGGCGATCGATCTCCGCGGCGCGCTTCTGGTATTCGGCCTCCAGCGCCTTCGTGCGTTGTGCGGCAAGTTTCTGGATCAGGATCTCCCGGTCATCCTCCCCAAGCTCGAAGACAACATCGGTATAGTGCTCGGCGAGTTGCGCGGTGGTCCTGAGTTCGACGCTGACCTCGTACCCCGCGACCGTGACAAAGAGATTCCCGTAGTAGGTCGGAAGCCGCTCCCCGGCGCGCGCCGGCGCCGCGGCGATCTTTTGGGGATCCACCACGACCACGAAGGAGTTCCGCCCGTCCTTCCGCTCCGGGACAAACACCGGGTTGGTCGACGTCATGGTGAAGGGCACGTAGTCGTCGTGCTCATCGAGGATGAACGGAAACGTGAACCGCACGCCCAAATCGGGCACGAGATCGACCGTGAGGGTGGTGAGCCGCTGCAGCGTGACCGTCCGCACTCGCGGCGCGGCGTCCGCCACGCCCGCCGCGATCACCACCGCCGCAACGGCGCTAATTATCCCGAATCGCATCGACCTGGATCCCCGACGTGGCCAAACTCGTCCGTGGCGTGGCGGTCACAAAGAGCGCCGTGTCAAAAGGTTGCTCCCGATGCCCTCCCTCCTGCGGGTACACGACGAGACGCCCCCGGAGCCGCACCGTCGCGTGCAGCCCGTCCCGCTCTACCACCGTCGGACGCTCGTCGCCGGTCGCAAACTCGATTCGCGAGCGCGTCTTCGCCTGCTGCACCCGCGCCAGGTACCCATCCTGCTTGATCGAGGCGATGGTCCGCTCGCGCACGGCGTCACCCATCAGGTTCAACGCGGTCGCGTAGTCCTCATAGATCGTCTCGCTATTGAGCGACAGGTAATTGCTCAGAAAGTGCATCGACGCCGCGACGAGCTCCTCCTCGGTGCGCGCCGTGGCATCGGCGAAGTCGAACTTGCCCAGCACCCGGCCGGTTTCATCGACGGCGAGCACCGGCTGGGGCCTCAGCGTGTCGAGGAACCCCTGGCCCACGTACAGCGCGAACGTGATCCCAAAGAGCACCCACCCCAACACGGCATAGCGTTGCAGCCGACGGATCAACCAGCCGGTGGGACCGTGCTGCCGGAGCAGCTCGTTGGCCGTGATCTTCGGGGGGCCGCTCGTCCTCATGTCGGCGGAACCGGTGGTGGCGGGGGCTGCGCCCGTTGTTTCTTCAGACGGTTGACCATGACGCCGCGGCGCTGCTGGCGGCGGGCACGGATCTGCTCGGCGTCCTCGCCACCCGGTGCCGTCGTCCGCGACGCGGACTCGGCGGGCTCACGGGCGGCCGGACCATCGCGAGTCGGCGCCGCACCCGCGTTCCCCGGCACAGCGGGTTCGACCGACGTCCCGCCCACCGGGGTGGCACGCGGAGCTGGATTCACGGGACGCTCCCCGGCTGCCGACGCCGCGACACGATCTCCGGACACCGAGGCCGTGCGCGGGCGGGTTGATGACGGTCGAGGCTCCCAACCACCCGGCCGCGGCCCCAGCCGGGGCAGCGTCGCGGCCGCCGTGCCGCCGGCGGCCGTGACCGCACGACTGAATGTGGCCGGCGCGCGGCGCAGCGCGGATATCGAGCCTACCGCGGCCGTGACCCCCGCAGTGAGAAACGGGACCACCAACCCCGCAATCACCGTATGGTTGGCTACCAACGCCGCCGCGACAAACGCCGAGCCCACCATGATGGCCGCGATGATGAGATTCAACACCGAGAACAGGAGCTGCATCCCCGTCTGATCCAAGAGCACGCTCGGCGTCAGCCCAGCCAAGAGCGCCGTCGCCGCGTTCTGAAACACCGGCGCAAACAGGCCCAGCATGATCCCCTCGACCACGGGCCAAAGCAGCAAGCCGCCCACCAGGAGCGCCCAGCCGCGAAGGAGTTTCAGGTGCGAAGTGAGTGAGAGGGGAATCGCCACCAGCCCGTAGGCGAAAGCGAAGCTATAGCCGATGGCGTGCGCGATCTTGAGGACGGCGCCGATGAACACCACCAGGGTGAGCGAGACTCCGTAAATGAGGGCCGACACCAACAGGCCCGGAGAGCTGACGAAATCGAGCAGGGTCCCGCCCTGGGCCTGCGCCCGCTGGCCGAAGGCCTCAAGGAGGCGCTCCACCTGGTCGGTGACGAGCTCAAGCGACCCGACGCGGGCGATCATGGCGTAGACGCTATTCATAAAATCCGCAATCAGACTCGCCAGACCGAAATAGACGCTCAGGACCGTCCCCCACACCAGAAAATCTCGGATCGCGTGGCCCCACTTCCCTCCGGACTCCGTCACGTCGAGCTGGGTGGTCATGACCCGAATGGCTACGGCGATCGTGAGCAGCACGGGCGTGATGAACGTGAAAACAAACTGCCCGACATCCCGCGAGGCCTCGTAGATCGGTTGCGGATCGAGGTTCGTGATGAGCTGCGGGATACCGGTCACCGGGTCGCTCCATGGCCCAGCGCGTGGTAGATCTTCGCCGAATCCGCCAGCAGGTCCGCATCGTGCTTGGCCGCCGCGGCCGCCTGGACCTCCTCCCGCTCCCGCCGCTGGCCCTCCACGGCCGCCAGCGCCGCCAGGGTCGCCGTGGACTGGGCGATGACCTGGGTGCTCTTGCGCTCGTCTAAGTTCGTGGTCGCCTTCGTCACGTTCTTCGCCGACGCATCCTGGAGCAGGAACAGCCGATCGAGGTTGCCCAGTCGACTCAGCTGATACCGGTAGTACTCGACATTCCCCTCCCCCGAGGCCTCCAACCGCTCGAGCTCGGCTCGTAGGGCGCCGATCTTCTCCACGCCGCGTGCGCCCTTGAGCGACTGCCCCGGTATCAAGTCCTTGGCCAGGGCGTGGAGATCGGTGTTGACGACCGTGTCATAGCTTTGCTTGGCCTCCTCCAGCGTGCGCTGGACTTCGTTGAGCCGGTCCAACTGTTTCTTGGCCGTCTGGTACATCTCCTTCGCTTGCTTGAGCAACGCGACGACCTCGCTATGGACCGTCGGATCGTACACCGGAGTCTGGGCCGCCCCAACGGACCCGCTCAGGACCGCCGCGACGATCGTTCCCGTCACGATCCAGCGCTTCATCCCCGCCCCTCCTTCCTGGCCCGAAATACCCGCAGCCGGTCCAACGGATCCGTGACCGTCTTGCCGATCGCCTCTTTGAGATCTAAGTCCTCCGGACTCGTCGCCGCGAGATCGAGCAGCAGCGACGGAAAGGTCAGGTGGAGGTGGTAATACTCCGGCCCCACCGACCGCATCGCCGGCCGCCAATCGAGCGTGAGCGGATACGGGAACTGCGTCCATGCCGTGAGCGGCCCGGGCGGCATGTTGATCCGCTTCCCGATCGCATCCCACTCGTCGCCGCGGTAGAGCAGCGAACGCAGCGGCATCGAATTGATCACCTCCGTCTCGATCACGTCGATCTCGGCGATGCCCTGGGTGACCAGGTCGATCGCCGCACCGTCTTTCCGCCCCATGCGGGCCAACTCGGAGATCAGCCGCCCAATGACCTCGGGCGCGATCGCCACGAACTTGTGCAGTTCGTCGAGCAAGACCCGCGCCGGGTTCCGGCGGGCGAACGCGAGGTGGTTGAATCGCAACGCGAGGAACACCAGATAGAACTTCAGCAGCTTGGGGCTCGCGCGGTCGACCTCCTTGAGATCCACACCCGTGATCCCCTCGCTCAACAGGAGGTTGTCCTCTCGGGCGAAGATCCGGCCCTCGGCCGTTTCCAGGAAGCTCGCGAGGTTCGCGGCCATCCGCCGCGCCGCCTCCCGCTGCTCGGGCTGCTCGATGTCGTCGACCCGCTCAAGCTCCTGCAGATAGTCGACCAGCGTCGGCACCGCCCGCTCGGGTGCCGGATCGGCGTACAAGACCTGCAACGCCCCCTGGGCCGCCGCCGTCTGGTGGATATCCAGCGTGGTATGTCCGTCCGTGAGCAGAAACGCCAGGGCATTGACCGTGCCTCCGGCGAGGACGGGATTAAGCGGATAGGTGTCCGGGTGTGCGGGATCGTTCACCGCCACGGCGTACGGCGGCAGCGGGTTGACCACGGTCTCCCCCGGATCGATCTTGGTGTACGTCCCTCCGAATCCCTCGACCACCCATCGGTACGAACCGCCGATCTCGGCAAGGTACCAGTCGATCCCCAACGGATAGGTCTCGGCAATCGTGGCGACCTTGTCCACGCCCTTCCCGCCGCCGGTGATCGCCACGGTAAAGCTGTGCGCAACCGGCTGATTGAGCAGATTGAACCCGATGAGTTGGCCGGACTCCCCAAGCCGCAAGGACTCCGGATCGGGATCGCCCCGGCGGTAGATCTGCGCCGGGCACATGGCGGCGACCTGCCACGTGTGATCCGGTCGGAACATCGGCGCGCGATACCCCTGCCCGGGTTGGGCGGCCCGCCAATACGGCAGTTGAACGTACGCCTGGTCACGCACCTGCCCACCCTGACGCTCGATCCAGTCGGTTACGATCTCGGTCGACCGGCGGAGTTGCGTCGGCTCGCCGTGCAGATGAATGACGAAGACGTTCTGGAAGATCGACAGATTCTGCTCGGCCACGAACTGGCGGAAGCCCGCGAGGTCCTTGACCGTTTGCCATTGCGTATCCTGGCCGCGTCGGCCGAGCGTGCCCTCGGCCAGATCGCTTGAGCGTTCACTGGCCCGCATCGCGGCTTTGGTGTCCACCGGCAGGACGACCTGGGCGACGTGCATCGGGAGACCGAGCGCCGCCAGCCCCACGAACCAGCCGGGCTCCGCATCGGGATACAGAAAGACCAACAACACCTTGCTCGCCTGATCCCCGAGGATGACCCCACCCTCGCGCACCTCGGGCGCCACGGGGACGAGCTGTTCCGCCAGCAGGAACTGCGGCTCGACCCGCACGCCATGCCCTCGGGCGAAGCGCGCTCGGTCGTAGCTTTGCTGGATGCGCCCGAGATACCGGTCCGCGCCGGCGACGCGTCCGCCCGGCAGCTTGGACGCCAGCAGGCGGGCCCGTTCAAGGAGGTCCTGCGCGTCGCGCGCCTGGCGGACCAAGGCCCGCGTCGCGCCCCACGGCAGGCGCGAGGGCGGTACCCGCGTCAGCACCACGGCGACATCGTTCCGCATGCCATACGGCGCGAGATGAGCCGCGTGCGCCTCGCGCAGCGCCCGCGACAGCTCGCCGCCGCGGACGATCGCCTCCTGCTTGGCCAGATAAGCCTGGGCGAGCGAATCGTCCCACTCCCGCCACAGGTGAAACTCGGCGCAGTACCCCTGCGGGATGACACCCAGGGCGGTGACGACTGAGGACCACGCCTGGCGTCGCTCCAGGTCGGTCAGCAGCTCCGCGTCGATTCCATCCCAGTCGATGAGGACGGACACGGCCCCGTCCTGGTGGGCGATGACCTCGTCACCGATGACGTGCGACCAGGTGTAGAGATCCGCGTACGACCGTTTTGGCGTCAGGATCGTCACCGATCCGTCCAGGTCTCGCTGGCCACCCGGCCGCGCTCCCGCCACGCCGCCCACATCACGCCCCGGAGCGGGAGGTCATCCCCCAGCCAGAACCCGACGGCGACCAGGGCGAGACACACGAGGAACCCGAGCCCGGTCATGAGCTTGAACACGAGCGGCAGCATCAGGGTAAAGAGTCCACAGGCTAAGGCGCCGACGATCCCGATCATCGAGACGAGCGGCACGCCAAACAGTTCTTTCGGCTGAAGCCGGCGGTTGAACGCGCCCATCTACGCGACCAAGGCGACGATCCCGTAGACCACGCTCGCGATCACGATGGCGGTCACCCCGCCGATCACGTATCGCTTGCCCTCGTCCGCGTTTCCGGTCCCGATCTTGAGCGACCCCCACAGAATGCCCAGGATCGCGCCGATCCCCACCACCAGTGTCACGACGTCCGTGACCTTCCGCCCCTTGGATTCCAGATCCGCCTTGACGTTCTGACCCGTGGCATAGCCCGGGAGCTGCAACGCCGCTTCGGCACAGAGCGCGCCCACGAGTACAATGGCCACCACAGCCACCACGACCCACACCCGACGTCCGTTGTTCATCGTTCCCTCCTCCTCTATGAAGAGCGTGCCAGGGCCTGCTTCGCGGCGAGATCCCGCCTTGTGATCCACGCGCACCACCGGATGGTGCCTACTCCGAATCCATAGAAGACCGGGAGCACCAGGGCGTTCAGGTTCAGCACGATCAATCCATACAGCGCCCACTCCTCCAGCACCGACGCTCCCTGAAACCACGTCACCACCTGCCACCCCACGCGGTCGGGTACGAGCGGGAGCACCAGCGCGTTGACGGCCCACTCCCGCAGCGGCCCGCCGCCCCACACGTGGCCGCCCACCGTCACGGTGGGCACGAGCCCTGCGACGCCGAGCAGCAACAGCGGGGATGCCAGCAGCGGCCAGAGTTGGACCCAGGTGATCACGTCGACGCCACCGGCCGTACGCGAAACCCAGGGTTGGCGGCCAGCCGTGCCCGCTCCGCCGCGGCGCCGACCACGGCAACCTCCGCGCGTTCATGGGCGTCGCGCTCGAGCGCGTCCTGGGCGGCCGCGTAAAGGCGAGCCTGAGCTTCCGGATCCATGTACCGCACCCAGAACCCGAGCCCGTCGCCTTCGGCGTGGACGCGCGGCGGCGGCAGCGGCACGTCGCGCCACCCGGCGAAGTCCGGCAGCGAAAAGCGCAGTCTCCAGAGCGGGTTGACGACTCGGTCACCGTCCCGGATCAAGGTGGAGACAAACGCCTCGCCCGGGCGGAGCTCGCGCAGGTCCCGCGGTTCGATGCGGGGGACACGGCGGTAGCCGACGCTCGTCCCGGATCGGTCCCCGAGCTTCGAGGTCGAGACCTCGACCGTCTCGTGCTCACCCAACAGCCGGACGGCGTAGTCAGCCGTCTCCGCCCCTTGCACCCGCATGACCACCTTGGTGGCAATCGTGTCATCGAGCTCGTGGGCGAAGACGCGACTGACGGCCTCGAGCTGGGCGTGCGATTGAAATCCGAACGTCAGCGGCATGGCCGCCGACCGGCAGCGGGCGGCGAAGGGCCCGAAGCCCTCGTAGAAGAACGCGCCCCAATCGTCGAAGAGCAACGGGAACCGGGTGAGGCCCTCCGTCCCCGCGAGCTGGCGCTTGCGGGCCTCGACGCCGAACATCTCCACGATCGCGATCGCCACGTCGCGAGCAAACGTCGTGAGTGGCAGGTGGAGGTATACGGACCGGTTCTCGGTCACGATCCGGTGGATGTCCATCTCGGCCTGGTAGGCGTTCAGCCGATCGGCGACCGGACCCGCCACGAACACGTTGAGCCGATTGAGCAGCCCGCGGAGGAATTCGATCCGTTTCCGGAAGGGCTGTTCGAGCCATTGACGCGCGAGCGTGACATCCGCCGCCGGCGCACCAGCGGCCTGGGCCCGGCGGAGCAGCTCGAGGCCCGCGTCCTCCACGCTCAGCACGACGTACAGATCGCGGAGCGAAACCGGGACGCCTAGGCGCGCGAGCAGACCCACCATCCGGGCGAGCACCGCGCGCTGCTCGTCGGTATAGAACGTCGTGCTGGCGGTCGACCCGATCAGCATCTTGCTCAGGCGATCGACCACGTCGTGCGGCTCGCCGGCCATGAGATTGATCGAATCGGAGCCCGGAAGCTCGGCCGAGAAGAGGTGGTCAGGCCGGCGGCCCATGGCCACGCACCGCTTGTAGACATCGACGTCGCCCTTGCCCTCGAAGAAGGCCCACCCACTCGCCGGCGAGTGGGTGTCGAGCGCGGCTAAGTAACCGAGTTCGACCGACTCCGTTTTACCGGCGCCCGGCGAGCCGATCACCAGCAGCCCGAGATTGAGGACGTCGGACGGAATGACCGCCTCGGGATACCGCGTCGGATGATCGGGGTTGCTGAGTTCCTCCGCAGGACCCAGCGTCCACCCTACGGCCTTGGATCCGGCCCGGCGAGAGCGCCAGCTCCAGATCCGCCACCCGATCGCCGCCACCAGAGCCAGGGCCACCATCGCCGCAAGCCACGACTGAAAGACCAGAGCCGCGACTCCTGCATCGAACGCGGCCACGGCCACCATGATGAGGGCGATCACCCTCACCGCCAGAGCGCCTTGATCGTGATCACGTCGGCAGGAATCCCCTGGTCCTTGATCCAGGCCGTATGCGCCTCGGCCTGACGCCCATCGGTCGTGGCGACGATAAACCGCTGGACGACCTCGCGCCACACCCGTCCCACGCCGGCAGGCCAGTACACGCGCGCCGGCCGGTGCCGGCGGGTCCAGACCCGCGAGATGCGCTCGGACCCCATCAAGTAGTCGTCAACCAGGACGAGGCTGGAGACGCCGCCGGCGTCGACGCCCGCGTGCTCCCCGAACGCCGGATTGAACCCCTGCTTCAGCAACGTCAGGCGGTCGAAGAATTGTAATCCGGGATGCCGTTCGCGCAGGGCGATTTCGGTCTGGTTGGCGTGGCCCGCGTGCGCCATCACGGACCACGACGGGTACCGACGACCGGATGCCACGCGCGTCCGGCTGACCCGCGCGCCAGCGTGGGTCAGCCGAAAGATCACGGGCCGCACCTGGGTCTCACCCGCCACGAAGCGCGCCTCCACCAGCTTCGCGAGGGCTTTGGACACGGCGGGGACTTGGACGCCACCCCAGTACGCCAACTGGGCTTCCGTGGCAAAACCCACGCGCCCGAGGGTGGTCAGGATCCGGTGCTGGAGTTCGCTGAGCGCGGGCGGGCTCGGCCGTCTCATTCGGCCACGAGCCGCCCGATTTCGGGAGTACGGGTTGTCAAGATCGCCACCAGGGCTTTCTTCGTGGGCCGCTGATCGAGCGTGATCGGGTTCGCGCCGTGCCGCTCGGCCAGCGTTTGGAGCAACGCCGCCAACCGGCGCGCTGTCTCGATCGGAATGGTGACCATCGGCGTGCGCAGGTCGGCACCGTCCTTGGAGCCCTTGCGCTCGGCCAGTTGGCTCAGCACCTCGGCCTTGTGGTTGAAGTACTCCGTTTCCGCGAGCTCGCCGGCGGCGATCGCGGCTTGGACCTCCACCGGCGCTTCAAGCAGGCTGAGCTTTTTGGAGACCCAGCCCTTGCTGCGGTGGAGCCGGTCCGCCAGTTCGTCCAGCGTCCAGCCGCGGGCCGTCTTGAGCCCGGCGAGCTCGCGGGCCAGGTCCAGCGGCTCGTAGTCGTCGCGATGGATGTTCTCGGAGAGTTGGAGGAGGCGGATCGCCTCCGCGTCGTCCGGCACCTCACAGATCCGGGCCGCGATGGTCTCGCGTTTGAGAATATCCCGGACAGCTCGGACGCGGCGTTCGCCCGCGATGAGCAGATACCGATTCGCTGGAAGCGGTGTGACGACGATCGGGTGGTGCTGGCCGTGCCGCCGGATGTTCTCGGCGAGTTGGTCAAGGTTCTTGAACACCCGCCGGGCTTGCGATCGGATTTCGAGTTGGTCGATGCGCAGGATGACCGCGGCGGGATCCGCCTGGTCCGCGCGCGTCCGGCCGGTGTTCGGCTCTGACCGGCCAGCCAAGGAGCCGGGACTTGTGTCGCTGAGCCCGGAACCTGACGAGCGTCCGCTTCCCCGGAGGGCCTGTTCGCGGCGCTCCCGGATGCGGCGCGCCAGCGCGCTTTCCGCGGTGGGTGCGCTCATCCGCAACCGGCCGGTGCCCACGTGACCTCGACACGCTCCGGACGCGACTCGGTAGACCGCGGGGGCACCAGCACGGCATGAACATTCGGGAGAGGGGCGTCGGCGAGGAAGGCAGCTGGCAGGGAGGACTGACCGGTTCGACGCTTCGGGTTGGGAACCGCGACAGTCCGAAGTGGTATCTCCACGACAGCTCTCCCCGATTCGGTGAGGGCAACTCTACAACAGATGAGATTCAGAGTCTACAAAAATATGATCATGTTTAGCTGTTTATGTGTTTTTTTGTTTCCGTCGGAAACGGGGTGAACGAAAGACTCTCGGCAGCCTCATCCGTCAGGCTCTCTGCGCCGCGAACGACCCCAATCAGCCGCCGAAACTCGGCATCGTTCCCGTCGTTCTTCCACCGGTTGACGAACCGGCACACGACCTGAAGGTTGCCGGCCTCATAGTGACCGTCGCTATCGATCCGATCAAGAGAGCATAAGAGTTCAGGATCGTCTTCCTCTCCGTCGAACTGAAGCCGTAAACCAGTGATGGCGCAGAGCCCCTCCTGGGCATCGACGAGCGCTGCGATGTATTTCTCGAACTCGTGCGGCGCGAAGCGAAGTTCCTTGTTCTTGATGGTACGCAAGACTTGCTGCCCATTCGCGCCCCTCACGGTCTCTTGCGCCGTCATCGCCATACGTACGACCGCACGTTCCTTAGCGTTGAATATCGTGGCCGGACTTCTCCGCGCGATCTCCGCCTTCAATTTCCAAGCGCTTCGCGAATGCCACTGGCCAAGGTCTATTCCGCCAACCAGCGCGATCGCATAAGCGGCGTTATCGACCGCGAGTCGCTGAAGGGTCCCCTCGGTGAACAGGAATTCTTGCGCCTTAGGATGTAGTGCGCGCCACTCGAGGCGGCTCCCTTTCCTGCTCTTGTTCGACCACGCGGCGGCCTGCTTGTGGAGGACGTAGACATGCTCGTGATCCCGCGTCGGTTTGAAGGCCGGTTCACGTGAGACGTCAACCGCGCCGGGCCGAGAGATCGTCCACCACAACTCGTCCTTCTGGCGATGAAGCCAGAGGTCGTTTTCCGTTGACGAGACAATGTGCGCGAGATTGAACCATCGGGATGCGACGGGCCGGGTGGGGGTAATACCGGCCGCCGTTTTCTTCGCCGCGATACAGTGGGCGATGTAGCCTTCGCGGTCTCCAGCAAGCCAAAGCACCCGCAGATCCTCGTCCTCGAGCGTCGCGACAGTGGAGCGAGCGAGGCATGCTGGCCAGAGATAGTTTTCACGTCCGAAGTTCGCGATGAAAACTTTCATCTAGACCACCGCCATCCGCCCCAAGGCGTTTCCGACACATATCTCATCGCGACGCCTCTCTCCCGACCGTGATGACGGAGACCCCGCCAACGCAACGGACACGCGCGGCCGCGTGTTGCGGCTGAACCCACACCTGCCGGGTCAATCCTAAGCGGTGCCACTTCATCATCTTCGCCCGGATCTGCCGTTGACTGTAGTGACCGCTATCGGCTTCCACGACCACGAGTTCACCGGTGTTGGAATCAGTGAAGACGGCGTCCGGTCGGCATGAACCGACCCGCAGGGCGTCGGTGGCGGTCAGGCGAGCCGCGAGCCGGAAATCGTGAGGCCGTCCGAGCGTGAAATAGGCGTGGCTGGTCAACAGCTCGTGGTAGTTGGTCCGCTTGGCACCGGTGACCGGAACGTCCCCGCCCCAGGCCTTGGCGATCTCGCGACTGGCAAACTCGTAGACTCTCACAGACGGGTGGTCGGTGATGTGGAGCGTCTGGCTGCGGATCAAGCCCGCGGCTTCGAGCCGCGTGAGCGATCGCGTTGCACCGGACTTGAGGTGGGCGTAGTGGTGGCGCTCGGCTAGATCGGAGGAGATCAACTGCACACGGGCAAGGTCACGCAGAAAATGTCGGTCGGCAGCGAGGAGCCGGATGCCGGTCGTGGTCTGTCTGAGGAGAGTGCGAGTCTTGGGGTTCTTCACGTGGCCGACCTCCTGGTGAGCGGCGAGAACCCCGTCGCTGATGTTTCGGCTGAACGAGCGCCGAGCACGGCCCGGTTAGCGGAGCAAAGCGAAGCTAACTGGGCCACGTCTGTGCGAGGCATGAAAAGAAGGCGCGCAGCGCGCAGACCGCGAAGCGGGCGGCCTTATTTTCATGCGAGTTCAGCCTGTCACGGCTGACGGAGTCAGCGCTGATAAGCCGTGACTTTCAATATGATGCGCCATGATATTGGAAAGTTGTATCGAAAACAATCTAAAACGACGCAACCGCGTGCGGCCCGTGAGGGCGTTGCTACATGATTTCTGGGTCATCGTTTAGAAGCCTCGTAGGAAACAGCCTTTTGAAACCAGGCGGGAATCTATGATGGGTGCTACGTAAGACCTTCGGATTGGGAAGCGCGCAGCGGCGGGGAGCACCCGAACCCCCAAATTTCTCAACCCCATCGGGTGGCAAGCGTCACGTCCGAGGCGAAGTGCAAATGGATGTAGCTCGCCACCACGTTGCGCCAGCGGTAGCCTTCCACCCCCGCCGGTTCGCCGCGTCGGCCCGCGACGGCGTAGGCGCGCACGAGTTCCCCGGTCGGTTCCGGCTCATCGACCCATTCCGAATAGTGGAACTCGTGCCCCCGGGCGCGCGCGCCCTTGGCGAGATGGGGCAGGTCTTCGAGTGCCTCGACCTCGCGGTAGCCGAGCGTTTTGCGCCGGGCCAGCATGCGGACCTCCCCAGGCAACAGCCCGACCATGGGATGCCGGGCGCCGTCCAAGGTGTGGAGGGCGCGGGTCAGATACATGAGGCCGCCGCACTCGGCGTAGATCGATTTACCCTCTCGACCGAAACGGGCGATCGCCTCCCGCATGGGCTCCCCCGCGGCGAGCCGCGCCGCGTGTAGCTCCGGGTATCCCCCGCCGAGATAGATCCCGTCCAGGCACGGCGGAAGCGCCTCATCGCGGAGCGGCGAGAAGAAGATCAACTCGGCCCCGGCTGTCTCCAGGAGATCCAGATTGTCGGGGTAGTAGAACGAGAATGCCTCGTCGCGCGCCACGCCGATCCGGCGGCCACGCCGAGGAAGCACCGTCGGCGGCGCCGGGATGTCCAGAGGCGGCGCGCGTTCCGCCAACTCCGTGACCGCGCGCAGATCGAGCCACTCCCGCGCCAGCGACGCCAGCCGCGACCGCACGTCGTTGGTGAGGATCGTACGATCGGCGCCCACCAGCCCGAGGTGACGCTCGGGGATCGCGATCCCCGCCTCCTCCGGCAGTCCGCCGACAACCGTGAGCGGGGTGGCCCGCTCGACAGCCTCTTTGAGCCACGCCAGGTGGCGCGCGCTCCCCACCCGGTTGAAGATCACACCCGCGAGCGGCACCTTCCGATCGTACTGCACGCAACCCAGCGCCAGCGCGGCGGCCGTGGTGGCCATCCCCGAGGCATCGATCACCAGCACTACGGGCGCGGCAAGCCACGTGGCGACCTCGGCCGTGCTGCCCACCGCGCTCACGGGTCCAGCACCATCGAAGAGCCCCATCACCCCTTCGATGATTGAGAGGTCGACGCCGTGACTTGCGCGTCCGAAAGACCATCGCACGGCATCCTCGCCCATCATCCACCCGTCGAGGTTGCGGCACGGGAGCCCGGTGGCCAGAGCATGATAGGTGGGATCGAGATAGTCGGGACCGACCTTGAACGGCTGGATCGTCGCCCCACGCTCACGGAGCGCGAGCATGAGGGCGAGGGTCACGGTGGTCTTGCCCACGCCGCTGTGCGTGCCGGCGATGACAAGGCGCGGACAGTTCATGGGATGACGCGCCCGGGAACGGTCGCGCTTCGATAACCGTGCGAGAACGCCGCGTCGTAGAGGCGCGACCGCGTGCCCTCGGCGGTGAGAAAGCGTCCCACGAAGATCAGAGCGGTCCTGGTGATTTCCGCTTCGCGAATCAACGCGGCGAGGTCGGAGAGCACGCCCGAGATGATTCGTTCATCGGGCCAACTCGCACGATACACAACCGCCACCGGCGTGTCGGGCGGGTAGGCCGCGAGCAGGTCGGCCTGGACCTGTCGCGCGAGATGGGCGGAGAGGAACACCACGAGCGTGGCCTGATGCCGGGCCAGCTCGGCGAGCCGCTCGGTCGGCGGCATCGTGGTGCGGCCTTCGGCGCGCGTGAGGATCACGGTCTGCGAGACCTCGGGCACCGTCAGCTCGCGGCCCAGCGCGGCCGCGGCGGCGAGGAACGAACTGACGCCGGGCACGACCTCCACCTCCAGGCCGGCGTCGAGCAAGGGCCGCGCCATCTCGCCGAGCGCCCCGAAGAGGCCGGGGTCGCCGGAGGCCAGCCGCACCACGCGCCGGCCGGACAAGGCCGCGCGGACCATCACGTCGACGATGTCCTCCAAGACCATCACCGCGCTGTCGTAGCGCTCGGTTTCCGGATGCAGCAGAGCAAGCAGCTCGGGGCTTACCAGCGATCCCGCATAGACCACCACGTCGGCCTCCTTGAGCAGCCGGACGCTTTTGACCGTCATCAGTTCGGGGTCGCCAGGACCGGCACCGACGATGTGGACGGGATACCGCCCGCTCATGCCGCGCCCGATCCCGTGGGAGTCGTCCCCGGCGTCCATCCCGCGGGCCGCGACAACGAGCGGCCCGGCCGGTCGATGCCGTGATACAAGAGCTCACCGGACTCGATGTCGTACTTGTTGGTATACCCACGCGGGGTGACCAGGTAGTCTCCGAACCGGGTCGTGTTCGAGTTGCCGATGAGGATCGTGGTCAGCATGCCCACCTCGGCGTCCTTCATGCGATCCAGCACCGACAGCACGATTCGCTCGCCCTCGCGATACGCGCTCTTGACCACCGCGATCGGCGTCTCAGGTGCCTTGTACTGACGGAGGATCTCCTGCGCCCGGCCCAATTGCCAGGTCCGCCGCTTGCTCTGCGGGTTGTAGAGCGCGATGACGAAGTCCCCGCGCCCCGCGGCGTCCAGTCGCCGCTCGATCACCTCCCACGGCGTAAGCAGATCACTCAAGCTGACCGCGGCGAAGTCATGGGTCAGCGGCGCGCCGACGCGGGCCGCGACCGACGACAGCGCAGTGACTCCCGGAATGACCTCGACCGGAAAATCGACGCCCGCCTTCCACCCCGTCTCGCGCAAGACCTCGAACACCAGGCCCGCCATGCCGTAGATCCCCACGTCGCCGCTGGACACGACGGCCACCTTGCGCCCCGCCCGCGCCGCCTCGACGGCGGCCCGGGCGCGCTCGATCTCCTCGGTCATCCCGGTGGACACGATCTCCTTGCCGTCCAGGAGATCGGCCACCAGGTCGATATAGGTCCGGTATCCGACCACGACCTCGGCCTCCCGGATCGCCTCGCGGGCACGGATGGTGAGATGCTCGCCGTGGCCGGGTCCGAAGCCGACCAGCGATAATGCGCCTTGCGTCATCGCGTCTCTCCTTGTTTCTCTCAGAAGACGATTCGGCTGACCGCGAGTGTCGCCTTGGTCGATTTGACCTTGGGCACCAGCAGCCGGTCGGCGCCGGCGTAGACCAAGGACGCCGCCTCGGAGACGCTGGGCACGCCGACCCACTTGCGCACCGTCTCCGACGGGTTCTCCACCGCCTGGACGTTCTCCAACTTATCTCTGGTATAGACCTTGAAATCCCATCCATACGTCTCGCACAGGCGGATCAGCGCCGGCTCGTCCCGCTTCTGCTCGATCGTCGCCACCGCCTTCACACTCGCGAGCGCCAAGCCGTGCCGCGCCAGCGTCTCGTTGACGAGGTCGTCCACTTCCTCGAAGCTCGCGCCACGATCGCACCCCATCCCCAGCACCAGGCTCTTGGGGCGATAGATCACGCAGCGCGACGCAGCGGGCGGCGGGAGGTCGAGCGCGCGATCGCTCACGATCAGGTACGCGCCGAACACCGCACCTGCCACCTCGTCCAGCGAGGCGAACCGCTTGATCTGCGGCGGCAACGGCGTGTCCCGCGTCCACCAGGTCTTCTCCCCGGCTTCCTGAATGAACGCGATCGGCTCTTCGTTGACCACCGCGGCGCTCACCCGCGTCACGTTCGCTTCGCCCTCGAGCGTCCACCCCAGTTCCCGGCCCAGGATATCCACCGGGATCGTCTTGCCCACGTCCGACGCAGTGGTAATGACCGGCGTCGCGCCGAAGATCCGGGCCACCTGCTCGGTGAAGGCGTTGGCCCCGCCCACGTGCCCCGACAGCACGCTGATGACGAATTGCGCGCGGTCGTCCACCACCAGCACGCCCGGATCCACGTGCTTGTCCTTGAGATGCGGGGCGATCAAACGCACCACCGCGCCAAGCGACACGAAGAAGACGATCTGCTGGTAGCGGTGAAAGAACCGGGCGACCTCGTCCTTGAGCGGGGCCTCCATCGCGATCACTCCTGGCTCCTCGCCGACGAGAAACTTCTTCGATGCGAGCAGCTCGCTGTCCGGCAGCGCCGCGTGGAGACGCCGGGCCAGCGCCAGACCGTGCTTGGTAATCGCCACGATCGCCACGTCGGCCATCACGGCACTCCTTTCTTCACGATCACCAGCGAGAGATAATTGAGCCGCTCGCCCTCGAGCCGCCGGAGGTCGGTGATCACCCGCTCCTCGGGACTGCCGCAGCGCTCGACGAAGACAGCCCGATCGATCAATCCCAGTTTCTCCAGCAGGGTGATCACCTTGGGCATCACGCTGTTCACCTTCAGCAGGACCACCGTGTCGAAATCCTCCAGCGCGCGCAGCAGAAACCCGTCGTCATAGGTAGCGGGCAGCACCGCCAGCCGCTCGTCCGCCATGGCGAGCGGCGTGCCCGTTCGCGCGGACGCGGCCATCGGAGACGCCACCGCCGGAATCACCTCGATAGTCACCTGGGGATACTGCCGGCGAATGATGCGATCCATGTAGACGAACGTGCTGTAGAAAAACGGATCGCCCTCCGTGATGAAGGCCACGTCGCGTCCGGCGAGCAGGTCCTTGGCCATGGTTGCTGCCGACTCTTCCCAGATCGGTCGGAGGCGCTCCATGTCCTTTTCCATAGGAAACAGCAAACCGGTGAACGACTGATCCGGGCGCACATAGCGATGGATGATCTTGGACGCGTAACTCTTCGCCCCCGGCGCGCAGGCCGGGTAGTAGATCGTAGAGACGGATTGGAGGACGCGCTGGGCCTTCAGCGTCAGCAGCTCGGGGTCCCCGGGCCCGACCCCCACCCCGTAGAACACCCCGGTCTTAGCGATCGGTTCCATTTGCCATCTCCTTCGGAGGTTTCATCGCCGTCACGATCGTGACGGGGTTAAGCGCGTCGTAACGAGTCAGGTTCAAGATGGGCTTGGAACGCGAGATCTGTACCAACGTGTAGTCCACCGGCCAGTTGAGCTGCTTGCAATACCCCACGGTCTCGGCCAGATTGTCCAACGTGACCAGGTTGATCACCAGACGCCCGCCGGGCCGCATTCGTCTCGTCACCGCGTCGAGCAGCTCGGCCATCACACCTCCGCTGCCCCCGATGAACACGGCATCGGGATCGGGCCACGCCTCCAGCCCCGCCGGCGCCTTCCCGCAGACGCCGGTGAGGTTCGTCACGCCGAAGCGCTCGCAATTGGTTTGCACCAGCGCGAAGTCGTCGGGGTTCTTCTCGATCGCAAAGATCCGCCCTTGCGGGCAGAGCCGCGCCGCCTCGATGCCCACCGAACCGGAGCCCGCCCCGATGTCCCATACCACACTGTCGGCCGCCAACTCCATCCGGGCCAAACTCAGCACGCGGATCTCACGTTTGGTGATGAGCCCCTTCTCGGGCGACCGGTAGACGAATGCGTCGTCGGGCAGGCCGAAACGCGTCACGGGGTACGTCTGGGCAAGCGTGGTCATGGGATCCTCCGTAAAATGACGACATTGAGCGATGCAAACGCGCCGTCGGCCATGGCCTCGAGCGACCCGGCCCACACGCGCTCGTCTTCGCCGTCGAGATGTTCGCAGACCGAGGCCGAGTACCCGCCGCCCATGCCGATCACGTATCTCGCGACGGCGTTCGGCGTGTTCGTCTCATCGGTGAAGATGCCGATCGGCGTGGCCGCGCGCTCGATCACCGGTTTGAAATCCTCGATCGGCTTTGCGTGCAGGCTCACCAACGCCGCGTCGTGCCACGGCTGGCCCAGCCGCGCGAACGCCGCCTGCATCGCCGTCACGTGCGGATGGATGACCACCCGCGCCGCGCCCAGCCTGCCCACAAGGTACCCCCCGATCCCGTAAAAGAGCGGATCGCCCGAAGCCAGGACCACGACCGTTCGGCCCTCTCGTGACGCGCGATCGACCCTCCCGGCGATTTCCTTGAGATTGGCGCCGACCTCGATCCGCTCGGTGCCCACGTTGGGGAAGAACGCCAGATGCCGCCGGCCGCCGACCAGCACGTCGGTCGATTCGATTGCGGCAATCCGCTTGGCCGGCAGGCCCTGGGCGCCATCATCCCCAATGCCGATGATGTAAATGGGCGTCATGCCGTGGTGGCCCGGCCGATCAGCCGGCCTTCGAAGTCGGTCAACAGGCACTCGACCGCGAGCGCGCCCTTCACGTGGCGCGATGCGGCGGTGCAGACTCGCTCGGCGAGCCGGTCAAAAAAACCGTCGACGCCGTGTTCGGCGACCAATTCCGCCACATGCCGCGCGGTGTTGGCCGACCGGATCGCCACGAGCGCCGATTCACCCGCCCCGCACTCCGCGGCGAGCGCGGCGAGAAACTCGGTGTCCACGTCCGATCCCGCCGCATGGGTCTGCATCGTGCCCTTGGCCATTTTGGACAGCTTGCCGATCATGCCCGAGATCGTGACGCGCTTCACGTGCCGTTTCACCGCCGCCTGCAACGCGAAGCCCACGAAATCTCCCATTTGGATGAACGCCGCCTCGGGGACGTCGACCAGTGTCCGGGCAAAGCGCTCGCTCATGCCGCCGGTCGTCAGCACCAGGTGCCGGTGGCCGTTGGCCGCCGCCATCGCCACCGCGACGCTGATCCCCGCCCGAAACGCCGCGGTGGAATAGGGCGTCACGATCCCGGTGGTGCCGAGGATCGCCACCCCGCCCACCACCCCCAGACGCGGCAGTTCGGTCTTCTTCGCCAGTTCCGCCCCGCCCGGCACCGACAACACCACCCGGACGCCCCGCATCCGCAGCGCGTCCCCGGCCGCGTCCGACACGGCCTGCGTGATCATCTTGCGCGGCACGCGCGTGATGTCCGGCGCGCCCACGTCGAGACCCAGACCGGGCTTGGTGACGACGCCCACGCCCTCCCCGGCCTCCAGCCGGACCGCGCCCGGCTCGTCGATCCACGAGACGGTCGCGCGGATCAGCGCCCGGTTGGTCACGTCAGGGTCATCGCCGGCGTCTTTGACGATCCCGCAGGTCACCCAGTCCACTTCGGGCACGCACTCGGCAATCGGAAACGACACGGTCTCACCGATCGGCAAGGCCAGCGCCACATGGTCCGGCGTGGGGCCGCCGGCCAGAACGCCCGTCGCGGCCTTGGCCGCCGCCGCGGCGCACGCCCCGGTGGTGTAGCCGGTGCGCATCCCCTTGCGTCGGGCGTCTGCCATCCCTACCCACGACGAACCAACCCCAGCAGCACGCCAAGGACCGCCACCAGGGCCCCTCCGCGGAGCAGTTCGGGCCACACGAGATGGTAGCGCTCGGGGTGCACCGCCCCCAGCGCGGCTCCCGCCGCGACGAAGGCGATCCAGACCGCACCCGTCACGCCCAGCGACCACGCCACCCGGCTGCGCCGATCGGCGGGGCCGACCAGCGCCAGGATCAGCGCCACGGTGAGCGCCATGAGGGCTCCGCCGGCGGTAAACGCCGCGAGGTTGGTCGCGAGGTCTCCCTCCAGTTCGGGCCATCCGCTGGCCACGACGACGCCGAGGTTCGCAAGCCCCCACACCGCGCCGATGCCCAGGCTGGCCCCGATCGCCGGGACCGCGGGCGAGGGCCTGGTCTGCTCCGTTACGCCTCGGGCGCCCATCAGTGGCACGCCATGCCGAGGCTGTGCCGGTAGCTGTGCAGCCCGTCGTGCGCCCACGCCCCCGCGAACGACGGCCCGAACATGACCACCGCCTGCATCAACAACATCACACCCAGCGCCAACACGATGCTGAGAGGCGCGCGTCGGACCGCCGGAGCCGTATGCGTCAACGTCTGTTCCATTTGAATTCCTCCTTTTGAACGGCTTGAACCCTTTGAACCGCTTTGACCCTCACGCCATCTTCAATAACGCGTTGACCGTCGCCACCGCCGTCGGCGTGCCGCCCTTGCGGCCCAGCGCGGTGATGAACGGCCAATCCAGGCCCGCGAGCGCCTCCTTCGACTCGGCCGCCGACACAAAGCCCACCGGCACCCCGACCACGAGATCCGGACGGGCCTCGCCCGCCTGGATGAGCCGGATCACCTCGAACAGCGCGGTGGGCGCGTTGCCGATCGCGTAGACTCCCCCTGGGACTTCCCGCGCCGCCTTGCGCATCGACATGATCGCCCGGGTCACGCCGGCCGCCTTGGCCTCGGCGATCACGTCCGCATCGGAAATGAAGCACCGCACGCGGCCGCCGAACCGCGCCAGACCGGCCTTGCTGATGCCCGCCTGCACCATCTCCACGTCGGCCACCACGTCCCCGCCGCACCGCAACGCCTCCAGCCCCGCGGCGATCGCCCGCGGGTGGAAGCGCAACCGTTGGGCGAACTCGAAATCGGCCGAGGCGTGGATCACCCGTCGGACGATCTGAAATTCCGCGGCGCCGAACTCGTGCGGGCCCAGTTCCTCCTCGATGATCCGAAAGCTCTCCGCCTCGATCCGCTCGGGATCGACAATCAGAGGAAAGGTCATGGCGGTCCCTCTCGGTCGAGGCTGCACAGCGCGTCGGCCGCTCGATGAAAGACCAACTCCTCCACCGGCCGTCCGCCGACGAGGTGCTCGTCCACGATCCGGTCCAAGGCATCCGACGTGACCCGGCAATACCACACGCCGTCCGGGTACACGACCACGATCGGTCCCTCCTTGCAGATCGCAAAACATTGGCACTTAGTTCGCTTCACCCGCCGCGCCCCCTCGTCGAGCCCCGCGGCCGCCAACCGGTCGCGGAGCGTATCGAATAGCTGTTCGGACCGTCCCGTTTCCGCGCAGCGGCCCTTCACACACACCAGGATGTGGCGCGCGAACGGCTTGAGCGCGGGCTTGGGAATCGTGGAGTTACTGTCCATGCCCAGGCGTCTTCGCGCCGTGGAACACCAGATCGGGATCGCGGTACTTGCACGTGTCGCACGACATGAGGATCGGGCCTTCGAGCGTTTCCCGAGCGCGCTGCTCCACCACGTCCAGAAACGCGGGATGCCGCCCCAGGTAGTCGCCGGCCGCGATCTCCACGCCCACCGCGGCCGCGGCGGCCTCGGCCACGATCCGATGGATGCGCTTGATCAACACGCCGGTGAAGATGAAGTACGGGATGGCGATCACGCGGCGCGCCCCGAGGCGCAGGCAGCGGTCGAGGCCCGCGGGCAGATCAGGCTCGGTGACGCCGATAAAACAGATCTCCACCCACCCGTAGCGGGTGCGCTCCCAGTAGAGCCGCGCGATCTTCAGCAGGTCGCCGTTGGCGTCGGGGTCGGAACTGCCGCGCCCCACCAGCAGGATCGCGGTCTCGCGCCGGTCGCGGGGAGGCAAACCGTGCTCAACGGCCTGCACGCGTTCATCCACAACATCCAGCAGCACGGGGTGGATGCCGAGCGGCGGCCCGTAGTGAAACCGCACCCGTGGATGGCGCTCGCGCGCCCGCAGCATCTCGCGGGGCACGTCGGTCTTGGCGTGGCCGGCCGCGAAAAACAGCAGGGGCAGCACGACCACGTCTTCGTGGCCGTCGCGCACGCAACGGTCCAGTTCGTCGGTAATCGACGGTTCGGCCAGTTCGACGAACGCCGAGTAGACGGCACGCTCGGGCCGACGGCGCTTCAATCGCTCGGCCATCGCCAAGAATTCCTCGTTGCCCTCGGCGTCGCGGCTGCCGTGCCCCACAAGGAAAAGAGCGGGATTGATGGTCATCATATGGTTTCTCCCGGTCGATGGTTGCCGTTGACATCTCCCGCCGTCTCGGGCGGGCGCCGGCCCCAGCGGTCGTAATACAGCACCGACTCCAGCGGCACGCGGCGCTCCCACCCCGCCGTCTCCAGCGTGGGCGCGTCCGGAAACCGGGTCACGTACCCCATGCACAGGTACGCGACGAGGACCACGTCGTCGGGAATGTCCAAAATGCGCGCGACGGCCGCCGGGTCGAGAATGCTCACCCAGCCCACGCCGATCCCCTCGGCGCGGGCAGCGAGCCAGAGGTTCTGGACGGCGCACACGGTGGAGTACAGATCCGTGTCCGGGATGCTATGGCGCCCCAGCACGTGCGGCCCGCGGCGCGAGCGGTCGCAGGTCACGGCCAGATTGACCGGCGCCTCTTCGATCGCTTCCAGCGTCAGTCGCTGATAGAGCAGCCGGCGCTCGCCCTCGTACACCGCCGCCGCAGCCTCGTTCGCCCGGAGGAACTGGGCCTTGACCCGACGCTTGACCTCGGGGTCGCGGATGACCAGAAAGTTCCAGGGCTGCATCAACCCCACCGAGCCGGCCTGGTGCGCGGCGCGCAGCACCCGGCGCAGCAGCTTGTCGGGGACTGGACCGGGGAGGAATTTGCGCATGTCGCGCCGCCGGTAAATGGCCTCGTAGACGCCCCGCCGCCAGAGCGGGGGGAAGGTGTTTGATTTCAGCTCGGCCACGCCGACTCCGTCATTTGTCGATTCCGATCTGCGCAGGAATCCCCTTCTGGAATGGATGTTTGACGCAACGCATCTCGGTCACCAGATCGGCCCGCTCCACGAGTTCCTCCGGCGCCCCGCGGCCCGTCAGCACCAGGTGGAGCCGCCGGGGCCGCGCGTCCACCAGCGCGACGACATCCTCGACCGGGAGCAACTTCTTCTTGATCGTTACGTTGATCTCGTCCAGGATCACAACCTGATAGTTCCCGCCGGTCACGGCTTCGCGGGCACGAGACAGCCCCTCGCGCGCCGCCGCGACGTGATCCTCGAACGTGGGCACGACGTCGCGACGCCAGGTGAACCCCTTGCCCACCCGCTCCACCGTGATCAGCGGCAGGGCCTTGGCGATCATCTCGATCTCCCCCGTGTCCATCTCGCCCTTGATGAACTGGACGACGTGGACGCGCAACCCGCGCCCCGCCGCACGCAAGGCCAGGCCGAACGCCGCCGTGGTCTTCCCCTTGCCGTCGCCGGTGTACACGAGGATGAGGCCGGGGGAATGGCGGTTCAAATCGTTCAAATCGTTCAAGTCGTTTAAGTCGTTCAAGTCGTTCACGGGCCGCTCCAGAGTCGCGCCGAGGCGCAGACCACGAACACCAGGATCGTCGTCACGGCCATCACGCGGCACGACCGCGCGATATCGCCGCGCTCGACGGGACGCGTCGCGATCCCGATCGTGGGCGAGGGATAGTACGTCCCCCGGTACCAGTGTGGCCCGGCCAATTCGATCCCCAGCACGCCCGCCATCGCCGCCTCGGTAAGTCCCGAGTTGGGACTGTCGTGCTTACAGCCGTCCCGCCACGCCGCGGCCCAACCCCTGCGGACCGACCCGCCGAGCGCGCCCCCCGCGAGGGGCATGAGGAGCGCCGTCAGGCGCGCGGGGACCAGGTTGGCCAGATCATCCAGCCGCGCCGAGGCCCAGCCGATGCGCGCATAGGGCTCCGTCTTGTACCCGACCAGGGAATCGAGCGTGTTGATCGCGCGATAGGCCATCGCGAGCGGGCCGCTCCCGAGGAGCGCGAAGCAGAGCGGCGCGGTCACGCCGTCCACCGTGTTCTCGGCCACGCTCTCGATCGTCGCCCGCGTCACGCCCTTCTCGTCCAGCGGCTCCACGTCCCGCCCCACCATCATCGCCACCCCGCGTTTCGCCTCGGCCAAGTCGCCGCGTCCCAGCGCGCCCGACACGCGCGCCGCGTGCTGCCACAGATCGCGGGGCGCAAACGACCAGTAGATCGCGAGCACCTCCACCGCACTCGAGGCCCACGCGTGGATCAGTCCCGCCAGGTGGATCGCGCCCCACGTCGCCGCGTACGTCCCGCCGACGACCCCGAGCGCCAGCGCGACGCCGGCGGCCCGCTCGCGCGACGGGTAGCGCGCGCGCAGGGCGCCCTCCGAGCGGGCGATGATCCGGCCAAAACCCCGCACGGGATGCGGCAGCCCACGAGGATCGCCGAGCGTGAGGTCGAGGGCCAGTGCGCACAGCACGAGGATGACGGTCTCCATGTCGTCGAGCGGCGGTTACCCCCCCATGACCCGGTACACCGCGTCCATGTCCACCGCCGCCCGAACCGCCGTCGCGAGCCGATCCAGTTCGGCGTCCATGTCGTACCGCGCCTGGACGGCCCCCAGCGGCGCCAGATCCTTTCCCGCCCGCCACGAGTCGATCATCGCCCGCCGGAACTCGTCAGCGTCGAACACCCCGTGCAGGTAGGTTCCCCAGCACGCCGCACGCGCGACGCCGTCGTCGCGGCCGTCTTCTAAAACGAACAGCGGCTCGCTCGAATCGAGGCGGCGGCTTCGTCCGTGGTGGATCTCGTAGCCCGTCACGGCACAGCCGGTGGACCGGTGACGGCCCGCGACGCGCCGCAGCACCTTCTCCTCTTCCAGCACGGTCTCGACGGGAAGCAACTCCAGGCCCCCGGTGCGGCCATGCGCGCTTTCGATTCCGCCGGGGTCTTCGATCGTCCGGCCCATCAATTGGAGCCCGCCGCACAGGCCGATCACCGTGCCTCCCACGGCGGCGTGGGCGCGAAGCTCCTCGGCCAGGCCGCACGCGCGCAACGCCGCGAGATCGGACGCCGCGTTCTTGGACCCCGGCAGGATCACCACGTCCGGGAGACCCAGCCGCTCCCCCGGGCGCACGAACCGGACGCGGACGTCCGGCTCGATCCGCAGCGGATCGACGTCGTTGAAGTTGCTGATGCGCGGGAGATCGATCACGGCGATCGTCACCGACGACGGGAAATCGGCGTCGGCCGCGCGACCGCGGAGCGCCAGCGAGTCCTCGTCGGGCAGGCGCAGGCGATCCAGGTACGGGATCACCCCGAGCACCGGGCGGCCGGTGCGGCGCGCGACCGCGTCGAGGCCGGGATCAAGCAGCGATCGGCGACCGCGGAACTTGTTGATCAGCAGTCCCTTCACCCGCGCCGCGTGCGCGGCCGGCAGGAGCGCCAGCGTGCCCACCAACGCCGCGAAGACCCCGCCGGAGTCGATGTCGCCCACCAGGAGCACGGGCGCGTCGGCCATGTCGGCCACGCGCATATTCACGATCTCACGGTCCATGAGATTGATCTCGGCCGGGCTCCCGGCGCCCTCGATCACGATCACGTCGTGCTCGGCCGCGAGCGAGGCGTACGCGTCTTTGACGACCGGAAACAGCTCGGCCTTGGCGTCCAGGTACGCGTCGGCCGACAGCGTGCCGCGGACCTTGCCCATCACGACCACCTGGCAGCCGTCCTCCGACGAGGGCTTGAGCAAGATGGGGTTCATCCGCGCGTCGGGCTCGATCCGGCAGGCCTGGGCCTGGAGCGCCTGGGCGCGGCTCATCTCCAAGCCGTCGCGCGTGACCGCCGCGTTCAACGCCATGTTCTGGGACTTGAACGGCGCGACGCGATAGCCGTCCTGAAGAAAAATCCTGCAGAGCGCGGCCGTCACGAGACTTTTGCCGACATTAGAACCTGTACCTTGAATCATCAGGTTCACACCGCGCCCCGCACGTGAAAGAAGGCCGCCCAGGTCAGGATCGCGATCACCTCCGCGCCCTCGCCCGCGGCACCGATCGTGTCGCCGGTCACGCCGCCCAGCCAGCGAGTCACCCCGCGGGCATACACGGTCACCGTGGCCCCCACGACCGCAACCGCCGCGAGACCCGCCGGGCCCATCGCGGCGGCGGCAATGGCGAGCGTCGTCACCGTCGCCACCCACCAGGCCGCGCGGGTGGCGCCCTCGACAAACGCCTTGGCGGTCCCCTGCTCGCGCGCGTACGGTCGTCCGACCGTCGCGTGGACGTGCGCCCAGCGCCCCAGCACCGGCATCACGAGCAGCGCGGGCGCGAGCGCGCGGGGCGGCAGCGCCGCCAGGCCAGCAATCTTCAGCCCCAGCACCGAGAACAGGGCCAGGCTGCCGTAGGTCCCGATCGTCGAGCCCTTCATGATCCGCAGCGCGTCCTCGCGCGAGCGCGCGCCGCACGCGTCGGCGGTATCCGCCACGCCGTCGAGGTGCAGTCCGCCCGAGAACCACGCCAAGAACAGCACGGCAAGCGTCGCCACCAGCGCGGCGGGAAACAGCCGGACGGCCGCCAGCGAGAACACCGCCAGCGCCGCGCCGAGCGCGAGCCCCACGAGGGGAAACGCGGCGAGCGAGCGCCCGCATGCCTCCCCGTTCGCGGCGCGCCCTCGGCGGCCCAGCGGGACCACGGTCAGAAACGCCCACGCGACCAGCACGCGGTCCATCACGGCGCGACGCGCTCCGACACCCCGGCCTCACCAAACGTCGCCATCTCGTTGAGAATCTTGACCGCCGCATCGAGCAGCCCGATGGCCAGGGCCGCGCCGGTCCCCTCGCCGAGACGAAGGCCCAGATCCAAGACCGGCGCGAGCCCCAACCGATCGAGCGTCAGGCGATGCCCCGGTTCGACCGATTGGTGCGACGCCAGGAGATAGCCGCCTAGCGAGGGTTCCAGGCCCGTGGCGATCAGCGCCGCGGCCCCCGAAATGAAGCCGTCGAGCACCACCGGCACGCGCCGGGCCGCCGCGCCCAGCATTACCCCGACCAGCGCCGCGATCTCCAGGCCGCCGAGTTTCGTCAAGACGTCCATAGGATCGTTCGCATCAGGACGGTTGACGGTGATCGCGCGCTCGATCACCGAGACCTTCCGGGTCCAGACCACGTCGTCGATCCCGGTGCCGCGGCCGGTCACGTCCCGCGGGGCCGCGCCGGTCATCACCGCGGTGATCGCGCTGCTGGACGTGGTGTTGCCGATCCCCATCTCGCCCGCGCCGATCACGTCCACGCCCGCCGCAGCCAGTTCCTCGGCCAGCTCCACGCCCACCGCGACGGCGGCCTCGGCCTCCTCGCGGGTCATTGCGGGACCGATCGCCAGATTCGCCGTGCCGGGGCGGACCTTGCGGCGGCGCAAGCCCTCCAGCTCCGGAAACGCGTGCGCCACGCCCACGTCCACCACGACCACGTTCGCGCCGACGTGCCGCGCGAGCACGTTGATGCCCGCGCCGCCGCGCAGGAAGTTGTAGACCATCTGCGCGGTCACGTCGGACGGATACGCGCTCACACCCTCGATCGTCACGCCGTGATCCCCCGCAAACACCGCAACGGTCTTGCGCCGCAACGCGGGCGAAGTGGCGCCGCGCGCCGCGCCGTACCAGCGCGCCAATTCCTCCAACCGGCCCAGGCTGCCAAGCGGCTTAGTCAGCCGATCCAACCGCGCTCGCAACCCGTCCGCTATCAGGGAATCGGACGCGACCGTTTCGGTGACGATGCGTGATGTCATGACACTCCGATCGGTTTGAGTCGCCGCGCCAGTCCCGCGGTGACGATGTAGACGTCGTTGACCGCCTCGGCCACGGCCTGATTGACCAGCCCCTGCCAATCCCGGAACCGCCGCCCCAGGTGGGCGGCCGGGACGATGCCCATCCCCACTTCGTTGCTGACGACGATGACGCGCGCGCGCGACGCGGCGATCGACGCCGTCAGGCAATCGAGGCGGCGGGCAATCCCGGCATCGCCCTCTTCGCGCTCGATCAGATTGGAGAGCCAGAGGGTCAGGCAATCCGCCACGATCACGTCGTGTGTGCGGCTGAGCGCGTCCACGCACTCGCCCAGATCCAGCGGCTCTTCGATCGTCTCCCACGAGGCGGCCCGGCGCTCCCGGTGCGCCGACACCCGCTCCGCCATCTCCGCGTCGCCGAGATCGACCCGGCAGGTGGCGACAAAGGCGCGCCGGCCCGATGTCGCGCGGCCCATCTCCAGCGCCACCCGGCTCTTGCCGCTCCGCGCGCCGCCCAAGACCAGGGCCGTTCGTCCGAGCGACGTCTCGCTCACGCCGTCCCCACGCGGAGGCCCCCGCTCACCAGGCGAAACCGCCGGATGGGGGCTTCGCGGCGCGCCAGCTCGGCGATGCGCCGCGTCACCCGCTCGCGGTCGTACCCGCCCGGCGGAAGCATGAGACCAACCAGAGATCCGCTGTGCGCCACATTGACGCCGTACCCGCCCTCCTCGAGCGCGAGCCGCAGAAGCGGTTCGAGCGCGGGCTTGGACAAGATGTTTTGATGGCACAGCGCGCTGATCGTTGCGCCCTGACCGATGGACGCAGCGTCGCCAGCGGCCAGCCCCCGCCGCACCAGATCGAACGCGCGCAGGATCGACCCCGCCTGCTCGCGCGACACGGCGGCCGTGTCCCGCTCGTTGAACGCCACCGTGTCCACGGGCTCGCTCACCTCGACCGCCACCAACTCGACGGGCGGCGGCGATCCCCAACGCTCCAGCACGCTCCCGCGCCGGTGGTCGAACAGCGCGATGCCGTCGAACAGGACGCCGTCTGTGGGTTCCACGGCCAGCGCGGCGCGCGCGACGGCGCCGGCGTCCACCGTTCCACGCGCCATCGCCAGCCACAGTCCCACGGCTGCCCCGATATCGGCCGTGCTGCTCGCCATCCCGATCGCGCGGGGGAGATCCGACCGCATCGACAGGCCCGCCAGAAACGCCGGCGATCCGCCCGCGGCGGCGAGCGCCCGCCGCACTTTCTCCCCGGGCCCGGCGCGGCGGGCCGCCGGTCGCCACGTCGCCCGCGCGTAGCGATCGACCGGACACGACACGTGCAGGCGCACGCCGTCGACGATGCCCTGCGCGAGTTCGCCGCAACTGCCCGGCACGCGCACCGTCAGGCCCATGCCGGATCCTTGACCGCCGCGGCAAGCGCCTCGACCAGCCGTCGATTGTCCGCTTCGGTGCGAACGGCGACTCGAATGTACGAGGGACCGAGGCCGTCAAAATCGGCGCAACTGCGAATCAGAATGCGATCCTCGATCAGGCGGTCGCGGAGGGCGTCGGCGTGCAGGCCATCAGGCAGTCGGATCAGGATGAAATTGGCGCGCGACGCCACGGGATGAAACCCGGGGAGCGCGCCGAGCCGCTCCATCAGCCTCGCGCGTTCACGGCGGATCAACTCGGCGCCCGCGCGCGCGTGCCCGGCGTCATCGAGGAGCGCCTGTCCCGCCGCCAGCGCGAGCGCATTGACCGCCCACGGCTCCTTCAACCGCTCGACCCGGGCCATGAGCGCGGGCGCGCCGACCGCGTAGCCCAGGCGAAGGCCCGGCACGGCGTAGGTCTTGGTGAACGAACGGAGGACGATGACGTTGTCGGGCAGAGGCGCGGACAGAAGCGAGAAGGCCTCGGGCGCGTCGGAAAGATCGACGTACGCTTCATCCACGACGAAGAGCGTGGACGGTCGGTCGGCGGCGAGGGCGCGCACCGCGTCGGCATCGAGCGCCGTCCCCGTGGGATTATTGGGATTACACACGAACGCGAGATCGCCGCGGGAGCCCGCCGCGCGCCCGTCGGCAACGGCGGCGCCGGCCGCCAAGGCGGCCTCGGCGTAATCGCGATAGGTCGGCGGGTCGACCAGCACGGTCCGGGGACGGAACACGCGGGGCAGCAGGAAGATGAACTCGGTCGATCCGTTGCCGATCAGGATGGAGTCGGTCGAGAGACCGTGCAGGCGAGCCAGGCCGCGCCGAAGCGCCCGGCATTCAATATCGGGGTACGCGGCGACGAGCGGGAACGTCGTCTGGAGGATGGCGCCGACTACCGGCGGGGGACCAAGGGGGTTGAGGCTGGCGCTGAAATCACAGACGGTGGCCGGCTCCCACCCGTACCGCGCTCGAATCGCTTCGAGATTGCCTCCGTGCCCGGTGTACATCGCGCTCCCCTCGCGTGGTCCGCATCGGGGAGGCGTGACAAAAAATCCTCAACGCCCGATGCGGGCATTGAGGATGGCACCCTGCTTCTTGATCCTCAAACGATATGGTCACCACGCATGAGCCCAGATCCGGGGCGTGCGGGACCGCGCTTGGGGGAGGTCTTCTGACTCACGGATCACCCTACTCCCCCGGCCTTCCCGCTCCATCGAGCAGTGGCCTGATCGGATCGCGCTCGCGACCCTAGGGGTTTCGTCCCCGTTCACAGCGGCGGGACCGTCCCGGATTCTGACCGGGTTCCCTTTTAAGTCCCCCTCAGGGGACACCCGAAGCAGGGGCAACCATACTCCTAATAGCAACCGCGTGTCAAGGTCAACAAATTCGGTCGCGAAAAAGCTGGGGTCATCAACTGACTACAAGAGCTACTTGGGACTGTCTTTCAATTGGCATAGTGCGCGAACGCTTTCACGACTTTGTGATCCGGGCCAAAGTGAAACACCTCGGCGGCGAGTCGGCCGCGCGTGCCCTTGTAGTAGAGCGTCGCACTATTCACCCCGACCAAGGTCGTGATCAGCTCAAAACGCAGATCTGGAATAAGCTGTAGTGCCTTTGCCCAGTATGCCCCAACCTGATCCTTGCCTTTCAGCGTTCCTGACGGTTCACCGGCAATCGCCACGATGACTGGCGAGGACATCTCAAAATCCTCAGCGTAGTGCGAGAGAATGCGGCTCAGATCATGGCTGTTCCATGCCCCGATCCATTCTTCCGCGAAATGCCGAGCGAACGTGTTGTCGATCATACCCTTCTCTCCCTACCCCACAACACGGGTTGAGCGCCCGCCAGGACGACCCGAGCCGGAGGCGGCGTCATCTCTCACACAGTGACAACGAGATCAACCGCTAGGTACCGGACCCCTTGTAAAGGGTTGGGATAATAGCTTTTGATCTCACGAAACCCGAGCGACTCGTACAGCGACTGCGCTTCGGTCATACCCGGTAACGTATCCAGCACCATTCTGCGATAACCAAGCCCTCGTGCGCGCGCGAGCGCCGCCACGGCCAACGACCGCCCGAAACTACACCCAACAAGGCCGCATACTCTTCAATCAGCGCTCGGCCGCGTGAATAGTCTTCTGCGGTCGTTGCCTCAGTGATCGTCACAGATGACTCAACCGCTGAACAATCTATGCTGAGCCGCCAGCTGTGAAGGACGGACCCGGTAGCGAATCGATTTGGACATCTGTCGGCTCGGCGATGTCGTCTGAGACGCATTCGGAAGGTGGAAGCCGTTTGGTGCCGATCCCCTGCTCGGCGGCAAACCGCTTGAGTTTATCCACGAAGAACTTCGCCTGGCTGGCCCGGATTCGGCCGCGCCTTGCGGCGTCTTTGGTCTCGGCAAGGGCTCGGTGGATCATCGGAGACGGATAGAGCCTCACGGCGCGTTCGTAATAGCGCCTGCTATGCGGGTCGGCCGTGACCGCCAGGATCTGTTCTACGAGATCGGCGAGGGCTGGCGGGAGCGTAGGATTGCCAAAAGCGTTGTCAAACGGCTTTTTGGCAACGACCAACTTATAATCGGTTCCGTCGGCCGTTTTCGTCAGATTCAAGCGTATCAATCCGGTTGAGATGGGCTGTTCCTGGAGTTCATCGACCGCCTTTTGCAGGAGTCGACGGCGCTCTGCCGGCCAGGTGTAGGTCCCGCGGACCATCAGATCGTCTCGCAACAGTTCGGTCGTGCGCCGCTCCCAGGACAGCTTGTCGGCCATTACAATGTCCAGGAACGAGTACAGACTCAACGCGATTTCACCACGAAGCGTCATCGCCACATTGAGGAACACTGGCTTGGTATAGCCCATCGACAGGTTTCGCTCGATGTATTCGTTGAAGCGGAAGCGGCTCTTGATACGCTCCGGCCGATCGGCCGTGGGGCTCTTCACGGCCTTGACCGTCGGCTGCTGGCCCGTCGCGGTGGAGCGCACCTCGATCAATCGGAGCGCGCCAAGGATCGTCATCGGTTCCTCGGTGGAGATATATTGCTCGGCATTTTTGTCGTAGAACGAGTAAAACCAGGTGATCGGGACTTTCCGCAAACGGCGAAGGGACATCTTCAGCATCCGAAGTGTCTTCTGACCCCACCCAAGCTGCATGACACGCGCAAGGTCCTTGAGCGTGAGGGTCGTGTATCCATTCGGCTCGTGGGCCTGATCCCACCACACCTTTTGGAGGGCGAGGTAGGTCCTGTGGTCCAGCGTCGTCAGCGTCTCCCCGTCGACCGGCTCGATGAGAATCTTCGCCCGAATCGACGTGCCGTTGGCGTCGACGACCCACGACTTGGCTCGTGGCTCGGAAGCGCGGGTGTGCGACGGTTTGAAAATGAAGGAAAAGAAACGAGCGAGATTGAGTTCCGTTTGGAGAGGCTCGGCGAGGCTTGGGGGTAACACGGGTTGCGGTTGGATCGGTAGGTTTTCGGTTATGAACATCGGCGTTTGGGTTTGGTTGGACATAACGTTGTTTCCTCAAAGCCTATTCGCTGAAAGACGTTAACATCCCTCTTCCGCCGATCAACCTGAAACATACGTTAAAACAGTCAGTTGTACCCATGCTGTCCTGCACGAAGTTCACCCGGGCCTGTACAAAGTACACCGTTGAGACTCCGCGAACCGCACAAAGTCCACCGCAGCGATTGTTGAACTGCACGAAGTCCACCTGACGCCATCAATCCTGTGGATAACCGAGAACGGAACGACCTGTATGAAGTCCACCGCAGGACCGAGCGCCCAGACCCAGGCCGATCCTGTATAAAGTCCACCGGGTGTCGATCCCTGTACAAAGTCCACCCATTGAAAGGAAGGGAGTAACGAGGAACGCGCAAAGAGTGCGTTCGCGGCTCCTGAAGACTCCCAAGGAGCACAGGGGCTCGGTTGGTGAGCGCATCTCCCCGTCGAGGGGCTCTCGCCGGCGGAATCCACCGCAGCCGCCTGTATAAAGTCCACCGTGCCACGGGAACCGAGAACGCTCGTTTCGGGTTCCTCCTGCACAAAGTGCACCGCCTGCATCACCCGAGGGATCCCGTGAGCCCGCAGCCTTCATCACGTCAGCCACTGGCTGAAGGCGACGTCGTGAGTTTCTCAATCCGTTCGATCGCCGAACGGAGTCCGACAAGGGCCTCATCGAGTTCGTTCTTCGGCATCGCCGGGCGGATGCGCACGGACACCTCAAACCAATCGGCCGCCCGTTCGCGTAATGACACGGGTGGCTTTGGCCGGTTGAGGAACCGGGACGCGATATGGTCGCGCGTCTGGCGGATCGTCCATTTCTCTTTGACCGCTCGCTCGAGAACCGGCCGTTGCTTGTCCGGGGGGACTCGGCGGATGGCGTCAAGGTGGTTGTCCGTCAGTTGCTCGCCATTGAGAAGGTAATAGTCGACGGCATCGGGTTTGAGTCGATCGAGGACGGAGAGACTCTTGGTCACGGTGGGACGTGAGAGCCCGAAATCACGCGCGAGTTCGTCATGGGTCTTGTAGAGTCCGTCGTTCAGAAGCCGGCGAAACGCGAGGCCGCGCTCAATGACGTTGAGTTGCTCGCGCTGGAGATTTTCGACCAGCGAGAGTTTGAATGCCTGCTGCTCTGAGGCTTGGAACACGAGAGCCCGGATCGTCTGATGGCCGAGTTCTCGGGTTGCCCGCCAGCGACGCTCGCCAGCGATCAGTTGGTATTTCCCGGGCTCGATGGCTCGGATCAGAATCGGTTCGAGAAGACCATCTTGGCGGATCGAACGGGCGAGATCCGCGATCGCGTGCTTATTAAAGATGCGGCGCGGCTGGTTCGGATCCGGCGTAATCGCATCGACGGGAACATCGGTTACCTGATTCTGGGACCCGTGCGATGTGGTCGCGATGGGGCTGATGTTCCAGGATCGCGGCTTGCGCTCCAGCGACGACCAGCCAGCGCCGGTGGCGGGTTTTGTCTTGAGCGGTTTCTGGCGCGTGTTTTTGTGAGCCATCGGTTAGGCTCCAGTCTTTGAGGGCGGAATGGCGATTTCTCGTGCCAGGGCCAGGATATCCTCGGTGCCGTGTGATTTCGGAGCAAACGTAAACACGGGCTGCATATTCTTGGTCGACTCGGACAAGGCCGTGCTCAGTCGGATGACGGCGTTGAGGATATGCTCCTTGAATGGCCCCGATTGGAGGAGGCCCAGGCTTTCGCGACAGAGGTTGTTCCGCATATCAAAATGGTTCGCCAGGATCTTGATCGTCGGCGAATCGTAGCCGCGCGCCTGGAAGCTCTCGGAGATCGACCGGACGGTATCGGCGAGAAGCGTCAGCGAGTGATGACTCAGGAAGTCTGTCAGCATGGGCGAGATGACTTCGTCGGCGGCGAAAAAGGCGTTGAGATTGAGGAGGTTGATATTGGGCGGCGCATCGAGAATCACAAAATCATATTGAGACTTGATTTCTTGGAGTACGCGCTGAAGACGGAGAAACTTCCGAGCAGGGTCCTGCTCGCCGACGAGCAGGAGATCCACGGCCGCGACATCGAGGGATGCGGGCAGGAGACTCAGCGTCGGCGAGAGTGGTAGGATCGCGTCAGCAATGGTCTTGATCGCGGACGGGCCATCATCATAGAAAAGGTTGTAGAGGGTTTTGACCTGCTCCTGGTCGTCGAGCGAGACGCCGAAACACGTCGTGAGATGGCTCTGTCCGTCGAGGTCAACAGCAAGGACGCGATACCCCATTCGCGAGAGTGCGCCAGCCAAGTTGAAACTGATCGTCGTTTTTCCAACCCCCCCCTTGAGAAGCCAGAAGAGAAGCGTCCGTGTGGAATGGGGCGGAAGGGGCCGGAATCGTTTTCGGGCCTCGACGACATGGGCGACCGTGAATTGGGGGCGCGAGCTCGACCCGCGCGGGACAAGCTCGGGGGAGAGTCCTAAGCGCTCCCATTTACGAACCAGGCTTTCGGATACCCCCAGGACGTCCGCAAAGACAGGCCGGGACATCTTGTAATTATGGGAATCCGTCAGGTCGTTCTTGAGAGTTTCCATAGTACAGAAATACTCCTGTTATCACGCTGGAAACCTGTATAGGCGTTTGTCATCGCGATGTCAAGAAAAATCTGTACGAGGGATCAGTACACGCTCGAAGCATTTTGTTCGCGTCAGTGATGACTCGTCCTCGTGTGCTGTGATCTCTAAATGTGCGACGTCGCACATAGAGTGTGTTCCAGTGCTTGCCGCTGTCCCGATCTCGAGAGCGCCACTTCGGACTCGGGAAGGGAGGCGTGCGGGATGTGCGACGTCGCACATAGCCAGCAATGCCTGGACGTTCGCGGCGTTCCTCGGAAGTGTGTGGTCCCCCGTGTTCTCCGCCGACGAACCGGAGTGGTCCTGGCCGCGACGACACTCCACGGTAGCGGGGCTGGGAGAGGACTGTAATGCGAGTCCCCCGGCCGCGGCCCAAGACATGGTCTTCGGATCTGACGGGTGATCATAATGAAGGGGGGTGTCCGGGGTCCGCTGAGCGGCGGGCTGAATGTGCGACGTCGCACATATTCGGCGAGGCGGAAGAGACCGATGACGGCCCGCGGTCGACTCATGTCGGGGAAGCTCATAAGACCCTTGACAAGTGTCACCGGTCATCATAAGCTGTTCGTGTGATTCAGCGCTTTCGGCACAAGGGGCTGAAACGGCTTTTCGAGAACGCCGAAACCAAAGGCATCCGTTCCGATCACGTCGAGAAAGTCGAAAATATCCTCGCCGTCCTCAACCGTGCCCGAAAGCCCGAAGATATGAATCTCCCCGGTTTCCGGCTCCACCCGCTCAAGGGCGATCTGAAAGGTTTTTGGAGTGTGACTGTCCGGGCGAACTGGCGCGTGATCTTCCGCTTTGAGGAAGGCCACGCTTGCGACGTTGATTTGATCGACTACCATTAGGTAAGCAGGAGGCAGAGACAATGGCCATGAAGAACCCCCCGCATCCCGGCAGGATTGTCCGGCAGGAGTGCATCGAGCCGCTAGGCCTCACCGTTAAGGAAGCGGCGGAACGCCTTGGCATCAAGCGCCAGACCCTCAACAACCTTGTGAACGGCAAGGCCGGAATCTCTCCGGAAATGTCCATACGCCTTTCCAAGGCCTTCGGCAGCAGCCCCGAAGTATGGCTGGGCCTGCAGATGGAGTACGACCTCGCCGAGGCCAAGAAGAACGCTGACCGCATCAAGGTTCAGCGGATTATCCCGAGCCACACCGCTGCCTGAGCCGCCACGCATACGGTCGCACGTTATCCAAGTGCACGTTGGACGGAGCCCTCGGGCGCGGAAAGCTGTTCGATCGAATTCACGTGGTGACACCCCGGTTCGCGCCGCCGCACGGGACGGAGAACGAACCCGGCCATGTCGTGGACGTTGATTCTGTGAGAACCAACTATGTGCGACGTCGCACATCATGCTTGAAGATTGCCCCAGGACCTCGGTGACCGGGCACTCGCCTCCGCCGATACCGCGTCCGGAGTCGATGATTCGGTTCGGGGTTGCTGCTGGGCAGATTCTGGAGTCCGTTCCTCCGGGTTCCTGAACGTTCCCAGTTCTGTTTTACGGTTTGAATGCGGGAGTGGCGGGAGATCCGCTAAGTTGCGCAGCCCAAACCGTTCGAGGAACCGAGCCGTCGTTCCATAGAGATACGCTCGCTCAAGCTCGCCGATCACCGTCACGAGGCCACCCCGCACGAGCGTGGTCAGCACGCTTTCCGAATCGGCGCCGCGGAGCCGCTCGATCTCGGCGCGCGTCACCGGTTGATGGTACGCGATGATGGCCAGTGTGACCGTGGCCTCCTCGGACATCGGCGCTGGCGTGGCCCGCCTCAGTTTGGTGACCCACTTGGCAAACTCGGGCCGGGTCGTGACCTGAAACCCGCTGGCGACCTCCACGAGCTGAAGGCCGCGTCCGGTGTAGGACTCGCTCAGACGCGCCAAGGCCGCGTCAAGTTCTGAGAGCTCCTCGGGCACCTGGAGATCGAGGATGTTGACGAGCTGGGCTCGGGAGAGCGGCCCCGAGGCCGCCCAGAAGAGATTTTCCAGGACCGGGTCAAGCATCGGCCGAAGAGGGCAGACGGGCGGGCCCGAAGTAATACCGTATTAGTATGTCTTCTTCCGGCAGGCCGGCTACCTGAGCCTCGCGGCGCAGCGCGTCCCACCGGGCCGGTGCCAGCGCCTGCTTGATCGCCTGCAGACGGAGACGATCGTCGGGGGTGAGCGCCATGGCGGGCGGCTGGCGAGCGGGCGGGGAGGGGACTGCCACCCCGCCGCCGAGTCGCAGTTCAAAGGTGGCCGCCGCCCCTTCGGATGTGGCTGGCGCGACCACGCGGAGTACTCCGACCTCGGCTAGTCTCCGGAGCCCGACCTTGACGGTTCGGCGGGTTGTGCCGGTCCACGCCGCGAGCTGACTCTGGGAGGCCGCGACCAGGCCGTCTTGGGTGCGGGCGGCGAGCTGCAGCACGAGGATCTGCTCGGTGGGTTTGAGGGTCTGCAAGAGGGGAGTGAGCGTCTCGACATCCATGTCGTCGGGCCTCGCGCGGGAGCGGTCGCCGCGATCCTGTCGGCTCGGGTAAATTTTACCCCGCGCCACTGTAGGCCATTCTGGGAGCGAAAGCAACTCACTACTGCGTGAAAGAAACATTTCACGCAGTATTTCTTCTTGAACCTCTCCCCACGCTGTGCTACGGTGGCCCAGCAGGTCTGGTTTAGGACGTCAGCGATGTTGATGTTGAGGAGGAACGCTGGCAGATTTTCCGATAATCGAGTACAGAGCGCCGGAGGAGTCGGTATGGGCACGCCCATAGAAACGCTCGATGGACTTTCCGAACGACAACGACGCGCCGCACTCGCGTATCTGTTGACCTTGCATGAGAGGGCGCACGAGATGAAAGAAACCGACACGTCGGACGGTTCCCCGTGTCGGATGTGTCGATGGCTCTATAATGCCAAAGCCTATGCGCGGGAGCTCGAGCCGACGTGACCGACCTTCGGGTGCCGCACCACGGCCCAGACGATGTCCCCAGATAACCAGCTCGCCAACCCCTACGCTCCCCATAATGACGATCCGCCCGCTGACCTGCCCGCGTTTGGCGCGTCCGGCCCGCGCAGTGCGATCGGCGCCGGCGTCGCGCTCAAGCCGTTTGTCTCGCAGTGGCTCAACGACCACGAACATCACTTCGCGCCGTCCACCGAACGGGCGTACGAGCACGCGATGGCGCAGTTTGAGACCTTCCGGGTTCGCAAGGGCTGCCCCCCGCTGACCCCGGAGCTCATCCGGCAGTATATTCGGGACCTCAAGGCGGCGCGTAAGTCGGCCGCGTATCTTCAGCGCCAACTCTCGGTCCTCCGATCTTTTGGTGCGTGGGCCGTCGAGCAGGAGTACCTGGCCCAGGATCCCGCCCGCTCCGTGCCGCTGCCGAAGCTGTCGACCGAGTACCGGCGTGAAGCGCTCACGGCTGGCGAAGCCGCACGTTTGGTCGGCGAGCTGCGCGACGTGACGGCGACCCAGGTGCGGGATCGGCTCATGGTCTCCCTGGTCCTCCGAACGGGCGTGCGGTTGATCGAACTGCACCGCGCGAACGTCGAGGACTACGTCCCGAAAGGAAGTGCTGGCGGCCTGTTCTATCTCCAGGGCAAGGGGCGGGTGGCGACCGACAGCTTCGTCGTGATCGTGCCGCTGGTGGCGACACTGTTTGATCGCTGTCTGGGCCTTCGCGGGCTGACCGTACCGGCCGCGCCGCTCTTCGTCTCGGCCAAGCCGGGTTCGCATGGCCGCCGATTATCGGTGCGGGGGATTCAGGCAATCCTGACGAAGTATCTTGAGCGCGCCGGCTTAAAGCGCAAGCGCCTCACGGCCTATTCGCTCCGACACACGGCGGCGACGCTCGCCCTCGAGAACGGCGCGACCGTGCAGGAAGTCCAGGCCATGCTCCGCCACGCGTCCATCAGCACGACGCAGCGGTACGTCCATGCGGCTCGCCGGATCACCGATGGCGCGGAACATGCGGTGCGGATTCCGGGGGATGGAGAGGAGCGGTAGAGAGGTCCGAACTTGGGTCGTCGCAAGGAGAATCGAATCAGCACTCGTCGTAATCGACCTCCAAAGCAGCGCGCTAAGCGAGCCAGGCGCCGCTGGCTGCTGATCTTGGAATGCGACACGGAAAAGTTGCAGAACCAGGGCTATCGGTGGCGGACACTATGAAATCTGCGCTCAGTTTTGCTCACGTCGGCGGACGAGATCGTCACGATACGTACTTACGCGCTCTCCCCGTCGGCTTTCGGCGTGCGCAGGATGATCTTGCCATCGAACGGCATCACTTCGAGATGGATGTTGAAGCCGTCGCCGTCCTCGTGGTCCCAGGCCGCGCCGATGGGCGATCTACGTTGGCAAAGCGGTTCCGAAGGGCGCCCGAAAGGGCGGCCTGGCCTTCGACGCGGCAAAGGGAAGGGCGCTGCGCGATCGCCCACCGAGGATGACGAGGATTAAAGGAGCGCGCTTATGGCGAAGAAAGTTGCGTCTGTCGAACCACAGCCGCCCGTGGTGGTCGCCGTCTTCGAAGATTTAATCAAACGCCTGCAGGCGGATACTTCGGTCGACGCCGCTGTCATCGGGCGGCTGCGGCAGGCGCTCGTGGATGACCAGGAGACGTCAGCTGACGCGTTGCGGAACGCCCTGTTTTCGGAGGAGCCGCTGCCATGATCCTGGTGCAGTCTCTCGCCATCGAGGAGTTCCGGGGCATCCATAAGCTGTCCCTGAACCCCGGCGGCAAAAACTTCGCCGTCTGCGGGCCGAATGGCACCGGCAAGAGCGGCGTTGTGGACGCCTTGGAATTCGCGATCACCGGCGCGGTGACCCGGCTCACGGGGCAGGGTACTTCTGGCATCACGCTGAAGTCTCACGGGCCGCACGTCGACATGAGGGATAAACCGAATCTCGCCCGCGTGGTGCTCACCGCGTTCATTCCGTCCATCAACAAGACGGTCACCATCGAGCGGCGGGCCAACGCGCCCAATGAGCCCGTCATTTCGCCCAACGATCCGCAAGTGCTGGCAATCGTCGGCGAGCTGGGCAACCACCCGGAGTTCGCGCTCTCCCGCCGTGAAATCATCAAATACGTTCTCGCCGCTCCCGGTGACCGGTCGAAGGAAGTCCAGGCGCTGCTCCGGCTCGACAGGGTTGACAAGGTCCGGCAGAGCTTCCAGACGATTGCGAACAGTTGCAAAACCCGGCTGAAGCAGGTCAATCAGACTCAGCAAGATACGGAGTCGCACCTTCTGCGCGCCCTCGGTATCCCGATGCTCAAGAAAGACCAGATCATCGAAGCCGTGAACAGAAGAAGGCAGGTGCTCGGGCTTGATCCGCTGACCGACCTGGGGGCCGATACCTCGTTGAAGGCGGGACTGGGAGGCGTTGCTGCGCCCTCGGCCCGGCAAAAGATTTCCAAGACGCAAGCCCTCGACGATATTGCCGCCTTGTCCCAGCAGCTGACCGGGCCGGAGCCTGGCGCGGTCGCGGCCAGCCGGGCGGCCGTCGTGGACACGCTTCAGAAGCTGCAGCAGTCGCCGGCGCTGTTCAGGAGCTTGCGCCGCCAGGCGTTTCTACGTTCCGGCCTTGATCTTTTCGACGAGGCGGCATGCCCGTTCTGCGAGAACGAGTGGGACCTCGATGCGTTGCGCGCGCAGGTGCAAAGCAGATTGGCGGAGGCAAAGGAAGCGGCGGAACTCAAACGCGCGCTTGAGCAGGCGGCGGCCCCGCTGACCGCCGCACTTCAGGGACTGCAAACGCTGGCTACCGCTGTCGGCGGGTATTCCAAGAACCTACCCGCGCCCGTCGTCGGCACGGAACTTACGAAGTGGATTGAATCGCTCGGGACACGGCGCCAGAACGTGTTGTCGCTGGAAGACCTCGACGGCGCGATCACGGAATGCTCCACCGAATACCGGCAGATCCCGGAAGCCGCGCTTAAAGTTGTTAACGGCATTCAGGCGGCCGTCTGCGCTCTCCCCGATCCTTCCAAGGAGGATGAGGCGCGCGACTATCTCAGCGTTGCCCAAGAGCGGCTTGAGGCATACCGTGAAGCGAAACGCCAGCAGGTGCGCGCCAAGCAGGAAAGTGAATTGGCCGAAAAGGTTCTCGCCGCCTATAACGCCAGCTCGACGGAGACCCTGGCAAAGATCTACAACGATGTGCAGAAGGATTTCAGCGAATATTACCGCGTCGTGAACCAGGACGACGAAGCCGAATTCGAGGGGAAGCTTACGCCGTCGCTCGGCAAGCTGGGCTTCGATGTTGATTTCTACGGGCGGGGGTTCTTTCCGCCCGGCGCGTACCACAGCGAGGGTCACCAGGACAGCATGGGCCTCTGTCTCTACCTTGCCCTGATGAAGCACACGCTGGGGAGAAACTTCACGTTTGCCATTCTGGACGACGTGCTCATGTCCGTGGATGCCGGCCACCGCCGGGAAATATGCACGTTGTTCAAAACGAAGTTCCCGCACACACAATTTCTGATGACGACGCACGATCCGATATGGCTGCAGCACATGGTAACGGAGCAGATCATCACCTCGAAGTCCTCGGTTCACTTTCGAAAGTGGACGGTTGACGACGGTCCCATTGTTTGGGAGGGAGGGGAAGTCTGGGACGAGATAAAGCGGGATCTTGACCAGGACGACGTTTCAGGCGCGGCGGGCACGCTTCGCCGCTACCTGGAGTACATCTCCGGGCTCCTGTCGCACAAACTCCGCGCCAGCATCGAATATCGCGGAGACGCGCAATACGACCTCGGCGAACTCCTGCCGGCTGTCCTCGCTGCATGGAAAAAGCTGCTCGGCAAGGCGCAGGAGTCGGCGAACTCCTGGAACAAGAAGGAGGAGAGCAGCCGTCTCTCGGGTGTTCAAAAAGAGTTCAGCTCGAAGGTGGACAAGTCGCAAGTCGAACAGTGGGCCATCAACAAAAGCATTCACTACAACGAGTGGGCTCAGTTGAAAAAACAGGATTTTGCCCCGGTCGTGGAAGTTTTCAGGGAAATGCTTGCGTCTTTCCGTTGCGATACATGCGGGGGACTTGTTTACGTCTCGCCTGGTAAGGGGCCAAAGGAAAGCGTGCGGTGCGATTGCGGCGCATTTAACCTGAACCTGAAGACGAAGGGAAAGGGGTAGGATTCCGAGGCGTCGGGACGGCTGCGGAACGCGCGGGTTCCAGCGTCAATAGAAAATCCCCATGCCTGAAGAAGGCAAGACCGCCGACGTGGATGGGCTACACATCGCTCAAATGCTCGATGCCGTAGCTCTCGCACCAGGCATTCGTTGACCGCCTTGCCGTAGGCTTTCCGGGTGTGCGGCTTCCTGATGTTGACAGTAAAAAAACTCCCAGAAACGTTTGGAGGCCTGCGGCCCGGAGAGGAACAGAGACGAGGGCCTGATTTCTTTCGTGGCCAGTTGGGCGGGAACGAGGGAGACGGTTTCGGCGCTCACGGCTGGGGGCTCGCTGCTGCATAACGGTCGAGCAGGGCTACGATGCTCGGCAGACGGAATTCCTTCACGTCGCCGTTTTCGCCGAGGTAAAACAGAATGCGGCCCTGTCCCAGAAGGCGTCGCAGGAGCTGCTGCGGGTTCAGCGCGCGGGCTTCAAGAAAGAGCCGGTCCTGCCGCGAGGCCAGGGGCAGATTGTTGAACAGGAAATTGAGCGGATTGTACGGGTGGTTGTGGAAGATGAGCAGTTCGTTGCTCTCGTGCTGTCCGTAGAAATTCCACATGGCATGCGCCACGGCACCGGGCAGGTGGACGGAACTCGTCGCGCCGGTCACGTGGTGGAGGCTTTCCACTTTCGTCGTGGAGCCGTGGCGGAAGCCGTAGCCGATGATGAGGTGTTCCTCCGGCTTTTCGTCGGCGTAGTCACGACAGGCCACGAGGAAGGCGTTGCGGTTGACCTGGTAGCGGAAGCGCGCGAGCTTTCCGTCGCGTGCCCGCAGGATCGCTTTGCGGGCGCGTGACAGCTCGTCATCGTACCAACTCGAGATGGGGTTCGGTTCGAAGCAGCCGAGGACGGCGCTTTCCGTAATTTCCAGGGCGATGCGGCCGAGGGCCTCCTTGAAGGGCTGCCAGTCGATGTCAGGGGCCGAAAAGTTGTTTGCCGGAATCTGGTCCATGCTGTGTATGATAACGTCCTTTATCATTCACTGTGTTCATGCCTCCCTCCTCACGAGGGCGTGCTGCCACGCCGTCCGCGCGACCGGGAGCATCGAATACTTGCGGAACACCGGCCAGCCCGAAGTCACGCCTCGAATAGGAGTTCACCCCGGCACGGGAACCGCACGCACTACGTCTAGGTCAGCCATCGACAACCCGAAGACTGCGCTGATCCGTGCTTCGATCTGATCATTCAGGTCCGCCGACTCGCGTTCCATCAGCGTGCGCTCATGGGGTGTACGGGCATGGGCCATGGCGCCGAGCGTGTCAATCAGGGTGACGACTAGGCCCTCGATGACGGTTCTCTCGGCCGGCGATGCGGTCGGGATCGGTAAATCCTTAATGAACTGCTTACCGTGAGAGTAGTAGCCGCCCCGGAAGAGACTGGTATTGGTACGGATGAACGCCTCGCTGAGCGGGTGACACAAAACAGCCAAGAGGTAGTGGTTGGAGACCATGGAGCCCTGGCGGGAACGAATTAAGTAATAGGGTCCGTTGCCGCCGCCGGTGACCATCACGTTGGTGTCGTCATAGGCGTAGCGCGGCTCCAAGGAGAGCACGGGCAAGATGATCTTCGGGGTGTTGAACTTAGTGAGGCTCTGGGACCGGCCGTACTGGTACCACTGGCGATCGGAAGCGGCACCTCCGGTGATGTTGCGGTCGTTTAGCTCGGCGCGCCGGGCGTTTAGGTAGGCCCAACAGCCTGGGAAGCGGCCCGCGAACTCATCTGGCTGAATCAGCCGGGCCTGCGGTCGGGTCCCAGCGTGCACCAGTTCGTACGGGAAGATGATCCAGGCGTTTGCCGTCGGTCGAGCGTAGGCAAACAGCGGTGCATCTTGCAGGCAAGGCCGTAGGATGTCGCGCTCGATCCGCCAATCCTGGCCGTTCCATCGACAGGTGACGATATCGGCGGTTTCGCTAAGGGCTCGGATGATGTAGACTTCATCGGCGCTCGTCTGCATGCCGACGAAGATTTCTGCGAGGGTGCCAAGCCGATCGGGGAACTGCTCCCGCACGCGGTCGAACAAAGCGCGGGTCGCGGCATCGGCGAATCGCCAAGCTTCCTCGGTCAGTTCCGTTGCCGGGATGTTCGTAAGGGTGCCCGGCTGGCCATAGCGCCATTGGTCGAGGGGTCCAACCTGTTCAAGAGTGAGTTGGTCGCGCCCCCGCCGGTCGAGGATCAGAATGCAGGTGTAGTTGGATGTGTCTGGTCCGAACACCTGTTTAGCCCCAAAATGCACCACCTGTTCGAGCAACCGGCCGCTGGTGATCAGGCCGCGTAGGGCGCGGCCCGCCTGGATGGTCATAAACTTATGTGGGACGATGACGCCGAGCCGACCGTCTGGTCGGAGCAAGGTTAGGGCGCGTTCTATAAACAGCGTGTATTTGTCAAAATTGTCCTGCCGGGCGGTGCGATAGGGCGAGGCCGGGCTCTGGTAATAGGCCACCTCCTCGGGCGAGTAGGCCGTCATGTTCTGGATGCGGATGTAGGGTGGGTTGTCGACGATCACATCGAAGCCGCCCCGAGCCATCTCGACCGGGAACTCTTCGGACCAGGCGAACGGGTTAACCTTGTCGGTCAGCGCAGCTGGCAGCGCGCCGCACGCGACTATCCATTCGGTGCGACTAATAAGGCTGTTGCCGGAGCGGATCGCGGAATCGAGCAGAGGCAGGGCAGGGGTGTGATGCCGGGTGACGAAGGTCTGGAGTCCAGTGGCGCTCTCGTCCTCGATCAGCTTGAGAAGGACGCTGAAGCGGGCGACCTCGACAGCATTGGGATCAATGTCGACACCGCGCAGGTGTGCCACAAGGATACGGCGTTTCTCTTCAAAGGTCAGTCGCCACTGGCCGTTACCCACCTCGTAGATCGTCCGGCCAACATGGTCGGCTCGGTCGCTGGAGAGATACCACGTGAGGTGATGGTCGAGAAGGAACTCGTAGGCCGACAACAGGAAGATGCCGGAGCCACAACAGATGTCGGCGACCGTGAAACCGGCCAGATCGTCCGGTCGCTTCCCGGCGATAGCGGGAGCAAGGGTACGCTCAACGATCGCATCGACAACATAGCGCGGGGTCGGCACAACGCCTCCGCTTTCACGCACCTCGGGCTTGCTGACGATCTCGACGGTGCCGCCAGAGACAGTGATCGCCTCACCGAGAAACAGCTCATAGATTTCTCCGAGAACCTCGGTCTCGACAACGGCGAAGGTGTAGGGGCTCTGTGGGTAATACAGTTCGCCGATGATGCCCTGAAGCGTGGCGTCGCTGATACGGATACCGAGCCGCCCGTCGTCCAACAGACGAAATAGCCCGGAGTCGTAGAAGGCATCGGCCCGCCTCAGCACGGCCATGAGGGCCTCGAAGGTATCCGCGGTTCCGAGGTTCTTAAGCGTTTCGTACTTCTCGATCTCCCGGTCTTCACAGACGCGCAGGAAGACAATACGTGACAGGAAGAGTTGAACCGCATAGGTCAGCTCGACCGGGGTGAGGCCCGGTGTGTTGCTGTGAATATCGATGGCCAGCCGTTCGCGCCAGGAACGGACCTGACCGAGGAAGTAGTCGTCGAACTGCTCGGCACCATGCCGTGTGACACCAACTGCAAAGCGACGATCAAAAGCACCTGAATAGATCGCCTCGCGGGACAACACATCCCATAGCTCGTCAAACCGCGCCTCGAACTCGTCATAACCAATCAGGATGAGGCGGGCCACGCGTGCGTCGTCCGTCTCACCTGGCTTGGGCACGCAGTCGTAGATGGCAAGTTGGTGGAAGTTGGTTAGGACAGAGATCGGCAAGCTTGCCGAGTAGCCGTAACGGCGGGTCTGGAAAGCCGATGGCCGCTCCCGGTCGATCCGAACGCTCGGCTTCTTTGCCTCGACGAACAGCTTGCGCTGCCGGGCGAGCCGTAGTTCGTAGTCCGGCTTCTTCGATAGCCGTTCTTCGCCGACCTCGACGGTCGCCTCCTCGATGACCTCTCGCAGAGCGAGGGGCTGGCCTTTGGTGTTATTAACGTCCCAACCGAACGCATTCAGCAAAGGAGTGATGAAGTCGGTCCGGGCCTGGGTTTCGTTGTAGGTTGCGTGGAGGTAATCAGCTTCATTACGCTGGAAGTTCCGGACCAGGTCGGCGACGCGAGCACGCGACGCGGCTTTGACCGGATCTTCCATCATGTAATGGTGTCCGCAACGGCGTGACCACGTCGGCGGCGGGCCATCCGCCGATCGCGCATCTTCGTCCAGATATCTCGCAGCAGGTGGCAGTCAGCCTGTGACAGCCCCATGTGGCCCATAAGGACGATGCGCGCGTTCTCTTCCAACACGTCGTCCAGCCGACCAGCACGGGTGAGCCGGTCACATTCAGCGAGTGGCATGGCACCGTTGAGCATCGCTGGCATCAGCAACCGCTCGGCCTCGGTCGGCTCCAGTTCGAGAACGCCGCCGCCATAACTACGGCCCTCGATCTCGGCCGATGCCGCGGTCAGCCAGGTGTAGGTATTGGCGATGACACGTTCCGGCTTCTCTGCTTTGCACGTGAGCCGATGAATGGTGTCGGTCGAAGTGGCGCCGGCCTGGTTTAGAACCACGCGCGGGAAATCGTAAATCTGACGGAAGACGAATCCGTCCGGGGTCCAGACGGAGGGCACCGCATACCAGGGCGCTCGGATGGAGCACTTATAGCCCTTATGGACCTCGTTGCCCTCGCCAAAGCGGATGTAGCGGGCCAGCGCGCCGGATGGTTTCGAGCCGTTGGTGGGCGCCAGGTGCAGTAGGTGAACACGGTCACCGGCGGCGGCCATGGACCTCCAGTCGGCTTTACCGATCCGCGCACCCTTGAGCTGCACAGACCGTGATACCAGCGGGGCGGTATAGTTCTCCAGCCCCAGCTCGGCGACCTGCGCGCTGCTCAGCACAAAAAACTCGTTCTTGCCCGTCACGACACCGACGTCAACGCTAGCATGGCTGGAAAGATTGGCAGTGACGGGTGCGGCGCGAAGCACCCGCATGAAGGTGATTTCCCGCTCAGTGAGAAAGTATTTCAGCCATTTTTCATTATCGTGACGGAGTGTCTTGGGGTGGGCGTTGGCTAGCACAACGGCTGGCAGGCGGTTGGTGATCTCGGCCAGCGTACGAGTTTCGGTCATAGTCACGCGGCAGGGGTTCGCGTTCGATGCGGCAGCCAACGCGCCATCCGCAAGTAGTAGCACAACCTCCTGTTCTGCCTTCTCGAAGAACAGCTCGTTGCAGGCCACGATATCGATGCGAGCAAAGCGGTCGGTCAGGAATGATCGGAACTGCGCGGCATAGGTCACCTGGAGCAACTCAGCCGGCAGCACCAGAGCTAGACGGCCGCCAGGCTGCAGGCTGGCGGCGGCAGCAACCCCGAAGGGCACCCAGATGTTGGTGAGTCGGTTTGGAGAAAGCCCTTGCTCGGCCATTATCCCCATTGCCCGGCTTCGATGTGGCTCCGGGAACGTTTGGTAGCGGATGAAGGGAGGATTGCCGACGACGGCATCAAAGGCGGGTTGTTTACTCTTCTGCCACCAACCGAAGAAATCGGCGGTTTCCACCACGTCACGGGCGCGCTGGCCAAGCGATCCGCTCAACCTGGCTAGGGCGTGGGCGGCTTCAGCAGCGATGATCTCAATACCGGTTAGGTGATTGGCGATCGTCGGGCTGCGCGCGCCCAATTCAGCATAGCGCTTGACGGCGGCCTCAAGGAACACGCCGTCACCACAGCTCGGTTCTAGGACGCGGTCCTTTGGCGATCGAATAGCCCATGCGCAAAGCCACGCCGCCACCTCTGATGACGTGTAGTAACCACCACGCAGCTTGTCCTGATCGAGATCAGTGAAGCGTCCTTGGCGCGTGCTCAGTGCATCGCTAGAGCGCGGGCGGGTCATTGGTTTCTTGGTAGGCATTCTGTTACTCATGCGTGTTTTTAAACAGCGGCCATTGGTCTGCCACGTACTTCTCAGCGGCATCGCGCACGACCCACGCGAGCGAGACCTTCTTCCGCTTCGCGATCCCCTCGAGAGTCCTGTAAAGTTCCGGCGGGAAACTCACCGACGTGCGGAGCGCGTTTGTGTTTTGCATCTTCGTCTTTCTTCCCTCCCTCTTTTTCGCCTTCACCATCGGGATTCGCCCTATAAAACATGCACCACCTTACACCAAAGCGGTGCGGTATCCGGAGGGCCATTTATATAGCATAAAATGCGAGAAGAAAACAGTGGCGCATCTTGGATGACCTGGCCCAGTTCGGTGCCTATCCCCGACAGAACGGGATGACCGTGGCCCTTCGCGGGTTCGTCCCCTTCTCCACGCCGGTTTCCACACGGATTGGGCTGTTTCGGGTCGGAGGAGGCGCGTCCGTCGGCACGCTGCCCGGTCCCGGTGTGTGAGGAACCGGGGCAGGGTGCCCAGCGGGGGGAGCCCCTGGGGGCGGACGGGATGGACGCTGCCGGGGGAAGCGCCGGGCGCTGGACACGGCAGGGTCCAGGGGGGCGGGGGACGATCACGCCGTGTGTGGCGGAGCACGGGCCGAACCCACCTCGCGGGGGATTCTCACGGCGCCGTCGGCGGATCGGTCGGTCATGGGTCCTCCCCGATCGTGGGTGGATCGAGGATCTCGAACGGCTCGTCGTTCAGCATGATGGCGAAGGGCGTCATCGTGTACGCCTCCCCATCAACGCCCACCGCGCAGATCGCGGCGACCCGCTCTCCGGTCGCCTTGATCCGGCAATCCAGTAAACAGACGTCACCCGCTTCGAACGCGTGGGACAGGGCCTCAAAATTCATTCGGTGCTGCGCCACCATATTCTCGCGATTCATCGGCTTACCTTGTCGTCGTGCGGGTCGGCCCCCTCATCGGGTCCAGCCGCTGCCGCTTCCGGCGCTTGCGGGGGGCGATCAAAACCTTGTCGGTGGAGAGTGCGATCCCACGTCTTGGCAAACGATCGCAATTCCCTCAGCCGTCGCTCGTCGATCATGACGTGCTCGTCTTCAACCCAAACCGCCTCGTGGTAGACGCCGACGTAGTCGTTCCACCAACTCACCGGCGCCCAGATCCAGGAGGGGGCCTGTCCAGCCAGCTCAAACACCATGTCGGGATCACGCATTGCATCCCCATGTTGTTGGCCGTAATGCGCCACTGAGATCATCGGATATCCGCGCGGGCCGGTGCCAAGGTATTCAATATGGAGGGCCATAAAGGGTGGGCGCTCCAGTCGGATGGAGGCGCGTTGGAGCGCCACGAGACCGCCGTGTTGCTGAAGAATTTGGGTCAGCGTGCGCATCGTCATTCCTCCGACTCGGCGATTTCGACCGCGTAGTGGTCGGCGGCGATCCGCAATAGAGGCTCAGGATCCAGGCCCGCCGCGCGGGTCGCGTGGCAGACATCCGCGATCAGGTCGATCACCGTTTCGTCCAGCACGAATTCGCCGGGCGAACGGACGTACTGACGGATCGCGGTCTCTCCTCTCGCCGCTCGCACGAGATTCAGTCGAGTTGTTGTGGTCATCGGGGATCTCCTGGGTTGGTCGTTCGTGGTGTCTTCGGCGACTGAACGCCGTCCTGTTCCCCCGGCCGGTCAAGGTAGCCATCGATCTCTTCGAGCAAGTCGCACGCCGCGGTATACCAAACGCGCAACGTGCCGATGAGATCGGCCAATTCCAGACTGGGTAAACTCAAGTTCCCGAAGGCCTCGTCCGCATGATCCGCAGCGGCCCGCCCGCGCTCGATGGCCTCGGCGACCCGCTCGATCGCTTGGATCAGGGCGCGTCGTGCATCCGCGCGTGGGGTGATTTCTGGTTCGTCGTCTGTCATGGCTCGTCCTCCGTTTTTGTTGTTCCCAATCCCAGCGTGAACCCGTCTCCACCGATGCCGAGCCCGTGCGGGAGCGGGCACCCGTCACAGACCTGTCGCTTCAAAACAAACCCACCTTTTCCCCCCCAACCCCCTTTTCACCGATCCGAGAAAGGGGGAGCAGGGGGGACCCCCGTCGCCGGCGCGGCCTCCAATCGACCCCACCTTGCAAGGGAGGCGCACGCGCCGGCCCGGACGGAGCGCCGCGACGGCGAGGCCCTTGCGGGGTGGGGCTCCCCCTCGCGCCGGCCTCTATATGGCCTGGGCCGTTGGGGTCGGAGGAGGCGCGTCTTCGACACGATCTTGGCGGAGCGGAGGACGGAGCGGGTGTGTCGCGGAGCCCGAGCCGCGCCGAGATGGTGTCGGCGGTGGGGAGCCCCTGGGGGCGGACGGGATGGACGCTGGCGGGGGAAGCGCCGGGCGCTGGACACGGCAGGGTCCAGGGGGGCGGGGGCTCAGATCGAGCCGCTACGTGGCGACCATGCCGGATCAGGAGCCTGCGAGGTACGGCAGTGGGAGGAGCGTGCCGACGATGCGCCGCTGGTCACGGCCTCGACATCGTCGCCTCCATCGCTTGGTGGCCCGGGGGCTCACACGGGTCCCGCACGAGGCTCGCCCGCTCTGTGGCGGGGGGGCGCCGGAGGCTGGCGCGTGGGGAGCCCCCACGGGGGCGGAGGATCACGGGCCGATCGCGACCAGCGACCGGGCCGTGGGGCGGGGGCATGGTGCATCGCGGGGCTATAGCCGCCTCTCGTTGAATGACGGCGTGCGGCATCGCGGTATGCGGGCGCCGTGCATTCAGTGGGCGACGACCCGCGACACCCGTGGGAATTACCCCTCCCATGCGGCCCCGCGGCTGCCGGGCAAGGGCGCTTGCTGGTCGCCTGCGTCGAAGACTGAGCGTTGACCCGCCCGACACTGCTCACAAAACGTGTGGGCAAATCGCGCAAGGGATTTCGGGAAGCGGTCCTCCTCCTCGCGCGTCCAGCACGGCACGCGGACAAACCGGCCGGGGTGCATCTCCTCAAACGCCGTCCAGCACAACGCCTCGGTCAACCCGGGCGCGACGTCGATCCGAAAACGGCGGCCGGAACCCGGCATCGTGAAAAAGGCGGAGTGAACGGGGCGGGTCATCGTGTCCTGCCTTTCTCCTCCCGCCGTGTGCCCCGTGGCGGGGAGAGGTGAGCCCGGACGGGGCGCCGGGGGTGGGCCCTAGCTCGCCTTGAGCTCGGCCATCTTCTCGGTGAGTGCCCAGAGCGCTTGATTGAGGCCCACGCCTTGGGTCACGCCGGTGATCGCGCGGATCGCTTTGGCAGACCGTACACTTTCCGTGGCGCGAGCGACGGCCCGCCGCGTGACGCCGCGCAGCAAGTTTTCCTGCACCCGCTGGAAGGTGTGCCACAGCGTCGGGTCGGCATCCTCCCGGCGATGAAGCACCAGGAGCGCGCGCGGATCGGGCGCCTTGCCGGCCTCCCACCGGAGCGCGAGCGCTGATTCGGCATAGGCGAGTTGCTCATCGGCGTGGAGTGGGATCGCGCGAAACTCGGCCACGCGCGAGCCGATGCGCGCGAAGCCCTCCTCGGCCTCGTGGATGGCGTTCAGCACGGCCGAGTCGGTGTATCCCAGGTGCCGGATGATGCGCGGGGCAAACTGCGCGTCAGAGACGACCATCCCGTTCGCGCAGACGAACCGAAAAAGCCCGGCCATGAGCCGAAACGACGACGACCGGTCGTGCGCGTTCATCAGGACGATTTCAGGAATCGTCTCGCCCACCACGGCGGGTTGCGACACGCGGTCGACCTTGCGGAGCCTGACCAGGTGTGTTTGGAATCCGCGATGGTCGTCCCGCCGGGTCGCTCGCTCCTTGACCGACACGGGCTGCCAGCCTATTTCCGCGAGCGTGGCCAGCGCGCGCGAAGTCGGGATGAAGGAGTACCGGTCCGACGTGTCGTGGTGCGGCCGATCCTGCGTGAGTGTCTGATACGAGGTGATGTTAAGTGCCTGCATGCTGTTCCTCCCCTGGTAGTGATCCCGGCAGGCCCACCCCGCCGCGATCGCGTGACATTCCGGCCCATCCGGGGAGCCAACCGACCAACGCCCTCAAGCCCCCCTAAAAACCAAATCTTTTCCCCCTCCCCCTTTCACCAGCAGAGAAGGGGGAGGGGGAAAACACTCAGACGCTGGCGCGGCATCCGATCGACCCCAGCCTGCAAGGGAGGCGCACGCGCCGGCCCGGACGGAGCGCCGCGACGGCGAGGCCCTTGCGGGGTGGGGCTCCCCCTCGCGCCGGCCTCTATATGGCCTGGGCCGTTGGGGTCGGAGGAGGCGCGTCTTCGACA
>JBMOMC010000040.1:0-65760 GCA_049325335.1 Nitrospirota bacterium
GGGCCTTGCCCCAGTTGCGGGCCGCCTTGCTCCGGCGAGCGGCCTCGGCCACCGAGACCACCGTGCACGCAGCATAGGGATCACACAGGAGCCGCGATCGAATCTCAACTAAAAATGGGATTGACTCCGTCTGGACCCTAACCGGGCAGACTCCCACTATCGCCTAGGTGCTGTACTGGTCTCTAAGCAGGATTTCGAAGGAGCGACGAAAGAGTTCGAAGAGTTTAAGCGTCTAGCTCCTGACACACCTGTTAATCATCAAAAACTCGAAAGGGTAAAGAAACTCCTTGATGGCCTGAACATGCCCTATGACAAAACATTCGACGATATTGACGGCACATGGGAAGGTGCACTATCAGCAGTCCTACGCCCTGATACAGTCCATGAAGATTCCAGCCATGCAGAGTGGAGGGTGGCAATAAATGGTGAGCCGGTGGCGTTGTACACGAAGGATCTGAAAACTAATCAATGGCGTGATCGGTCAGATTCGTTAAGGACGTTCCGGTTCCAGAAGGACCATGCAACAATTGTCGGTTCCTTTCTTCAGAATGGTCGTGACCAAGATGGCCCATGGGTGGAGTATCAGTCTCTCATTCTGACCAGGAAGGACAGGAATACCTTGCTGGTTTATCACCTTCGCGTCGTTAACAACGTTGCACAATCTCTCGAAAACCCCCAGAGCAAATGGGGGTACCTTTTAGTTGGAGAGCTAAAAAAGACGCCTTGAAATTTCCGCAGTAGCAGCGCAGTAGCAGGACGGTAAATAGTGACCACGTTCAATAACTGAGCAGGCCAGAGGGTCAAATCTTTAATCTTTAGGCGAGCGCTTGACAGCGAAAGAGTTTCAGCCGTATTCTTCAAATAAGTTTGTACGGCATTTATGCACACTAAACTGACGCTTCGCCTCGACGACGAGTTGATTCAGAAGGCCAAGGCCTGGGCCAAGGCCCACCGGGTATCGCTGTCCAAGGCGGTCGCGGAATTGTTGGCCCGTTTGCCGGGGAAAGAGGAGGAACGCACCCTCAGCCCGTGGACTCGGCGTTTAGCGGGAACCGTTTCGCGCAAGCGGCGGGGGCTGGACGACCAGGCGATTCGGCGCAGCTATCGTGGGTTTCTCATCAAGAAGCATCAGTGAAGCGGGTCCTCTATGACCTCAATGTGGTGCTCGATGTTCTGCTGAGGCGCGATCCGCATTTCCCTGCATCCTCCGTGGCGCTGGACGCCGTTGGTCAGGGGCGTGTCCGGGGATATCTCGCTGCACATGCGGTCACGACGCTCGCGTACTTTCTCGAAAAGGAACTCTCCGCGACCAAGAGCCGGCGAGTGTTGTCCGAATTACTGTCCAAGGTCCAGGTTGCTGCTCTCACTGATGCGGCGATCCATCGGGCGCTGGCGCTGGGATTTCACGATTTTGAAGACGCTGTCACGGCGGCCTGCGCCGAAGAGGCCGGCGTCTCGGTGATTGTCACCCGCAATGTCGGAGATTTTCGAAAGAGTCCGATTCCAGCGGTTCTTCCCTCGTTGTTTGTCGCCGACTGACCTGTCTGGATTCCCGCGTGCGCGGGAATAACGGATCGAATCCGATCGCTCGCGCGTGGAAGCAGCCTTATATAGTGAGGCGTTTGTAGATCTTGGGCAGCCGTTCCGGTAGGGCCCGCACGTCGTGGATGATGGTGTACTGGACGTCGCCGTAGAGTCGTTGGATGTAGGCGTCCGCGCGGTCGTCGACCGTGACGCAGAAGGGATGGATGCCGAGGGCGCGGGCTTCGCGCAGCGCGGCGCGCGTGTCTTCCAGGGCGTAGTCGGCGGCATAGTCGTCGTCCAGCGGGCGACCGTCGGAGAGCAGGATCAGGAGTTTGATGGCCGCGTCACGGGCGCGCAGGTGGTGGCACGCGTGGCGGATCGCGGCGCCGTCGCGGTTTTGGCCGGATGGGGTGAGGCCGCTGATGCGGGCGAGCGTGCTGGCGCCGAAGGGCTCGTCAAAGGCTTTGACCACGCGGCAATCCACCGCGTGTCGGCCGTGGCCTGAAAACGCGTAGAGCGCGAACTGGTCGCCCAATGCGTCGAGGGCGGCTCCGACCAGGGCGAGGCTTTCGCGCTCCACGTCGATCACGCGCCGCACCCGACCGCTGCCCGCGAGCTGGCGGCCGGTTGAGCCGCTGGTGTCGATGAGCAAGGCCACGGCCACGTCGCGCGTGCGTTTTTCCCGCCGCACGTAGAGCCGGTCGTCCGGCGTGACGCGGGCGCGGCGTTCCACCAAGGCGGCCACGGCCGCGTCGAGGTCGATGTCGTCGCCGTCGGGCTGGCGCATAGTTTTCCGGAATGCTTCGGGCCGCATGACCGCAAAGTAGCGTCGCAGCGATGCCTCGATACCTCGGGTGTCCGCGAGCAGGGCCTCGATGTCCTCGGGCGCGGCCTCGCGGGCGCGTTGCTCGTCCACCCGGCACCACCTCGGTTTGAACTCGTCGGCCAGGTGGTCCCACTCGGGGTACCAGGACCCGCTATGGTCAGGCGTGGCCGCCACGGTGGTCTCGTCGCCTTCCGAGAGTTTGCGCGTTGCGGCCGGCGTGTCCGCGCGGTCACCGAGTTCGGTGCGATCGGGCGGGCGCGGGGCGTGTTGGTCAGGCCGTCCGCCGTGCTGACCCATGCGGACTTGCGGGGCTTGCAGCGCGTCGCGGAACGCGAACGATCCGATGGGCGCGTGGCCCATGGCCAGTTGATCGAACTCAGAAGGGGGTTCGGCCGGCGGCGGGGACTCCGATGAGACGGGCACGGGCTCGTCCATGTTTTCGGCCGCCAAGGGATAGAGATCCACCACCGCGCGGAGCACGTCAACAACCGTGGCCTCCGGCGTTCTGAGCCGTTTAATCACGTCGTACCCGTGCGTGACCGGATCTAATACCGGAAACGGCACGTCCGCGACGTCGGCCACGGAGAGCTGTAGCCACGATTCGAGAATGGCGGCGCGGCGGGGGAGGGTGTCGATCTTCGGCCGCATGCGCAACTGCTCGCCCAGCACCCGGTCCATGTCCGTGCGTAGGCCGGGGTAGTGGTGGCGGATCAGAAAATCCACCCGCGCTTCTTCCGCGATGGTCCATAGGTTCTGTGCGAGGCCGGGGTCGGGGAACCGCCCGAGCAACGTCGAGGAGTCGGTTTGAGCCGGGGCCGAACCGTCCGCGCCGAACCAGGCCGCGATCTCGGCGGGCACGGGCTCGTACGTGCCGAACTCCAGGTGCGCGGCCTCGTGGAACGTCAGGACACGATAGAAGCGCAGGTTGTCTTCGGCCGTGGCGTAGACCGTGATTTTGTCGGGCAGGGTGATGACGCCGCCGCGTTCGGTCAGGCTGCTGGATGCGCCAGGGCCGGACTTGATTTCGACCGCGCGGCCGCAGAGCGCCTCGGCCACGTAGGTGAGCGCGCTCCGAATGTCGCGAAGGAACACGCCGTGTGACAGGCGCTGCGCGACCTCGGTGGCTTGCTTGGAGCGCAACGCAAAGTAGGCTTCCGCGCGTTCCCGGTGCGTGTCGGCGATGGCGAGTCCCTCCGCCACCCATTCGTCGAAGCGGGTCACTGAACCTTCCACCAGAGCGACCACTTCTGGCGCGTGGCGCAGAAACGTTTCCACCAGGGTCGGCGCGCGCTCGGCCACGCGTGCGCCGGACGCGAGTAGCGCGTGGCGGGTTTCGTGCGACGGCATGGCGCCGAGTAGTGTGTGCGCGTATTGCAGTACGTCCAGCGCCACCTGCCCGGGCCGACGCGTGGCGCCGGACGGAAACGTGGCGGCGGCCACATGGCATGTGAGCGCCAACACCGGCGGACGCAGCGCGGGGTCGGACACCGCCCTGAGCCAGTCCGCGCTGGACCGGAAATATTTCAGCGCCAGAAAATCTTTGACCGTGCGGTCTTCGCGCGAGAGCAGGACGCCGACCTCGCCCCAGAGCGCGAACGACGCGGTGGGCAGCACGCCAGCAAGAGAGGCGCTCTCTTTGACGTATTCGATCGCCGCGTCGTAATCCTGAGCCGCGATGCCCGCGGCGATCCGTCCCCACTGCTCGGTCGTCGCGTCGTCGAAGCGTTCTGCCAGCGGCGCGGCCTGTCGCAGAAATTCCAACGCCAGGTTGGGTTGATCGCGCGCGAGCTCTCTTGCTACCCGCACCACCAGGTTCCGGCGTTCAGTCGGCACTCGCGTCAGCAGCTCCGGGCTTTCGCGAAACATTTTCACCGCGGCCACTGCCGAGCCGATGGCGACTGCGCAGCCAAGGTCAACCCAGACCTCGAAGTCGTGTGCCGCAAGTAACGGTTCGACCGCCGACGCGACGTCGTCGAACACCGACGCGGCTCGTGACGACACGGTGCTGATCCGTTCACGCAGCCGGGCGTGGTCCAAGGGGTTAGTCATGGTTCAGTGGTGTGATCGGGAGAGTGTCTGATCCCGAAATTTTATACACGGCCATCGCCACGCGGCCATCCGACAGACGATACGACGACATCAAATCAAGCCCTGCTGGCAAGCGGGTCGCATCCAACACGGCAGTGATCTCCGAGCGGAGGTTCCCGTCAACCCGGCGATCAACCACCACGTAACCGACCGACTGTTGCCGAGCCGTCGCGAACAGCTCGGTGAGCGTCAACGGCGTGATGTGCCAGACGGCATCCGCGAAATAGGGCACCGCAGGCCTCCGCGCCATCACCACCAGCGGCGGGGGAAGGTGGGTTTTCATCCACTGTCCGACCGCCTTCTGGCGCGAGGGTTCAGCGGCTTTCCACGCCGGGTAGAACCTCAAGCCGGGGACCGACAACATGAACAATAGGGAGGCGCTGATCATCGCGACAACCGACAGCGTGATGATCACGGCACGCGCACGCGCCGCCACCGCGGCCAAATGCACCACCCCGCCCGACGCGAGGATCAGCACGAGAGGAATTGCGGGAGAGACATATCGCACGCGTTCAAACAGGTACGGGACCGATCCGATAAGAACCGGCGTAGCAACAATTGCGGCAACGGCCGCTCCCAGGAGTACGCGCCCTGATCGCGGCGGCGGAGCCCCCGTCCGCCACGGGAGAAATGCGATGAGCGCAAACAGCAGACTCGCCGAGTTCGCGAGTGTAAACGCGTGTGCATAGTCCCCCAGGTTTTGATCGACCTTGGCCCCGAAGTCTGGAGGTGCATTGGTCCCGCCGGATTCCTCCCACACAAGGGGATCCGTGGATCCCGTGTAACGGAGGGTGTCTGCGACCGATCCGTACGTCCCTCCGATCGACCAATAGCCGAGCTGGGTTCGTAGATACGAGACGTAGGGCAGCGCGATGAGCGCAAACCCGAGGCACAACGCCGCCGCGCGCGTCATGATATCTCGGAACGGTGTGCCGATGCGGAGGTAAAACAGGACCACAAATCCGGCGAGGAAGATAAACAAGGGGAGTCCCGCGACCCGGGTCAGATACGCCAGCCCGCACACCAGCCCACCCACCATCAGCCACCACACTGATCCGGCTTCGGTGGCGCAGAACAGAATGGCGACGGCTGAGACCGCGAGCAGAATAAAGAGGGGCTCGGTGAGGGCGTGGGTTGACCAGTGAACGAGTAGGGGGTTGGTGGCGGACAACAGGACGGCAATCCACGCGGCAGTTGGTCCGAACACGCGTCGCGTCAGCCACCACACCGGAATGATGGTTGCCGACCCTGCGAGCGCAGAGACCATCACCCCCGCGCGTTCGATGGTGCCGACCAGCGGAGTCAGCAGCGCGGTGGCCAGAGGGTACAGGGGCGGGTAGTACGTGTTGATCCCCTCGCGAAACGTCGTGGTGAGATGTCCCTGACCCATCGCTCGACTCGTTGCGAGGTACGTAAACGAGTCCGGGAAGGTCGGCTCAGGTTCGGCGAGGGCCAACCGACCGGCAAACGCCGCCAGACACGCGAGCACGACCCACACCAATTCGACTGGTCGGCGCGTTGGAACGGAGGGGATGGGATCAGGTGCCATGCGGTCGGTGTCCTACGAGAACACCCGTCGTCTTGTGAAGATGTAGACTGAAATTAGGGTCAGCGACACGATAAAAATGATCCGAATGCGGCCGAACCCGATGGTCGCCAGGTTCACCAGCGCGCTGGACAGGCCGAACGCGGCGTACGCCATGTACAACCAGTACCCCCACCGTCGGCGCCGCAGAAACCCATATCCCAAGACCCCGTGCAGGATCGGCGACTGGATTTTGGCGAGCCACCCCCACGCGCCGCTGAACGTGGCTCCGAAGAGTGGCAATGCGTAGCCGGGATTCTTCACGATTAACCAGGTGTCCATGACCACGTTGAGCATGAAGATGACGCCGATGAAATAGATGTCATAGGGCGTTGATGTGGTGGTCGCCACAGGGGGGGATTCCTGAGAAGCGGAGGACACGGGATCAAGCGGTGCATGCATCACAAGGCCGTGGAGGGCGCCGCTATTGTATGGATATCGTGCGGTGAAGACAACCCACCGGACGCGCGTCGGGACTATGGGAGAACGGGTAAGTCCGTTATCAGTGGCGGGGGGTGTGGGAGCGGAGTGAAGCTCGGGAACTCGGGCCACGCAATATCGAAGGTTACGGAACTGGTTGATTCCGGAGCCGGATGATCGCAGTTCAAGCAGGACAAGAGGTATCCTTCGACGAACTGTTCAAGTAAAAAATTGAATCCGGTTTCGTGGCCGACGCCGGATTCTCGGCAAACCTCGTCGCACGGCAGATCGGCGAAGAACTCGAACTCGTTGTCGAAGTTTAGGATGAACGTCCCGTCGGGGTTGACACCCGCAATGGCCTTGCCCCAGAACGGGTCAACCGTCGGATTGGTGAACCCGTCGCAGGCAGGGTCTGGAAGCGGCGGCACGCATTCAGAAATGGGAACCGCGTGGTCCTGGGTGAAGCCACGACGTCGGGCCTCGGTGGTGTGCTGAATCAGAAAATTGTAGGGGTACGTGTGGGTGCCGGTGTCGCTCTGGGCCAACCGCCATTCGTTGTGGTAGATGGCAGACCGAATGTCGTCCGTATCCGGCGCGGAAATAAAATTGTACGTCACCAAAAAACTCTGCGCGAAGTCCTGTTCGGGGGTGTTGGTTGTGACGTACTTGACCACCCGTTGGTCGATCCACGAGTCTCGGAGCGCGGATGGATCCGTGATCGGGTCGAGTCCTCCCCCTGGGCGGAGTCTGGAGTCGAGTTGGTTGTGGAGTGCGTCAAAAGAGCCTGGGCTCGGCGCCGTGACGGGAAAAGACGCGAAAAACCACAGGCAATTGTCGAGGGCGCGCTGCGCCCGGTCAGGGTTGATCGCGAGGAGACTGGTAAACTCAGGCCGGTCGGGGTCACAGCGTCCGAACACGGCGGGGTCGTCGTCGGCGTCATCCGGGGTAGAACCCGTCAGATCAGGAGGCGCGACCACGGCGTTGTGACACGCCGGATTTGCGATGTCGCCGTCGCACCCGGCATCCGGGTCCAGCGCCGCGTCTCCGAGCGCCAGGCGCGCGCGCATACGTGAAATCCCCGGGGGCGAGACATTGCCTTGAACCAAACTCAGGTGCGATAAGTCCCTCAAGACAGAGGTGATGCCCCAAGCAAACTGCTCGGCTCGTGTGCGGTCGACCTCGCCGTTCTCCCGAATGCCGTTGAAGTTCGAGTCGATCCAGGTGTTGTCCCACACACCATCCCCGTTTTCGTCCAAATGGGAGATCACGTCGCCGCGAAGCAGGTTGCCGCACCATGGTCGATTGCACGACGCGGGAATCCAACTCGCGCCGACATGGGTGTTGATCACGTCGGCCAAATCGCCGGACGTAATGGGGGTGGCGCTCCCATCGAGTTCGATGCGGTTAGTTCCAGCAGGCAGGGTGGCTTCGGTGGCATCGCTCCACCGTGAGCCTTGGTAGTAACCGTCGGCCCAATCCAACAAGGCTTGGCTGCCGCGCAGCGAGCAGTTGCCGATGGCGCCGGTTCCCGCGGGACCGGGAACGCCGGTACAGGTTCCCGGTGGAGTGGCAAGCAAGGTGCCGGATACGCCTTGTGCACCCGACTCATTCACCGTGAAGAAATTCCCCGCGTACGAAGGTAGGCACCAACTACTAATGACAAGTGGCGCGACGGAGAGTCCTCGTCGGAGTCTTCGGAATCTCAAGAGTGGTGTAACCCCTCTGGGAGAGCATCAGCGGATCAATTGCCTGAGATCGAGTCCGTGCTCTCAGATATACTGATACACTCCGAAATAGACGCAATATGCGTGCCGAATAAATAGTCAACACGAGTCCTGGAAGACCTCAGTAAAGATATTGCGTGGAGTAAATCAGTCAGCGGACAATCGTGGGGTGAAGACAATTGGGAACATTTGTCGTGAAAAAAGGCTGCACGTGGGGAGGATTTGACATGGGGGGGCAGTTCGTGCTGGCGATGAGTGACTGCTATCTAGACAAGGCGTTGATCCACTTACGACAGCGTTGTAAGCCAACGGTAAGCCGTGGTGAAGGGCGTGTCTGCGTATTTATCCGCGTGGGCAAGTCCGACGGTTTGAACGAACGCTGTCGGCGTTACGATGAAACGAAGACGGTCGACGCCAACTCCGCGATCGCGCGTTGCATGTCGCGGTCGTCCGTGATCGGCTGCGCGATCGCCACTTGGCAGGCCTCGGCGGGCGCGACGCCGTCGCGGATCAACGCGGCCGCGTAGACCAGCAGTCGCGTGCTCACGCCCTCGTCCAACCCGTGGTGTTTGAGATTGCGGACCTTGGCCGCGAGTTTGACCAATGACACGGCCGTGGCTTCGCCCACGCCGCCCTCGTGCTGTACGATATGGCGTTCCGTCTCAGCGGGCGGGTAGTCAAATTCCAGCGCCAAGAAACGTTGCTTGGTGCTCGGTTTGAGTTCCTTGATCAGGCTCTGATACCCCGGGTTGTACGAGATCACGAGCAGGAAGTCGTCGTGCGCGCGAACCACCTCGCCTTTTTTTTCCACCGACAGGATACGCCGCGCGTCGCACAGCGGATGGATGACCACGGTCGTGTCTTTGCGCGCTTCGACCACCTCGTCGAGATAACAGATGGCGCCGTGACGGACCGCCAGCGACAACGGCCCGTCCGCCCACACCGTGTCGTTGCCCTGGAGCAGATACCGACCGACCAAATCCGACGCGGTGAGGTCTTCATGGCAGGCCACCGTGATCAACGGCCGCTTGAGGCGGTAGGCCATATGTTCAACGAATCGTGTTTTGCCGCAGCCGGTGGGGCCTTTGAGCATCACCGGCGTGCGTGAACGCGCGGCCAGTTCGAACAAACGGACTTCGTCGTGCACCGGCACGTAGAAGGGTTCCTTGGCGATGCGGTAGTGATCAATGGATGCCTGCGTCATGACGTGTCTCGCCCTCTTGGTCCGTGCATTGTAACGAGTCATCATGGGCGGCGCAACGGCCGGGTCCGCCGCCCCGAGGCATGGTGCGAAGTCGCGGAGTCCTCTATAATGTCGGCATCATCAACCGAGGCGTCCAGGGAGGACAATGTGACGGTGGTTCGCCTGTTGGTCTCGTGTCCGGACCGCCCGGGGATCGTGGCCGCGATCGCCCGGACCATCTGCGAGCTGGGCGGCAACATCATCCACTCCGATCAACACACCACGGACCCGTCCGGCGGCGAGTTCTTCATGCGCGTGGAGTTCACGCTACGCGAGCCCGCCGACCGCGCCGCGTTGGCGGCTGCGGTCGACCGTCTCACGCACGAATTCGGCATGCAGGTCGTGGTCCGCTTCGCGGAGGAGAAGAAGCGGGTGGCGATCTTCGTATCGCGTCTGGAGCACTGCTTGGTGGATTTGCTGTGGCGGTGGAAAACGGGCGAATTGCCCATGGCGATGGCCGCGGTGGTCAGCAACCACGAGGAGTTGCGGCACGTGGTGGCGCCCTTTGGATTGCCCTTTACGGTGTTTCCGGTGACGCCCGAGACCAAACGCCAACAAGAAGACGAGATTCTGGCGTGTCTGGACGGCCAGGTGGACCTGGTCGTGCTTGCCCGGTACATGCAGATTTTGACCCCCACGTTCGTGGCGGCGTATCCGTCGCGTATCATCAATATCCACCACAGCTTCCTGCCCGCGTTTGTGGGCGGCCGTCCCTATGAGCAGGCGGCCAAGCGCGGCGTGAAGATCATCGGCGCCACCGCCCATTACGCGACCGAGGGACTGGACGAGGGACCGATCATCGAGCAGGACGTGGTGCGGGTCAGCCACCGTGACGGGGTGGCGGATTTGATGCGTAAGGGCAAGGACATCGAGAAAGCGGTGTTGGCGCGCGCGGTGCGTTGGCACCTGGAAGATCGCGTGCTGGTGTGGGGCAACCGCACCGTGGTGTTCGCGTGAACGCGCGACGTTGCCGGGGACTCGCGCTCGCCGCGGCGCTGGCGTGGGCTGCGACAGCCGTCGGCGCCGGTCCGAACGACGAGGATCGGGCCTATGCCTTGAACCGCGAGGGGATGGTCGCGATGTCGGAAGCGCGGTTCGAGGACGCAATCGCGGCGTTCGACCGCGCGGCCGAAGTCGCCACAGACTATGCGATCATCGGCCGGCCGCTCATGTACACGCCGGTGTTCATGTCGGGGTGGGGATCGGAGAAAATCGGCCGCACGCGGCAGGCCTGCCGCGCGTACCGCGACTACCTGCGAATCGCGGTGGAACACCCGGGCGAACCGACCAAAGTGGACCACGCCAAGGCGTTCACGGCAGCAAACTGCCAACACCCCGATCCAAAATGATTTGGACGTTGGTCCGGGTTCCAGGACAAACGAGCCCGCTCAGAAACGCCCGCACTGTAGGGGCGTACGGCCGTACGCCCCTACGAAAACCGCGAGGACCGGAAAGCGCACCGCACCGATTTCCGGCGCTGGCAATGCTCGTTCCGCTCGCTTGGCGAAGCAAGCGCAACGACAGCGCCGTAGATGGCCGTTTTTCAGCGGGCTCAGGAGGGGTTATTCTTCGATCGGCGGCGGCGGGGGCGGCGGGGTCAGCAGATACTGCACCCCCAGAAAGATATCGTCCGCGCTGATGCCGGCTTTTTCCGTCTTCTGATCCGCGTCAACCCAGGCTTTCGCCTTTTTGTCGTATTTCTCGAACTTGCGTTCAACCTGGACCTTGGTCAGGTCCACGGGTTTGTCGGCGGGAAGCGGCGGCACCCCGGGAATCGGCGGATTCGGCGGGGGCGGCCCCTTGGGCAGCGGTGTCACCGTGATGGTATACGTGTCGCGGTAGTCCTGCTGACGCGGGGGAAACGTGGCGGAACTGATCTTAAAATAACGATGGGGCGACGAGGAGATCACGCCCTTCTTGGGAGGTTTGCCGTCGTCTCCCTCTTTCTCTGCGCTGGCGATGGGGACCGGATTGGGACGCGTTTTCAGATAGGTTTGGGTCATGTCCCAGATTTCGTCGAACTTTGCGGCAAACACGTGTTCCGCGGGAGGCGGGGCGGAAGGGGCGTCTTGGGCGAACGCGCCGACAGGGAACGCGCTTCCCAGCATTAATATCACCACTGCCCAGAAAACCGACGGCGCGACGGCTCGTATCCGGTCCATGAATCTCCTTCCCACACGCGCGAGAGGACGAGGAAATGCGTGCAACATGTCCATCAACAAGAAGGCGACCGGCCCCGGAGTTGGACCGGACGGCCGCCCAAAGACGGCTTAACATAGCCGATTGCGTTTCGGCCTGTCAAGCCGTGAGCGCGGTCGGAGCCCGTCCGCCGGTCCTTGGCGCGTTGACCGGCGTGCTGCGGGTGGGTAGGATGTGCAATCGGCTCCGGACGCTGGCGGAGCCGTCGCAGTGTGAGGAGGCGAGCGCCTGATCATCAACTCCGCAACCTTCGCCCCGTTTCGGGCTCATCGCGTGGCGCTGGTGGGGTTGCGTCGGCCGGATGAAGGCCCGTGGGAGATCGACGCGGCGTTCGACGCCGTGGAGCGATGGCTGCGCGTTGGGGGCCGTCAGGTGGTGCACCGGGTGTGGCAGCGACGACGGGCTCCGGACTGCGCCACCTACCTGGGGCGCGGGAAGGCGGAGCAGCTTCGTCAGTTGTGCGAACGCGACGGGATCGACGGCGTGGTGGTGGACGGCGCGTTGAGCGGCTCGCAACGCGCGGCGCTGGAGCGGGTGCTTGATCGGCCGGTGTGGGACCGGGCCGCGTGGAGCATGCCGTCGAGTCCGTCCGCGGCGGTTGCGCGGACGCGGGAGGATGCGCGCCGCGCTCGCCGCTCGCGCGGCGCGTTCGTGGTGGCGTTGTGCGGCGCGGTGGGCGCGGGCAAATCCACGTTGTTCGCCGAGTTGACCGACGGGCCGTTGTCGTCGCCGTCGTGGCCGCCCACTCCAGGTCGGGATGGCGCGTCGTCCGTGGCCCGGCGGTTGCGCGCGGTCGCATCGCGCGAGGTGTTGATCGTCGATACGCCGGGCGTGATCCGGTGGCCCGACGCGGCCCGTTGGGACGTGCCCGAGGCCGCGCTGGCCGACTGCCGCGCCGCCGATCTGTTGGTGCACGTCATCGACGCGTCGTACCCCGACGCGACGCGCCGGGCCCGCGAGGCGGCGGGCGCGTTGCGGCGGGCGGCGACCTGCCCGATGGTGTCCGTGTGGACCCAAGCGGATCGGGTCGCGGCGCCGCGACCGATCGCGGCCGAGTGGGTCGTGTCGGGGCGGACCGGCTCGGGCTGCGACCGACTGCGGGCGTATTTGGGGCATGTCGGCCGCGTGTCGGGACCGCGTTCGCGGGGTCGCGGTGATCGTCCGGTCGCGGAGGATTGTGTTATAGTGTTCGGCGGTACACACGCGTCGGTCCCTCGACTCCCATGACCGTTCGTTCCGTTGCCTGGAAAACATTCCCGCTATGGATGCTCGCGCTCGGCGGCGTGGGCGCGCTGGGCGTGTTGCTGGCGTCCCAAGTTCGGTTAAAGGGCGTGGGCGCTTCCGCGGCGCCCACCGCGGTGGACGGCGACGTCATCGTGACCGGGTTTCGGTTGGCCGCCTTGTCCGACGGCGAGCCGGAGTGGGACGTGTCGGCGGCCCGCGCGCGGCTGTTCGAATCCAGGCATGAGGCGGTGTTGGACCAGGCGCGCGGGTCCATCCGCATGGAGGACGGAACCGTGACGCGCTTTGAGGGCGCCGCCGCGGTGTTCGATACCGAGAGCCGAGACTTTGAACTGGATGGCGCGGCTGGGGAGGCCGTGGTGACGTTGCCCAACGGCTACGTCATTCGCGCCAAGACGCTGCGGTGGATTCAGTCGCGCGGTGAATTGGTGTCGGACGGCGCGGTATCCGTGAGCGGGGCCCGCGTGTCCTTCCAAGGGGTGGGGTTGCTGGTGCGGCCGGCGTCGCAGGAATTCACGATTCTCAACCACGCGCGCGCGGATGTGGTCTCGTAAGCGGGTCGCGCTGACGGCGGCGCTCATCGCCGCGATGTGCGGTCAGCCCGGGTGGGCCGCGGAGGCGCCGGCGCCGGCTGCGCCGCCGGCGCGACCCATGGCCATTACCTCGCGCAGCATGACGGTGAAAAACCTTGATCAACGCGTGATCTTCGATCGAGACGTGTTGATCGTGAAAGGGGACATGGATCTTCACGCCGACCGCGTCGAAGTCGTGCTGGCCAAGCCGGCTCAGGCCGCGGCGCCCGCGGCGGGCGCGGGTCCCGACCTGCTGTCCGAGGACAATATCGAGCGGATCGTGGCGGAGGGGCGCGTCAAGGTGGTGCAGGGCGCCAAAACCGCGACCGCCGACCATGCCGTCTACCATCGCGCCGACGAAACCGTGGTCCTCACCGGACGCCCGGAAACCTGGGAAGAGGGCGTCCGCATCCAGGGATCCAAGATCACGATCCTGCTGAAGGAACAACGAAGCATGGTGGAGGACAGTCGCGTCGTCTTCTATCCGGAGGCGGGCCGTGATCCGGCCGCGCCGGTCCCGGAATCACGGACCGATCATGCCGAGTGAACCGGGCCTCGACGCCGCGCCGGCGCCGTCTCCGGCCGCGTTGTCCGCGGTAGGGTTGGAAAAAACGTTCCGGCGCCGCCGCGTGGTCAAGGGTGTCTCGGTCACGATCCAGCCCGGCGAGGTCGTGGGGCTGCTCGGGCCCAACGGCGCGGGCAAAACCACGGTGTTTAACATGATCGTGGGACTGATCGCGCCGGATCGTGGGGATATCCTCTTGAACGGCCGTTCGATCACCGCGTTGCCCATGCACCAGCGGGCGCGACTCGGACTCAGCTATCTGCCGCAGGAAGCCTCGGTGTTCCGCAAGCTCACCGTGGCCGAAAACGTGTTGGCGATCCTGGAAACCTTGCCGTTGTCGCGGGATGAGCAACGGGCCCGGTTGGAAGCGCTGCTGGATGAGCTCGGCGTGGCGCACCTGGCCGACCAACAAGGGTACACGTTGTCCGGCGGCGAGCGGCGCCGGGTGGAGATCGCGCGGGCGTTGGTGTTGTCGCCGCGGTTCGTGCTGTTGGACGAGCCGTTCGCGGGGATCGATCCCTTGGCCGTCATCGACGTGCAGAAAGTGGTGGCGCACTTGCGCGACCGCGGGATCGGGGTGTTGATTACGGATCACAACGTGCGCGAAACACTGGAAATCACGCAGCGGGCGTATATCATTAACGGCGGAGAGATCCTTCAGGAGGGCACGCCCGTGGAGATTGCCGAAAGCCCGCTGGTCCGGTCGCTGTATTTGGGCGAACATTTCGCGTGGCAACGGTCCCCGGCCCCGCAGGAGACGAATCGGTGAGACCGCGTTTGGAGCTGCGGCTCCAACAAAAACTGGTCATGACGCCGCAGTTGCAGCAGGCGATTCGCTTGCTGCAACTCTCTCGGCTGGAATTGAGTCAGACCGTCACCAACGAGCTCATGGAAAATCCGGTGCTCGATGAAGAGCAGTCGCAGGACGCGCCGGACGAAGAGGGATCGAACGGGGACGACGCGCCGGCCGTCAAGACCGAGGGCGAGGCGTCCCAACCGGAAGCCGCGGAGAGCGCGGAACTCGACCCGCAGGAATTTAACTGGGACAGTTATTTCGAACAGGACGATTTCGGTCTGTCGGGAGACGGCGACTACGCGAGAGCGTCGTCCGAGGACATGCCGTCGTTCGAGCAGACGCTGACCAAGCCGGCCTCCCTGGAGGAGCACTTGTTGTGGCAATTGCGGTTGTCCAATGTGTCGGATGAGGACCGCCCGGCGGCGGAAGCGCTCATCGGCAACGTGGACGACGACGGGTACTTGCGCGTGACGATCGAGGAAATCGCCCGCGGGTTGCCGTGTCCGACGGCCTCGGTGGAACGGGCGCTGAAGTTGGTTCAGGGGTTTGATCCGGTCGGCGTGGCCGCGCGTGACCTGCGGGAGTGTTTGCTGATTCAAACCCGTCAGCTCGGGCTTCACGGTTCGCTGGTGGAATCGATCATCACCCACCATGTGGCGGATTTGGAGAAAAAGCGTTTTGCCGCGATCGCGAAAGCGTTGGGCACGTCCGTGGAAGAGGTCTTTCACGCCGCGAAGGTGATCGAGCATCTGGAGCCGAAACCCGGGCGGCCGTTCGGCGCGTCCGACAACGTGTACATTACGCCGGACGTGTTCGTGGTCAAGATCGAGGGCAAATACGCGGTCCTGCTCAACGACGACGGCATGCCGAAGCTGCGGATCAACCAGTATTACCGGCGGTTACTCAAAAACAAGACGCCGGGGGTGGACACGACCAAGACGTATCTGGAGGATAAGCTACGGTCCGCGTTGTGGCTGATCCGGAGCATCGAGCAGCGCAACCGCACGATCGTGCGGGTGGCTGAAAGCATCGTGCAGTTTCAATACGAGTTCATGGAGCACGGGGTGAACTATCTCCGGCCGTTGATCCTCAAGCAGGTCGCGGAGGACATCGGGATGCACGAGTCCACGATCAGCCGGGTCACGACGAATAAATACATGTACACGCCGCAAGGGATTTTCGAGTTGAAGTTTTTCTTCAACAGCGGGATCGCCCGCACGCAGGGCGGGGGAGAGGATCTCTCCTCGGTGACGGTGCGGGAGCGCATTCGGTTGTTGGTGGCGAACGAAGATCCGCGCCGTCCCATGACCGACCACGAGTTGGTCGAGCGGCTGTCCGCGGAGCAAATCGCCATTGCCCGGCGCACCGTGGCCAAGTACCGCGGGTGGCTGCGCATCCCGCCCGCGAACAAACGTAAACGCGTATTCTAGGAGCCTGTCCATGAATGGCCATCTGCTGCGTTGTCAGTCGGTCTTGCGTGCTCACGTACGACCCAGTACGCTGCTTCGCCAAGCGAGCGGAATGGGCTTCGACAGCGCGATAGAACCGCGCGATGCGCTTTCCGCGCTCGAGCCTTGCGACCCCCCTTCGAGAACTCGGATGCCGGAAGTCCCCGAAGGGGGCATCTGGCCATCCCTGAACAGGCTTGAGGGCCACAATAATACTCGGACACATTCATAAAAGGAGCGGACGGGACGATGAAAACGACGGTGACGGGGCGGCACATGGAGATCACTCCGGCGCTGCGCGCGCACGCGCAGGAACGCGTGGAGCATTTGACGCGGTATTCCGGAGAGGCGACGGACGCCACGGTCGTGCTGTCGGTCGAAAAATACCGGCATCAGGCCGAGGTGTCGCTGAACGTGAACGGCGTGCTGATCCAGGCCAAGGAAGAGACCTCCGAAATGTACGCGTCCATCGACGAAGCCGTGGCCAAGATCGAGCGGCAACTCAAAAAGTACAAAGATCGTCAACACCCCCGTCGGCAGCGTCCCGCGGCCGTGATTGGGGAGGAGGAACCAGTCGAGTCCGCGCCCGCTCCGTTGGAGCGCGAACGGCCCGTCCTCAAGGCCATGACGCCGGAGCAGGCGGCCGCGGCGTTGAACGGGGGCACGTCGCCGTTGGTCGTGTTCCGGCACGCGGGCACCAAAGAGACGAACGTCGTGTATCGTCGAGCCGACGGCTCCGTGGCATGGATCGATCCCGCGCCGTAGCCGAACCCGACGCGCCCGGGGGGGCGGTTCGTCCGGACGACGCGACCGGTCCCCGGATCGTGATCGTCAGCGGGCTGTCGGGCGCGGGCAAGAGCCACGTGTTGCACTGCTTCGAGGACGTGGGGTTTTTTTGCGTCGATAATCTGCCCCCGCCGTTGATTCCCACGTTTATTCATTTATATACGCGCGGCGAGCCCAAAAATCACCGCATCGCGCTCGGAATCGACATCCGAGGCCGCGAATTCCTGTCCCAAAGTTTCACCGCGATCGAGCAGCTCAAACAAGCGGGGTTTCGCGTCGAAATGTTGTTCCTGGACGCGCGCGACGACGTGTTGATCCGCCGGTTCTCCGAGACGCGACGGCCGCATCCCTTGGCCCACGATCGACCCGTGGTCGAGGGCATCACCCAGGAACGCGCGGCGCTCAAGGACCTGCGCGACCGCGCCGACCTGATCATCGACACCTCGGACTACTCGGTCCATCAGCTCAAGGCGTTCATTTCGCAACGGTACGTGGAGCGCCGGCACGGGTTGGCCGTGACGGTCTTGTCCTTCGGATACAAGTTCGGGATTCCACGCGAGGCGGATCTGGTGTTCGACGTGCGATTTCTGAAGAACCCGAATTTCGTGGCAACGCTCAGGCCGTTATCCGGTCAGGACGCGGCCGTCGCCTCCTACGTCCTGGAACAGCCGGAAACCGAGGAGTTTCTTTCCCGTCTGTGCGGCCTGCTCGACTTTCTGATGCCGTTGTACGAGGCCGAGGGCCGGACGTACCTGACCATTGCCGTCGGGTGCACGGGCGGCCGGCATCGCTCCGTCGCGATCGCCGAGCGGTTGACGCGTCGGCTCGGGCAACTCGGACTCCAACCCACGGCGCGGCACCGCGACGTGGGTCGCTAGCGCGAGACCGGAGCGCGGGAACCGATGGCATCGTACACCGTGGCGATCACCGGGGCGAGCGGCGCGGTCTACGGCGTGACCTTGCTCGATCGGCTGGCCGAGGCCGGGCACGACATCGCGCTGGTGGTGTCCCAGGACGGCGTGACCGTGGTGAAGGAAGAGACCGGCATCGACTGGGGCGGCGACGCGTCCAAGGTGCGCCGCGCCGTCGACCGCCGTTACCGCGGGCGTGTGACGTGGTGGGAACCCCACAATTTCTATGCGCCGATCGCGAGCGGATCGCACCTGTGCGAGGGTATGATCATCGCGCCCTGTTCGATGAAAACCGCGGCCGCGGTGGCGCACGGTTTGTCCGCGTCGTTGATCGAGCGGGCCGCCGACGTTATGTTGAAGGAACGGCGTACCCTGATCGTGGTGCCGCGCGAGACCCCGCTCTCCTCGATCCATCTGGAGAATCTGCTAACCTTGTCGCGGGCGGGCGCGCACGTGGTCGCGGCGATGCCCGCGTTTTATCACCGTCCCCAGTCGTTGGATGACTTGGTGGCATTCGTGGTCGGGCGGGTGCTCGACCACCTCGGGATCGCGCACGACTTGGTTCCGAGGTGGGGCGCGGACCGCCGACCAAGGAGGGCTCGTGAGCGCTGAACCTGCAAAACCGTTGATTCCGGACGATCAACTTGCTGCCGATACCGAAGCCGGTCCCGCGGTTGAAGCCGCCGTCCACGCGGAGGCGGCCGCAGACGAGAAGCTGACGCTCGTTCAGCGCGTCACGCGGATGAACGTAGCCCAGAAGGTCAAGTTCGCGTTTCGTGCGGACAAGGAAGGCCGGACGCTGTTGCTCAAAGAATCGAGCCGGCTCGTGCTGATGGCGGTGCTCAATTCGCCCAAGATCACGGAACAGGAAATCGAGTCCTTGGCGAAATCACGCAACGTGTCGGAAGAGATCCTGCGCGCGATCGCGAGACGGCGTGAGTGGATGGCCAAGTATTCGATCAAACAAGGGCTCGCGAGTAACCCCAAGACTCCGGTGTCGATCGCGATGGGCCTGCTCGCGTCGCTCACCACGCGGGATCTGGCGTTTCTCGCCAAGGACAAAGGCGTGCCGGAACCCGTGCGCAATGCCGCGATGCGGTTGTCCAAGCAGCGCAGCGAACGCGAGGGCTAGCGCAGGCTGCTGAAAAAGCCCATCTGCTGCGTTGCCGCTGCGCATCCGCTGCTCACGTACGACACAGTACGCTGCGCTGCGGTGCTCGCGGCGTCTTGCATCTGGGACTTTTTGAGCAGCCCGCCGACGCGTCAGTCCGCGTCGGGTTTAGGGTCAACGCGACAGCGTTCCCTGATCGCGTGCCACTCCTCGCGCGACCCCAACGCGGTCTGAGTCTGAGCGGCCTGCGCCGCCAGCGTCCGGAGCCGCTGGGCACGCTCATCGCTCGCCGGATGGGTAGAGAGGTAGGCGAGCACGCCGGGCAGTTCGGGCCCCTCGCGCGCCAGCAGTTCGAAGAACGCGATCATGCCGGCCGGGTCGATGCCCGCGTCCAGGATCATCCGCAGGCCGTGTTCGTCGGCCTCGGTTTCGTGCGCACGGCTATACCGCAGCGCGCCCAGGTTGGCCGCGGCGTTGAGCCCGAATGCCGCGGCGCCGCTCACGTCGCCGGTGAGCGCGGCGATCACCAGGCCCGCGGACGCTTGCTGTAGCAGGGCGCGCGTGGAGTGCCGTCGGATGATGTGCTGCGCTTCGTGGGCGAGCACGCCGGCCAATTCCTCCGGCGTGTCGGTGCGGCGTAACAGGCCCCGCAAGATCACGATGGGGCCGCCCGGCGCGGCAAACGCGTTGAGTTCTGGCGTATCCAGCACGATCAGGTGAAACGGGTATTGCGCGCCGACCGGACCCACCGTCGATGCGAAGATGGCGTTGATCGCCGCGTACAAGGCCGGGTCGTCGCACCGGTCATCGGCGTCCGCGAAGTAGTCCAACACCGCCTCGCCCAACCGCACGTCCCACGAGATCGGGATGCGCGGCGTGAGGACGCCGACGAGCGCGGGGACTCCATAGGCCAGCAGCGCCGTGGTGGCGCCGATCGCGGCGACGGCGGCCGCCGCGGTCCATCCGATCCGGGACAGTCGTCGAGACGGGTGGTACGCGTTCGCCCCGAGTCGCGGCGCTCGTTGATAGAGGGCGTCAAGCAGCGCCCGGTCATCGATCAACAGCGCTTCGGCGATGGGCGCGCCGCGTTCAAAACGCGCCTGTTCGCCCGCAAAACGCCCGTGCGTGCGTCTGATCTCGTGGTAGGGCCAGGCGCGCGTTTCGCCTTGGTCGGTGAGCAGCTCCAACCCATCGGGGAGGAGACGGACGGTCACGGGCCGGCGCGCGGCCGTCCGTCCGTCAAGGTATATGCCGATGCCGTCGTGCGGCATGTGAACCGTCCCGGGTCCTGATGGACAGCGAAATTACGCGGCGAACCCGGTATCCACCTCGAGGAAATCCCCAAGGCCGTCGCCGGTGGCCTTGGTCGCGACGGCCTCCGTGTCCTGCTGTGCCGAGTCGGTCTCCAGCGCACCGACCAGTCTCAGGTTGGCGAACTCAAACCGCAGGTTGCGAATGGTGACCAACGGCCAGGCCAAACCGAACGTGAGGAGCAGTAGGACCAGATTCACAATGTGTAACCCGAAGAGCCCGCGGCCGGTCATAGTGGAGACGAATCGCGCGGTCTCAAACGACGTGTGCCCCCAGTAATAGCGCGTCCGCCGCGCCCAATACCACAACCAGACCAATCCCAGCGTGGGAATCGTCAAGAGCATGGCGATCAGGAACGGACCGAAGAGGTCGCGGCCCCGACCGTCGAAGCCGAAGGCGCGGTTGCCGAACCGCGAGTGCGACACCAAAAATCCCTGCCGTTTGGTCGCGAAGAACGGATAGTACAGGCCAAGTGTGAGTCCGGTCAGCAGCGTCCCACCCACGAAGAGCTTGATGAACTCGCCCACTTTGCCTTGAAAGGAGAACCGGATGTTACGCCACGAGGTGCGGCTGAGTCGGTACCGCCGCGCGCCTACCGTGGCGACGGGGATGAGCAGCAACAGACCGATATATCCGACGAGAAACGCGCTGACCTTGACCGCCGCGCCGCCGGGCAAGGCGGGCGCCGCCTGAAAGAGCGCGCTGACCACGCCGAATAGGAGGCCGCCCTTGAGCGTGCCGATGAACAATTCGCGGCCGGTCCCGTGGTATGCGAACCGATCGCCCTCAAAAACCGTTTCGCTCAGCAAATACGAACGGACCCTCACCTTGGCCCAACAGTAATAGATGCCGAGAGTGAGCACGGTGAGCAGCATGTTGACGATATGGATGCCCAACAAGGTTCCCGCGCCGCCCGCAAAGGTTAGGCGTCGCTCCGTGTCGGTATCCAGCCGTTCGGTCGGATCGCCGATCAGCTCCGTGCGGTCGCCGTCGGTCTCGGCCGCCCGATGCACCACGGTCGGTTCCGAGAGGGTCGCCTTTGAAAACGTCGGTTCCGAAACAGTCGGCTCCGCGTCGGTCGCGTCGGAGGGCGCCGCGTGCGTGATCGGCGGCGTGGACGCGGCCGCTCGCGTTGGAGGCGCCGCCAGACCCACCGTGCGGACGGACCGCGCGTCTTCGGAAATTCCGGTGGCTTTGCCGCAGTTCTGACAGGTCGGGGCGGCCAGTTGGGTCAGACCGCATTTGACGCACCGCATCGAATTGAGCATCGGGTCCCTCCGTGTGTGCTCGCGCGGAACAGTGTAGCAGAGGATGACGAAAACGTAGAGCGTCGTGGCGGCATGTTCGATGCTCCGAGGGCGACCGACGCGTTGATTCGTGGAGCGGCGGTAGACGCCCGCCTGTCGCGCACGCACCGTGTCCGTTACGCAATATGCGACCGACCGCGTCAATTCTTGACATTGTCCCTCGCGCTTTGCTACGGTTGGGCCTCGTTTTTGGCTGCCGGTTGACGCCATTTCTCGCGTGAAAACGCTCACATTTCAAGAGATCATCCTGCGCCTGCAACAGTACTGGGGCGAGCGCGGATGTTTGATCGCGCAGCCGTACGACACGGAGGTCGGGGCCGGGACGTTCCACCCCGCCACGTTTTTGCGCGCGCTGGGGCCGGAGCCGTGGCGCGTGGCGTACGTGCAGCCGTCGCGCCGACCCACGGACGGGCGGTACGGTGAAAATCCCAACCGGCTCCAACACTACTATCAGTTCCAAGTCATCCTGAAACCCGCGCCCGAGGACGTACAGGCGCAGTACCTGAACAGCTTGGTTGCGTTGGGGCTGAAGGTCGCGGATCACGACGTGCGGTTCGTGCAGGACGATTGGGAGTCTCCGTCGCTCGGGGCGTGGGGCTTGGGCTGGGAAGTACGGTTGGACGGGATGGAGATCACGCAGTTCACGTATTTTCAGGAGATCGGCGGGATCGAACTCAACCCGATATCCGCGGAGATCACGTACGGCCTCGAGCGCATCGCCATGTACCTGCAACAGGTGGACAGCGTGTTCGACCTGCGATGGACCGACACGGTCCGTTACGGCGACGTGCACCACGAAACCGAAGTCCAGGGATCGCGTTACAACTTCGACCGCGCGCACGTCCCGTCGTTGTTCACCGAGTACGACCTGCACGAGCAGGAAGCCAAACGCCTGCTGGCCGACGACCTGGTCCTGCCCGCGTACGATCACTGCATGAAGACGTCGCACTTGTTTAACGTGCTGGACGCGCGCGGCGCCATCAGCGTGACCGAACGCGCCACCTACATCGCGCGCGTGCGCGGCCTGGCTCGCGCGTGCGCGGAAGGCTGGCTTAAGCAGCGGGAAGCCAACGGATTTCCGTTGCTGGCAAAATCAACGACGCAATCGAAACGTTAGGGGTGCACCAATTCATTTCGTAGAAATGAAAGCCTGTTCAGGAATCGGCCAGATGCAAGGCGCCGCGAGAACCGGAGCGGAGCGTACGAAGCGGGTACGTGAGCACCGGAAGCGCAGCGGCAACGCCGCAGATGGCCGTTCATGGACAGGCTCACGACGATAGACCGTGGCGACGCGAACTCCCCCAACCTCCGACCTCCTGTTTGAAATCGGTACCGAGGAACTCCCCTGGACCGTGATCCGCGGCACCATCGCGCATGTGGACGGCGCGGCGCGCGCCGCGTTCGAGCGGGCGCGGTTGTCCGCGCGCACGGTGCAGGTGTATGGCACGCCGCGGCGACTGGTCTTGATCGCGGAAGGCGTGGCCACGCGGCAAGCCGAAGCCACCACGCAGGTGGTGGGCCCGCCCGCGAGCGCGGCGTTCGACGCGCAAGGCAAACCCACCAGAGCGGCCGAGGGATTCGCCAAGTCGCAAGGCGTGGCGGTCACGGATCTGACCGTGGTCACGACCGAGAAGGGCCGCTACGTGGCGGTGGCCCGCTCGGAAGAGCGGCGGGCCGCGTCCGCAGTGCTGCGTGAGCTCCTGCCCGCGCTCATCAGCGGTCTCTCGTTTCCTCGCGCCATGAAATGGGAGACGGGCGGCGCGCGGTTTGCCCGGCCTATCCGCTGGATGGTGGCGCTCTTCGGCGGGAAACCCATTCCGATTCGATATGGGGGGGTCGCGTCCGGAGCCATGACGCGCGGCCACGCGCTGACCGCGTCCAAGCCGTTTCGCGCGCCCGCGACATGGGCCGCGTTTTCTCAGGCCCTCGAGCGCCGGGGAGTGATCGTGGACCACGGGCGGCGGCGGACGCTCATCGCCTCGCAACTGGCCGCCATCGCGCGCGAGGCGGGCGGGAAACTGGTCGAGGACGATGACCTGCTGGAGCAAGCCACGTTCCTCACCGAATCCCCTTGCGCGATCGCGGGCGCGTTCGACCCCAAGTATCTCGCGTTGCCGCGCGAAGTGATCGTGACCGTGATGAAGGAACACCAAGGCTACTTTTCGTTGGTGGATCGCAAGGGCGAACCCTTGCCCTCGTTCATCGCGGTGAGCAACGTCAAGCCCGCCGGGCGCGCCGTGGCCGCGATCCGCGCGGGGTACGAACGGGTAATCCGCGCGCGCTTGGACGACGCCAAATTTTATTTCGACCAGGACCAGAAAGAGCGGCTCGCCGACCGCGTGCCGCGGCTCAAGGGCGTGGTGTTCCAGGAAAAGCTCGGGACCGTGTACGCCAAGGTGGAACGGGTGGTGGCGCTGGCGCGCGCGCTGGCCGCGCACTTCGAGGTGGACGCGGACCAGGCCGAACGCGCGGCGTGGTTGTGCAAGGCCGACCTGACCGCGGGCATGGTGCGCGAATTCCCGGAGTTGCAGGGCATCATGGGGCGCGAGTATGCCGCGCGACAACACGAGCCCGACGCCGTGGCCGACGCCATCGGCGAGCACTACCGCCCTCGATTCGCCGGGGATCGTTTGCCCGCGAATCCGCTGGCTCAGCTCCTCGCGGTCGCGGACAAGGTGGACACCATCGTGCGGTGCTTCGGCGCGGGGTTGATCCCCACCGGATCGCAGGACCCGTACGCGCTGCGGCGACAGGCGTTGGGCGTGGTGCAGATCCTGCGCGAGCGGCCGGTGGTCACGCTTTCCGCGTTGATCGCGCACGCGGCGCAGTCGGGTACGGATCACGGCACGATTCAGGAGTTTTTCTGCCAGAGGATCGAATCACAAGCCAAGACCGAAGGATTCCGCGGCGATTTGATCAACGCGGTGCTAGACGTGCCGTCCGCGGCCGACGCACCCCACCTGGCGTTTCGCCGGCTGGCCGCGTTCAGCGCGTTCTCGCGGCGGCCGGCGTTCGAGTCGTTGATGACGGTGTGCAAACGGGTGATGAACATCCTGCCCGAGCAGTGCCCCGCCGCGATCGACCCCGCGCGGTTCACGCACGACGCGGAGCGCCGCCTGCACGCGGACACGCAACGGGCCGAGGCCGCGATCCACGCGCACGAGGCGGAAGGTCGGGACGAAGCCGTGTTGGAGACGTTCGAATCGCTCAAGCCCGCGATCGACGGGTTCTTCACCGACGTGATGGTGATGGCGGACGATTCCGCGGTGCGGGACACGCGGCTCGCGCTGCTCAAGGCGGTGAACGATTTGCTGGCGCGGTTCGCGGATTTTCGCGCGGTAGCGACCACGGAAGCCGTCGTGCGGTGAGAATATAGGGTCAGAAGATCTCGCATCGTAGGCGCGGGAACCCGCGCCTACGATGCGTTAAGCAAGCTCGGTTGGAAGGGAGAACGTGATGGCTCGATCAGCGACGCACAAGTGGGTGTACTCCTTCGGGGATGGACGCGCCGAAGGCAAGGCGGGGATGAAGGACCTACTTGGCGGCAAAGGCGCCGGGCTTGCCGAGATGACCAACCTCAAGATTCCGGTGCCGTCCGGGTTCACCATCACCACCGAGGCGTGCGTCGAGTACTTCCGGCTCAAAAAATCGTATCCCAAAGGCATGTGGGAGCAGACGCTCGCGGGCATGAAAAAAGTCGAGCGGTCCATGAACATGGGCTTCGGCGATCCCGAGCGGCCGCTGCTCGTCTCGGTCCGGTCCGGGGCCAAGGCCTCCATGCCCGGCATGATGGACACGGTGTTGAACCTCGGCTTGAACCAGCGCACCTTGCACGGGTTGATCAAGAAGACCGGCAACCCGCGCTTCGGGTACGACGCGTATCGCCGGTTCATCACCATGTTCGGTTCCATTGTGTTGGGGGTGAAGCGGGAGAAGTTCGAACGCCTGCTGGAAGACGCCAAGGCCGAACGCGGCGTGCACCATGACACGGATCTGGACGAACACGCGTTGCGGCGTCTGGTCGGGGATTTCCAGGGCCTGGTCAAGGCCGAGACCGGACGGCCCTTTCCCGAAGACCCGATAGAGCAACTCACGCTCGCGATCAAAGCCGTGTTCGACTCGTGGTACGGCGCGCGAGCGGTGACCTATCGCAAACTCAACAACATCCCCGAATCCTGGGGCACCGCGGTCAATGTGGTGGCCATGGTGTTCGGGAACATGGGCGAGACCAGCGGCACCGGCGTGGCGTTCACGCGCGACCCGTCCACCGGCGAGCGGCGGTTCTTTGGGGAGTGCCTGCTCAACGCGCAGGGTGAAGACGTGGTGGCGGGCATTCGCACCCCGTTGCCGGTGGAGTCGCTCAAGGACACGATCCCGGGCGCGTACCGCGAATTGCAGCGCGTCTACAAGACGCTGGAGAAACACTACCGCGACATGCTCGATCTGGAGTTCACGATCCAGGAGGGCACCCTCTACATGCTCCAAACGCGCGTAGGGAAGCGCACGGCCGCGGCCGCGATCCGCATCGCCACCGAGATGGCTAAGGAAAAGCTGATCGACCGCGAAACCGCGATCATGCGGGTGGACCCGGAGCAGCTCGACCAGCTCCTGCATCCCACCATTGATCCCTCGGCCAAACTGCAGGTCGTGGCCAAGGGCTTGCCCGCTTCGCCGGGCGCGGCGGGCGGGAAGGTGGTGTTCACGGCCGAAGACGCGGAGCGGTCCGCGGCCAAGGGAGAAAAAGTCATCTTGGTGCGCGCCGAGACCTCGCCCGAAGACATCGGCGGCATGAACGCAGCCGAGGGGATTCTGACCGCGCGGGGCGGCATGACCTCGCACGCGGCGGTGGTGGCGCGCGGCATGGGCAAATGTTGCGTGGCCGGGTGCAGCGCGGTGAACATCGACGAACGCACCGATTCGTTCTCCGTGAACGGCCACGTGGTGCGCCGCGGCGATTGGATCACGCTCAACGGCTCCACCGGCGAAGTCATCCTCGGCGAAGCCCCGTTGGTTCAGCCCAAGTGGAGCAAGGACTTCCACGTGCTCATGGGGTGGGTGGACCAGGCGCGGCGTCTGCGCGTGCGCGCGAACGCGGACACCCCGCACGACGCCAAGGTGGCGCGGGGATTCGGCGCCGAAGGCATCGGCCTGTGCCGGACCGAACACATGTTCTTCGAGGGTGATCGCATCCGCGCGGTGCGCGAAATGATCCTGGCCGATGATCTGGCCGGGCGGCAGCGCGCGCTGGCCAAATTGCTGCCCATGCAAAAGAGCGACTTTCTCGGCATCTTCAAGGAAATGGCCGGCCTGCCGGTGACCATTCGCCTGCTGGACCCGCCGCTGCACGAATTCCTGCCGCAGACCGAGGCGGAACTCGCGTCGTTGGCCACGGACATGGGCGTGCCGGTCGACAACCTGCGCGCCAAGAACAAGAGCCTGCACGAATTTAACCCCATGCTGGGATGGCGTGGCTGCCGGTTGGGCATCACCTTCCCCGAGATTTACGAGATGCAGGTGCGCGCGATCTTCGAAGCCGCGTGCGAACTGGCGCAGCAGAAAGTGAAAGTGATTCCTGAAGTCATGATCCCCTTGGTCGCGCACGTGAAGGAATTGGCGCGCATGAAGGAATTGCTCATTCGCGTGGCCGAAGAGACCATGAAACGCTACGGCAAGAAAGTCGCCTACACCATCGGCACCATGATCGAGTTGCCGCGCGCCGCGCTCGTGGCCGACGACATCGCCAAAGAAGCCGAATTCTTCTCCTTCGGCACCAACGACCTCACCCAAACCACCTTCGGCCTCTCCCGCGACGACGCGGGCAAATTCCTCCCGTTCTACGTCGAACAAGGCCTCCTGCCCCGCGACCCGTTCGTGGCCATCGACCAGGACGGCGTGGGCAGCCTGATGCAAATGGGCACCCAGAAGGGCCGCTCGGTCCGCCCCAAGTTGAAAGTTGGCATCTGCGGCGAACATGGCGGCGAACCCTCCTCCGTGGAATTCTGCCACCGTATCGGCCTGGACTACGTAAGCTGCTCCCCATACCGCGTTCCGATCGCGCGCCTCGCCGCAGCCCAGGCGGCACTGAAAGACAGCAAGAAAAAGCGGGCGGTGTCGGACACGCGATAACACCACCTCGTCAGGACGTCTGTCGCCATGAGTCGTGACATCAGGGCGACGTGACACGAACATCGTGTGCTGAGGCCGTCAATGGGCACGATTCAGATCAGACAAGGGGCCCCAGGAAATCTCATCGTGCTCGTGCCGTATACCCCGGAGCGCGTGGAAAAAATCAAGACGGTCACCGGACGCCGCTGGCATCAGCAAGAGAAACATTGGACGGTTCCCCAAACCCCTAAGGCCATCGCCGATTTGCTCGCCCTCTTTACGGGGGAGCCAGTCGAGGTCGATCCCTCCCTTCATCCGGTCAACAGGTCTGGCAACCTGGACACATCCCTTCAGCCGGTAAGCGATGACGTCACGGCGGCCACGCGTGCGCTCCTCGATCGGGTCCGCCAAGCGATCAGAACCCGGCATTACAGCTATCGGACCGAGGAGGCCTACCTGGGGTGGATCCGCCGATTCGTCCTGTTTCATCGCCAACGAGATCCCGCGGAGATGAGCGCGCCGGACATTTCTCGGTTTCTGACCTCGCTGGCCGTTGACCGGAACGTGGCTGCGTCAACGCAGAATCAGGCCTTGGCCGCCATCCTGTTTCTCTATAAGGATGTACTCGGCCGTGACCCCGGTTGGGTGGACGACGTGGTGCGCGCGAAGCGGCCGCAGCGATTGCCGGTCGTCCTGTCGCAACAGGAAGTGCACGCCGTCTTGTCCGTGCTTGACGGCGTTACGTGGATCATGGGAATGTTGCTCTACGGCGCCGGGCTTCGCGTGATGGAATGTCTGCGCCTGCGCGTGAAAGACGTGGACATTGGCCGCGGTGAACTGCGTGTGCGTGAGGGCAAGGGCGATAAGGATCGCGTCACCATGCTGCCGTCGTCGGTGATCCCGCGGCTCACGGCGCATCTCGAACGGGTTCGGGCACAACACGAGGCCGACGCGGCCGCGGGCTTCGGGCGCGTCATGCTGCCGCACGCCATGGCCCGTAAATACCCGCACGCGGACCGCGAATGGGCTGGCAGTGGGTGTTCCCCGCCAGGACCATCTCGGTGATCCGCGCACGGGCGAACGCCGGCGGCATCACTTGCATGAGACCGTACCGCCACGAGCCATCCGCGACGTGAAGACCACGATGATCTACACCCATGTGCTGAACCGGGGCGGGCGCGGCGTGAAAAGCCCCGCGGACCGATTGCCCGAGTGATCGATGGCGGGATGTTAGCCAGCGCAATACGCGTCCTAACATACCGAATCTATTAGTTGATATAACATCAATAACATGCTGTTATTTATGAATAGATATAGGTTCAGTGGGCTTAAAATGCGTTGCGGTTAGGAAGCGGTAGGCGCTTGGTTTATCGAAATCATTAGGATGTCGAATTGTAGTTAACCATCACGGGAGAGAAAATGCGCGCGCACTATTTCCAACATGTTCCATTCGAAGGGCTTGGAAGCATCAAGCCTTGGCTGGATTCAAATGGGTACGAGCTGACCAACACACGGTTCTTTGAATCAGCTGATTTGCTGGACCCTAAAGCAATTGATTTGCTTGTGGTCATGGGCGGTCCGATGAGCGTGAATGATGAAGATAAATTCCCTTGGCTTGCCTTGGAAAAGCAGTTTGTTCGTGAAATCGTCGAGTCTGGGAAACCCGTCTTGGGTGTATGTCTTGGCGCTCAAATTATTGCAAACGCAATGGGGGCGAAAGTCTTTCCCAACCCCGTAAAGGAAATCGGCTGGTTTCCTATCCATGCGGTTGCCTCTATTGACGGCTCGGTCTTCAATTTTCCGCCTTCGGAAATAGTGTTCCATTGGCACGGAGAGACATTTGATTTGCCACCGGACGCGATACGGCTCGCAAAGAGTGAAGGGTGTGAGAACCAGGCCTTTCAACTCGGCAAGCGGGTAATCGGCTTGCAGTTCCACCTCGAAACAACACCGGAGTCGGCGAGAGAAATTGTCTCAAATTGTCGCGAAGAGCTAGTTCCATCAAGATACGTTCAAACGGAGGAAGAAATCCTATCGGCAAGCTCAAGTCGGTATAAATCGATAAATGATCTGATGGCTAACATCCTGTCCTTTCTTCAACGAGGCGATGGCTAACAACCGCATCGACTCGGACTGGCATTCCGCTGCGCTCCATGCCAGCCGGTTATGCAGAGCGTTAGCCGTCACGGATAGAAGACATCATGCTTGAACTCAGACCAACCTGTGAGCACTGCAACAAGCCGTTGCCGCCAGATTCACTTGAGGCGCGAATCTGTACTTATGAATGTACGTTCTGTGCCACTTGTGTCGACGCCATCTTGGGAAACGTCTGTCCTAACTGCGGTGGAGGTTTTGAGCTACGGCCAATCAGACCGTCGAAGAATTTGAAAGACGATAACTATCTTGGCAAGGACCCAGCAAGCACCAAGGTCAAACATAGACCCGTGGACCCTGAAGCTCATGCGCGGTTCGCGGCCGAAATCAAATCAATACCGCCAGAGAAGCGGTAACCCACAACAATGTGCACGGCTAACAACACCATCAACTCGGACGTGCAAAAGGGCCGCTTCGCTCTGCTTTTGCACGCTGGTCATGGTGAGCGTTCGTCGTCTAAGAGGTAGTGTATGAACTACGTCAACACTTTCATTGCAGTAGCTCCAGACACCACAGCAAAGGCAGGCACCGTGCCGCCCAGTCGCAGCGACAAGAAATCCATTGCACAACTGGAGTACGAACTCATCTCGGGCGAACCGTACACACTCACGCAGGAGGAAGTGCAGTTCTCCGTGCATGTGCAACGCCAAGGCATTTCCGCCGCCGAACTCAAAGCCAAGAGAGCTAAACTATGGTCTGGGTTCTTCTCCAAGCCCATGGCGTGTATGCGAGCCTCGCCCTTGCCCAAGTCATACGGCTGGGGTCTTCACTTCGATGCCGAAGGCAAGGTTGCTCTTGTTGCCGTGGAGAGCCACGAGTACAAACGCCGGTTGAACAATCCGGCCATCAGGCAGCTCTCCGCCATGAGAAGCAAGCGAGCTCGAACCATCCATGCACACAGGAGCCAAACAATGCCCAAGATGAATGTGAAATGGCATGAACAAAACAAAATGCCAACGAAGCCAACTGAAGAGCAAAGAATCAAATGGCATCTTGCCCACGAGAAGAATTGTAAATGCCGGCCAATACCTAAAGGCGTCGTGGAATTAATCAGGAATCGTGGAAAAGCCGCCTAACAAGCGCGTGGAGTCGGACTCGCTACGTCGGCGCTCACGCGCAGCGTTAGGCTTCAGGAAAAACATCATGTATGACGAAGAATTTTGGAACAGGCGCTACGCCATCGGTGGTTACTTATACGGTACAGAGCCAAATTCATTTTTGGCAGAGCACTGCAGCCTTCTCAGCGGTCCGGTACTATCTCTTTCAGAGGGAGAGGGTCGTAATGCTGTTTTTCTGGCATCAGATGGATTAGATGTCCTCGGTGTTGATATTTCGATGATCGCATTAGAAAAAGCAAAAAAATTAGCCCAATCACGCGGCGTAGAAATCAAGACTATGGTTACTGATTTGGCAACTTTTAAACCAGAAGAGAACCACTATGGTTCAGTAGTCTCAATTTCTGCGCATCTTCCGAGTGCAGTTCGAAATAGGTTTTATCCGTTAATAGAACGGTCGCTCAAACCTAATGGAATAAAAATTCTGGAGGCATTCTCAGAGAATCAACTGTTGCTAGATACAGGCGGGCCTAAGGATGCAGATATGCTCATGACAGTTGATAAGATCCATCGAGAATTCCCGAACTTCGAGCCAATTCTTTTGCGTGAGGTTGAAAGGGAAGTTTCCGAGGGAGAAGGCCATACAGGGATGGCTTCCGTCCTTCAGTTCATTGCGAGAAAAGAAGCCTAACACAGCGCTGAAGAGGGACGCGGCAGCAAAGCGCCGCGCCCCTTAGCGTTTGCGTTCGGCGCGCCGAACGCCAAGCATCAGGAGGCTACAAATGGAGTTACCGGTTACCTGGAGTAGAGCTGCTCGGGTCTGGAAATCTTACTTCTGGCGCACCCTAGTCGCCCTTCTTGCCTCGGTCATCTTAGGGGCGATCGTTGGTGGAGCTATAGGTTTTGTAATGGGTGTGATAGGGTTTTCTCCAGAATCAATCCGCCCCGTTTCGGTGGTGATCGGTATAGTAATCGGTATTGCCGTTTCAATTGTTCCGATGAAGTTGATCCTGGGCAAAGATTTTGGTGAGTTTCGTGTTGTCCTACTTGCAAAAGAACCTGCGGATAACTCGCTGACGAGCAAATCGCATAGCGCCTAACCCGGCACTCAACCCGACCGGGCGAAGCGCGGCGGCTCGCAGTCGCTCGTTGAGTCAGGGGCCGGCGGGTTAGTTTTGGCGTTAGAGGTATCCATGATCGAAAAAGCATTTGCTGATCATTTTGCGGCTGACTGGATTGACTCCTGGAACAAGCATGACCTTGTTCGCATTCTGTCGCACTACGCGGACGACTTTGAAATGTCGTCACCGGTAATAGTCAAGATCGTGGGTAAACCGTCAGGAACACTAAAGGGCAAAGAAGCGGTGGGGGCCTATTGGGCCAAAGCCCTTCAACTGATTCCCGATCTTCATTTTGAGCTGGTCGCCACGCTTGTCGGGGTCAACAGCATCACCCTCTACTACAACGGTGTTCGTGGCCCATCCGCAGAGGTGTTTCATTTCAACCACGAAGGCAAGGTCTCAAGGGCATATGCACATTACCTCTAACCCGCCGCTCAACCGGACGCTCCTATCGTCGCGCCGGTTAGCAGCACGTTCGGTGGACGCTCGCTTCGCTCGCAACCGTCCACCGAACGGGGCGCGAGCTCAGCGAGTTGTTGCGCGCGTGAGGAACCGCGCTCGGCGGGGGCTCGCAACGCAGCGAGCGCCCGCCGAACAACTCGCTGAAGCTGACATCGCGCGCATCGAGCGCGCGACTCCGCTTCGCTCCCCCCACGGCGGGGTGGATGAGGCCTTCGGCCTCCCCACCCCTTGGGGGTGCAGCTTAGCTCGCGCCCCGTTGGGCCTCATTCGCAAAAGTGGTCGTTTATTTCGGTGCGCGCGAAGCGACCGGGGGAGAGCATAAATGAAATGGGTCGTTGGTCTGGGTGTTGGACTCGTAAGTATTGTCGCTATCGTTGTCGGGGTCGGTTTGCTGTTGCCCGAAAAGCATCGTGCTAGTGAATCGGCTCGTTATCGTCTCAGTGCTGAGCGGCTATGGGAGATCATCACGGATTTTAGCGCTTATCCCACATGGCGCAGTGGCGTCAGTGCGGTGGAGCGTCTACCTGACATGGACGGGCATCCCGTGTGGAAGGAAACCGATTCTCATGGAGAAGGTATCCCGTACCAGACAGTGGAGTCCGTGCCGAACCAACGATTGGTGAGGCGCATTGCTGATTCTAGTTTGCCCTTTGGCGGCAGTTGGGAGTTCGTTCTTGAGACTGCACCTGAAGGCACTACTCTGACCATTACTGAAAATGGAGAGGTTTACAATCCCGTTTTCCGCTTTGTCTCAAAGTTCATCATCGGCCATAACAAAAACATTCATGGCTACCTGAATGATATACAAACAAAGATCACGGGGAACGTACAATGATGCCCAACAAGTCACTCAACCCGACCGGACTCAGCGGGGGGGCTCGCGGCCGCTCGTTTCGTCGGGGGCCAGCGGGTTCGGTTCGCTCGGCGGCGCTTCGCGGGAGCCAGAGATGTCAAACCTTCGTGTAACTGAAATCAAGGCGTTCGTTCCGTCGAAGGACTTCGAGCTTTCTAAGCAGTTCTACAAAGATCTCGGCTTCACTATGGCGTCGGAAGGTGGCGGCATTGCTTACTTTCACTTTGGGCACGTCAGCTTCCTGCTACAAGATTTCTGCGCAGAGTCGTTTGCCGAACATTTCATGATGCATATCCTCGTCGGGGATGTGAACTCTTGGTGGAATCACGTCCAAGACAGTGGCGTTCTTTCAAAGTACGGCGTCAGAGTCACGAACATCGAAGACCAGCCGTGGCACATGCGGGATTTCTGCCTCTACGATCCGTCGGGCGTTCTTTGGCGAATTGGCCAGAACACAGACTAAACCGAAGAGAAATTCAGTGACGCCAGTAACGACGCCGAACCAATCATTCCCGTGGACCGACTTCGGCGGCCGCTGAATTCAAACGTTATACCTCGCAAAGACATTAACCCATGGAATGGAAACAAGGCGAGTTCACAATATCCGACAGACGCGAAGAACTGGATGTTAAAACCATCCACAATTTTCTTCGCGAGTCGTATTGGGCAAAGGGAATCCCAAGGTCAATTGTGGAAAAAGCCATAAACAATTCCCTCTGTTTCGGCTTGTACCACAACTCAAAACAAGTTGGCTTCGGGCGTGCCGTCTCTGACCAAGCCACCTTTGCCTATCTCGCCGATGTCTTTGTAGTGCCGGCCTATAGAGGGCGCGGCCTCGGAAAGTGGTTAGTTTCATGCGTTCTAGCCCATCCTGAACTTCAAGGTTTACGTCGTTGGTTGCTGGCCACACTTGATGCTCACGGGTTATATGAACAAAATGGGTTCGTTGCCTTGCGAAAGCCAGAATGGTTCATGGAAATCAATGACCCAAACATCTATCAACGCGAGGTATAACAACGCGTTCAACACAGATTGGAAAAAGCGTCGCTTCGCTCTGCTTTTGCCAACCGGTTAACGCGAACGTTGGGCTTCCGTCAAAGGCAGGGTGTCGGCACGAATGCCTGACATGTGCAACATAACTCATCTGCAAAGGAGAAAGAGATGTATTCGCGAACTCGTCACCGACGTCTTCTCATCATGGGTTTGATCGCGGCTGCGCTAGGCGTCGCCGGCGCGTGCACAACGCAGGAGCCGCCGCGTACCCCCGACGCCGCTCCCGTCGAGCGAGGGCGTTATCTCGTGAAAATAGGAGGATGCGGCGATTGTCACACGCCGAAACTGTTCACGGAGGCCGGCCCGGAACCTGACAACAGCCGTCTTCTGTCGGGCCATCCGGCGGATGCGAAAGTGCCTCCGGTCCCGCCAGGCGTCATCGGGCCCGACCAGTGGGGCGCGATTGCGAATAACGATCTGACCGCCTGGGCCGGACCGTGGGGGATCAGTTTTACGGCGAATCTCACCCCGGACGAGACCGGATTGGGAAGCTGGTCGCCGGAGACCTTCATTCAGGCCATCCGAACCGGTAAACATGCTGGCGTCGGGCGCGACATCCTGCCACCTATGCCCTGGATGGATTACGCGCTGATGACTGACGCAGATCTGCGGGCCGTGTTCGCGTATCTCCAGTCACTGCCTCCCATCTCGAATGTCGTCCCGGCGCCCGTTCCGCCGGCCGCCGGCCCGGCTCCCGGCAAATGAGCCGTCCAACAAGGCGCTCCAGAGGGCGCGCCTAAAGCGGCGCGCCCCTAAATTGAGTATGGGAATAAACATGAGAGCACTTTCTGTTGTTCGCGCCTACCACAGTGCTTGGACGGGTAAACGTTTTGAAGAAGCTATCCGATTGCTTGCGCCGGATCTCGTGGTTGAGGTGCCAATCAATCATTATCCCAATAAGGACTCGTTCGCCCAGGCGCTGACAGGTTTTGGCGGGCTGGTCAAAAGTGTGGACCTTCTCGCTGAGTTTTCTAAAGCAAATGAGGCTATGCTGCTCTACGATATGGATGTGGAAGGCTTAGGGAAGATGCGGATCGCTGAGCACTTTACGATCGCCGATGAAAGAATCGTGAGGATTCGGCAAATTCACGACACGACGGCCGTTCGCGCTGCAGGATTTGCGCGGTCTACTCCATGAACCGCCTGTTGCCGACTGACTGGTCTGGATTCTTGCCTTTCGGGGAATGACGGATTGAACGCGATCACCCATGTGTGGAAACCGCGTTACGTGGTGAGCCGTTTGTAGATTTTGAACGAAGAAACGCAGAGGAAACGGACAGATTTAATTGCTTGATTTCATTTCTTCCTAATGAGCGCCCAATACGGCGCTGAACTCTGATGCGCGATCCGCGCGCGCGCCGTGTAGCATGATGTCGGTGTCGAGCCTGATTCGCGGTCGTGATATGACCGTACGATCTCGGGTCGATGCAGCGGTTCGAACCCGCTCGCCGCCGCACCTTCTCGCCGATGTCCTGGTCGTTGTCCGATCGCTCCACACGCGGGATTACGAATGATCCGTTCATGGTGGTCGCGTGGTCTTGCCAGAACGCGGTCGCCGGGTAAAATTTCTATGGTTCCGACGGCCGTTGTGTCGTCCGTTCACGAGACGGCGGATTTCGGAAACCGGTCGGGATGTTCGTGGCGACGATGCGGTATCGAATGACGATCAACGGGATGGACCGTGGCGGCTGATCCTCAACACGTCGGGGAGCAGGAGGGTTCGACGGACGGCGCCGTCGGGGAAGCCTTTGAACGCCTGACCGCGACGTCCTTGCCCCAGGGGGCGGCCTTCCTTGCGCGGCGCATCGGCGTGGACCAACACGACGTTGAACGCCGAAAAGCGTTTCTGGATTTTACCGCTCATGACGCCGCGTTGCTCAAGGCCCTTCACGCGCGGCTGGTGGAGCGGTCATCGGAATTCGCGGACCGATTCTACGCGCACCTTTCCGGGTTCGAGGAGACCCGCGCGTTTTTGGCGGACGCCGCGACTGTTGAGCGGCTCAAACGAAGCCAAGCGGCCTATTTTAATAGCCTCACGTCCGGGAACTACGCCGGGGACTACGTCGAAAACCGCATTCGCGTCGGCGAGACCCACCACCGAATCGGGTTGGGGCCCAAATGGTATCTGGGCGCCTACAGCCGGTACTTGTGCGAACTGCTGGGCACGTTGTGGGATGTGGCCGCCAACGACTCCCGGCGTGCGGTTGACATGGCCCGAGCCCTGGTCAAGGTCGTGTTTTTCGACGTCGGCCTGACCCTCGATACCTACCATCAGATCGATCGGTGGACGATCGAGGAACTACAGACCCATGCCCAACGGATCGTGAGCAACATTCCGTCGGGCGTGCTGGTCTTGTCCGCGGATCTTCGGGTGTTGTTCGCCAACCGGGCGTTTCTCGATCTGGTGGGCAAGCCGTCCAACTTGGTGATCGGGATGCCGCTGGAAGCGTTCTTCCCGGCGCGCCGTTGGTGGGATCGTGTGGCCCGTCTCTTGGGTATCGGCGAACGGCGCTCTCAAATCATGGACGTCGAACTGGTCAACGGGGAGGAAACCCGACAGATCGAGCTCACGCTGGTGCCGATTGCCAGGGCCAGCGGCGACGCGGACCACGCGGATTCGGATCGGGCGAGACTTCTCCTGGTGCTCGATGACGTGACCGATAAAAAACTGGCGGAAACCGCGTTGCGGGAGAGCCAGCGCAGTCTGTCGACCTTGATCGACAACCTCCCGGGAGCCGTGTACCGGTGCGCAAACGATCCGGACTGGACCGTGCAGTATATGAGCCCGGGTGTTGCCGGGATCACGGGGTTCAAGGCGGAGGACTTTCTCCAGAGACGCGTGCTCTATGGAAACCTGATCCATCCCGACGACCAAGAACCGGTCTGGGTCGGCGTCCAGGACGCCGTGGCGGCGAAACGACCGTTCGTGCTTCGTTATCGCATCCGGACGGCCGACGGCGACGAGCGGTGGGTGTGGGAGCAGGGGCGGGGGGTGTATTCCGACCAAGGGGAATTGATGGCGTTGGAGGGGTTCATCGCCGACACCACCGAGCGTCGATGGGCTGATGAAGCGTTCGGGATCATCGCGCGGGACGCGTCGTCGCTCGTCGGCAGCCAATTTTTCAGTTCACTGACGAAAAGCATGGCGGCCGCCCTGCGCGTTCGTTGGGCCTTCATTGCCAGACCTTCGGACTCCGACGGATCGCGCTACCGGATCATCTCGTTTTGGACCGGGACGGATTGGGCCGACTCGTTCGAGTATCCGATCAAGGGGACGCCGTGTGAGCGGGTGATTCGTGAGGCCTTTCAGTTTTTCCCGTCGGACGTCCAATCGCGGTTTCCCGAAGACGTCTGGTTGCGAGAACACGGGGTCGTCAGTTATATGGCCGTTCCCCTCTTTGATTCAGCCGGCCACCCGCTCGGGCACATGGGCGTCATGGACGACCGCGTGATGGATTCGGCGCTCCCGTTGGAGTCGATCCTCCGAATTTTCGCCGCGCGCGCCGGGGCCGAGCTCGAACGCCAGACCGCGGAAGAAGCCCTGCGCGAGAGCGAAGAGCGGTACCGCGACGTGGTCGAGAACGCGCACGACATGATTCAAAGCGTGGACCCGGACGGGCGCGTGCTGTTCGTGAACCGGGCGTGGTTGGACACGATGGGATACCGGGAATACGAGGTCTCGTCGATCACGCTGTTTGACCTGATCCACCGGGAGTCCGTTGACCGCTTCCGTGAACACTTCCAGCGTTTGGCGGCCGGGGAATCTCCGGTGCTGATCGAGACGGTGTTCGTCGCCAAAGACGGGCGGGTGATTCCGCTTGAAGGCAGTGCCACGGGACAGTATGTGGACGGTCGATTGGTCTCGACTCACGCGATCTTTCGCAATATCACGGAACGCAAGGAGTGGGAGGCGCGCTTGGCGCAGGTGACTCGCCACGACGCGCTCACCAATCTGCCGAACCGCGCCGTGTTCCTGGACCGCCTGGATCAAGCGTTGGTTCGCGTCCGAACCGGCCGGTCGGAGCGTCCGTTGGCCGTGTTGATCCTGGATTTGGACCGGTTCAAGCTGGTGAACGAGACGCTCGGGCATGCCGCGGGCGATCGGATGTTGTCCGCCGTCGCCGAACGGTTGAGCGGGGTGCTGCGCGACGGCGATACGGTGGCGCGGCTTGGAGGGGACGAATTCGCGGTGTTGTTGCCCGAGTTGGCCAAGGTGAGCGATTCCGCCATGGTCGTGGGGAAAATTTTCGCCGCGCTGCGCGCCCCGTTCGTGGTGGATTCCCACGAACTGTTCGTGGGCGCCAGCATCGGCGTCAGCGTGGCGCCGGACGACGGCGACGAGTCCGGGACATTACTCAAACATGCCGACGCGGCCATGTATCGCGCCAAGGACCAGGGCCGGAACACGTTTCAACTGTATTCCCCGGCGATGAACGTGAGCCAACTGGAACGGCTGTCGCTGGAAAGCAGCTTGCGGCACGCCTTGGACCGCGACGAATTCGTCGTCTATTACCAGCCGCAGGTGGAACTGGAGTCCGGTCTCGTCGTGGGGATGGAAGCCTTGGTCCGGTGGCGTCACCCCGAGTGGGGCTTGGTGGCTCCGGCGCGCTTCATCCCGGTGGCCGAGGAAACCGGGCTGATCGTCCCGATCGGGGAGCGGGTCATGTCCCTGGCGTGCGCGCAGAATCGCCGGTGGCAAGAGCAGGGGGTTGCGCCGTTTTGCGTGTCGGTGAACCTGTCGGCGCGCCAATTCCAACAGCCGGATCTCAAAGACGTGGTGGCTCGGGTGTTGCGCGAGAGCGGGCTCGATCCGAAATGGCTGGACTTGGAACTGACCGAAACCCTCTTGATGTCGGACGCGGATCGGACGGTGTCCGCCATCAACACCTTGCACGCGATGGGGATCGGACTCGCGTTGGACGATTTCGGGACGGGGTATTCGTCGCTGAGTTACTTGAAGCGGTACCCGATCGATACCATCAAGATCGATAAATCGTTCGTCCGACACATTACGACCGACTCCGACGACGCCGCCATCGCGACCGCCATCATCGCGATGGCTCACAGCTTAAAACTGACCGTGGTGGCCGAGGGCGTGGAGACGGAAGAACAGCGGGCGTTTTTGGTGCAACGACGCTGTGACGCGGTGCAGGGGTACTTATTCACCCCGCCGATTCCGGCCGACGACATCACGGCCTGGCTGCGCGCGCGAGCCGGACGCGGCGGGGGAGGGCCCGCGGCGTCGCTCCGGGCCGCGTAGGTCGCTTCAGGACGAACACGGAACAACGAGGGGCCGCGGTCGGTTGACCGCGGCCCCTCGCGCGTAGTGGCGGCGTGGTTACGCCGACGCGCGTAACGCGGCGATCCTGGATTCGATCGGCGGATGGGTCGAGAACAGATGGAGCCATCCTCGGCTGTTACCGGAAATTTTCATGGTCGCGAGCGCATCCTGCGTGGAATACTGGACGCGGCCGCCTCGCACGAAGCGATCGATGCCCTGCAATGCGGAGATCATGGCGTCGGCGCCGTACACCGTGGCCGCGTACCGATCCGCGCGGAACTCGCGCCGCCGCGAGAAATAACAGATCGGAATCATGGCCAGGAACGACAGCACGGTCTGGATGAAGAAATAGGCCACGAACGCGAGCAACTGATTGCGCTCCGCGATATGACGCGTGATGATGTTGCTGATGAAATACACGAACGTGTTCATCAGGCCCATTAACACCGTCGTGGCGAACATGTCGCCGTTGAACACGTGGCCCATTTCGTGGGCCAACACCGCTTGCACGCCGCGTTCGTCCAACTGACGCAGCAGTCCGGTCGAGACCGCCACCATCGCGTTGTTCTTGCTGGGGCCGGTGGCGAATGCGTTGGGATCCGGCGCGTCGTAGATCCAGACCTCCGGCATGGCGATGTTCAAACGCCGGGACAAATCTTCGACGGTCCGATAGAGCAACTGTTCCTCGGCGGTTCGGGGTTGGGTGATCCGTGCCGCGCGTAGCCCCATGCGGGCCATGCGTTTAGACATCAGCAGGCTGATAAATGCGCCGCCGAAGCCGAGCACGAATGACCACAACAGCAGCGACTGATTGACCGAACCGCGCAGATCGATGCCGAACGCGGGCAATACGAATTGCACCAGCACCGTAAACGTGATCGACAGGGTGACGAAGATCAGCGCGTTGGCGAGCACCAACAGCACAATGCCTTTCAGATTTTTCATCGGTTCGTACGTCCTCCTCTCTGAGATGACAAACCGGCCGTATTCTAACACGACGAAACGCGTTACGCGACGTTTGACTTCCCGCCGCCGGCATGATAAAAACTGCCGGCCGTTCGCGGAACATTGTGCGCCGCATGGCCTCACATAAGCGGGAATAGCTCAGCGGTAGAGCATCGCCTTGCCAAGGCGAGGGTCGCGGGTTCAAATCCCGTTTCCCGCTCCAGATAAATCAAGGGGTTGCGCGGATGAGCCGCCAACCCCTGTTTCTTTGGTGGCGCCTCAACTGGTGGGTCGATTCGCTTCGGGGGGGCCATGATCACGTGCGATAGCACGATGTGTTGCTGGTCGTCATCGTCGGCTGCCTCATGACTAACGCTCTGCTCCGGGCTCTCAAGGACTCTTCGCTGTATAACCATCCGGTTGACCGGTTCGAGGTGATCGAAACGCACATCTCCTGGGTGTTGTTGACCGGCCTATACGCGTACAAGCTTAAAAAGCCGGTGGACTTCGGGTTCGTGAATTTTTCGACATTGGAACGTCGGCGGATTTTTTGCGAGGAGGAACTGCGGCTGAACCGTCGGCTGGCGCCGACGTGGTATCTCGACGTGGTGCCGATCACGGGGACGACCGAGTATCCCCGGTGGGGCGGGCCGGGCCCCGCCATCGAGTACGCCGTGAAGATGAAGCAGTTTCCGCACGACGCGCGCCTGGATCTGCTGCTGGCGCGCGGAGCACTCACGCCAGAGCGGCTGGACGCCGAGGTGTCCGCCATCGCGGACTTTCACGCGCGCGCGGCGGTCGCCACGATGGAGACCCCGTTCGGCGAGCCGGAGCGGGTGGCTCGCCGGGTTCAGGAAAATCTCGCGACGATTGTGGAGCACCCGGCCGACCCCGGCGATCTCCCTCTTGTTGAGCGGTTGGAGGGGTGGAGTTTGGCCGAACACGCAGCGTTGATGCCTGTGTTCTCGGCGCGCAAGCGCGACGGCTTCATCCGAGAGTGCCACGGCGATCTGCACCTAGGGAATATGGCGTGGGTCGATGATGAACCGGTGATCTTCGATTGCATCGAGTTCAACGACGATTTGCGGTGGATCGACGTGATGAGCGAGGTCGCGTTTTTGGTGATGGATCTGCGCCGCCGCGGGGCGCAGATCCTGGCGCGTCGGGCCCTCAACGCGTACGTGGAAGCCACCGGGGATTACGCGGGGCTGCGCGTGATGTCGTACTACCACGCGTATCGCGCGTTGGTGCGCGCCAAAGTGGCCTGCTTGCGGTTGTCGCAGGGTGAATTCGACGCGTCGGAGCGGGCCGCGACCCGCCGCGAAGTTCGCGGCTACCTGGAGCTGGCGGCGCAGTCTCCGACCGTGGAGCGACCAACGCTTATTGTGACCCACGGAGTCTCGGGTTCCGGGAAGACCTACCTGGCGCAAGCCGTGGTCGAGACGCTGGGGGCGGTCCGGATTCGGAGCGACGTGGAGCGCAAACGCCTGGTTGGTCTCTCGTCGCTGGATCGCGCGGGCGCCGAACCCGGGGCCGGGATCTATACGGACGATCTCACGGAGCGGACCTACGCGCGCCTCGCAGAATTGGCCGGGGCGGTATTGGACGCGGGGTTTCCGGTCGTGGTGGATGCCGCGTGTTTGAAACGAGGGCAGCGCGACCGTCTGCGCGCGGCGGCGCGCGCGCGTTCTCTGCCGTGCGTCATGCTCGCGGTGCGGGCGCCGGAGTCGGTCGTGCGCGCCAGAATCGTGGAACGCGCGCGAGCGGGTCGTGACGCGTCGGACGCCGATTTAGCGGTGTTGGACGGCCAGTTGCGCGGGATCGACGCGTTGACCGACGAGGAGCTCCGCGCGAGCGTGACCGTGGACACGTCGCGTCCGGTCGATCCGACCGAGCTGGCGGCCGCGATTCGCTCGCGCGCCGACGTCGGAGGATGACGACGCGCCGGAGGCACGAGACCGGTTGTGGCGAGCGTCAGGTCTCGACGAGGCCACGGAGGTGATCGGGACGGAGCAGGATGATCTGTTTTGCGTGGTCCTTGAGCACGCCGATTTTTCGAAACGCGCTCAACGCCCGGATCACGCTTTCCGGCGTGGCGCCGATCATTTCCGCCAGATTTTCACGGGTCAGCGGCACGTCGATCACGCGTCCTTGCGGCAGGGTAGCGCCGTGCCGGTCGGCCAGTTCCAGCAATAACGCGGCGAGACGTTGTTTGACGTCGAGCGACGTCAATGCGAACGAGCGATCCTCCGCGCGGGCGAGCTCCTGCGAGAGGTGTTGGATCAGCCGCAGCGTCACCGTCGGGTTGGCGCCGAGGAACGCGAGGAACTGCTCTTTCTTCACGAAACACACGGTCGAGTCTTCGAGCGCTTCCGCGCTCACCGTGTGGCGATCCGAGAGGAACAGGTCCTTTTCCTCCAGCAGCCCGCAGGGACCCACGATGTTCAGGATCTGGGTCTTACCGGTTGAGGAGGACCGACTCAATTTGACCTTGCCGGAACAGACGATCGAGATTCCCAGGTTCGGTTCGCCTTCGTAAAAAATGCGTTGCTGTTTCTGGTATCGGCTGGTGAGTTTGAGGCCGCAAAACTCGTTGAGTTGTGGTTCCGGAAGATCGCCGAATACGCTCTGGGCGCGGTACGGGCAGAGGCGACACACACTCTCGTTCACCGACGGCATCCCGCGGAATTCCGACGCAATCATGATCCATCATGTCCGCGCTCAGGACGAAAAGTCAATGGCACGCGGATCCACCGCGCGGTCCGTGCGCGGGGCGCGGGGTTTGGCAGCTTGCGTGCGGGCTGTGCTGGTCATGGCTCCGTCCTCACGAGTGAATATCGGCCCCGTGGGCGCCGGGTTGAACGGGCGTCCGGTGCCGGTGGAGCATCTCAACGACCTCTGTGTCCGTGACCGAGGAGAACTCTCGGTAAAACTCGCCGACCGCGAACATCACCTCGGGCGTTTCCAGGCACACCACCCGATCCGCGACATCCCGGATTCGCCGGAGCACGTCGTTCGGGGCCACGCCCATGGCCGCCACCAGCGCGGCGGGACGGCGCGCGCGCACCGCGGTCAGCGCGGCCAGCATGGTGGCACCGGTGGCGATCCCGTCGTCCACCACGATCACGATCCTGCCCGCCGGGTCGATCGGCGGGTGCACGGGGGTATATAACGCTCGGCGCGCGCGTATGGTTTGGGTCTGCGCCTCGACCTCTCGCGCCACATACGCGTCGCTCACGCCGAGTTCTTGGGCCGTGTGTACGAGCGAGATGCGCCCGGTTTCATCCACCGCCCCGATGGCCAATTCCGGTTGCCCCGGCGCGCCGAGTTTGCGGACCAAGACCACGTCCAACTCGCCTCCCAATGCGTCGGCGATGATCGCGGCCATGGGCACGGCTCCGCGCGGGATCGCCAGTACCAACGGGTTGCGACCGCGGTACTCGGCCAATTGATCGGCCAACAGCCGGGCCGCGTGTTCGCGATTTCGAAAGGGCATTCAGCGTCTCGTTCCGAGGTATTGTGGCGTAATACGGGAGGCGTTCGCCACCCCTCGACTGGAGTATGCGGCTCGCACAAACGGATGAGGACGTCGGCGCGATGGGGGGATGTACAGTGGCCCATTTCCGCCAAGGCATTGGCCCGTTTGACGGATGGGATTTTTCGGGTCGGCCCGGGACAATTGGGCCTCGATTGGGATGACAACGTGGGGGCTTGGGCATGACGGACGCGAGGGTCAGCTCCATAGTCGTCCCGACCGATTTTTCCGGCGGCTCGTCCGTCGCCGCGCGGTATGAACGAGGATGGGTCCGGCACGAGGACAACGGGGGATTCCCCCCGCATCACCCACGGGAGGACGTTCGTCATGGCGGATGAGCGGCGCGTGAGACCGGTTCGGTGCGCAATCGTGCTTGCGGGAGGAGCGGGGCGTCGTCTCCAGTCGTTCGTGTATCGTCTTAGAGGCGATACCTTGCCGAAACAGTACGTGCCGTTCGTGGGGTCGCGGTCCTTGTTGTCGCAGACCGTGGATCGCGTGGAGCGACTGATTCCGTCGGAGCGGGTCTGGATCGTGGCCACGCAATCGCACGTGCAGTTTCCCGAGGCCCGGGATCAACTCGGCTGTCGTCCGCCCGGTACCGTGGTGCTCCAGCCGGAGAATCGAGAGACCGGTCCCGGGGTGCTGTTGCCGCTCGTGTACCTCGATGCGCGATACCCGAACGCGGTGGTGGGTTTGTTCCCGTCGGATCATTTTATCGATCCGGAGGGGTTGTTCATGGGATACGTGGATCTGGCCTTTCGAGCCGTAGAATCCGATTCCCAAGGTCTCGTGCTCCTCGGCGTGGAACCGGATCGCGCGGAGTCCGAGTACGGGTATATCGTGCCGGCGTGGTACCGCTCGGTGCGCGCGGTCCCCGGTCTTCGCCGAGTGGCGACGTTCGTCGAGAAACCGACGTGCTCGCAGGCCCAGGAGTTGGCCGCGCACGGCGCGTTGTGGAATACCATGGTCATGGTGTGTCGCCCCCAGACCTTGATGAGAGCGGTGGCCCGCGCGGCGCCCGCGTTGCGCCACGCGTTCGAGCGGGTGCGCGGCGCGCTGGGGACCGGGCACGAGACGCGCGTGGTGGAAGAGGTGTATCGCGATCTGGCGTCGGTGAATTTTTCGCGGGCTGTGTTGGAAGCGATTCCGACGTTAGGCCGGCCGTCGCTGTGGGTGTTGCCGGTCCGCGGCGTGTATTGGAGCGATTGGGGATCGGAGCAACGGATCTCCGGTACGCTGGAATGGCGACGTCGACGGAGTCCGTCAGTGCGGATGGCCGTGGGCATCGGAGCGGACGCGGTGTGAGCCGTCGGCACACGAGTCCGCGACCTGAGAGTCCGCACGCGTCACGGTTGGGCCAAAAGTGAACACACGGCGGCGCCTGCGCGCCGTTGACGTACCGGGCGGGAATATTGCGTTCGGAACCAGGGTTCTCCGACTAGGGCCGGCGGCCCCCGCCAAGCGGGTGTCCGCGGCCGATCGTGCGGCGCGACGTCGTCGCCATTTGACTCGGAGGACCCGGTATGAGCTCACGGTACGTTGCGTTACTCGGTATGTTGATCGCGTCGGGCATGCTGCAGGTCACGGCTGTTCCCTCCGCATCCGCGGGTGAACGGGAGGTCGTGATGGAGGCGCAAGCGTTTGCTCCCCAAGTCATGACGGTTCGCGTCGGCGACCGGGTGACGTGGATGAATCACGACAACCAAGAACACTTCCTCACCTCGTCGGGCCCGGTGTCCAGAAGCGTGGCGACGCAGGTCGGCGATCTGGAGTTTCATCAGCGCATGGTTCCGGGGAGCGATTACTCCCATTCGTTCAAGGAACCGGGCGTATACGGGTACTTTTGCGCAATTCACATGGGGATGTGGGGACGAATCGTGGTTCAGCCGTAACGTAAGTCTCTTCCCCGATCACTGCAAACGGCCAACGCGCGATCAGGCGCGTCGGCCGTTTGCGCGTCGGCTCCTCGGAACGTCGCCGGCAGGCCCGTCTCCTCCTTCCGGGGGGAGGGGGGGGCCCCGACCGATCACTCGCTCTCCGTACTTGGAAGGATTGATTCGCGGGCGTCCGTGCGGTAGCGTGACGTCCGAAGGGCGACCGGTCAGCGCGCGCCGCTGTGGGCGCGTGAACCGTGGGGAGGATGCCGTGCGACGAATCGGGGTGTTGACCAGCGGGGGTGACGCTCCCGGCATGAATGCGGCGATCCGCGCCGTGACGCGGACCGGGATCGCGGCCGGGCTGGAGGTGGTGGGGATTCATCGCGGGTTCGCGGGCCTGATCGCGGGGGACTGGGCGGTGTTGACCTCCCGATCCGTCAGCGGAATCATCGACCGCGGGGGGACGATGTTGGGCAGCGCGCGGAGCCAGGAATTTACCACGGAGGCGGGTCAGCGCCTGGCGCTGGCCGGGATTGAGGCCGCGGCGTTGGACGCGCTGATCGTCATCGGCGGGAACGGGTCGCAAGCCGGAGCGTACGCGCTGGAGAGATTGGGGGTGCCGGTGGTGGGGGTGGCGTCCACCATCGACAATGATTTGGAGGGCAGCGACATCACCATCGGCGTGGACACGGCGCTGAATGTGGCGTTGGAAGCCATCGACCGGATCAAGACCACCGCGGCGTCGCACCGGCGGGCGTTCCTGGTCGAGGTGATGGGACGCGACTGCGGGTATCTCGCGCTCATGGCCGGGATCGCGGGTGGGGCCGAAGTGGTGGCGATTCCTGAGCAAACGTGCGAGCCGGAGGCGATGGCGGCGGAGTTTCGCGCGGCGTACGACGGAGGCAAAGCGCACGCGATCGGCGTGATCGCAGAGGGAGCCAAATTTCGCGCCGCGGAGATCGCCGAGTATTTCCGCGCGCACCACGAACGCATCGGGTTCGACCTACGCGTGACCTCGTTGGGACATATCCAGCGCGGCGGCGCGCCGGGCGCGTTTGACCGCCTGCTCGCCACGCGTCTGGGGGCGGGGGCGGTCGAGGCGCTCCGACGCGGAGAACGCGGCGTGCTGGTGGGCCTGATTCGCGGCGACGTTGCCGCGACGCCGTTGTCCGAGGCGACCGCCTCGTGTAAACCGCTTGACATGCGGCTGTGGACGCTCGCGCGGACGCTCGTCGGATGATCGCGGTCGGCAGACGGGGAGCCGAGACATGAGTGAGGAAGCCGTGGTGGTCTGGCGCGGCGGCGTTCGGTTTGAGGCCGAAGCGCGCGGACATCGACTCGCGATTGATCAACCGAAGGACGAGGGCGGCCGCGACGAGGGCATGACCCCGCTGGAATGTCTGGGGGTGTCGCTAGGGAGTTGCGTGGCCTATTTTGTGGCCCGGTTCGCGCAACGCCACGCGCTCGCGCTCGAGGCCTTGCGCGTGGACGTGACGTGGGACTATGCGGAGCGGCCTCACCGGGTGGGCCGGTTTCTCGTGCGCGTGGGGTATCGCGGAACGGTGGACGCGCTCATGCGCGAACGCCTGCTCGCCGTGGCGCAGGGGTGCACCGTGCATCACACGTTGACGCATCCGCCGGACGTGTCCGTGACGCTGACCGATCTCCCGGCCGAAGCCCCAGGTTGATCACGGACAAGCCGCACCGCCGCGCGCAAGATCAGGCGCCGCCCCGGAAGACCTTGCTGCGGTGGGGTTACCGTGTCCGACGGGTGTTGATGTCCGCCAACCGCCGATAGAGCGCGTGGAATTCGTCGGTGGTCAGCGCCGGGTCGGCCAGCCGCTTCAGGTCCTCCGGCGTGACCGGGTATTGGAACAATTCGTCGAAGATCGAGGAACCGAACCCGATGTAGTGCGGGGCTAAACGTTCTTCAGGCAACAACAACGTGATGCCCCGGTTGTATTGTTCCGCCAGGGTCATGGCCAGACGCGCGATCGGCGCGGAGACGCTGCGGCCGATCGCCAGGTTCATGGGCGGGTCGCCGGCTTGATACACGATGGCGCGAACCTTGACCACGCCGACGTCGGCGAAGGCCTGCTTGATCGCGGCCAGATCGGCCTTGCGCGCCTTGGACAGGGCGATTTCCACCAGAATCTCGCGCGGGTCCGCTTCCGTGACGGGTTGAGCCGAGCCCGTCGCATCCAGAGTCGGGTGTGTTGGTTGCGAGGCATGGGTCGGCGTGAAGGTGACGAGTGTCAGCGTGAGAACGATCGGCAAGACGACGGACATGGTAAAGCGCTCCTGAGGGTTAGTGAGCAACACCGCGTTGACCAGCGTATACGCAGTTTCTCGCGGAAAGTAAAGGCCCATGTGGGCCGGGCGGCGCCCTCGTTCTTTCGAGGGATGGGCTTCTCGCCCATTTTCTCCGCGGGAGTACTTCCTTGTCGGCATCGCGCGACGGGGCGACAACGCGTACGCTGCGTCCCGCAGCGTGGACCACGCATGGTGACCGTTGGCGACATCGGAACCGACCGGTTTCCGACCATTTCCATCGGGTCGAGGGTGCGGCGCGCGATCGATTCGCTGGTCCAGACCGATGTGGATATGGTGGTCGTGGCGGCGGAGGATGGAACGCCCGCCGGTTTGCTCACCGATACGGACATCGTCCGCCGCGTGATTGCGGCCGACCGACATCCGTTCACGACCGCGGTCGAGAGCGTGATGAGTGCGCCGGTCGCGGTGGTGGATCCGGAGTGCTCGCTCGATGCCGCGGGGCGATTGATGGCGGACCGCGGCATCCGCCATCTCGGGGTGCGGCGGGGCGACGGCGCGATCGAGTGGGTCAGCGCGGCCGCGATGGTGGCGGCCGGCAGCGTCGCCGCGGGCCGGGTGCGCGACATCATGAGCCGGAACCTGGCCACGATCCACCTTCGGGAAACGGCGCGCGAAGCCGCGGAACGCATGGCGGACTCATCGGTCGGGCTGCTGTTGGTGGGCGGGCGAAGGGCTCGCGCGCGCCTGGGTGGGTGGCGCGGCGCGGGACAGGACGATTTAGCGGGCCTGTTGACCGAAACCGATCTGGTGGTCCGCGTGATGGGGACCGATCGGTACCCCTACGTCGCCGAAGCGGGCGAAGTGATGGCGTCGCGGTTCATCACCATCGACGTCGAAGACGAGTTGCCCGCGGCCGTGGAGCAACTCACTCGCCACGGCGTGCGGCACCTGGTGGTCACCGCGGGCCAGGAAGTCGTCGGCGTCTTGTCGGTCCGCGACCTGTTGGGCGCGATATCCTCGCCGGAGCCGACACCGTCCGTCTGAACAATCCCTAGGGGGAATAGAGCCGACGGTCGAATCCCGTGTGGTCAGATGGGCTTATGCCGCGTGGGGCAGTTCGCGGTCGATTTCGACCACGGCTTCGGTAAAGAGCGAGACGGCCTGATCGATCTGCTGGTCGGTGACGACCAGGGCGGGGAGGAAACGGACCACGTGTTTGCCGGCGCCGACCAGGAGAAGCCCTTTCTCAAAGCAGCGTTGGATGATCCGATTGCGGACCTCGGGCGATGGGGTGCGGCTCGCGCGGTCTTTGACGATCTCGATGCCCACCATGAGCCCTCTGCCGCGCACCTCGCCGATTGACGGCGAATGATCGGCTGATCGGTTCAGCCCGGCCATCAAACGCTCTCCGGCTTGACCCGCGCGCTGGATGAGGCCACCCTCGAAGAGGTGACGGAGCGCCACCAACGCGGTTTCGCACGAAATGGGATGGCCGCCGAAGGTGTTGGCGTGGGCGCCGGATGGCCAGGTCATCAAGCGAGTCGGCGCGATGGTGGCGCCCAAGGGCATACCCGCCGCGATGCCTTTGGACATCGCGACGATGTCCGGGACAATGCCCTCGTGCTCACACGCCAGGAACTTGCCGGTGCGGCCCATGCCGCTCTGAATTTCATCCACGATCAACAAGATGCCGTGCCGGGTACAAAGCTCGCGGAGCCGGCGCAGAAATCCTTCGGGCGGGACCACGTAGCCGCCTTCGCCCTGGATCGGTTCGACCACAATAGCCGCAACCTCGTCGGGGGAGACCACGCGACTGAATAGGGTCTGCTCGATGAACGCCGCGTCGCCGTAGGGCGCGTGGTAGACGCCGGGCACGAGCGGGCCGAACCCGCGGCGATGCAGCGCCTTGCTGGCTGAGAGCGAGAGCGCGCCCAGGGTGCGGCCGTGAAACCCGCCGTAGAACGCAATGAGGTGCTGGCGCCTGGTGACGTACCGCGCGAGCTTGATCGCGGCTTCAATAGCCTCGGCGCCGGAGTTGGAAAAGAACACCTGCTTGGGCTCATCGCCCGGGCAATGTTTAACCAGTTCTTCGGCCAGACGGATTTGCGACGGGTAGTAGAAGTCCGTTCCGGACATATGAATCAGCGTGTTGGCCTGGTCCGTGATGGCTTGCACCACGTCAGGGTGGCAATGACCGAGCAGCGAGGTGCCGAGGCCCGAGGTAAAATCCAAGTACACGTGCCCGTCCACGTCCACCACGTGCAGTCCCGCCGAGTGTTTGATGACCAGCGGATAGGTTCTGGTATAGGAAGGCGAGACGACCTTGGCGTCTCGCTCGACCCATGCGCGGGCGTGTGGTCCTGGGCGTGAGGGCGTGGATGACATGGCAGGAGGAGTATAGCAGACGGTTTACGCGTCGCTGGGCCTGCCCGGGTCGAGGGACTCCTTTTCGAGTTTGCGGAGCCAGCGGTAGCTGCGTTTGAGGGTGCGGGCGGCGTGAGTCTTGTTGCCTTGGTGCTCGCGCACGGCGCGTTCGGTGATGGCCCACTCGATGCGGTGGAGCAGGTCGTCGAACGAGCCGCCGCGGTCGAAGTAGTCCGCGAAACAGGACCAATCCATCTTGCCGATGACGGTCCACGGATCTCCGGTCGCGTCCGCGACTTCGGCGCGATCGCCGAACCATTCCATCGGCAGGTGGGCCGCGGTCACCGTGGTCTCGTTGCCCGCGAGGATCAATGCGCGTTCGATCACGTTTTCCAACTCGCGGACGTTACCGGGCCAGGAATGGGCCCCGAGCACGCGTAAGGCATCGGGCGAGAACCGGTCCGAAGACCGGCCGGTGCGCGTGCTGACCTTATCGAGCAACGCCTGCGCAAGGAGGGGGATGTCCTCGCGACGCTCGCGTAGGGGAGGGATCGCAACCGGCATGACGTTGAGGCGATAGAACAGGTCCTGGCGGAAGGTGCCGGACTTGACCATCTCGACTAGGTTGCGGTGCGTGGCCGCGATCACGCGGATGTTGACCGGGACGTCTTCGTTGCCGCCCACGCGGCAGATCGTGCGCTCTTGGAGCACCCGCAGTAATCTGACCTGCAGCGCCGCGGAGAGTTCACCGACCTCGTCCAGAAAGAGCGTGCCGTTGTGCGCGGCTTCGAACTTTCCGATCCGACGTTGCAGCGCGCCGGTAAACGCGCCGCGCTCGTGCCCGAACAACTCGCTTTCCAGCAATCCCTCGGGAATGGCCCCGCAGTTGACGGCCACGAATCGGCCGTCTTTGCGCGGGCCGTTGTAGTGAAGCGCCCGCGCGACGACTTCTTTGCCGGTACCGGTCTCGCCCAGGAGCAGGACCGTGGAGTCGGTGTCCACTACGCGTTCCAGCATAGTGCATAACGCGCGCATGCCGGGACTGAGTGCGACCAACCCCTCGAACCGGTGCCGGTCCACGAGTTCGGATTTGAGTTGCGCGTTTTCCTCGCGAAGCGAGGCGTTGTCGCGCTCGGAACGTAGGAGTCTCCGCTGGGTTTGTTTGATCTCATGCAGGTGCGTGAACAGCAGGCGAGAGACCTCGCGCAGCCTGGCTTCTGCGGGTTGGCGCGGTGCGCGTTGGTTGGTCCACCGGAACCGCGCTTTGGTATACGGCGCACCGTAGATGGCGCCCGGGTCGAGCGACACGGACACACGACCGCGACTCAACGAACCGCCGCGCACGATGCGCACGGCTTGCGCGCGGTCGAGCGGCGCTTTGGTCGCGCCGTCTGCGGTCAAGACGGTGTAGCGGCCCGCACTCGGGGCGACGATGGCGCCGTCTTCTGCCGGAAAATGTTCGCTTACCGGAATCTGTTCCGTGCCTAACACCACGCCTTCGGCTTCAGCCACAACGGCGCCAGAGGACCGTTCGATCACGCGGAGTCTTCCGTCCTGTGATGCCAGCTCGTAGTCGTCGAACTCTCGTAGCAGGTGCGCGAGCGAGAGCTGCGTGAATTCTTCGACGAACGCGGCCGAGCCTGGTCGGCCGAACAAGGCGGGGAACCCCTCACACTGGCCGCGCAGGAACAGGCCGGGCAACCGGGTCAACCGGCTTTTCGAGGTCACCATGTACAACATGGTGGCCTCGGGGCGGTCCGCGTGATCCAGCGCCTGCAACGCGGTGTTGGTGGCGAACGCCCCGGCCCAGCGGTTGGACGCGATCACCACGCCGCGCACGTCATCCAGCAGGGTGGCGATGATTTCGAAGATCGTCGGCCCCCGGCGGTGCGGGCGCTCGAAGTGCGCGCGGGTCGCGTGATACGCCAGGTCGTGGTCCCCGGTCGCGTCTTCCGCCGCCAGCACCAGACGGACCAAGACATCTTGCGGCAACCACTGGTTCGGGTCGGTCAGCAACGCCTTGGCGTCGGTTGCGCGATGCGCGAGGGTGGTGTCCGCGAAGATCGCGGGGTAGGGCAGGGCGTGGGCGACCTGGGGATGGCGCTCTGCCAAGTAATCCACGACGATGCTGGTGAGAAAGCCGGTGACCCAGGCCGGGTCAGTCGTGGGCGCCGACACGGTCCGCTTCCAACGCCAACACGTCGCCCGTGATGCGGCGACTCACGGTCCGTCCCACCAGGGACTCCACGAGGGTCAGAGCGAATTCCAGAGCGGTGCCGGGCGAGCGGCTTGTGATGATCCGTCCGTCCACCACCACGCGGTCGGTTCGGTAGTCGGCTGATCGCAACTCAGACTGCGTTGCGGGATAACTGGTGGCCCGCCGTCCCGTGAGCAGGCCCAGATCGGCCAGCACCGTGGGCGCGGCGCAGATCGCGGCGATCCATGCGCCGCGGTCCGCGTGACGCTTCACGATCACCGCGATGCGGGCGTCGCGGCGCAGCGCGTCGGTGCCTGGGCCGCCGCCGGGCAGCACGACCATGTCGAACGTCGCGTCGGCGACCGTGTCGAGCGTGCTGTCGGGGGTGATGACGACGCCCCGGCTGCCAGTGATCGGCCCGTCCGTAGTGCCCGCCACCGTGACGTGGACGTCCGCGCGACGGAGAATGTCGATGATCGTCACGGCTTCGATCTCCTCGAAGCCTGGAGCGAGTGGGACGAGGACGCGTTTCATAGGTACCTCGTACGGTTGGTAGGGGCGCACGGCCGTGCGCCCCTACGTGCAACAACAGATGTCGGCGTTAGTGCGCCGCGGGTTTCTTGCCGTTGTACCCGTCCGCGAACTGCGTGTTCACGTGCACCACGGCCTTGTTCAGGTCCTTAAAGGGATACGCATCCGTAATGGCGGCGAGCGAGTCGGCATCGGCCTGTTTCGTGAGGATCGTCCCGGCCGGGACGATTTTCTTCTCGCCCACCTTGACGCCGATGACTTTGGCGCCGGGCTCGACCACGGTGCCGCTCCCAATCTCGGCTTTGAACACCAACGCCTGCATGCCGATAAACGCGTCGTTTCCGACCTTGGCCGGTCCGTGAACTTGTGATTGGTGTGCCATGGAGACGCGATCCCCGATGTACACCGAGTATTTCTTGCCGCCGACTTCGACCTGGTTTTTCGCGAGGGTTTCTTTGCCTTCCTGGGTTTCGAGGCCGTGCACCACCACGCTGTCCTGCACGTTGCTCTCGTTGCCAATGTGGATCGGCTGCCCTTCGTCGCCGCGCACCGATGCGGTGGGCGCCACGTACACGCGCTCGCCGATCTCAACCGCGCCGATGACCGACCCAATTTCGTGCACGAAGGCGGACTTGGCCACCTGGGGCGTATCTACGTCGGGATTAAACGAGGTCAAGACATTGGGCCCCTTAAACCCCATGAGGACGATCCCGAGAAACAATCCGTTGAAAAACAGACTCACCGACAACGTGACGGAACTCCTGGTGCTCATACGACTCCTTTCGTGTGGTGCGTGGCTATGGTACGATGCGGCGTCCGCAACATCCCGCGCGAGCGGGGGACGGCGGACAGGCGCGAACCTAGCACAACTCGAATTGGGGGGTCAAGCGTGGGTCTACCCGATGGGCTGCGAGCAGCCATCTTCGACTTTGACGGCGTGATCGTGGACAGCGAGCCCGTGCATTTTCGTTGGTTTCAACGCTTATTGGCCGAGGAGGGCGTGGCGCTCACGCGCGCGGATTATGACGCCGTGTACTTGGGCATGGACGACCGCGAGTGTTTCACTGAAGCGTTGACCCGACACGGCAAAACCGGCGCGCTCTCCAAGGTGCCGACGTTGATCGAACGCAAGTCCGCACTCTTGATGGCCGAAGTGGCCGAGCACCCGCCGGTGTTGCCCGGCGCGGTGGAGTTCGTGCGAACCTTGGCCAAGAGCGTGCCGCTGGCGATCTGTTCCGGCGCGTTGCGCCGTGAGATCGAGGCCATGCTCACCCAGGCGGGCATCCGATCGAGTTTTGTCGGGATCGTCAGCGCGGAGGACGTGAGCCACAGCAAGCCGCACCCAGAGGGGTACACTAAGGCGCTGGCGTTGCTCAACCACACGCAATCGCCGTCGCGCGCCGTCGCGCCCGCGTCGTGCCTGGTGATCGAAGATTCCATCGCGGGCATCGAGGCCGCCAAAGCCGCGGGCATGCGGTGCTTGGCCGTGGCCAACTCATACCACGAAGCCGCGCTGAAGGAGGCCCGCGCCGACGCCGTGGTCGCGACGCTCAACGGAGACGTGCTGACCGCGGTGGACCGCTGTTTTCCGAGGTGACGGCGGCGCGCCGATGACGCTTGACGGTCTGCGGGCTCCGGCCCCGTTGTCCGAGTGATCTCGTTGCGAATCCTCATCGTGTCGATGTCGTTCCCGCTGCCCCTCAAGTCCGGGGGTCGGATTCGCGTGTTCCATCTGATCAAGCGGTTGGCCGCCAGGCACCGCATCACGTTGTTGTGTCTGGTGGATTCCGAGGAGGACTTCGCCGCTCACCGCGCGGAGCTCGCGGCGTTGTGCGAACGGGTGATCGGCGTGCGGTGGCGGCCCGGGGTGATGGGGCTGCTCGGGCGCGTGGTCCGCTCGGGCGCGTGGGGCGTTCGGTTGCCGGTGGTGGTGCTCAATAAACGCAGCGCGGAATTGGCCGCGGCGCTGCGCGAGCTGTTGCGCCGCGACTCCTTTGACGTCGTGCAGATCGAATGGATCCAGATGGCGCAGCACGTGGCGGAGTCGGATCTCCCGCTCCTTGCGCGCCGCGGCATCTTAGTAGAACACGACGTGGCGTGGATTCCGCTCGAACGGCGCGCGGCCGTAGCCGCGGGTGTGGCGCGGTGGTTTTGGCGACGCGAAGCGCGGCTGATGCAATCGTTCGAGACCGCGGCGGCCGCCCGATGCGCCGCGGTGGTCGCGATGTCTTCGGAGGACGCGGCGCGTCTCGCGGCCCAAGGGTTGCGGAACGTGACCGTGGTGCCCAATGGAGTGGATGTCGGGTATTACCGCGAGGGCGTTGCCCCAACCAAGGATCCGCGCACCGTGATCTTCATCGGCTGGTGGCGGCACGATCCGAATGTGGACGGCCTGCTGTTTTTCTTGCGCGACATCTGGCCGTTGATCATACGGGATGCGCCCGACGCGCGGTTGGTGGTGGTGGGCGCGCCGGTGCCGGCGGTGAGGCGCGCGGCCGCGCGAGCGCCCCGAGTCGAACTGGCGGGGTACGTGCCCGACGTACGACCGCACCTGCGCGCGGCCGCGGTCAGTGTGGTGCCGCTGCGCGTGGGCGGCGGCACCCGCCTCAAGATCCTCGAATCCATGGCCGCGGGCACCGCGGTGGTCTCCACCTCGGTGGGATGCGAGGGGCTGGGGTTGACTCCCGACCAACACCTCGTGGTGGCCGACGCCCCCGACGCGTTCGCGGCCGGGGTCGTCCGGATGTTGCGCGATCCCGCACTACGCCAACGAATCGAGCGCGAGGCGTTCGCGGCTGGCGCCGGGTTTGATTGGTCGCGGATGGCCGATCAGATGGACGATCTGTATCGACGCGTCTCGTCAGGGGCCACGCGACCCCCGGTGACCCCGTGATCGCAGTCCGCGCGGGGCGGCGGTTTCGGTCAGGGCTCGTGGCCGACGGCCGCTGATAATGGGGCGCATTGCTTTTTCCGGGATGATGGACTAGCCTTCGAGGATCTATGGCCGACTCACATCAACGCGCACCAGTCACTCTGATCATCCCGGTGCACAATGAGGCGCTGAGCATCGCGGACCTCGTGGCGCGCGCGCGCAAGGCGCTTGGTCCCGACGCCGAAGTGTTGGTCGTGGACGACGGTTCGACGGATGGAAGCGGGCCCCTCGCGCGGGAGGCCGGGGCGCGGGTGGTGAGCCATCCGTACAAGATGGGCAACGGCGCCGCGATCAAAACCGGCATTCGCGGAGCGCGCGGCTCCGTGGTGGTGATGATGGACGGGGATGGGCAGCACAACCCCGACGATATCCCGCGGCTGCTGGCGCAGATCGGACCGTACGACATGGTAGTTGGCGCGCGCTCGTCCGGGTCGCAGAGCGACGTGCACCGTTGGCTCGGTAATCGGTTCTACAACGTGTTCGCCTCGTATCTGACGAATCGGCCGATCTTGGACACGACTTCAGGTTTTCGCGCGATCAAAGCCTCACTCGCGCGGCGGTTCGTCTACCTGCTGCCGAACGCGTTTTCGTACCCCACCACGCTCACCATGGCCACCATCCGCGCGGGCCACAGCGTGACTTTCGTGCCCATCGTTGCCGTGCGCCGCAAGGGTAAGAGCAAGCTCCAGCCCCTGCGAGACGGCTTTCGATTCCTGGTCATCATGTTCAAGATCGCCACCCTGTATTCGCCGATCAAGGTGTTCCTGCCGGTCAGCGCCGTGTTCTTTACGACCGGGCTGGGATACTACATGTATACCTTCCTCGAATCCCGCCGGTTCACCAACATGTCCGCGCTTCTGTTCATCAACGCGGTGATCATCTTCCTGATGGGGCTCGTCTCCGAGCAGATCGCACAGATGCGCTTCGAGCACAGCGAACGCATCACGGACCACGACCACCCCGAGTGAGCATGAGGTTTTCTTCGGTCGAGGAGAAGGCTCCAGATGCAAGGCGGAGCAAGAACCCGCCCAGGAGCGTACTGGGTCGTACATGAGGAGGCGGGTTCGCCGCGACAACGCGGCAGGTGGGGCCTTCCCCTCGACTGCCCTGCGGGTCTGCTACTTCGGCACCTACTCCGCCGGCCCCGGCTATCCCGTCAACCGCGTGTTGATAGAGGGGCTTCGGCGGGCGGGCGCGGTGGTGTGGGAGTGCCGGGCCGGGATCGCGGATGACGCGGACGAGCGGTGGCGGTCCGCGCGGGGAGCCCGTGCTGCGGTACGAGCGGCGTGGCGCCTCGTGCTCGCGTGGCCGCGACTGATCGCGCGATGGGTCGCCGGCCCGCCGAGCGACGTGGTGATCGTCGGGTACCTGGGCCACGTGGATGTGTTGCTCGCCAGAGCGCTCACCCGGCGCCCGGTAGTGCTCAACGCATTGTTGTCGTTGCACGACACCGTGGTCCAAGACCGGCAATTGGTCTCGGAGCGATCGCTCGCGGCGCGGGTCTTGGGAGCGATCGATCGTCTGGCGTGCCGGACCGCGGATCTGGTGCTGCTCGATACCCACGCGCACATCGCGTACTTTTGCGAGCGGTTCGGCCTGGACGCCGCGAGGTTTCATCGCGTGTTGGTGGGGTCGGATCGCGCCCCGCGCCTCGTGTCCGTCAAACCGTCGGGCTCGCCGGTTCGCGTCCTGTTCGTGGGCACGTTCATCCCATTACACGGGGCGCACACCATCGTGGACGCAGCCGCGCGCCTCGAACACGGCGGGACGGACATCAGGTTTCGGATGATCGGGCGGGGACAAGAGTTCGCGGCCGTGGCCGACCGCGTCCGACGCCAGGGACTCACCCGCGTGGAACTGGTGGATGGTTGGATCGACGGCGCGAGTTACGATCGCGAACTGGCCGAGGCCGACATCTGCCTGGGCGTGTTCGGCGCCACGGACAAGGCGCGGCGGGTCATCCCCTCAAAAGTGTACGACGCGTTGGCTGCCGGGCGACCCGTGATCACCGCGGACACGCCCGCGGCGCGCGAACTGCTCACCCACGGCGAGGATGCGTGGGTGTGTCCGCCGGGAGATCCCGCGGCGTTGGCCGACGCGGTCGCGAGGCTGGCCGGAGATCACGCGTTGCGCGCGCGGTTGGCCGAGGGCGCGCGGAGAACTTACGAAACACGCTGCTCGCCGGAGGTGATCGGGCGGGACGTCAGGGCGGTGTTGGAGCGGGTGGCGCGGTCATCGTAGGGGCGTACGGCCGCGCGCCCCTACGCAAATATTAGGACGGCAGAGTCTTGAGGTCTTTGAGGACCTCGTGGTGGTGTTCATCCACCTTGACTTTGGGGTAGATCTTGGCGATCCGGCCCTGTTTGTCGATTAAGAACGTGGTCCGCTCGATGCCCCAGAACTCCTTGCCGTACATCTTTTTGAGTTTGTACACGCCGTAGGCTTTGGACACGGCGTGGCTCTCGTCGCTCAATAACGGGAACGGGAGCGAGAACTTGTCCACGAACTTCTTATGGGACGTCAGATTGTCGAGGCTGACGCCCAGCACCACCGCGCCCGCCTTCTGATACGACGCGAACGTGTCGCGGAATCCGCACGCCTCGATGGTGCAACCCGGCGTGTCGTCCTTCGGGTAAAAATACAGCACCACCGCGTGGTGGCCGCGAAAATCGTGCAGCGCGACGGTGGCGCCGGTGTTGGCGGCCAGCGCAAAGTCCGGGGCCGCGTCGCCTTCCTTCAGTCCGTCGTCGGTCGATGGCGCCATGTGCGGGTGATCGGGTTAGGGCCCGACGTTTTTCGTCGTCGTTGAGTTGCGGGCCAGCGCGTCGATATTGAACCGGAGAACTTCCACGAGGCGTTTGGCTTGTTGGAGCGAAGAGGAGGCTTCCAGGAAGAGCTGTTTTTCAACCGGGGTGAAGGGGAGTTCGGAACAACAGATATTGAGGAAGGCGGGTTCGTGTACGACGCGTTTCAAGAACACCTCGATCTGCGAGGACCGGCCGATCAGTCTCCCGAATTCTCTGACCAGCCCGTGTAAATCGCACTTGAGGTCCACGGGCAGCGGGCTTGGGGTGTCGCCGTCGTGGAACGGCTCGACCCACGCCTGGCGATACGGCGCGTCGCAAAACTGATCGCGCACGGTGAAGCGGGTCAGACCGAACAAGGTTATGTTAAAACGCCCGCCGTCCATTTGTTGCACCGCGGTGATGCGGCCCGCGCACCCGATCGGGAGAATCGGCGCGCTGTTTTCGTAGTAGAGTTCTTCCCAGCCGTCCTGCAGCAGGATCATGCCGATGATGCGATCCCCGTCCAGCGCGTCGCGCACCATGGCGCGATAGCGCGGTTCGAAGATGTGCAGAGGCAGACAGGTGTGAGGAAAAAACACGAGGTCGGGAAGCGGAAACAGCGGAATGACTTTGGGTAGCGCCAGGACCATTGCGTCGTCCGAACAACTACGGTTGGTGGGTACTCTACAAATCACGTCTGAACAATGTCAAGACAACGCCGAGCGGTCCCGCGCTGACTTCCCTCCGCGCCGGGCTGTTGACCGGCGCGGAGGGCCTGGAGTATAAGGGAGGTACTACCGCGGAGGACCTCATGCGTACGCTGCGAGGGCTGGGGATCGCATTCGTGTTGTCGTCTGGGTTGTTGACGGTTGCGTCCAGCCTCGCCGCGGAATCCGGCGTGCACCAAGTCACCATCGAACGCGAGAGTTTCCTGTTTGCGCCGCAAGCCTTGTCCATCCGTGTCGGCGATCGGGTCCGTTGGACCAACCACGACGGGCAGATGCACATGGTCGTGACCGCCAAACCCGATTCCGACGGTCGCGAGTTGGAGCTGTACCACCGACTCGATCCCGACGCCACGTTCGAGTACCAGTTCAACACCGCGGCGGCCTACCACTATTACTGCGCCATTCACTTCCAGATGTGGGGCATCATTTCGGTGAATCCGTAGCCCGGGAATTTGGCCACGCTTTGCCGGGTTCTCGTTGTCGTTTTGATCGGTTTTGGCGTCGCGGCCTGCGCGCCGCGATCCGCGTGGGTGGATCCTGCCCCGTGGGTGCCGGAAGGTCTCCGGGTGGCGATTGATGAGGGGGTCGCGGCCATGTATCGACGCGACCATCATGAGGCGGTGCGCCGGTTCACCGCGTTGCTGGACATCGAACCGAATCATCCGACGGTGCGCCGCCGATTGGGCGACGCGTATTTTCAGATGGCGCGATACGACGACGCGGTTCGCGAATATGCGGCTGCGTTGACGGGGGCTCCCGAGGATTCCGGCGCGCGGTCGGGCTGGTGGGCGGCGCGCATGCAGCACGCCGGGTTCAGTGCTCCTATTCGAGCCGAGGTGCGGGCGGAGATCGACGCGTGGGTCGCCGCCGCGCCGCGAGCGTATCGGGCTTCGCGTTGGATGGCGGCGTACGGCGGGTATGAGGCGTTGCGGGACGACGCAACGGCCAAGCGGGTGTTGTTGCGATTGTTGGCTGATCCGCCGCGGGGAGAAGCCGGCGAAGGCCTTGACGCGGAGGTGTTCGAAACCGCGGCGGCCGAGAACGACCCCCCGTCGCGGCGACGGCTGGTCGACGGGTTTCTCCGCGCATTTCCCGACTCCCACTATCGGCACCTCATGTACCAGTTCTATGTCGCGTGGTTAGCCCGCACCAGGCCTCAGGAGGAATTTCGGCGTGAGGTGCGGCGGCTGCTCCGCGGTGATCCCGAGAATCGAGCGCTCAACGCGGCGGCGGGGTATTGGTCGATTGATCTGGGCGTGGATCTCGCGTGGGCGGTTGAGCGGGGCTCCCGCGCGTTGACCGCGCTCGATCACCCGGATGTCCGCGACAAATTGCCGCACGTGACCATGACCAAGTGGCGCCGCACCTTGGACGAGGCGCGCGGCCGTTATGAAGACACCGTGGGATGGGGGTTGTTTCGGTTGAATCGGATGCCGGAGGCGGGTGAGGCGTTCGAGCGGGCCGCGCGCTGGTTGCCGCGGGACCACCGGTTGGCGTACCACCGCGGCCGTTGGTTGGAAGCGCACGGGCGGGATTCCGAGGCGTTGGCGGCATACGTCACGGCGATGGAAACCGGAACGCTGGTTGCCGATGCCGCGGCGGCATTTGCGCGCGTGGCCGTCAAACTTGGCGTGATCACGGAGGACGACGCCCAACCGTGGCGTCGGTTCGCCCGCGACGCGGGCGTGACCACGTATACGGATATCACCGCGGAGGCCGGATTCTCGGGCGTGATCGGCGGTCGCGTGGCGTGGGGCGACTATGACGGGGACACGGCCGAGGATCTGATGGTGGATGGTCGGTGGTTGTTTCATAACGACGGACACGGCCGGTTTACCCAGGTGACGGACCAGGCGGGGTTCTCCTTGAACGCGGGCGGGAACGGCGCGTTGTGGGCGGACGTGGACAACGACGGACGGCTGGATCTGTTTACCATGGGCGCCGGTCACGCGGGCGTGGAGGGCGCGGCCGGACGCGTGTGGATGAACCGCGGCGACGGGAGCTTTCGTGTTGCGGATGCGATGCTGCCGACGGATCTCTCGCAGGGTGCGCCGACCGAGGGCGCGGGCTGGGGCGATTTTGACCGCGACGGGTTCGTGGATCTGTACCTGGCGAACTACGAGACGCCGCGCGATCGCGCGGTGAGCCTCGGGATCTGCGCACCGCATCGCCTGCTGCGCAACGCGCGCGGCGAGCGTTTCGAGGACGTGAGCGCGGCCGCGGGGATCGTGAGCGCGGAGCCCATGTGCGGACGCGGCGTGGCCTGGGGCGACTACGACAACAACGGCTGGCCCGATATCCTGGTGGCCAATTACCGTCTCGATCCCAACTTTCTGTGGCGCAATCGCGGGGACGGCACGTTCGAGAACATGGCGCGGCCTGCGGGCGTGGAGGGACAGGAGCAGGAAGGCGCGTTCGGGCACTCCATCGGCGCGGAGTGGGCCGACTTCGATCGAGACGGCGACCTCGACGCATTCATCGCGAACTTGGCGCATCCGCGGTACATCGGCTATTCCGACGTGAGCCAATTGCTGGTGAACACCGGCGGCGCGCCCCCGCGGTTCGAGGATCGGTACGACGACGCGGGGCTGGTCTTTGACGAGACCGCGAGCGATCCCTCCTGGGGCGATTACGACAACGACGGCGATCTGGACCTGTTCGTCACCGCGATCTACAAGGGACGTCGGAGCACGTTGTATCGCAACGACGGGACCGGGCGTTTCACGGACGTGACCTGGCTCGCGGGCGCCGGGGTCGAGAACGGGTGGGGCGCGGCGTACGCGGATATCGACGCGGACGGCGATCTGGATCTGGTGGTCGCCAGCGGGGACGGAATCCGCCTGTTGCGCAACGACGGCAACGCCAACCACTGGCTGCACGTGCGCGTGGTCGGGACCTCGAGTAACCGATCGGGCATCGGCGCGCGGGTCACGGTCACGGCGGGGTCGCTGACGCAGATGTCCGAGGTCCAGGGCGGTAAGGGAACCGGCAACCAACACTCGTTGCCGGTGGAATTCGGTTTCGGGACCTGGGATCAGCCGGTAAAGATCGAGGCGCGATTCCCGTCCGGCCGAGTGTGGCGCGGCGAGGCGAAACCGGATCAACTACTGACGGTCACGGAGCCATCGCGATGAAAGTACGCAAGCTCTTACACACTCGAATGCGGGTTGATGACATCGAGCGAACCGTGGCGTTTTACCGCGACGTACTGGGGCTGGAGGTGGTGGAACGCCACGCATCCCCGCGCGGGTCGACACTCGCGTTTCTCAAAGCCGCGGGCAGCGAAGAATTGATCGAGATCTGTTCGTTTCCCGCGAGCGGGCCGGTGGAGGTGCAACCCGATCTTGTCCACCTCGCGTTCGAAGTGGACGACCTGGACGCGACCCTCGCCGATCTTGCGCAACAGGACGTTGCCGTCACGGACGGGCCGACCACGTCGTCGTCCGGCACGCGGTTTGCGTTTATCGACGCGCCCGAACGGTACGAAGTGGAACTGATCGAGCGCCAACGCCGCTGACCACGACCGGGGCGTCCGCCACGGCGCCGTCAGCCCGCGGTCATCACCTGGTCTTGACCAATGGCTTAATAGAGCTGCACGCGAATGCCTGATGGCAGCCTGATGCCGGGTTGGGGAGTCAACTGCTCCACGCCGAAGAGCCATCGTCGGTGGGGCGGCATGAGGTACAACCGGACCGTCTCCCTCCACGAGCCGTGGTCGGGTCGGACGCCGGACGGACCGTCGAGGATCTCTTGCCACGCCGTCCGCCAACACGACGGGCGGATGTGAATGGGATCGAACCCATACCATGCCGGATTGAGCCGGCGGAGCGCGACCCCGTGGGTGCCCGCAAGCGCGGTCAGCCCGGCGTTGACGCGTTCGGCCGAGTCCACCACTTCCGTGAGCGAGAGCCGACAGGACGGAAAGAGCATGGATCGCAGCGCCAAAAACTTCACGCGGGACAAGCGGCGGACACTCTCGATCGGAAGATCGGTCAACACAATGTCCCCGGTCACGCGCTGCAGACGTTCCACCGCCTCGCGCACCCAGTCCAGGGTCTGGTCCGCGGAATACCCGTATAAGATGTCGTTCCCGACGTCGGTCACCAAGCCCCTGGTCGGCACTCGTGGGCGGGACTCCAATTCCCGCCACAGGCCGGATGCAAGGATGGCGGGGAGGGTGCGAACCAGAAAACTGCTGTCGGCGCCGTAGGACCGGCCGTGTCCCAGCGCGGCCAACACCCGAACCTCCGGTCCCCACAGGGCCCGTGCCGTCGCCACCACGTGGTGAAATCCGCGCGTGAGGTTGCTGGCCCCGAGCGCCACCACCCTGCAATCAAGGGTCAAATCAAGGGTCAGGTCTTGCACTGCAACATCCCACTTATTAATGGGTGGGGACGCGATCTGTGCCAGGCTCCGTTTCAGCCGCCCGGAGGCGGCGGCTGATGGTCGCATAGTGGACACCGCAATGCTCCGCGATCTCCCGAAGCCGATAGCCGTGCTCGCGATACGCGGCGGCGATGGCCTGGGGCGACGGCCGCCCAGTCTTCAGCAACGCCGCGAGCGTCGGCCGTTGGCGGCGCCGCTGCACGCGAGGCACTTCAGGCAACGCCTCCTGTGAGAGCGGGAGCGAGTCCACGAACGCCTCGGTGCCCAAATAAATCTGATGGCGCAGCGCGTCCCACGGCCGGTCAGTCGCGCCGTCATTTACAAACGTGCGATAGGCCGTCTGCGCCCGCCGCGTGGTCGTCCCGAATTGTGTTAACACCCAGTCGGTCGTCAACCAGGCGGGAGGTAATTCCAGTCCAGCCGTCGCCCGGTAGCTGCTCCAGCGCCACTGCTCCGGGCGCCGGCAGGCTTTGGCCCGCACCGGGTTGAGGACGACATACCGGCACAAGGCCAAGAGGTAGGGATCTCGTTCGACCAGAATCGCCTTGTAGCGGCCTTGAAAGAGATGGCCCACGCGGTGATGACGTCGATTCACGTATTGCGTGTAGGTGCCATTGAGGTGTCGCATCCCGCGCGCGAGGGTCGGCCGTTCGGTTTCAATGACCAGGTGATAGTGATTGTCCATGAGGCAGTAGGCGTGGATGCGCCAGTGATACCGCTCGCCCGCGCGGGCGAGCCGGGCGATGAAGTGCAGGCGATCCTCGTCATCCACGTAGATCGCCTGTCGCGCGTTACCCCGCGCGGTGACATGATATAGAGCACCGGCAAATTCCAATCGGAGGGGGCGAGCCATGGCGGTACGTTAGCACCGTGAATATATCATTGCAAGACCTGACCCCAATTGTGCACAGTTGGGCTTTCATAGTTTCGATTTCGTCAATGACGAGATCAACTTCTTGTTAGGGCTGCGAGAGCTGTAGCCACCGCGTTCTTGCCATGATGGTGACTCAAGCCAATTGGTGTTTCTTTTCACGAGACCAACCAATGCGTCATGCTCAATCAAATACCAGGCTCCCCGAATTGGGAACGCCATATACAAGCCTTTCCTCACATACTTTTTGTCGATAGTGAGGCGTGCCTTCAACTGCACTTTCAGAGTACGACTACCGTCTTTATGATAGGCGAGGAAATCTGCACCTTGCCAGTCGTCGGCGAGCTTGATGCAGTTGAAACCATAATCAGCAAGGTGGCCGGCAACCTTTTGAAAGTTGTAAATCTCTTTCTGCAGAGGCTTCAGACGTGGGTATGAGATTTTCTTGAGTAGCATCGTAAATGTCCAACGCCCGGCGCTGAGGAGCGCGCCCGCTAAGGGCGCGTCGCCTCCAGCGCTTTGTTGGGCAAGCCGTGATTTGCCACTTCTCGAATGTGAACCGACACCCTCCACCAAAGGAGGAGACTATAGG
>JBMOMC010000041.1:0-361 GCA_049325335.1 Nitrospirota bacterium
ACAGCACCGGATCATTTCCGGCATAGATGTAGCGATGCAACGTGATCGGCTGGTCGTCGTATCCGGCGAATCTGTCCCTCGCCGTGAACCTTCCCGTCCGCGGATCGTAGTTCCGCGCCCGCAAATACCACAGCACGCCCGACGCACCTCGTCGTAAACCGCAGCGTTTTCCCAAGAAGCATCAATCAGTTAAAGAACTCATCGCCTGGATGCGCGATGCCGGTCCCGGATTTTGCCCCTAGATGCAGTTTTTTGGCCAGCCCGAAGGGCGGGCATGCTTCTCGCTTTTGAGTGGCGGCGGGCCGGGCGGGCGGTCGCGCAGCGACCGCTCGACCGGGCCGTCTACCGCGCGGCGCACGCA
>JBMOMC010000041.1:371-6325 GCA_049325335.1 Nitrospirota bacterium
CCCCCTGGGGGGGTTTTTTCCTCTGTTTTTTGGGGGGGGGGGGGGGGGGGGGGGGGCCCCCCCCCCCCCCCTCGACCGGGCCGTCTACCGCGCGGCGCACGCAGGTGGGAGAAGCACGGTGGCGCTCCGCGCGGAACGCACAGCACTCGCTGACGGAGTGCGGGCATGCGCGCAGCGAGCGGAAGCCCGCAGGGCTGAAGCCGCGAGCACATGACCGCCAAGGTAAAGAGCCCTCTCGCGCGGGAACCGCGCGAGGCCTCAGAGCGCCAGCGGCATTGACACATAATGCAAATTATGCGGCGCGATAGCGCGAACAGGGACGGCAGGACGCGCGCAGCGCGGGCTGACGGCACTGCGCATAATTCCGTGCATTATGTTCACCCGAAGGGCGCGCAGCGATGCCGCTGGCGCGGTGCCGCCCCGAGCACGGGGCGGCGACGAGTGCGGCGCAGCCGCACGTGGGAGCGGGGTTGGTAAACAAACAGGCCGCGGAGCGCGTGCCGTGTGGCGTGACGCTTGCCATGCAAGCGGCATGACACGCGGGACGTGCGCAGCGGCGGCCTTATTGCTCTTCTTCCGGTGAACGGCACGCGATCTGGCCGTTGGCTCAGTCATCGAGGTCGTCGCTCTCGTCGTCATCGGCATCGAGCGCCGCGAACAACTGCTGCCGGCTCTCGGCCGGCAACGTCGCATCGGTTTCGCGCCCACGCTGCGCCGGGTGGGCCGCGTCGTAAACTTCTCGCAGCTTGCGCATCGCCACGTGCGTGTAAATCGCCGTCGTGGTCATCTCGCTGTGCCCCAGCATCGCCTGGATGAACCGCAGGTCCGCCCCGTTCTCCAGCATGTGCGTCGCGATCGCGTGCCGGAACAGGTGGCAGGCCCCGTGGGCAATGCCCGTTTTCATCACATAACCCTTCACCAGATCGCCCAGCCGGTTCTTCGTGAACGGCTCGCCGTAATCCGTCAGGAATACCGTGCCGTCGTCCGGCGGAACCACCAGCAGGTGCCGGACTTCCTGCTCGTACTTTTCCAGCCAGGACAGGGCGCGCCCACCCACCGGCACATACCGGTCCTTGCCACCCTTGCCGCTTTCCACGAACAGCGTGCCGCCCAACCGGTCGAGGTGATCGCGCTTGAGGTGCGCCAGCTCGCTGCGCCGCAGCCCCGTCGCGTAAAACAGCTCCAGTATCGCCCGGTCACGCACACCACCCGGCATCGACAGGTCCGGCTGCCGCAAGATTTCGCCCACCTCCGCGACCGACAGCACGTGTTTTGGTAACCGGCGCGTGCGGCGCGGCAGCACCAGGTCCGCCGCCGGGTTCGCCACCACGTGATTTTCCCGCACCAGGAACCGGAACCAGCCCCGCAACGCCCGCAGGTAGTCGATCTGCGACGACACCGACAACGGCTGCCCGTCCGGCTTGCGCGCGTAAAACAAATGCCGCTGGTAACGCTCGATGATCGGCCGCGTGATCTCCGTCGGCGATTGCAGACCCCGCTCGTCGCACCACGCAATGAACCGCCGCAGCCGCGAGTCCACCGACCGCTGCCCACCCACCACGAAGCGCAGCGTCCGCCACTCCAGATACAACGTCAGGTACGGGAACAACCCGCTGTGCTCCACCGGCCGCTTCTTGTCCGGCGGCTCGCCGCGCCGCCGACGCTTCTGCCGCAACGCCACGACCTCACCCCACCGCCTGCGGGTACGTCGTACCGTTCACACGCTTCGGCACCGGAGGTGCGTTTTCCGGGGCGACGGCGTCGGCCACTAAAAAGGGCGGCATTTTCCCGCGCAATTCCGGGTTTTCTGCTACCGGCGAAGTACCCGAAGAGGCGCCGCGAAGCGGGCGCGATAACCCCGCGAACTCGTCCACTTCCCCCCGCGAACTTTGCGTCGTAGGCGCGGATTGAAGCGCCGCCACGTCCAGCAGACCCGGCAGGTGCGCGTCGGAGATTTCCGCCTGCGCATCCCACACCAGCTCGTAAACGAACGACTGCCCGCGCCCGCCACGGTGCACCAGCAGGTATTCCATCTGCGCCAGCCGCTCCAGGTGAACACGCAACTGCGTCTCGCCCCAACCCGTGTGGTCCCGCACGTCCTTGCGGCTAAAACGCACGGCGGCCTGTTTCAGCCCCTGCGCGCGGCCACGCTCATGCGCCAGGTCGGCAATCGCCCGCAGCAGGCTGCGGGTTTGCGGCGGCAGCTCGTCCAGCGTCCGCCCCAGCACCTCGTGCGCCAGCGCGTTCGCCGTCGCGATGTCCGCCAACGTCACTTCCACGTATTCCAGCGTCTGCCCGGCGTGCTGCAGCGTGCGCACCGGTCGCTGGTGCTGGTGCAGCAGCGCAATGCTGTCGATCAGGGAGAGGTATTTCTCGTGGTCACGCCGCGTGCGCGTCTTGCTGTCCAGGAACGTCAACTGGTCCGCATAGGGGTTGATCACCGCCAACGGCCGCAGCAGCCGCTGCGCGTTTTCGTGCGCGCGGATCACGGCGGCGCGCTCCACCTTCGCCTGCAAGCCCGCCAGCGTTCGCCGCGCCCGCTGCTGCACGTGGATCGCCCGGGTCTGCTCCCGGCTCTCGTTCACCGTCAACACCAGGCAGCGGTTCAGCAATTCCTCGTCGATGTCGATGGCCGTCGTCGTCAGGAAGATCATCACCGGGCCTTCCACCCGGTATTCCTGCGTAATGAGATTCCCCGTCACCGGGTCCTTCCCCGTGCTGGCAATGGTCAGGCTGCCGTCGCTCTGCAGCAGTTTTAGCGCATACGACGCCCGGGTCGCGCCCTCTTCCTCGGCAATGGCGAGGATCTTGTGCTTCAGGTTTGTCTCGCCCATGTAAAACAGCGACTGACCCGTCATCGCCGAGTACTGCACCCGTTCTTCCTCGGGGATCAGCTGCAAGATCGCGTCCATGAGCGAGGATTTCCCCGCCGCGCTGCTCGACTGGATGATCACCGCCAGCGGCCGGTCCAGTTTCCGGCTCACGCAGGCGAGATACCCCACCAGCTTGTTCGTCTCTTCGCCGACCACCCCGCAGCGCGCAAAGTCTTCCAACACCCGGCCCAACAAATCCGGCGCGCGCAGCAGCGCCATCGCCTCCGCATGCTCCTCCGAGGCCAACACCGGCGCAGCCGAGGCATCCGGCTTCATCTGCGCCTGCAGCTTCGCGTCGTGCAGGCTCTCCAGGTGCAACAGCACCAGACCCAGATCACTCTTGATCGCGTCCTCGCTCGCGCCCAGCTCGAGTCCCGCCTGCTTGATGTAGGCGGCACGCGCCTTCGCGCTGTACAGGTCCAGCGTGTCGACGTGGAAGGCACTGCCCCGTGCCGCACGCAACGTGATCCGCAGTTGCTCCGGCGTGCTGTTGCGCTCGTGTCCGCGCACCCGGTACTGGCGATCGCCAAACGTCAGCAGCACGTCGCCGTCCTTCGTCTGTGCCTCGAGAACCGGCGCCACCACCGTCGCGGCCGGTGTCGCCGGGAGCACGGGAAGAGCGGCGGCTAAAGGGGGAAGTTCCGGCGCGTCAACCACGGCGCCCGGATTTTCCGTTTTAGCCGCCAGGCTGTCGGCTTCGGTCGGCGCCCCGGCCTCCACCGCCTGCACCGGCTCAACCGCCACCGCGACGTGCACCACGCTCAACGCCGGCGCCGCACCCTTGCCCAGCCACTCCGCCTTGCGCAGCACCAGACCCAAGCTCTTTTGCGCCGGGCCTACCTTGCAGGCGTAGGCGTTCGCATCCATCCCCTTCGGGAACAGCACCCGGTAACAATCAAACCCCTCGGCCAGCAGCTTTTGCGCAACACCCGCCGCCGCCCTGTCCCCAGCTTCGTCGCGGTCGTACGCAATCAGAACGCGCTTCACGCCGTTCGTTTTGAACAACGCCAGGTGATCGGCCGTAAAACCCTCCACCCCGTAACTCGCCGTCACGTGCCGATACCCCGCGCACCAGAACGTCATCGCGTCCAGCAACGCTTCGCAAAGAATCACTTCCTCGCAGCCGGCGAGCCCCGCCGCGTTCCACACGCCAACATGCGGCCCCGGCAGGTACAGGTGATACACCGTGCCGTCGCGCAAGCGCTCGCCCACCTTGCGGCCGTACAGTTCCGTCACCGTGCCGTCCGCGCCGAGCACCGGCACCACCAGCGAACCCACGAAGTGCTCATGACCGCTCGCCCGGTAAATCCCCAGCTGCTGCAGTTTCCCGCGCAGCACCGCGCCATCGACCCGGTTCTTGTGCGGCAGCCGATAACCCAGCGTGCGATTCGAGTAACCCAGGCGGAACGTCTCGATCAGCGCCCGGTCGTTCAGGCCCCGCGATGCCAGATAGGCCAGCGCCTCCGGGCTGTGCAGCAAGGTCTCGTGGTAGTAATCCACCACCTGCCGCAGCAACGCCTGATCGTCACCGTTCGCGGCTAAAGGGGAAGGCAGTTTCGGGGCCGTGGATTTTTTCGTGACGCGCTCCAGCGGCACCGACGACAGCGGCAGCTCGTGCCGCAGCAACTCCACCGCGTGCTTGAACGACACCCCCTCGGCCTTCATCACCCAGTCGATCACCGAACCCCCGGTCTGGCACGCCCCCAGGCAGTGCCACAGGTTCTTCGCCGGACTCACCACCAGCGACGGCGTCTTGTCCGCGTGGAACGGGCAGCGGCCGATCCAGTCCGCCCCGTGACGCTTCAGCTCGATGCCCCGCACCTCCACCAGCCGCTGCACGGACACCTCGGCCTTCAGGCGGGCCAGTTCCTCGTCGCTTACCCGTGCCATCCACCCACCCCCGGGCCAAAACCCGTCAATACACGCAAAGTAAACTTATGGTATACGTATGCGTATAGTCAAACAAGCAGAGGTGTAACCCATGCGTACCCTGAGCCCACCCGAGGCAACCCATGTGTCATTTCGCCTTATGCCATTCCCCGAACGCCTCACCGCCCTGCGCAAGCAGCGCGGCCTCACCCAGGAAGCCCTGGCCGACCTGATCGGCGTCACCAAGACCCAGGTCTACCGCTACGAGAGCAGCGGCTCACAACCCACCCTCGATGTCATCCGGCGCCTCGCCATCGCCCTCAGCGTCACCACCGACGAACTGATCTTCGAAGAGAACGAGCGCAAGGCCGACGACAGCCTCGTCCTCCTGCTCGAGGGCGTCGCCCAGCTCGATCCCGACGAGAAGCACGTGATCCGCGAGATGGTCGAAGGCATCCTGCTCAAACACCAGGCACGCCGGCTGTTCAGCGACCGCCCCGCGCTCAAGACCAGCGCCGGCTGACACCCATGCAGATGCATTTCGAGTGGGATCCGAAGAAGGCCGCCAGCAACCTGCGCAAGCACAAGGTCAGCTTCGCCGAAGCCGCCGAGGTGTTCCGCGATCCGCTCGCCATCACCGTTCCCGATGACGAACACGCCGAACAGGAAGAACGCTGGATCACGCTCGGCCAAGGCAACAACCGCCGCCTCGTCGTGGTCATCCACACCTGGCGCGACGACGAAGACAGCAGCGACATCGTCCATGTGCGCATCGTCTCGGCCCGCGAGGCCACCGCGCACGAACTCCAACAGTACGAAGGGTGAACCCATGCGCAACGAATACGATTTCAGCAAAGGCCAGCGCGGCAAGTTCTTCCGCGAAGGCGCCGAACTCCACCTGCCCGTCTACCTCGATGCCGACGTGCAAAAGGCCCTCGCCATCATTGCCGATGCCAAGGGCATCGACCTCTCCGAGGTCGTCAACAACCTGCTCAAGAAGGACATCGAGCTCATCAGGATCGCCAGCTAAAAGCAGCGGCTAAAGACGAAGCGGCAGCCCAGAACGAACAAGCCCCGCGGAGGGGGCTGGGTCTGTCAATCAAACCGTGTAACTGGGTTTCATCACAGCGCAGCCAGCGGCACGCGCTCTTCGCCGAACATCGTCTGGAACACCTGAAGTGCCGGCTTCCAGTGGTGGATCATCTTCCAGTT
>JBMOMC010000042.1:0-56063 GCA_049325335.1 Nitrospirota bacterium
CCGACTTCGCTACTGTCCGTTTCATGCGGCTCCTCCTGTGTGTGCGTTGGGGATGTCTTCGCCGACACCCACTTCACCACATCAGGAGCCGCTACTCCAATCTCAACTAAGTTTAGGACGATCTCGTGCTGAATTGCGCCCGGCCAATGAAAGCCCTAAACCGACCACGCAACTTAACGAGCATGCTTTGCCTGAGGCGCCCGAGTGATAATCTCTTGCATTATCTCCCGGTTCATACGCGCGTTAAACATTACCCAAAAGTTAAAGTCACCGTTCTTGGTCTTTATAAGCATGATACCGTTGGTAGGGCCCTCCCAGTCAGCACCGTGTATCTCATCCCAACGGGCTGTAACTTCTCTGAACGAAGTCCTAAATGGTATAAGATATCGCTGGTTTTGTGTTAAAGTGATCCCACTAAACTTGATGCCCTCCTGATTCAGAGTCAATGACGTCCACACCGTCATCGCTCCGATAATCATAATGGGGACTATGTCTAACAGGAATGTCAGCGCAGCCAGTAAGAGTGTTATCTGATCGTAGCGATGAGTTGTAAGCTGTATAAGCAAAACAACGTTCACGATAATGATCGGTACCAACCACGGCAGGTACAGCAAAAGGGCGATAGGGAGGGGAAATGCCTTATATAGCTTAACTCCGCTGTCTGCCTCAGGCTGAGGCATATAATCGTCTCCGTCGCTGTGGGTTGTTCATAGCAAACGTGAACATGTAGTCGAGTACGAGCAGTGTGACAACGACGGTGATCGATACCACAACGAGCGCTATGAATAATGGTGATAGGGCTGCAAGCGGCAGGACGGGAGCAAACAAAGCGCCGGCAGGTAACATTGCTTGGAAGAAGAGCCCCCCGATGTATCCCAGGGCCAATTCAATAAGAGTCGCCACCGGATTAAATCCACTGTCTCCCGTGTATGAAAATTTGAGTCCTGCTATCAACATCGTTGCGGAAATACTTAACAGCAGAGGCACGAAAAACGGTGCTCCAAGAAGAATAGTCGCAAACGCCGTGACATACAGGAGGCCCCATACCAGGCCAAGAAGCGTGTTAAACGCCACATCCGCTAACCCGCCATTACTTCCTCCGATAATGTAGGCCCCTGCTCCAGTCTGAGGATCAATCGCCACATACCCGAGCACCGCACGCCCCTTGAACACCACCATAGTCTTCGACACGGTCACAACCTTGCCGGCATTGATCGCATCCTTGATGTCATCCAAAAATAAATCCGGAATCGCTAAGTTCGGCAGCACGCTGGCCGCGTTGAGTGAGGTGATCGTGTAAACAGGTAGCCCTTGACTGTTGGCCAGCGAGAGCGCCTCGACGGCGGAAATGGCCTCGACCGGTGACGTTGAGGTCGACAGCAGCTGCTCGGGCACCGAGTGTTCCAGCGCCGACGCCATGGGCCCTGCCACGAGACCGAATTGCCACGTGGTGCTCGGATTCCCATCTCGCGCCTTGACCGTGTAAAACAGCCGCGGCACATCCATCGTCATCCCCGCCGGGCCGACGGATTTGGGGACTCCGAACAGATAGTTGGTTTTGAGGCTTAAGATAAACGCACCTTCAGACGGCAAGCGGAGGTGAACGGCGTTCATCAATTGGGCCGTCAGCTTGTCGAGCGTATCCGTTTCATAGAAATACGTCACGATGACGCTGTTCAGGAGATCGCCGATGAGGTCGTCTTTCGTGAGGCTGCCTATATCCTGTGCGTCGATCTTGGTCTTGAGGGCTTCTAATCCGGCCTGCTGATCCGTCAGCCGCTTGGTCGAGACGCCACCTGCATTGAGGACCACCGCAAGGTAGTCGCCCGCCGTTACCGCGTGCGTGACGCGGTCGCTTCCGGTTCCAGCCGGATCAGCAAACGTGATGGTCAGCTCCTGTGGCGCGCCCATGCGAATCGCCTCACCCGTCGCCACGACCACGCCGTTGACGCGCAGTTCCGGCGTCAGGTTGATCAGATAGGCGGGAAAAGCCGCAGGGAGTTCCTCGGGCAAGATCGGACTTCCATCGGCATGCGGCCCTGGAAAGAGGGAGGCTATCACCTCCTGATCGGCCGAGGTCGCCGGCACGTAGCTGAGGGTCACGCGCTGGGCTGCCACGCTCGATAACGGACTGGTATACGACAGACTGGCACCGATCGAGAGCGGACCACCAGGCACTTCCATGGTGATCTGGTGTCGGGTCACTCCCGGCAGGTCGGCGCGCGTGGCTCCTTGGGCGGCAACCCGATACGGCAGCGTCGCGGGCAATCGCGGGAGAGTCTGTACGACGAGGTGTTTGCCGCCGATCACCTCGCCGACGGTGGCGTTCGGCATGGTGTCAGTAACGTGCGTCGTGAGCTGATCTCGGAGGGTACGCAGCGCGGTTTGAATCGCCGTGGCGTCGATATTGGTGGCGGACGACTCGGCCTCGTTGATGGTGGCCGTCGCCGTAATCTGGTCAATGAATGCCTGGGCATCAAACGGCATCGCGGTGTGAAGGTTGACCCCCTGCTGGTACGTGTATTGTTTGAAGCTGGCATCCAAGGGGATCCAGGTATCGCCCTGCTGGTGCCGCGCCCCTCGTGACGGGATGAAATCTACGTAGGCATCCGCCCAGACGTGCTCGATAAACGCCGTGGACACTTTCCCGCCAGAGAAACTACCCATCGATACGGGCGTGCCTGCGCTCGCAATAAAGTCCAGCGCCGCCCGTTCATCGGTGAATCCACCCACCCAGTTCATTACCTGCGTCATCGGCACTTCAATCGTCCCCATCACATAGCGGGCGGCGACCCCGGAGGTTCGCAGCAGCGCGATCAGCAGCGATGCCGTATCCATGTCGTTACACTGCTTGGTGACCAGACAGGCTTGGGCGCCTTGGATGCTGCCATAGGTGGGCACAAAGTCGATGTTGTTGCGCACCCAACTGTAGATCTTGACCGGGTTGTGCTCCAACTCCGCGGCCAAGGCCTGAATTTCCGGCGTGAATTGCACCTCAATCGTCTGGGTTAGATCTTCGGGCTTAGGCAAGTCCGACGTCGCTTGCGCCAGCAGCAGATTGCCTGGGTCGCCGTTGTAGGCCAGCCGGATCTGGGGTTGGAATTCGGCGAATTCCTCTTTTTTGAGCCGCGGCTTGCGCTCTTGGGGCTTGGGGGTCCGGTGCGGCAGGTTGTTGGGATCTAGGGGTTGATGCGGTGGCTCTTTGACGTTGACTTTGAGGAAGTCGTCGAATGCAGAAAGTTTCGACTCCAGATCGCGCTCCGTGGCTTGAGCCGAGGTCTCGTTGCCGCGCTCGGTGGCCGAGACGTAGGCTTGGTGGGCTTGGTCGACTTGCGCCAAGTATCCCTTGAGCTGATTAAAGTTTTTCTCGTAGTCGCTGACCGCGGCGTCGTGCCGATCCAAAATCTCCTGCGGCAGCCCTTTCTCTTTCAAGAACGCTTCGGTCTGATCAAACTCCTTGCGAATCGCCCGGTCGGCCACAAGCACACTGTCGCGCTGACTAAACGCCCGCTCCCACAACTGCGCCCGCCGCCGTTCCGGCGTGGCTTCTTTCGCCAGGGCTTGCACCCGCATTTGCAGCGTCGCAAGTCCTTTATCCAGGTCCATGCCGGCCGCCAGAAACGCCTGGTGCTCCTGCGCCTCGAACCCGCGCTGCTGGTCCGCCCGCTGCGTCATCGCAGAGAGCGTCGCATCGAACGCCTTCAGCAGACTGCTCACCGCCTCTTTAGCCTGCTTCTGATCCTTGGCGAGACCGGTCGGCAGGGCCATGCCACGCAGCAGCCCCTCGATACCCGAAGCGTTCAATCGGACCTGGCCGACCGCGGCCTTCACCGTCTGTTGTTGGGATTGAAGGGCCTTGAGCGCGTCTTGGCTTGGTGCACCGTGCTCGACGGCCCGCGCCAAGCGATCGACGGCTCGCCGACTCGCTTCCAGCTCGTGGCTACCCTGGGCTACCGCCTGCTCCAGGCTCTTGAGCAGACCGGCAAGCTGGGCTTGGAAGGCGTCCCCGTCCCGCGCCGCGCGAACCTGTTCCTTGATCGCCCTGAGGGTGGTTTCAAAAACTTCCGGAGCGGTAGGCGCCTTCTGTTGAGATGCGGACGCGGGGGTGACGCGTGGGACAGGGGCGTCCTGCGCCGCAAGGGCGTAGTTCCACGGCTCGATTGAAAACCAACTGAAAAAGACCAACACCACCGCCGCGATGGGCCGAAGACGGCGCGCAAACAAGGGGTGCATGGGAACGCCCCGGACGAGTAGGCGCGACTATAGATACCTTACCGGAGAATGTCAATCAGGAGTTTCACACGGCCACCGTCTCGACAAAGTTGTCGATCGATACGCCGGCGGTCCGACTCCCCGCCCACTCACCCCCGCACATTCAGCGCGATCCCATCACCCGCAGCGTGACGGCCGCGCGCGGCGGCTTATCGATGGCTACGGGTTCGACCGCGGCGAGCGCGTGGCTTGGCCGCGGGTGCGTCCCGCCACACGGCGAGAATATCCTGCGTGGTTACGGGCTCGACCGTCACGGAACCGATCGCTCGCGGCAACACGAAGTGGACTTGCCCGTCACGCACTTTCTTGTCCAGCCGCATCGTGTCCATCGCGCGGTGCGGCGCGATCTTCGGGGGGCTCGCGGGGAGGCCGAACCGCTCCAACAACGTGCGTTGGCGTCGCACGAACGTCTCGTCGCACCGGCCGAGCCTCGCGGCCAATCGGGCCGCGAAGTCCATGCCCATCGCCACCCCCTCGCCGTGCCGGACCGCTGAATAACCGGTCAAGGTTTCGATGACGTGCCCCGCGGTGTGGCCGTAATTGAGAATGCGCCGCAGGCCCGACTCGCGTTCATCTTGCCGCACCACATCGGCCTTGACCGCGGCCGAGCGACGAACCATCTCCACCAACACGTCCGGCGCGCCGCCCACGATGGCGTCCACATGGTCTTCGAGGTACGCAAACAGCGCGGCGTCTGCGATCACCCCGTACTTGACCACCTCGGCCAACCCCGCGATGAATTCGCGCCGCGGCAAGGTGCCCAGCGTCGAGACATCGGCGTCAACCATGATCGGATGATGGAACGCGCCGATCAAGTTTTTCCCGTGTCGATGATCCACGCCGGTTTTGCCCCCGATACTGGAGTCCACCTGGGCCACCACCGTCGTAGGAACTTGCACGTAGTGCACGCCGCGTACATACGTGGCCGCGACAAACCCCGCAAGGTCTCCGATCACGCCGCCGCCCAGGGCCAGAACCAGGTCGCCGCGTTCAAATCGCCTGCGTACCAATTCATCGTAGAGGCGTCCGGCGGTTCGGAGCGTCTTATATCGTTCCCCGTCCGGAATCCGCGCGACGAACGGACGGAAACCCGAGGCCCGCAGACTGGTCGTCACGCGATCCGTGTATAGGCGACCGACCAAGGGATTGGTCACCACGGCCACCCCGCACGCGCGGTGGCGTCCGCGCAGGCGCTCGCCGATGCACCCGAGCGTCCCCCACCCGATGTTCACGTCGTATTGGATCGCCCCGGCGGAAACCGACACCAGGGTTGACGCCGGTTGGAGTCTCGCCACGATCGCGGACGTCACATCCTCGACGCTCCGGCCCGAGGTCTCCACGTGCATCAGGGCTTCGCGGTAATACGGCTCGCGTTGCGCCAGAAGTCGGCGCAACGTGTCGACCGACCGGCCGGTTGCCAGCAACGGTCGGTCGCCGTTGCCTTGTAATCGGTCGGCCGCCGCTTCGGGCGAGGCTTGCAGCCAGATCGTTATCCCCGCGCGCTTGAGACGCGCGCGGGTCGACGGATCGAGAACTGAGCCGCCTCCGGTGGCGATGACTTGCCGCCGTCCGGCGAGGGCGGCGGCAACGGCGCGCCGCTCAAGGGACCGGAACTTGGGCTCACCGTCTTCTTTGAAGATCTGCGCGATGGACCGGCGGGCGGCGCGCTCAACCAGGACGTCGGTGTCCACGAAGGATAGGCCCAACCGCTCGGCCAATCGACGCCCGACCGTGGACTTGCCCGAGCCCATGGCCCCAAGCAAGACCACGTTCTCTCCAGGGCCGTTCACCCCCGGATTATACGCCCTTGACGATCGTCGGCGTAATAAAAATCAACAGCTCTTGGTTGCTGGTCGACGTGCTCTCGCGCTTAAACAACCACCCGATCAAGGGGATCCGATGAATCCACGGCACCCCGCTGAGCGACTCCGTCTTAGTTGTCTCAAAAATCCCGCCGATCACCGTGGTCTCTCCGTCTTGAACCATCACCTCGGTGGAGGCCTCGCGCTTGCTGATGCTCGGCGCGCCGGTTCGTGAACTGGCGAAGCTTCCGATGGCGTTCTTCGTCGCTTTGATCTTCATGATCACGCTGCCGTTCGGCGTGATGTGCGGCGTGACGGTCAGGTTCAGGGTGGCGTCGACGAACTGGGTCTGCGTCCCTTTGTCGGACACGGTTTCGTAGGGGATGGAGTCGCCCTGTTGAATGACCGCTTCCTTATTGTCGATCGTGACGACCCGAGGACTGGAGATAATCTTGGTTTCTCCCAACGCTTCCCCCGCGGATAACCTGAGGTCGAGATTTAACGCCCCGGAAAGCCGCCCGAACTGCACCCCGACGTTCCCAATGGGTCCGGCGCCGCCGGATGCCGGGAGGTTCACGGCAAACGTCGGCGTCTGTGAATTAAAATCTCCGACCGCGCCGGCATTAATGTTCAAGAGGTTGGAGCCCGGCGTGTCCGAATACGCGGCCCCCCACTGGACCCCGAGGTCCCGCGCAAAGTTGGTGTTGGCCTGCACGATCCTGGTCTCGATCAACACCTGCGGTTTGGCCAGATCCAGCAACGCGATGAGTTGCTGGATCTCGTTGATGTTCTTTTCCACGTCTTTTGCGATCAGGCTGTTGGTGGGTTCATTCACCGTGAGTTCGCCGCGCGCACTGAGGTTCTTCTTGAGCGTTGTCGCCAGGTCCGCGGCTTTGGCGTAGTTGATGGGAATAATCGCGGTCTTGAGATCTTCGGCTTTGACCTGCGCCTCCTTCGCCTTTAAGGCTTCGTCTTGCTGCTTAGCGATACTGGCGTTGGAATCGATCCGCATAATGTTCCCTTCGCGGACCTGGCCGAAACCTTTCGACTTCAAAATGATGTCGAGCGCTTGATCCCACGGCACGTTGAACAATTTGAGCGTGATTTTCCCCTTAACCTCGTCACCAACCACCATATTCAGATCGCTGACATCGGCGATCAACCGCAAGACATTCGCGATTTCCGCGTCCTGAAAGTCCAAAGAAATCTTTTGCCCACTAAAACCGGTTCCGCCTATGGTCTGCGGACCCGTTGCTTCGACCGCAGCCTGCGCCACAGGCGCGGAGGGCTCGACTGGTTGCGGCGCGGCGGGTTCGGCGGCCGGGACCGCGACCGGCGCCATGGGTGGAGGGGCGGCCGATGCTGGCGGCCCAACCGGTTCCAGTTCGACCGGGGCCGGGGGCACGGCCGGCGACGGGCCGGCGGTGACGCTCGCCAGGCGGACGCTGATCCCGGCATCACGCGGCGTGACCGTATACGTCACGGCCTTTTTGAGATCCAGCACCACCCGCACTTTTTGCGGGTCGCGGTGTTGACCGACACGCGCCTGCGTGACCAACGTGTTGGGTTGCGCCTTGACGACCGACGGCTTCACGCCGCTCTCAACCCCGGGGAGGTCAATCACCAATCGCGTGGCGCCGATCGCAAACACGTTGGGAGCCGTCAGCGCGCCATCGGCTTCGATCGCCACGTCCACGAACGTTTTCTGCGGCGCGATCCGAATGGCGTTGATCCGTGAAGCCGCCGCGGTCGGAGACGTAGGTGCCGCGTCCGCCGCCGTCGGTGGCGAGATCTCTTCGACCACGGACGGCACGGCCGACGGTTCCGCAGGAACGGCTTTGACAAAGTCCACGGTCAGCACCGTGCCAGCCTCATCACGCGCAATCTGGTAGTCGGCCGGTCGGGACAATCCGATGCTCAGACGGGCGATCCGTTGATCGTCTCCGGACTGCGCCGCAAGGATTTCCGTGACCGGATCAATCCCGACTTGGCGCTGCGCGGTCAGCGTGCCGACCACCGTCTCGGATAGGTCCAGGATCAACTGCATCGGCTCATCGAGCCGAAACGCCGTGTAATTCAACGGACCGTCTCCCGTCAACACCAGGCGCGTGACATCCGACAACTCTTCGACCCGGAGGTCGGTCAACGCGGTGACCGGCTCCGAAGCCGGCGCCACCACTTGCGTGTTGGGGACCGCGCACCCCGCCAACGCGACGATGCACAGGTGGATGAAGAACGACTTCGACTTCATTCCAAGCCCTCCTCGCGAGTCCGCAGCGCCAACACGATGTCCCGTGATCGTGTCTCTCCGAAGAAATCAACGTACTGTTCCACCACGGTCAGATCCTTTGCGGTAATGCGCTTCACCACGCCCCGGTTCGGGCCCACCCTCGTGCCGACCCGCACCGCATACCCTTTGCCGTCTGGGATTTCCACCATCCCGTAGGTGCCCAATTCCCCCCATACCACTGCGACATACTTGAGCTCGGAGACTTCATGTCGCTGAAGCGGCGGCAACATCTCCAAATTTTTTTTCCCTTCGCCCACCACGATGAGCGACTTAAACGGATCTCGGCGGCCGGAGGGGTTGTACGACACGGTTTCGGGTTGTGACGCCGCCACGGCCGTTTCACCGGGCGACGTGGCCGCCCCCGGAGCGGCCTTCACCGCGGCGGGGGGAGCGGACGCGGTCGGGCTCGCGGCGGGAGTTACCGTCGCGGATTGCGAACAGGCCCCAAGAACCGCCAGACCAACCAGCCCACCTATCAAGATCGCCCTATCCACCGCCGGCTCCCGATGGCGTCGGAGCGGGCGTTCCGGCGCCGGGCGCCGGCTTGCCCTTCGCTCCACCCGCATTAACGGGCGCCGCCGTCTCGTCGATCGCGGCGAACGCCGTGGCCTTAAACGTGGTTTGGATCATGAGCCGGCCCTTGTCAACCCGCGCGCCCGCCATTTTGAGTCCCGACACATTCACGATTCGAGGCAAGGTGCCGATGCGATCGAAAAACGCCCCCACCGCGTGATAGGCGCCCGCCACTTCCACATCCACGGGAATCTCGGTGTAGAGCCCTGATCCTCCAGGCCGTCGATCCGACGGTTTCCAGAGCCGAAAATCAAGGCCGGTTTTGATGCCGAGATCCGAGACCTGCTTGAGCAGCATGGCCACTTCGGATTCCGGGGGGAGTTGCTCTTTGAGCAACGTCAGTTGTTTCGCCAGTTCGGCGTTTTCACGCTTGAGGTCTTCCAGGCGTCGCGCCTTGGCTTGATTCACGTTGATGTCGTTGTTGACCTGAGCAATTTGTTGTTCGATCGCCGCGATCTCGGCATTCTTCGGCATGTACACGAACCACACAAACGCGCCCAACAACAAGATCACCGGGATCGCGCCCACCACGGCTTTCTGGTACCCGGGCAAGGTCTTGAATGAATCGAGATTGAGTTCGAGGGCCATCAGCTTAGACCGTTAATGTGCATCTCAGCTTGAAATTGTACACGGCAACCCCGCTTTCCGTGACTTGACGAGACTCGATCAGCAGCGCCTCCTTGATATAGCGGGATGTTTTCAGGTTATTGATGAAATCGACGATCTCCGCATTGGTCACGGCCTTCCCCTCCAACTCGATTTTCCCGGACTGCTCGACCAACGATGTCAACCACACCCGGTCCGGCAAATTGCGGCTGAGTTCGTCCAATAACCGAACCGGCCCGACTTGGTTCCTGCGGAGCTGTTCGATAATGCCGATCTTTTCCTCGTAACTTTTTTTGTTCGACTCAAAATTCTCGACCTCTTTCACCTTCTCTTTCAAGGCCGCGAGTTCTTGCGTCCGCTGCGCTTGTTGTTGCTGGAGCGCGCTGATCCGGGCGGACATCGACCACCACACGTAGCCCATGCCCCCGATGAGCACCACGGCGAGGACCCCGAGTCCGGCCATCCGACTCGGACCGGCCAGCGAGATCCGCGATCGTGTCGGGCGTTCAACGCCCAGCAGATTAACTTTGATCATCGGTCGTCCGGACGGCGAATCGCGAGGCCCACCACCACCGTGGCCTGCGCACCGACCTCCGCAATCAGATCCGGGCTGACGGTCTTGGGGTTCACGCGGATTTGCCGGAACGGATCCAAGAGTTCAACCGGGACGCCCAACCGTTCCGACAAAAACGGCGCCAACCCAGACAGCTTCGCGGTTCCGCCGCTAAGCAGAACCCGATCAATCGTTTCGTGCGTCGAGGTCGACCGGAAATAGTCGAACGAACGACCGATCTCCGCCGCGAGTTCGCCGTTCATCGTACTGACGACTTCGGCCACGGCATCCGGGTTCACCCCTTCCACGGCCTCGCCCCGTTTTGCGCGTTCCGCTGCGTCAAAACTCAAGTTCAGGTCCCGCTGAATGGTTTCGGTATACCGGTTCCCCCCGGTCGAGATATCGCGGGTGAACCAGAAATTCCCGCCCTTCACGATGTGAATATTCATGACGCTGGCGCCGATATTGACCAACGCGACCACCTCCGACCCGGTGGAACCGTACGCCGTTCCGTAGACGTTCTCCAACGTAAACGCGTCCACGTCCACCACCACCGGATTTAAGCCGGCCTCGGTGACCAACGAAGTGTACTCGGACAGCCGGTCCTTTTTGACCGCCGCGAGCACCACCGTCATCGTATCCTTGCCCTCCGGAGCATCTGAGGACGGCAGAATATGGAAGTCCAAATTCACGTCATTCACGTCGAACGGGATATACTGTTCGGCTTCCCACTTGATGGACTCCGAAAGCTCCTCCTCGGTCATGGGAGGCACGCTGATTTTTTTTACGATCACCGAATGGCCGGACACGGAGATCACCACGTCTTTGGCCTTGACCGCCTGCTCGCGGAGCAACTCCTTCAACACGTCCACGACGCGGCCCGCGTCCATGACCGCGCCGTCAACGATTAATTCGGGGTCGATCGTTTTGATCCCGAACTTCTCCAGGACGTACCCCTTTTTAGTCGCCTTCAATTGAATGAGTTTGATCGTATTGGACCCGATATCAAGCCCGACCACTGGTTGCGCGCGCTGAAAGAGCATCACTCTTCGGCCCCTAACGTTCGCGACGGTTGCCCCGTCCGCGGATCAGACGCTCGATCTCGCGACGGTTCTTGTCGCTGTAGATGCGCCAATTGCGCCAATCACGACCGACCCCGCTGATCAACCCCTGACGTTCCCACCGAAACAACGTGGCCTTGGAGATGTCGTACGCGTCGCAAATCTGTTTCGCCTTGTACGATCGTGTACGGGACTGAGCCATCGCCCTCGAATGTCGCCCCCAATCCGATTCGGTATCTTCTGAGAAACGGCTGTAAGTATACTTAGTATGGTCACGCTGTCAAGGGAAATTCTCGACACGGGGGTCGCGGCGGCCGACCGAGCGCTTCCGGAGCACCCGCCGTCGGAGCGGCGGTTACTGCGCGCCCCCATGCATTCTCGCGAACGCGGCCCAGTCAAAGGGCTTTGGCGCAATTTCGTGCAACGGAATGGCCTCGAACGCCCCGTCCGCACGCGAGGCGGCCAGACACCCGATCACCGTCGCGGGATCATCCACCGCGCGACGGACGACTTCGTACGACAAAAACTGCGCGAGCGCCTTGTCCTCCGGAACCGGCGGCGCGCCTCGCAGCGTGTGGCCGAGAATGGTCGCCTTGGTGGCCACGCTCAGCCGATATCGCGATGTCGCGTGCTGGTGCGGGCGGTCCGCGATGGCGCGCGCGACGTACCCTTCGAGTCCGTGCACGCCCCCGTCGGGATGGTGCCGGTGCGGGGTCCGTTCGGCCACCACGAACAAATGGCTCTTATTGGGCACCCCCAGACTCCGACGCAACGTCCCGAGAATCACGTCGTCGATATACGCGTCGGGGTCCGGGTGTTCGTTCACCAGGATCCCTTCGGCCCGGGCTTGATACGCGCAAGCCAGCGCCAGATGCCCTGACCCCGCGCCCATGATTTCCACGAAAAACACGCTGCCCATCGCCGCGCTGGTCGCCTTGAGCGACTCCAGTGACTGATTGGCCAACGCCACCGCGGAGTGAAACCCCAACGAGGTGGCGCGCGCCAGGTTGTTGTCGATGGTGCCCGGCATGCCGACGACCTGCACGCCGAACCCTTCGAACAGGGCCCGCGCCCCCCGTAAACTCCCGTCCCCGCCCATCACCACCAGCGCGCCGTCCGCAAGGTGCGGGGCCAAGTTCTCCATGGCGATCCGCTGCACGCGTTCGTCCTTGAAGTCCTCGAACCGACTGCTGCCGATCGGACTGCTGGGATGATTGGCCATGCCGCGCGTGGCGGCCTCGGTGACGCGCTCGATCCAATTGTTGACCAGCCCCAGGAACCCGTGCCGGACAAACAACACCTCCACGCCGTATTGCTCCCCGCTGACCCGCAGCTCCTTGAGCGCCGCGCCGCCTCCCGCGAAATCACCGCCCGAGACCAAGGCCACGAGCCGCTTGAGTTGTCGCGGCGCCAGCGTCACCCGGTCACGCCGTTCCCGCTCCACGGTCACCCACGCCTCACGGGTCGCGCGCTCGTGCGCGGACAACCCCACCGCGGTGGAATACCCCGACAACTCGCCCTGCTCGCACGTCAACAACACCACGTTGTCCTGCCCTTCCTTATATTCCCCAAACTCCGCGAAGGCTTCCCGAAACGGACGCGGATCGAGATACACCATCAACGCGCGTAACGTCGAACTGTGGGTGTACACGCAGGCGACCCCGCCTTGGTGAGCCACGCCGAGTTCGTGCATGCCGTCCACCACGTCCACGTACAAGTCGAAAAACGAATGCCCCGCCGGATAACAATACAGCGGGTGTTTGATGAGGCGTTTGGCCGTCTTGGCGTCCACGCCGAACGCACGGACGGCCTCGTCCAGCTCCGCCGATTTTTCAATGCCCGTGGCCCATCCGAAATCCTGGGACTCCAACGCCGCGTGGACGTCGGGGGCGCGCGGGGAGGCTACGCCGAGCGCCGCAGCCACGTGTTCGTGGAGCTGCGTCGTGTTGGGGCTGGAACTCACGTAGTGGGCGAACATCGTCGGATCCAGATAATTCGGCACGCTGAGAAAGTCGAGTTGTCGGCCGACCACGCCCAACCTCTGCGCCAACGCGCGACCCACTGCGTCGGCCGCGGCCGCGCCCCGAGCCGGCTCCAGCGTGTTGGCGAGCCGACGACCCACCCGCCGGGTTTTGCTCTCCACCCGCGACACGCCGTGGCGCAACGCGAACAGCAAGGACCGGCCCGAGAGGTTGCGCGGCAGCAGCCAGAAGCGCTCGTCCCCCAGGTCGAGCACGATGCGATCGCCGATCAACTGCGGCGTGAGCTGGGCCCGCGGCACGATCGCCACCGGACGCCGGCGAATCGGTTTGACCACGCGCCCGATCGGCGCGCGCAGGAGGGGCGTCAACGAGCCCTCGGCCGCGGCTCGGTTCCACGCGGCATACCACACCAACGCGTCGCCGCCGCAGGCGGTCTCGATGAGCGCCGCGCGCGCCGCGCGATAGACCTCGGCGCCCACCGGCCCCCCGCACACGCGCTCTACAAACGCCCGCACCGCCGGCATCGCGGCGGCCACGCGGTCCGCGCGAGCCCCCGGGGGCGGCGGGGCCGGCCGCCGCACCCCGTCGACGCCGGGCTCGCAACGGGCCAGCGCCTCGCCGAGCGCCAACAACCCGTCGATCGTCACGAATCCCAGATCGTCCATTACCGACGTCCCGGAGTCGGCCGCGCGAACGCCCCGCCGCTCACGTCGATTCCACCAAGGCGACGATGGTGTGCAGCCCAGATGTCCCGTCGGGATACGCGCGCGCGCCGGTCTCCACCTGCCGTAGCCCGTCCTGTCCCTGGGCCCGCACCACGAGCGTGTGCGCCCCCGCGACCGGCGGCCGCCACTCGTACGTCCAGTGCACCCACGCGTAACGCGGCGACGGCGCCAACGCCGCGTCGCGCCACGTGCGGCCGCCGTCCGCGCTCACCTCGACGCGTTTGACGCCGTGCCCGCCGCCGAACGCGACCCCCCGCACCTCCTGACGCGCTCCGCGCAACACCTGGTAGTGCCCCGGGCGGTCGATCCGCGACGTCACCGGAATAACGCCCTCGTCGGTCCAGCCGCGTTCCTGCCAGTAGCCCCGGTGGTCGCGCTCCACGACCTCAATTTCGGTCAGCCACTTCACGTTTTTGATCCCAAAGATGCCGGGCACGACGGCCCGCAGCGGGTACCCGTGGTCCTTGGGCAGCGTCACCCCGTTCATAGAGTGCGCCAGCAACACGTCGCCGTGCATGGCGCGCTCCAGCGTGATGCTGTCGTGGTACCCGTCGACGCTCCGGAACACCACGTCCACGGCCGTATCGAGCGGTTTGGCCTCGTCGAGCAGCCGCGCCAAGGGAAACCCGGTCCAGAGCGCGTTGCTCATCAGGCTGCCGCCGGGTTCGTTGTCGATGCATTGCAGCGTCACCATCAGGTCCTGCGTCCGCTGCTCCAAGATATCCACGTAGCGCAAGGTGCGCGGATGTTCGACCGCGCCGTGAAGACGCGCCGACCACTCGGCCGCCCGGACCGCCGCGCCGACTTCCAACGACTGATCGCTGTAGTTGACTCGGTAGAACTGATCGTTGGGCGTGATGAACGGCGTGTCGCGAGGCGGGACCGAAAACATCCGACCCCAGAAAAACATGCCCGCCTCGGCCGGGCGCGTGAGCCCCGCCCCGGCGAGCGCGGCGGTCGCCGTGAGGAGACGGCGACGGCTAACGACCTGCGTGGACCGGAGGACCATCCTTTGTCCCCTGCGCCTCACCCATCGTGGGCCGTCCGCCGGCCGCGGCCACGGGGGACCCCGCTACGAAATGCCGGCGACGCGTTGCGCCCACCGCACATAGCCGACGATTTTAGCCACGTCCTCGTCCGCCACGCCGGGGATAGGCGGCATGTTGCCGAAGCCCCAATGGTGCGCGTTGACGCCGCGCTTGACAGCCAGCACAAACGCTTCATCGGCGTGGTGCGAGGGTTCGTAAATCTTGGAGAGAAACGACGGACCCCGACCGGTGCCCGCCGCATGCACCCCGTGGCAGCGCGCGCAGTTGGCGTCGAACAGGCGCTTGCCGTCCGCATGTTCGGCCGGCACCTCCGCCCCGGCCACGGCGCCGGCCCCGGGGTTCCCGCCCCCGGCGCAGCCGGGGAGCGCCGACAACGCGGCGGCCAGCAGTGCCACCGCCGCGGCATTCGCAAACCGATTGCGTGAACCATTACCCATCGCACCCTCCCTGGTCACCTCGGGTGATGATAGTCGAGGGACACGGCGAAAGGCAACGGGCGGCTACCGCAGCAGCGCGATCATTCGGCCGAACAGTCGCGAGAGCGCCAACAGTTCGCGCGCCTGCGACCAGATCGCTCGCGCCGATACACGGACGTTCACGTGGGTAAACAGCGTGGTCAACACGCATTCGGCCGACGGAAAGCGCCGGTGGAGCGCCATGCTGCCCGAGCACGGGAGGATATGGTCATATACGCTGTGCAGAATCAGGAGGCGACTGCGCAGGCGGTCCGCGGGTTCGGTCACGGACAGGGCCTCGATCAGCGCGCGCGACGTGGCGGTGATCTCGCGCCACTGGTCCGGCATCCGGTCCGGATGGAACCGCCGCAGCGCCTCGATGCACGCGCGCCCGGCGGGAGACAACTCGCGGACGGACCGGTCGATCTCCGCGGAGTCGCGTTGCCGGCCGATCTCCAGGAGAATCGCGCGGAGTCGGTCTCGCTCCGATTCCGGCGCGTCAAAATACGCCAAGGCCGAACGCAGCACTAAAAACCGGCCATAGGGGTCCACCGGGACGTTCACCCCATCCGTGCGATAGACGTCGGAAAACACGTCGCGCATCAGATCGCCGAAGTCCGCGTACCCGCCGAAGACCGCGACGACCTCGGGCGGCTCCTCCAACTGCGGTCGAAGCGCCGCCTTCAGACCCAGCGTTCCCATATAACTCAACCCGAGCACGATCACCGGGTGAGAGCCGTCCGACGGCGCGCGGCGTCTCACGTCTTGGATGACGCCAGCGATCTGTTCGATGGTGGCGGGATCGAAGTCCAAGGCGCGGACCGCGGGGTAGTCCGGCGTCAGCACCAAGAAGCCGATCTCCGCGAGCGCCGCGGCGAAGTTCACCAGGCGCGGATCATCCACGGACTCGGGCACGAACCCGCCGTTTAACACGATGGTCGCGGACCATGTGTCCGGGCGATACTCCCTGACCTGAAGCGAGACGCCCGCGACCGGCGTCTCCCGTTCCTTCACCGACACCGGCCGAGCGATCCACCGAAACGGGGACCGCCGTTCGGGTCTCGCGATCCGCCAGAACAAGTGCCCCGTCTTGATCACGCGCATCCGCAAGATCCCTCGCACCGCTATTTCACCCCAACCTCTGACGTCTGTAAAGATCGCCACGCGCGATCGAGCCGCGGGAAGCCACGCTTGACAACCGAAACCTCCGATTCCATATACTACGGCCGATTGGGTGCCTCATCCGTCCATCACGACCAAGGAGGGTCTATGCGTGTGTTACGACCATTGCGGTCGGCCGGTCTTGTCGGCGTCATCGTGGCGCTCTTCGGCGCGGCCGCGTTGACCGGGTGCGAGGGCATGTCCCGCACCCAAAAAGGCGCGGTGGCCGGCACCGCGGTCGGCGCCGGGCTCGGCGCGCTGATCGGCAAACAGTCCGGTCACGCCGGACGCGGCGCGCTCATCGGCGGAGCGGTCGGCGCGCTCTCCGGCGGGTTGGTCGGCAACTACATGGACCGCCAAGCCGAGGAATTGGAGCGGGTGGCCGACACGACCCGAACCGGCGACGGCATCATCGTCACGATGCGGGACAAGATCCTCTTCGACGTGGACAGCTCCACGATCAAACCCGCCGCCGCCACGAGCGTGGACAAGCTCGCCACGGTGTTGACCAAGTACCCGAAAACGACGATTACCATTGCGGGATACACCGACAACACCGGTCGCCCGGACTACAACGTCAAGCTCTCGGAACGGCGTGCGAACGCGGTCAAATTCGCCTTAACCGACCGCGGCGTGGCCGGGGATCGCATCAGCACCATGGGATTCGGCGCGGAAAACCCGGTCGCATCGAACACCTCCCCGGACGGACGCGCGCAGAACCGACGCGTCGAGCTCCACATCGTCCCCGACGAGACCCTCAAACACGACGACGCGGCCGAATAGGTCTCCTCGCGTTGGGCAACTGGACAGCCCCCGGGCTTTTCGTTACACTTTGCCGGCCTCCGATCTAATGTGACGCACTCGTCGGCAGATACCGTGGAAGAAGACATCGCTGAATGAAGATTCGGTCCGCCGGATCAACACACGTCGGGCGGGTTCGCACGTCCAACGAAGATTATTACGGAGTGTTCGACGACTTGGACCTATACGTGGTCGCCGATGGAATGGGCGGGCACGCGGCGGGCGAAGTCGCCAGCTCGATGGCGGTCCAAACCATCCGCAATGCGTTCGCGGAGGCCGGCGCGGAGCGCACCCTGCCGGCCGACGGCGCGTACGACCCCGGGCGTCGCCTGGTCTGGGCGATCGAACAGGCCAATGAAAAAATTTTCAATGCGGGTTCGGACAACCCAGCCCTCTCCGGAATGGGCACCACCGTGGTCGCGGTGTGGGTCGGCGACGAGGCCGCCTACATCGCCCACGTGGGGGACAGCCGCGTGTACCTCGTCCACGCCGGAGGAATCACCCAAGTCACGTCCGACCATTCCCTGGTCAACGACTACCTGAGTCGGGGCATCATGACGCCGGCCGAAGCCGCGGTCCATCCCATGAAACACGTGTTGATCCGCGCGCTCGGCACCGCCTCCGGCGTCGCGGTTGATATCCAACGCGTACCGCTCCAACCCGGCGACATCCTACTGCTGTGTTCGGACGGGCTCTCCAACATCGTCCCCGCCGACGAACTCAGCGCCATCTTATCAAAAACGACCAAAGACGACCTGCCCACGCGGTGCCAGGAGTTAATCGACGCGGCCAACCGCCGGGGAGGACTCGACAACATCACCGCGGTGCTGGTGCGGGCCGACACATCCTGTTAAGGAGTTAACAAAGACCATGCCGATGTCGCCCCGCGCCATGATCCTCATTGTCCTGTTCCTGGTGGTCTTCGGGTTCGGGGGCACGTTGCTCTCGCTGTACATCGACGCCCTCTGGTTTCAGGAGGTCGGGTATCTGTCCGTCTTCACCACGCGGCTGACCACCCAACTTGCCCTCGGCGGCCTCGTCGGCGCGGTGATGTTCGCATGGCTCGGGGGCAACGTGCTCTGGGCCGCTCGGCGACGACTCACGCTGCTCCCGCCGCCGTGGAGCGCCATGCTGGCCAACCGGCCGATTCGTCCGCTGTTGATCGGCTCCGCGCTGATCGTCGGCGCCATGCAGGGCCTTCAAGCCGCGGCGCAATGGCAGGAGTTCCTGCTCTTTCGCCATCCGAGCGCGTTTGGACAGGTCGATCCGCTGTTTGGTCGCGACATCGGCTTTTACGTCTTCACGCTTCCGTTTCTGTCGACCATCAAGGGGTGGCTCCTCATGGCGACCGGGTTGGCCGTGGTCGCCAGCGGCCTCATTTACGTCGCCAATCAGGAAATCCGCCTCGACCCCACGCGCGTGGTCGTCACCCCCGCGGCGCGCCGTCACCTCTTCGGCCTTGGGGCGGTCGGGGCCTTGGTTGTGGGGTGGGGGTACTACCTCGACCAGTCTCAGCTCCTCTACTCGCGCCGGGGCGTCGTGTTCGGCGCGGTCTACGCCGATATCCATGCGAGGTTACCCGTGCTCAAAGGCATGGTGATCCTGGCGGTGGCGGCGGCACTCGTCCTCCTGTTCAGCGCCGCGCGCCGCGGCTGGAAGCTGCCGATCGCGGCAGCCGTCGCCCTGCCGCTGGCGGGCCTCCTCGGAGGATCCGTTCTCCCCGACCTGCTCCACCGGTTTCAGGTTTTGCCGAACGAGATCGTCATGGAGCGCCCCTACATCGAACACAATATCCGCCTGACCCGCTTCGCCTACGGTCTGGACGGCATCGAAGCCAAGGAGTTTCCCGCAGCCGACCAACTCAGCGCCCAACAGGTGGCGGCCAACACCCTCACCACCAAGAACGTCCGTCTCTGGGATCACCGCCCCTTGCTCGCGACGTACCGGCAACTCCAGCAGATCCGAACCTACTACGACTTTATCGACGTGGATAACGATCGGTACGTCATCGACGGGGAACTCCGCCAGGTGATGATTTCGCCGCGCGAGCTCTCATACAAGAACCTGCCGAGCCGGATCTGGATCAACGAACACCTCACGTATACCCACGGCTATGGGGTGACACTGGGACCGGTCAACCGAGTGACGCAAGAAGGCCTGCCGGAATTCTTCATCAAGAACATCCCCCCGGTGTCCTCGACGGCGATCACGGTCGCGCGTCCCGAAATCTACTACGGTGAGCTGCCGAACGATTACGTCTTGGTCAACACCAAGGCCCTGGAGTTCGACTATCCGTCAGGGGACACCAACGTGTATTCGACCTACGCCGGTGAGGGCGGAATTACGCTGGGCTCATTCGCGCGTAAGGCGGCGTTCGCCGCGTCGTTCCGCACGATGAAAGTCTTGCTCTCGAACGACCTGACGTCCACCAGCCGGATCATGATCAACCGGAACATTCAGGACCGCGTCTCCAAGCTCGCGCCGTTTCTCCGCTACGATCAGGACCCCTACCTCGTGATCACCGCTCAGGGCCGCCTGGTGTGGATCATCGACGGCTACACCACGACGGCGCGATTGCCGTATGCGTTCCCGGTGCGAGGGGTGGGCAACTACATCAGAAATTCCGTCAAGGTGACGATCGATGCCTACGACGGGCGGATGACCGCGTACGTCAGCGCCCCGGATGATCCCATCATCCGCGCGTACGGCGCCGTGTTTCCCGGTCTGTTTGAGCCGCTGGACGCGATGCCCGCCGATCTCCGCGCGCACCTACGCTACCCGCAAGACCTGTTCACGATCCAATCCCATGTCTTTGCCACGTACCACATGCAGGACCCGCAGATCTTCTACAACAAGGAAGACCTGTGGAACATCCCGCAAAAAGGCGAGCGGGACATGGACCCGTACTACACGATCATGAAACTCCCCGGCGAGGCCCGGGAGGAGTTCATCCTGATGATCCCGTACACGCCGGCCAAGCGGGACAATATGGCGGCCTGGCTCGCGGTCAGGAACGACGCTCCACACTACGGAAAACTAATCGTGTACCTCTTACCCAAACAGAAATTGGTCTACGGCCCGCGCCAGATCGAAGCGCGGATCGATCAAGACTCGGCGATCTCGCAACAGCTCACGCTGTGGACCCAGCGCGGCTCGCAGGCGATCAGGGGTAGCCTCCTGGTCGTTCCGATCGAGGATGCCCTGCTCTATGTCGAACCACTCTACCTCGCTGCGACGGAGTCCGGGGCATTGCCCGAGTTGCGGCGCGTGATCGTCGCCTTCGGCAACCAGATGGTGATGGAGCCCGACCTGGAGGCGGCACTCGCCGGACTCTTCGGGGGACAAGCCCCGGACCGACGGGCCGTTCCGCTCAAACCTGGAACCGTGGTGTCGGATGTCTCTGAGTCCTCGCCGGCACGCCAAGCCCTGGAGCACTACCGACGGGCGCAACGCGCGCTGCGGGACGCGGACTGGGAGACCTACGGCGCAGAACTCAGCCGCATGGAACGCGCCCTCGAGTCGCTTGCCAAGCCGCCGTAACGCCGCTATGCTTGCCGCCATGCGTACCCTCCAAGCCGTGCGGCCCGACAGTGCTCAACCTTCAGCGACGGACGCCTCCTGGTCGATCGGACGGAGCCCCGTCATCCGCGCCCTCCATGACGCGGTTCAACGGATCGCGAACGCGACCGGCCCGGTGTTGATCCTGGGCGAACCCGGCACGGGAAAAGAATCCGTGGCTCGCGCCCTTCACCGACTGGGCAACCGGCGCCACGGGCCGTTTGTGGTCATTCCCTGCGCGGGAGACTCGGAACGCGGCCCCCATGCCGCGCCTGATGTGCGCGCACTCGCGGTCTCCGCAACCGGCGGCACCCTGTATATAGACGGCATCGATCAGCTCAGTCCGACCGCGCAGGGCGAGATCGTGCGGGTGATCGAGGATCACCGTTCGGAGGCCGACGGCGCGTCGGCCGGGAACGCCGGCGTACGAGTGATCGCCGCGACTCCCATTGCGCTGGACCCCGCGGTCGGCGACGGACGGTTTCGCGAGGAGTTGTATCGTCGGTTGAGCGTGGACGTGCTCCGGGTCCCGGAGTTGCGCGACCGTCAGACGGATATCCCCGAGTTGGTGGCGCACGCGCTCAAACGACGCGCCGACTCCCCGGCATCCGTGAAAACCGTTGCGCCGGAAGCCATGGCGCGCCTGGTCGGGTATCCGTGGCCGGGCAATCTCCGTGAATTCGACGCGTTGATCGCGCGGGTGGCGGCCCAGGTTCCCGGCCCCGTGATTCAGGCGACCGATCTCCCGCCGGAGATGCGCGCCGGGGCGCGACCGGAGGTGTTGGCCGAGGATGTCCGCCACGGCGCCATCTCCTTGACGAAAGCCGTTGACGCGTTTGAACGCGAATTAATCCTTGATGCCCTGGAACGCACGTCCCACGTACAGGTGCGGGCCGCCAAACACTTGGGGATCACCCGCCGCATTCTCAAATATAAGATGGACCTCTTGGGAATTCCCGTGAAGCGCCCGCGCATCCGCACCCGCCGCGAAGCGGCGTAGGCCGGTGTCCGCGCCCGTCCCCGCGTTGATTGACCCGCTCTTAGGCCTTTGATAGACTGCCCGCGTGCTCGCTGACCCGCAAGCCAAGATCGCGGCGCTCCATGGCAACATCGAGCGGGTCATCCGCGGCAAATCCGACACCGTCACGCTGGCCTTGGTCACCCTGTTGGCCCGCGGCCACCTGCTGATCGAAGACGTGCCCGGCGTGGGCAAAACCACGCTGGCGCACAGTTTCGCGCGCTCGCTCAGTTGCACGTTCAAGCGCATCCAATTCACCAGCGATCTGCTGCCGTCCGACATCATCGGCCTGTCGGTGTTCCACTCCGCCACCCGCGAGTTCGAATTCCGTCCCGGACCGATCTTCGCCAACATCGTGTTGGCGGATGAAATCAACCGCACCACGCCCAAGACCCAGAGCAGCCTGTTGGAGGCGATGAACGACGCGCAAGTCTCGGTGGATACTCACACCCACCCATTGCCGCGCCCGTTCATGGTGATCGCCACCCAAAACCCGATCGAGCACCACGGCACGTACCCCTTGCCGGAATCGCAACTGGACCGTTTCATGATCCGCGCGCACATGGGGTACCCCGACGTCGCGGACGAGAAGCGTATCCTGACCGCGGCGCAGACAATGGGAGGCCCCGACGCCTTGGCTCCCGTATTGACCGCGGAGGACGTGGCCGCGCTCCAAGACGCCGCGTCGCGCGTCACCGTCGACGAGGCGCTCACCGACTACCTGATGGCCGTCGTCACCGCCACCCGAACGCGCCCGGACGTGGACCTCGGGGTCAGCACGCGCGGCGCCGTGTTTTTGTATCGCGCCGCGCAGGCCCTGGCGCTGATCGACGGCCGCGACTACGCGCTCCCGGACGACGTCAAACGCCTGGTGCTCCCGGTGTTCGCCCACCGCATCGTGGTCAATCCCGGCGTCGAATCCTTCGACCCTCGCGCCGACGACGCCGCCGACATCCTGCGCGACATTCTGGACCAGGTTCCCGTCCCGTTGTAGTCCCCTCATGGGGCCGCCGTGATCAGCGCGCTCGCCACGCCGTCCCGTCACCCCGCGCGTCGGATCGACGCGCCGACGGTCGAGACCGCCCCGCGGCGCCGGGTCGTTCGCGCCGCGAAAGTCACGCCCATGGGGCTGGCGTTTTTGCTGTTGGCGCTCGCGGTCGGTCTCGTCGCGGTCAACACCGGCAACAACGTGTTGTATCTCCTATTCGCCATGATGCTCAGCCTGATCATCGTGGCCGGACTGTTTTCCGAACGCACGCTCGCGCGTCTGACCGTAGACCGGTCGTTGCCAGCTCGGCTGTTCGCGGGCGCGCCCGTGCCCTCCCGGATCACGCTCACCAACGGCAAGCGGTGGATGCCCGCCTTCTCCCTTCGACTCCGTGAACACGCCGGACGTCTCGGGCTGGAGACCGCGGAGCGACGCTGCCCGCGACTGGATCCGGGCGCGTCGGTAGCCGTGGACACCGTCATCACGTTTCGCGACCGGGGGCTGCACCGACTCGAAGGCATCGAGGTCACTACGACGTTCCCGTTCGGACTCTTCGAAAAAACCCTCCGCCTGTCCGCCGACGCGCGCGCCTTGGTCTACCCCGCGATCAACGCGGCGCCGCGATCCCCCGGACGGCCGGCCGCGGACGGCGGCCTCGCGGGCGGAGCGCGGGGTTCCACCGGGCTCTCGCACGTGCGCGAATACCGGATCGGCGACGACCCCCGGTTCATCCATTGGAAACACTCGGCCCGCCGCGCCAAGTTGGTGGTGCGTGAACCCGAGCCCGAAGGCGCGCGCGCGAAGATTCTCGTCTTCAGCAACCGCTTGCCCCCCGATCCTCTCCCGGTGCATCGCGAGTGGTTCGAAGCGGCGGTCCGTCTCACCGCATCGCTCGCCGAGCGCGCCCTTCGCGACGGGCGGGAGGTCGTGCTGGCGACGTGGGACGGCGTGCACCGTCCGGGACGGGGCGCCGCGCAGTTGGAGCGCGTGCTCAGAACCCTGGCGACCATCACCCCGTCGTCCCAGGCGTCGGGCGATCGTTTGATCGGCTGGACCGAAGCGTTGCCGCAGCAGGCGGCCCACGTCATTCTGGCCTGGGACGACCCGGCGTGGACGCGGGTGCGGGCGGCGTGTGATCGCGTGTGGGTGGCGTCGCGTCACGGACTCGGAGAGCGCCCGTGACGCAATCCGCGCAACGCGCCTCGGCCATGATGGCGGCGGTCGGCCTCGCTTCGCTCGCCATGACGGGCCAAATCGGCGCGCCCTGGCTGGTGGTCGGCGCGGCCGCCATCGCCGCGCGCGTCATCCTGACGGGACTGCGTCGGCCGTTCGTGGTGTCCACGGCATGGGCGAACGCGCTCATCATCGCGGCCATGGGATTCGCGGTCGCGGATCTCCTGTGGTTTTCCCCGACGCTCCTCCACGTCGGCGCGCACCTGCTGATCGCGCTCATGCTCACGCGACTCGGCCACGCCAACGCCCGCGAATACCGCCAACTCATCGTCATCGTGTTTTTCCTGATGGTCGCCACCGCGGGACTCTCGGGGCACGGCGCCTTGAACGCGGGGTTCGTCGTCTACCTGCTGGTGATGGTGTGGGTCCTGGTCCAATACCATCTGCTCGCCGAAGCGGAGCGCGCCCCAGACGACCCACCGCCCGCGCCCACGGGCCTCGCGGCCTGGACCATCGCCGCGGCCGTGCTCGCCCTGGTCACCGCCGGCGGCTTGTTCCTGGTGTTGCCGCGCATGGGGCTTGAGCTGCTGGGCGCCGAACCGCAGGCCGACGTTCGCCTGTCCGGGTTCTCCCCACAGGTCCGGCTGGGCGAGATGGGACCGGCCAAGCGGGATCCGACCATCGTCATGCGGGTGTCGGGCGACACCTTGGGGCTGGGAGGACAACCGCTCTATCTGCGCGGCGCGGTGTTCGACGCGTTCGACGGCCGGAACTGGACGGCCGCCGCGCCGTCACGCCGCCAAGTACCGTCGGACGGGGACGGACGATTCGGCGCGGGGGCTGCCGGCACCGAGTTGTTCGCCATCCAGGCCGAGCCCTTGGACACCAGCGTGATCTTCACGCCGGATCACACGGCGGGGGTGCTGGGCCCGTTCGCGGCGGTGCTGGTCGACGAAGACGCCATTTTTACCGCGCCCTATCCTCCCGGCGTGAGACAAAGTTACGAGGTCTGGCGCCGAACCCCGGACGGGCGTCGTCCGACGGGACGGCCAATACCCGATAGGTATCTTCGACGGGATGAGGCCGCGCGGATCGCGGCGCTCGCGCACGAGACCACCCGTGGAATGGAAACCCCCCTCGGCAAGGCCTCGGCGATCGAACGGTTTCTGCGGACCCGGTATACCTACACCTTGGACGTGCCGGGCGGAGAGGCCCGTCCGCTGGACACCTTTCTGTTCGACCGCCGGTCAGGGTACTGCGAACATTTTGCGAGTGCGATGACGCTGATGCTGCGCGCGGTCGGCGTGCCCTCGCGACTGGTCACGGGGTTCCTGGCCCAGGAATGGAACCCGTTCGGCAACTACACCATCGTACGACAAGGCGACGCCCACGCCTGGGTCGAGGCGTATCTGCCCGAATCGGGATGGACGCGATTCGATCCGACCCCGCCCGTTCCTCCGGCCGACCGGCCCTGGACGGGATCAACCGAACATTATCTGGACACCCTGCGAACCGGGTGGAACCGGTACGTGCTGGACTTCGGTCTGCGCGATCAACACGCGGCCATCGAACGGGCGGAGGCCGCGTGGGCGGACGCGCGTGATCAGACCGCGGCCGCGTGGTCCTCAACCCTCCGACGGCTGACCCGAGTCTCCGACGCCGCGTGGGTCGCGGGTGGGCTCATTGCGGCCGGCCTGCTCGCGCTCGTGGGGATCATGGGAGGACGCCGCGGCCGACGGACGGCCCACCGGCCGCAACACGACGCGCCCATTGCGTTCTATCACCGCCTGTTACGGGCGCTGGAGCGGCAAGGGCTTCCCAAGCCCGCGACCGTCACGCCCGCGGAATTCGCCGAGCGCCATACGGCGAGCCCGTCCGCAGACGCGATCCGTCGCGTCACCGCGCGGTATTACGACGTGCGGTTCGGGCGGCGTCGTCTGTCGGACGACGACCGGCGACGCATCGAGTCCGACTTGGCCGTGATCGAACAGGGTCGATAACCCCCGACGCCCGTTTCACTCAAAACGGACGCGGACCAGGGCCGCGGACACCCGGACGTCCGCCGGCTCGCCGGGCGCCTGGTGGACGGTCGTTTCAATGGTCGGGACGCGCCACGCGACGCGGCCTCCGTCGATCGTGAGCGCCGCGTACCGCGACATCGAATACAACCCGTAGGCGGTCCCGCCGATCACCCCCAAGGCGGCGCCGGTGGTGATGTAACTGAGGTGCTCGTCGCGATTGTCCGTCATCATCATCACCGCGGTTCCAAGCATCGCGCCGATCAAACCGCCGTAAAACCCGTCGACCAGCACGTCCGCCAAGGCATCGTCCTTGGCGCGCGCCGGGGTTGCCGCCATCGCCAATGTCAGGACGATCACCAGTGCGCACGCCGTCATCCGAACCATGTTCGTCATAGATATCCCTCCACGATCACATCGTCTCCCACCCGCCGCACCGCGATATCGCGCAATGCCGTCGCGTCACTGAGACGGCGCGGAGAACGCCCGCCGACCGACCCGATCGCGTCGCGCCCCCCCAACACCTTCGGCGCCAGCATGATCACGACTTTGTTCACGATGCCCGCGCGCAACGCCGACGCATTTACCTCCGAGCCCCCCTCGATCAACACCGACGTCATATCCATTGATCCGAGACGTCGCATCAGGTCCCGCAGATCAACCAGACCGTCGTGGGATTTCACGATCAGCACGCGGGCGCCCGCCGCCTCCAGGCGGCGGCGGCGCGACGCCGCCGCTCCCGGCGTGGCGACCACGAACGTCGTGACGCCCTCCCGCGGTTTCAAGGCCCTGGCGGTCGGCGGCACGGTCAACCGCTCGTCGAGAATGATCCGATGCGGACTGCGACGGTGTCGCCCGCCGCGGGCGGTCAACTCCGGATCATCCGCCTTGATCGTACCGAGTCCCACCAGGACCGCATCCACGCGCGAGCGGAGGCGATGCACGTGTGTGCGCGCGCGGGGGCCGGTGATCCACCGCGACTCCCCAGCGGCCGTGGCGATCTTGCCGTCGAGCGTGGACGCGGCCTTGAGCGTCACGAACGGCAGACCGGTGCTGATCCAGTGCGCGTAGGCTTCATTGAGACGGACGGCCTGCTCGCGCAAGACTCCGACGCGAACCGCGACGCCCAGGGCGCGCAGCCGCGCGACGCCGCGTCCGGTCACTTTGGGGTTGGGGTCGTTGGTCGCCGCCACGACCGTTCGAATGCCGGATACCCGGATGGCGTCCACACAGGGCGGCGTGCGTTTGTCGACGTGGCAACAGGGTTCGAGCGTGACGTACAACGTCGCGCCCCTCGCGCGGGACCCCGCGTCGCGCAGCGCGATCACCTCGGCGTGCGGTTCGCCGGCCCGGCGATGATACCCCTCGCCGACGATGCGTCCGCCGCGAACCACCACCGCGCCCACCGCGGGGTTCGGACTGGTGCGCCCCACTCCCCGCGCGGCGAGCGTCAACGCTCGCCGCATATAGGCCTCGTCGGACATTGGCGAGGATTATCGACCAATGCCAAGACGCTGTCAACGCGAACGGTGCGGTTACGTGCGCGGCCGCGCGAGCCGGGCCCACCGACCGACCGGCGCCGCGTCCACGCCAAGCGCCTCGCCGAGTCGCTGCCGCAGCGCGCCCGCATCGAGATCGCGGGCAACCTGACCCGCCTCGACCAGGGCGATGGTGCCGCTTTCTTCGGAGACCACGATGGCGAGCGCGTCGGTCTCTTCGGTGATACCGATCGCGGCGCGGTGCCGCGTGCCGTACGACTCGACGCCGGCCGCGTGCGCGGACAATGGGAGAAAACACCCCGCGGCAGCGATCCGTCCTCCGCGCAGGATCACCGCGCCGTCGTGCAACGGGGCATAGGGCACGAACACGCTCAACAACAGTTCCTTGGACAATCGCGCGTCCAGCATGGTGCCGACCTCGACCGCGTCCAAGAGTTCCCGCGTGCGCTCGATCACGATCAAGGCCCCGATGCGTCGGTTGGCCAGCGCCACCGCGGCCTTGACGATTTCCTCAACGGCGGGGCTCGCATCAGGATCCGCGGCGCGTCGCCAGGGGAACCGCCCGATCGCGGCCAGGGTTTTACGGATCTCGGGCTGCAAGATGATCAACGCCGCGAAAAGAACGGCCGACCACCAACGCGCCGCTGACCACCCCTCGGGCCACACGCCCGACCACTCGGCCATTGCACCGCCGACCGCGACGACGGCGAGCCCGATGACGATCTGGTGAGAACCGGAACGACGAGAACGAACCCCGGCCAGGATCACCACGACAAGAGCCAGCCCCGCGACCACCAACGCCGCCCACGAGGTCCCCGGGCCCCCGTCAAACACCGTATCCTCCCACCGGGTGGTCCACCCGCGACGGATGTTTGATCGCGGCCACCGTGGCGACCACCTGCGCCATGGCCGGCACGTCGTGCACGCGCACCATGGCGGCGCCGTTCCACGCCGCGATCGCCACGGCCGCGGCCGTGGGCATCAGACGTTCGGACACCGGACGCGGCGGATGCACGCCGTCGTGCGCCAAAAACGATTTGCGCGAGGGGCCCACCACCACCGGAAATCCCGCCGCCCGCACGCGATCGAGGCCCGCGAGAATCTCGTAACTGTACCGGGGGTCCGTGCCCACGAACCACCCTAGACCGGGATCGACCCAGATGCGATCGTCGGCGATGCCCGCGGAGCGCGCGTGGGCGATACGGCCCTGGAGGAACTCGCACACCGTGCTCACCACGTCGTCGTAACACACCGCACGCCGCGTGGTTCGGGGGGTGTCGTCCTTGGCGTACATGAGGATCACGGAGGCGCGGCTCGCGGCGGCCACGTCCGCCATCGCGGCATCTCCCCGCAACGCAGACACGTCGTTGATCATGGTGGCGCCGGCGACCACCGCCGCGCGAGCCACCGCGGCCTTGGTAGTGTCGATCGACACCGGAATACGCACGGCGCGGGACACGGCTTCGATCACCGGGATCACGCGGCGCAATTCCTCCTCCACGGAGACATCCTCGGAATCCGGACCCGTGGACTCGCCGCCCACGTCGATCCAATCCGCCCCGGCGGATTCCCAGTATCGCGCCTGTTCCACCGCGGTTTGGATGGACGACACCCGGCTCTGGGCCCAATACGAGTCGGGCGTCGCGTTCAGAATGCCCATCACCAACGTGCGGGCGTCATGGTCCATGGAGTGTCCCCTACCTGCGTTCGCGCGGGAGAACCCCGCCGACCGCAAAGACGCCACCGGGGCCTCACGGCCCCGGTGACACGCACATAATGCGAGAAACGAAACTAGGCCGACGCCGCCGCGCCGATGATCTTCTCGATCTCGGGCGCGTCCAAGACTTCGCGTTCCAGCAAGGCTTCCGCTAAGGCGCGGAGCGCCTTGATGTTGTCGCGAATGAGCGTCTTGGCCCGTTCGTAATTTTCCGTGACCAGGCGCCGGACCTCCTCATCGATTTCAATGGCGGTGTGCTCGCTGTAGTCACGGTGTTGCGAGATCTCGCGCCCCAGGAAAATTTCCTGCTCTTTTTTACCGAACGTCAGCGGCCCCATCTTTTCGCTCATGCCCCACTCGCAGACCATCTTGCGCGCCAGTTCGGTCGCGCGCTCGATATCGTTGCCAGCGCCGGTGGTCATAAAATTGAGCACGACTTCTTCCGCGGCGCGGCCGCCCATGAGGATCGCAATATTGTTGTACAAGTACTCCTTGGGATACGTGTACCGATCATCGGTCGGCAACTGCATGGTCAGGCCCAGTGCTCGCCCCCTAGGGATGATCGTCACCTTGTGCACGGGATCGGTCCCAGGGATCAACCGCGCGATGAGGGCGTGGCCCGCTTCGTGGTACGCGGTGGTCCGCTTCTCCTCGTCGCTGAGGATCAGGCTTCGGCGCTCCACGCCCATCAACACCTTGTCCTTGGAGGCCTCGAAGTCGTCCATTTCCACGGCCTTCTTGCCCTTACGGGCCGCCATCAGCGCCGCTTCATTGACCAGATTCTCGAGGTCGGCGCCCGAGAACCCCGGCGTCCCGCGCGCCACCACGTCAAGAGCCACCTCAGGCGACATGGCCACCTTCTTGGTGTGCACGCGGAGGATCTCCACCCGGCCCTTGAGATCCGGTCGCGCCACCACCACCTGCCGGTCGAACCGTCCCGGCCGCAACAAGGCCGGATCGAGCACGTCGGGGCGATTCGTCGCCGCGACCAGGATCACGCCTTCGTTGGTGTCGAAACCGTCCATCTCGACCAAGAGCTGGTTGAGGGTCTGTTCGCGCTCATCATGGCCGCCGCCCAACCCCGCACCCCGCAACCGGCCGACCGCGTCGATTTCGTCGATGAAGATGATGCACGGCGCGTGTTTTTTGCCTTGTTCGAACAGATCGCGCACGCGCGACGCGCCGACGCCCACGAACATTTCCACGAAGTCCGACCCCGAGATCGAGAAAAACGGCACGCCCGCCTCGCCCGCAATGGCCTTGGCCAACAGCGTTTTCCCGGTTCCCGGCGGACCCACGATCAACACGCCCTTGGGAATGCGGCCGCCCAGCTTCTGGAACTTCGGCGGGTCTTTGAGAAACTCGATGATCTCGGACACTTCGTCCTTGGCTTCGTCCGCGCCGGCCACGTCCGCGAACGTCACCTTCTTTCGGTCTTCGGATAACAGCCGCGCCCGGCTCTTGCCGAACGAGAGCGCCTTGTTGCCGCCGACCTGCATCTGGCGCATGAAGAAAATCCACAGGCCGAGGAACAAGATAAACGGCCCCCAACTGACCAAGAACGTGACGTACCACGGGTTCTCATCCGGCGGCTTGGCCACGATCCGGACGTTTTTCGAACGGAGTTGGTTGATCAGATCCGGATAGGGCGCGGCATAGGTCTTGAACTTCCCGCCGTCTTTGAGCACCCCGGCCAAAAAATTTTCCTTGATCGTGACCTCATTCACCTCGCCCTTCTCCACCTTGGTCATGAAGTCGCTGAAGATCAAGTCCGCCTCATCCGTTCGAGGGGGGACCGTGAACAAATTAAACAAGAGGATCATGAACAGACCGATCACGATCCACAACGCCAAATTTTTCATACGCGGATTCATCCCGACGTCTTCTCCTCGTCGCTCCGGCCGAGTGGGGAAATCAGCACGTGATGTGCAGGGCGAAACGCGGGGTTGATCTTACCACAGCGTTTTCACGCTTGACAACAGCGCCCAACACGCCGCGTTCAGTCCTGGTCCTCGACTTGGTCCAGGACCGCGATATAGGGCAGGTTCCGGTACTGGTTCTTATAGTCCAATCCGTAGCCGACCACGTATTTGTTTTCGACCGTGAACCCGACGTACTCCAGAGACACATTCATGGTCCGGCGATCCGGCTTGTCCAGCAGCGCGCACACCCGCAACGAGTTCGGGTGACGCACCAAGAGTTTTTTCTTGATGTAACTGAGCGTCAATCCGGAATCCACGATGTCCTCGACCACAATGACGTCCTGTCCTTTAATGTCGAGCGTCAGGTCCGAGATCACCTTGACCCGTCCGCTGGAACGCGTGGACGCCTGGTAACTCGAGACCACCAAAAAGTCAATCGCGACGGGAACTTGCACCGCGCGGACGAGATCGGAAAAAAACGCGAACGCGCCCTTGAGCACGCCGATCATGATGACGTCGCGGCCTTGATAGTCCTCGCTGATCCGACGCCCCAAATCCTTCACGCGTCGGGTGATTTCCTGCTGCGTGATCAGGGGTTTGCCGAACAGTCGCGTCACGAGCGGACTCCCTTCATATCATACCGGGTGAGTGACTCATTTGGAGGTGCGTGGAGGTGCGTCGGATCGGGCCGTCTGATCCCAATTCCTGGACCCGCCGTCAACTCAGGAACCACGCTCACCTCGATCGTCGGCGCTCCGGGACGTGCGGTATACCGCCGATCCCGTCGAAGCCCGACCACCCACACCACCTCGTCGCCCGCGGTCACCAACGGCGCCGAGGCCCGACGCCACCGCGGAACTTTCGCGTCCGTAAACACGTCGTGCACCAACTTGCTCCCCGTCATGCCCTCGGGATACAGCCGATCACCCGCACGCCAACTCCGCAACCCAAGCATACCAGGAAGCCGCTCGATGTCGAACGCGCTCCGCCACGGATCGGACGGCTCGGGCGAGGCAACCGGCGCGGTACGTCGCACGCGAACCACCACGCCCCACCCGGGAGGTCGGTTTTCGCCCTCGTGGAGCACGGCGCTCGGCGGCGGGGGGGGCTTTGTCCCGCGCGCGAGGCGCACGAGCCCCGCGCCGTATTCGGCCGACGCGCCTTGCCCCAACGTCAGGCTGCCGGACGTTCGTTCCACGCACCCGCGCGCCGCGGCGTCAAGGCGTTCGGCCGACACCCGGTCCACGCGCACGCCGAGGCCTTCCAACGCAAACCGCAGGGCGCGGCGACGGATGACCGTGGGTACCGCGACGAGCCGCGACGCATCGAGTTCGATCCCGCCCGATCCCACGCCCGAGGTCGATTCCGCGAGCGCCGCGCGCCCCTGATCATCCAACCACGCCGCGTCTTCCGCCAGTAACGCGGCGGACCGCGCCATGGTCTCCACCGCGCGGGGATTCATCGCGCGTAATGCTGGCATCACGCTCCGGCGCACGCGCGCGCGGAGAAATCGCGGATCGCGGTTCGACGGATCCTGGACGGGGGTCAGACCGCGCTCCGCCGCGTACGCCTCGATCTGCGCGCGTGTTACGCCCAACAGCGGGCGGATCACGCGGCCGCGGACCGCGGGGATCCCGGCCAACGCGGACGGTCCCGCGCCCCGCAACCACCGCATCAACACGGTTTCGGCCTGGTCATCCGCGGTGTGCGCGGTGGCGATCCAACGCGCGTTGACCGCGTCCGCGACCCGATCGAAAAACTCGTACCGTGCCGCCCGCGCCGCCGCCTGTAATCCCATTCCCCGGCTGCTGATGCTTCCCTCCTGCGCCCGCTCGATCGCGCAGGGCACACCCCACCGGGCGGCGATATCGGCCACGGCGTTCGACTCCTCGGCCGACTGCGCCCCGCGCAATCCATGATCGAAGTGCGCCGCGTGTACGGAGAACCCCGCGTCACGGGAGATCTCGCGCAACACGTGCAGCAGGGTCAATGAATCCGGACCGCCCGACACGCCGACCAGGACCACGTGACCCGGCGAGACGGCGCCGAGAGTGATCAACGCCGCGCGCACGCGTGTGACCAGTGACTGCCCGGTCACGCGCGACGTCCCCGTGCCGGCCGTCATGGCGCGCGCCGCCGCTCGGCGAGCGCGGTCCGCGCCGCCGCCACGTCGCGTTCGATCTGCGCGATCAGCGCCTGGGAATCCGCGAACCGTTGTTCGCCGCGGATCCACCGAAGAAACGCCACGCGCAGACGATGGTTGTACCGGACCGTGTCCTTGCCGAACAGGTGCACCTCGCCCTGAACCGGATGCGGTCCGAACGTGGGTTGCGAGCCGATGTACACCACGCCGTCCAATTCGCGTTCACCCGTCGTCAGATCGTCCACCACCGCGGCGTAGATGCCGATCTTGGGCAACATCTGAACCCCCGGACGAAAGTTGGCGGTGGCATACCCCAACGCTCGCCCCCGGCCTTCACCGGGTTCAATCACCCCGTCCGCCGCGTAGACGCGCCCCAGGAACGCGGCCGCGCCCTCCACGTCGCCGTCGCGTAGCCGGTTCCTGATCTCGGAAGAGCTGACCATGGTCTCGCCCATCATCACCGACGGCCGCACCATCACGCGCATGCCGCTCGACGCGCCCAAACGTTCCAGGTCCTCCACGCGGCCCTCGCGCCCCTTGCCGAATTTAAAGTTCCGCCCCACGTGCACCTCGCGCGCGCCCAGTCGCGCGCCTAGGTCCTCCCGAACGAACTGCTCCGCGCTCCGGCGTGCGAACTCCGGCGTAAACGGAAGAGCCAGCACCACATCCACGCCCAGCGCGGTCAAGCATTCGATCTTCTGTTCGGCACCCGTGAGCAGCGACAGCGGAACCTCCGGACGCACCACACTCATCGGGTGCGGATCGAACGTGAGCACCACGCTGGTGCCGCCCTGCGCGCGCGCGCGACGCGCCACCTCGCAAATGATCGCCTGATGGCCCAGGTGCACACCGTCGAAATTCCCGATCGCCACCAGCGGATTTCGCAGCGGCTGATCGGGCAACTGACGCAAAATCGCGGTCATTGCGGCATCGCGCGTCCATGAGGCAACTCGGGGCGCCTCACGACAGCACGCCCCCCTTCTCCCGCATCCACCGCGCCGCCTCCTTGGCGTAGTATGTGACGATCAGATCCGCGCCCGCGCGACGAATCGCGAGCAGGGATTCGACCGCGGTGCGCTCTTCGTCCAACCACCCGGCCCGGCCGGCGGCCTTGAGCATCGCGTATTCCCCGCTGACTTGGTAGGCCGCCACCGGACGGTGGCACCTATCCTTGACCCGTCGAATGATATCCAGGTACGGCATGGCGGGTTTGACCATCACGATGTCCGCGCCCTCGTCCAAATCCAACGCGACCTCGCGCAGAGCCTCGTCGCCGTTGGCCGGGTCCATCTGATACCCGCGGCGGTCGCCGAACTGCGGGGTGGACTCCGCGGCGTCGCGAAACGGCCCGTAAAATCCGGACGCGAACTTCGCGGCGTACGACAGAATCGGCACGTCCGAAAACCCGTCCGCGTCAAGCCCGCGACGGATCGCGCCCACGCGCCCATCCATCATGTCGGACGGCGCGACCATATCCGCCCCCGCGCGCGCGTGCGCGAGCGCCTCGGACACCAGCCGGTCCAATGTCGCGTCGTTGAGCACGTGCCCCCCTTCCACGATGCCGCAGTGTCCGTGGTCGGTGTATTCGCACAGGCACACGTCAGTGATCACCGCGATCTCGGGCACCTGCGACTTGAGCGCGCGCACCGCGCGGGCGATGATGCCGTCGTCGCTGGATGCCTCGGAACCCACCGCATCCTTGGTCGCGGGAATCCCGAACAACAACACCGCCGGAACGCCCAGCGTCGCGGCCTCGTGCGCGTCCTTGACCAACAGGTCCACCGACTGTTGGAACACGCCCGGCATCGACGCTACTTCGCGCGACACCCCGGTTCCGTGGACCGCGAAAAGCGGATAAATCAAGTTGTCCACGCGCAGCGTGGTCTCCCGCATCATGCGGCGGAACACGTCGCGCCGCCGCAGGCGACGGGGTCTATCGATTGGAAAAGCCATCCGCGTTCCCCCTGTGAAAGAACGGGCAGGCACCAGGCCAGCCCTGACAGGATTATCCCGTTGTCACGTGGCGCACAATCGCCTGCACCAACGCGTCCATGCGTTGGTGGCCCGGTTGAATCCCCACGCGCAAGCCGCGCGACTTCGCGGCTTCGGCCGTGGGCGGACCGAGACACGCGACCGTCGCATCGCGCAGCAATGCGGCCTCCGCGCCCAAGGCGTCCACAAACCCGGTCACCGTGGACGGACTCGTAAACGTCACGATCGTGCCGGATCGTCGCAGCGCCTCGCGCGCGCGATCAGGCATACGGTCCACGAACCGCGTTTCGTACACCGTCACCGCATCCACTTTGGCGCCGCGCGCGGTCAGGCCTTCCACGATGACTTCGCGCGACACCTCGGCGCGGGGCAGCAAAATCGGCGTCCCGGACAACGTCTCCCCGGCCAACGCCGCGACCACGCCTTCACCCGTGGAATCCTCCGCCACGCGATCGGGCACGATCCCGTAGCGTCGCATCGCCTCCGCGGTCTTGGCGCCGATCGCGCACACCCGCGCGGCACCCAATACCCGCGCATCGGCCCCGCGGTCGAACACGCGGTCGAAAAACGCGGTCACCGCGTTCGCGCTGGTCAGGATCACCCATCGGTATCGTCCCAGCCGCGCGATCGCGTCGTCCGCGTCGTGCCACGAGGCCGGGGGCGCGAAGCGGATCGCCGGCGCCTCGATCACGTCCGCGCCCGCGTCGTGGAGCAATCCCGACAACTCGCCGGCCTGGGCCGCGGCACGCGTCACGATCACGGCACGGCCGAACAGCGGCCGTTGTTCGAACCAGTTGAGTCGTTCGCGCAATCGCACCACGTCGCCCACCACAATCAACCCAGGCGGCTGCAAATCCACCCGCGCGGTTTCGCGCACGATCGTGTCCAGGGTCCCGACCACGGTGCGCTGCGTGGGGTAGGTGCCCCAGCGGATCACCGCCACCGGCGTGTCCGGGCCGCGGCCGTGGCCGGACAGCCGGTCCACGATCTCGGCTAAGTGCGTCATGCCCATCACGAACACCAATGTGCCGCTGGTGAGCGCCACGTCCTGCCACGGGATCCCCGACCCGCCCTTGGTCTCGTCCTCGTGTCCGGTGGTGAGCACCACCGTGGTCGCGATCCCACGGTGCGTGAGCGGAATCCCCGCGTACGCAGGCGCCCCGAGCACAGACGAGACGCCGGGCACCACCTCAAACGGCACCCCGGCCTCGGCCAAGGCCAAGGCCTCTTCGCCGCCCCGGCCGAACACGAACGGATCGCCGCCTTTGAGCCGCGCGACCGTGCGCCCGGATCGCGCGCGGTCGATCAACAATTCATTGATGGCTTGCTGCGTGAACGTCTTAGCCCCTTTGCGTTTGCCCGCGTCGATGATCTCCGCGCCGGGCCCGGCTTCCCCGAGCAGGGCGGGGTGGACCAGGTAATCGTAGACCACCGCGTCCGCGCGCCGCAGGCACTCGCGGCCCCGGATCGTCAACAACCCCGGATCACCGGGCCCCGCGCCGATCAGGTAGACCGTCCCAACCGCCGGAACCGAGTTACTCCGACTCGGCATACACCTCCCGAAGGATCTCCTCCCCGCCGCGCGCCAGCAATCGCTCCGCGAGCTCGCGGCCCAATCGCGGGCCGTCCCCGCGCGTCCCCGCGATGGACTCGCGCAGCACGCGTTCCCCGCGCACGCCCGCGATCAGACCGTCCAGCGTCAGCCGATCCCCGTCGAGCGCGGCGTGCGCCGCGATCGGGACCTGGCACCCGCCTTCCAGGCGCGTGAGGAACGCGCGCTCCGCGTCCACGCACGCGCGCGTGTCCGGATCATCAAGCGCGCGCGCCAACGCGTTCACACGCGCGTCATCGCGCCGGCACTCGATGCCCAGCGCGCCCTGCCCGATGGCGGGCAGGCACACGGCGGTCGGCAACAGCTCCGTGATCCGGTCCGCCCACCCTAGGCGCCGCAAGCCTGCGGCCGCCAGCACGATCGCGTCCATTGCGCCGTCCGTGACCTTGCGCAGCCGCGTATCCAGGTTGCCCCGCAGGCTCACGATCGTGAGATCCGGCCGGTACGCGAGCAGTTGGGCCTGACGCCGCAGGCTGCTGGTCCCGATCACGGTCCCGGCCGGGAGTTTCGCGAGCGGCGTGGCGTCGCGGCTGATCAACGCGTCAAACGGTTCTTCGCGCGGCGGCACCGCGGTCAGGTGCAGGGCGTCTGGCAGCGCGGTGGGCACGTCCTTCATACTGTGCACGGCGAGGTCCACGGAGCCGTCCAGCAGCGCCTCTTCGATCTCCTTGACGAATAAACCCTTGCCGCCCACCTTGGCCAACGGCACGTCCAAGATTTTGTCGCCGGTGGTTTTCATGACGGTCAGCAAGACGTCCAGTCCGGGGTGCGCGGCCTGCAAGCGGGCCTTGACCCATTCGGCCTGCCAGCGCGCCAGCATGCTGCCGCGCGTACCGATGACCAGACGAGACGCCGCCGAGCCCATCACGTGCCGCGCGGTTCCGCACGCTCGGCCTGGGGGTCCACCGCCCGCGCGTTTGCGGGGGACTCGGGCGCGCGTTCATCCAAATGGAACAAGCGCCGCACCAAATCGATATACACCGAGCCTTGCGTCTCCTTGGCCTCGTCTTTGAGCACGACCAGGGGCGCGTGCAGGAGTTTGTTGACCAACGCGGTGGTCACCCCGTCCAGCGCGGCCCGCAGCGCCTCTTCAGAGGCCGCGCCGCCCCGATGCCGGGCCAGGGTTCGTTCGACCTCGGTTCGCCGCAGGTCCTCGACGCGACGTCGCAATTCGACGATCGTCGGCGTGACGTCGAGGGACTTGAGCCACTTCATCATCTGATCGAGTTCTTCGTCGATGATCGCCTCGGCCTTCACCGCTTCTTTTTCCCGCTCGCGGCGGTTGGCCTCGACCACCGAGTTCAAATCGTCGATGTTGTACAAAAAGACGTCTTCGACGTCGTTGACCGCGGGGTCGATGTTGCGGGGCACGGACAAGTCGATTAGAAACAACGGACGGCCCTTACGCTTTCGCGCCACCTCCGCCATCTGTGCCGCCTCGAGGAGATAATGGTTCGCGCCGGTCGAGCAGATGACGATGTCGGCGTGGACCAACTCATCGAGAAAGGCGTCGCGGGCCACGGCCTGCGCCGCGTATTCGCGCGCCAACGCGTCCACCCGCTCCTGATTGCGCGCCGCGATGGCGATGCGTTCGGCGCCGTGCGACACCAGGCTCTTGGCCGCGAGTTCCGCCATCTCCCCAGACCCCATCACCACCACCCGCGTGTCTTCCAGGCGTCGGAAGATCTTCCCGGCCAACTCCACCGCGGCGGAACTGATCGACACCGCGCTTTCGGCCACGCGTGTTTCGGTGCGGATACGTTTGGCCACGGAAATCGCCTTCTTGAAGAGCTTGTTGAGGACCACGCCCGTGGCCTGGTGGGAAAGCGCCGCATCGAACGCGTCCTTGACCTGGCCAAGGATCTGCGGCTCGCCGAGCACCATGGAGTCCAGACTCGCGGCCACGCGGAACACGTGCCTGATCGCGTCATCCGCCGCATAGTAATAGAGGTGGGCGATCGGAGACTCGCGCGAGCCCCCTTGGTAGGCCGTAAAAAATCGGGTCGCGCCCTCAAACCCCTCTTGCGTGTCCTGCACCGCGGCGCACACTTCGACCCGGTTGCAGGTGGAGAGCACGAATCCTTCGGTCACGCCGCGGTAGGAACGCAGCAGATCAAGGGCCTTGGGCCATTCAGCCTCCGGAAGGGCGAACCGCTCGCGCACGGCCACCGGGGCGGTGCGGTGGTTCAGCCCCACGACGATGATGTTCACGAGCGGCCGTCTCCCAATCAACCTACCACGTCGTCGCGTCGCGTTCCCGATCCGTTCCCACGTGGCCCGGCGCCCGCGCGTGGGCGGTCACGGGACGGGAGTTCCACGGCCCGGCCGCGTTACTCCCCGAACGCGGTCTTGAGCAATGGTTCGAGCTCGCCCTTGCGCTCCATCTCGCCGAGTACGTCGGTGTCGCCGAAGAACTGCCCGTTGATGAAGACTTTGGGCAACGTGGGCCAGTTGGTCATCTGCGAGAGGACTTGGCGCTTGGCCACGTTCTCCAGCACGTCGATTACCTCGAACGGCCGCTGGTACTTGTTGAAAAACTGGATCGTCTCGACCGTGAACCCGCAACGCGGCATGGTCCGCGTGCCTTTGGCGTAAATCACGATCTTGTGCTGCGCGATTTCGCGCTTGACCTCATCTTCGATCGGATTGCTCATCACGTTCCTCCCGGCATGTCACAAAGGACTCCGCACCTCGGAGCCTGGTTTACGCGCGCGGCGCACTCGCCTCATCCGGCGTCTGGGCCGTCAATTCCGCCGCGTGGATGCGCCCGTCCGCCATGGGATCGCGCAGCGCTTGATAGATCAATCGGTTGCGATCCAACAGATTTTTTCCCGCAAACGCGCTCGACACGACCCGGATCACAAAGTGATCCCGCGTGCCGGTGCGGTCCACGATCGACACGTCGGCGTCGGGCATCACGACTCTCAAATAGTCCACAATCGCCTCATTCGTTATCACACCGTCTCCTCCCAGCACATTGCCGGTCGTGTATTTTAGCCTATCCGCGACGGCGGCGGCAAGTCAAAGACGGGGACACGGCATTCACCAGCGGCTTGCGCCGAATGTGACGTACCGAATCGATCATCAGGTAGCCTCGTTGATCGGCGCTCAAAACAGGAAGGGCGCAACCACCTGGTTGCGCCCTTCCTGTCCATCAGGTTGCGATTCCCCTTACCCCGCAGCTTTAGCTTTCTCGGCTTCGGGTTTGTCTTTCTTCGCACCCTTGGCCTTTTTCTCGGGCCCGGCGGTCGTCACTTTGGGTTTGAGCTCGGTCAGTTCAATCACGGCCATGGGCGCGCCGTCGCCCAGGCGACGGCGGGTTTGCATCACGCGCGTGTAGCCGCCCGCGCGGTTGGCGAAGCGCGGGGCGATGTCCGAAAACAAGGTGCGGACCACCGATTCCTTGCGGATGAAGGCCAACGCGCGACGGCGCGCGGCCAGATCGCCGCGTTTACCGAGCGTGATCATTTTTTCAACAAAGCTGCGGAGTTCTTTGGCTTTGGGGACCGTGGTTTCGATGCGCTCGTGTTCCAAGACTGACGTCACCAGCGCGCGGTACAAGGCGCGTCGGTGGCCGCTGTTGCGGCCCAACGCGCGCCCGGCTTTACGATGTCTCATGTCAGGCCACCCCCTCGGGCTTGGCCTCGGCTTCTTCGCCCTCTTCCGCAGGAAGCATATCCTTGATGTTCATCCCGAAGGAAAGCCCCATGTCGTGGAGCAGATCCTTGATCTCGTTGAGGGACTTGCGGCCGAAGTTTTTGGTCTTGAGCATCTCGTGTTCGGTTTTTTGCACAAGATCCGCGATGGTCTTGATGTTGGCGTTTTTCAGGCAGTTGGCCGCTCGCACCGACAATTCCAGTTCGTTGACCCCGCGGAACAAATTTCGATTGAGGTCTTGCCGCGCTTCCTCCGTGACCGGCATGGCCACTTCGTCGCCTTCATCGAAATTGATGAAAATCTGCATGTGGTCCTTCACGATCTTAGCCGCGTGCGCGAGCGCGTCCTCCGGGGTAATGCTCCCGTCGGTCCACACCTCGATCACCAGGCGGTCGTAATCCGTGATCCGGCCCACGCGCGCGGGTTCGACCACGAAGTTGACGGCCTTGACCGGGGTAAAAATCGCGTCGATCGGAATGGTGCCGATCGACATGCCTTCTTCCTTGTTCCGATCCGCCGGCACATAACCCCGTCCGTGTTTGACGGCCAGTTCGGCCTTCACGTGGGCGTCCTTGTCCAACGTGGCGATGTGCACATCCGGCGTGAGAATCTCCACGTCCGCGTCGCAGATGATGTCCTCGCCAGTCAGATCGCCAGGGCCTTTCTTGTTGATCGTGATCACTTTGGGCTTGTCGCCGTGCAGCTTGACCCGCAGCCGTTTCAGGTTGAGGACCACGTCGGTGACGTCTTCCTTCACGCCAGGAATCGTCGAGAACTCGTGCAATACGCCCTCGATCTTGATCGAGGTGACGGCCGCGCCCACGATCGAGGACAGCAACACGCGCCGCAGTCCATTGCCGATCGTGGCCCCGAAGCCCCGCTCAAACGGCTCCGCCGTAAACTTGCCGTAGGTGTCGGTCAAGCTCTCCTTGTCGCATTCCAGTTTCCGCGGCGCCTGAAAATCACTCAGCTTAATCATGGTTGACATAGCGTTCTCCCCACCTTAACTTGCGTTCGCCACGCGTCCTGCTTGGACTTATCGCGAGTACAGCTCGACCACGAGCTGCTCGTTCACCGGCAGGGCAATCTCCTCCTTGGTCGGCAATTCTTTCACGCGCCCCGTACAGCGGGTCTTATCGACTTCGACCCAGCTCGGAATGCCCCGACCATCCACGCTCTCAAGCGCTTTCTGAATCGGTAGCAACGTCCTGGACGATTCGTGGATCGAGACGGTCGCGCCGGGCGCCACCAAGTACGCGGGAATATTGACCTTCTTCCCATTGACCTGGCAGTGTCCGTGCAACACCAATTGACGGGCCTCGCGCCGGGACGCGGCAAAGCCCATGCGGTACATCACGTTGTCCAACCGTCGCTCCAGCAACACGAGAAGATTCTGGCCCATGATGCCCTTCATGCGCTCGGCGCGATGGAAGTAGCCGCGGAACTGGCGTTCCATCAACCCGTAAATGCGCTTGAGCTTTTGCTTTTCCCGGAGCTGGAGGCTGTACTCCGAGGTGCGCATCCGGCCCTGCCCATGCTGGCCCGGGGGGTACCCGCGTCGGTCTACGGCGCACTTTTCCGTGTAACAACGCGTCCCCTTCAGAAACAATTTCGTGCCTTCACGACGGCACAGCCGGCAGACCGGCCCGACATAACGTCCCACGAGTCCCTCTCCTCTTCTCCACGCCCCGGTCCGCCGGTTCTCCGGCTTCCCGGTTTGCCGTTGTCCTAGACTCTACGCCGCTTAGGCGGCCGACACCCATTGTGCGGAATCGGCGTCACGTCGCGGATCAGATTGATCTTCAACCCCGCGGCCTGCAACGCGCGGACCGCCGACTCGCGCCCGGAGCCCGGCCCCTTCACGTACACATCCACCTGCCGCATACCGTGTTCCATCGCCTTCTTGGCGGCGGTGTCCGCGGCCCGCTGCGCCGCGAACGGCGTGCTCTTGCGGGACCCCTTGAACCCTTGGTTGCCCGCGCTCGCCCACACCACCACGTTGCCGGCCAAGTCCGTCACCGTCACGATGGTGTTGTTAAACGAGGCTTGCACGTGCGCCACGCCTGTCTGGACGTGTTTGCGTTCCTTTTTCTTGCCGACTTTCTTATTGACCATTCGTCACATCCCCATGTGCGTCGCGCTAACTCGCCGTCAGGGCGTACGCGTTCGTTTGTAGGAGCGTACGGCCGTACGCTCCTACTTTTCTTTCTTCTTCGCCCCGATTCCGCGGCGGTTCGGCCCTTTCCGGGTCTTGGCGTTGGTGTGAGTGCGTTGTCCGCGCACCGGCAACCCGCGCCGGTGCCGCAGGCCGCGATAACACCCGATATCCATCAACCGCTTGATATTCATCGCGGTCTCGCGACGCAGATCGCCTTCGACTTTGTACTCGCGGTCGATCACGTCGCGCAGGCGCGACACCTCGGCCTCCTGGAGGGCCTTGACCCGTGTGGCCGGATCCACCTTGGCGTCGCGCAGTATCTTGTGCGCCGACGCGCGGCCGATCCCGTAAATCGCGGTCAGGCCGATCTCCACCCGTTTGTCCCTCGGCAAATCAATTCCCGCTATTCGCGCCATTCTCGTCCCCTATCCCTGGCGTTGCTTATGGCGCGGATTGTCGCAGATGACACGCACCACGCCGGCACGCTTAATGATTTTGCACTTGGCGCAAATCGCCTTGACCGATGATCTCACTTTCATACGTCCCTCGTCTGGCGGGCGTCCCGCCCTGTCTTGGGCGTACGCGGTACGCCCCTACTTACTGAACCGATAGGTGATCCGCCCCCGCGTCAAATCATAGGGCGAGAGTTCCACCGTCACTTTGTCACCGGGCAGAATCTTGATGTAGTGCATCCGCATCTTCCCGGAAATATGGGCCAACACCCGGTGGCCGTTCTCCAGCACCACCCGGAACATCGCGTTGGGCAGCGGTTCGACGATCGTGCCTTGCACCTCAATCGTATCTTCCTTCGGCATCCGTCCCCTTACGCCGCCATAGTCAACACTTGCGGACCGTCGGCCGTCAGCGCGATGGTGTGCTCAAAGTGAGCGGACAAGCTGCGGTCCTTGGTCACCACGGTCCACCGATCCGACAACACCTCCACCTCGCTGCGCCCCGCGTTGACCATGGGCTCGATCGCCAGCACCAATCCCTCTTTCAAGCGCGGACCTTCGCCGGGACGACCGAAGTTCGGGACCTGCGGGTCCTCGTGCAGGTTCCGGCCGATTCCGTGTCCCACGAAATCCGTGACGACCGAGTACCCTTCGTCCTCGGCCACGATCTGGATCGCGTGCGAGACGTCCGACAAGCGATTCCCCACGTTGACCTTGGCCAACCCCGCGGCCAATGATGCTTCGGTCACGCGAATTAACCGGGCGGCTTCGTCCGAGATCGCGCCGACCGGGAGCGTGACCGCCGCGTCGCCGTGAAACCCCTCGACCACCGCCCCCACGTCAACTCCGATGATGTCGCCCTCGTTGAGGCGCTTGCGGGGCGACGGGATCCCGTGAACGACTTCCTCGTTCACCGACGTGCACAAGGTCGCCGGGTAGCCCCGGTAGCCCTTGAACGCGGGACGGGCGCCTTCACGGACGATAAATTCCTCGGCCCAGCGGTCAAGATCCGCGGTCGTAATCCCGGGCTTGACCCGTTCACGCAAAAACGCGATGGTCAGCGCCACCACGCGGCTGGCCTTGGCGATCAACGCGATCTCTTGCGGCGTCTTCAAAATAATCATGCCGACCGGCGGCCGCCCAGCGCCGCCTCGACGCGGGCCGCCACCTGATCGATCGGCGCCGTGCCGTCCAGCGTGGTCAACAACCCGCGGCCCTGATAATACGATAAAACGGGCGCGGTTTCACGCTCATACACGGTCAATCGTTTGCGAATCGTCTCTTCACGATCATCGTCGCGCTGAATCAATTCAGTGCCACACCCGCCGCACTTCGCGCCGCGCGGCGACGGGTCGTTGGTCGCGTGGTAGACCTTTCCGCACGCGGGGCACGATCGCCGTCCCGACAAGCGCGCCACGATCACGTCCGCCTCGGCTTGAAACGCCACCGCGCGGTCCAATCGCTCCCCGCGCGAGGCCAACATCTTTTCGAGCGCCTCAGCCTGCGGCAACGTTCGCGGAAACCCGTCGAGCAAATAACCCGGTTTGGTATCTTCGGCCTTTAAGCGCTCAGCCAACATATCCACCACCAGATCGTCAGGGACCAACGCCCCGGAATCCATGAACGCCTTGGCCTTCTTCCCAAGCAGCGTGCCGTGACGAACCGCCTCCCGCAGCACGTCGCCGGTCGAAATTTTCGCGATGCCCTTGGCCGCGGCCAGCCGCTGCGCCTGCGTGCCCTTGCCTACGCCCGGGGGACCGATAAACACAACCCTCACGACTAGCCACTACGGCCCTTGAGCCGACCTTTTCTCATAAAACCTTCGTAGTTGCGCGTGATCATATGGGTCTCGATCTGCTGCGCGGTGTCGAGCCCCACGCCGACCACGATCAAGAGCGACGTGCCTCCGAAAAAGAACGGTAGGCCCGCCTGATAGATCAGCAATTCCGGAATCACGCACACCACCGCCAAATACACCGCCCCGGCGAATGTGACGCGCGTGAGCACTTTATAGATGTAATCCGACGTCTTCTGTCCAGGACGGATGCCCGGAATAAAGCCGCCGTACTTTTTCATATTATCCGCCATGTCCACCGGGTTCAACACCACCGCGGTGTAAAAGAACGCAAAGAAAATGATCAAGGTGACGTACAAGATCGTATAGAGCAACGAGCCCGGCGCCAACTGCTGCGACAGGCTCTGCACCCACGCGATCTGGATGAACCCCGCGATGGTCGCGGGAAACGCGATCAAGCTCGAGGCGAAAATCGGCGGGATCACGCCCGCCGTGTTGATCTTGAGCGGAATGTGCGTATTCTGGCCGCCGTAGACCTTGCGACCGACCACGCGCTTTGCGTACTGAACAGGTATTTTTCGCCGACCGCTCTCCAAAAACACGATCGCGGCGGTCACGCCCACCATCATCACCCCCAACGCGAGGAGGAACAGGCTGTTGAGCTGACCGGTCTCCCACAGATTATAGGTGTTGATGAGCGCGCTCGGAATATTGGCGACGATTCCGGCAAAAATAATCAGGGAGATTCCGTTCCCGATGCCGCGCTCCGTGATCTGCTCGCCCAGCCACATGAGGAACGCGGTACCCGCGGTGATCGTGATCATGGTCATCAGTCGGAACGGCCACCCCGGATCCTGCACGAACACGCCCCCGTTCATCTTCTCCAGGCCGACGGCGATCCCGAACGACTGGATCAGCCCGATCAGAATGGTCCCGTACCGCGTGTACTGGATGATCTTTTTGCGGCCACGCTCCCCTTCCTTGGCCAACTTGGTCAACGTCGGCACGACCACGGTTAATAACTGAAGGATGATCGAGGCGGAGATGTATGGCATGATCCCCAACGCGACGATGGTGACCTTGGCCAGCGCGCCGCCGGAGAACATATCCAAAAACCCCATCAGCGCGCCGCCCTGCTGGTGGAGGAACTTACTCAGCTCCTCGCCGTTGATCCCCGGCGTGGGCACATGGGCCGCCACGCGGTACACCGCGAGCATGCCCAACGTAAAGAGAATCCGCTGGCGGAGTTCGGGGATCTTAAAAACGTTCTGGAGGTTGGTCAGAAGCCGTTCAAACACGCGGAGAGTTCCTCTTATCCCCGAGACGAGGAGGCTTCGATCAGGACGGCTTTCCCCCCGGCCGCTTCGATCTTGTCCTTCGCGCTCCGGCTGAACGCGTGCGCGTGGACCGTCAGCGGAGAGGACAAGGTCCCGTCACCGAGGATTTTGACCGTAGAGGCCGACGCCTTGATCACCCCGTCCGCCTTCAGACGTTCGGGAGTCACGGCGTCCTTTGCGTCAAAGCGGGCCAATCGATCCAAATTCACCACCGCCGGAGGATCCCGGAAGATGTTCACGAACCCGCGTTTGGGCGCGCGACGGATGATCGGGTTCTGGCCGCCTTCGAATCCCGGCGCCTTGGTCCCGCCGGACCGAGCGCCCTGGCCCTTGTGGCCTTTGGTCGAGGTCTTGCCGTGCCCGGACCCAATCCCGCGTCCGATCCGCTTTTCTTTTTTCTTCGCGCCTCTGGCTGGGGCCAGTTGATCCAATCGAATCATGCCCGCTCCCCGGTGTGCGGTTCAACCCGCACCATATGACAAATTTCGTTCACCATCCCCCGAATCGCGGGCGTGTCCGGACGGATCACGGTCTGCTGCAATTTACGGAATCCCAACCCCTTGACCACCAATTTATGTTTGGCCGGACGACCAATGGGGCTTCGCACCAACGTAATCGCGATGAACCCGGTCCCCGCGCTTTTCGTTCGGGCCGCTGTCGCCAGCTTCTTGGCGCCCATTACGCCCCTGCCTCGGCGGCTTCGCCCACCCGCACTCCGCGCATCCGGGCGATCGTCTCCGGATCGCGCAACGACGTCAGCCCGTTCAGCGTGGCCTTGACCACGTTGTACGGGTTCCCGCTGCCCAGAGACTTGCAGAGGATGTTGCGGACCCCGGAAATTTCCATCACCGACCGCACGGCCCCGCCAGCGATGATCCCAGTGCCTTCCGCGGCAGGCTTCATCATGATCCGCTCCGCGCCGCAACGGCCGACCGTTTCGTAGGGAATCGTGTCGTCCGTAATCGGCACGCGCACCAAACTTTTCTTGGCGTGATCCACGGCTTTACGAATGGCTTCGGGAACCTCGGCGGCCTTGCCTTTACCCACCCCCACGTACCCCTGGCCGTCGCCCACCACCACGACCGCGGCAAAACTAAATCGCTTTCCGCCCTTGACCACCTTGGCCACGCGGTTGATGAACACGACTTTATCTTTGAGCGTCAGCTCATCCGGATTGACCCGTTCCAACCGTCACCCCCGTTCTGAAAAACATCCACCCTATGCTAAAAACTCAGGCCAGCTTCCCGCGCCGCGTCGGCGAGCGCCTTGAGCCGGCCGTGGTACAAGTATCCGCCGCGATCAAACACCACCGTCGTCACGTTGGCGGCCTTGGCCCGCTCGGCCAACGCAGCGCCCAACACCTTGGCGGCCTCGATCGTGTTGCCTTTCGCGCGTTCCCGGATCGTCGGTTCCATGGTCGACGCCGCCACCACGGTTCGCCCGGCCAAGTCGTCGATAATTTGGCAATACAAGAACCGATTGCTGCGAAACACGGACAAGCGAAGCCGGTCTTTCGTGCCGACCACGCGTTTTCTCACCCGCCGGTGCCGGCGTTGTCTGGCGTCCAACCGAGATTTGGAATTCGTGCTCATCGTCCACTCACCTCATATCTCTGCCGCATCCGCCGGCGTGCGACTACTTGCCGGTTTTGCCTTCCTTCCGGATGATCCGTTCCCCCGCGTATTTGATGCCCTTGCCCTTGTACGGTTCCGGCTCGCGCATCGCGCGGATCTTCGCCGCGGTTTGCCCCACGAGTTGCTTATCCACGCCCTTGAGCGTCACCACGGTCTGTTTGTCGACGGCGGCGTCAACGCCAGCGGGTAAGGGGAATTCGATCTGATGCGTGTACCCAAGGCTCATTAAGATTTTTTTGCCCTGAACTTGCGCGCGGAACCCGACCCCGCTAATTTCCAGAACGCGCTCGTACCCCTGCGACACGCCTTCGACCATGTTCTTGATCTCGTTGCGCACCATGCCGTGCAGCGCCTTGTCGGCCTTGTCCTCGGAGGAACGCCCGACCTGAACGCGGCCGTTTTCCACCTTGACCGAGATTCTGGGGTGGACCGGTTTGGATAACTCGCCCTTGGGACCCTTGACCCGCACGACCCCGGCCCCGACCTTCACGTCAACCCCCTTGGGAACTTCCAGTTCTTTCCGTCCGATGCGAGACATCAGATCACCACACGTAACAGAGCACTTCGCCGCCGACCTTGGCCTGGCGCGATTGCTTGTCCGTCAAAATACCCTTATTCGTCGAAAGGATCGCGGTGCCGTATCCACCCTTGACCGACGGGATCCGGTCTTGGCCCACGTACACGCGGCGGCCCGGGGTGCTCACGCGCTCGAGACCGACGATCACGGAATCGTCTTCGTTGAGGTACTTGAGATCGATTTTGATCGACCGGCGGCCGTCATGGCTCACCACCCGCGCCTCGCGAATGAACCCCTCATCCTTGAGAAGGCGGGCGATCTCGCTCTTGACCTTCGAGGCCGGAATCAACACGGAATCATGCCGACGCATCATGGCGTTGCGGATGCGAGTCAGCATATCGGCAATCGGATCGGTCATGCTCATTGAAACATCACTCCTTCTTGTCTCGTTCCCCGACTCGCCGGTTCCCCGGTTCGCCGGCTCCGCGCTTTACCTACCAACTCGACTTGACCACGCCGGGAATATCCCCGCGCAGACTGAAGTTGCGGAAACAGATGCGGCACATCGCGAACTTCCGGATGTACCCGCGCACCCGCCCGCAGGATTTGCACCGATGGTACTGCCGCACCGCGAACTTCTGCGGTTGCTGAGCCTTATTGATGAGTGCCGTACGCGCCATAGTCAGAGTCCGATAGTCGCCCAGGTGGTGGTTTAGTTCCGAAACGGCATCCCCAGATGCTTGAGCAAGGCTTTCGCCTCCGCGTCGGTGTTCGCGGTCGTCACGATCGTGATATCCAAACCGTGGATCGCGCTAATCTCGTCGTACTTGATCTCGGGGAAGATAAGCTGTTCCTTCAACCCGAGCGTATAGTTGCCGCGGCCGTCGAACGATCGACCGAGCACGCCGCGAAAGTCGCGAATCCTCGGGAGCGACACGTGCAGCAGCCGATCCAAAAACTCCCACATCCGCGCGCCGCGCATGGTGACCTTGCACCCGATCGACATGCCTTCGCGCAGCTTGAACCCGGCGATGGATTTGCGGGCCTTGGTGATCATGGGACGTTGACCCGTGATTTGGCCAATTTCGCCGGCCGCCGCTTCCAACAGCTTGGCGTTCGACGTCGCCTCGCCCATGCCCACGTTCACGACGACTTTCTGCACCCGCGGAACCTGCATCGGGTTGCGATACGTAAATTCCTTCATCAACAGCGGCACCACCTCCTGACGATACCGATCTCGGAGGGGCGTCACCTCGGTGGTCGATGCCTTGGCCATTCCTTATCCCTTATCCACGATCTCGCCGCATTCCTTGCAACGGCGAAGGCGGCGCCCGCCGTCCAAGAGCGCAACGGCCATCCGCGCGGGTTTCGCGCAATGCGGGCACACCACCATGACTTTACCCAACGCCAACGCCCCCTCTTTCTCGATAATCCCGCCCTTGTTCTCGCGGGAGGGTTTGGTGTGGCGTTTGATGAGATTCAATTTCTCGACCACGACCTTGGATTGCGCCGGCATCACGTGCAACACCTTGCCCTGTTTGCCGCGTTCCTTGCCGGCCAGCACCATTACGGTGTCGCCCTTTTTGATCCGCGCCTTCCTGGGCGTGGTGTCCGTCGTTTTTAAGCTCATTCGTATCATCGTGTGTCCAATACCGGGCTCTACAACACCTCAGGGGCCAACGAAATGATTTTCATGAATTTTTTCCACCGCAGTTCGCGCGCCACCGGACCGAAGATACGGGTCCCGATCGGTTCACCCTGCGCGTTGATCAGCACCGCGGCGTTGCGGTCAAACCGGATGTACGACCCGTCGTCGCGCCGCACGCTCCGCACGGTCCGCACCACCACGGCGTTACACACCTCCCCCTTCTTCACGCTGCCTTGGGGAATGGCTTCTTTGACCGCGACCTTGATCACGTCGCCGATCGTGGCGTACCGCCGTTTGGACCCGCCGAAGACGTGAAAACACATCACCTTCTTCGCGCCGGAATTGTCGGCGACATCCAGCATGGTGTAGATCTGAATCATGACGCCACCGACTCCTGGACGGGTTTGGCCGCGGCCGTGGCCCGCTCAACAATCGACACCACCCGCCACCGCTTACGTTTGGACAGCGGTCTGGTCTCCACCAAACGCACCACGTCGCCCAACCCGCACTGACGATCGTCATGCGCCATGTACCGCGTGCTGCGCCGCACGACCTTTTTATATTGCGGGTGGGTGATGGTCCATTCCACCTGCACCACCACGGTGTGGTGCATCTTGGCGCTGACCACCAGCCCCGTGACGGAACGCGGCCCCTTCAAGGCCCCGGTGCGTTTGGCTGTCGTGTCGGCCGTCGTCATCGCACTCACTTGGCGCCGGCTCGCGCGGTCTCACGGGCCACGGTTTTGGCCCGGGCGATCTCACGCCGAACGGTTTGAAACCGGGCGGGGCTCTCGACCCGGCCGGTCGCGTTCTGCACGCGAAGGTGGAACAACTCTTTTTTCAGCTCGCGCTCTTTTTGTGCGAGTTCATCCTTTGACAATCCCCGAAAATCCTTGACAGCCACGGCTACACCTCGGTTCCGCGTTCAATAAATTTCGTGGCGATCGGCAGCTTAAACGCCGCCAATCTGAACGCGGCCTTGGCCACGTCGGGCGTCACGCCCTCCATCTCGTAAATGATCCGACCCGGCTTGACCACGCACACCCACAACTCCGGGTTCCCCTTGCCTTTTCCCATCCGCGTTTCCGCCGGCTTCTTGCTGATGGGCTTGTCCGGGAAGACGCGGATCCAAATCCGACCGCCGCGCTTGACGTACCGCGTCATCGCGATACGCGCGGCCTCGATCTGGCGCGCGGTGACCCATCCGGGCTCCATGGCTTTGAGCCCGAAGTCCCCGAACGACAGTTCCGCCCCGCGATAGGCCTTGCCGGTCATCCGGCCTTTCTGCATCTTGCGATATTTGACCTTCTTCGGGCTAAGCATGCGCCTTCACTCCCCGCTCATCGGCCCCGGCGACGCCGGACCCGGCTCCGGGCACGCCTTCGCCGCGATAGATCCATACCTTGACGCCGATCTGGCCGTACGTGGTTTTGGCTTCGGCCAGACCGTAGTCGATGTCGGCGCGGAGCGTGTGCAGCGGCACTCGGCCTTCGCGATACCACTCGGTCCGCGCGATTTCCGCTCCGCCCAACCGACCCGCGCACATGACCTTGATCCCCTTGGCGCCCAGGCGCAGCGCGGACACCACGGCCTTTTTCATGGCCCGACGAAACGCGATGCGCTTTTCCAACTGCAGGGCGATGTTTTCGGCCACCAACTGCGCGTCCACTTCCGGCTTCTTGATCTCGCGGATATTGATCGCGACCTGGCGCTTGGTCAGGGCTTCGATCTCGGCCTTGAGTTTATCGACCTCGGCGCCCTTGCGGCCGATGATGATGCCGGGACGCGAGGTATGCAGGTTGATCCGCAGATGATTCCCGGAGCGTTCCAACTCGATCCGGGCGATACCCGCGTGATAGAGCTTGGCCTTGACGATTTTGCGCACCTTGAGATCTTCGTGCAGGAGCGGCGCGTAGTCCTTGCCCGCGAACCAGCGCGAGTTCCACGATTTGATGTATCCCAACCGGAATCCGATCGGGTGAACCTTATGCCCCACGGTGTTCGGCTCCCTTCGCCGCGGCCACCGCCACACGCCGCGTCGAACGCGGTTTGGGCGTGACCACCACGGTAATATGACTCATGCGTTTATGAATCGCGTGCGAGCGCCCTTGCGGCGCCGGCTGAACCCGCTTGAGGGTCGGCCCCTGATCGACGAACGCGCGACTCACCACCAAATCGTCCACGTCGCCGATCTCGCGATTCTCCGCGTTCGCGATCGCGGAACGCAGCACCTTCTCCACCACCCGCGCCGCGCCGCGCGCCGTAAATTTGAGCGCGGAGAGCGCGTCGCCGGCGCGCTTGCCGCGGATCACATCCACCACGATCCTCGCTTTACGCGGCGCGATCCGTACGAACTTGAGTACCGCCTTTGCTTCCGCCATGTCTCCGACCGCCCCCTCTCCCCCGACGCGTCCGCAATCCGCCTTACTTGAGCGCGGCTGACTTCTCGGTCTTAGCCGCGCCGTGTCCCTTGAACAGACGGGTGGGCGAAAATTCCCCGAGCTTGTGGCCGACCAGATTTTCCGTCACATACACCGGGATAAACTTTTTCCCATTGTGTACCGCCAACGTATGTCCCAACATTTCCGGAACAATCGTCGAGCGGCGCGACCAGGTCTTGACGATTTTCTTCTCCTTGGCCATGTTCATCTTTTCGATTTTGGCCATCAGGCTCGCGTCGACAAACGGACCTTTTTTCACCGATCGTGGCATCGCGTCTACTTCCTCTTCTTAATGATGAACCGCGTCGTATCCTTGCGCCGTCGCGTTTTAAATCCCTTGGTCAACATGCCCCAGGGGCTCACCGGATGGGGGTTGCCTTGTCCGGCTTTGCCTTCGCCGCCGCCGTGCGGGTGATCGACCGGATTCATGGCCACGCCGCGCACCTTGGGCCGCCGTCCCAACCAACGCGAACGCCCGGCCTTCCCGATCGACACGTTCTCGTGATCGAGATTGCCGACCTGCCCCACCGTGGCCATGCAGGCGGCGTTGATCAAGCGGACTTCACCAGACCCCAACCGCACCTGAGCGTACCGTTCGTCCTTCGCCATCAACTGCGCGACCGCACCCGCGCTTCGCGCGAGTTGCCCCCCCTTGCCGGGGCGCATCTCGATGTTGTGGATCTGCGTGCCCACCGTGATTTTGGTTAACGGAAGCGCATTGCCCACGCGGATCTCCGCGTTGGGACCGGACAACACGGTTTCGCCCACGATCAAGCCCTGCGGCGCGAGGATGTAACGCTTCTCGCCGTCGCGGTAGTGCAACAAGGCAATCCGGGCCGAGCGGTTGGGATCGTACTCGATCGCCGCCACCTTCGCCGGAATATCGACCTTCTCGCGCTTAAAGTCGATGAGGCGCAGCGCGCGCTTGTGGCCGCCGCCACGGTGCCGAACCGTCATCTTACCGACGTTGTTGCGGCCGCCTGACGGAGGTCGGGAGACGATCAGGGACTTCTCCGGACGCCGCTTGGTGATCTCCTCGAACGTGGAACACGTCTTGGAGCGCAGGCCCGGCGAAGTCGGCTTATAATCTCGTACCGCCATGCCTTACCCTCCCTCGAACATGTCGAGCTTTTGATCCGGCTTCAACGTCACGATGCCTTTTTTCCAAGACGGACGCCGGCCCTCGAATCGCCCGAGGCGCTTCATTTTGCCGCCGACGTTGACGATGTTAACGGATTCGACCTTGACCTTGAGCGCTTCTTCCACCGCTTTCTTCACTTCCGACTTGTTGGCGCGCGAGGAGACGATAAACGAGATCTGGTTGTGCGCCTCTCTCAGCCGCGTGCTCTTTTCCGTGAGTAAGGGCGCGATCAGAATATCGTGCGGATCCACCTTGGTGGCGGAGCCTCCCGAGAGATTCGTTGTCTGGGACTGCGCCTTCCGAGTTTGCGCGCTCACGTCCACGCCTCCGTCAACCGCCCTAAATCAGACTCCGTCAACACGATATGCTGATGCGCCAGCACGTCATAGACGTTCAATCCCGCCACGTCGAGCACGGTCACCCGACCGAGGTTCGCGCTGGCCCGCTGAATCCACCCGTTGTCATCCCGGTGCACGATCAACACCCGGCCGTCCAACCCCAGGGTATCGAGCACGCCCGCCATGAGTTTGGTTTTCGGTTCGGCCAAGGCCAACTGGTCCAGCACGATCACTCCGTTTTGCATGAGCTTCGCGCTCATGGCCCCGGCCAATGCCGCCCGCCCCTTCTTGCGCGGAAACGCGTACCCGTACTCTCTCGGGGTGGGACCGAACACGGTACCGCCCTTTCGCCACAACGGCGATCGGACCGATCCGGCGCGCGCCCGCCCCGTGCCTTTTTGTTTCCAGGGCTTGCGTCCGGTCCCACTCACTTCGCCGCGCTCTTTGGTGTCCGCGGTGCCTTGCCGCCGCGACGCCAACTGCATGATCACCGCCTCATGAAGCAGCGCGGGGTTCGGCTCAGAGGCAAACAAAGCCCCGGTCAGCTCGACGCGCCCCACAGCTTCCCGCTTCACGTTCAACACATCCAGCACCCGCGCCCCCGATGCCGTCACTTCCACCGGACGCAACGGAGCGTTCTCGGTTGCGCGCTTTTTCGGGGCGGCGGCCGCGGCTGGCTGCGATTTGGCCGCCGCGCGACGCGACGCGGCGCGGGGTGAACGAGGCGAGGAGGCTTTGGTCTTCTTGGATTTTGCCGCGGGCTTCGCGGCGGCCCGACGCCCCGTGCTCGACGCGGCCCGTTTGGTCTTGGACGCGGCGGACGCGGGCTTGGCGGCTTTCTTCGCCTTGGATTTCCCCTTGTCGTCGCGACCCTTGCTCGGGCTCATTTCGCGCTCCCTTGCGCGGCCACGCGGTGGATCTCCACCACGGAACCCGTGGGACCGGGCACGGCCCCGTGCACGAACACCAAATTCTCGTCCGCGCGCACGTCCACCACGTGAAGTCCCTTGACCGTCACCCGCTCCGCGCCCATGTGCCCGGGCAAACGTTTGCCCTTGAACACTCGCGACGGAAATGAGCTGGCCCCGATCGACCCCGGCTGGCGATGGAACATGGAGCCGTGCGTTGCGGGTCCGCCGGCAAAATGGTGCCGCTTCATCACGCCGGCAAACCCTTTGCCTTTGGAGATGCCGCTCACGGAGACCCTCTCGCCTTTTTGGAACGTCTCCGCGGTCAGGGTCTGGCCCACTTCAACGCCTTCTCCGTCGGTCGAAAATTCCCGCAGATGGTACATCGGAGGCACGTTCGCCTTCTTGAAATGTCCGGCCACCGGTTTATTGACCCGTTGCTCCCGCTTCGGACTAAACGCCAGTTGCACGGCCTGGTACCCGTCGGTCTTCTGCGTCTTGATCTGGACCACGCGACAGGGACCGGCCTCAACCACGGTCACGGGGATCAGGCGGCCGTCCTCCCCATAGATCTGGGTCATGCCGAGTTTACGGCCGAGCAAACCGCCAATCACAGTTTGATCTCCACGTGCACGCCGGCCGCGAGGTTGAGTTTCATCAACGCATCTACGGTTTCCGGCGAGGACTCCATAATATCGATCAGCCGTTTATGGGTCCGGATTTCAAATTGCTCCCGAGACTTTTTGTCCACGTGCGGAGAACGCAGCACGGTATACCGATTGATCCGGGTCGGCAACGGCACCGGGCCTGAAATCTTGGCGCCCGTCCGTTTCGCGGTTTCCACGATCTCGACCACGGACTGGTCGAGCACCCGGTAATCGTAGCCCTTCAAACGAATTCGAATTTTTTGACTCGCGGCAACCATTGCTGATTCCTTAACGCTCCTAGGCGGTGATACTGGTGATGACGCCGGCGCCTACGGTGCGGCCGCCCTCGCGGATCGCAAACCGCAACCCCTCTTCCATCGCGATCGGCGTGATCAGGTCCACGTCCATCCGCACGTTGTCC
>JBMOMC010000043.1:0-34191 GCA_049325335.1 Nitrospirota bacterium
GTTCGGTGGACGCTCGCTTCGCTCGCAACCGTCCACCGAACGGGGCGCGAGCTCAGCGAGTTGTTGCGCGCGTGAGAGGCCGCGCTCGGCGGGGCTCGCAAACGAAGCGAGCGCCGCCGAACAACTCGCTGAAGCTGACATCGCGCGCAATGAGCGCGCGACTCCGCTTCGCTCCGCCCCACGGCGGGGTGGATGAGACCTCTGGCCTCCCCACCCCTTGGGGGTGCAGCTTAGCTCGCGCCCCGTTGGACCGCAGAAGTCCACGGGACATCTTGAAGGGGGGGAACATCGTGTCGGGTCTCGCGGTTCAGACCGTGGCGAGGTCCGCGTGTCACCCCACTCGTCCGGCCTCCGGCGGGGGCGGGTGGTTTGTGCAGGCCACGCACCCAGTCATGAGACAGCGCTCTACGGGTCAGGCCAAGGCGGGTCCAACAAGTCACTCAACCCGACCGGGTGCGGGCGGCGTTGCCTCGCTCCGCTCGGGGCATCGGTAACCGGCGGGTTAGCTTTATCGTTAGGCAGCACGACGAAGGGTGGACATGACTTCGGACCCGGACATGTTGACGCTGCTAAGGCAGATCGAAGACAGCCTATTCCCGGCGCTGAAGCTCGACGTCTGGGAACGGGTCGCGTACTGGCACCTCTTCGTGCGAACTCGCGCGGTGGGCCAAGACAGTGTCGTTCTCGGTGTGGACCCGCTGGCCACTTCGACGGGCATCTCCACAACGAAACTGCGCGAGACGATTCGTTCCATGGCCGACAAAGGCTGCATTGCGATTGACGACCGGTCCCGCTCCGGCCACAGCCTCCGAGTTCTGCTCCCGCACGAAATCCCTGGGCTCGTGGTGGACCCCTCGGAGTCAGCGAAGATCGATATCGAGACGCTGGACTTCTTCTCCGGACGCCAGTTCTTGGGCAGCCTCATGCAACGCGAACGCAACCGCTGTTTCTACTGCCTCGCGGCTGTCAGCGCCGAGACGGCGGTACTCGACCACTGCGTCGCCCAAGTGAATGGGGGCGACAACTCGTACCGCAACATCGTCGTTTCGTGCCACACGTGCAACGCCCGCAAGCAGGCAATGTCGCCCGATGATTTCCTCCGCCTGCTTTACCGTAATGGTGTCTTGTCTGTATCCGATCTCAAGGACCGCCTCGACGGACTATCGCAGCTGCAGGCGGGCCGCATGGTTCCAGCGCCGTGGGACCGGATAGGGGACGTTCCTAAGTAATTAAGTAATTTCTGTCTGGTCCCAAGGGGCAACGCGTGAGGCGAGTCGAAAGTTACTTAATTACTTAGGAACGTCCCCTCTTGCCCGTCCCCTCTTGCCGCTCACAGAAACGAACCCGCGACTCGGCAACTCTCCGTTTCTAATGCGTTTCGCGCGAGAGTTGCTTGCCCACGAACTGGAGTTGGTGCCGGATGCCGTAATCGTCCCGCTCGGGAAATCGGTTGAGGAAGTCCTGCAAATTCTCGCTGCGGAGAAACGGATTCGTCCTGGGCGGTGGCTGTCGGCATTCCCCCATCCCTCCGGGGCGAACGCTCATCGCGTGCGTCTTTTCAAAGAAAACCGCGCCGCGCTTTCTCGGCAACTGGGAGATGTGCTCAACGGAAGCGGGCCGCCGAACACGACGCTGAACCTGGACGCGCAAACAGCGCGCGCCGGTTAGCTTTTTCGTTCGGGCTCAGGCATATGTGGGCGGAGCTGACATTTCCCGTATAGATGTTGTAGGAGAGCGCGGAATCCCAGCGATTCAGATTGTTCAATAACGGCATCGCGCCGAGAAAGAGGATGGTGAGCGCTTGCGGAACCCTGGCGAGTCGCGATGCACCAAACATGATGCACCAAACATGATGTTGACCTCGAACGCGGGCGCTTTGTAAAAGAGCACCCAGACCTGAACCGCCATGGTCTGGCCCCATATCCAGGCGCTGTTATTCCAGTCGCAACACAACTGGGGGTGACCCCCTGCCCGCTGCTGTTTCCCACTCATTTTCTTGATTTTTCCCCCGCGCCGGTGCCACAATGCCGCCCACATTGCGGGACGAATCGGTCGGGAATGGCGCAGCTCGGTCTCAAACTTGATCATGTCGCCACGCTGCGGCAAGTCCGCGGGGGGATTGAGCCCAACGTCGCGGCGGCGGCGTTGTTGGCGGAGATGGGCGGGGCGGATTGGCTCATCGCGCACCTGCGCGAGGACCGTCGCCACATTCAGGACCGGGATCTTTACGCGTTGCAGCAGGTGGTGCCGTCCCGGCTCACTCTGGAAATTTCCTCGGCCGATCGGATGATCAAATTTGCGTTGGAGCTGCACCCGGCGCGCGTCACCGTTGTTCCCGAGCATCCCATGGAACTGACCACCGAGGGCGGCTTGGACATGATCGGCAAACGCGAGATCGTCGCGAACGCGGTCTCCACGCTCGCGCAAGCCGGCATCCCGGTCACCCTGCTCATCCAGCCGTCCATCGACGACGTCAAAGCCTGTCACCGTCTGGGACAGCCCGGGGTGAGCGTGGAGCTCAACGCCACCGCGTACCGCGCGGCCAAGACCCCGGCGGAGCGGCGCGCGTGCGACGAGCGGATCGTCACCGCCGCGAAATTGGCGGCGAAAGTCGGCATGCCGGTCCACCTCGGACACGGACTGACGCTGGACGCGGCGCGAACGTTCGCCACGGTGCCCGAGATCGCCCAGATCAATGTGGGTCATGCCGTGGTCGCGCGCGCGGCGTTGATCGGCATCGAAGCCGCGGTGCGGGAGATGAAGGCTGCGGCGCGCGCATGAGGCGCCGCATGATCCACGCTCCGATCGATATTCACCCGCTGTTTCCACCGAAAATGGTGCCATGAAAAGCTTATGGTCTGATCGCGACGCGGCCGGTTTGGACGGCCTGGATGCCTTGGTGTACACCTCGCGCCTGATCGGCGCGAGCCCGAACCTGGTGTTATGGGGCGGGGGGAACTCCTCGGTCAAAGTGATGGGCAAGGATCACGTGGGCCGGCAGACCCGGACCTTGTATATCAAGGGCAGCGGCTCGGACATGAAGACCATCACGGCTCAGCAGTTCACGCCGCTGCGGTTGGATGATCTGCTGCCGCTGATCAACCGGGCCGCCATGACGGACGAAGAGATGGTCGCGTACCAGGCCAAGTCCACCTTGGAGCCCGGCGCGCCCAAACCGTCGATTGAAACCCTGCTGCACGCGTTCATCCCGGCTACGCATATCTATCACACCCATGCGGACGCGATTTGCACGCTCACCGACATCGCGTCCAGCCGCGCCGTGATCGAAGAGATTTACGGCGACGAGATCGTGGTGGTGCCGTACTCCCGGCCGGGGTTCCTCTTGTCCAAACGCACGGGCGAAGCAACGGCCGCGCATCCCCGCGCGCGCGCCGTGATCTTGGACAAACACGGGCTGATTACATGGGGCGCGACCGCCAAGGCCGCGTACCTGGACACGGTCAAATACGTGAGCATGGCCGAGCGCTACATCGCATCCAAACAGCCGCGCCGCGCCCGTCGCGCCCCCGCGATCCCGCGCGCGGCCGCGGCGCATCGCCGAGAAACCGCGGCCGCGATCGCGCCCGTGTTGCGCGGGGAGATGAGCCGCGGCAAACCCGTGGTGCTCCTGTACGACGACCGGCCCGAGGTGCTGGACTTTACCCGAAACATGGATGCCAAGACGCTGACCGGCCCGTTCACCCCGGATCATCTGCTCTACACCAAGCCGTGGCCCCTGGCCCTGGATGCCAAAGCCGCGCGTGATGAACGAACATTGCTGATCGAAGCGCCCAAGGCACTGGAGCGGTACCGCACGCAGTACATGGCGTACTTCAACAAGCACAAGACGCCGGGTGTGACCCTGGGCGATCCCAACCCTCGCATCGTGCTGATCCCCGGCATCGGTATGTTCACCACGGGCAAGAACCGGCGCGAGACCCTCATTGCCCGCGACCTGTACCTGCACACCATGGACGTGATCCAATCCACGCACGCCTTGGGCGGGTACCGCCCACTGCCGCCGCGCGATCTGTGCGACTTTGAATATTGGCCCATGGAGAACTACAAACTCACGCTCGCGCCGCCGGAAAAATCCTTGTCGCGCCGGATCGCGTTGATCACGGGCGCGGCGGGCGGGATCGGCCGCGGGATCGCGGAGCGGTTGTTGGCCGAGGGCGCCATGGTGGCCATGACCGACGTGGATTTGGACGCCACCCGCAAGTTGGCCGAGGACTACGGTCGGCGGTTCGGCGACGGCCACGCGGTGGGGATCGAAATGGACGTGACCAACGAACGCTCGGTGCGCCGCGCGTTCGCGGACGCGGCGTTGTGCTTCGGCGGGCTCGATATCTTCGTGTCCAACGCGGGCATTGCGCACTGCGCGCCGGTGGACAAGCTCTCGCGCGCGGACTGGGATCGGTCCGTGGCGGTCAATGCCACCGGGCACTTGCTCGCGTCGCAGGAAGCCATCCGCATCATGAAGGCCCAGGGACTCGGCGGGTCCATCGTGGTGATCTCCACCAAGAACGTGCTCTCGCCGGGGCAGGACTTTGGCGCGTACTCCGCGTCCAAGGCCGCGCAAAACCAACTGGCCAAGATCATGGCCATTGAAAACGCGCGCCACGGCATCCGCGTCAACATGGTCAACCCCGACGCGGTGTTCCTCAATTCCGGCCTATGGTCCCCGGAAATCCGCGCCGAGCGCGCCAAAGCGCACGGGATTTCGGTCGAACAAGTCGAGGATTTCTACGCCAAACGCAATTTGTTGGGCGCGAAAATCATGCCTCAAGACGTGGCCGAAGCCGTGCTCTTCTTCGCGTCGAACCGTTCCGCCAAAACTACCGGTGCGACATTGCCGGTGGATGGTGGCGTGAAGGACGCCTTCCCGCGCTAACAGGCTGCTGAAAAAGTCCGTCTGCGGCGTTCTCGGTCGTCGGAACTCCTCACGTACGACCCAGTACGCTCCGGGTTCCTCCTCCCTGCGGCCTTGCAGCCGGAGCTTTTTGAGCAGCCTGCTGGGTGGGACAATTCTCCTGCCTGGCGACGAAGATCGGAAACAAGGGGCGGGCTAACTCGCTAGCACCCGCCGGGCGCCGAGGAAGCGCGTCCGCCAGTAGTCCGTATCCAACCGCTGGATGTTGACCACGCCCCCTGAGCTGGGAGCGTGGATGAAGCGGCCCTCGCCCAGATACAGTCCCAGGTGCAGGTCCTTCTTGCGGTCGATCCGGAAGTAGACGAGATCCGCGGGTTGAAGTTGTGACGCCGTGATCGGATCACCGGTTTGGATCTGTTCGAGCGACGTGCGGGGCAATGAGACACCCGCGGCCGTGCGGAACACGTACATCAGATACCCCGTGCAATCGAAGCCCTTGGGCGTGGTGCCCCCGAATTTGTAGGGTGTGCCGACGAGTTGAGCTGCGGTGGCGATCACGCGTTGGCGGGTGGCACTGACCGGCTGCGCAGGCGCGGCGCGAAGCGCGGCGAGATCAAGCCCGGGGCGACCCTTGGCGTCCTTGGGAAGAGAAGTCCCTGCGCAAGCCGACAGTGAGAGGCCGAACATGACGAGAACAATCCATCGACGCACGTTCGGAAGATAGCAAAAGATCGCCGAACCGCAACCGGATTGGAGAGTCGCTCCGCATGCCTCACCATGCCGATGACGCCAAGCCAGGAGGCTAGGCGTTTTCTTGCTCCGCGCCTGATGGCCGTGATAAGCTGCCAGACTGTTGTGTTCGTATCCCCGAGTCGGATGAGGACGTGCTGGATTGGAGCATCGTGATCGAAACATACTGGGTATCCGGCGATTCGTGGCCGGTGTGGTGGGCGCCGGATGTCTGTCCGCCGTGATCGCGGCCTGTACAACGGGCTCAACGCCGCAATATCGGGTGGTGGAGAGCTTCGAGACCGGCGCGGACGCGTTTGTCCGGTCCCTGGCGATCGACGGGGCGAATCTGTGGGTCGCGACCTCGGACGGGGTGATTAAGGTGGAACGGGCGACCGGCCGCAAGGTGGGCCATCTCACCACGCAGAATGGGCTGATGGTCAACTACGCGTTTACGGTGTCGGTGGACCCCAAGGGGACCACGTGGCTGGGCACCAACAGCGGCGGGTTAGCGCGCGTGGATGGTGAACGGGTGACGACCTTTCACGTGCGCGACGGGCTGGCTGATCCGTGGGTGTACAACATCGCGTATCAGCGCAACGGCGCCATGTGGGTCGGGACATGGAACGGGGTGAGTCGCTATCAGGACAACGTATTTTCGTCGTATCGCGTCGAGGACGGATTGATCAACCGCTGGGTGTACGCGGTGGCGGTGGACCGCGACGACTCGGTCTGGTTCGGAACTGAGGGCGGGGTGAGTCGCTTTGACGGCACGACGTGGACCAGTTGGACGCATCGCGACGGATTGGGCGCGCCGAATATGGCCCATCTCAACGCCAGCGACAACACGGGATTCGGGTCATTCACGACCGGCAATATCCATCGGCACGACTTGACCGCATTGGACCCCGAGGGGCGCGAAACCTACAACGAGAACTATGTGTTCTCGTTGTTGATCGACCCGCGCGGGGTCAAGTGGATCGGTACGTGGGGTGGTGGCGTGGCCCGCTTCGACGGCAAAACGTGGACGAACTACACGACCAGGGACGGCTTGGCCGGCAACGTGGTGTACGCGATCGCGCAGGACCCCACGGGCCGCCTCTGGTTCGGCACCAACCACGGCCTGTCCACCTATGACGGCAAGACCTGGTCCACGGTGTCGCCGGAGCAGCGGTACACTGGCGGCGATGTCTACGCCGTGGCGGTTGCCCCGGATCGCTCGGTGTGGATGGGGTACAAAGGCGGGGTGGCCCACGTCAGTCGCGGTCGCTCCTAGCCGCATCGCCGAACCGGACCGTATGTCGTCGAAATCACCCAAAACTCCCCGCTCCCGCCCCGTGCAACGCCCTTCGGTTGCTCTCGTGACCCTGGGCTGCCCCAAGAATCAAGTAGATTCCGAGGTCATGTTGGGCCAACTGGCCCAGGCTGGCCTGCGTGTGGTGGAAGACGCGGGCCGAGCCGACGTGGTGATCGTGAACACGTGCGGCTTCATCGACACCGCGAAGGAAGAGTCGATCAACACGATCATTGAACTGGGCGAGCTCAAAAAGACCGGGCAATGCCGCGCGTTGATCGCGACCGGCTGTTTGACCCAGCGGTACCAAGGCGAATTGCTCAAGGAGTTACCGGAGTTGGACGCGATCGTGGGGACCGGCGACTTTCCAAAGATCGCGGAAATCGCCCAATCTCAATTGGGCAAGAAATCCCGGTCCACCCGCGAGTGGTTCGAGCACCCCACGTTTCTGTACGATGCGGCCACGCCGCGTCGTCGCATCGGGCCTCGGCATTGGGCGTACGTCAAAATCTCCGAAGGCTGCGACAAACGGTGCTCGTTCTGCGCGATCCCGAGTTTTCGGGGGGATCTGGCCAGCCGGAGCGTGGAGTCCATCGTGTCGGAAGTGCGGCAGCTTGCGGCCGAGGGCGTGCGCGAAATCAACCTGATCGCCCAAGACCTGCCTGCGTTCGGGATGGACCACGGCCGCAAAGGGGAGTTGATCCCGTTGATCCGCGAGCTGGCTGCGATCAACGGGGTGCTCTGGATTCGGCCCATGTACCTGTACCCGCACAAATTGCCCGCGGGCCTGATCGATCTGTTCGTGGACGAGCCCAAGGTCGTGCCGTACGTGGAAATGCCGATCCAACACATCGACGACGCGATTCTGCGTCGGATGAACCGGGGCGGAACCAGCGCGGAGATCCGGAAGATCCTCGACGCGTTCCGCGAGCGCGTGCCGGGCGTGGCGATCCGCACGTCGTTCATCGTGGGATTCCCGGGAGAATCCGATGCCGCGTTCGAGCGACTCGCGGCGTTCGTCGAGGAGCAGCGGTTTGATCGCATCGCGGTGTTCACGTATTCGATGGAAGAGGGCACCACTGCGGCGCCCTTGGACGATCCGATTTCGCCCGAGATCAAAACGGAGCGCCGCCAAAGGCTTTTGGACCTGCAATTGGAGATCGCGCAGGACAAGGGTGAGGATCTGGTCGGATCGCGGCGCCCCGTGATGATCGAGGGGCCGGCGCAGGACGCCCAGTTCGTCCTGGAAGCGCGCATGGCCACGCAGGCGCCGGAGATCGACGGCGTGGTTTATCTCACCGAGGACGTCGGTGAGCCGGGTGATGTTGTCGAAGTGACGATCGACGAAGCGATGGGATTTGATTTGGTCGCGAGCCCGTTGGTTCGTTCATCCAAGCTCACGGTCCTGTAAACGGGCGGTGACGCGTTACGAAAAGCGCGTGAAGTCGATCGTGTACGTCGCGTCGATATCTTCACCCACACCTCCGATCAACGGCTGGAACTTCAGCAGACAAATCCGCTTGAGGATCGCGTCCTCCAGCGCAGAATACCCGAGGCGGCTTTCGCGGACCTGGCACGACACCACATCGCCTTCCGCCGTGATCGTGAACCGCACGCTGAGAAAATCCCCAAGATCCGGGCGCTCTTTGAGCGCCGCGTGGTATCGAAGCTTGAACCACGGTTCGAGGGTTTTCATCATTCTGTAGATGGATTCGTCGCTGCGTTTGGCCAGCAACTCCTCTTCGACGCTGAGTGAGCTTTTGACTTGAGCCGAGGATTTTCCGGCGAGGATCACCGCCTCGCCACTGCCTTCGCCTTGGATGCCGGCCACGAGTTGGTCCACGCTGAGCTTCGTGCCGCCGGAACCGGGGCCGACCCCTTCACCGCTGCCGGTTCCCAATCCGGCCCCTGCTCCCGCTGATCCGCTCTTGGGCAAGTTAGGGTTGCTGAGCACGGACACGTCACCCAAGACGCGATCCAGCTCCGGGGCTTGGCCCACGCCGGCGCCCCCGCTGTTTTCCGTCAACGCTTTGAGCAACCCGCTTTGCTTGGCCACCGCGCGCGCCTGCTCGCGCCGCGCCGCGGCTTCGGCTTCCATTTTGATCCGGGCCTGCTGCATGGCGGCCTCGGCGCGTGCTTGCAACTCTGCCTCGGAAAGGGGCGTTGGCTCGGGTGGCGGCGCGGTCTCGGGTGTTGGTTCGCGTTTGGCCGGTTCTTTGCGGGCCTTGGGCGCGGTTCCGGTCTCCGCGGGCGTGGTCGGCTCGCTCGGAAGCGCGGGCGGTGTGAGCGCGATCGGCGGAGGCGGCGGGGCTTCCATGATCAACTTGGCGATGCGCGGGGGCAGGCTCGCCACGTCGGTGGAAGATCGCGTGGGGATCGGTACGAACGAGAGGCCCCAGACCGCCAGCCCATAGGTCAGGGTGCAGGCGGCCAGCGCGATGAAAAAATCGCGGTCGTCGCGCGCCATGCCGGACCAACGCGCCGCGGTCATCCCGTTTTCGCCTTCTGAAACACAGCCAATGCGATGTCGCCGAATTCGCTGCGAGCCGCCGTATACATGACGCGCTCGAGCGTGGCGAACGGCGTGTCTTTGTCGCCCATGATTGTCACGCGGCCGCGGAACGAGACCGAGGGGTTGCTACCCGCGATTAGCCGCGCCTTGTCCACGCGCGCCGCGAGGGCGGTGCCGAGCGGCGTGATGAACGGCCCCGGCTCACTGGTGAGTTCGGCCAGCGAACCCACGGCCTCGTCCTCCACGAACAGCGTGTCTTCGGAAATGGTGATGGTGATCGTGGGCTGCGGCGCGATGGCGGACGTGGACGTGGGCAACTCCAGGTTTTGCGCGGCCGCGGTCAACGTGCCCTCGGCTGAATAACTCTTGAGCAAGAACACCAACAAGACGGTGAAGACATCGACCATGGCCGTCAGATTGAGCCGCGGCGGTTCCAAGTGCCGCCGGGCGCCGCGCTCGTTCCTCACGGCGTGCTCCGCAACGGCGCGGACGCTGCGCCCCCCACGCGGCCCAAACTGATGTTCGGGAACAGGGGCTGCGCGACCGGACGACCGTTCTCCTGCGCGAGCCATTCGCGCGACGCGTCCATGGTCTGCACGAGCAGGTCGTACGGCGTGTCGGCCTGGCTGAGGATCACGATGTCCTGCTGCGCGGGAATCGACCGTTTGATTTCGACCAACAAGTCGGTCAATTTGCGCGTGTTGTACGCGCCCTGTTCGTCGAGCGGAATGGCCGCGATCACTTGCGGCCCGTCGCTGAGCACGTAGCCGTCGGACAGGATCGAGACCACGGGTTTGGGGACGCGGTCGGTGGGCGCGCGGCCCGGCGCGGGCGCGTCCTGGGGCGGCGGCAGATACAGGTTCAAAATCGACGTCTGCGAGAACACGGCGGACAAGAGCAAAAACGGAATCAGAATGATCATCAGATTCCATAACGCCACGATGTGGATCGCCTCGTCCGCGACGGGGCGTCGTCTGCGAGCGGCCAGACGCGGGAGCATCAGCGCGCGGGGCGGTCGCTCAGTCGGTTGGACAGGCGGAGCGAGTACTCGTCGATTTCGTCCCCGAGCCGCGCGGCCCGGGACTGCATGAACGAATAGGCCAGCATCAACACAATGGCCACCATCAATCCAAACGCGGTGTTGTTCAGCGCCAAGGAAATGCCGTTGGCGAGCAACGCGGCTTTTTGCGCGGGGTCGGCCAAGGACACGGCGGTAAACGCCGTGATCAACCCGACCACGGTGCCCAGCAGACCCACCAGGGTCGCCACGTTCGAGAGCGTGTACAAATAGTGAATCCGCTTTTCCAGTTGGGGCAGGGTCGACCGAACCGCTTCTTCGATGCGCCGATCAATGCCGCTGCGATCGTCGCCGCGCTGGGCCGCGGCCAGTCCCGCGGCCAAGACGCGCCCGAGCGGCGCGGGCGAGCGCTCCGCGTGGTGGTGCGCGTCGGCCACCTTGTCGTGTCGAAGCAAGTCGTCGATCTCGCGCCAGAACGCCTCGGCGTTGATCCGACCGCGAATCAGCAGCGCCAGCGCGCGGTCCACCACGATCGCGGTCCCGACCACCATGACCACGAGAATGCCCCACATGAAGATTCCGCCGGCTTCAAAGTTGGCGACTAAAAACTGCACGATTTCCATCTAGGCTCCTTCCTACCCCATCAGAATCATTGCCGCGCGTTAATGCTCGTGGTCGTTCGTCTCACGAAGGATGGCACCGCGATCGAGCGGAGTCAACAGTTCGACAGTGAAATCATGGACCAATGGGGCCGCATTCGAACGAAACGCGGCCGGCCGTTGCCACGGCACGGGTCGCTCCGTGGTGGGCGTCAACACATCGCCCACGATCGTGGTCCCGAAGATGATGACGCGTCGGGGTTTGGATTTTTTGGTCGGTTGGGCCGAAGGAACCGCGGAATCCGGAGCGGGCGCGCGAACCGTGGGCGCGGCGCCCGGCGCCGGCGCGGCCGCCGTCGGGACCGGGAGCGTGATGCCGACCGCCACCATCCCGGCCGTGAGCAGGCGCGCGATCATGGCGCGCCTCCCGCCGCCCCGTTCGGCGCGGCCAGTCGGCGCTCCAAGGCCTTCACCCACGGCGCCACCAGATCCGCGTCGGACCCGCCGAGCGACACCACGGCGCGGTAATGCGTCAACGCGTCTTCCGGGCGGTTGAGGAACACTTCGTACAACACCGCGAGATTATAATGCGAATCCGCCTGCTCCGGTCGCAATTCGACTGCGCGCAGGTACGCGCGTTCAGCCTCGGTCCACGCGCCCCGCGCGCGCTGCGCCACGCCCAGGTTGTGATAGGCCCGGGCATCGCGGGGATCGAGCGTGATCGCGGCCTGGTATTCGCGAATCGCCTCGTCGATCCGACCGGCGTGTCGGTGCACGATCCCCAAATTGGTGTGCGGCGCGGCCTGAGTCGGCGCGGCCGCGATGACCTCGCGCCACAGGGTCTGCGCGCGATCCGCATTTCCGGATTCTTGCGCGGCCAGCGCGCGGGCGAACAAGGCGGCGACGTCCACCTGGGGCGCGGCAACGGGGTCGCCCCGCACCGCCGCCCCGCCGCACCCGGCCGCGTGCGCGCACGCGGCCGCGAGAAGGATCGCGGTCAGCCGCGACTTCACGGCGCAGCCTCCAAGTCGCGACGCAGCAGTTCGAGCCGCTCGGGTCTGCGATAACGCGCCGGGCGCAGCTCGGCCAGACGTTCAACGCTTGTGGCGATCCAGGCGTCGAAGAGCCCGAGTTCCTGCACGCGACGGATATTGGCCTCGTACGCGCCGACCGCGCGATCTTCAAACGGCGCGGCCTGCTCTTCGATCAAAAAATTGTACTGTTCGAGTTCGTCCGCGGTCAGGCCGGCGGGCCGGTCCGACGCGAGCAGGGCGCGGAAAAATTCTTCCAACGCCGCGCCGATCTTGTGGGTGGCTTCGGTGCTGGTCGCCGCAATCTTGATGTCCGCGGCCTCGGCGTACGCGGCCAACGCGCTGTTAAGCGCCTCGCGTTTTTGCACGAGGGCGTGTTCCAGGGGATCTTTCAGCCGCACCGCGGCTCCGGCCGCGGCGTGGCGGTCACCCAGCGCGACCAAGGCCCGGGCCGCGAGCAGGTCGGCCTGAGTGGTCTCCTGAATGCCGCGTTGACCGCGCCACTCGCGATACCGGGTCAACGCGCCGTCGGTCAGTGTCGCGGCGGCGGGACGCCGGAGTTCGGCGGCCGCGCGCCCGGCGCGAAACGCGGCTTCGATCGCGCGTTCCGGGGGCAAGTCGGGCCGCGCGGCCAAGGCCGTGAGCGCGCGTTCGGCGCGGGGCCAATCGCGCGCCCGTTCCGCCAAATCCGCGATGGTCCACGTCAACTCGTCCCGTGGTCCGCCGTCGCTGCGCGCGGCGAGCCGGTCGTACCAGGTGATGGCCGCGGGCAAGTCGCCGGAGGATTCCGCGGCCGTCGCCAAGTTGCGCAACGCGGTCGGGGCGTCGTCGCTCGCGGGGTATTGCTCCGCGAGGCGTCGCCACACCGCGACGGCGTCAGCAGGCCGTCCGGCTTGGGCGTGCAGCGCGGCGGCTTCGCTCAACGCTGCGGGTGCCACCGTGGTGGCGGGGTAGTCCGCGGCCGCGCGTAACAAGGCCTGGATCGCGTCCGCGGCACGGCCGTTAGTCTTGTCGTGATCGGCCGCTTGGAACAAGGCGGCCGCGGCCAGCGCGGTGAGGGCCGAAGCCTGTTTCGGGTCCGCGCCCGCAATCGCGCGACGAAACGCGCGTTCCGCGTCGAGAAATCGGCCGCGATCGTACAAGCCCTGCCCGATCAGCCGGTGAGCCTGGGACGTCCACCGACTGGAGGGATACGCGCCGACCAAGCGGCTTGCGAGTTCGGAAGCCGACTCCGCGCGCCCCGCCCGCAGTGCGGTCTCCGCGGCTTTCATGAGCAGATCGGGATTGCGGGGGTCGTCGGGGTACGCGGCGATAAATTGCGAAGAGTCCGCGGCCAACCGGTCTGCGGCCTCTGGGGACACCGACCCGTCCGCGGGAATGAGGCGGTCTCGTGCCGTGACTGCGGCGTACGCCGCGTCGCGGGTTTGCGGGTGGCGGGGATAGTCGTACGCGCTGCGGCGGTACGCGTCCGCAGCGTCGGCGTACCGCCCCAACTCGAACAACGCTTCCCCCCGCAGCCAGGTTACGCGCGCCGCGTCCACGTCCTTGGGAAACACGGCCAGGAACCGATCGTGACGGGCGAGCGCTTTGGTCCATGCCGCGGGTTGGCGAGTCTGCTGGGCGTGGGAGTGTTCGTAGAGCGCGAGTTGATACAACGCGTCCTTGACGAGGGGTTGCGCGACCTGCGCCCAGGCGTCGGGGTTCGCGCGCGCCCAGGGGGTGCCCGGCGTGTAGTAGTCGGCGAGGCGCTCACGCGCCTCGAGCAGCGCGGCCTGCCGTTTGGCGCGGGTGTACGCGTCCGCGACGGCGGACTGAAATCGCGGGGCGTTCGGGTGCATGGGCGCGGCGGCAAGAAACGCGTGATAGGTCGCGACCGCGTCTTGGGTCCGATCCTGCTCCTGATACAACGCGCCCAACGTGCGGTAGAGCGTTTCCTCGTAGGAGCGCCGTTCGGAGCCGGCAAAATACGCCCGCATCTCGTCGGCGCCGCCCATGTAGTCGAATGACAACAAGAGGGCCTTGACGACCTCGTTGATGAACGCGGCGTCGGCTTCGGGCAGATCCGCGAGCGCGAACCCCGCGCCGATCTGGCGGCGCGCGGCGACGGCGGTGTCCAAAATCGCGACAAAGGCGTCGGCGGCTTGTCGGTATTCCTGGAGGTTGAGAGCGCTCCATCCCAACTGAAACCGGGCGGCTTCAACCAGCGCCGGATCTTGACCGCGCGCGGCCCGTCGGAACAGATCCGCGGCGCGCGGAAACTCCCGCGCGGCGAACGCCCGCAGTCCCAAGCGATACGCGGCGTCCGGCAGGTAGGTGCTTTTGGGATAGTCGGTCATGAGTCGGCGCAGCCCCGCCGCCGCGTCATCGGGACGCCCGGTTTCGTCGTACGCTCGCGCGAGTTGATAGAGCGCCCCGTCGTTGTCCGCCCTGGCCGGATACTGCGCCAACAGGCGCTCGTACACCACGATCGACTTGGCGCGCGTTCGCGCCGGAGGCGGTCCCGCCTTGGCGAGCGGCGCGCGGTCTGCGGCGGTCTCGATCTCGGTGTAGAGGTCTCCCAACACGTGCATGGCGTCGGCCCGCAACGCGGAACGTCCGGCCAGGTCTTCCATGACGAACCGTTCGTAGGCCCGGAGCGCGTCGAGTTTCGCGGCCTTCCCGCGCGGGTCGCGCTGACTCGAGAGCACGTCTTGCGTAATCGCGCGACGTTTGGCCGGGTCAACCACGTAGGACTCCCCCGCCGCCGGCGCGACCGACGCGGCCCCCGAGAGAACCAGGGCGAGAGCCCCCCACGCCAGCCGTGATCGCGCGCGGCTAGTCAAGCGAGAGGCTTTCGCGACCGATGTCGTCGCGAAGGTTCCGCGCAATGCCCAGGCTCGCCGCGATCGACCAGCTTTCGACCCGCTCGCGTTCTCGGTCAACCTCCTCGAGGATCACCGACGCGAGCGCCTTGCGGGACTCGCCCTTGGCCACATCGATCCGAGTGAGAATGTCTTGGCCCTGCGCCATCAATTGTGAGCCGTCGTTGCCGTGCAGACGCCCGCCCAGGGTGCCGGGGTTCGGGGCGGTGAGGAATCCGGGGAAATCGGCCAGGGTTCGACGCAGGTCGCGCTCCACCTGCACCAACCAGTGGTATCGCGTCAGCGCCAGGGCGATCGACGGGGTGTCCCGAAGGAGCCGCCGCGCGGAGGCGGGAACTCCGGCGGTGTCGTCGGACAGGGGGTCCCACGCGGGCCCGCGCACCGCGGCGCGAAACCGATCCAACGCGGCCGCGGACTCGCCCAGGGCGTCCAAGGCGCCGCGGTACGCGGCTACGGATCGGGTGGGCGCGCGTAGCTCGGCGTAGGAGGCCGCCGCGGCTAACCGCGCTTCATGCGCGTACGGGCCGTCCGGAGCGCGCGTCGTGAGGTCGTCGAACACCGCGATGGCTTGGACGTGTTCCCCGGCTTTGCTTAGGGACCAGCCGATCGCGAACAGCGCGGCGTGGAACATGGGGTGATCCGAGGGTACCTGCCGGAGTTCTTCGATGGCTTCGGGGTACCGTGCCTGCTCCAGGAGTTGAAACCCGAGCGCGGCGTGGGCGTAGGACGCCACGTCGGACTGGACGGGGTTAAAGAACGAGCGAGCTTGCGTCAATTTCGTCAAGGACGTGATCGCGGTGAACGCGTCGCCCTGGCCGGCGAGGGCTTGGGCCTGGCCGAACGCGGCGAGCGAGGCGTCCGCGCTGGACTTCGGCACGGCGCGGAACGCGTCTCCCGCTTGCGCGAACGCGCGGAGCGCGAGCGCGCTCAGTCCTGCCACGGTGCGTGCTTCGCCGAGCAGGTCCGGCGGGAGCGCGGAGCCGATCCGCGCGTGGGCCTGGAGCACGCGGTCGTGCCGGCCATCTTGGTACGCGATCCGTTCGATTTCGAGCCACGCGCGGGCGCGCAGCGTCTCGTCGGACGTGTCGGCGGCCAGTTGCTCGAGCACGGTTTCCGCGGCTTCCGGCGCGCCCAGCGTGCCGTACGCCGCCGCCAACAACAACCTCGCGTCGGTCTGCTCGTGCGGGGGGAGACCGTTCTGGATTGCGGCGAGCAGGGCGCTGGCTGCGCCGTGCGCGTTGCCGGATGCGGCTTCGAACCGGCCGATGCGGTAGGCCAGGTCTCCGGCGGGCGGGGCGCCCGGCCGAGGCCGCAGGAGCGATTCGCCTAGGGATTCGATCGAGAGCGAGGGCTCCGCGTTGGGGGCCTCGTGAAACCTCAGCACATAGTGCTCAGCGGGCCGCGCGCTTTCCAGGGAAAAGGATTTGGTGCGAAGATAGGGTTTGCCGTTGCGATCGATGCCCTTAAACGTCGCGACCAGGGTGTGAGATCCGGGACGGAACGGGGCGGCCGGCACGAGCACGTGCAACGCGCCGTTGACCAGCGCGTGCCACTCCCGATCAGTATACGTGTGTTCAACCGGAGCCAGCCGATCTAACGAGACCCGGATCCACCCGGGCAGGTGGTGCGCGTGCAGGGGTTCGGCCTGGCGCGGCACCTCAAAGAGAATTTCGATGTGCGGAGGGATCGCGTGGCCGGTTTCGCGAAACGAGACGGCCGCGGCGCTGAACGAGACGGCCGATTGCTTGAGGGCGCGCGCGCGATGATCCGCCGTGCTCTCCTCCGCCGCCCGCGCGATCGAACACGTGCCCGCGGCCCACAGGGCCGCGCACAGACTAAGACGGATGAGCGCGGGATTCAAGGCAAACACAGGACGATCGGCTGGTCCGAATGACGCCGGTGCGGTATTCCAGATCGGGAACGACACTCGCCTACCAACACGAACGCCGCGCAGCGATGAACTTAGAAATGGTAATCGAAGCGATCGACGGAACGCAACAGCGGGACCTCTGTTCAGGGTGCCGTGAGGAGCCCGAACCGCGCGGATTCGTTGTCGGCGTTGTCGACCGCGGTGATCTGATAGGTATGGAATCTTGTGGTATCGAATGTTCCGAAATTGCCGAGTCGATACCGTACCGTGGGGTTCGCGGTGATGTTCGTCGTCACCGCGACCATCAGCCCATCCGCGTAAATGCGGTACGCCTTGATTCCGCTGCCGCCTTCGTCGGTCGCGGGGCCCCAACTCAATTCGATCCAGGGCGCGGGATCACAGGCCGCGCGACAACTGTCTTCGAGCGACAGATTAAACGCTCGAGCCGGAAACGTCGGCGGCGTCCGATCGTCGAACGGATTCCCTGATCGCTGGATAACTCCAAAGGTCCCGAAGCTGATGTCTCCCTGAAAGCAGGAGACTTCGCGGACCAACGCCCCGGCGGTGTTGGCCAGGTCGCCGCAGACTTCCTGCCACAGTCCGGCCGGACTCAGACGCCCCAGGACCAGCGTGCTTTCAACGGCGGGGGTGATGTTGCAGGCCACTGGATCATACCGAATGGTCAGGACCAGCGGATCCTGATCGCCCCCGATCAAGGTCCCCAATTCAGGCGGGGACACCGCCGTGATACTAAACGCCGTGTCCACATGGATGCCGGCCGGCAACCCCCGGTTCGCGACCGGAGCAATCTGAATTCTGGCGTTGGTTATACCCGTCGGCAAGGAATTTTGCGGGATATCGAGACGGACCTTCACTTTGGACTGATCCGTAGCAGGGTCGTCGGGATTGATGCGCGCATCCGCCGCCCAAAAGAGACTGGTGGCCGTGGAGTCTATTGAAAAATCAAGCGCTTGTCCCGTGGATTCGCAACCTTGCGCCGCGCCTGACACTGGCTTGGAGGATTGTTCGGGTGGGGCGATTCCCGCTCCACAAGCCGCGAGAATCCACGCTGTCCCAAAGAGGAGAGCGAATAAGCGGTCGAATGGTTTCACGACGGAAAGACCGGTAAGGGGGGCTTGAAATTCATGCCGGAGGGAATCGGGGACCCGGGCGCGGCTCATGGTCATCGTCTCTACGGATACTGTTGAAAAATCGGACAAAAAAGCGTATAGGATGGCGACACGGAGGAACGGTATGAACTATCCAGAACTTGCGTCGGACGTTTTACAAGGACGGGAGCTGAGTCCTGAGGAGGGGTTAGAAGTGCTCCGGGCTCCGGTTGATGCGCTTCCCGGCATGCTGGACGCGGCGTTTCAGGTGCGCCGGGCCACGTTCGGCCGCAGAGTGCAGTTTCACGTGTTGATGAACGCCAAGAGCGGATGGTGCCCGGAAGATTGCGGGTACTGCTCCCAATCGTCCACGGCGTCTTCGGATATTGACCGGTACCCGCTCCGGTCGGCCGAGGACATGGTGCGGGCGGCCCGGAGCGCGCATGAAGCGGGCGCGCACCGGTTTTGCGTGGTGATCAGCGGGCGCGGCGTGGCGGACGACGAATTGGAGGAAGTATCGCGCGCGGTGCGGGCGATTAAATCCGAGGTCCCGATCGAAGTATGTTGCTCCCTGGGGTTGTTGGATCGGGGGAAAGCCGACCGTCTGAAACACGCGGGCGTTGATCGGGTGAACCACAATTTGAATACCAGCTCAGAATACTACGGGAAGATCTGTTCAACCCATACGTACGAGGACCGTGTGGCCACGGTGAAGACGGTTCAGCGCGCCGGGTTGTCCACGTGCAGCGGCGTATTGGCTGGCATGGGTGAAACCGACCGTGATCTCGTTGACGTGGCGCGAGCCCTGCGGGCCTTGCGGGTGGACTCGGTCCCCGTCAACTTTTTGAATCCCATGCCTGGAACGCCGCTTGAAGGCGTGCGGTCACTGACTCCCTGGTACTGTTTGAAAGTCCTCTGCGTGTTCCGCTTCATGCTGCCGAAAACCGAGATTCGTATCGCCGGCGGGCGCGAGGTGAATCTGCGCGGTCTTCAACCCCTGGCCCTGTATCCGGGGAATTCGCTGTTTATCAACGGGTATCTCACTACCGGTGGCCAATCCGCTGACGAGGCGATCGCCATGGTGAAGGATATGGGGTTTGAGGTTGATATGCTCCCCGTGCTTACCCCGCACGCCTCCTGAATAAGTCGTCGCTGATCCCCTGCATAACGGGCGGAATCGCCTGCTCGCCAAGATCCGCACAAGATTATCTAAAGTTATCTTTTTTCTTGACTCAAGAATTACAGTCGTGTTATCAATCCACACTTAACGGATCAGGATTTAGTACTAGGAGTTTCAAGAAGTTATACATCTAGTCGCTTGCGAAAGGAGGTGAGGTTGGGGTTGTGAGTTGAGGTGGGAAGAAAAACTCAACAAGATAGAATGAACGGGTGTTGCTCGGTGTTTGGCGGGTTCGTGTGCTGCGGTTCCGGCGAGGACCGCTTACCCCAGGGAGGGTGGACCATGCGAGTGATTGCGGTCGTGAACCAGAAGGGTGGCTGTGGGAAAACAACCACGGCCATTAACTTGGCGGCGTGTCTGGCCGCGCAATCGCGCAACGTGTTGTTGATCGATCTTGACCCACAGGCCCATGCAACGCTCGGATTAAGTATTAAGCCCGAGGAAGCGGAGCGGGGAATGTACGAGGTATTGGTCGGGGAAGCCTCGCTCGAGGAAGTGATTAATCAAGTGCTCCCCAATCTCTCGCTGGCGCCATCCAATATTGCATTGAGCGCGATCGAACAGTTCCTCGCCGGCACGCCGGAGCGCGAACGGCAATTGGCCGCGCGGCTGGCGGCCCTGGGCGATCGGTTTGACTACGTGTTGATCGATTGTCCGCCGAACGTCGGCTTGCTGACGTTTAACGCGTTGATCGCCTGTCAGGAAGCGCTCGTGCCGGTGGAGACCAGCTTCTTCTCCCTCCAAGGCGTGGTCAAGTTATCCGAAACCATCAAACTCATCAGCGACAAAATCGGCCACGAAATCACGGTTCGCGTATTACCCACGAAGTTCGACCGCCGCGCCGGGTACGCCAAGGAGGTGCTGGCCAAAATCCGCGAGCAGTTCAGCGCCGTGACCATGGCGACCACGATCAACCTGAACGACAAACTGCGCGAAGCCGCCTGTCTCGGGTTGCCCATCACCGAATACGCCCCGGAGTCGGCCGGATTCAAGGACTATATGGCGTTGGCGCGGGAACTGATCGTGTTGGAAAAATCCAAGGCAGGGTCCACGGACGCGGAGGTCGGGTTGGGGCCCCACTCCCGTTCCGGAGTGCTGTTTACCGTCAAACTGCCGGGCGCTCACGACGTGAAGCTGGCCGGAGATTTTAATGGGTGGGTGCCGGACCGTCATGTGCTGAGCCTGAAAGAGGACGGCGGTCTCTGGAAGAAACTCGTGTTCTTGGCGCCCGGCAGCTACCAATACAAATACGTGGTGGACGACGAGTGGCGGGAGGACCCCCACAACGCGCTCTCGGTGCGCGATAGTCTGGGCGGCCAGAGTTCCGTGGTGGTGGTGGAGACCATGACCGTCACGGTGGTCAAACAACACGCGAGCGGCGCGTCCACGACCCCGACGACGGCTGAAAACGCCGGAACGAACCGATAACACCCGCGCCACATCACGGACGACACCGCGTCCCGCCCGGCGTTGACAAGCGTCGGGCGGGACGCTACGTTTGAGACATGGACGGTGTGCTGCAGGGGGTTGCCCCTAAAACCGCGATCGTATTTTCGGGAGGCGGCGCGCGCGGCGCCTATAGTGCAGGGGTCGCGCTGGCGTTCGCAAAACATGGGTTGTATCCGGAGATCGTGTCCGGGACATCCGTGGGCGCGTTGGTGGCTGCCATGGTGGTGGCCGGGGACGAAGAACGGCTGTGCGCGATCTGGAGTCGCTTGACCCCCGCGCAGGTGTTCGCGATTCGGTCGCGAGTTCAGTTTTTCCTGTCGTTTATTCGACCGTACCGCTATCCGGCGTTCAGCTCCGACCCGCTGGCCCGGCTGATTCAAGAGAATTTGAGCCTCGAGAAAATTCGCCAAAGCCCGCGCAAGTTGATCGTCACGTGTTACAACCAGACGCGCCACCGCGTTGACCGGTTCGACAATCATTTCCCGGACCTCCCGCAGGCATTGTTGGCCAGTACGTCGATCCCCTTGGTGTTCCCGCCGGTCCAGATGAACGGACAGGAATACGTGGATCTGGGGTCAACGGTCTGGCCGCTCAAACCGGCGATCTCGCAGGGCGCGGAGCGCATCTACGCGGTGATGTGCGATCACCCGGATGACCATCGCCGGACCGCGCGCAATAACTTAGAATGGGCCATTCAGGTCATGAATCTCTCCCAACGGTCAAACATGTTGGTTGATATCGAGTTGGCGCGACGGATCAATTTGACCGCGCACGGGAACGGGTACAAGTTCGTGGAGCTCACGCTGATTCAACCCTCCAAGACGTTGGGGCTCGGGTTCATGGATTTCCACAAAAAGCTCCAACTCAATCGCGCCATCGAGATGGGGTTCGAGGACGCCACGGCGGCGCTTACCCGTCAACCGACCACCACGCCGGTCGAGTCCCTCCAGGGCGAATTCTGCCCGTATATCTGAAGATCTAACCGACGCCTTTACTCCATCACCCAGGGTGGTTTACCATCCGACATGATGCGATTCCCGTCAATGGCTCCTCGCGCTGGGGTGCTCGCCGGAATAGTGGCCGTGTGCGTCGGACTGCCGGCCTGCGGCACCCCGCCGAATGAAACCACGGGGTCGGGCGAGGAGATGGAGCTGACGTGGGTGGATATTCGACAGTTCAACGCCCCGAGCCCGGTGAACGATCCGCAACAGCCGTCCGTACACCGGGTGACCGGCGACGTGCGGCTGGTCTTTCGCAACGCCGACCACCCCGCTGCGTTGCTGATTGATTTTGAGGCTAAGTCCGGCTCCCGGACACATAATGAACTCGATCTCGCGACGCTCAAGCCCGACATCCTTGAAGCGACCGGCGGTCAGTGGTCCCTACGGGCGCCGCTGATGGTCCCGGAGCTGGGTTTCCTCGAGTTTACCGCCGCCTTGGTGGACCAACGCGGCTCATCCGGTTTGATCGGGGGCGGTTTTACGGTCGGCAACGCCTTCGACGGAAACAATGGGGGCCAGGCATCCGACGTCAACACCACGACCGTATTCGACGGTCCGTGATCGCGGCCCGTGGCGCAACGGCCTCGCCCGTCTGATCTGTAAAACCCCGTCCTGCGTGTGGTAAACTCCGTGGCCGCAAATCCCGCGTGGGGAAGCGGGTCGCTCCATTGGCGAGAAGAGCGCGCGATCGGTCGAGGACTCACGATGCTGGCAACGGTGCGAAGCAGCGCGGTGTTCGGACTCGATGGGTACGTGGTCGACGTGGAAGTCGACATTGCGCAGGGCCTGCCGATGTTCAACATCGTCGGCTTGCCCGACCTGGCGATCAAAGAAGCCAAGGACCGGGTGCGGGCAGCCATGAAAAACACCGGCCTGACATTTCCCATCAAGCGCATCACGGTCAACCTTGCGCCGGCCGACGTCAAAAAAGAGGGCGCGGGCTTCGACCTGCCCATGGCCGTCGGCATCCTGGTTGCCGAGGGGTCGCTGTCGGCGGACCGCGCGGCGCCGTACGGATTCGTGGGGGAGTTATCGCTTGATGGACGCGTGCGGCCGGTGCGGGGCGCATTGCCCATGGCGTTGGCGGCGCGGACCGCCGGGCTCCGCGGCCTGATCCTGCCGCGCGACAACGCGTCGGAGGCCGCGATCGTCGAGGGCCTCGCGGTCTACGGCGTGGACACCTTGCCGCAGGTGCTGGAGTTTCTGGACGGTCGCCAGCCGCTTGATCGCGTTCGGTCCGGCGCGGTCGGGGTCCAGACCGCGTCCAAGGACGCGGATGATTTTGCCGACGTCAAGGGCCAGGAGCACGCCAAACGCGCGCTCGAGGTCGCGGCCGCGGGCGGGCACAACGTGTTGATGGTGGGGCCTCCGGGGTCCGGTAAAACCATGCTGGCGCGGGCGTTGGCCGCGATCCTGCCCGACATGACGCAGGACGAAGCCCTGGAGTGCACCAAAATTCACAGCGTCATGGGCCTGCTCGCGCCCGAGACACCCCTGTTGTCGGCGCGCCCGTTTCAAGCGCCGCACCACACCATCTCGGACGCCGGCTTGATCGGCGGCGGACAGATTCCCAAGCCCGGGGAGGTGAGTCTCGCGCACCACGGCGTCCTGTTTTTGGACGAATTGCCCGAATTTCGCCGCAATGTGTTGGAGGTGCTCCGACAACCGTTGGAACACCGGCGGGTGACGATCGCCCGGTCGTCCGCGTCCGTGACGTATCCGGCGGGGTTCATGTTGGTGGCCGCGATGAACCCGTGTCCGTGCGGGCATTTCGCGGATCGCACCCGCCAGTGCACCTGCACGCCGGTGCAGATTCAGCGCTACCGCGCGCGGGTGTCCGGCCCGTTGCTGGATCGGATCGATCTCCATATCGACGTGCCGGCGGTGCCGTTCGGCGATCTGAGCAACGATCACCCGCGTGAGGAGTCCTCGCGGGTGCGCGCGCGGGTCGCCAAGGCGCGCGAAGTCCAACAGGCGCGATACGCCGAAGAGGGCTTTTACTGCAACGCGCAATTACGGCCGCGGCTGCTGAAGCGACATTGCGACATCGGGTCCGACGCGCACGGGTTGATCGAACAGGCGATGACCAAGCTCGGGCTCTCCGCGCGCGCGTACCATCGGATCCTAAAGGTGGCCCGGACCGTGGCGGACCTCGACGGCGCGGACCGCGTGTCGTCCCGTCACGTGGCGGAAGCCATCCAGTACCGGAATTGGGATCGTCGGGTGAGCCATTGAGCGCGCGGCCGTGCGGCGCGTGAGACGCGGATGACGCCGGGGTGGGTCGGGCGGGCGTGGCGGCGGGCCTCGCCGTGGCTCATGGCCGTGGGGGTGCTCGCGGCGGCGGGGGCGGTGGCGACCGGCGCCGCGGTGTGGGCGTTATCGCGTAACCTCCCCGACATCGGCATGCTCCGCTCCTACCAACCGAGCTTGGTCACCCGAGTCTACGCGGACGACAATCGTCAGATCGGCCAGTTCTTCGTTGAAAAACGCGTGCTGACGCCGTTGACCCGCATTCCGAAAACGCTGATCAACGCCGTGATCGCGGTCGAGGATACGCGGTTCTACCAACACGAAGGATTGGACGCCCTGCGGATCGCGAAGGCGCTGCTGGTCGACGTCATGGCCATGCAGATGCGCGAGGGCGCGAGCACCATTACCCAGCAACTGGCGCGGTCGCTGTTTTTGACCCAGGAAAAAAAGCTCAAACGCAAGGCGCAAGAGATGTTGCTGGCGCTGAAAATCGAACGCATGCTCTCGAAGGACGAAATTCTGGAAATGTATTTGAACCAGATCTATTTCGGCCACGGGGCCTATGGAGTGCAAGCCGCGGCCAAAACCTACTTCGCCAAGGACGTGGGCGAACTGACGTTGGCGGAAATGGCGTTTATCGCGGGGTTGCCCAAAGCGCCGACCAACTACTCCCCGTACTTTAACCCGGAACGGGCCAAACAGCGGCAAGGCGTGGTGCTTAAACGCATGCTGGATGAACAAGTCCTGACCGACGCCGAATTTCGCGCCGCGTACCGGCAGGATTTGTACTTCGCGAAATATCAGCCGCAGGAACAACTCGCGCCCTATTTTTTGGAGTATCTGCGGCAACAACTGACCGCCACGTACGGGGAAGAGCTGGTCTATAAGGGGGGGCTCAACGTTTACACCACGCTCAACGTGGACATGCAGGTGGCGGCGGAAGCCGCGTTAAAAGACGGGCTGCGCGCCATCGATAAACGCCAGGGGTTTCGCGGCGCGTTGGCGCACGGGCAAACGCCTCCGGAGGCCGCGGCGCCGGGCGGCCCGCAGGCCGCGCTGAAACCGGGCGACATCGTCGAAGGCGTGGTCACCAAGGTCGGCCCCCAGCAGGCTGCGGTCGCGGTCACCGGCGGATCGGGCGTGTTGGCGATGGAGGACGCGGCCTGGGCCCGCAAGCGGTTGCTCCCCCCGGACTTTCGCACCCCGGAGTTTCGGCCCGGGGCGCCGCTGAACAAGCTGGTTGCGGCGGGTGATCGCATTCTGGTGCGCGTGCTCCGTCGCACCCCGCGCGGGGAATTCACGTTCGCGCTGGAACAGGAGCCGGTCGTGGAGGGCGCGTTGGTCGCGCTGGACCCGCGGACCGGCGCCATCCGCGCGATGGTCGGCGGCTACGATTTTAAGCGCAGCGAGTTCAATCGCGCCGTGTCGGCGCGCCGCCAACCCGGGTCCGCGTTTAAACCCTTTATCTACGCGGCCGCGATCGACAGAGGGTGGACGCCCGCGTCGATTCTGGTGGATTCTCCGGTCATCTACGACGATCCGGCGCTCCAACGCGTATGGAAACCGACCAACTACGAAGATCGATTTTACGGGCCGGTGACGATGCGGGACGCGTTGATTCACTCCCGCAACGTGGCGACCGTGAAGTTGTTGGACGACGTGGGCATTCAGCCGGCGATCGACTTTGCGCGCCGCGTGGGCATCACCAGCCCGTTGGCCAAGGATCTTTCGCTGGCGTTGGGTTCGTCGAGCATCGGATTGCTCGAAGTGACGTCGGCAATCGGGGTGTTCGCGGCGGAAGGGCGCCGCGTCGAACCCGTGGGATTGCGATCCGTCACCGACCACGGGGGCAACGTGCTGGCGTATTTTGAGCCCGCGCCCACGGAGGTGGTGTCGCGGGAGACCGCGTACCTGATCACGAACATGTTGGAAGACGTGGTGCAATCCGGAACCGGGCAACGCGCGCGCGCGCTGGGGCGTCCGGTGGCCGGGAAAACCGGGACCACCAACGAATTCGCGGACGCGTGGTTCGTGGGGTACGCGCCGAACCTGGCCGCGGGCGTGTGGGTGGGGTTCGATGACCGGCGATCCCTAGGCGACCGCGAAGCGGGCGCCTCGGTGGCGCTGCCGGTCTGGGTGGAGTTTATGCGCGCCGCGTTCAGCCACCTCCCGGTGCAGGCGTTCGCGATCCCGGACGGCATCGTGTTCGCGAAAGTGGACCCCAAAACGGGTGAGCTCGCGGGGCCGGACGCCGAGGCCAAGGTCGAAATGTTCCAACGCGACACCGCCCCGGCCGTGGTCTCCAAGCCGACCACCAGCGTCTCGCGATTCCGGCAACTCGATCAACCAACCTAACGAGAGGCCCCGAGGCCGAGCGGCCCGAAGAACGCGCGCGCCGCGAACCGCCGGCCGGCCCCTCGCAGCTTGACTCGCCAAATGCGTTTCCGGTACAGTACCGGCCTTTGAGAGGCGCCTGATGGCCGAGGACGACGCGTTCCGCAAGGGGCTGGCGCTCGCGGGCCGAGTCGGCGTAGAACTCGTGGCGGCCACCGTGGTGGGCGTCGGGTTGGGGTATGGTTTGGACCGGTGGTTGGGCACCGGACCGTGGTTGATGATCGTGGGAGTGTTCTTCGGCGCAGCCGCGGGCATACTCGGGATCTTCCGGCTGGTAAGAAACCTATAGACGATGGAAAATCCGCTTCACCACTTTGAGTTGCATCCGTGGCTCCCGCTTTCATTGTTCGGGATCGACATCTCGATCAACAAAGCGATCGTGATGATGTGGCTCGCGTGCGGCCTTGTGTTCCTCTTCTTTTACGTAGCCACGCGGGGCGCGAGCCTGGTGCCTCGCCGCATTCAAAGCCTCGCGGAAATGGCCGTGGAGTTCATCCGGGGCATGGTGGTGGAGAACATGGGAGAGCTCGGCCATAAGTTCTTCCCGTTCATCGCCACGTTGTTCTTCTTCGTGTTGTTCGCCAATCTGCTGGGCCTGATCCCCGGCTCGTATACCGTGACCAGCCAGTTGATGGTCACCGGGTTCTTCGCTCTGTTGGTCTACGGGATCAGCCTGATTGTCGGCTTTGCGTTGCACGGGACGCACTTTCTGTCGATCCTCGCGCCGGCGGGTACCCCCGGGTGGTTGCTGCCCTTGATGGTACCGATCGAAGTCATCAGTCAGCTCGCGCGGCCCGTCACGCTGGCAGTTCGGCTCTTCGCGAACATGACCGCGGGACACATTATCTTAATCGTGCTGTTCTCGTTGATGATGACCGCGCCGATCTATCTTGGTTGGTTGCCGTTCGGATTTACCGTGGCCATCTACGGCCTTGAGGTGTTCGTGGCCTTTATCCAGGCGTACATTTTTACGATCTTGGCGTGCGTGTATTTGGGTGACGCCGTCAAATTGCATTAACCGCATTTCTAGAGCAGAGAAGGAGAAGACGAATGGATGCATCGGCAGCAGCGTTGTTGGGCATGGGGATCGCGGCGGCGGGTTTCGGCGGCGCGGGGATCGGCATCGGCTACATCTTCGGTAAAATGATCGAATCCACGGCGCGCCAGCCCGCGGCCGAGGCCAAGGTCGGCAAGTACATGTGGATCGGCTTCGCGTTGGTGGAAGCCATCGCCCTCTACGGCTTGGTCATCGCCTTTATCATCATGGGTCTGCGCGGGTAATCCATGCCCCAGTTTGATACCCACTTTTTGACCCCGTTGCTATTCTGGTCCGCGGTCTCGTTCGCGATCCTGCTGTTCTTGCTCAAGCGCTACGCGTTTCCCGCGATTACGGAGATGCTCGATGCGCGCGAGCGCACCATTGCCCAAAACCTGGCCAAGGCCGAGCAGGCTCGGAAAGACGCCGAGAAGTTATTGGCGGAATACCAAACCAAACTCAAAGCCGCGCAGCAGGAAGCCACCGCGATGTTGGATCAGGCGCGCAAGCAAGGCCAGCAGCTCGCCGAGGAGACGCAGCGTCGGGTGAAGGAAGAAACCGACCGCACGCTCGCGGCCTCGCGCGACGAACTCGCGCGTGAGCGCTTGCGCCTGAGCAAGGAGCTGCGCGAGCAGGCAGTGGATCTGGTGCTGGCCGCGACCGAGCGCGTGATCCGCCGGAACCTGACCGACGCCGACTCCAAGCGGTTGGTCAAAGAGGCGGTCGAGCAACTCAATTAACGTCCGGGGCGGGCCCTGGCATGCCCTGCGTCCGCGCCGTCCTCTTTGACCTCTGTGACACGCTCGTGCATTTTGACGCCGAGCGGCTACCGCTTGTCGAGGTCGACCAGCAGCCCACCCGATCAACCGCGCGTGTGATTTATGACGCGATGGCCCCATCTCCGAGCATCGCGTTCGCTCCCTTTTTCACCTGCCTGAAGACCGTGACAGCCGAAATCGCGTCCCAACGAGACGTCGATCATCGCGAAATCACGTCTCGGGAGCGGTTCCGCCGCGTGCTGGAGCGCCTGGGTTTACCGGCCGAGTCCGACCACGCACAACGTCTGGTCGACGCCCATATGACGCGGTTGGCGCACGCGTTAGTCACGCCCCCGCATCATCGCGCGGTGGTGGCCGATCTGGCCCGGCGGGTTCGCCTGGGCATCGTGTCCAACTTCGACCACGCGCCCACCGTGCGTGCGGTGCTCAAACGGGATCGGTTGGAGGAGTTTTTCGACGTGGTGATCGTCTCGGACGAGATCGGCTGGCGAAAACCCCACCAGGTTATGTTCGAAACGGCCTTGCAACAACTGGGAGTCCCCTCAGGAGAGGCGCTCTTCGTGGGCGATAACTACGAGTTGGACGTACAGGGCGCGACCAAGGCGGGTCTTGCCGCGGCGTGGTATACCGGCGGGCGAACAGTTACTCGCGAGACCAGGCATCCAATTCTCGTCGATCTTGCGGAGATCGACCGCCTGCTCTGATCCGTGCGGGCGCACGGCCGTGCGCCCCTACAAACCTACATGGGAAACCCGAACCGCGTTTCCTCGACCTTGTCCATCGCCATCTGGATCAACGCCGCGACGTTCAGGTCGGCCTCGGCCGCTTCGATCTCTTCGGTGGTGGACGCGGTAGCCGGGTGTTTGGGCGTAAACAGTGTGCAGCAGTCTTCATCGGGCTGGATGGAAATTTCGTAGGAGCCGATGGCCTGCGCTTGGTGGACGATCTCCTCCTTGTCCATGCCCACCAGCGGGCGCAGAATCGGCATGGTGGCTACGGCGTCCACGGTCGTCATGTTCGACAGCGTCTGCGACGCCACCTGCCCCAAGGCTTCGCCCGTGACCAATGCGTGCGCGCGAACCGTGCGGGCGAGGGCCTCTGCGATCCGGACCATCAACCGCCGATACACGATCACGCGCAACGGCGCGGGCACCGTGAGCACCACCTCGCGTTGCACCTCGCCAAACGGGACGAGGAAGAGGCGCGACGCGTACTGATAGCGCGTGAGCAGCTCGGCCAACTCCTTGGCCTTGTCCTGCGACGCGCGCGACACGAACGGGTGGCTGTGAAAGTGCACGAACACCACGTACGCCCCGCGCTTCATCATGCGATACGCGGCCACCGGGGAGTCGAGCCCGCCGGACATCAGGCACGCGACGCGTCCGGACACTCCGGCCGGCAATCCGCCGGGTCCGGAGGGACGATCGAACGAGAGCAGGATTCCGCGATCAATGATTTCCGCGTGAATGGTCAGCTCGGGATGTTCCAGATCCACGCGCGCGCCGGTGATGCGTTGCACGAGAGCGCCCAGCTCCACGTTGACCTGATTGGACGTACGCGGAAACGCCTTGTTGCTGCGTTTGGCCGCAATCCGAAACGACGCGAACGCGCGCGACTTGACCGCCTCGGACACTGTTTGGCAGAGGACGGCCATGTCGAGCGGAAGCCATTGAGCGATCGCGAAGTTGGCGACCCCGAACGTGCGGGCCAGCCGCGTCCGGATTTCGGCTTCGTCCGCGCGATCGTGCAGGCCGATCAGCAATCGCGCACCTTCCTGGGTGATTTCGCTGATCCCGGTGCCCTTGAGCCCCGTCTGGAGATTCCTGATCAGCCGGCGGACAAAATAGGCGCGGTTGCCCTTCTTGAGGATTAGTTCATGGTAATGGATGAGGGCGTAACGCACGGGCCGAGAATACCGAAGCGGATGGCGGGTTGCAAGCGAAACACCCGGTCAGATCCCGGCCAATCGTCGAATCAGCGCGTTGTTGGCCGGGGGAAATCGGTATGCCGGAAGCTCGGACGGCGTGACCCAACGGAGCTCGGCGCAGCCGCGCGCAACGGGCTCGCCGCGCAGCAGGGTGCCGCTCAAAAAGGTGATGTCCATCACACCGTGCGGATAGTGATGCACAACGTGCTCGATCACCTCGCCGACCGCGATGTCAACGCCCATTTCCTCGCGCACCTCGCGACGCACGCAGTCCTCGATCGATTCATCGCGACGACGTTTGCCACCGGGAAACTCCCAGTAGCCGCCCAGCACGGCGTCGTCGCGCCGGCGGGCGATCAAGTAGCGGCCGCGGTTTTCGATGACGGCCGCGGCGATGTTAACCGCGGGAGGGGGTCCGGGGCTTTCGGGAGGCACGGGGGCGCGTCGGGCGTTGATAGCTCTTGCAAATCGGCCGCATGGTGCAGGTCGGGCACAGGGGTTTGCGCGCCGTGCAGACCGTGGCGCCGAAGTCCATCAACGCTTGATTGAAGTCGTATCCTTTGCCGGCGGGAATCAACGCTTCGGAGAGGTGCCACAGTTTGGTTTTGTCCGCCCCGCGTTTTGGATCGGCCTTGGGAAGGAATACGCGCGAGAGTACCCGCGCCACGTTGGTGTCCAGAATCGGCGCGTCCTGTCCGAACGCGAAACTTCGTACCGCGCCCGCCGTGTAGCGGCCGATGCCCTTCATCGACAACAACTCGTCCTCGGACGACGGGATCGCGCCGCCATATCGCGCCACGGCCTCGCGCGCGATTCCGTGCAGGCGGACGGGGCGGATGTTGTAGCCGAGCGGATACCAAGTTTCCGTGACGTCATCGACCGGCGCGGCCGCCAACTCTTCGAGCGTGGGGTATTTGCCGAGGAATTCGTGATATTTCGGGATGACGCGCTCGACCTGGGTCTGTTGCAGCATAATCTCCGAGACCAAGATTTCATAGGGATCGGAGGTGTTGCGCCACGGCAGGTCCCGTCCGTGGCGGCGATACCAGGCGAGCAGTCGCCGTTGAAACGCGCGCGCGGCGACGGGGTTCAGGCGCGGAGTGTTCGGGCGCGCCATCCGTTACAGCGAGGCCAAGAGCTTTTTGGCTTCGGCGACATATTCTCCGTCCGGCGCGTTTTTGAGGTACATCTCGAGATGCTGCTTGGCGTCCTCGCGTTTCCCGAGCTTGGCCTGCGCCATGGCCAACTGATAGTGGGCCGGACTGAACCGCGCGTTGAGCTTCAACGTTTCTTCGAACTCGCTGGCGGCATCCGCCCACCGGTTCTGCTGGCCGTACACCACCCCGAGGTTGTAGCGGGCGTCAAACAACACGGGGAACAGCTTGATGACTTGTTGATACGCGTCGGACGCCTCACGGAGATTGCCGCGCTTCTTATACGCGTTGGCGAGTTGGAAGTAGATCATGAACGGCTCGGTGTCCCGTTCGAGCGCTCTCTTAAAGTACGCGATCGCGGAGTCGAGCTTGTTGTCGGCCAAGGCCAGCTCTCCGAGGCGCGTGTTGACGTTGCCCACGTATGGGTTGATCGCCGCCACCTCGCGATACGCGGCGGCGGCCGCGCCGGTCTTCCCCATTCGCGCGTACACCTGGCCTAATTCAAAAAACGCGGTGGCCATCTCGGGGTTGGCGGTCAACACGGCCGTAAATTCCAGTTCCGCGGGATCGAGCTTGTCTTGTCGCTTGTAGACGAGGCCTTTTTGGAAATGGACCATGTAAAAACTCGGGACCTGTTTCAAGGTTTTGTCGTACTCGGCCAACGCCTCGTCGCTGCGCTCCATTTCAGCGAGGGTGTTGCCCAGTTGGTACCGCAAGGCCGCGTTCGCGGGCTCTTGCGCGAGCGCTTTCCGGTAGATCTCCAAGGCCTTCTCGTAGTCGCGAATGTGGCGGTAGGCGTTGGCAAGGCGACCGTAGAGGTCGGTCGTGTTGACACCGGAATCCACGGCCTTTCGATAGGCCTCAATCGCGTCGGTCCACAGTTCGCGCTCCTCTTGGACCTGGGCCAACAACAGCAGGGCCTCGCTATAACCGGGCTTGATCTCAAGGGCCTTGGTCAGTGATTCCGCCGCCTCGTCACGCCGGTCCAACTCTCGAAGCGCGACGGCCAATCGGTAGCGAAGCTCCGGCGACTTGGGGTCCTCGGCAATCGCCCGTTGGTAGGCATCGGCAGCACCGGCATAGTCCTTGTCCATCTCAGCCGCCTTCCCGTCTCTGACGGCGGCTGACGCGGCGTGAGCAACCGACCAGGCGCTCGATCCCAGCGCGATGGCGAACGCACCGATCAAGAAGACCATAACCGGCGCTGGGCGATGGGTGTGTGTGGTGTGGTCGTTCATAAAGCCCTCCTGGCTGATCAAGCTGCGTCGGCCGACGCGTCGTGCGTCGATCCGGTCAATCGTCCTAGTGTTTGTGGCCGTGTTTGTGCTCATGACCGTGGTCGTGGCCATGCGATGCACCGCTTCCGTCCTGACTCTGCGCCACGAACACGTACAATATCAATCGGCTCGGACCCGGATTACTCACCCCGTGGTCCGCGCCCGCCGGCGCAATCACCGCCTCTTGCGGTCCGAGGTCAAAGCGCTCCGCGCCGACCTGGACCTGGGCGCGGCCTTCGAGGACCAGGTACACCTTGTCCGCGTCGCCGTGACTGTGCGTTTTCTGGGACTGCCCGGGTTCGAGACAATACAGGTCGCAAAACAACCGCGCGGTCTCGAACAAACCGACCTTCTGCATTTTCTCCGGCGAAAACCGCTGGAGCGCCGACAGTTTTTTGATCTCTCCCATAGCCTCCTCTGTCGTCTTAGCCGTGACGCGCCTCTAAGTATCGTTCCGCGTCGATCGCGGCCATACATCCCGACCCCGCTGCGGTCACGGCCTGGCGGTACACCGGGTCTTGCACGTCGCCGGCCGCGAACACCCCGGGCACGCTGGTCTTGGTGCCGTTCGACGTCAGGATATACCCCACGTCGTTCGTGGCCAATTGTCCGGCGAACAACGCGGTGTTGGGTTGGTGCCCGATCGCGACGAACACGCCGTCCGCGGGGCGCTCCGTCACGGCTTGGGTGGTCACGTCGCGCAGACGCACGCGTTCGACGTGTTCGGCGCCGAGGATGTCCGTAATCGCGCTGTTCCACACAAAGTCGATCTTGGGATTTTTGCGCGCGCGATCCTGCATGACCTTTGAGGCGCGGAGCCGATCGCGGCGATGCACGACCGTCACCTGCGACGCGAATTTGGTCAAAAACGTGGCCTCTTCGATCGCGGTGTCGCCCCCGCCGACCACCATCACGCGCCGATCGCGGAAGAAAAATCCATCGCAAGTCGCGCAGGCTGACACGCCGCGGCCCATCAAACGCATTTCAGACTCCAAGCCCAGCAACTTGGCCGATGCGCCGGTGGCGATGATCAGGGCCTCGCACTGCTGCTCGGCTTCCCCTTCCACCCACAGCCGAAACGGTGGCTTGGACACGTCGACCTTGGTCACGTCGCCGCGCAGAAACTCCGCGCCGAATCGCGCGGCCTGGTCGCGCATGTCTTGAACCAGTTGCGGACCGAGAATTCCTTTGGGGAATCCCGGATAATTTTCCACCTCGGTCGTGATGGTGAGCTGGCCGCCGGCCTGCACGCCTTCCACCACCAAGGGTTTGAGATTGGCGCGGGCGGCATACAATGCCGCGGTTAACCCGGCGGGCCCCGAGCCCAGGATGATCACGGAACGCATTGCCCAACTCCTTTACGAGGACAAAGCCACATCGTAGCACTCCGCTTTGCGGCAAATCAACGTACGCGGTTATCTTGACAACGGCGCCGTAACCGCTTTACTGTCGTCCGGGAAATTTACGCTCGGGGAAGGATATCCGGAATGGCAGTGCTCCGCAAGACACCGTGGTTGCTGATTTTTTTCGTGATCGTGGGCGGGTTATTCGGCGGCGTGGTTGCGGAGATTTTGCGCGCCGTGGCCCCCAGCGGTCCCATCAGCGGCGTGTTCCTGAAAAACCTCAACATCGGCATCACCGATCCGATCACCCTCGATCTGTTCCTCATCACGCTCACGTTTGGCGCCGCGGTCAAAATTAATCTACTGAGCATCATCGGCGTGTTGATGGGCATCTACATCTACCGGCAGGCGTAAGTCGAGCCCGGTCCACACGTCGTTGTTTCGGGCGACGATCATCACAAACAAACCGGCGGGGGGGGGGAGAGCCACCCCCCCCCCCCCCGAC
>JBMOMC010000043.1:34201-144261 GCA_049325335.1 Nitrospirota bacterium
CGGGGCGTTGCATCGCAACGCCCCGCCGGGAATCTGATCGAAGCTGACGCGCTATGCCGCGTCAGTGGGCTTGGTAATACGGATTCGCGCCGTTGGCGTGGTCGGTGATGTCGAGCACGTCTTTGATTTCGGGCACGGCTTTTTTGATCATGGTGGCCACGCCCTGCTTGAGGGTCACGTCGGCCATGCCGCAGCCGTGGCACCCGCCGCCGAAGCGAACGAACACGATGTCGTCCCGGATATCGACGAGCGATACATAGCCGCCGTGGCCGGCCACCGCGGGATTCACTTGTTCGCGGATGATTTTCTGGACCGCGTCCGCCAGCGGACCAGTGGGCGGATTGGTCGGGATGTCCACGGTCGCGGGTTTGTACGGGCTGTCGATCTTAAAACCGCTCCCGCTGGGGCCGGTGAGAAAATCGATGGTCGCGCCGTCTACAAACGTGGTGTTGTGTTTTTCCAGGAAAACCCGGATTCCGTCCACGTCGATGACGATGTCGTTGACGTCGGGGGTGGATTTCTCCACCAGGCTCAATCCGTACGTCTGATTCCGGGTTCCGGCGTGTTTGACGATGAGGCGGAGGCCGTGCGCGGTGCGGCCCTCGACATTGCTCATGGCCGCGAGAATGTGTTCACGAGCGGTCGCGGTCATGGTGATGATGGGCGATAGAGTCTGCATAAACGGCCTCCCGTCACGTGGTCATAAGGCTTGCATAATATCATAGGGTGAACGACACCGTCAGGAGGCGCTCGGTTGCAATCGTGGGCAGACACGCGCCGTTCGCCTATGGTAGGATGGAGTCCGTATCGGATGACATTCGGAGGAGCGCCATGTCCACAGTGACGATACCCACGGTGACGATCACCCAGACGGCACGCGAGCAGATTCTCGCCGCTATCAATACGGAAGGCCGCACCGCGCAAGGCCTCCGCCTCATCGTTAAGCAGGCGGGCACGAGCAACCAGCAGTATGGCCTGAGCCTGGTCGAAAAATCCACCCCCGACGTGAACGACGTGGTCGTGGAGGTCGATGGCATCAAGGTGTTCCTCGAACGCAATAACACGCGGTTCGTGGACGGCGCCACCATCGATTACCTGAGCGGCCCCAATGGGAGCGGTTTTAAGATCGAGAGCCCGTACAAACCGCCCGTGCTGCCCGGTCTGCCCGGCACGCCGCCCACCGGTCCGCTGGCTGAGGCGGTCATAAAGGTCATTAACGAGCAGATCAACCCGGGCGTGGCGGGGCACGGCGGCCATGTCACGTTGGTGGACGTCAAAGACGATATTGCGTACGTCAAGCTCGGCGGAGGCTGCCAGGGCTGCGGCATGGCCGACGTGACGCTCAAGCAGGGCATTGTCGTGATGATCAAGAAAGCCGTCCCGACGATCAAAGACGTGCTCGACGTCACGGATCACGCGGGCGGCGCGAATCCGTACTACCAGCCGTCCAGTAAATAGCGGGTATTGATCCGGCGGCACGGGGGTCCTGACTCCGGCCGTGTTATGTTCTTCCCGGTTTCGTAGGGGCGTATGGCCATACGCCCTGCACCATTTGGCCACATGACGTCCGTCCCCTCTCCCAAACGGCTCTTGCTCCTGATGCCGGCCACGACGTATCGGTCGGCCGACTTCATGGACGCGGCCCACCGTCTCGGGGCGGATGTCGTGGTGGGATCCAATCTTCCGCAGATCCTCGAGGCATTCTCGGACGGCAAGACCCTCACGCTCGACTTTGACGACCCGGCGCGGGCCATCGAGCAGATCCAGTCGGTTCCCCCGTTCGATGCGATCGTGCCGGTGGACGAGGAGGGCACGCTGCTGGCCGCGACGCTGGCTAACGCGCTCACACTTCCACACAACTCGATCGCCTCGGTCGAGGCCGCGCGCAACAAAGCCCTGTCCCGGCGCCTCTTCCACGACGCGGGGCTGCCCGTGCCGCGCTTCGAGGTCGTGGCGCTGGACCAAGAACCCCAATCAGCCGCTGCGCGCGTCGGATTTCCCTGCGTGGTCAAACCGCTCGTGCTTGCGGCGAGCCAGGGCGTGATCCGTGCAGACGATCGCCCCTTGTTGCGCGCCGCGGTCGAGCGTATCGCCGCAATCCTTGCCGACCGCACGATCCAAAAGCGCGGCCCCGCCGCCCGGCAAATCCTGATCGAAGCGTTCATCCCGGGTCGAGAGGTGGCGCTGGAGGGTCTATTGCGAAACGGGACCCTCGATGTCTTGGCGCTCTTTGACAAGCCCGACCCGCTCGACGGCCCCTTCTTCGAAGAGACGCTCTACGTCACGCCTTCGCGCCTGCCGAAGCCCGTCCAGGACGCGATCACTGCATGCACGGCGCGCGCGGCGTCGGCAATCGGCCTCTCCCACGGCCCGATCCACGCCGAGCTACGGATCAACGATCAAGGCCCCTGGCTGCTCGAAGTCGCGGCGCGATCCATTGGCGGACTGTGTTCGCGCACGCTGCGCTTCGGCACCGGCCTCACGCTCGAGGAAATCATCATTCGCCACGCGCTCGGCATGGACATCCCCAGCCTTGAGCGCGAACACCGCGCAGCCGGCGTCATGATGATCCCGATCCCCAAGGCAGGTAAACTCAGGGACATCCGCGGGAAGGACCAGGCCAAAGCCGTCCCTGGCATCGAAGAGGTCACAATTATGATCCGGCGCGGCCAGCGGGTGGTGCCGTTGCCGGAGGGCAAGCGCTATTTGGGGTTTATCTTCGCCCGCGGCGAGTCGCCCGGGTTTGTCGAAGCCGCGCTCCGCGAAGCCCACCTCCGCCTGGCGTTCGACATCGAACCGTAACCCCGCCGCGCCCTAGATGGCCCGGTCGAATTGCCCTTCCGTCGGCTCAGCGCAACAAAACCACGGCTCGGTCAGCCGTGGAGGACGTGTTCGGTTCGGATCGGGCGAGACCGCCACGGGTCTTGGTTCTCGGTCCTCACGCAAAACGCGAGCCAGCTCGCGTAGGCGGGCGAACGTGACGGCCGGATCATCATCCCGCTCAGTCGTTTCTTCGACCTCGCGCTTCGCGTCGCGGTAGAGCCGGTCCATCCTTGGATCGGGATGGGTCCACTGATACGTGAACGACGGCGCGTCCAGCTTGCCGAGGTACGGGGTGATGGCAGGGTCGCGTTCCAGCAACGAGCCGGGAGGGACGAGGAGGCGGATCACGTACTGGATAGGGTCCACGGCGTCGATCAGGCCTTCGCGTTCGACGATGTCGAAGAGCTCGACGTAATCGTCCAGCGTGGCCCAGGGGGTAAAGGGTACGAGCGAGGGGCGCAGGACGATGCCGGTGTCGCGCAGGATCTTGAACGCGTCGAAGGCATCTGCGCGTGTGTGGCCTTTGTCGAGGTGCTGTAAGACCACGTCGTTGAACGATTCGACCGCCGAGACTACGAACAAGGCGCCAGATTTGGCGAACTCAGGCAACAGGTCGCGGTGCTTGAGGAGGTGTTCGACCTTTGCGGTGAAGTCGAACGTGAGCGAGGGGAAGCGCTCGTTCACCGCGGCCACCACTCGGCGCGCGTGAGTGGGGCCGTTTAAAAAATCGGCGTCGCCGAACGTGATGTGTTGGGCGCCGGCCTTGACCTGACTCGTAACGTCGTCGAGCACAGTTTCGACCGGCACCACGAAGAACTGGCCGTTGTACACGGGGGGGATAGGACAATGGCGGCAAAGGTGCTTGCAGCCGCGGCTCGCTTCCACGTAGCCGACTACGCGTTCTTCGCCGTTGACCTGAAGCTTCGCGTAGCGCTCTAGCCCGGGTAGGTCATCCCGACTTGGTGGGACAAACCGAATCCGCGTGAGCACGGGACCGGCGACGCGGCCCTTGATATTCACGCCCGCGATGGCAAGCGGTTGCCCAGCGTCCAACGCCGTTACCAACTCAACGAGCGTCGCTTCGTACTCCCCGCCGATCACCGAATCCGCCACACCGTCGAGCAATGTCTCGGCGTTCAACGACGCGTACATCCCAAAGAAACAAATGTGGGCGTTCGGGTTCACTTCCCGAATGCGTGTTGCCACGCGTACGCCGAGCCGCAACGCGGTGTGCATGGGCACGCAGATGCCCACGAACCGCGCGCGCGCGACGTGCGCGGGATCGAGCCGGTCGACCGCCAGGTCCTGCGCCACCGGCCGATACCCCGCGGCCTCCAGAAACCCCAACGGCCACGCCACCCCGAGCGGCTGGTGCCCTAGCTCGTAGCAGGAAAGAAGAAGAATGTCCCCCCGTAGTTTCACAAACTTGCAGGTTTTGCTGTAAACGGAAAATATGTTTGCTGCTGATCGTAGAATTTCTGCATCGAGCACTGGGCTTTGTCGGCGCGTTCGAGCGACTCTGCCAGCGTGTCCACGAGGCGGCCTGAGATCGCCGCCAGCATGAGCGACGGATCAACGCCGGTGAACGTGCGCATACCGTTGCAACCGAACGAGAGCGCCACGTTGCCGTCACGTGACGCGATCGCCAACGCCGCGCAGGATGGGCGGCCGAAGAGGTTCGAGGCCACGTCGGCCTTCCACGCCACGTCTCCCGTGGCCTCGCGCATCAGCATCGCCTGCGCCGGGGTGAGCCAGAGCAGCACGAGGGCTGGCGGGATCGGGAAGGTCGCGAGCGGGCCGTACAGCACGAGGTTTGACCCGGGCGGGAGCGATGGTAGGTGCTCGGCTTCTTTGGGGTCGATGTAGCCCACCTCGGTCATCAGGGTCAAGCCCCCCTCGAGCGCGGCCTTCGCCTCGGCGGTCAGTTCGAACCCCATGGTCATGGCCCCGATCGGGCACTGCATGTGGTCGGTGTCGCGCGCCACGAACAATCTACGTTCCGCATGCGTCCAGAAGCTGCACGCCGAGGGCGACACCCCTTCAAAAAACGGCACTCCGCGTGGCGTTTCGGTGATTGGCGCCAACGCTACGGGGGGCCGGGTTAACCGCAAGATCGTTTCGCACGCCTTTGCCGCATTCGTATACAACGTCATGTCAAGATCCTCCGGGTGAAAACATCAATTGAGCGACGATTGTCCGGAGTATACGAAGCGCGTCATGGCGCTGTCTACGAGGGAGCCCGCTTCATGGCCGGATGGCGCGGTCTCGGTGGTGGATACTGTCAGGCGGTTTGCCCGGGAGGGCGCGTCGGCCCCCCCTGTTTACATCAGCCCCAACAACGGGCACAACACCCGCAGCGCGCCCCAGATCACGAAGAATCCGATCACATCGAGCAGCACGCCCGCGCGAATCATGCGCCCTATCGGGACCAGGCCGGAACCGTAGACGATCGCATTGGGCGGGGTGGACACCGGCAACATAAATCCGAAACTGGCACCAAGGCATGCGCCCAGCGCGGGCGGCAGGGCGCTCACTCCCGCGCTTTGCGCGATGGCGATCACCACCGGAATCACCATGGTGGCCGACGCCGTGTTCGACGTGAGCTCGCTTAATACGATTCCTATCGCAATGGCAAACCCCGTGATGGCCCACAACCCGTCAACGCCCAACCACGTCACCGCGCCGCGGCCGATCGCCTCGGACAGCCCGGTTTTAAACATCAGGTCCCCGAGCGCCAACCCGCTCCCGAACAGGAGGATCGTGCCCCAGTCAATACGCTCGGCCTCGTCCCACGAGAGCGTGAAACGGCGAGCGGACCAATCCACCGGCAACACGAACAACAGTCCCGCGGCGAGCAGGGCGATCGTGCCTTCGGGCAGGTGCACGTCGTACCAGCGAGTCATGGGTGAATTGGTCCCCCCGATGAGGGTCAACGCGGCTGGGACGAGCCACAACGCAACGGCCACGCCGAACGCGACGGCGGCGTTGCGTTCTCCCGGGGAGACGGGGCCGAGCGCCGCGCGTTGACGCGCGAGCGCCGCCGCCGCTCCCCGCAGGGCTCCGGCCGCGGGTCGGTGCAGCAGATATAGGAGGGCGAACAAGGCAAAAAAGGTGACGAGTACGATCGGCAGGCCGAACTGCATCCATTGTCCGAATCCGATCTCCACGCCAAGACGCTCCACGATCAGCCCTTTGCCGATCAAATTCGGCGGCGTGCCGATCAAAGTGCCGATGCCTCCGACCGAGGCCGCGTACGCGACCATCAACATGACGCCGGTGCTGTAGGGAGACGGCGCGCGCGCCACCGATCCTTCGTCTCCGGGGCCCCGCGCATCACTCAACGCGCCGAGCAGACCGACCGCGATCGGCAGCATCATCGCGGCGGTGGCGGTGTTGCTGACCCACAGCGACAACCCCGCCGACAGGGTCCCGACCGCGAATAAGATCCGTCCGGGACTCTCTCCGATCACGCGGCGTGTCAGCACCCAAAACGCAATGCGGCGGTCCAGCCCGTGCACGATCATGGCTTCCGCGATCAAGAAGCTGCCGATGAACAGAAAGATCACCGGATGCGCGAACGACGCAAACACGTCTTTGGCGCCCGCGATGCCCAGCAACACCACGGCGACCGGCGCGAGCAGCGCAGTCACGGCAATGGGGATCGGCTCGGTGATCCAGAAAATCACCACGCACGTGAGGATGGCCGCAAGCGCGTGGGCTGCTGAGGAGACGGGGAGTGGGAGCAGCCACAGGGTCAGGGCGGCCAGAGGCCCCAGGAGAAACCCCACCGTGGCCAGTCGTCCCCGTGATCCGGTGTCCGATGGAAGGGTGGGGTGGGGCACGCCGCAGAATACCATAGACCTACGATGCCTGAGCGTGGTTTAACAGACGCTCAGCAAAACTAATCTGTTGCTAATTGATGATATTTCATGATATCTATTTATCATTATTTACTTCATGGTGAGGTCGTTATGTTTCCAGGACCAGGATTTGTCGGCAGACCACGGCCGCCGCGCAGTCGCCGACCCGGCGGGGATGTCTCAGCCTATCGCGAGATGCGTGAGGTGTTTGAACGTGCGGAAGCCGCGGCCAAGGACGCGGGGAGCGACGTCACCGCGGATCATCTTCTGCTGGGGATCTTTCAGGCCGCGGACCAGTCGGGCGCAACCGTGCTGCGCGATCTGGGGATCAGCGAATCGGACGTGGCGCGCGGCGCGGCGGAGCCGCGGCGCGGGACGCGGGCACGGTGGGGCGTCCAGCTTCAGCCGATTATCCAGGCCGCTGCGGAGGAAGCGTGGCAATTGGGCAGCCGCCTGACGCGCAGTGCCCACCTGCTCCTGGGTCTGGTTGTCGGCGGACAGGGGACGTTGCCGGGACTCCTGGCCGCCCGCGGGGTCACGGTGGATGCGCTGCGCGTGCGCGTCCGCGAGGTGATCGCGGCCTCACCGCCGCCGTCCGCGCCCGCGCCAGCGGGTGCGCCGCGAACCGGGTCACCCGCGTTATCGCGCGAGCTGTTTACGGTGGAGCAGGCTGCGGACTTTCTCGGCATCCATCATCAGACGGTGCGCGGCTACATCAAGTCCGGCAAATTGCCCGCGTACCGCTTGGCCGGTGAAAAGGTCCTGCGCATCAAACGCGATGATTTGATGACCTTGCTCGAGCCGGTTGCGGTGGGCGATGTCGGGGACGAAACGTGACCGTCACCCCGCCGTTGGGAGCACCGTAAGCCGGTGCCCTAGAACCGTTTGCCCAATGACTGGGCATAGCCCGTCAACTCCGCGTAGCCGTACCCGGAGACGACCGTGTCCCCGACCCGGCCCTTGACCGAGACGCTGCCCTCCCAGTACGTCACCCGGGTGCTGTGCGTCGTCACCAATTCCTGGTCCGCGACCGTCGGCGTGATGGACAGTTCAATGTTCTGGTCGGGCACCGCAATGATCCAGCGACTGGGATACACGGTTCGGGTTTTCTGGCTGGTCCACGTGTCGCGGATCGAATACGTAAACGCCTCGATCGGCAGGTGGGTTGCGCGCCCATCCGCGGCGATCAACGTGCCGCTGGAGACCGGTTCCACGGTTCCGTCATTCCGACGCATGCGGTACAACATGAGGTCCATGCCGTTATCCAGGTGCAAGCCGAACCAATCCCAACCGATCTGATCGTCGGACAGTTGATTGGATCCGAACTCGTGGTCCATCCAGCTTAAACCTTTGACGGTCTCCAACCGTTTGTTGATCGTGAGCGTGCCGGTGGTATCCATTCTCGGGATTGAGTAGTAATGGGACGTTTGGGTTTTGCCGGGACCTTTCCGGCTCACCCCGTTCGGGCCGTGGATGATGGGCTCGCGCGTGGGTTTGAGGCGCAGCATGATCGAACGATCTTCCGCGACCGCGGACAACACGATCACTCCGTCTTTTTCCTCCGCGAACCACGGGCCGTTCCAAACCTTGAGGCGTTTGGGGTCGGCGCCCGCGGCGCCGCCTCCCGGACGGGCCGTTTTTTCCGCGAACGCGAACGTTTTGTCGGTTTCGTCCGTGACCGCAAAATGGGCGAGGAAAACGTTTTTGAGCGCCCACTTCGAGGGGTTGTTGCGCACGCCGGCCGCGTCGATCCCGCGCCGGAAAAACGTGAGCTGATACCCGTAACTGCGCCCCGACTCCGCGGTAAGCCGCCCGGTGTAATACCACCATTCGGTCTGGTACGCGGGGTGGGGGCCGTGGTCGCGTGGAAACGCGTACCGATACCCCGGCGCCGCGATCGCAAAGTCCTTGGCGATCGCGGGCGGTGCGAGCCACCCGATGCCGACGCCGATCGTCAGCCATGTGCACAACATTCTCCGCCACGATGGCGCCATGGTGCCCTTATTCATCCGTCAGTGCCTCCACATACGGGGTACGCGCCGCGTGCCGGGCCGGGATCCACCCGGCGATCACGGCCGCGGCCGGCGCGATCGTTGCCGCGACCGCCACCTCGGAAAACCGCCACGAGAAAAGAATCGTCCAGCCGAAGGATTGGACGTTCACCACGTCGATCAACACCACGGCCACGCCGAATCCGACCGCCACGCCCAGCGCCGTGCCCAACAGACCGATCAACGCCGCTTCCCACACGACCACACCGCCAATCTGCACGCGGCTCGCGCCCAGCGCCCGCGTGACGGCGATTTCGCGCCGGCGTTCCGTCACGATGGCCAGCAGCGCGCCGGCCACGCCGAGCGCCGCGACCGTCATCGCCACCACGTCGAGCGCGCGCGTGATGGCGAACGTCTGATCGAAAATATCGAACACTTCGGTCCGCAACCCGCGGTTCGACAAGATCGACACATGATGTCGGGGCGAGAGCGTTGTCTCGATCGCCGCGCGCACGGCATCGGCGTCCGCCCGCTCGGCCGCGTAGACGGCCAATGCGGTGACGGCCCGGTCGTCCCAGTGTCGAAGCCACAACGAGCGGTCCATGAGCACTCGGCCACCATCGGTCGCGTAATCATAGAACACTCCGAGCACCGGGAACAGCCCAGGCCCCTCCGCGGTGGCTAGCGTCAGCACATCGCCCGCGCGAACCCCGATCCGGCTCGCGAACACTTCGGACACGGCCACGCCTTCGCCATGCGCCATCCGGGTGAGCAGATCGTGCGGATCGCCGTGCACAAAGCGCATCCCGCTGCGCTCGCGCACGATTGAGATGTCCCGTGCGGACAGCAGGATCGACCGACCGCGGTAGTCCGCGGGGACCTGCCGGTAGGGGTCCACCGCCGCGACGCCGGGGACCCCGGCGATGCGTTCGACGATCGTCTCGTCGGCGAACGACGCGGACGGGCCGACTGCGGAGCGCGACGCGGGGCTGACGTATAAATCCGCGGTGATCGTGGCGTTGATCCACTGATCCACGGTCCGCCGGAAGCTGCCGACCATCACGACCACGCTGACCGACATGGCCAAGGCGGTCATCAGCGCTCCGGCGGCCACCGCGGTGCGCCCCGGCGCGGCGCCCAACGTGCCCGCCGCAAGCTGCGCCTCCACCCAACCGGCTCGGCGGGCGAGCGGTCGGACCACGCGCCCCATCCCGACGGTCAACAAGGGCATGGCGAACGCTCCGGCGAGCACCAAGCAGAACGCCGCACTGTACCCGAAGAAGGGAACCCCGGCGATGGGACCGACGTGGGACATGCCCCACGCTGCCGCGATCCAGACCGGCGAGAACGCGGCAAACCCGCCCGCCCGTACCCGGCGTCGTCGTTCCAGGGATCCGGGGTGCAGCACCTCGCGCGGCGTGGTGGTCAACGCTTCCGTGATCGGCGCCACGGAGGCCGCGACCGCGACCACGCCTCCCAGCGCCAACCCTTGGAGTGCGAGGGCCGCGGTGAGGAGGACGGGTTGCGCGGGCCCCGCCCCGTACAGGGCTTGCGTCGTGGCGGAGACCGCCCCGACCGCGCCCCGCGCCAGCGCCCAGCCGAGGGGCACGCCGAGCGCGCCGCCCGCGAGCCCGAGCGCCAAGGCTTCCGCCGCCAGCACGCCCAACAGACGTGAACGGCCGACGCCCAACGCGCGCAACAGCCCCACGTCGGCCCGGCGTTGCAACAGGGCGTGCGTCATGGTGTTGTAAATGAGAAACAGGCCCACGAGCAGGGCGATGCCGCTCAACGCGGTGAGGTTCACCTGGAACGAACGCACCACCTGTTCCGCGTGCGCCACCCGGCGGTCGGGTCGCTGCACCGTGTGTCCGGGCGGCAGCGCCTCGGCCAATCGCGCTCGCACCGCGTCGGCCTCATGAGGGGCGGTCAACACGTCGATCCGATCGAGGCGGCCGACGCGGTCGAACGCCCACTGGCTCGCGGCGATGTCCATGACCGCCACCCCGCCACCCCACGCCCGACCCAACGCGTGGTCTGTGATCACGCCCGCAACGGTGAGCGTCACGGACCGGTCGCGGTCCAGGACCGTCAAGGGGGAACCGACGCGGAGATCCCGCGCCGCGGCGACACGCTCGGTCAGCAACACGGTCGACGGGTCGAGCAACCAGGAGTCGTCGGCTTCGATGCGCGCGTCGAGGCTATACCCGCGAAACGGCGCTTCGCTCAGCGGGTCCACGCCCAACACCAGCAACGAGGCGTCATCGTCCAGGGCCACGTGTTGAACGAGCATGGGCGCCGCCGCCAGGACCCCGGGCGTGCGCGCCACCGCGTCGAACAGCTCCTCGTCCAGTCCGCCGTCTCCCCCGAGCACTTCCAGGGTGGCGCGTCCGCTGACGGCCTCGACCGTGTCCCGAAACGACGCATCCACACTCGTGTTGCAGAGGCGGATCGCCACGTATAACGCCACGCCCAGCGCCAGCCCGGCCACGGTCAACGCGGTGCGGAGTTTCGCGCGTTGAAGATGCCGTAGGGTGGTGAAGCGAATGAGCGGGATCATGCCTCGATTGCGCCGTCCTTGATACGCGTGACGCGGTGACCGACCTTGGCCGCGTCGGGGTCGTGGGTTACCAACACGGCGGTGACGCCCGCGGCCTCGGTCAACCCCGCGATCAGGTCGAGGATCTCCCGTCCACGCGCGGAATCGAGATTGCCGGTGGGTTCATCGGCCAAGAACAGACGCGGACGGGTGATCAACGCCCGCGCGATGGCGGTGCGCTGCGCTTCCCCGCCGGAGAGCTCGTGGGGCCAATGGTCGGCCCGGTCCGCCAGGCCGACCGCCGCGAGCCACTCGTCGGTCTCCGCGCGGACGCGGCGCGCGGGCGCGCGTTGCAGCAGTCGCGGCAGCGCCACGTTTTCGCGCACCGTCAGGTACGGCAAGAGGTGAAAGGACTGGAACACCAGCCCGATGTCGTCGCGGCGAAGGCGCGTGAGTTCCGCGTCCGAACTGGCCGCGGTGGACCGCCCGTCGAGCCACACCGCGCCGTCCGTGGGCAGATCCAACGTCGCGATCAGGTGCAGCAACGTGCTTTTACCGGATCCGCTCGGGCCCATGACCACGTGAAATTCTCCGGGCGGGATGTGAAGCGTCACGTTGCGCAGGGCCCACACGTGTTGCGCTCCCCGCGAGTAGACTTTGCTGACGCGCTCCAATCGGACCACGCGAGCAGAATACGGAAGATGCCGCGCCGAGGCAAGTCGCGATTACGGCGACAGGGAAGCGTACGACGTGAGGGCGCGGGCCGCGTCCCGATCCAGCAGCCAGCGGCAGGCTCCTGCTCGAGGCATCACCGCCTGCGCGGGCCATCGTGCCTCGTCCCGGTGTTCGCCCAACGTGGCGGCGACCGCGTCGGCTTTGGAGGCCCCGGACACCAAAAACACCATCAGTCGCGCGTGGGCAAACGCCGGGATCGTGAGCGTCACCCGATCCGGAACCGGCCGACCCACGCGCGTGGTGGTCACCCACGCGGCGCGCTCGGCGAGCGCGGAATCGTGGGGAAACAGTGAGGCGGTGTGCCCGTCGGCGCCGAGGCCCATCAAGACCACGTCGAACGCGGGCCAGGTCGCACCGGGGAAGTACGCGCGCAGCGCGGCCTCATAGGCCCGGGCGCCGGCGGGGGGAGCTCGTTCCTCGGTCGGCACGGCCAGGATTTGGCGGCGAGGGATCGGCGTGTTCGCGAACAGGGCGTCCTGGACCAGGGCCCGGTTGCTCCGCGAGTCCGTACACGGCACCCACCGCTCGTCTCCGAAACACCACCAGGTGTGCTCCCACGCGATGCCTCCGGCATGGGCGGCCAACCGCTCGTACACGGCGCGCGGGGTTCTGCCGCCGGCCAACACGACCCACGCCCGACCGCGGGCCGCGACCGCGGTCGCGATTTCGCGGGCAAGAATTTCGCATCCGGCGGCGGCGGCGCGCGCGGCGTCTGGATACACCTGGACGATCGGGGGCATGGTCCTCCGTGCAAGACACGATACTACGCATCGTAGCCGATTCCCGGCGCGGCAACAAGCCGCGGGTTCGGTTGCGTTCGGGGAGACCCGGTCCTATACTGTCGTACGATTGCCGTTGCCTTCCAGGGAGTCGCCATGCCGCCGTATGCCGCCGGTATCCATACGGGCGTGAACCGGGTGCCGACGCGAGTTGCGCGGGTCATCCGCGCGCCCGGGGTGTCGCGCGTGCGACCACTCGTATGACACGGTTACCGCTTCGCTGGCGGGTCCCCCTGCTGTTGATGGGGTTCGCGGCCACCATTGCTCTGGTCACGCTGCAGTGGGATGCGCGCTCCGCGGATCGCGCGGTTGAACGCGACGCGCGCATGCTGATGACCCAGCACATGACGCGGCTTCAGGGAACCGTGGAGTACCTCGTGAGCCGCGGCGACGTGACCCGCGTTCAGGCCGAAGTCGCCGCGTTCGGATCGGACCCGCGGCTCAGCGCCGTGTTCGTCATGGATGAACAGGGTCGGGTCCTTGCGGCCACCGACCTGGGGATGGTGGGTGAACGGGTCGATCCGGACGGAGTTCCCCGCGAGGTCATCGAACGCGTTACCCGCACGTTGGCCGGCGAAGTGTCGATTTCCGCCGCGGGACGGGACATCATCGGGGTCTACCCGGTGGTGTTGGGCGTTCGGCCTGACGAGTTGCGGGGGGCGAACATCGGGATCGCCGTCATGCGCGGCGATCTCGTCGGACTCAAAACGCAAGCCCGACGAGCCGTCGAACGCCACGTGATCGAGTTCGGCGCGTTCGTGGCGGGCATGTCCGTGCTTGTGTGGGGATTGTTCCATCTGGTGTTGACGCGTCGGATCAATCGACTCATCGCGGCCGCCGGCCGCTTGGCCGGCGGCGATCTGACCGCGCGAGCCGGTCTCACGGGTCGAGACGAAGTGGCGGCGGCCGGGCGCGCGTTCGATCGCATGGCGGAGGACTTGGCGGCGAGCCGCGCGAATCTGCAAGCCAGCGAGGCGCGGTTTCGTCGCATCGCCGAATCCAACATGTTGGGGATCTACTTTTGGGAGACGGGCGGCCGCGTCACCGAAGCCAACGACGCGTTCCTGTCGTTGGTGGGCTACGGCCGCGAAGACGTCGCCGCGGGTGCGTTGCGTTGGACCGACATCACGCCGCCGGAACACGCGCCCCTGGACGAGCGGGCGTTGGAGGAGCTGCGCGCGAACGGCGTCTGCGCGTCGTACCCGAAAACGTTCGTGCGCAAGAACGGCGCCCGGGTTCCGGTCTTGATCGGCCAGGCGTTGCTCGAAGGGAGTCAAGATACTGGCGTGGGATTCGTGCTCGACCTCACGGAACGGGAGCGGATGGACGCCGCGCTACAAGAGCGCGAACAACAACTGCGTCAGGCGCAGAAAATGGAGGCGGTGGGCCGGTTGGCGGGTAGCGTGGCGCATGATTTCAACAATCTGCTGACCGTGATCCTGGGCCACGGCGAGTTGCTGCGCGCCGGCCTCAGGCCCGATGACCCGAATCGCCGCGACGTGGATCGTCTCGTGGAGACCGCGCAGCGCGCCGCCGCGTTGACGCGTCAACTCTTGTCCTTCGGCCGGCGCCAAGTCGTGGCGCAACGAGTGCTCGATCTCAACGCCGTCGTGCGCGGAACCGAACACATGCTGCGGCGATTGATCGGCGAGCACATCGAGATCCGCGTCGCGCTGGCGCCCACGCCCATGTGGGTCAAGGCGGACCCGGGGCAGCTCGAGCAAGTGATCATGAACCTGGCCGTGAACGCCCGCGACGCCATGCCGCAGGGCGGTCTCCTGACCATCGAAACCGCCGAGGCCGACGACCCCGTCCAACAGGGCGTGGCACCGGCCGTGATGCTGGCGGTTCGCGACACCGGGTGCGGCATGGACGACAAGACGCAGACGCGTCTGTTCGAGCCGTTTTTCACCACCAAGGCGTTGGGCCACGGCACGGGGCTGGGGCTCTCAACGGTGTACAGCATCGTGGAACAAAGCCGCGGAAGCATTCGTGTGCATAGCGAGCCCGGGCGGGGGACCACGATGCGGGTATGTTTCCCTCGGGCCGACGGCGCCGCGGCGCCAGCCCCCGAGCTGAGCCCGGTCGCGACGGAGGGATCCTCCGCGCGCGAAACCGTGTTGCTGGCCGAAGACGATGAGGCCATTCGCGATCTGATGGTCAACGCGTTGCGGCGCGGCGGGTATACCGTCATTAGCGCCGGCAACGCCCGCGAGGCCTTGCAACTGGCCGAACAACATCCGGGTCCGATCCATCTGCTGATCACCGACGTGATCATGCCCCAGATGACCGGCGCGCAACTCGCGCGGCGGATCACCCACGCCCGACCCGCGACCCGCGTCTTGTATGTGTCGGGGTACACCGACAACGCAGTGCTGTCCAGCGGGACGGACGGCGACCCCAATTTTCTGCAGAAGCCGTTCACGCCCAGCGTGTTCGAGCGCCGGGTGCGTGAAGTCCTCAAGGCCGCCGGTCTGCGGCCCGCCGCAAATTGACTCGCCGCGCTCCATTTTGCTACCTTCACCCGGTCGTGGCGCGCCTCAACGGTTCGCGCGTCCGCGCACCATCCAACAAGGAGCCTTCATGAGTCTCACCGCCACCACGATGTCCCCTTTGGCCTCGACCTTGCGCCACAAAGCCGCCGTCTTGCGCATCGACAGCGTGCGCGCCACCAGCGAAGCGGGCAGCGGGCACCCATCGAGTTGTTGTTCCGCGGCGGACATCGTGGCCGCCTTGTTTTTCTCCGTGATGCGGTACGACCCGAAAGATCCGCGTCGGCCCGGCAGCGACCGATTCGTCTTGTCCAAGGGCCATGCCGCGCCGCTCTTATACGCGGCCTGGGCCGAGGCCGGGCTGTTCAACAAGGCTGACTTGTTGAAGCTGCGCACGTTGACGTCGGATTTGGAGGGGCACCCGACCCCGCGCCTGTCGTTTGCCGATACGGCGACGGGGTCCCTGGGACAGGGGTTGTCCGCGGGCGTGGGCATGGCCGTGGCCGCCAAACGCCTCCAACGTTCGGCCGCGCGCGTGTACGTCTTGATGGGAGACGGCGAATCGGTCGAAGGCTCGGTGTGGGAGGCGGCCGAGATCGCCCGTCACGAGCGCCTCGACAACCTCTGTGCGATCGTGGACGTGAACCGGTTGGGCCAAAGCGACCCCACCATGCTCCAACACGACATGGAAGGTTATCGCGCGCGCTGGTCCGGATTCGGGTGGAACGCGATCGTCGTGGACGGGCACGACGTGGAGGCCGTGGTGTCGGCGTTCGCCGCGGCCGCGGCCGCCACCGGCCGCCCCACCGTGCTCTTGGCGCGGACGCTCAAAGGCAAGGGAATTTCATTCGTTGAAGATCGTCCCGACTGGCACGGCAAGGCGCTCAAGAAGGGCGATGAACTGGACCGCGCGGTGGCGGAGCTCTCCAAGGGACTCGATCCGTCCGCGCCGTCGCCCACGATCGTCCGTCCGTCGCCGCCCGCCGCCCAGCCGGGCGCGGGCAAGAGCATGGCGCCTCCGACGTACACGCCGTCCGATTCGGTGGCGACGCGCGAGGCCTTCGGCCATGCGTTGGCGGCGCTCGGCGAGGCCAATCCGCTGGTGGTAGGGTTGGACGCGGACGTGAAGAACTCCACGTTTACCGACGCGTTCGGGAAACGGTTTCCCGAACGTTTTTTGGAAAACTACATCGCGGAACAAAATATGGTCGGCGCCGCGGTGGGACTGGCCGCGAGCGGGTACATCCCGTTTTCCGCCACGTTCGCCTGTTTTCTCACTCGTGCGTACGACTTCATTCGGATGGCCGCCATCAGCGGCGCCAACATCAAACTGGTCGGCACGCACGCTGGGGTGAGCATCGGCGAAGACGGTCCCTCCCAGATGGGGCTCGAAGATTTGGCGATGATGGCGGCCCAGCCGGGCGCGGTGGTGGTGTACCCCTCCGACGCGTTCGCCGCCTACCGCCTGGTGGAGGCGGCCGCGGCGCACCGCGGGTTGGTGTACATTCGCACCGGGCGGCCCAAATGCCCGATTCTGTATGGACCGGGCGAGCGGTTCCCGATCGGCGGGTCCAAGGTGGTTCGTCGGAGCGCCAACGACCGGCTGACCGTCGTGGGGGCCGGCATCACCCTATTCGAGGCGCTCAAGGCACACGGGCAGTTGGAAGCCGCCGGCATCCCGGTGCGCGTCATCGACCTGTACAGCATCGCGCCGGTTGACCGCGAAACGCTCTTGGCGTCGGCGCGCGCGACCGGCAACCGGATCCTCACGGTCGAGGACCATTACCCGCACGGTGGGGTGGGCGACGCGGTGCTGGCGGCCGTGGGCGAGGACGGGGTGCGGGTGCATAAACTCGCGGTGCGGGAGATTCCGCACAGCGGCAAACCCGACGAGTTGGTGGATCGTTACGGGATCAGCGCCCGCGCGATTGTCGAGGCCGTGAAGCGACTTCTCTAAATACGCGGCGGGGCGCTCCAAGGAGCGCCCCGCCGAGACAGACCGTCAGCCGTACGCGGACGTTAGTCTTCGTCGCTGCCGTGGTCGTAGCCGTACCCGCCTTTGCCGGGTCCGCCTTTGCCGTACCCGCCGTGCCCGCTCGATCCGCCCATCATCCCCATACCCATGCCGCCCATGCCGTATCGGCCGCCGCCGAACATCATCATGCCCATGGAACGGAACTTTTCGAACTGCTCCGGGGTGAGGATCGTCTTAATGGTCACGACGTGTTTAAACCGAAACACCCGCAGGTCGGTTTTTTTGGCTTCCACCTCGCGAACCTTTTTTTCGACTTGATCGCCGGTCACGTCCTTTTTATCGAACAGATCCCAGAGGTCCATTTCCGCGATCTTGATTTCCGCGCCGCGCCGAATTTGCTCGCGTTCGTATTCGTTGCGAAGTTTTTTGAACTTCTCGATCTGCTCGTCGGAGAGTTTGAGCTCGTCCTTCATAAACGACGGCGAAAACATCATGCCGGGATGGCCGCCGCCCGGTCCGGGTCCCCCGCTCTTGCCCATTCCCATGCCCATGCCGCCGCCCATGGGGGGGTGCCCGGGCGGTTGCGCCAGACCATTCACCGTCAACCCGAACGACACGACCCCGGCGATCACGCCGGCGATGACTGCCTTATGCAACCCGTTCATGCGCTGACTCCTTTCGTGGATGGAAGGTCCGCTTCCCTGGTGCGTCTTAAAATTCAATCCCTTTTTGGGCTTTCACGCCTTGCTCGAACGCGTGTTTCACCGCGCGCATCTCCGTGACCGTGTCCGCGATCGCGATGAGTTCCTTGGGCGCGTCGCGGCCCGTGAGGACCACGTGAACGGCATCCGGTTTGTCGGCGAGGGCCGCCGTGACCTCATTGAGCGGCAGATACCCGTAAGCCAAGGCGTAGTTGATTTCGTCAAAAATCACCAAGCGGTATTCGCCGGACCGCACGGCTGCGATCCCGGCGTCCCAACATTCGCGCGCCTTGGCCGCGTCGCGTTCCGGGTTCTTGGTATCCCACGTAAACCCCTCACCCATGGGGCGAATCGTGAGTTCCGGAGCGAGGCGCTTCGCGGCCTCCAACTCGCCGTAGCGCCAACTGCCTTTGATGAATTGCACCACCAACACACGCCATCCGTGACCCACCCCGCGGAGCGCCAACCCCAACGCGGCCGTGGTTTTGCCCTTGCCGTCGCCGGTGTGGACGATGAGGAGGCCTTTGCGATGGGTGCCGTCGAGTCGCGGTGGTGTTTGGGGGCCGGCCATCAGTGTCCTCGAACGGGGCGAGTATAACAAAGATCCGATGGAGCCGCTACGAAGCGGCGCGGGGAGCTGTCCGCGGATCAAAAATTCAGAAGAATCCGGTGCGGAGGCACTCCGAGGTAGATCAAGCGGTCGGTGGTGTCGCGGACCATGTCCTTCATTCCGACCAGACACGCCACGGTTCGTTGCGGATCACTGGCGCAGGTCGTGAGCAACTCTTGGACAAACCCCACCGGTCCGTCCCATGCCGCGCCGTCGGTCGAGGTCACCGTTACGTGCGTGGCGACCCCAGCGGCGCGCCATGCGGAAAAGTCGGCGCGATAACACCAGTGCGGCGGGGTCAACACGCCGTAGACCAGGGTCACGCGGCCGAACCGTTGCCGGTGGTTGAGCGTCCATCCGACCACCGACCGTAACGGCGCGATGCCGGTGCCGACGCCGATGAGCAACATATCGAGTCCGGCGTGTTCCGCCAGCGGGAATCCCTTGCCTTGCGGCCCCACGACGCGCACGACGGTGCCCACAGGAAGGTCGAACAGTTCCTTGGACGCGCCTTGCGCGCGTTTGACCAACACGTCAAAGTACGGTTCGTCCGGGCTCGACGCGATCGCGAAGTACGAGGCCTCGCCGGAGGGCGTGTGGAGGTGCAGGAATTGTCCCGGGATAAAGTGAAAGTCCGGGCGGTCGCCGGCAACCGCTTCCAGTCGAATGGACCGAATATCCGGGACGCCCTGCGGGGTCATGGCCGCCACGCGCATGGCGATCGCGGGGCGGTCGTTGGGAACCACGCGCATCATAGCACCGTGAGGAGTATCGCGGACCGAAACACGGCGCGGATCATAATGCGCTCGTGCCGCTAAATCAAGCTGCGCGGCGGCGGAGGGTGATCGTCGCCGCGGCGAGCAGACTGAAGCCGATCAACGCGAACGCGGCGCGAGGCGATTCCACGGCAAACACGATCGGGGTGAGCGCGCCTCGGGTCACGGCACGCAGCAGGGGGCGCGGGGCGATGAACGCGGCGATCGGGGGACTGATCGTCTCGTAGATCGAGATGGCCGCGCGTCCCACGGCGAAGGGCCGCAGGCGGTGATCCCGAAATGTACGAAGCGACGCCACGTGGGGATGCCACGCGCTCCCGTACGCCGCGGTCGCGATAAAACAGAACCCGACCGACCCTTCCCCGGCCGTGGGGACGGCGCGCGTTTCGAGCGAGATGGGGCCGGCCTGGCCGGTGATGTCCACGGCTTGCAGGGAGTAGAGGTACGCGGTCTCGTTTTGCAGAAAGCCCAAGTTGTCTGCATCAACGTCTTCAAACGTGGTTGCCGTAGGGTCTACCGTGCGGTAGAGCGAGGCGGGGGCGGGATCGCCCTCCACGCGCCGCAGAATTCGGTACTCCATGAGGTCCAGATCCGGGCTGCCGCTCCAGGCAAGGGCGACCCGACGGCTGTGAACCGATGTCACGTCCAGTCCGGTCGGCGCTGCGGGCGGGAGGTCGCCGCCCAAGCGCTTGAGCTCGGCCACTGCCGCGTCGATCGCCAACCGTCCTGCGCCCCATTGGGTACTGGGGAGCGAGGGCACCGGAGATATTTCCGGCGCGGCCGCGCTGTTCACGAGGTAGGTTTTGATTTGCGCCGCGGTGAGGTGCCGGTTGATCTGCAGAAGGATCGCGGCTGCTCCGGCCACGTGCGGTGCCGCCATGCTGGACCCCATGAGGACGTAATGGCGTCGGTCGGGGTCGAGATAGTTGTCTAACGCCGGGTCGTCCGGAATACGCGACGAGAAACCGGACTTCACGGCGAGACCGGGGGCCGCCAGCTCGGGCTTCCGGGGCGGCGGGTCGCAGAATGTGCATTGGCGCAACGGACCACGGCTGGCGTACGCAGCCAATCCGTTGAGATCACCATGCCGATCGGTGTTGATGCCGCAGCAGTCCGCGATGATGGAGACCCACACGGTTTTCGTGATGTAGGGGACCACCGCAATCGCTTCAGCGGCCGAAGCCGGCATTTCAATCGTGGTCTCCCGGTTGAAGAAGCTGCTGAACCCGACTTTGTTGTCGGTCGGCACGGAATCGGACCAGACATCAAACCGCGTGGGGTCCGTCACCGCGTCCGGACTCAGAGACAAGGTCCAAATGCCCGGACTGATCCGCGTCGGATGGGTGATCACGACCGAGGTGCGGCGATCGCCGTTGGACTGGGTATCCGCCGCGGAAATCAGGATATTGCCGCATGGGGTGGCGACATCCGCAGACGACGTCCCGCTGAGGGAGACCGGTCCGGCGCTGCACCCCGCGGCTGACTGCGCGACGGTGAGGCCCACCACCGTAGTGCCCGGATACCACACGTCAAGATCTACTCGGACCGTATCCGGCAAACCCGGCACATCGCCGGGGACCACGAACGTGACGACCGCCGGCGTCGGACCCGAATGCGCGGTGATTCCCGGAGGGCACGTGGTGGTGGTTCCGAAACACCCCACTGCGTGAAGGGGCGTGCCCAGTCGAGCCGGGGGCGAGCCGTTGGGTATTTGGCCGGAGTTTCCGGCGGCCGCCACGACCACGGCTCCGAGCGGGCGCGTTGCATCACGCGGCACAATACCCTCCGTGGACAAGGTGTTGATGGCCTGCTCCAGGTCCGTGGTGCCGTCGTGCGGTCCAAGCGGCGACCCAAGGCTCATATTCACGACGAGGGGTTTTCCAAACGCCGTGGCTTTGTCCCGCAGATAGGCCAAAGCATCGATGACGTTCGTCGTGTTCCCGGACCGGAGTTTGACGACGAGGAGATCCGCCTCAGGCGCCATCCCAATGTACTGGTACGCGGGCCGGTCCTGCCCGGTCGCCGAGCCGTCGCCGGCCGCGATGCCGGCCACGTGGGTGCCGTGTCCCTCGCGGTCAACTTCCGGGCAGTCCCGTGCGTTGATTTGCTGGGCCGTACACTCCGCGCCGTAGGAAAACCCCCGCGGCGGGCGGCCGACCGAACTGGACTGATCCCAGACCGCCAGCGCCCGAGTCGCGCCGTCGGAAGCCAGAAAATCGTCGTGAGACAGATCCAATCCGGAGTCGATGATGCCGATGAGCACGCCGCGGCCGGTATAACTGGTGGGGGTCCAGCCGTCGTTGTCCCGGTTGCGGAGGCCGGAGACGCCGGTCTTCGGCGCGCTGAGGTCTAGGTTGAACCGCAGCGACCGCGAGGCCTCGATGGAGCGGATCGACGGGTGGGTTGCCAACAGGCGGAGCTGGTCGGGGGTTACCTCCGCGGTAGCGACATCGCCGAGCGTCCCGCCGAAGTGAATGCCGAGCGCGCGGAGCTCATCGAAGGGTCCGACAACGCGCAGGCTCACCGAGAGCAAGTCGGATTGCCGCGGCGCGCCGTCGGTCGTCATTCCGATCGCGATGTCGCCCGATGCGTCCGGGGCCGCATGGCCCGACAACACCGGCAGCAGCAGCGGATCAATCGATGCCGCGGCGGCCGTTCGTCCCACGCCCAGCGCAACCGCCGCGGCAATCAGCGCCGGCGCGATGTTGCGCCAGGTCATGGCGTCGCGGGCGTGCTCGCGGCTGGGGGCGCAGCATCGCCGGACGCGGGCGGCGCGCTTGCGGGCGCCGCGGCGTCCGGCGGCAGCGAGTCCACGATCGACGAGGCCACCGAACGTTGGTTCGACAGAATCGACAAGCTGAGCGAGGTGAGCATGAACAAGGACGCGGCCCCGATGGTGAGTTTGCTCAGAAACGTGGTGGCGCCGCGGCTTCCGAAAATGGTCTGGCTGGATCCGCCGAAGGCCGCGCCGACCTCCGCGCCTTTGCCGGCCTGTAAGAGAATGACGCCGATCATGATCAAACAAACCAAGATGTGTACGATAATAATCAACACGGTCATGCAAAACTCCTTGCGGTTGTCGGGGTCGAACGAGATGCGGAGGACGGCGCCGGCCCCGAGTTCCGCTGCGCCGCCCGCTCAATGATCGCCAACAACGTGGCGCTGTTGAGGCTGGCGCCTCCGACCAGGGCCCCGTCGATATCGGGCTGTTCCAGCAGCCCGCCGATGGTCTCGGGCGAGACGCTGCCTCCGTACAAGATCCGCAGCCCGGCGGCGGCCTCGCCGTGATCGGACGCGACCAACCGTCGAATGAAGCGGTGAACCGCCCCCGCTTCCGCGGGCGTGGCGGTTTTACCCGATCCGATCGCCCAGACCGGTTCGTACGCCACGATCACACGCGCCGCGCGGTCCGCGCCAAGGCCTTGGAGCGCGATGGAGACTTGTTCGGCCACCACCTGTTCGGTTTTGCCGGCGCGGCGTTCGGCCGCGGTTTCGCCCACGCAGAGCACCGGCGAGAGCCCGGCTGCAGCCAACGCGGCGGTCTTGCGTTTGGCGTGGTCGTTGGTCTCCCCGAACCACTGACGGCGCTCGGAGTGCCCGACCAGGCAATACCCGCAGCCCACGTCCGCTAATTGGGGAACGGACACTTCGCCGGTGTACGAGCCGGCCGGTTCCCAGTGACACGTCTGCGCGCACAGGCCGATCCGGCTTCCCGCGATCGCCTCACGGGTCGCGTCCAACGCGGTCGCGGACGGCGCCACCACCACCTCCACCGCCGCCAACAACGGTGAACGTTCGCGAAGGGCGGCCACCGCGGCCACGGATTCGGCCACGGTCTTGTGCATCTTCCAATTCGCGATGATCAACGGCGCACGTACGGTCGGCGGCATCAGGACTCGCGGTTGGGCAGCGCGGCGAGGCCGGGGAGGTGTTTGCCCTCGAGCAGTTGCAGGGCCGCGCCGCCTCCGGTCGAAATAAACGACATGTTGTCGGACTCCCCGGCGCGGTGCACGGCGAGCGCGGTGTCGCCGCCGCCGACAATGGTCAACGCGTACGCGTTCGCCACCGCGTGCGCCACGGCCAAGGTCCCGCGCGAGTAAGCGTCGCGTTCGAACACGCCCATGGGCCCGTTCCACAAAATCGTCTTGGCGTTGGCGAGCGCCTCGGTGAACAACCGGACCGAGGCGGGCCCGATGTCCAGCGCGGTCCAGCCTTTGGGGATTTCTTGGATCGGCACGATTTTGGACTCTGCGCCCGGGTCCATCCCGGTGGCCACCACACAGTCCACCGGCAGGTAGAACTTCACGCCGTAGGAACGGGCGGTCTCGCGCATGTCCCTCGCCACCTCCAGCATGTTGGGCTCCACCAGCGAATTGCCCACTTCCATCCCGAAGGCTTTAAAGAAGGTAAAGGCCATGCCGCCGCCGATAATGACTTTATCCACCTTTTTCTGGAGATTGCTGATCACGCCGAGTTTGCCGGACACCTTGGCCCCGCCCAACACGGCCACGAACGGCCGCGTGGGGTTGGCGACCGCGCCTTCGAGATACTCGATCTCTTTTTTCAGGAGAAAACCGGCGGCCGACAGTTTGACGAACTTGGTGATCCCGGTGACGGAGGCGTGGCTGCGGTGCACGGTGCCGAACGCGTCGTTGATATAGACATCGGCCAACCGCGCCAGGGACTTCGCGAACCCCTCGTCGTTGGCCTCCTCCCCCGGGTGAAAACGCAGGTTCTCCAAGAGCACCACGTCCCCGGGCCGCATGTTGGCCACGGCGTCTTCCACGGCCGCGCCCACGCAATCGTCCAAGAATCGCACGTCCTTTTTCAGGAAACGTTGCAGACGTTTGGCCACCGGCGCGAGGCTGTATCGCGGATCGGACTGGCTCTGCGGGCGTCCCAGGTGGGACGCGAGGATGACCTTGGCACCTTCGTCGATCGCGTGGTTGATGGTGGGTAGGGTGGAGCGAATCCGGGTGTCGTCGGTGATGTGGTGGTCGTCGTCGAGCGGCACGTTGAAGTCCGCGCGAATGAACACGCGGCGACCGCGCAAATCGATATTGTCGATGGTCTGTTTGTGGAGATTCATGCGGGTTTAGGCCCGATGCGACCGCTGCGCCACGAATTTGGCCAAATCACGGACCCGACACGAATACCCCCATTCGTTGTCGTACCACGCGCAGACCTTGACCATGCCGCCCTCGATCACGCGGGTGAGCGCGGCGTCCACGATCGACGAGTAGGCGCTGCCGTTGTGGTCGATCGACACGGTGGGGTCCTCGGTGTACGCCAGGATACCCTTGAGCGGCCCGTCGGAGGCGGCCCGTAATGCCGCGTTCACGTCGCGTTCGGTCGTGGGACGATCGACGTCGACCACGAAATCCACGATCGACACGTTCGGCGTAGGCACGCGGATCGCCATGCCGTCGATTTTCCCTTTGAGCGAGGGGAGGACTTCGCCGACCGCGCGCGCCGCGCCGGTGGAGGTCGGGATCATCGAGAGGTTCGCGGCCCGAGCCCGTCGCAAATCCTTGTGCGGCAGATCCAAGAGACGTTGGTCGTTGGTGTACGAGTGAATCGTGGTCATCAAGCCCCGTTTGATGGTAAAGGCCTCGTGGAGCACCTTGGCGACGGGCGCCAGACAGTTGGTCGTACAGGAGGCGTTGGACAGGATATGGTGCGCCGCGGCATCGTACCGTTCATCGTTGACTCCCAGCACGACCGTTAAGTCCGGATCCTTCGCCGGGGCCGAAATAATGACCTTGGACGCGCCTGCGGCCAAATGTTTGGACGCAGACGGGCGGTCCTCGAAGTGTCCGGTTGATTCAATGACCAACTCGACCCCGAGTTTCTTCCACGGCAGCTCCGCAGGGTCTTTCACGGCCAACACCGCGATCTCGCGGTTACCGACCATGATGGCGCTGTCGTTGGCTGCGACCGGCGCGTCCAATCGCCCGTGGACCGAGTCGTACTTGAGCAGGTGCGCCAAGGTCTTGGCATCGGTCAAGTCATTGATGGCGACGATATCAAGCTCAGCGTCGCCCAACGACGCGCGCAACACCGCCCGCCCGATGCGGCCGAAGCCATTGATTCCTACTCGAACGCCCATCACCGCCTCCGTGTCGGTTAGATAAACCGGGTCATCTTAGGTCCGGAAAACCGCCAAAGTCAAACGCTCCGCCGCGCGCGACGGTCGGCAACGCGGGAGGTGACGCTCGTGGGGCAGGTCACGGGTTGGCGCGCCTGGAGGGAGTTGAACCCCCGACCTGCGGATTCGAAGTCCGACGCTCTATCCAGCTGAGCTACAGGCGCGGCATCCCGAACAGCCGTTCAATACGAAGGGGCGGGACGAACTCGGCGTTTCTGACACTGGGTGTCGGCGGCGTGGGGTGAGTGAGGGGTTTCGAACCCCCAACCCCTGGAGCCACAGTCCAGTGCTCTACCCTTGAGCTACACTCACCACGTCGGCCGCTGAGTCATCGGTTGTATCACCCCATGCACCACTTGTCAACGGCGGGGCCGATGCGTCATGTTTGAAGCGGGAGCAACGGCGCCGACTGCTCGTGGGCCGACCGCAACTGGCCGCAGGCGGCCAGGATGTGTCGGCCCTTACTCTTGCGAACAAACACGGTAAAGTGGGCGGCGAGGAGCGCGGCGTGGAAAGCGGCGACCGATGCGTCGGTCGGGCGTTGAAACGGGGCACCGGGCCACGGGTTAAACGGGATCAAATTGATTTTGCAGCGGATGCCGTGCAGGAGCTTGATCAGCCGTCTGGCATCCTCCAAGGAGTCGTTGACCCCGTCGAGCAGGACGTATTCGATATAGATCCGACGCCGCGGCGGCAACGGATACGCGCGACAGGCCGCGAGCACGGCCTCGATCGGATACCTGCGATTGATCGTGCCCATCACACGGTCACGAATCGCGTTAGTGGTGGCATTCAGCGAGACCGCCAGGTTCACCGCGTGGGGACCCACGCCCAGTGCGGCCATCTGGGGCACGAAGCCCGCGGTGGACACCGTGATCCTGCGCGGCGAGAAGCCCAGACCCCACGGCGCGGTGAGTCGGTCGATCGCTTCGCGGACCGCGGGCAAATTGGCGAGCGGCTCACCCATGCCCATAAACACCACGTTGGTGATCGGCCGGTCGGGTCCGGCATGCGCGCGCGCTCCCAGGACTTGGTCCACGATCTCGTGCGCCGCGAGATTGCGGGTAAGGCCCATGGTGCCGGTGAAGCAGAATCCGCAATCCAACGTACAGCCGACCTGGGTGGAGAGGCATAATGTCAGCCGGTCGTCATCAGGGATCAAGACCGATTCCACGGTTTGCCCGTCCTCGAGACGAATCAGCAGTTTTTCCGTGCCATCGTCCGGGTCGCGGCGGACATCCGCGATATGGGGCTCGGAAATCACCGCGATCCGCGCGAGCGTGGCCCGATCAGCGAGTCCGATATCCGTCATGTGCTCGAACCGGGTCACCCCGCGTTGATAAATCCACGCCAGCAATTGTCGGGTCCGGTGCCGCGGCCACCCATGGGCCGCGACAAAGTCGGCCATTTGGGCCGCGGTCAACGATTTCAGGGAGAGGCGGTCCATCGGCAGTAACCGGTTGATTTATAACACACTTCGCCAGAACGGTGCAGGTCCTGACCGTAAATCCCGGGGGAAATAAAACCGGGGCAGCCGTGGTTTTGATTACGGGACCAACAACAGGCCGAATGACCAATCTCCCTCAGCAATACTTCCCCCGCCTGGTCCGCGCCGCGATCATGAGTGTCGCGCTGCTCGGGTGCGGCGGCCAAGGAACGGGCACAACCGACGCCGGGTCCGGCTCAACCGGAGCTGATACGACCGCGCCGCAATTGATCCAAAAATCTCCGGACAGCGGTCAGACGAACGTCTCCACCAATGAGGAAATCGTACTGACCTTTAGCGAGCCGTTAAACTCCAGTTTGATCTCCGCGACCGCCATCAACCTCTATGTGTCGAATCCCAACACCGGTCAATTCGAGTCCGTGGTCAAAGGCTTCCGGTGGGACGCACAGAGCAATACCTTATTTGTGCGTCCATCGACGTTTTTCGTGACGGACCGTCATTACCGGGTCGATATCTCCAATTCGCTCCGAGACTTGGCGGGCAATCAGTTGGATGCTGGGAGCGCCGGGGTCATTTCATGGCGCTTTACCACGGGCACGACCTTTGATGATCAGCCGCCGGCCTGGAATGCGGACGCGACAGTGCGGCGTGTGGTGAAGAGCTTTGACACCATCACCGTCTGTTGGTGGAGCGGTCAGGCGCCCGCGACTGATCCTGGGTGCGACTCGACCGAGGTGGACGCGTTGCCCCCTGCCGCGGTGGATGTGCCGAACAACGGGTCGAACAACGTGTTGTACACGGTGGAATATCGTCGCGCCAGCGAAGCCACGTTTTCGCAAATGTCCACCGGGTTGAACGCCCGTCGGGTTACGTTGACCGACTTAACGGCGGACACGGACTATGACATTCGGCTTCGCGCGCGCGATACGGCCGGGAATGCCGTCGAGCAGTCCGTTGCCGCCGCATCGGTTCGTACCCCGAAGGCGGGGCGGCTCTACGCGGCGAATAATGTCGGGAATCGGCTGTCCATATTTTCCGGCGCGGGCCAGGCCGCCGGCGACAAGGCGGCCGACGTGGTCACGGCGGATCGAACCGGGTTGGCGGCGCCCGCCGGGATTGCGGTGGATCGGATTCCGGATCCCAATGATCCCACGCGACAGATTGTCGACCCGGACGGCTACGTGTATGTCGCGGAAACGGACCGAAACCGCATCGCGGCGTACAAACTGTCCCGCGCCATGGACACGAACGGGGATGGAGTCAATGAGGTCGTCAAACTCGGGGACTATGGACTCCTCAATAATCCCGAACCGGATTGGACGATTGAGGGCAGCTTGACCACCGCGGACCGAACCGGGCTGTGTGGACCATCGACGCTGCACCTGGAACGCGTGGTGGATGCCGGCGGAAACGTCAGCAAGTTCCTGTACGTGGCGAACTCGCTGGCCATGTCGGTCAGTGGATCTCCTCCGTGTCGACCCGATACGATCGTGGTCTTTCGAGTCACGACCCCTCCACAGGGGACCAACCAAGCCCCGGCCACGACCATTAAGCGCAGACTGAATTTTTTTGCCCCGATCGGATTTGTGGTGGACCGTACATATTTTGACCCCACGCATGTGGACCCTACGCCTGTGGATCATACGCATGGGTTGTTGTATGTCGCGAACCGGGATGACAAGTCCTATGTTACGGACAACCAAGGATGGAAGATCGACGTGTATGCATTCCAGACGCCATTAGACGGGACGAGTCCGCCATTTGATGATAACTCCCTGGACCAAGCCCCGAGTCGTCAATTCTGGGGAAGCGCGGATGGCCCGTGCGTGACCCCGGTGAATGAACCGCCGGACCGAATCTGTGGTCCCACGTCCCTGGCGTATGACGAGCCGACCGATACATTGTTCGTCGCCAATCGCAACAAACATAATATCTTGGTCTTCAAGCAGGCGTCGAGATTGTCGGGGCGACAGGAACCGATTGTGGTACAGGGGTTGAACACCGGGTTGGTGGAGCGGGCAACGAACAACAAGTTGGACTATGCGCGTCCAGTCGGGCTGTATTTGGATGAGGGGACGTTCACTATATATCCTGATGAGACCTGGACATATACGCTGGGGCGTTTGTATGTCACGACGGATGATGCGCAGTCGGTCCTAATCTATGATGCCACCGAAATTCTTATCCGTGACGCGCTGCCAATCCGGCCGTCTGTCAACGCACCGTCTTCAGATCCGCCGCTGGCTACCGTTCCTGATATCAGGGAGCTAAATCTATTGCCTCTGCGCGTGATTCAAGGCACAAAAACCATGTTGGGGCAGCCCGCGCGGGCTGCCGATGGCTCGCGAGATGTTGGGCGCCAGAGCAGCGGGCCGTTCGCGATCACGGTTGCCCGCAACGCTGACGGTGTGAATGAGGCCTACGTGGTCACCTCTGGCATTTTTCACCCATCCACGGGGCTCACCCCAGTCCCAACAGTGGCGATGCTTAACGTGTCGGCCAACAAAGATCCGGATCAGGCACCCAGCACTCTCTTGTCGCGGACGACCAACACGGTCCCGGATCGGGTGGTGATCAACCCGTTGCTTGGGGCCGGTGCGGTGGCGTTGGACGCGGTTGAGCAACGCCTGTACGTCGCGGGCTTTCACTCGAATATGATCGCGGTGTACGACGATCCGCTCGCGTTATCGGACGGCCGGACGGTTCCGAGCCGGGTGATCGCGGGACCGGCGACCATGCTGGATCACCCGATTGCGCTGGCGTTCCGTCGGCGTGACGCGAATCATCCCGGGTCGCTGTACGTGGTGAATCAGTCCAGTCACACCGTGACCGTGTTCGAAGAGCGCGGCGGAATTCCCACGGGGTCGTTGTTGGGCGGTAATACGCCTCCGAGTCGGTATGTTGGTCCTCCCGAGGGGACGAATCCGTTTACGATGTCCGTGAACCTCACGCAGATGGCGTATCCGACCGGTCTGGCCATCGACCCCGACAATGGGATTCTGTACGTATCCAACCGGGATGCGGAACAGGCTCAAGACGTAGTCGGCCGTCGGATCGTGGCGTTTACCGGGGCCGACACGATCGGGCTTGACGACGGAATCCCCGCGACGGAGGACCACAATGTGGCGCCGACCTGGAAAATCGAGGGCGTGGATGGGAGTACGGACCGGACATTGCTCCGTCGGCCCGCCGGGTTGTTCCTGATTCCGGATCCGAATCCCGGTGATGCGGTGCGCGATGACCGGCTGGTGGTGGCCAATCGCGGCGGCGGGAGCATCTTGATTTTCCAGGGCGTCAGCGCGCACGTCGCCGCGCCCCCGGCCGATTCCAATCTTGCGCCTACGTGGACCATGACCTCCTCGCTGTCCAGCCCCGTTGGGTTGGCCTTTGACCCGGGGCGACGTGATCTCTACGTCGCGGATTTAAATCGGATCCTCGCGTTTCACGTGCCGGCGACCGCGGCGCCGTCAGCGACCGCGCGCATCATCCAGGGTTCGAGCACGGGCCTCTGGGGCCCCATCGGCCTGGCGCTTGATCCCGACCATTAACCCCCGCTACAATTTTCCTGATCATGCGGTGCCTCCGATCCTCACGATACGGATGCGGTCTTCTGCCGGTCGCGGCCTTCGCGGTCGCGGTGACCGGGTGCGCCGTGACCGCCTCCCCATCGCACCGACCGCCCGCGATTCACGTGAGCGGGTCGGCGCAGGTGCCCGCGGTGTGTCCGCAGCCGGACGCGTGTGTCTCGGCGGCGATCGACTCGATCGCCGCGGGCGCGGTGGGTGCGGCCCGTGAGCGGCTGGACGCGATCCGCCGCGAGTGGCCGGGGACGCCGTGGGCCGGCCGCGCCGCGCTGCTGACGGCCAAACTCAGTCTGGACCACGACCCCGCTGCCGCGCTCGTCTTCTCTCTGCAGGCGGAGGATGACCTGCCGATCCTCGGGGACCATGCCGTGGCGATTGCGGCGGAGGCGTCGAGGCGAATCGGCCGTCGCGCGGAAGCGGCCGCATATTTTGAAACGCTCGCGCGCCGATACCCGGAGTCAACGCTTGCGCCGTCCGCCTGGTGGGCGGCCGCGGACGTGTGGGCCGCGATCGACGGCCGTCAATCCGACGCCCTGACCGCCCTGTTCGAATTGGCCGACCGATTCCCGGACGACACGCGGACTCCGGCCGCCTTGGCCCGCATCATCTCGTTGGGCGCCGCCGCGGGACGACCATCGGACGGCGCGGCCGCTTGCCGCCGACTCCTGTCGGAGTTCGCGGCGTCATCGGAAGCCGCGTCCGTGCTCGCGCGGTGTCGCGACATCCCCAACGGCAGCGTTGCCGCGTTGTCGTTCGCGGAGCAGCGCCGCCGAGCCGAAGGGCTTGCCCGGGCCGCGAAATTTTCGGACGCGTTGGACGTCTGGACGCGGCTCAAACCGTCGGCGCCCACGGCGCATCTTGAGCGGGAGGTGGATTTACAGATCGGGATTACGTTCTATCGCCTCAAGCGCTGGGAGGAGGCGGGTCGCGCGTTCCGGCGCGTGGCCGCGTCCGACGCCGGGCCCGCGCTGCGGGAAGAGGCGCGGTTGTGGGAAGGACGGGCCGCGTTCCGTCGCGACGATGACCGGGCGTTACGGCGGGCCGAAGTCGCGCTGGCCGCGTCGGCTCCCGACAGTCCGCGTCGCTTGGAGTTGATCGCGCTGCGGGCGGCGTCGCATCGCTTTGCGCGAAACAACGAGGCCGCGATCGCCGCGTATCGAGAACTGGCGAGGGCCGCGACCGCGTTAGGCCGTCCCGATAAAACGGTCGAGGCCTCCTGGAACATCGGCTGGATCGAATACCGCCGCGGCCGCGCGGCGCAAGCGCGCGAGGCGTTTGCGCAGGCGCTCGAGACGGCGGCGCCGTCCGATCCGCAGATCCCGCAACTGCTGTACTGGATGTCGCGCCTGGAGCGCGGGAACGACGCGGACCGCGAGCCGTCCGACCCGGAGCGCGCCTTGACCACGAAATTTCCCTATACCTATTATGGATTGTTGGCGCGTCGGGTGGGCCTCGATCCCGGCGCGTCGGGCGCGCCGCCGTCCACCGACGCGGAGGCCGCGCGCGGGTCCGACGGCGGATTCACGGACCGCACCGCGGAATTGGCGCGCCTCGGTTGGCGCAACGAAGCGCGCGAGGAGTTACTCCTCGCTACGCGGCGGACGCCGCCCGCGTCCGATCGCGCCCTGAAAGTGGCAGATGCTCTGGCGGTCTTGGGCGCGGACGACGAAGCCCTGCGAATCGTGCGCCGCCACTTTGCCCCGGGGTTGGAACGCGGGGACGTCGCGCTGGCGCCGACCGTGTGGCGGCGGGCGTATCCGAACCATCTGCTTACCGCGATTCGCAGCCGCGCCGAGGACCGAGTGGACCCGTTCTTGGTCGCGGGACTGATCCGCGAAGAAAGCGTGTATGACGCGCGCGCGCTGTCACCCGTGGGCGCCATCGGCCTGATGCAGCTCATGCCGGAGACCGGGCGGCGGGTGGCCCGTCAGGTCGGCCTTGCTGATTTTGCGGTCGAACACCTCTACACGCCGGAGGTGAACCTCACCTTGGGCGTGCGGTATCTCGCGGACCTGCTGGACCGGTTTTCGGGCAACGAGGCCTATGCCGTGGCCGCGTACAATGCGGGTCCAGAAGCCGTGACCCGGTGGCTGGAAGCCGGACCGCCGCGCTCGATCGAAGAATTTATCGAGGAAATCCCGTTTTCCGAGACTCGGGGCTACGTCAAACGCGTGTTGCGCAGCGCGTGGGTGTACCGCGGATTATACGGAGCGAGTCCGGAGCATCCGGTTCACGCGGCGCGGTAAGCCCGATCAGGGCGTTCAGGAGGCGTGCCCCCCGGCGATTGACCCGTGACCGACCGCTTTCGTACAATCGGCCGCGGCTCCGGGTATGGACCTCCACAGCCTTCAAGAATTGCAAACCGCTGTCGCCGAACAGCGCGCCGCCATCAACCTTGATCCGGTGACGGCCCGCCGATTGGTGGTGCAGGGCCGTCCGCCCGTGACGACCTACATCGCGCGCGGACCGCGATGGCTTTTTCGGGCCCTCGGGGTGTTGTGCGCCGGGGCGCTGGCCGCGGGCGTGGCGTTGCTGATCAGCGGGCGCCCCATGTACGCGGCGCTGGTGTTTTTGGGCGCCGTCATCCTGCATTACCTGTGGGGAGAGCTGGCCTCGGAACTCGTGCGGATGATCGCGCTGCGAGACGCCGCGTTCTGCGGGCTGGCGATTCGCGAAGGCTGGATCACGTTGGTCGAGCCCCCGGTGGGGCCCGGCCGGGCGCTCAAACCGCTCGCACCCGGTGCGGCCGGCGTCGCCTCGTACGACGAAGAAATCACCCGCGCCAAGTCCCGATTGGCGGAACGGCCCGACGACGCCCAAACCCGGTTTGACCTCGGTGTGACCTATCTGTTGACGGGGCAATTCGACTTGGCGTTGGAGGAATCGCGCATGTTGAACATGGTTGATGCGCGGCTCGCCGCCAAGCTCCAAGCCCTTACCAAACTGCTCGCGAACTGATCGACCGGATCAGAAAACGGTCTCGAGGCTTTTGACCGAGGATTTCACCACATAGACCGTGTGGGCGTGGCGCTCATCCACGCGGAGCGTGATAAAAAACCCCACGGTCTCGGGCGCAAAGTCCCGCAGCGTGCCCTGAATCGTTTCACCGTCTCGGAACTCGACCGTGACCTGGCGGTCCAACGGGTCGGAATTCCCCCCGGCGATTTCCGGCCGTGCGTCGGACTCCACAAAGAAGACGGATTTAACCTGCTCTAAATCCACCGCGATCGGCTCGGGGGATTCGTCCGTCGCGGCATGTCGGCGGTCCTGTTTGCGTTCATCCCAGCGCGGCGCATGGCCCGGCGCAGGCGTGTGTCGTCGGGAGCCGCGCCGTCGGCCGGCGCCGGACCCCGACGCGCCGTTGAGACGGTGCAGCGCCGCGTCCACGCGGTGCCGTGTTGCAGCGGTGAGCCGAAGAAACTCCACGCCCATTCCCACCCCGGGGTCGGAGAACACCACCCGAGCCGCGGTGTCGATCGGGTCCGCGTCGAGCCGGAGCGACATGGTGATGACCGTTCCCGTGGCGTACGGCGCCAGGGTTTCGACGAACGCGCCGCGGGCGTTCACGTCCGTGACGCGTCCGACGGTCACCTGGTCGATTTTGACGTCGGCCACGAACCACAAACGAGGATCGCTTCGGCGCTCGCCATAAACCCCGCGTCGACAGTATTGTAGCGACTCGTGCGTCAGCAATGACGACGTGAGCAGGCCGCGGTCGAGTCGGCCGTCCTTAAAATGGATCACAATAGGCTGAGCCGCAGGGTCCGACATACGATGGTTACAGCCGTGTCCCGGACATGGCGGACAGTATAGCAACTGCGCGGCGGCCGACAAGTGCGGGTGCTGCCGTCAGGCGAGGCGGTACGAGCGGCCAGGAGCTGATGGTGACGGCGCAAGCGGGGCGAAAATGGTTGGTGGTCCCAACGGGGTTCGAACCCGTGTCTCCGGCGTGAGAGGCCAGCGTCCTAGGCCACTAGACGATGGGACCCAACCGCGCTTTCGAAGGGCAACGCAGCGCCTGTTTTGCTTCGCCACCTGTACGGGAGGAGCCTGGTTGCAGGCTGCGCCAGGCGGCGCAGTGCAGGTCCCCGGCGCGAGGCCGCTAAAAGCCCGCGATTTTTAATACACCAGCGGGGGAAAGTCAAGCAATCGGCTGGTCGGTGGGCGGTCTGACGCCGGAGCGCGCTGCGGCGGTGGCCGCGACCGCGAGGCCCACCACGAGGCCGAAGAGGACGATGCCCGCGAGTTGCGCCCACGCGCCCCACGTGTGGGGCGCGGCAAGGTCCGCGAGGCGCGAGAGCAGATCGAACGAGGCGTGGGGGTCGTTGTGCACGGCTTTCATGCCGGCCAAGGCCGCGATGGTGAGTGCGGCGCACGCCCACGCGCCGATTGCGCCCAGAAGTCCGCGCGCCATCAGCCCCGGCAGGGAGACGGCGGGTCCGGACGGCGCGGCGTCGGATTCAAGTCGGGGCTCCCGTGCGCCTACCGGGCAAAAGCGCTGGAGCATCACCATCCCCGGGAGGCCCACCGCCATCGTGACCACAAAAAAGTCGCGCCAGCCGATCGCGTCCACCAGCACGCCGGTGACCGGGCCCGACAACAATCGCGGCAACGCAAAGAGACTGGAGAACAAGGCGTATTGCGTGGCGGAGAAACGCTTCTGCGTCATCCGTAGCAGCAACACCCCGAACGCGCCGGTGCCCATACCGGTGGTGAGGCTCTCGAACCCCATGGCCGCGTACATGACGGGTCGGTTCAGCCCGACGACCGCCACGGCCACGTATCCCATATTGGAGAGGATTTGCAGCGCGCCGAACAACCAGAGCGCGTGCCCGAGTCCCAGCCCGGTGGTCAGCGCACCGCCCACGAACGTGCCGGCCAGCGTGGCGAAGAGGCCGATCGTGGCGGTGGCGACGCCGACATCGACGTTGTTGAAGCCCACCTGCACCAAAAACGGCCGCACCAACGCGCCCGCGAGATTGTCCGCGAGTTTGTACAGCACGACGAACGCCAGCATTTCCCACGCGCGCGGCACGGCCAGAAAACCGACAAAGGGCTCCCACACCGCCTCGCGCAAGGTGCGCGGCGCCGCGACGTCCCCGGGGTCGGGCGTCGGCGCGCTCGCGGTCGCGACCAGCATCGGGACGTAGGTGATCGCCAGCGCGACGAACACACCGGGCCACGACCACGTTCCGGCGAGGGTGATCGCCAAGCCTCCCGCGGTAAACATGGCCGCGCGGTAGAGCGCGGTGCGCGCGCCAACGGCCACCCCCTGTTCCTCGGGGCGTAATACCTCCACGGCGTACGCGTCCACCGCGATGTCTTGGCTGGCCGAGGCGAACGCGATGGCCAACGCTACGCTGGCGATGACCCAGACCGAGTCCGGATGCACGGCCAGTCGGGCGAGCCACAACGTGAGTCCCAGCAACGCGACCTGCGTGGCCAGCGCCCACCCCAGTTTGCCGCGCAGACGCGGGACGGGTAGGGCGTACCGGTCCATCAACGGCGACCAGACGAATTTAAAGGTCCACGGCGCCTGAGCGAGGGTGAACAATCCGATGACTTTGATATCCACGCCTTCTTGCGCAAGCCACGTCGGGATCGCGATCCATACGAGACCGAGGGGGAGGCCGGAAGAGAACGACAGCAGGGTCACCGCGGCGGTGCGGCGCGCGCGTAGCGCGTGCCACACCGCTCGCCAGCCGGCGGGACGAGTGGTCACGAACGGGAAGGCGGTCTGATCACGGTCACGGGATGCAGCCCACGTTTATTGCGGAGACGGCGAATGGGGAGGAGTATAGGGACGCGGGTCGGGCAAGGCAAGCCGCGCGTCGCGGAGCGCGACCGGGCTCGCGGACGCGTTAATCGTTGGCGGCTCGGCGGATGCGCCGACCTTGGACCGATGGCACCTCGATGGGCGAGCGATGGTCGTCCTTGCGACGACAGCGGGGACAGAAGTTCCAGCCCTCGCGAAGGGTTTTGCCGCACTGCGGACACCGATTGTCCACGGCCGTGCCGCACGCGGGGCAGACCACGAAATCAGCGTGCAGCACCCCCTGGCACTGTCCGCAAAGCGTTTCGTAGGTGCCTTCGACATCCACGACCCGCAGCAATTCTTCAACGCTGGTGTCGCCCCGCGCCACGCGGGAGAGTCCGTCCTGAAACAACGTGATCATGCCGGCCGCCAGCGCTTCGTGTTGGATCTCGTGGTCCGGCGCGCTCGACGTCACCAAGTCACGGAGTCGGCTGGTCATCACCAAGAGCTCGTGCACGCCGACTCTCCCGGTGTACCCGGTCTGGTGGCAGGCCGAACACCCCACCGGTCGATAGACGGTCATGACCGCGTCCGATTGCGGCGGAACACGCAGGGCCATACGTTCCTGCTCAGTGGCTGAGTCCTCGCGGCGGCAGGTCGCGCACAACCGGCGGACCAGCCGTTGGGCGATCACGCCCACCACCTGCGAGGCGACCAAGAACCGTGGCACGCCGAGGTCCACCAGACGCGCGAGCGCGGAGGGCGCGTCGTTGGTGTGCAGCGAGGAGAGCACCAGGTGTCCGGTCATGGCGGCCCGCACCGCGATCTGCGCGGTTTCCGTGTCGCGGATTTCGCCGATCAAAATCACATCGGGGTCCTGCCGCAACAAGGCGCGCAAACACATCGCGAACGTCAGTCCGATGTCCGCGTTGACCTGCATGTGGTTCGCGCCGTCGATTTGGTACTCCACCGGGTCTTCCACGGTGGCCACGTTGACCGTGGGAGTGGCCAACCGTCGGATCATCCGAAACAGCGTGGTGGTTTTCCCGCTGCCCGTGGGGCCGGTGGCTAAGATTAACCCCTTGTGGTGCCGCAGCAGCGACTCCATGACAGCGTCGTGGCGCGGCGACATGCCGAAGGCCTCGGCCGCGGATGACTCCGTCGACCGTCCCAGCATCCGGATGACGGTTTTTTCGCCCAACTGCATGGGCACCACCGATACGCGAAGATCCAACTCCTGCTGATCGACCAAGATGCGGACCGCCCCGTCCTGCGGCAGCCGCCGCTCCGCGATGTCGAGTTTGGCCAGCACTTTGATCCGCGACACCAGCGGGCCGTGCACCCATTTGGGCAGCCGCATGTCTTCGCGCAGCAGGCCGTCCACCCGGTACCGGACCCGTACCGCGCGTTTTTCGGGCTCAATGTGGATATCGCTCGCGCGCAGCTTCACGGCTTTGGTCAAGATCAAATTCGCCAAACGAATGATGGGAGCGAGGCGGCTGCGCTCGGCGAGCGCGTGCATTTCATCCGGGGTGATGGACAGGTCGGGCACGACCTCCACGTTCACCTCGTTCAGGGACGAGGACCCCTCTTCAACCAGCGCCTCCACGGCCGCGTCGTGACGGTCGGCGTCGGTGGCGGTGTATCGGGCCTCGATGGCTTCCAGCAAGGCGCGCCGCGCGGCCAACACGGGCTGGATCGTCAGGCCGGAGCAAAACTTCAGATCCTTGATGGCGTCGTAGTCCAGCGGATCCGCCATGGCCACGATCAGGCGTTTGCCGTCCAAGCGGATCGGCAGACAGGTGTATTTGCGCGCCACCGCCGCGGGAATCAACGCCAAGACGTCCGCGTCCGGCGCGGCGTGCGCGGGATCAACCTGCGGCAAGCCGAGCTGCGAGGTCAGGATCGCGAAGAGCTCGCCTTCCGTGATAAACCCCAGTTCAATCAAGGTTTCGCCCACGCGGCCCTTGGTCTCGCGTTGTTTCTCGAGCGCGGTTTGCAGTTGTTCGGGCGTGAGTTTGCCCTGATCGATCAGCAGATCTCCCAACCGTTTCTTCGTGATGGCGGACTCCTTTCGATGTCGTGTCGCGGGGCTAAAGGTAAAAGCGCGCCGCGCAATCGTCAAGGCGGACGGCGGGGTGCATTCGTCGCGGTTCGCCCCGAGTATTTTGGCTACGGCAGGTTGGTAAAAAATCCGTCCGCGCCGAGGCGGGTGAGGCGGTGTTTGTCCGCGGTGCGATCCACGGTATAGGGCAGGACCGCGTATCCGGCGTCATGGAGACGGCCAACCAGGTCTTTGGTCACCACCCGCGCCGGCGGGTGGATCGAGACCGCGTCAAGTCGCGCGGCCCGGGCCAACGCGGTGTCGATGGACCACGGATGCACCAGGATGCCGATGGCGATCGCCGCGTCGAGCCGACGCAGCCGCTCCAGGTATCGCACGTGAAACGACGAGACCACCACGCGGTCGCGCCACCCCGAACGGATGACCAGGGCCAGGACTCGAGCCTCCAGGCCGGGGTGCAGCCGGCGCAGCCCGGCTTTGAGTTCGATGTTGAGGATCGCGCGGCCCTTGAGCGCGCGCAACACCCGCGCGAGCGTGGGAATCCTCGCGTGGCGATACGCGGGTGCGAACCACGAGCCCACGTCCAGTGCGGCGGCCTCGCGCTGCGTGAGCCGCTCCACCGCCTTTCGGACGCCGGCGGTGCGTTGGAGCGACGCGTCGTGCACCACGACCGGGCGACGATCGCGCGTCTGGTGCACGTCGAACTCGATCACGCGCGCTCCGCGGGCCAGCGCGAGTTCAAACGCCTCGATCGTGTTCTCCGGGGCGAGGCCTGAGGCCCCCCGGTGGGCGATAACGACCGGCGCGCGGCGCGGCCACGGTGAACGCCGTGTTGACTTGTTTCGCATGTTTTACGTAGAGTCGCGACTGTTCCGCGAGGACGCCCCGTGACTCAACCCGATCCGCCCAACCCGCCGGTCCAAATCCAAGTCGAAATCGACGACGCCACCGCGCAGGGGACGTATACCAATTTGGCGTTGGTCGCGCATACGGAAACCGAGTTCGTATTCGATTTTTTGTTCGTCCAACCGCAGCAGCCCAAGGCCAAGGTTCGCGCGCGCATCATCTCCAGCCCGACCCATACCAAGCGGTTCTTTCTCGCGCTCCGAGAAAACCTGACGCGGTACGAGGTCCGGTTCGGCGAAATCAAAGTGCCGGAAGACGGCCCCGGCCCGCGCGGCACCCCGCACGAATGATCCCGCGGCGCGGAGGCCCCGTGCTCGCGCAGGGTCTGCTCGCCGTGTGTCTGCTTGCTCCGCCGGCCGTCTCGGCCGATCCCCTTCCGGTTCCCATCGCCTTGCGCGGGTCGTTGTCGCCCGACGGCTCCGAGGCCTCCGTGCATCTGACCGTGACCAACCGCGCCGACCGCGCGAGCGGACCGGGTACGTTGGAAGTGTACCTGTCCGCGGACGGTCTGGTCGACCCCGATGACGCGCCATTGGGCCGGCGCCCGGTGGCGCCGCTCGGCCCCGGCGCCCGGATCGACGTGGAACTGACCCCGGTGATGCCGCGCGTGCCCCCGGGCCGCTACTACGTGGTCGCGCGCGTCGTCGGGGAGCGCGACCACGCCGTGGGACGCCCGTCCGATGCCTTGTGGGGCGCGCCGTTGGCCGTCGGCCCGGATCTGGCCCTCGAAGACCTTCACGCCGTGATCCAACCCGGCGGCGTCACGCTCGTCGGCCGCGTGGTCAACCGGGGCACGCAACCCGCCGCGTCCGCGATGATCGGCGTGTGGTGGACGAGCCGGGACGGGGAGTCCGCGCCTCGCGCCGGAACCACGGAGGTCAAGACGGATCTCGGCCCCGGCGCCGCCGCGCCGTTTGAAATGACCGTGCGCGCCGGGGAGTTGCCGCCCGGCCAATACGGGGTCCTCGCCGAGGTGGACCCCGATCGCGTGATCGCGGAGTCCGACGATGAGAACAACCGACTCCGCGTGGACGCCGGATACGTCACGGGTCCCGATTTGGTGATCGCCGAGTTGTCGGCCCGGCAAGACGGCCAAACGATCGTGGTGCATGACGCGGTGACCAACCGCGGGAACAGGCCGTCCGCCGTCTGCGGCATCGTGTTCGTCTTGTCCCGCAACGGGATCTGGGACCCGGGCGACGTCTCGATCGGGTACCGCGTGGTGCCCGCGCTCGATCCGGACGCGGGGTCTGCAATGGACACCCGGTTGGCCCTTCCCGAACGCGGACTCGCCACGGGCCGATATTTTTTGCTCGGAAAGGTTGACGGAGCGAATCACGTGGCTGAAAGCCGCGAGGCCAACAATCTCACGCTGGCGCCCGCTCCGGTGGACGTGCGCGTTCGCCGGTAGGAGCCCGCCCCTACACGGCGCGGCGCGTATCCCGGTGTCGGTCGTCACGACCCGCGTTGGAACACCCGGGTGACGTGGTCGAAAATCTTGTGACGGGCATAGGCGGTAAACACCCCCGCCGTGTAGTGGCCGGCCGGGAGCCACACCAACTCCGGGCGGCCGAGGCCTCGCCACAAGGCTTCGGCGTAAGGCCGTCGAATCACGCGGTCAAAGCGGGCGTTGATCATGAGGATGGTTCGGGGCGCGATCAGCGGCGCGTAGGTCAAGGGGTCCACGTCTTCCAAGGCGGCGCTCGTCGTTTCATAGAACTCGGTGCTCGATAGGCCCTGATCCGCCATCACGCCCTCGCGGATGCGCGCGAGCGAGCGCTCGCCCGACGTGCGCATGATGCCGGCCAGGTCGCCTCCGGCCAGCACCAGGGCGGCGGCCTTGACCCTGGGGTCCACGGCCGCGACCAAGCTCCCGACGATGGCGCCGTGTGAAAACCCCACCAACGCCACGCGGTCGCCGTCGATCTCGGGTCGCCGGAGCGCCCATTCCAACACGCGTCGCGTGTCGATCACGCGCGCGCGGAGCAGATCGCGAAACATCGGGAGACTGGCGGGATCGCCGTAGAGTCGCCCCACGTCTCCTTGGCTGCGAAAGCGCACGCAGGCGAACCCGCGTTCCGCGAAGTACACCGCGAATTCGGTGGTAAAAAAGTCCCCCCGCGTAATCGGGAGGATCAGCACCAATGGAAACCGGCGACCTTCCTTAGGCAGGTACAGAAACGCCTCAACCGGCGGCAGACCCGGGGCGTGCAGCACCGAGTCGAACGTGAACCGCTGCACCGCATAGGTACCGCGGCGTTTGGCCGGGTCGAGGCGCGGCTGCAATGGATCGCCGGGCACCGCGAACAAGGCGGTGTGTCGGTCCGGGACCGCGGTCGCCTGGCGATGCCACGGCGCGGCGCGCGCGCAGCCGGCCGCCACCATCAGCACGACGAAGCACGCGATGACGTTCGACCGGGCCGTCACGGCGACACGGGCGGGTACGGGCCGATGCGATCCAGCACCCGCCCGACCACGGCGGTCAGATAGCGGTCCATGTGCGGACCGTTGAACGACATGCGCGCTTCATAGTGCGACGTCTCGTAGTGTTCCGATGGAACGACGTAGCCGACATAGTCGTCGGTGAATCCCACGATCAGGGCGCGGCGCCCCAGTCCAACGGCGCGGGCCTTCCAGTCCGAGCCGATCACGGCGGAGAGGTCGCACGGCACGCCGATGAGCACGCGGTCTCCGATCACCGCGACCGCCACGGTGGTGCGGCGATCCAACAGCAGCGCGCCGACCAGTCGCGGCAGACGACGACGCGGGGATACCTTGATTTGCGGGGCCGGCAGATCAACGCCGATTCGCCAGGACGCGACCGCGGCGCGGTCCGTCCACGCCGCCTCGGGGAGCGCGCGCCGCGCCGCGCGCACGCGCTCGGCCAAGTCCGCGCCCATCGCGTCCATCGCCGCGAAGCGATCATCCGCGCGCGGCGGCGTTCCGGTCTGGTCCGCCACGGCTCCGGCCGTAAACAGGGCGACGCCGCCCGCGGATTCGAGCGCGCGCGAGAGGGCGCCGGGGTAATCCCCTGACAAGAAAAAGTTGTCGGATTTGAGCACCGTGGCGTGGGCCGAGAAATTCGTCAGCCACGCGACCGGCGTGGCGTCGGACCGTTCCACCGCCAGAAACGACACCGCCGGGTCGCGATACCCTCCGGGGATCATCCGGTTGGCGATCCGATCCGGCGCGGCGGCCTCGCCCCAGGCCATCCGCGCGGGCGCCAACGCCTTCATCGCGTTGACGGCCGCTACGGCCGCGCGCTCGATCACGAATCGAAACAGTTCGTCGTCATATTCGCCCGCGGCGAAACTCTCCCAGACCCGTCGCGCCACCGCGCCGAATCCCGAATGCGTGTGAGTGGCCGTGAGGATCAGACTGCCGGGCGGAAGGGCCACCTCGCGGCGGACGCGAGTCTCCACCGCCGCGAGCATGTCGTCGGTGACCGCCAGCAGATCGAGCGAGATCAAAATGACGGTCCGATCGCCCGACCGCAATGCGAGCGCCCGCGCGTAGAGGGGATCGTGGACGCCGTGCGAGGGTCGGCCGAGTCGGTTGCCGTATCCGGCCAGCGGCGGCCTCCCGTCGGGCGTCATGTCCACGCGGGCGGCGCCCGCCTCCACCGGCATCGCGGGCGGGGCGGTCACGCGGTCAACTGCGGCCATCGCGGCGGAAAACGCCGGCGTGGCGTCCACCGGCGCACGGTCGATGGGCAGACACGCCGCGCACAATGCCGCAAGGCCGGCGACCGGCATCAACGAACGTAGATAGGATTCGAAAAGATCCAGGGGCGCCATTGTCCTTGCACCGAAATGTCGACCTCCGCGCGATACGCGCCGGGAACGACGACCGGGAGCGACAACTGGTCGCCCTCGGTCATCGCCACGCGGTGTCCGTCCCGAAAAACCGTCATGCGGCCCGAAGCGGGCGCATGCACCTCGACGGTGAGTCCGTCGGCACGGGGTACCTCGTCCCCCATACTCCATATGTTGCCGCCGACATCCTTGACGCGAAAGGCAAAGCTCGGCGCGGGCTTGAACACTTCGAACGCAAAATACGCACGGCCGTTGCGGAGCGCGTCGAGCAACGCGTCGCGGGTCCCCTCCGCGGCGAGTAAATACACGGGCACGAGCCGAAACGCCAAGGGATAGGGATCCAACTGTCTCCAGAGCACCCGGATATTCTGGTGCGCGTCGGGTGTCCCCACCGCGGTCAGTCGGCGGCGCGTGGTTTGCGCGTCGAACGCGGCCAGCGCGTGGTCCGGGCGTCGGACGATCCGCGACAAAATTTCGTTCGGGTAGGCGCCGTACCAGATCAGGATATCCAACGCCCACGCTGCGTACCGCCAGCGATCGTGTTTGGCCTCATCGTACAGGTCCCAGACTTCCGCCCCGACCAACGCGGGGTCGTCCCACTGGGTCGACCGCGACGGGTGCGTGGCCAGGGGGACGCCGCCGTGCTCCGCCACGGCCGCGGACACTTCGGGGCACGTCATCCCCCGGCTGTCGATAAACCGATCCAGCCCCACCGCCAAAATGTGGCGGTCACCACACCGAATTTCCGCGCCGCGGATCAAGAGCACGCCCTCCCGTTCGCGGGTCCCCTCCTGGGCGAACACCTCGGATCTGTTGTGATCGGTGAGCATGACAAAGTCCAAGCCCGCGGACTTTGCCGCGCGGACGATGTCGTCCTCGGTTCCCCGGCTGTCGTGGGAGAGTTGGGTATGGACGTGGATCACGCCCTTGAAGCGGCGCTGTCCCGGCGGGTCGGCAAGGGGTATCGAGAGCGGGACCACGGCCAATTCGGCTCGGATCGCGTGGAACGTTGAAGGGAACGTACATCCGCCGATGACGAAGATGGTGACGGTCCCGACGACCGCGCAAGTCCCGCGCATCCCGAAATGGTACTTGAAGCCCTCCCGACGATCAAGCCGACGGATCAGGGGCGGCGAACCCCAAGAGATATTCCTGGTTGCCGTCCCGACCCTCGATCGGCGAGGTGATGGTGCCGATGACGCGCAACCCCAGCGCTTCGGCGGCGGCCGTCACATCCCGCGCCGCGCGTTCGCGCAACGCGGGGTCTCGCACGATTCCGCCGCGTCCCACGAGGCCTTTCCCCACTTCAAACTGGGGTTTGACCAACGCGACCACGCGTCCGCCGGGGCGGACGAACTCCGTCATTCGCGGCAGCACGAGGCGCAGCGAGATAAACGAGACGTCGATTACCGCGAGGTCGATCGCGTCGCCGACCGCGTCGCGCGCCAACGCGCGGATATTCGCCCGCTCCAATACCCGCACGCGGGGATCGGTGCGCAACGCCCAGGCGAGTTGCCCGTACCCCACGTCCACCGCCCACACGCGCGCGGCACCCCGCTGCAAGAGACAGTCGGTGAAGCCGCCGGTCGACGCGCCCACGTCCAGGCAGACCAGGCCCCGCGGGTCCACCGCGAACGCGTCCAATGCGGCCGCGAGTTTGACCCCGCCGCGTCCGACGAACGGATGATCCGGACCCGCCACGCTCAACGGCGCGTCCGGGCGGATCAGGTCGCCGGGTTTCTCGATGCGCCGGTTGCCGGACCGCACCAGACCCTCCAGGATCATGGCCTGGGCGCGGGCCCGGCTGGGCGCCAGTCCCCGGTCCACCAACGCCACATCCACCCGCTGTGCGTTCGCCTGCGCGCGCGTCATGCCGAACCGTATCAGAGCGGACGCGGGCCGCGCAACCGCTTGCGCTTTCGCGTGCAATCCGTGTATCACACCCAAAGATCGCTTCGCCCGGAGCCCACGGGTCCGCGGGACGCAAAGGAGCGGATGGCCATGGATAAGAAGCAACTGCGGTTCTCCCTGTGGTACGTGGTGGCGGCGTTGTGGGTGCTCGCCCTCATTCAACTCTTCGTCGCTCCCGCATTCGCCCCATCCGAGCTGTCCTACAGCGACTTTAAAGCCGCGGTTGCGGCCGGCAAGGTCGAGGAAGTCGCGATCGGGCCGACCGTTCTTCACGGACGGTTCAAATCGGAGGAGGCCGGCGAGGCGCCCAAACCGTTCAACACGGTGCGCGTGGAAGACCCGGGTCTGTTGCGCGACCTCGAGGCCCAAGGCGTGAAAGTCACCGGGGTCATCGAGAGCACGGTTGTGCGCGACCTGCTGTCGTGGGTGGTGCCGATCCTGCTGTTTGCCGCGGTGTGGGTGTTCCTGCTGCGCCGCATGGGACAAGGCCAGAGCGGGTTCATGACCGTGGGCAAGAGCAAGGCCAAGATCTACATGGAGCAGGACATCACGGTCCGATTCACCGACGTGGCTGGCGTGGATGAAGCGCAGGAGGAACTTCGGGAAGTCATTGAGTTCCTCAGGACGCCGGGCAAGTTCACCCGCTTGGGCGGCAAGATCCCCAAAGGGATCCTGCTCGTGGGGCCGCCGGGAACCGGGAAGACGTTACTCGCGCGCGCGGTGGCAGGCGAGGCCGGCGTGCCGTTTTTCTCGATCAGCGGATCCGAGTTCGTGGAAATGTTCGTGGGCGTGGGCGCCGCGCGGGTGCGCGATCTGTTTCTCCAGGCCAAACAAAAGGCGCCGTGCATCATCTTTCTCGATGAATTGGATGCCTTGGGCAAAGCGCGGGGCATGGGTCCGATGGCGCATGAAGAGCGCGAGCAAACGCTGAACCAACTTCTCGTGGAAATGGACGGCTTTGACCCTCGGGTCGGCGTGATTCTCCTGGCGGCGACGAATCGTCCGGAAATTCTGGATCCGGCGTTGTTGCGCGCCGGCCGGTTCGATCGCCACGTCGTCGTCGACAGGCCGGATCGTCTGGGTCGGATCGCCATCCTCAAGGTTCACGCGAAGAACGTTCCGTTGGCGCCCGACGCGGACCTGGAGTCTATCGCGGGAATGACCCCGGGATTTGTCGGCGCGGACCTGGCCAATCTGGTCAATGAAGCCGCGCTCCTAGCGGTGCGCCGAGGGAAGGATCTGGTCGGGGCCGCGGAACTGCAGGAGGCGGTGGAGCGCGTGATCGCAGGGCTTGAAAAACGGAATCGGGTGTTGAACAAGTTGGAGCGGGAACGGGTGGCGCACCATGAAATCGGACACGCATTGGTCGCCCTGTCCATCCCAGGCATGCACCCGGTGCAGAAGATCTCGATCATTCCGCGCGGGGTGGCCGCACTCGGCTACACGCTCCAGTTGCCAACCGAAGATCGGTTTTTGATGACCAAGTCGGAACTCGAAGACAAGATCGCGATGCTCTTGGGCGGGCGTGTGGCCGAGGAGATCATCTTTCACGAGGTATCGACCGGCGCCCAAGACGATCTGATGAAAGCGACGGACATCGCCAAGAGCATGGTCAAGACCTACGGCATGAGCGGCAAGTTGGGCGGGGTGACCTTTGACGGCGCACGCCAACCGACGTTTTTGCCGACGGCGCACGCGGGCGGGCCCGCGGACTACAGCGAAGAGACCGCGCGGGAGATCGACTGCGAAGTCCGCAATATCTTGGATGCCCAGTTCACGCGGGTGCGGAGCATCCTGCAAGCGCGCCAAGACGCCTTACGGACCGCCGCCATTGCGCTCTTGAAAACTGAGACGATGACGGGCGCCGAACTACAGGCGCTCCTCGGCGCGCCCGGATAATCGTCGTGCGGCGGCCACGCCAGCGAAATCCCGCGGCCGCGATGCGTCCACGCTTCTGATACAATCGCGCGGTGACTAAGGCCCTTCATTACCGGATCACGCCCAGGGATCCGGCGGCCCACCTGTTCGAAGTGCGGTGTACGATCCCGACGCCCGACCCCGCGGGCCAACGGTTTTCCTTGCCGACGTGGATCCCGGGCAGTTATCTGATTCGTGATTTTGCCCGCCACGTGGTGCGGATTCGGGCCGAGTCAAACGGACGACTGGTCCCGGTCGACAAACTCGATCGCGCCATGTGGCAGTGCGAGCCGACTTCAGGGCCGCTCACGCTGATCAGCGAGGTGTATGCGTGGGATCTCTCCGTGCGCGCGGCTCATCTGGACGCCACGCACGGATACTTCAACGGCACGAGCGTGTTTTTTCAGATCCACGGCCGGGAGAACCGACCGTGCGTCGTGGACATCGAGGCCCCGGTCGGTGGGGGTGGGCAACGATGGCGCGTGGCGACCGCGATGCGACGCGACGGCGCGCCGCCCCATGCGTTCGGCCGATACATGGCCGCGGACTACGACGACCTGGTGGATCATCCGGTGGAGATGGGCGACTTTGCGTTGGCGACGTTTACCGCCTGCGGTGTGCCCCACGACGTAGCGTTGACCGGCCGACACCGGGCCGACCTCGACCGTCTGTGTCGCGACCTCACGACGATCTGCGAGCACCACATCCGGTTCTTCGGAGAGCCCGCGCCGTTCGACCGGTACGTGTTTTTGGTCACCGCGGTGGGCGAAGGGTACGGCGGCCTCGAACACCGGGCGTCGACCAGCCTCCTGTGTTCACGGGAGGATCTTCCCAAACCGGGAGACCGCGAGATCAACGAGAAATACCGAACGTTGTTGGCGTTGGCGAGTCACGAGTACTTCCACGCCTGGAACGTCAAACGCATCAAGCCCCAGGCGTTCATCCCGTACGATCTCACGCGCGAAGTGTACACGCGCTTGTTGTGGGCGTTCGAAGGCATCACGTCGTACTACGATGCGCTGGCGCTGGTGCGGACCGGTCTGATTTCCCCGGCCAGTTACCTGGAGCTGGTGGGGCAAACCGTTACGCGGCTGCTCCGCGGGCCCGGTCGGTTGAAGCAGACGGTGGAGGAGTCCAGCTTTGACGCGTGGATCAAGTTTTACAAGCCGGACGAAAACACCCCGAACGCCGTGGTCAGTTACTACACCAAGGGCGCGCTGGTGGCATCGGCGCTCGACCTCACGATTCGACGCGAGACGCGGAACGCCAAATCGCTGGATGACGTGATGCGCGCGCTGTGGGAGCGGCATGGTAAAACCGGCGTGGGGGTCCCGGAAGACAGGATCGAACGGATCGCACGGGAAGTGTCCGGGGTAGATCTGCGGGCGTTTTTTGACCGCGCGCTCCGCACCGCGGAGGACCTTCCGCTCGCGGAGCTGTTCGCGGACGTCGGGGTGACGTTGGGCCTACGAACCGCCGAGTCCGACCAGGACAAGGGCGGAAAACCTGGGACCACGCCGCACGCCACGCGAACAACCCTCGGCGTTCGGCTGGCCGAAAGCGGATCGGACGCGAAACTGGCAACGGTCCACGACGGAAGCGCGGCGCAGGCTGCGGGGCTTGCTGCCGGCGATGTGATTATGGCCGTGGATGGACTCCGTGCCACGCGGGGCAATCTGGAATCCTTGATCGGTGCCTACCCGCCAGGTTCCACGGTCCACATCCACGCGTTCCGTCGCGACGAACTGATGGAGTTCGACCTTACGCCGGCGCCCGCGCCGCTGGACACCTGCTTTCTGACGCTCACCGTGGACCCTCCCGAATCCATACGGGCTCGCCGCGCGGCCTGGTTGGGGGGCTGACTTCCGCGCCTTGACAGACCGTACGCCTGTGTCACCTTCACCATGAATCGAGTCGTGGTGAAGGGGGGCGCGGATGAAACGGTGGGCGGTGTTCTGGGCGTGCCTGTCGGTGGTGCCGATTTCGTTCGACGCGAATCCGGAGCCGGCCCACCTCGATTCACCGCCCGTCCTCACGCGGACGGTGTCGGTCCCGCCATCTCGACCATCGATCGACCGGGCGGAATCAGCCGATTCCAGGGCCGGTCTCATCGAGTCGGGCGTTCCTCATCACAGCGTCGCGGCCCGGTAGCCCGGGCTGAGTCGACGCCGCGTCATCAGGTACAAAGCCACCCCGGCCAAAATCAGCAGGTCTGCGGCCTGCCACGGCCCCGGAGGGTCGCCGCCGTTCGGAATGATCATCCCGCACCCGCCGGCTTGGGGCGCGTCGGAAGACGGGGTGTTGTCCGAGACGAGCGAAGCGGACGCGTACACGGTGTTCTGCCGATTGCCGGACCGGTCGTACGACGCGGCCGAGTAGTAGTAGGTCACGTCGCTGACCAATCCGTGGTGCATCGTCTGCCCCGGTTCGTCCGGGTTCCCGGTAAAGTCGCCCAACAACACGCCGTCGGTCGGTCCTGACGGGTACCGATCGGTCCGGAACCGAATCTGCACGCCCGCAAAGTCCGCGTCGGACGGGTTGGTCCACGTTAACGTGACGTGGGCCGACGCGCCGCTCGCCGAAAAATTCTGCACGTCTTGGGGCGGGGTGCTATCGGGCGATGAGGGAATCACGACCGTGATGTCGCCGGACGCGGTCGAGTTGCCCACGGTATCCGCGCTCAACACGCGGAGGTGGTAGGTGGCGCCGGGGGTGAGTGCGGACAGGGGCTCACGGTGCGCGGTCAACAGAGTGGCGTTGGCGACGGTGCGTTGCCCGTAGGCGGTGGTGAGGCCGTATTCAACCTGCGACGTGGCGGCTTCGTTGGTGGACCAGGTCACGACCGCGGAAGTGGGCGTGACGTCCGTGGTCGTCAGATTGAAAATCGACGGCGGGGTGGTGTCGGGCGCGGCGGAGGTGGTGAAGGTGCGGTTGCCGGAGACGGCGAGGTTGCCGGCGGCATCCGCGCTGCGCACACGGTAGTTGTAGGTGGTCGCGGCGAGCAGCCCGCTTACCGTCGCGCTATGGCTGGTCACGAGCGTGGCGTTGAGCGTGGTGGAAGCGCCGTAGGCCGTGGTGGTGCCGTATTCGACCTGGGTGGTGGCGGCCTCGTTGGAGGTCCAGGTGATGCTGGCGCCGGTGCTGGTGATCGAGCCCGCGCTGATGCCGGTGAGCGTGGGCGGGGTGGTGTCGGGCGCGGCGGAGGTGGTGAAGACGAAATCCGAGGAGGACGCGTTGTTGCCGGCGGCGTCCACGCTGCGCACGCGGTAGTGGTACACCGTGGATGCGGTCAGGCCGGTCAGCGTGATGCTATGGCTGGTCACGCGCACAGCGTCCGAGGATGTCGCGCTGTAGGCGGTGGTCAGGCCGTAGTCGACCACGGAGGTGGAGACTTCGTTGGTGCTCCAGGTGATCACACTGCTGGTTGCGCTTACGGTGCTGGCCGTGGTTCCGGAGATGACCGGCGGGGTGGTGTCGGGCGCGGCGGAGGTGGTGAAGGTGAAGTCGCCGGAGAGCGCGGCATTGCCCGCGGCGTCCGCGCTGCGCACGCGGTAATGATACAGGGTGGAGGCGGCAAGGCCGCTCACCGTCGCGCTGTGGCTGGTCACGAGCGTGGCGTTGAGCGTGGTGGAGGCGCCGTAGGCCGTGGTGGTGCCGTATTCGACCTGGGTGGTGGCGGCTTCGTTGGAGGTCCAGGTGATGCTGGCGCCGGTGCTGGTGATCGAGCCCGCGCTGATGCCGGTAAGCGTGGGCGGGGTGGTGTCGGGCGCGGCCGTTGTCGTGAACGTGTAGTCGGACGAGATGGCCACATTGCCGGTTGCGTCAAGACTGAGCACGCGGAAGTGGTACAGGGTGGACGGCGTTAAACCGCTCAGGGTTCGAGCGTGGGTGGTGACCAGGGTGGAGTCAATGGCCGTGGACGAACCGTAACCGGTCGTGGTCCCGTATTCCGCCGCGGTGGTGGCGGCTTCGTTGGTGGTCCACGTGAGCGTGGCCCCGGTGGCCGTGATGCCGGATGCGGTGACCGAGGAGATGGTGGGTGGCGTGGTATCGGTCACGATCTTCGTGCCTTCGTTCGAAGGGGTGCTGCTGTTTCCCACGAGGTCTTGCGCGGTCACGGCAAAGTAGTATGTCCCGGGGCCCAGTCCCGTCACCGTATAGGTGGTCACCATACCCACCGGGATCACGGAGGAGTAAACTCCCGAGCTGGTACCGTAGTGGACGGTGTAACCGGCCAAGTCGGACTCGGTGTTGGGGTTCCATGACAATATGGCGTCCGCTCCAAACGCGGGCGCGGCGCACAGTAGGAGTGACGCGAGGGCCCAAGGGGCCGCGGAGACACACCGGTTGTTCGGCGTATTCGGCGTGTGATGAGCGTTTTGACAATGACGATACATGACACTGACCTCTTTTCGCATGCGGTGTACTCGTGTCCGGTGCGCCCAACCACGTCCCGGGCGCCTTGCTCAGGGCGTCTCTAAGAGCAAACCTGGTGCCAGCAACCGCGCACGTTGAAAACCGCTGTATTGACGGCGCGATTGCCGCGCGGGCGCGCGTGAATCATGGTGGTGCGGAAGCGGTTGCTTTGAATTGGCGGTCGAAATCCGTGATTCGGATTACCGTTCAGTCGTTCAGTTTGAGGCCGTGGGTGTTGACCGGGGGGATGGGGCGCGGTGCGTGCGCTGCCGGAATCTCACCGATGGCCGGTGGATTCCGCCAGGTTTCCAGCACGGGCCGCGTTGAACGTGTGGGGCGTCTTCCGCCGATAGCCTCTCGATTTTTTCGTCGTGACATGATATGGGCAGGGGTGATGCCGAGGTCGATTTCAGGGATCGGCGGATCGCCGCCGGGAGATCAAGACCGGACCACGGGCGCGGCCCATCGTCTTGCGGCGGCGCATATCGAGCCGCCGCCGATCACCGAGGCGCTGTCGGCTCACTGCGCGTGTATAGCCGCGAGTTTTCGTCGCTGGATCGGTCGCGACCTCATTGACGCTCCGGTAGCCGATCACGACCTCGTAGCCAGGTTGTTCGACGCTCCATTTGCCCTACTCGCCCACGGAACCGAAGCGGACCCGATGCTGACTTACGGAAACCGGATGGCGTTGACATTGTGGGAGACGACGTGGGATCGGTTTACCCGCATGCCGTCCCGGCTCACGGCCGAACCCCAGGCGCGTGATGAGCGGGCGCGCGTACTCGCGGGCGTCACCCGACGAGGGTACGTGGAGAACTATCGCGGGGTTCGCGTGTCGCAGACCGGGCGTCGGTTCCACATCGAGCGCGCGGTGGTTTGGGTGCTGGTGGATCCGTCGGGTCGAGCGGTCGGACAAGCCGCCATGGTCGATACCTGGACCGACCTGGGTTAACCGTACCGACGCATGGCGCGGTTGACCGTCAAAGTCGTTCCCAAATCATCTCGAAACCGTGTGGTCGGCCGGCTCGGTGATGCCGTGAAGGTGACGGTGACCGCTGCGCCCGAAGGCGGTCGAGCCAATGCCGCGGTGGCGGACCTGCTGGCCGCGTGCCTTGACGTGCCGGTCTCCGGCGTGCGGTGCGTTGCCGGGCACGCGTCCGCACGAAAACTCTTTGAGATCGCGGGACTCACCGAACGGCAAGTGAACGCGCGGCTCGATGCCTTGATCGCCGACTCCGAGCACGCTACGTCTGAGTAGCCGAGACCCGCGTACGACCGTCACGTGTCGTCTTCATCGTTCCTTAATTATCTCCCTGGTACACTCTGCGCGTGTTCGACGCCACCCGTATACCGGTGCGGTCAATGGTGCGCGGCGTCGTAGATGGGCCAAGAACTTGGCAACGTGGAGGTGCGGTTGACGGAATGTTGATACTCTAGTCCGCGGAAATTTTCGTACTCCGAGCCGCCAAACCTGTAATTTCCATAGGAGGCGGGGCATGAGTTCGGCTCCTATCAAGATTGGGGCTGGTACGCGAATTGCTTTCCTTACAGCCGGTGCTGTATCGACCAAACAGAATGAACAAGCAGTGATATCTAATACAATGTGAGGATCCGAAGAATGTCCAGAGAGCGACAGACGATTCATTGGGGCGCACAGATCGGAGCCGTGGTTGTTGCTGGGTTCATGGCGTGGATCGGATGGGGGGCGCTGGTCGGGCACGCGGCTGCGCCGTCTCCATCGTTCGACCATGACCGGACCTTGTTCCCGCTCACCGGGCAACATCGACAGGTCCAGTGCGAGGGATGTCATACCGGCGGACGATACGAGAACCTGCCGACTCAATGCGTGGCCTGTCACAATGGCCAGCGCGCTCCAGGGAAGCCATCCAGTCATGTCGTGACCACGGCGCAGTGCGATACCTGCCATACCACGACAAGTTTTGCAGGAGCGGGATTTGCGCACGACGCGTCGGCGGCGGGGCGGTGCGACACGTGCCACAACGGACGGACGGCGATGGGGAAGCCGTCCAGCCATATCGCGACCACGGCGCAGTGTGACACGTGCCATACCACGCGGAGCTTCGAGGGCGCGGGGTATACGCACGACGCGAGCGCGACGGGGCGGTGCGACACGTGCCACAACGGACGGACGGCGATCGGGAAGGGGTCCGGGCACATCGCGACCACGGCGCAGTGCGATACGTGCCATACCACGACAAGTTTTGCGGGAGCGGGATTTGCGCACGACGCGTCGGCGGCGGGGCGGTGCGACACGTGCCATAACGGACGGACGGCTCCCGGCAAGCCGTCCGGGCACATCGCGACCACGGCGCAGTGTGATACGTGCCACAACACCAGGAGTTTCTCGGGGGCGACGTTTCGGCACGACGCGTCGGCGGCGGGGCGGTGCGACACGTGCCACAACGGACGGGCAGCTCCCGGCAAGCCGTCCGGGCACATTGCGACTACGGCGCAGTGCGATCAATGCCACCGGACAACGGCGTGGACGCCCGCGACCTACGCGAGCCATGCCAACCCGTTGCTGATCGGCGGACACTCCGGTCTCGACTGCAGTGTCTGCCATCCGCAATCGTTCACGTCCGCGTTTTATCGCGACGGCGTGCAATTCGGCTTTTGTTCCAATTGCCACCGCCGGGACTATGACCCAGGGAGGGATCAACACAACAACGCCAGCCTGCAGGTCAACGCCAACTGCGCCAATTGCCACGAACATGCGGGCTATCGGTGGTAATGAGACCCAAGGTCCATTGGTTGGCATCGGCGCTGCTGTGCGGCGCACTGGTGGTCCAGGGCTGCGGAGGGCCGACCAAACGGTTGCCGCCCGCGCCTCGATTCTCCAACGCCGAAATCGAAGCGTCGTATAAGAACGGGGAAGAGGCCTTGCTCAACGGTGACTACGTGAAAGCTCGTCGGGTGTTGATGCAGATCATTTCTCGATTTCCCGGTGAAAACGATTTGGCGCAGGTCCAGTGGTTGATGGCCAAGACCTACGACATGGAGAACCGTCCGGTCGAAGCCGTGGCCGAATATAAGCGGTTCGTGGCCAACTACCCCGACCACCCCAACGCGCAGGACGCGGACGACCGAATCCGTCATCTGGAACAAGCGGCGCGGCCGAAGCCGAGCAAACCGGTCCGCGTGGTCGGGTCGCTGTCAACGGATTACGAATACGCCGAAGACTTGAGCCCAGAGCCCCTGACCACGCTGAACCGCGTGACCACGCGGCTCGACGCCCAGATTCGCAATCTTGACGAGGGACGGGGGAAAGTGGTGGTGAGCGCGCTGCGGTCATTCGATTTGCAAGACCAGGGTGACGATCGCGCTCGGCTTCAGAAGTTGTATGGGGACTGGCGCAATCCGGCCGATCGATGGTCGGTGAGAATCGGGCGTCAGCCGTCCACCCCCGGAGCGCTTTCGACGCGGTACGACGGGGCCGAACTCCATTACCGAGTCATTCCAACGGTGGCGTTCGACGTTGCCGCGGGTTTCCCGGTGGATTTTTTCCGCAGCGGCGCGTTGTCCACCGACGCGCGATTCTACGAAGCCGGGCTCACTGCGGCCGATGTCGGCGGCGCCACCGGCCGGATCTACGCAATCCGGCAGTTTGCCGAAGACGTCCTCGACCGTGAGGCGGTGGGCGGCAACTTCCAGGGGGGGTGGGGACGGTTCGGCGCGAACGGCAACGCGGACTACGATATCAACTTCGGGGAGTTTAATGACCGGTTCCTTTCGATAGAGTACGCGCTCCGGGAATCACTCACCGTCACGCTCGCCCGCGATGCGCGAAACGATCCATACCTTCAGATGAGCACCGCGCTGCTCGATGATACCGCCACGGCGGCGACCCCGCCCATTACCACCGTGTCTGATTTGCTGGCGCTGGCGGGACAAAACGAGGACACGGTCAGAGACATGGCTCGAAACCACACGATCGATTCAACCGACTCGCGGGTCGGGCTTCGGTGGACGATCGGCCCGCACTGGTTGTCCACGGCGGATTATTCCCATACCGTCAGCCAGATCCCGCAGGCGGGCGGGGGCCGAACCCGACAAACGTTCGACCGGGTATCACTCTACGCGGCTCAGTCGAACGCGTGGCGCTTCCCGGATACGACATCCGCGTTGATCATCCATCAGACCGGGTCGGAGTTGGTCATCGACACGGTATCGCTCGTCGCCGGGGAACGGCTCGCGCCGTCGCTCCTGCTCCAACTAAAGGCCCGCGTGGAATACACGGGTTTTAAGAACGGAAGCGCGACAGATTCCATTCGGTACGTACCGGGCGTCGCGCTGAACATGGAACCCACGCGGTTTCTGTTGTTGACGGCCGAGGGCGAGTATACTCACGAAAACCGGTTCTATATGCCCGGGCGTACCGCGATCTTGTCGCGGTTGAACGTCACCGTGCTGTTTTAACGGCGACAATCGTCGCCCGCGGGTCCAGAGGGTCCGCGTCACCAACAAGGAGGATATGGGATGCCGAAAGAATACGCCGTGGCCAAGGTCGCCGAGGTGGGACCGGGCGCGCGCAAGCTGGTGTCGGTGAACGGCGCCAACGTCGTGCTCGTGAATCAGGGCGGAGCATTCTACGCGATCAACAACGAGTGCCCGCACGAGGGCAACCCCCTCTGCGACGGGGAGCTCAAGGGCTGCGCGATCGTCTGCCCCACGCACGAGTGGGAATTTTCGCTCAAGACCGGGGAGTCCGACGAGCACCCGGGATTTCAGGTCGATACCTATCCCGTGCGCGTGGACGGCGCCGAGCTCAAAATCACGATGTGACGGGGCTGGAACGAGCCGGGAATCATCACGGTCAGTGGGCCCGAAAGGAATAGCCTGAAGTGGATGCCGCAGTTTCTCAAACCGACGTTGCTCCGATCCGCCTGCAATGGATGCGGCCATCGTCCGCCGCGCTCACCGCGCTCAAGTACCTGGGGTTCACGCTCATCTGGGGCGTGGGCCCCGTGTATGTCATGGCGTTCGAACCGTATGAATCCGAATCCTGGTTCGGGTTGGTGCTCGGGATCGCGGGCCTCTCCTGCATGCTCGTGGGAGCGGTTATGTACGTGGTGCGTAAACATGTGGCCCGGTTCAAAAAAATCGGCAAACTGAACACGTGGTTGTCCGTCCACATCGCCTTGTGTTTGGCGGGGCCCACGTTCATCATGTACCATGCGACGTTTAATATTTTGGCGCCGAATTCCGGGGTCGCGATTTATAGCATGTTGATCGTGGTGGGCAGCGGCCTGTTCGGCAAGTACATCCACGGCCATGTCCTGCAGACCCTGGGCGGCGAACGGGCGGGCCTCAAGCAAATCGAGAAACAGCGAACGCTGATCGACCTGGACGTTGCGGGTCAGAACGGCGTGCCGCAGAGCCTGCTGCAGAAGATCCAACAGTTCTTCGAAGTCCGGACCACGAGCAAACACGTCGGGGTGGTCAAGTCGTTCTACCTGTTGGGCAAACTGGATTGGCTCGAGCGCCGGATTCTCCGGCAGGCCTCGGAGGAGTTCAAGGCCGTACTGCTCGCGCGTCGCGAGCTGCGGCCGCAGCAGCGGGCGACGCTCGAAGTCGACGGGCTCCAGGGCCTGGCGATCAAAACCGGTTTTGAAAAACGCATTGCCTTAATGGAGGCGACCGAACGTGCCTTTCGTTTCTGGCACCATTTGCACGTGCCGCTCTTGGTCGTCCTGGTGCTGACCGTGTTGGCCCACCTCACGGCGGTCCTGCTCTTCTAGCCGTGTGGGGTTGATCGCCCGGCGGGTGCTCCGCCGCCTTCCTGTCTTTCTGGTGGTGATCGCGCTCTGGCCCGCCGTGGCCTACGGCCTCAGCCTGTTCAAAGGCGTGATGCCGGGCAAGGTCGCCGAACCGCACGCCAAAACCGAGGAGGAGTGCTTTGATTGCCACGCCGCATTGGGCAAGTCCTTTATCGCCAAGTGCGTGGCCTGTCACAAGGAAGTCGGCGTGGACCGACAGAAGAAACGGGGGTTCCACGGCAAAACCGACACGGAACGATGCGAGCGCTGTCACGCGGAGCACAAGGGGCGCGCGTTCCAGCTCATCACGTTCGACTCCAAAACTTTTGATCACACCAAGACCGAATACCGCTTAGAGGGTAAGCACCAGGATGTGCGGTGCGAGCAGTGCCACGTGAAGCCCAAATTCCGCGAAACCCCCTCCGCGTGCGTGGCCTGTCACCGCAAAGACGACTATCACAAGGGCACGCTCGGCGACGCCTGCCAGCAGTGTCACGTCCCGGCCTCGTGGAAGGAGATTCGTTTCGACCACGCCAAAACCAAATTTCCATTGGAGGGCAAACATCAGCCGGTCACGTGCGAGCAATGTCACGTGAAAGGGTTGGACGCGAAAGATACCCCGACCGACTGTGTGGCCTGTCACCGCAAAGACGACCCGCACAAGATGATCTTGGGCGAGCGGTGCGAGAGTTGCCACACGGCGGCGGATTGGAAACGGAGCACGTTTAATCACGACACGACCGACTACCCGCTGACGGGGAAACACCGGCCCGTCGAGTGCCTGGGCTGCCACAAAACGCCCAAACTCGCCGAAACCCCTCAATCCTGCTACGCGTGCCATAAGAAGGACGATCGGCACAAGGGCTCGCTGGGAACGCAGTGCGCGGACTGCCACACGCCCACGGACTGGAAGCAATTTCGCTTTGATCACTCCAAGACCAAGTATCCGCTGCTGGCCAAACACCAGGAGGTGGTGTGTGAGAAGTGCCACGCCAACGAGCGGTACAAGAACACGCCGATGGAGTGCGTGGCCTGCCATAAGAAAGACGACGAGCATAAGGGGTTGCTCGGTCCGCGCTGCGAGAATTGTCACGTGGAGCGGGGATGGAAACAGACCACGTTCGATCACGACAAGACCGATTTTCGTCTGCGCGACGCGCACGTGACGGTCAGATGCGACGCGTGCCACACCACGCCGAAGCTGAAGGAGACGCCGACGACCTGTCACGGCTGCCATCAGAAAGACGACGTGCACAAGACCAAACTGGGTGATCGCTGCGAGCAATGCCACGACGTCAAGACCTGGAAAAAGGCGCCGCGATTCGACCATCAGAAGACCGAGTTTCCGTTAAAAGGTAAACACGAACCCGTGCCGTGCAAGAAGTGTCACGCCACCAAGCTGTTCGCGGACGCGGCAAAGGTCTGCGTCGAGTGTCACAAGAAGGACGACGAACATAAGGGGCGGTTCGGAGCCCGATGTGAGCGCTGCCATACGGATCAAACCTGGGAGCGCAAGGACTTCGACCACAAAAAAGAAGCCGGGTACGCGCTGGACGGCGCGCACAAGAAGGTCAAGTGTCTGACGTGCCACACGCGTCCGCTGTTTAGCACCAAGACGTCGACGCTCTGCGGCGTTTGCCACCGTAACGACGATGCCCACGACGGCGCGCTCGGCCCTCGCTGCGAACGCTGCCACACCGTGGAGACGTTCGTCATCCGGCGATAACGTCCGAGATCATCCGATCGTCAGTCCCTCGCCCCCCTGACGGGACCATGTCCATACGCCACATCACGGGCCACCGCAGGTGATGGCAATAGTCGAAATTGGCAACCTCGTCTACACTATCCGCACAATTCTGTTGCGAAGAACATGTTCGGTGTCGGAGGCGTGCTGATGCGGCGATTCCCATTACAAATGGGGACGGTGACCGTGGAGGCGAGCGGTTGTGTCGATTTGTTTTACCCAGTCGGGAGATGACCGGGGGCCATGCCGGTTGCCCGTAACACATCCATGACGGTTGTTGCGCTGGCCGCGGCGGTCGTGGTGTTTGCGATCGGCAACTACGGTCTCGGATTTTCGCAATGGACGGTCCACTGGTGGGCGGACATCGCGTGGACCCTCGCGTCTGCGCTTACCGGTTGGAAATGCCTCGACACCGCCAAGCGCCGGCAGGGGCCGTACCGAAAAGCCTGGATCCTGTTCGGGGCCGCGTGCGGGGCCTGGTTTCTGGGCATGCTCTACTGGGACTATCGGGAATTGGTGTTGCGAGAGGTCACGCCGTTTCCCGCCTTCTCCGATGTCGGGTTCATGCTGTTCGCGCCGCTGTGTATGGCCGGGATGTTGTGGTATCGAGCCGAAACCCCGACCGCGCGGGTCACCCTGAAACAACTCTGCAACCTCGGAATCATCGTGTCCGCGATCACTATTTCCGTACCGGTCACCGTGATCGGCGCCATGCGGGCCTCACCGGAGTCCCCGTTGTATCTGGCGGCGGCCGTGACCTATCCGATTCTCTATCTAACGGCGTTTGTGTTCGGCGTCGTCTGTCTGTGGCTGTACGTGTGGGGAGAAAATCGGAAGGTCTTTTTATTGCTTGTGGCCGGGGTAGCGGTTCACGCCGCGACGGACACGTTGTACGCGGCAGCCTTGTTGGGCCGGACCTATGAGGCCGGGAACTATCTGGACGTGTACTGGATCGCGGGGTTCGCGTTGATTTATGCGGCGGCCGCAACGCAGGACGCGGTGAGCGCCGACCTCGCCGGCCATGACCGGGCAGAAGAGGGTCGGCGGGGAGGCGAACTGGAGAACCTCGTCTCCGCGGCCACGCTTGTGGTTGTCGCCACCGTGTTGTACGTCTTTCGAGCGAACCTACAAGGCGGCATCGTCACCCATGTGTTTGCGTTCGGGGTGATCGGGATCGCCTTCGTGGGGATCAAGGAGTGGTGGGGAAATCGTGTCGAGCGGATTCTGCAAGGCGATCTCTCCTCATCGCTGAACGCCTTGGCGCGCAATGAAGCCCGACTGGCCGGTATCTTGGAGATTGCTCCGGAGGGGATCATTTCCGTGGACGCCGGGCAGCGAATCGTGCTGTTTAATAAAGGCGCTGAAAGTCTCTTCGGCTATTCCGAACACGAAGCGCTCGGCCACCCCATCGACTTGTTGATTCCCGATCGCTTACACGCCGCGCACCGCGCTCACGTGGCTGCCTTCGCGGCGGCCCCCATGACGTCGCTTCGCATGGATGAGCGCCGGGAGATCGCGGCCCGCAGAAAAGACGGGACCGAGTTCCCGGCGGAAGGGTCATTGTCCAAACTGATCTTGGGTCGCGACGTGTTCTTCACCGTGGTGATCCGGGACATCACCGAACGCCGACGCGCGGCGGAGCGGTTACAGCACCGGCTCGAACTGGAGCAGACCATTGCCGCGATTTCAGCCCGCCTCGTCAATCTCCAGTCGGAGACGGCGCATGACGGCATTCAAGATGCCGTGCGAACACTCGGCGAGTTCTTAGGGGGTGATCGGAGTTATGCGGGTCTGTTTTCCGTGGATCGCGAAACGATCGCGTACACCGTTGAGTGGTGCGCGGAAGGGGTCCAGCCCGGGAGCGAGCGGTTTAACGACGGGTCGCGCGAGCGGTTCCCGTGGTTCATGAACACGATGCGGAAGGCGGAGATCGCACGTGTTCCGCGTCTCTCGTCGTTGCCGTCCGACGCCGCCGTGGAGCAACGGGCTTTCCAAGAGGCGGGCGTGCGGTCCGCACTGTTTGTCCCGATGGTGCACGCGCACTCCGCCATGGGTTTCCTCGCGGTCGAGTCGGTTCGGGATGAAACGGCTTGGACTGAGGAGGACGTCAACCTGCTCAAAGTCGTGGGCGAGATGTTGACCAATGTCCTGCTCCGCAGGCAGGCCGAGCAAACGTTGGCGGAGCAAGTGATCCGCGACCCCCTCACCAATCTCTATAATCGGCGCTATTTTGCCCATCGTATCCACGAGAGCCTCATGCTGGCGGAACGCAACGGCCAGTGCCTGGCGGTGTTGGCGTGTGACTTGGACCATTTTAAACGCGTCAACGATACCCAGGGCCATCAAGCGGGGGATCAGGTCCTGAAAGACGTGGCGGGACGGGTCAACGAGTCCATTCGAGGGGGGGACAGCGCGTTCCGGTGGGGAGGAGACGAGATCACCATCCTACTGACCAATACCAGTAAGGAGGGGGTACTGGTCGCGGCGCAACGCATCCGGGACAGCGTGAGAAAACTGAAGGCTGCGTCGGAGAGCGGCCTGGATATCAGCATCGGCATCGCTTTGTACCCCGAACACGGACGAACCGCGGACGAGCTGGTCCGCCTCGCGGACCGCGCGTTGTACATCGCCAAAAAAGGCGGCGACAAAATTCATATCGGGGAAGAGGAGTACGCCCTGAAAGAGGGCACCATCCGCGTGGTATTTCAACCGGTGCAGGATCTCCGTCTCAACGAGCCCACGGGATTTGAGGCGCTCAGCCGTGACGCCCAGGGCAAACTCAGCATCCTGGACTTGTTTAAGAAGTACCAGGCGATCGGGTTATTGGATGACTTAAAACGCCTCTGTTTTACGAGTCAGATGAAGACGGCTCAAGCCGTGGGCCTGAAGAAGGTCTTCATCAACGTGGATTTTAAGCTGCTCGGCAAACTCCAGCCGTCCCCCGTCCCGACGGGGTTGGACGTCGTGCTCGAGATTTCAGAGGCGGAAGCGCTGCATGACGTGGAGAACCATCTGGCCATTGCCAAGCAGTGGCGGGCGTACGGCTATAAGTTGGCCATCGATGATTTCGGGGCGGGCTTCGTGTCCCTGCCGTTTATCGCCCGGTTGATTCCCGAACACATCAAACTGGACCGTTCCACCGTGCTGCAGGCGGTGGAGTCCACGCGGTTCAGGAGAATCTTGAAAGATCTGCTGTTGGGGCTTCGCAATTGCTCGACCGAGGGGATCATTGCGGAAGGCATCGAGTCCGCTGAGGAGTTGGAAGTGATGCGGGAGTTGGGCATCTATTTGGTCCAGGGGTATCTGTTGGGCAGGCCGAAAGAGCTAACACCACTGGCTGAGTCCGATTTGCCGCAACAATCCGCGAAGAACGCCGCCTAGCCACGCCCCGCGTGAGATCGCTCGCGCGATCGTGAAGACGAGTCGACCGCCCTCGCGATATCGCGCCCCGCTTGACCCGTTGGGGGCGATTCCGTACGATTCCGCGCGACGTGAGGATACGCCTGTTGCGTCTGCCATGAGCCGAAGTCTCGCCGCGGTGGTCATCGGATACCTTGCGCTTGCGGTCGTCACCGCGGCCAAATGGCTGGCCCTTAAGCGGTTTGTCCCCCAGATTCTGCCGGCCCCGGGTGACGACGTGTTTCCCGACACGACGTGGCTCTTGGCCATGCTCGGCTCGGATCTGGGTCTGATGATCGGCGCGGGGTATGTCGCGGCCGTTATTGCCGGTCGCGCGCCGATCGCGCACGCGGTCGCGCTCGGCGCGGTCATCGTGACGCTCGGATTGACGTGGATGTTCGTGTTGTGGGGGTGGATGCCCCTGTGGTATCAGGTGATCGTGGTATCGGTCGCGGTGCCCGCGGCTGCGACCGGCGGGGCCCTGCGCGCGTCGTCCTGACGGTATCCGTTACCCGTTATTGACACGCGCGCCGCGCCGCGCCTATCATCCCTCACCCGGCGCCCGACCCGTGGATGAGTCCGGCGCGCGGAACAGGCTGCTCGCACACGTTGAAAAGGATGTCTCGCATGGTCGGACCGGTAAGTCGAGTGGTGGTCGTGGCGTGCTCGTGGGTAGTTCTCATGGCTGCGCCGGGTTTTGCGGCGGAGGCTCCGTCAAAGTCGTCCGAGAAGATGTCCGAGTTGGAGCGGTACGTTCGGATCCAAATCGAGATCGGCGCGGCCATGAAGGACTTCTTCGCCAGCATGGGGCCGGGCGCGGTGAATCCGCCCCCGGATCAGCGCGAAGCCATGGTGGAACAGGTGGATCAAACGGTGTCGTCGATCCTGAAAAAATACGGGCTGACCACCGAAGAATACAACCGGCGCAAACGCGAGGTGTTCGAAGACGACGCCGCGGTCGAATCCTTTCTCAACGCGCACCCGGATCTGAAAACCCAATGGGACGCCTTGCCGTTCAAGGGCGCCGGCCACGGGCGGCGACCGTATCAATAACGCTCAGGGCGCCCCGGCTTTGCCCGCCACGGTGTAAAGCCACAACCCCACCCATTCGTTGATCGCCTCAGAACTGTTCCGGAACGCCCACAGCTCCGGGAGGTACTCCCGGATGCCAGCCGCGCGGGCGCCGGTCAAATACTCGCATGGAAACGCGGTGGGCGTCAGGTCTTGCCGCCTGAACAATGCCATCGCTCGCGGCATGTGGAGCGCGGACGTCACCAAGGCGATCCGTTTTCCGGGCCCGAGGATCCGGCTGGTCTCCACCGCGTTTTCGTAGGTGGTGCGTGAGCGCGGCTCGACGCGCACCTCGCCGGGCACGGGGCCGAGCAACTGGAGCGTGCGAGCCATGATCTCCGCCTCGGGTGTGTGTTCCGCGAACGGATCCACGTTGCCGCCGGAGAGAATCAGCCGTGGCGCGATCCGATCCGTCATGAGTGCCCGACCGCACACGAGCCGATCCAGAGATTCGGGGGAGAGGCGATCCTCCATCCGGAGCCCGCCTTTACGGTGGACGCCGCCGGCAAGGACCACCACCGCGTCGTAGGTGGAGGTCCCGGAGCCTCCGCGGATCGCGGGCGGCACGGGGTAACGCTGTTCGATCGATCCGGTCAACATCCTCGCCGCAGGTGGGAGCGAGAGTCCGTACGCGATCACGAACGCCGTTATCAAACACGCGTGGAGCAATTTTCTGCGTCCGCGCCAGGAGGCGATCAACGCCAGGAGGAGCAGGATCAGGATCCACGTGAGCGGATACACGGCGAGCTTGCTGATTTTGTAGACCGCGTACAGAAAGGGTGACATACGGCGTTTCCTGGTGGTAGGCACGCTTGTACCAGAAATCACGGCGTGGAGGGAAGACGGTGCCCCCCCCGTGACGCGTGTCGCAGGAAATCCCTTGACAAGCCCGGACGCTTTTTGTAGAAATAGGGGCTTTGCAGGGGCGCAAGTTCTTTCTCGTGGGTAGGATGTGACGATGAATCGGACATTTTCAGCGAAAAAGGCAGACGTGAAGGCGGCTTGGCACGTGATCGACGCCGAGGGACAGATTCTCGGCCGGTTGGCGGTGCAGGCCGCGGTGTTGCTTCGCGGCAAACATAAACCCATTTTCACCCCGCACGTCGACACCGGCGATCACGTGGTGGTGATCAACGCCGAAAAAGTTCGGCTCACCGGCGACAAGCTGCGGCAGAAGATGTACCGCCGCCACAGCGGGTACCCGGGTGGCCTCAAGGAGGTGTCCGCGGGCACGTTGATCCGGGAGAAACCCGAACGACTGGTGACGCTGGCGATCAAAGGCATGTTGCCGAAAAACAAACTGGGCAAACAATTGGCGACCAAACTTCGGGTGTACCGCGGCGCGGAGCATCCCCACGTGGCGCAGGCACCGCAACCCTTTGCGATCAAGTCGCGCCGACAAGGAGCCGCGTGATGGCCACACAGTATGCTGGAACGGGACGGCGTAAGAACGCGGTGGCGCGGGTGATCCTGCGACCCGGCAACGGCACCATCCTCATCAACGAACGGCCGTACGAAGAGTACTTTCCGCGCGATGCCTGGAAACTGCAAGTTCGCCAGCCGTTGGAAACCACGGCCGTGATCGGTCGGTACGACGTGTCGGTCAACGTGGCGGGCGGGGGCTTGACCGGACAGGCCGGGGCGGTGCGTCACGGTATCGCGAGGGCGCTGCTGGAGGTTAATGCCGCGTTGCGGCCCAAACTCAAGGCCGATGGCTTGCTCAGCCGCGATCCGCGGGTCAAGGAACGCAAGAAATACGGGCAGCGTGGCGCCCGTCGGCGGTTCCAGTTTTCGAAGCGGTAACGACCTCAGCCTGGATCTTTTCGAGGGGGAAGGTCGCCGGACCTTCCCCCATTTTTTATAAACCGGACGCTCCGCGGTACGTTGGAACGCGGGCGGTTTACTGAGAGAGTCGATGGCGGTATCCACCAAGTCGATTCGAGTCGCCGTGGTCGGCGCGACCGGGTACACCGGGGGCGAACTGCTGCGCTTGTTGGCCGGACATCCTCGGGCCACGATCGCGGCCGTCACGTCGGAGCAGTCCGCGGGCAAGCCGCTGGCCGACGTGTTCCCCTCGCTCGCGCGGATCATCAACTTGCCATTGGCCGCGTTCAACGCGGAAAAAGTCGGGGCCGACGTGGACCTGGCGTTCGTGGCGCTGCCCTCCGGCGCGGCGATGGACGCGGCGGCGGCGCTCGCAACATTAGGGTGCCGCGTGGTGGACCTCAGTCCGGATTATCGGTTTGTGGATTCCCGCGTGTACCAGCGCTGGTACGGCGGACCGCATCGACATCAGAAGCTCTTGGCCAAAGCCGTGTACGGACTCCCCGAACTACATCGCCGCCGGATTGCCAAGGCGCGCGTGGTGGGCAATCCCGGGTGTTACCCCACGGGCGCGATCATCGCGTTGGCTCCGCTCGCGAAACAAGGGCTGCTCGCGCCCAGAACGCCGATCATCGTCGACGCCAAGTCCGGCATCTCGGGTGCGGGACGGGGCGCGTCGTTGCCGTACCATTTTCCCGAGGCGAACGAGGGCATGATGGCGTATAAGGTCGGTCGGCACCGGCACCAACCTGAAATCGTCCAGGAAGTGTCGCGCCTGTCCAAGCGCGCGCAAGGCGTCCTGTTCACCCCGCATCTGGCGCCCATGACGCGCGGTATTTTCTGCACCATCTACGTGGAAACGGTCAAGCCGTTCACGTCGGAACGGCTGACGGCGTTGTATCGGACCGTGTACCGCGACGAGCCGTTCGTGCGGGTGCTCGATCCGGGCGAGTCACCGCAGACCAAGGCGGTGTGGGGTTCCAATTACTGCGACATCGGCGTGGTGTCCGATCCTGAAACCAAGCGAGTGGTGCTTATGACGGCGATCGACAACCTGGTCAAAGGCGCGGCCGGACAGGCCATCCAGAACATGAACATCATGTGCGGCTTTCCGGAAACCCTCGGCTTGACCGCTCCCCCGGTGTTCCCATGACACGGCAAGCGGACGCGCCGATTCACGTGCCGGGCGGCGTGACCGCGCCCAAGGGCTTTCGCGCCGCAGCCGTGTGCGCGGGGATCAAGAAACAGGAGCGGCCCGATTTGGCGCTGCTGGTTTCGGACGTCGAGGCCTCAGTGGCCGGCGTCATGACCACGAACCGGATCAAAGCCGCGCCGCTGCTGATCGATCAACCGCGTCTCAAGCGCGGGAAAGCGCGAGCGATCGTCATCAACAGCGGGTGCGCCAACGCGTGTACCGGAGCCGAGGGTCTGGAAGACGCCAAAGCCATGGCCGCGGAAACCGCCCGCGTCCTGTCGTTGGAGGAGCGCGACATATTGGTGGCGTCGACCGGCGTGATCGGCGCGCGCATGCCCATGGACCGAGTCCGCGGCGGGATCATGCGGGCGGCGGCGCAGCTCACGGCGTCCGGCGGGCCGCAAGCCGCGACCGCGATCATGACTACCGACACGATGCCCAAGGAAATCGCGATCCGCGAGACCGGCGCTCGGGTGGCGATCACGGTCGGGGGCATGGCCAAAGGGTCGGGGATGATCCATCCCCAGATGGGCACCATGCTGGCGTTTTTGACCACGGACGCGGCGGTCGCGCCGCGCACGTTGCACGCCGTGCTCAAACGGTGCGTGGACGCGACCTTCAACACCATCGACGTGGACGGCGAAACGAGCCCCAACGACCTGGTGATCTTCATGGCCAATGGGCTGGCCAAGAACAGCCCGGTCACCTCGGGCGCGGCATTGACCACGTTCGAGGCCATGGTGCGGCAGGTGTGCGAGCGGTTGGCGTTGATGATCGTGCGCGACGGGGAAGGCGCGTCCAAACTGGTGACGCTTCGCGTCAAGAGCGCGGCCAACGCGGCCGCGGCCAAACACGTGTTGCTCGCGGTCTCGCGCTCGCCGTTGGTTCGTACCGCGTGGCACGGGGAGGACGCGAACTGGGGCCGCACCATCTCCGCGATCGGCAACGCGGGCGTGCCCATCCGTCCCGACCGCATCGCGCTCTATATCGGTCCCGTGGCCGTGGTGAAACAAGGGGTCGGGGTGGGCGCCTCCGCCGAAGCCCAGGCCGCGGTGATTCTCAAACAATCCGAATTCAGCGTGACCGTGGACTTGGGACAGGGCAAGGCGGAAGCCGTAATGCGGACGTGCGATTTGTCGCAGGACTACGTCCGCATCAACGCGTCCTACCGCTCCTGACCGACAATAAGGGGGCGTCTGCTGCGTTGTCGCGGCGGAGTCGCCTCCTCACGTACGATACAGTACGCTCCGGGGCGCCCCCTTGTTCCGCCTTGCAACCACCGCCCTTCTTGTCTGTCAGCGTTTTTCAACGAATTTCGTAGGGGCGCACTGCGTGCGCCCGCTTCTTCGAAGCGACACTAGGCGTTACTGAAAGCGCGGTCGGCTTTCGCCGCCAGATAGAAATCGCTTTCCGTCAGGCCGTTGATCTTGTGCGTCCAAATCTCGACGCGGCAGCGGCCCCAGCCCACGTGCAGGTCCGGGTGGTGGCCTTCTCTCTCCGCGATCTCGCCCACGCGGTTGGCAAAGACCAGGGCGTCGGCGAATTCTTTGAACTGATACGCGCGTTCGATCCGCGTGCCCTCGTGCGTCACGGTCCAGCCGGGATCGAGTTGTTTGAGCAGCACGGTGATGCGCTCGCTCGGCAGCGGGGGCACGCCGCCACGGCAGGGTATGCAAGCATTGTCGGCAAGTCCCATGGTCACCTCCTCAAGGGTTACGCTCCGAGTCCCCAGTGCGCGCCCACCCAGCTTTTGAGCGCGATCACGGCTTTGGTGGGCGCGGTGAGGCGGATCGGCGCGTCCATTACCCGGTAGCCGGACGCTTCGATCCGATCCAAGAGCGCCTCGTACGTGCGGCCCATGATCTCGGGCGCAAGCAGTTTCCGACGGTCGGGGACCAGGCTGCGGGCGCGCGCGTGGGCTTCGCGTGCCCGGCGGCACTCAAACGCCATCAGGCGTTCGAACGCCGGTGTGTGGCGGCCGGCCAAGACATCCTCCTCGCCGCAGCCGAAGGCTTTCAGTTCGTCGAGCGGCAGGTAAATCCGCCCCATCGCTGCGTCGACTTTCACGTCGCGAATGATGTTGGTCAGTTGCAGCGACAGCCCGCGTTCAATCGCATAGGCGCGCGCCTGTTCGCTATCGACTCCAAAGATCGGCAGACACAAGAGTCCCACCGTGGACGCCACACGATAGGTGTACCGCGACAGCTCCTGGATCGTCTGATAGCGCGGGCGGCCGATGTCCATGGCCACGCCCAGCAACAACTCATCGAAATGTTCGCGGGGCAGGTGGAGCGACGTCACCACCGGCGCGAGTGCTTGGCCCACCGGCGTCTCAGGGTTCCCGGCATAGATCCGATCCAATTCACGCCGCCAGGTCAGCAGCGCGGCGCGCGCGGCATCCGGAGACGCCGCGTGATCCACCGCGTCGTCCGCCGCTCGGCAGAACCCATATACCGCGTCCAACGCGTGACGTTGCGGCCGCGAGAGCACCAGGAAGGCGTACCGGAAATTGCTGCCGCTGGACGCGGGGCGGTCCATGACCACGGCGTTCACGGCCTGACTCGGCGGCGGGACCCGAGCGCGGCCTTGGCCAGTAACATGGCCTTGGCGCCGACTCCCAATGTGGGCCGTGCGCGAAACACGTCGTAGCCGCGCGACTCGATGCGATCCAGGATCGCGGTGCCGCCAAGCCAGACCAGGCGCAGTTCAAACGCGAGGTCTTGTCCTACGCGATCGAGCAATGGCTGGCCCTGGTCGAACAGTGCGCGGGTGCGGCCAACCAGGTCCGCCATCATCCCACGATACGCGTGGTCCGCCACGTGGGAGTGCAGGCGCGTTTCATCATAGCCGTGGCGCTCCATGTCCTCGATCGGCACGTAGATCCTGGGCTTCTTCGCGTCAATGGCCATGTCCTGCCAGTGGTTGGTCAGTTGCAGCGCGGTGCAGATCGAATCCGACAATTCGTGCAATGCAGGGTCGCGGTACCCGAACACCGACAACACCAGTTGGCCTACGGGGTTCGCGGACAAGCGGCAGTACCCGAGCAAATCATCGTAGGTCTTGTAGCGCTCCACGAACACGTCCATCTTAAAGGCCATGAGCAGGTCTTGGAACGGTTCGACCGGCAAACGGAACGTCTCGATCGTGTCCTTGAGCGCGATGAACACCGGGTGCTGGGGCTTGCGCCACATGCACTGCAGGAGCTGGCCTTCCCAGTTCTCCAGCAACGGCAGGCGCAGATTGTCGAGGTATTGCGCTTCATCGGCAAAGTCGTCCGCCATGCGCGCAAACGCGTAGATAGCCCACAGGTATTTGCGTTTATCCGCGGGCAAGAGCCACGAGCCCACGGGAAAGTTCTCGTAATGCGCGCGCGCGACCTGCTCGCAATGCGCGTAGGACTCGTCCAGGCTCCAGACCTTTTCCTCCTGGAGTCCGAAGTCGCGGGGCACGGACGGGAGGTTGCCCATGCGCTGGTGATACCACAGGCTTTCCAACAGGGTCAACGTGCAGCGCGCGGCTTTCGTGGTTCCCGCGCGCCGTGCTATGATCCCACACTCTCCCCGGAGGTTGGTCCATGCGCATCGGCACACCTTTGAGCCCCTCGGCTACGCGCGTCATGTTGTTGGGTGCGGGCGAGTTGGGCAAAGAAGTCATCATCGCGTTACAGCGGTTCGGCGTGGAGGTCATTGCCGTGGACCGTTACCCCAACGCGCCGGGGCATCAGGTGGCGCACCGCCACCACGTCATCAACATGGCCGACCCCGCGCAGTTGCGCGCGGTGATCGAACAAGAACGGCCGCGCCTGGTCGTGCCCGAGATCGAAGCCATTGCCACCGACGCATTGGTGGAGATCGAACGTGAAGGCTGGACCGAGATCATCCCCACCGCCCGCGCCGTGCGCTTGACCATGAACCGTGAAGGCATCCGCCGCTTGGCCGCCGAGGAACTCAAACTACCCACCTCGCGCTACGCGTTCGCGGAAAGCCGCGACGCATTGCAGCAGGCGATCGATTCCGGCATCGGCTACCCCTGCGTGGTCAAACCCGTGATGTCCTCATCGGGCAAGGGCCAATCCGTGATCAAATCGCGTGCCGACGTGGACACGGCCTGGAGTTACGCCATGACCGGCACGCGGGTGAGCCTGGGCAAGGTAATCGTGGAGGCGTTCATCGATTTTGACTTTGAGATCACGCAATTGACCGTGCGCGCGATGGGCGAATCGGGCAAGGTCGAGACATTCTTCTGCGACCCCGTGGGCCACGTGCAGATCAAGGGCGACTACGTGGAGAGTTGGCAGCCGCAAGCCATGACGCCCACGGCCTTGGCCACGTCGCGCGAGATCGCCAAGCTCGTCACCGACAACCTAGGCGGCCGCGGCATCTTCGGCGTGGAGCTGTTCGTCAAAGGCGATCAGGTCTGGTTCTCCGAAGTCAGCCCACGTCCGCACGACACCGGCATGGTCACGATGATCAGCCAATGGCAAAGCGAGTTCGACCTGCACGCCCGCGCCATCCTGGGCCTGCCGGTCTCCACCGCGCTGAAAGCGTCGGGCGCCAGCGCGGTGATCTATGGCGGGGTGGAAGCGAAGGCCATCGCGTTCGACGGCGTGGCCGGGGCCTTGCGCGTGCCGCAAACCGAAATACGCCTATTCGGCAAACCCGAATCCTTTACCAAGCGACGCATGGGCGTGGCACTGGCGATCGGGAAGGATACGAATGAGGCTAGGCAGCGCGCGAAGTTAGCCGCGAGCCTGGTGCGACCGGTGGCGGAGGGTTGATGGCCGCGACGGTTTCAGTGGCGTCGGGCAAGGGCGGCGTCGGCAAGAGCGTGGTCGCGAGTAACCTGGCCTTACTCTTGGCCAGACGGGGAAAGCGGGTCGTGGTGGTTGATATGGATGTTGGGGGCGCCAACATCCATATCTTGTTCGGGATGGTGAACCCTCCCGGAACCCTCACGGATTTCCTCGCTCGTCGGGTGGAGTCGCTGGAGGACGTGGCCTATCCCTTTGAACCCTGCCCGACCCTCCGGATCATTCCGGGAACCGGCGACACGCTGGCCACCGCGAATATGCCGTATGCGAGAAAGAAGCGCCTGATCAAGCACCTCAAGCAATTGTCGGCGGACGTGGTGCTGATCGACGTGGGGCCCGGCACCAACTATCATTCGCTGGATTTTTTCCTGATGGCGGATCACTACCTGATGGTCGCCACGTCCGACCCCACGTCGGTGCTCGATCTGTACCGGTTCATCAAGCTCGCCGCGATCCGCCGGGTCCTGTCCGCCTTTGCGGCGCGCGGAGGCGTGGCCGAGGCGCTTGTAGATCGGGACTTCACCAGTATGGAAGAAGTGTTAGAGGCCGCGGGCAAGGCCGAGGAGAATGCGCTGACCGTGGGACGGGATCTCCTTAAAACGTTCCATCCCGGCCTCATCGTGAACCGCGTATCCGGCGGGCAACGGATGAACACGCTCAAACTCAAAGCCCTGTTGAAAGAGTACGTGGGCGGGGAATTGACGGCCGTGGGAGAAATACCGGAAGACGCCGCCGTGGGGCGCTCCGTCAGGGCCTACCTCCCGGTGATCGAACACGCGCCGGAGTCACCGGCGGCCAAGGCCTTCGAGCGTATTGCAGATTGGGTAGTGGCTCACGTGGACGCTGGGTGCGACGTTGAGGCGAACAGTGAATCTGCCTGAGTCTTCGACAAGGAGGGATCAAATGATGAAGTCCATAACTTGGATGGGTCTTATTTTCCTCGGATTGACTGCATGTGCGACGATGCGTGCGCAAACCATGACGGTTGCCACGTCCAGCGGCACGCCCGGCACCGGCCAACACGTCACTTTCAAAGGCGACGCCTTGGCGCTGGAAGGCATGGCGATTAAAGTCGGCGACACGCTGCCGTCCGCCGTGGTCACCGGCAATGACCTCAAGCCCGTGAACCTGGCCGAGGCCAAGGGCAAGGTCCGGATCATCAGCATCGTCCCCTCGATCGACACGCCCGTGTGCGAAGAGCAAACCCACGAACTGTCCGAGAAAAACGGCGGCCTCGATAAACAGGTCGAACTCATCACCGTAAGCATGGACCTGCCGTTCGCCCAGAAGCGTTTTGCCAAGGAAGCCAAGATCCACAACGTGACGTTCCTTTCCGACTACAAAGCCGGGGAATTCGGCAAGAACACCGGCCTGCTGATCCAACCCCTGCACCTCCTGGCCCGCACCGTGTTGGTGGTGGACAAGGACAATGTGATTCGCTACATGCAGGTCGTGCCGGAGATCACGAACCTGCCGGATATGCAGGCGGCGATGACGGTGACGAAGGGGCTGCTCTAAAGATGATCGCAGGGCAGATGTTGGAGGTTTGCTTAACAACTGTCGCATGGCGGGACTTGACAGACTCAATATATCAATATATATTGATCAATATGAAACACGGCGATCTCTTGGCGGCGCAAGTTGGGCTCTTTGCCGCGCTGGCGGACCCGACCCGGCTTCAGATTGTGAGCCTGTTGCAGGCAAAGGGCCCCATGCACGTGACCGAGATCTACGAGACCCTGGGCCGGCGGCAGAACCTTGTCTCCCACCACTTGAACTGCCTGAGGACGTGCGGCCTGGTCACGGTGGAGAAGCAGGGCCGGCTGGCCATTTACGGCTTGGCGCATCCCGAGATCGCGCGGATGCTGGAGTGGGCCGAGAAGCGGGTGCTGGACCAGGCGGAGCGCATCCTGTCGTGCCGGATCGTCGGCAAGCACCAGGGCCACGACCGCCCATCGAGAAAACGGTGATGGCGAACGGGGACCGGCTGGTCAAGGCGGGCGCAATCGGTGCGATCATTGCGGCGCTCTGCTGTTTCACTCCGCTGCTGGTCATCCTGCTGGCTGCCGTTGGTCTGACCGCGTTCTCGGGCTACCTCGACGCTGTGCTGTTCTCCGCGCTCGCGATCTGCGTGGCGATCCTGATCTGCGGCCTGATCCTCCAGCACCGCGCCCGCGCGGCCTGCTGCCCTCAGGATCACCGGCAGTCGGAAGGGCCTCGATGAGCCGCGGCTGGACCGCCGGCGGCCTTCTGTCCGCCGCGCTGTCTTCGATCTGTTGCACAGGGCCGCTGCTCTTCTCGGTGCTGGGCGTGGGCGCCGGCGCCACGGGATTTCTGGGCGAATCGGCGCGGTTCGCCGCGGCCCTCGCGCCGTACCGGCTCTTCTTTATCGCGCTGGCGGTAGTCTTTCTGGCCCTGGGATTCCGCTCGGTCTATCGACAGCAACGGGCCTGCGCTCCCGGTTCCGGCTGCGCGCCGGCTCGGCTCAAACACACCAAAGCCTTGCTGTGGGTGGCTACGTTCATCATCGTGGCGTTCGCGCTCGCTCCCTTCTGGTTGGCTATCGGGTCTTGATCGTGAAAGGAGGCGTGTGATGCGTGCAATTCAACAGACGGCGCATGCCGTGGTGATGCTCTTCGCCGTGGCCGCGGGATTGACGACCGTTCCCTCGCTCGCCTGGGCTGCTGACGCAGCCCCAAGCGAGCCGTCCACGCAGGTGACCCTTGAAGTGGACGGCATGGAGTGCCGGAGCTGCGTGAAGGACATCCGGAAGGCATTGCTGCGCGTGCCGGGCGTCTCGTCCGCGGATGTCCGATTCAAGGAGGGACGCGCGGTGGTGCGATACGATCCCCGGAAAGCCGGGGAACAGGATCTGGTGCGCGCAGTGGAGTCGGCGAGCAACGCGATATATACGTACCGGGCCAGGGTGCTGGCCCAGGGAGGCTGATCGTGGCCCGGAATATGAGTTGGCAGGTGAATAGCATGGCCAGCCTGGCCAACGAGGTGGCCAGCTGGTTTCCGAAGCTCTCCAACGAGGAACAGCAGCTCTCGATTCATCTCTATCGGCTGCTGGCCCAAGGCAGCCCGGTGGCGCCGGAACAGCTCGCGGCGCGACTGGATCTGCCGCCGGAGCGGGTGCGGCAGACGCTCCTGGGGTGGCCCGGGGTCTTCTACGACGAGCGCGAACGCGTCATCGGCTACTGGGGCCTCGCGCTTCCCGAGATGGCCCATCGGTTTATCGTCAACGGCCGGACGCTCTATACCTGGTGCGCCTGGGACAGCCTCTTCCTTCCTGAGCTAATCGGGGAAACGGCTCGCGTGGAATCGACCTGCCCCGTGACCGGCCACGTGGTCCGGCTGGTGGTCTCCCCACAGCAGATCATTGAGACGGACCCCGTGGGTGCGGTGATGTCGTTTCTCACGCCGGAGGCGGCCCGGGTTCAAGAGGACGTGATCACCCATTTCTGCCACTTTGTTCATTTCTTTCGTTCGGACGAGGCTGGTCAGCAATGGGTATCCGAACACGAGGGGACCTTTCTGCTCTCAATGCCGGACGCGTTCACCCTGGCGCGACGGAAGAACGCGATTCGATATCCGGATACCGGCTTGATCGCCGGGAACCTAAACCGAGGCGCGCATGTCCAAGATCGCTGAAACCCCTGAGGCGGAATCATCCCTCTTTGCGGAGATGCGAAGGCTCAGCCCGAAGGTCACGGGAGGCATCCTGCGGGCGCGGGAGGCCTCCTATGAAGACGGAGCCGTGGCCGGCAAGTACAAGCTGCTGACCGCGCTGGCCATCTCGATCGCCATCCGGTGCGAGCCCTGTATCCGGGCCTACGTGAAATCGGCCGTGCAACGAGGGGCGACGAAAGACGAACTGATCGAATTTTTGAACGTCGCGATGACCATGCAGGGCTGCCCCGGCGAAGAGTGGGCGATCAAGGCGTATGCGGCCTACAAAGAGCTGACCGCGGGCAACGCCCACACGACCGACGGGACGTCCTGCTGTTGAGGTGACCCCAGGACCCGATAGCGGACCCGATAGGGAGCCGATAGGGGACGTTCCTAAGTAATTAAGTAATTTTTTCTTTACACGGTCTTGGTGAACATGTTATAGCGTCGGCCATGCCACGCGGGCCGCGTCTCGATGCTCCGGGAGTGGTGCACCATGTGATGGCGCGGGGCATTGAGCAAGGCAACATTTTCCGGAGCGACGAGGATCGCAGTGATTTTGTCCGGCGACTGGCCCGTCTGCTGCCGGACACTCAGACCACGTGTTTGGCGTGGTGCCTCCTCTCCAACCATCTCCATTTAGTCCTGCGCTCAGGACCCCAGGGCTTGGCGCACCTGATGCGCCGGCTATTGACTGGGTACGCGGGCGCGTTTAATCGCCGCTACGGCCGCGCGGGACATCTCTTTCAGAACCGCTATCGCTCCCTTATCTGCGAGGAAGATCTCTACCTGCTGGTATTGGTGCGGTATGTCCATTTGAATCCCATACGCGCAGGCCTTGTGCTGAGCGTCAAGGCATTGGCCGACTACCCGTGGTGCGGGCACGGCGCGTTGGTGGGAAGAGGCCGTCACGCGTGGCAGGAGACTGCGGAGGTTCTGGAGCGATTTGGTCAGGAGGCTGAGCAGGCGGGTCGGGCCTATGTCAGCTTTGTCGCGGAGGGGTTGGAGCAGGAGCAAACCCCGGAACGGCGCACTGGAGCGAGCGGCCGAGAACTTACGCGCGTGATCAAGGAAGCGACAGCTCGCTCGACTGATGGGGTGGGCTCAACGACGATCTTGGGAAGTCCAGAGTTTACGGTGAACCTCCGTTCACAGCTAAAACAGGCCACTAGGCGAGAGTCGGTCGACTGTCAGACCGTGGTGGACGAGGTGTGCCGCGTGTTAGGGCTCTCGCCGAAGGCTCTGGCATCGCGGCGCCGCACGCGGCCGCTCTCCAATGGACGCGCCGTGGTTGCGTACGTGGCACGCACGCGGTATCACATCTCGTGCGCAGACCTTGCCGACGCACTGGGCACGAGCGCGCCCGCCATCACATTGGCCGAGCGTCGAGGCGCCAGACTGGTGATGCAACGGATAGACTTGAGAACAGGTCTCAAAAATTACTTAATTAGTTAGGAACGTCCCCTTTGTGTGTGTGGGGGGGGCAGGGGGTTGTAGTGTCCAAGGTTGGGTTCGACAGCCCTTTACTTGATAAGACGTACGCCGCGTTCCTTGGCGGTCCGGTGGCGATCAATGTGGCGTCGTGCGACGCGAAGTGTATGCCATCGGTCGCTCGCGGGTATGGTTGCCGGATCTCCAGTGACCGGCGGCGCGTCACGGTCTTTCTCTCGGTGTCTCAGGCCTCGCCGTTGCTGCGTGATCTGCGTGCGGGTCGACCGGTTGCGGTTGTGTTCACTCGGCCCAAGACGCACCAGACTATTCAACTCAAAGGCACCGACGCCAAGGTCGCGCCGCTGGGCCGTGGGGATCGCGCGATCATGACCGCGTATGCCGAGGCGTTCGCGGTAGAAGTCGGCGCGCTTGGGTTCACGGACTGCTTTTCGTCTGCGATCGTGTCCGGTACAAGCGAAGCGGCGGTGGGGGTGACGTTTACCCCCACCGCCGCGTTCGTGCAGACCCCGGGGCCGACCGCGGGTCAGCGTTTGGAGCCCAAGCCGTGATCGCGCGGTTGGGGGATCTGCGCAACTGCTTTGAGGGCGCGGTGCCGTCGGCGTTCGCCACGTGTTCCAAGGATGGCACGCCGAACGTGGCGTATCTGTCGCAGGTGCATTATGTGGACGGCGACCACGTGGCGTTGACGTATCAGTTTTTCAACACCACACGCAAGAACATCTTGGCCAACCGGCGCGCGACCGTGCAGGTGGTGGACCCGGACACGGCCGCCCACTACCGCCTGCACCTCGAGTACTTGCGCACCGAAACCGAGGGGCCGTTGTTCGAGAACATGAAGGCCAAGCTCGCCGGCATTGCCTCGCACACCGGCATGAGCAAGGTGTTCCGGTTGCTTGGTTCGGACATCTACAAGGTGCTGAAGATCGACCACGTGTTTGGCGAACCCGCACTCGATGCCTCGCGGAGCCAATGTCTGCTCTCGTCCCTTCGGACCTGTCTGACGGAGGTGGGCCGGTGCGGGGACCTGGCGCGGCTGTTCGACGAGGCGCTGGAAGCGCTCGAACGGAATTTCGACATTCGGCACGTGATGCTGCTTATACATGACGAGCGCCGGAACCGGCTGTATACCGTGGCCACGCGCGGTTATCAGCAATCAGGCGTGGGATCGGAGATTTGCGTGGGCGAAGGCATTATCGGCGTGGCCGCGCGCGAGCGCACGCCGATCCGCATCGGGTATGTGGCGAACGAATACCTGTACGGCCGCGTGGCGCGCGAGGGGTTTGCCCAGAGTGGCGGGGTGGATGCGCTTGAAACCGAAATTCCCTTCCCCGGTTTGCGCAATTCGAGCAGTCAACTCGCCGTGCCGTTGACGCGCGACACGCGTCTGCTGGGTGTGCTCTACATGGAAAGCCCGCAGGAGCGGCGGTTCACCTATGAGGACGAGGACGCATTGGCGGTGCTGGCAAGCCAATTGGCCTTGTTGATCGAGGTCTTGTCCGAGGCTCCCGAGCCGCAGGACGAACCCGCGATGGCTGCGACGCCCGCGCCGGTGCAAGGCGCACCGGTGGCGATCCAGCATTTTGCCGCGGACCACAGCGTGTTCATCGACAATGAATACCTTATTAAAGGCGTTGCCGGTGCGATCCTGCGTAAACTGGTGGGTGACTACGTTGAAGCCGGCAGAACCGAGTTCACCAACCGCGAGCTGCGGCTCGATTGCACGCTGGGGCTGCCGGACATCACGGACAATCTGGAGGCCCGGCTGATTCTCCTACAACGTCGGCTGGCCGAGCATTGCAAGTTCCTGGGTCTTGAAAAGACCGGGCGCGGCCGCTTCCGCCTGAACGTGTCACGGCCCCTGCGGCTCACGGACGCGCCCGGTCGCTGATCAGCGGTTCGGCGCGATTACCTTCCCGCCTGCTTAGGCAGGTTTTTGGGAAAGAATTCGATATACGGCGTCGTGACGGCCACGCCTGGTCCCACCGCGTCGGGCGCCGGCTCCCCCTTCGGGCCAAGCGAGCGAATGAAACTGTAGACAGCGATCAGATCGCTGTCGGTCATGTCTCGGAGATTGAACCAGGGCATGGGCGGACCCATGGGTTTGCGGACCCGCGCGAGCCACTGCTCCTCGGAGATGTTCTGCATATAGAGTCGCAGATTCTTGGGATAATTCGTGCCCCACGGTCCCTGAAACCCGATCGGGTTGCCGGTGAGCCACCGCTCCTGCGGGATCATGCCGGCCGCCTCGGGGAAGCCGGGGGTGTGGCAGTCGTTGCATCCCCCGATCCAAACAAGGTACCGGCCGCGGTCAAGGACCGCTTGGTCCACCGCCGCCGGCGCCCCGGCCAAAGCGTTGTAGGTTAGGAATGCGATGGCTGACAAAACAATGGAACTGATGAGACGGATCTTCATGGTGTGTCCTCCTTCGGTTGAGGGTTAGCCTTCATGCAGGGCCTAGCATACGCCGCTTGCCGAGGACGCGTTCTTAAATGATGCCTAGGAAATTCTTAAGAATTTCGTAAACGGCAGGAATCTGGCGGAGATGGAGCAAAAATCAGTGACAACCGATATGATCCGATCACACTGGAACCACGTGTTGGATTCGCCTTGGCACAGAGGTACTCGAAGTTTCGGATGATCAGGCGACTGAACGAGGTGAGGAGCGATGGACACTGATGTCTCGCGACGCGGCCATGAAGTCACCCGCTGGAGCGGACAGCCGGCGTGGAGCCAGTATGTGTTTCTCTGGTTCATCACGGTGGTGTTTGGTGTTCGGGCCGGTCTGTCGGTGTGGTGGGGGCAGTGGGGGATCGTGGCGATCCACGTGGCGGGCATGGCCGTGTTCGTGGGCCTGGCGCAGTTCTTTCGGCGTACGACACGATACACACTCACCCAAGAGGCGATCTACCGGACGACCGGTATAGTCGGTCGAACGCAAGCGCGGTTGCCGTTGTCCGAGGTGGAGTCGGTGAGCGTGGGACAGAGTCGGTTGGACCAACTGCTCGGCATCGGCACGGTGTTGCTTCACCGCGAGAACGGGACTTCCGAGCGCCTCGATGGTCTTCGCGATCCCGAGGTGATCCAGCGCAAGGTCGATGCGCTGCTCAAGAGCCCGCGGGCGCGCTCTTGAGAACAGGTGGTCGTCGCATCGGCCGCTTAAAACGCGACCGCTCCGAGGATGCCGCCGCCGGCTGCGTGGTGTTTGCTCTGGCGTGAATACGTGACGGAGTGCGCGGAGACCGCGATCCCCCAACGGGCTGCGGTGTACCGCACGCCGGCGATGAGCGTGATGGAGTCGTCATACGTGGGCGCGCGGTCGCCGCGAAAGTAGGTTCCCGCCGCTTCCAGGGTCACGGCGTACCGGCCGTCCGCGCCGCGTCCGAACAGGCCGGTATCGCGATCAAACAACCCGCCCATCTCTTTCGGCAGCAACACGTGAGCGCCGACGGCGTACAACAGGATTTCATCTCGTTCCACCCGCAATTGATCCTTGAGCAATGCGCCGAGGTTCCCGGTGACGGTGACGGCCTCGGCCCAGGGTGAGCGTAGGGCTCTGGTGGATTGCAGCGCGACCGCGAATCGATACGCATCGTGCGTGACGGTGTTCACCGAGCGATCTCGGGCCGCGGTAGCGGCCACGTAGGATGCGGATACGGCCACGGCGGGCCGTTGCGGGCCCGCGTTCCACACGCGCTGTTTGAGCGAGAGGCCGAGATCGCCGCGTCCGCCGGTCCCGCCGCGGTCTTCCGGCGTGAGTTGGACGTAGGGCGCCATGACCGCGATCTCGGCGTCGCGGGCCAATCCGAGGGCCAGGGTTCCGCGCGCGAGTCTGGCGGTGCCGCTGTCCGCGCCTGGTTCATCCAGGCCGTCGAGGGGATTGCCGCTGCCGCCGTTTGTGCTCATCACGTGGAGCCCGATCCGCCGCGCGCCATGGGCGAGGACGTCGGTTGCCTCGGTCAGCGTGGCGCCGGTCAACCCCCACACCGTGGAGGAGCACATGCACGGCGTCTGCGCCGCACGTGCGGGCGCGGGCATCGCGACGCTCGCGACGATCAGCGCGATGAGCCAGGAGCGTTGAGAGAACATGACACCCGACATGCCGATGCGGTCATCGAATGAGCCCGAACACCTTGATGGCGATGCGTTCGTTAAGCGTACCGTCTTTGCGATGATGCGCAAGCCGGAGGAGCGCTCTGACCGGCGGCGCATGGGTCGGTTGCGGATCACGAACCGTCGCGGCCGGCTTTACTCGCGCGGGGACGCCGTGTTAGCCTCGCGCGAAACGGCACGGTTCGAGCACGGTCTGTCCACCCCGAGGACTGGTGATGACCAAAACCGGTAATCATCGGCGCACGTGCGCCATTTGCGGCAAGACGTTCCCGCCGCGCGACGTGGTCAACGGGGCGTTTATTCGCGACGCGGTGGTCGACGAGATTCGGCGCGACCATCCCGGGTGGTCTCCCGAGAGCGTCATCTGTCGGCCGGATCTGACCATCTACCGTACCAAATACGTGCAGGCCATTCTGGCGTCTGAGAAGGGCGAGGTGACCTCGCTGGAGCAGGAGGTGCTCCACAGCCTGCGCGAGCACGACATTCTCGCCACGAACGTGGACATGGAGTTTGAGCGCGAGTGGTCGTTCGGCGAGCGGATGGCGGATCGCATCGCGACCTTCGGCGGGAGCTGGATGTTCCTGATGTGCTTCGGCCTGTTCGTGGCGCTCTGGATCACGATGAACTCCCTCGTGCTCCTCTGGCGACCTGCTGATCCGTATCCCTTCATCCTGTTGAACCTGGTGCTGTCGTGTTTGGCCGCGATTCAGGCGCCGATCATCATGATGAGCCAGAATCGGCAAGAGGTGAAGGATCGCCTGCGCTCGCAGCACGACTACCAGGTCAATCTGAAGGCTGAATTGGAAATTCGGCACTTACACGAAAAGGTCGATCATCTGTTGTCGCACCAATGGGAGCGCCTGGTGCAGATTCAGGAGATTCAGCTCGAACTGTTGGCGGAACTCGACCGGCGGCGATAACCAGTAGGCGATCGGGCGGCCGCTGGGGACCATGACCCGTCGTGCTACCATGCGGCGCGCCGCATTCGGCGATCGGGAAGCATCTCACCGGGGGAGGCATGATGATCACGGAAGTCAGGGGGGGATATCTTGCTCAGCACCGCGGCGGTGGCCCACGGGGTCGCGCCGAACGACAGCTTTGCCAGCGGGTTGGCGCTCGCGTTGCGCACGCGTTGGCCCGGGATGTACAAGGACTTTCGGCACTACTGCCAGGTCTCGTCCCCCAAAACGGGCGCGCTGTGGGTCTGATCCGGGGCCGGGGGCGTTCGAATCGTGAGCCTCTTGACCCAGGATCCGCCGCCCGCGCATGGTGAGAACCCCGGCAAAGCCCGTCTGGAGTCGGTGAACCATTGTCTCAGAGCGCTTCGCAAGGCGATCGACAGCGAGAAATTGACCAGCCTCGCGCTCCCGCGGCTGGCCACGGGCGTGGGCGGGTTGGACTGGAAGGACGTGCAGCCGTTGATCGAAAAACACCTAGGCGACGCATTGATTCCGATCTTCGTCTACTCCACGTACCAACCCAACGTGAAAGCCCGTGAGGTGGGATGAGCGCGACGTAGCCGACTGATGCGGACCCTCCGATCCATACCCCGCCGCCCGCATGTTTGAGTTCGTCGGCCGCGCGCTCGCGCGTTACCTGACCAAGCCGCATCGCCGTGGGGCGCAGGCCTCCACCAGCCGCCCGGGGGCGCTCGCGAGCGTGATTCGTAAGGGAGACGTGCTCTTGGTCGAGGGCAACAGCCGCGTCAGCGTGGCGATTAAATACTTGACGCAATCGAGCTGGTCCCATGCCGCGCTTTGCATCGGCGACGCGCTCGGGCCTCCGCAGCCTGAGGAGGACGCCAAGATACTGGTGGACGCGGATATGCTTGACGGGGTGCGGGCGATTCCGCTGAGCATGTATGCGGCATTGAATACCCGCGTGTGCCGGCCGGTGGGGTTGTCGGCGGCGGAGATCGACCGGGTGGTCGCGTTCGCGGTGTCGCGGGTGGGGTATCGCTACGACCTGAAGAACGTCTTTGACCTCACGCGGTACGTCCTGCGCACGCCGCCGGTGCCGGCGCGGTTCCGCCGTCGGTTGCTGCGCCTGGGGAGCGGGGACCCCACCCGCGCGATCTGCTCGTCGCTGATCGCGCAGGCGTTCGAGTCGGTGCGATATCCGATCCTGCCCGAAGTGGTATTCGAGCGATCAGATGACCCCGCGTGCGTGGAGTGTTATCGCGAGGTGTTGCACATCCGACACCACAGCCTGTTCGTGCCGAGGGATTTTGACGTGTCTCCGTATTTTCAGATCATCAAGCCGACGATCGAACGGGGATTCGATCCGCACGCAGTGACCTGGGAGTTGGCCGAGGACCCGGGCGCGTCGTGACAGTCCGCGGGGTTAGGGGATGCGGCCGGACTTGAGGGTTTCGACCGTGAACACCCGGTCGGCCGGACTCGTATTCAGCGCGATGTCGCGCAGCTCCACGATGGTTTTCCCTGAGCCGTCCGCCGGCTGAATTTCGGTGCGTTTCCACACCCACGCGTCGCCGAGGCGCTCCCAGACGATGCGCTGGGTGCGGGCGAGGCGTCCGTCCGCATGGCGGTACTCGATTTTCCCGATCGTCCAATCCGCGGCGGAGATCCAGAAGCGGCGCAGCGGCAGCAGGTCGGCGCTGGCGCTGGAACGGTCTTCGAGGATCACGTGCGGGACCCCGTCCAGGACCTCTTTCCCGATCAGGGAGCCGGTAACGCCGGTGAGCCGGGTTCCGAGTTGTTCGAACCCCAGGTTCAGGTCCGCGGTCGAATCAGGGCCATGCGCGTGTTCGTCATGTCCGGCGACCGCCACCCGGCGGACCTGGCGTAAGTCGGGCAAGTACAACCATGCCTGCGACTCGTTGGCGCGCGCGGCCTGCCACAACAAGAAGCCTTCTCCACGTTTTTCCACCGGAGAAAGGGACACCAGCAGGGTTTTCCCGAGCAGCCCGTTGTTGCCGACGAGGTTTTTCCAGTACAGCCGGTGCGTGCTCACGCGTTCCTCGCCGGACGCGGCGATGCGCCGGATCTCCACCAGCGCGGTTTGATCCCGCACCGCGTCATCTTGCGCCATGACGCGCGCGACAATGTCTTCCACAATGACGTCGCCGGCTGCCGCCTGAGGAGGCGGTCCGATCGTCACGAGTGCGGCGACGAGCAAGGCGACACGTATGGGTAGTTTCAACGGATTCCCTCGCGCAAAGGCCAGTGGGCGCCGCGCGACCACGGCGGCTGCGACGCGCCGTCCCGGAGGCCATCCGAACAGCACGGTCAAACGGGAGCCAGTGTAGGACGCTTGGGCCGTGGAGCGCAAGCCGTCGCGCGGGGATCGGCGGAGGTTACGCGGGCGCGCCGCCGGCCGGCTCGGTGCTCGGGGTCGCGGCCACGGGCTCCGTCATCGCGCCGGATGGATCGTCCGCGGGCGCCGGAGAGGTTGCTGGTGCTTGGGCCGTGAGGTGCTGCACGACGCGAACCCTGATCGATTGCGCCACGTACAAGTTCACCGAATCCGCGCCCGCCTGATCAGCCGCCTGCCCGACCAGCGCGTCCAGAAAGTGAGTGATCGTGTCGAACAAACTGGACGTCAGATGCCGCGCGCTCATCACGGCCGCGGAAATCTGTGACGCGGCGGCCTGCGCCACGGCATCCAGCGGCGATGCGCTGACTACGGGCGTCATGGGCGCGGGTGATCCGGCCGCGGGTGCGGGCGTGGGCGGTGCAACAGGATCCGCCTTGGCGGAGGCGGCGCCCGCAACGTCGGGCGCCGGGGACGGCGGCGTCAACGGCGCAACCGTCGTGTCCGCGACCGGAGGTGCGCTGTCGGCGGGTGCGGTCATCGGCGAGGACGCCGGATCGGGTCCTGGTGCGGGCGCGTGCTCCGCCGCCTGCCGATAAAATGCGATTTGTTGCGTGACCTGATACGAACTCTTCACGCGCACGAGAAGATCCAGCGCGCCGGACGGCGCGGGCGCGCCCGTGCCGCCCGCGGTTTCCGACGGAACGGGATCACCCGCTTCGGCGGCCGGGGGCTCGGCCGGTGTCGGCGCGGGAACCACGTACGTGGCGCTCACCTTGCTCGAATAGGTCAAGGCCCCGGTGACCGCGGAGATGGAGTCGAGCCCGTCCAGGGCGCTCAACGACAACCCGGCCGCCGAGGCCCCGTCCGGTGCCGCGCTCATGGCGCGGTTGAAGACCTCTTCGATGGTGCCGAGAAGGCTGTCGATATCCGCGAGTTCCTGATCGCTCAAGGTGCCTTGGATGGAAAGACTGAACTGTTGTCTCAACGAGGCGCGGAGCACGGTGGTGCCGGCGTCGTCCCCGTAGCGACCGCACCGATCATAGGTGCCGCAGGAGACGCGAAGCGATGAGCGCCCGGAGATCGTGACCACATCGCCTTCCGTGGTCAGCACGGTGAGCTGCGCCCCGACCTTGGTTTTGAGTTTGGCCCGGATCGGGTCACCCAACAACGACGGGGCGCTGCCTGTTCCCGCTGCGGGGAGTGAGACGCTGGTTGTGGTCGGATCTGCGATGGTGCTCATGGCGTGCCCTCCGTGGTCGCCGGTTGCGCGGATGGTCCTGCTCTCTTTATCGGAGGCGGGAGGAAAAACTTGAGGACGAAGCGGGATCGAACGCTAGAACGAGTACGTGACGCTGAAAATCATGCCGATGAACGTGTCGGAATCGTCACTTGAGCTATCCGCAAACCGTTGGTACTTGTACGCTTCGGCGATCGTGACCGGCCACGTCTGGAGTCGGTACGCGACACCGATTTCACCGGAAGGACCGCCGAACGAACTCGTGGCGCTCCCGGTGTTCCGCTGGAGGAACACGTAGGTGGCGTTGCCGTACAACGCGAACCGAGTGCGCCCGAGCGCGTAACTTCCTAAGGCGCCGATAAACGGGCCGGATGACGTGACGTTGCTGCGCGTGCCGGACCCACTGGCGCTTGTCTGGGGCGGGGTGAAGTAGTCGTAGGTGACCTGCTTGTACCCGGCGATTGCCCCGAAATTTGGCGTCAGGTAGTACCCCGTGGTCAGGTCAAGATCCGTACGCGTGGCAACGATGGGCGCGTCATTCACCCCGACGGGACTGGTCGTGAGGTCGATCTGTGTGTATGGGAACAACATTTCGCCGGTGAAATACGTTGCACCAACAAAAGCCTTCTTGTACCGCGCGATGGCCACGGGTCCATACATCACACCCAGGAAAGATCGAAGCTCTCCGCTACTGTTCACGGCAACCCAGTCAGCCGCCCATGCCTTGACTCCCACGGAGTACCGGATCGGTTCGGCCCGGCTGAGGGACGAGGTGATGACGACGAGCGTAACCACCGTGAGTAGTTGGATCCAGAGTATCACGCGATTCACGATCACTCTCCTCATCGAGAATTAGGGTAGCAGCGGAAGCGGGGCGTCCTCGTGGATCGGAGGTGTCACCGGTGAGGCGGTGGTGGTCGGCGGCGTCACACGCGCCGGAACCGGCGGTGCGGTCGGTATGGGTTTGGCTTGTAATACCGGTTTAGGCGCACTGGCCACCGGGCGACTCGTGGTGGATGGCGTGCTCGACGTGGCCGCGGCCGGCCGCGGGACAGTCGGGGTCGTAGCCGCGGCCTCACGCGTGGTCACGGGAACATCCCGGGCCGCGGCCTTTGCCCGCACGATGTCCCGCACGCGTTTGGGACGTTTGGCGGGCGCGGGAGACACGGTTTCGGTTGCCGGTACGTCGGGCTCCGGCGGCGTGGTAACCAGGTCCACGGATGGTTCGTCAGCGGTCGCGTTGATAGGCGGCTCCTCGATCAATGGGGCCGTTGTCGCAACCGACTGCGCGGGCGGTTCAACAATCGGCTGGGCGATCGGTTCGGGGGCCAATGCCGCCGGCGCGGCGGTTGGTTCCACGGTCGAAGGTCGTTTGAGCGACCAGGCGCCGACCGCGGTCAACGCGATCAACGCGACCACGCCCAGTCCGATCACGGCCTGTCGCCCTCGGCCGGCGGGTTTCGGCGGTGGAACCGGGGCCGAGACCGGCTGCGGTTTCGGCATGGCGCGAGCCGGTTCAGCGGGCGTCTCGGGCGTCGGCCGTTTCACGGTCGGCGTGGCCGTGGTCTTGGTGACCGTGGTGACCTGTTGATACGCCGCGGTATCGGTCTCGATGTCCTTTTCAAACAGCGTCCGCACGTACTCGGCCAGCTCCCGCGCGCTCGGTGGAGCGGCGAGACGGCGCAGGTAGTTCTGGAGCGCGTCTTCGAACGCCTGGCCGTGCGGATACCGATCATCCGGTTGTTTGGCCAGGGCTTTGAGCACCACCGCGTCCAACTCCGGCGGGACCTGGGTGTTCACGCGCGACGGTGGGGTCACGTCCGCGGTCCGTACGCGCTCCAGCGTGCTGAATTCGTTCTCGGCCTTGAACAGGCGCTGCCCGGTCAACATTTCGTGCAACACGATGCCGAGCGCAAAGAGGTCCGAGCGGTGGTCGATGGTTTTGCCCCAGGCCTGTTCCGGCGAGAGGTACGCGAGTTTGCCTTTGAGCACGCCGGTCTGCGTGTGGGTGGACGAGGACCCGGCCTTGGCGATCCCGAAGTCCACCAATTTCACGTCCCCGTTGTACCCGATCAAGATGTTCTGCGGACTGATATCGCGGTGGATGATCCCGAGCGCGGCGCCGGAAGCCGTGGCGCCGCGATAGGCGTGATCGAGCCCCGCCGCGATCCGTGCCGTGACGTACGCGGCCGCGGAGACCGGGACGGGTTTGCCGAGCTTGTGGCTCTGGGCCAGGACAGCCGCGAGGCTCTTGCCCATCACGTATTCCATCGCGATGTAGTAGGTGCCGAGCACCGCGCCGAAGTCATAGATCTGGACCACGTTGGGATGCGTAATTTGGGCCGCGAGTTTGGCCTCGTTCACGAACATCTGCACGAACTCGCGGTCTTCGGTGAGGTGCGGTAGGATCCGCTTGATGGCGACCACGCGTTCGAATCCGGCCACGCCGGTCTGGCGCGCCAGGTACAGCTCGGCCATGCCGCCGCGGCCGATCTTCTTCAATAAATGGTACGGTCCGAACCGTTCCGGAGTGGTCACCACGCCTCCCTGCTTCGGGACGGTGAGTAAGAATAGCACACGATTTTTAAACGTCTTGTTCCCCTTGATCGCACCATGGGGCGCGTCTACAATGCCGCGGATTCCATTCGTTCGTACAGGGGGGACCTATGCCTATCACGCTCCAGACCGTACTCCTCCTCACGCTCTCGAACGTCTTCATGACCTTCGCGTGGTATGCCCACCTCAAAAATCTGAGCGGCCATCCCTGGTACATCGCGGCCCTAGTCAGTTGGGGGATCGCGTTGTTCGAGTATCTGCTGCAGGTGCCCGCCAATCGCATTGGATACCAGGCGTTGAGTCTGGCGCAGCTCAAGATTCTCCAAGAAGTGATTACGTTGGTCGTGTTCGTCCCGTTTGCAATGTGGTTCATGGGACAGCCCCTGAAATGGAACTTCCTCTGGGCGGGGTGCTGCCTGGTGGGCGCGGTGTACTTTATGTTCAAAGGGTGAGTGCGCGGGGCGCGTTGCCTTGACCGGTTTGCGTTGATCGTGCGAAGATGCGGCGCTTTGGGGGGGCGGATTGTGCGGTATTTGCGCGTAGCGCAGCAGGATGGGGCGACGTACGGGCGGCTCGACGGCGACGTCATTCGCTTGATCGAGGGCGACTTGTTCGGGGCGTATCGGGTCACCGAGCGAACCGTGCCGCTGGCGTCGGCGCGGCTGTTGACGCCCTGTGTGCCGACCAAAATCGTGGCCATCGGCGTCAACTACAAAGATCACGCCGCGGAGTTCAAGAAAGATTTGCCGGAGGAACCGTTGATGTTCCTCAAGCCCCCGAGCGCGCTGCTGGCGCCGGAGGAGGCGATCGTGTATCCGGAAGGCATGACGCGCCGGATGGACTTTGAGGGTGAACTCGCGGTGGTGATCCGCAAGCGCATACGTCACGCCACGATGGAACAGGCCGCGGCCGCGATTTTGGGCTACACCTGCTGCAACGACGTCACGGCGCGTGATCTACAGAAAAAAGACGGGCAGTGGAGCCGGGCCAAGGGGTTCGATACATTCTGCCCGTTGGGGCCGGTGATCGCCACCGAGCTCGACCCGTCGCAGTTGCGGATTGAAACGCGGCTCAATGGGGAGGTCAAACAGGACGCGCCGGTGTCGGCCATGATTTTCGACGTGCCCACGCTGATCAGCCGCGTATCCGCGGTGATGAGCCTGATGCCCGGCGACGTGATCACCACGGGCACGCCGTCCGGGGTGGGGCCGATGAAGCCGGGCGACGTGGTCGAGGTGCGTATCGAGGGGATCGGTACGTTGCGCAATCGAGTAGTGTAACGAGTTCACGCGAGCACGAGGAACCGTATGGCTGCATCCTATATTCAGAAAACGTTTGCCGAGCGAATCGGCGGGGCCAGGTTCGGCAAATCCACCAAGATCTACAAGTTCGAGAAGATCAAACGCGCCAAAGCCGCTGCGCAGAAGGCGCACCCCGGCGTTGAGTTGCTCGACTTCGGGGTGGGTGAGCCGGATGACATGGCGTTTCCGGGCGTGGTCGAGGCGCTCCAGCGCGAGGCCGCGCGGTGGGAGAACCGCGGGTACGCGGACAACGGGATCGCGGAGTTCAAAGATGCCGCGGCGCGTTATCTGGATCGCGTGTTCGGCTCGTCGGGCATTGACCCGCCGACCGAGGTGATCCATTCGATCGGCTCCAAGCCTGCGTTGGCCATGCTCCCGGCGTGTTTTATCAATCCGGGCGACGTGGCGATCGTCACCGTGCCCGGGTATCCGGTGATGGCCACGCATACCAAGTGGTACGGCGGACGCGTGGTCGAGCTGCCGCTCACACAGGAACGCAATTACCTGCCGGACCTCGGCGCACTCAAGGCGTCGGATCTCAAGCGGGCCAAACTCTTGTACCTGAATTACCCCAACAATCCCACGGGCGCGTCCGCGACCCGCGAGTTCTATCAAGACGTCATCAAGTTCGCAAAAAGACACAAACTGATCGTGGTGGTCGATGCGGCCTACGCGTCCCTGACATACGGCGAGACGCCGTTCAGTTTTTTGTCGCTCCCTGGAGCCAAGGACGTGGGTGTTGAACTGCATTCATTGTCCAAGGCGTACAATATGACGGGCTGGCGCCTTGGGTTTGTCGCGGGTAATCCCCTGGTCGTGTCCGCGTTCGGCATGGTCAAGGACAACTGCGACTCGGGGCAGTTCAAGGCGATCCAGCGCGCGGGCATCCACGCGTTGGAGCACCCCGAGATCACGGCCGCAATCGGCCGCAAGTACGAGCGCCGATTGCGCCGCATGGTGGACGCGCTCGGTGCGGTGGGATTCGACGTGACCATGCCGCGCGGCTCGTTCTTTCTGTATACGCGAGCGCCCAAAGGGGTCACCGGCGGTCGGAAATTCAAGAGTGCGGAGGACGTCTCGGAGTTTTTGATCACGGAGAAATTGATCTCCACGGTGCCGTGGGACGACGTGGGTCGGTATCTGCGGTTCTCCGCCACGTTCTTGGCGAAGGATGAAACGGACGAGCGGCGGGTGCTGGATGAGTTGAAGAGTCGGCTGTCGGATTTGGGATTAATGTTTTGAGGGTGCATTCTCGGGAGCCATTGACGGTCTGGCAGGTAGGGGCGCACGGCCGTGCGCCCCTACAACGGCGATGACCACAGCAATTCGGGCGTACATCGGCATCGGGTCGAACGTGGGCGATCGGTTCGCACACTGTTTGGCCGCGGTCGAGGCGCTCAATCGCTTGGGCGGGACCCGGGTAATGGCCTGCTCGCGCTGGTACGAAACCGAGCCGGTTGGCGAAGTGGCGCAGGACTGGTTCCTGAACGGGGCGGTGGGCGTCGATACCGCGTTGTCGCCACACGAGTTGCTGGCGCGCTGTCGGGACATCGAAGGCACGCGCGGCCGGGACCGCGCGCGAGAAATTCCTCGCGGCCCGCGCCCCTTGGACCTGGACATCCTGTTGTTCGGGGATCAAGTCATTACCACGCCCGACCTCCGCGTTCCCCACCCGCGCATGACGGAGCGCGCGTTCGTGCTGGTTCCGCTGGATGACATTGCGCCGCGCGCCATGCATCCCGCGTTCACACGGACCATCGGTGAGTTGCGCGCCGCGCTCGTCGACACTCACCAGATACGGTTGTATGAGGCGGTGCCTCGGTCCGCGTGACCGGGGTCGTTCGATCGAGGGATGGAGCCGAAGTACCTGGTGGTGGAAGGGCCGATCGGCGTTGGGAAGACCAGCCTGGTCACGCTGCTCGCGGAACAGCTCAACGGCACCGCGATCCTGGAGGAATCCGAGAATAACCCGTTTCTGGTCCGGTTTTACCGCGATCAGCGGCGGTGGGCGTTCCAGACCCAGTTGTTCTTTCTGCTGTCGCGGTATCGGCAGCAGGACGAAATGGCGCAGCACGACCTGTTTTCCAGCGTCACCATCACCGACGTATTCCTACCCAAGGATCGGATCTTCGCCGTGCTGAACCTCACCCCGGACGAGATGGTGCTCTACGACCAAGTCTACGGGTTGCTGCGCAGCCGGTTGCCCAAGCCGGATCTGGTGATCTACCTGCACGCGGAGACCGACGCGCTCATGCGGCGGGTGAAACAACGGGGCCGGGAGTACGAGAAAGACATCACGTGGGAGTACCTCGACGAACTCGGCCGGGCGTATAACGAGTTTTTCTTCTCATACAACGACACGCCGTTGCTGGTGATTCAAACCACGGATATCGACTTCGTGAACAATCCGAGCGACCTCTCGGACCTGATTCGGCAAATCCGCCAGATGAAGGGCGGGGTGCAATACTATGTGCCGGCGGGGTGAGTGCGCCTGATCGGGTCGTGTTGACGCTGCCCACGGCCGCGGACATGCGACGTTGGTCGGATGCGGAACGTCGCGCGGGCCGAACCATCGGATTCGTGCCCACCATGGGCGCGCTCCATCACGGGCACGCCAGCCTCATACGCGCGGCCCGGACCGCATGCGATCGGGTCGTGGTCAGCATCTTTGTGAATCCCACCCAGTTCGGGCCCACCGAAGATTTCGGCCGGTATCCGAGAACGTTCGACGCCGACCGCGCCCTGTGCGAACGCGACGGCGCGGACGCGGTGTTCGCGCCGTCGGTCGAGGACATGTACCCGCCGGGCGGCGAGACCTTCGTAGACGTCGGGCCGCTTGGTGCGGTCCTGTGCGGGGCCTCGCGCCCAGGGCATTTTCGCGGCGTGGCCACGGTCGTCGCCAAACTGTTCGCCATCGTCACACCCCATCGGGCCTATTTTGGACAAAAAGACTACCAACAGACCGTGGTGATCAGGCGGCTGGCCCTGGATCTCCGGCTGGGTATTGATATTGTGGTCTGCCCCACGGTGCGGGATGCCGACGGCCTGGCGGCCAGTTCCCGCAACGCGTATCTCACGCCTGAGGAACGAAAACTCGCGCTCCAGGTGCCCGCGGCATTGGCTGAAGCCGGCCGGCTGATCGCGGCCGGGGAGCGATCGGGCGGGAAGATTCGGCACGCGCTGGAGGTCTTCCTGACGAATGCGCCAGGGGTCCGCGTGGACTACGCGGCCGTGGTGCATCCGGACACGCTGCAGCCGCTGGAGCGGCTGGCCGGCCGGGTGGTCGTAGCGCTGGCCGTGCGGGTGGGCAACACGCGCTTGATCGACAACGGGGTATTCGAGGTACACGATGCGTAATATGACGGGCGGTTGGAGACGGTGGGCCAAAGGGGCCGCGATCACCTTGTGCTCCGCGCTGGTCGCGTGCGGCGGCGGAGGGGGTGGTGGGGGCGGCAACAACTCCGGCGGAGGCGTTCAGATTTCGCCGAGTAATGCCACGGTCCCTGCCGGCGGACGTTTGCAGTTTACCGGCCCGAGCGGATCAACGACGTGGTCGGTCGACAACATCCCGGGCGGGTCGTTGTCCGTCGGGGGCATCAGCGGAACCGGCTTGTATCTGGCCCCGGTCAAGGTCCCCAGCGCCAATACCGTGGCCGACCCTCAGGTATCAGCCGCGCTGACGATCACGGCCGACGGGGCGGACAATGCCGCGACCGTGACGTTGGTCAGCCGGTTCGAGGCTCCATCCACGCTCAATGTGTGTGCACCCGGACCGTGCTCCGCCGAACGGCCCAACGCGGTAGTGATGGCGGATCTCAATTCCGATGGTCGTTCCGATATCGCGACGGCAAATGTAGGGACCGGGACTGTGTCCGTGCTCCAATCCGTGGCCGCCGGTTCCTTTGCCGCGCCGCTTCGCTACGACGTGGGCGATGCATTCGTCTCGGAGCCCCAAGCTCTGGCAGCGGCGTACGTTGACGGCGATGTGGTGATGGATCTGGTGATGGCGGACGCGAACTTTTCCGACCCCTCGGTATCGGTTCGCTTGGGAAACGGGGATGGAACGTTACAGGCCGAACAGAAGGCGGGCCTTCCGCCAGGGAGTGATCCATTGTCCATGGCGACGGGCGTATTGATGAACGGCGACTTGATGCGCGACGTCGTGATCGCCAATTTTTCCGCCAACAGCGTGATGGTGCTCACCGGCGACGGGTCGGGGCAGCTTGTAGCGCCGACGCCGATATTGGCGGGTTATGTTGATGGCCCTTTAGGCGTAGCGGTCGGCGATTTGAACCACGACGGGTTGGATGATGTCGTGATCGCGAACAGCGGCGTGATGACGGGATCTCCGGGGGCTGGGTTAGTGGTTGGACTCAACGCGGCGTCGGATCCGTTCGCGACTCCTGGAAACTATCCCGTGGCCGGCTCCCCGAGCGCGGTCGCGCTGGCAGACCTGAATGCGGACGGTTATCTGGACGCCTTGGTGACGGACGCTGCCGGGTACACCTTGACTGTGTTTCTGAATCAGAAGACATCGGGATCCGCGACGATCTTGCTCGAATCGCCGGCCGGGCCCATCCAGACCGGCCGGGAACCCATTGCCGTTGCCGCCGCGGATATCAACCTCGATGGAGCTCAGGACGTGGTGGTTGCCAATCGCCAAGACAATTCCGTGACGATCTACTTCGGCCTGAACGACGGCACGCTCGCGCTTGCCGAAACGTATCGGGTGGGCGCGGCGCCTCAGGCCGTGGCCATGGGCGACGTGGACGCGGACGGCTGGTTCGATCTGGCGGTGGTCAATCGCGACGACGGCACCGTGTCGGTGTTGCATAACCGTGGCGGCGCGACGACCCCCTGACAGGTTTGACATCACCCCGTTGTCTTGATAGGGTACGCCCGGCGCGCGGGGCGGCCCGCGCAGACTGATTTGGTATCCTGAGGGTATGCCCACCGTTCTTGTCACCGGAAACGCGGGGTTCATCGGATCGCACTTGACCGAACGCCTGTTGGCCTTGGGCCACGCGGTGGTCGGGTTCGATAATTTCGATCCGTTCTACGACCCCGCGATCAAACGCCGAAATCTCGCGACCGCGTCATCGCACCCCCGCTTCACGTTGATCGAGGGCGATCTGCGTCGTCGGGAAGACGTGGACGCGCTGTTTGTCGGGCGACGGATCGACCGCATCTTTCACGGCGCCGCGCGCGCGGGCGTTCGCCCGTCGCTCAAGGACCCCCTGTTGTACGAAGACGTGAACGTGCGCGGCACGCTCCACCTCTTGGAAGCCGCCACGCGGCATCGCGTGGGGAATTTCGTGTTCGCGTCGTCCTCGTCGGTGTACGGCGAGCAAAAGAAGGTGCCGTTTTCCGAAACCGACCCGGTGGATCATCCGATTTCGCCGTACGCGGCCACCAAGAAGGCGTGCGAGTTGATGTGTTTTACCTACCATCATCTGTACGGCCTGCCCATGACGTGCCTGCGCTTTTTCACGGTGTACGGCCCGCGCCAGCGACCGGAGATGGCCATTCACGCGTTCACCCGGGCGATCGCGCGCGGGGAGCCGCTGAAATTGTTCGGGGACGGCAGCGCGCGACGGGATTTTACGTACATCGACGACATCATCGCGGGCGTGATTGCGGCGCTCGACCGGCCGCACCCCTACGAGGTCATCAACTTGGGCGAGTCGCAGACCGTCGCGGTACGGGACGTGATCGCGCGCTTGGAGCGATTACTCGGCACACCCGCGACCGTGCAGGCCTTGCCGCCGGAGCCCGGCGACGTGCCCGTGACGTACGCGGACGTGTCCAAGGCCAAGACCCTGTTGGATTATGCGCCGTCAACCTCGATCGACGACGGCCTGACGCGTTTTGTCGCGTGGTATCGCGAGACCGCGATCGGCATGTAACGTGTAGAATGGACCTGATATGCGAATCTTAGTGACGGGCGGGGCGGGGTTCATCGGATCGCACTTGGTGGATCGCTTGATCGAGGAAGGGCACGATGTCTCGATCGTGGACGATCTGTCCACCGGGAAGAAAAAGAACCTCAACCCCAAGGCGGAATTTTTTAAGCTCGACATCCTGAGTCCGAAAATCGAACGCGTGTTCGGCAAACAGCGGCCGGAGGCGGTCTTTCATCTGGCCGCGCAGATGGATGTGCGCCGGTCGGTGAAAGACCCCATCTTTGACGGACAGGTCAATATCCTGGGCACTGTGAACCTGTTGGAGCAGGCGGTCAAGATCGGGACCAAACGCGTGATCTTTGCGTCCTCCGGCGGCGCGATTTACGGCGAACAAGAACGATTTCCCGCGACCGAGGAGCACCCCACGCACCCGGTCAGTCCCTATGGGATCAGCAAGCTGGCGGCGGAGCACTACCTGTATTACTACGGCAAGACCTACGGCCTCCAGTGGGCCAGTATGCGATTCGCCAACGTGTACGGCCCGCGCCAGGACCCGTTCGGGGAAGCAGGGGTGGTTGCGATCTTCACGCTCAAGTTGCTGCAGAACGAACAACCCGTGATCAACGGCACCGGCAAACAGACGCGCGATTATGTGGCGGTGGACGACGTGGTGGAAGCCAACATGGCGGTGCTCAACAGCGGGGTGAACGACACGTTCAACGTGGGCACCGGCCAGGAGACCTCGGTGAATCAACTGTTCCACCTGCTGGCGGAGGCGGTCGGGTCTCCGACCAAAGAGCGGTTCGGGCCCGAACGCCGGGGCGAACAACTGCGTAGTTGCCTGGACGCGGGCAAGCTGTCCCGGGCCGTGGATTGGGAGCCGCGGTTGAGTCTGGCCGCGGGCCTGAAAAAAACCGTGGAGTACTTCCGCGAATCGGTGAAGGACCGATGACCGGTCGATCCGCACGGCGGTCGTGGACCAGGGGCGCGGCGTGGCTCGTCGTGTTCGTCCTCGCGGTCGGGTGCACGCCCCGGTCCGTGCGCGTGGCGGACCAATTCGCGCGCGAGGGAAACTGGGACGGCGCGATCTTGATCTATCAGGAAGCCGTGGCCAAGCGGCCGGACGACGCGGCGCTGCAGGACAAATTCAATCGCGCCAAAGAGCAGGCCGCCAAACGCCATCACGAGCGCGGCGAGGCGTTATTGGAACAACAGGCCTGGCCCCAGGCGGTGGAAGCCCTCAAACAGGCCGTGGCGTTGGCGCCCAACACCGAGGCATATCGGGTCACACTCAGTCGCGGCGTCAAACTCAAGGACGCGGAAGACCGGTACCAAGCCGGCCTGCAACTGCTCAAAACCGAAAAATATCAAGACGCGACTCGCGAGTTTGAACGCGCGGTGGAGTTATCGCCGAGCCACGCGGGCGCGGCCAAGGCGATCGCGGACACGCGGGCGCGGAAAAAACTGTTGGATGCGTCGGATGAATTGACCCTCACGTCCACCCAACCCATTACGCTGCGTTTTCAGAACGCGAAGCTCAAAGAGGTGTTCGATCTGCTGTCGAAAACCTCCGGGGTGAACTTTCTGTTTGATCGCGACATCCGCGACGACCCCATCACGATTTTCGTGAAAAACACCACATTTCGCGACGCGCTCAATCTGGTGCTCACCACCAACAACCTCTTCATGAAACGCGTGGCCGCGGACACCATCCTGATTCTGCCCAAGACCAAGCAGAAAATCGACCAGTACCAAGACCTCATGATCCGCACATTTTACCTGTCCAGCGCGAAAGCCAAAGACATGGTGAATTTGTTGCGGACCATGCTCGAGACGCGCCGCATGTTCGTCAACGAAGACCTCAACACGATCGTGATGCGCGATACGCCGGACAAGATCCGGCTCGCCGAGAAAATCATCGAAGCCAATGATCGGCAAGGCGCGGAGGTGATGTTCGAGGTCGAGGTGTTGGAGATTTCTCGCAACCATACCATCAAGTACGGGTGGAATTTTTTCCGCGGCGATCAAGCCGGCGCGTCGGCCAACCTGAGCCTCAAGACCAATCCGCTCACGTTGGACGCGCTCCAAGAAATCGGGCGGGGGGAGGTGTTGATCACCTTGCCCAGCGTCCTGGTCAACTTCATCAAGCTGGATTCCAACGCCAAGACCCTGGCCAATCCCAAAGTTCGCGTGCTCGACAACAAGTCCGCCAAGATCAATATCGGCGATAAGGTGCCGATTCAACTGTCCACCACTACGTCGGCGCCAGCCACCGCCACGTCAACCGGCGTGCCCACGACCACCCAGACCACCGAGTTCAAGGACGTGGGGATTAAATTGGAGATCAAGCCGAGTATTCGACTGAACAACGACGTGACCATGGATTTAAAGCTCGACGTGACGTCCATCGGGGACTTGGATCCGCAGGCCAAACAGTTTCGATTCGGCACCCGCACCACCGACACCACCATCAACGTCCGGGACGGGGAAACCGTGGTGCTCGGCGGCATGATTCGCGACGAAGACAGAAAATCCATGAACAAGGTGCCGATCCTGGGGGACCTGCCGATCTTGGGGAAGTTGTTTTCCTCGACCGACACGCAAAAGGTCAAGACCGACGTGGTGCTGACCATCACGCCCCATGTGATTCGCGGATTGTCTGCGCCGGATGGCGGCGTGCAGTCGTTCTGGTCCGGCACGGAAGAAGGCTTCGCGACCCAGCCGCTGTTTACCCCGTCCGAAGCCGTGAGCCAACCCAGCAACGGCGGCCCGGGTGAAACCGTGCCCATGGGCGGAACCCTGACGGCGCCGTCATCGGGCGGCGCCTCCAGTCCGACGACGCCGGGCCGGTCGACCGTGGCCCCGCCCCCGCCCTCTCGCCAGGGCACTCCGCCGGTGGTGTTTCCGGTCAGGCCCGACATTCCGGCGCCCTCGACCGCGCAGTAGCCCGGGCTGTCGTACGGCGATGACGGGCAGCCGCGACGAATCAGGCGTCACCTTCCTTGAACTGCTCGCCACCATGGCGATTATCATGGTTTTAGTCTCCGTGGCCATGCCGCTGTCAAAAATCACGGCCAAACGCGCCAAGGAAATCGAACTCCGCCAGGCGCTGCGTGAGATACGCACCGCGCTCGACCAGTTCAATTACGATTGGAACCGCGACGGCGACCGACTGATCGGCCCCTTGTGCCAAACCAATCAGTTAAGTTGCCGCGAGGTGTCCAGCGTCAACGGGTATCCGAAGACCCTCGAAACCTTGTTGCGGGTGGATCTGTCCGGGGAGGCCGCGACGATCCGGGGCACGACCGTGAAGCGGTATTTGAGAAAAGTTCCCACCGACCCCATGACGGGTAAGGCGGAATGGACCGCGCGCTGTTATACCGACGACCCTGATGAGACCAGTTGGTGCGGGGACGACGTGTTTGACGTGCATTCGGAGAGCGAGGGCACGGGACTCGACGGCACGCCCTACCTGGAGTGGTGACGGCGGGACGGGTTGACATGATCGGGGTCCATTTTCTACGCTCAGGTATGATGAACGGTCGCTTGACCAGGTTTAGCGCGGGTGCGGTGGCGCTGTGCGTCGCGATCGGTCTTGGCGCGCTCGCTCCCCCAGAGGTCCGCGCCGAGTACGGCGACATTGTGATGAACCGCGAAGCGGAAAAGGCCGAGATGCCGCCCGTCATCTTCCCGCACTGGTTTCACCGGATTCGGTTCAAGTGCAAGGTGTGCCACGAAGACATCTTCCTGATGAAAGCGGGCGCCAATGAAGTGACCATGATCAAAATTATCAAGGGCGAATATTGCGGCAAGTGCCACAACGGCCGCATCGCCTGGGCCCCGCTGTATTGCGACCGCTGCCACTCCGGCAAGAGCCAGTACAGTATTACGCCGTCCGAAGGCGGGTCCTCGCCGTAACCCCGTGCGCCTTCGGCACGGAATCGAGCGGTGGGTCGTCGGCCTCCCGCTCCTGGTTGCGGTCGGGACCGTGTTGCCCGGCGGGACGAAGGCCCAACCGCCGGCTCCTCCCCCGGTCGGCGCCCCGCAATCATCCGCCGACACCGACCAGGAACGTCTGCAGCGGATCAAGGAAAAATTGAAGTCCGTTGATCCGTCGATGGTCATTTATCTGGACAGTCGGGGCAACATCGCGGGAACCGGCGATCCCGGGGGAGTGGTGGGGCGCGCCGAGATTGTGGGCAAGGGGGCGCATCCGCCGGCGTTGGAGCTTGCCGGGTTCCCCAAGGACCGCTACGATTTGGTGGATTGGGCCGCTTCCGTGTTGCAAGGCAAGATCAAACCGCGCGACGCCGTAGACCCGAGCGTTCCCGAGGTCCCGCCGTTCGATCTGGACGTGGTCATCATCACCAAGAGCAAGTTCCAACCCGACGTGTTGTTCTCGCACAAGGTCCACACGTTGTGGTTGGCGTGCGAGAATTGCCATGAGAAAATTTTCAAGAAAAAAGCGGGGGGGAATCCCGAAATGCACATGACCAAAATCGCGGCGGGTCAATACTGCGGGCGTTGCCACGACCGCGTCGCGTTTCCCTTGACCGATTGTTTGCGGTGTCACGTCTTGGACAAGGACCGACCGAAATGAGGCGACTGCGGCGCGCGACGGTCGGACTGGGTCTGGTCATCACCGCGTGGCTGCCGGTCGCGGTCTCGAGCGGTCAGGAAGCCCGAACCGTGGACGTGATTATTGCCAAGGACAGTTACGCGTTCGACCCCGCGCGCGTTGCGATCGAGGTCGGCGACACCGTCCGGTGGCGCAACGAAGACACCCGCCGGCACCTGACATCGAGTATCCCGGGGTTCGGACCGGATACGAACCTGGAAATTTTCTGCGAAGACTTGTATGCGGGCAAGACCTGCAGCCACACCTTCGAGAAGCCGGGTCGGTATCCCTACTTTTGCTTCGTGCACAACCGAATGCAGGGCGAGGTCGTTGTCGTTGATCGGTAAGGGTGGCGCCGGTCGGCGCGCGCGATTGCTCCTGATCGTCATCGCACTGGGCGTCACGGTTCTCGGCTGTCGGAGCGCGCCGCAGTCTCCCAAAACGCCGTTGGAGTCCGCGCTTGAATCCGTCACCGCGCCGGCCGAGGGCGAAACGCCCGTGCTGCCGCCCGGCGTGACGTTGGGCGAGGAGCCGGTGGAAGGGTTGTCGCCGACCGCGGTGGGGGTGCCGTCTCAGGATCCGGTCGAAGCCGCGGAGGGATCGGGGATCGAGCCGCATCCGCTGGCGTTCGCCTTCCTTCCGAAAACCGAACAGGGATACGTGGATTGGGTCGGCGCGGTTGAGTTGGGCGTGATCCGTCCCATAGACTCCCTCGATCCCCTGCGCATGGTGTTGGAGCCGATGAACTTCGACGTCGTGTTCCCGGTGAAGGGCGACCTGCCCGACGTGGTCTATCCCCATTACGGACACACGTTGTGGTTGGATTGCAAAAACTGCCACCCCGGTATTTTCGTCATGCGCGCGGGCGCCAATCGCGTGACCATGGCGGCCATCGCCAAAGGGGAGTTTTGCGGCCGCTGCCACGGCAAAGTGGCGTTTTCGTTGGCCGACTGTAACCGCTGCCATTCCCGTCCCAAGCCGGGCGGACCGTTTATCATCCCACGCGCCGACGGATAGGGCGCGTCATGGCGCGGTGGCCCAGGTGGGTCCCGGTTCTTATCGGGTCGCTCGCGATCCTCGTGTACGTCGAAAGCCTCTCCGGCCCGTTTCAGTACGACGATTGGTTGACCGTGGCTGCCAAACCGGCGTCAGGCGCTCCGGCGCAACACGCGGCGGATTCGGCCGACGGGTTTCGGCCCGTAACCGCGGCCTCGCACGCGATCGACCGCGCGTGGACCGCGCTGGCGCCGAATTTAGCCGAATACGGACCAGCGGCCGGGCATCACCTCACCGCCGTCGCGCTGCACGCGCTCGCCGCGGTGCTGGTGTGGTGGATGGCGCGGTTGTGGTGGGCCGACGACCTGGCGGCCGCGGCCGCCGGCGTAGTGTTCGCGGTGCATCCGTTCAACGCCGAGGCGGTCAACTACATCAGCGCGCGCTCGTCCGTCCTGTCCGCCTGCGCGGAGCTCCTTGCGCTCGGCGCGTACACCGCGTGGCGCCGAAGAGGAGGCCGATGGTGGCACGCTGCGTCGCTGGTCGGCGCGGCCCTTGCGTTGGGCGCGAAGGAATCCGCGCTCACGATACCCGTCTTGTTGTGGCTGATCGACGCGACCGTCATCTCCCCTCGGGATTCGTGGCGAGACCGTGCGGGCCGGCTGTGGCCGTGGGGCGCCTTGGTCGCGGTGTACGCGGTCGCGCGATGGTTCGCGGTCTCGGACGTGAGCGGCGGAGCCGACTATTCGGCTGGGGATCGTGTGGCGGCGCTGGCTACGGGTGTGTGGATCATCGGGCTCGCGGCCCGGGATTTCTGGTGGCCGATGTGGCTGAGCGTTGAACACGGGGTTGAACCGCTGCACGGCGTGGCCGGCTGGGTGGTCCTGGCTGGCGCGGCCGCGGCGTGCGGGGTTCTCCTCATCGCGCGGCGCCGCGGTCGCGCCGGAGCCGATGGGGGGCAGTGGGCCGTCTTCAGCCTGGCGTGGTGGACCGCGGCTGCGTTCCCCGTGCTGGCGTTGCCGTTTATCACCCACGTCGCGCTCTATCTGGAGAACCGGTTTTATTTGGCCGCGGCGGGGTTTACCCTGTTCGCGGGCCGGGTCGCAGCCTCCGGATGGCGGGCGGTCGCGCTGCGCGCGGGCGTCCCGGTGTCCGCCGGCCTTGCCCTGGCTGTTGTCCTGGGGCTTGGCGCGCTCAGCCATGCCCGGACCACGGTGTGGCAATCCGAAATCGCGTTATGGCGCGACGCGACCGCCAAAGCGCCCCGAAGCGCCTTGGCCCATGCCATGCTCGGGGCCGCGTATCTGGATCAGAACCGGCCGGATCTGGCTGTCGAGCCGTTGGAGCGCGCCACGCGCCTTGATCCGCGGTATCCGCTGGCCGCGACGAATTTGGGAGCCGCCTACGTCGGGGTGGACCGCTGGGGCGACGCCATCGCGCAATTCCAAAGCGCGTTGGCGGTTGACCCCGACTATCACCAGGCCCGGCGCAATCTGGCGCTGGCGTACCAACAGGCGGGTCAATGGGCGGAGGCCATCGCGCAGTACGAAGCGCTCGCGCTCCGCGCGGGCGAAGACGACGACGTCCGATTGCGGATCGGGGCGTTGGCCTTGCAAATGGGGGATCTCGACAGGGCAAGCTCGTCGTTGACCGCGGCGCTGGCGCGCGATCCGAATTTGTACCCTGCGTGGTTCAACCTGGGGCTTGTGGAGGCTCGCAAGGGCCGGGTGTCGGAGGCGGAGCGCGCGTTTGAACGCGCCCGATCTCTCAATCCGAACGACGCGGACGTGTACTACCAGCTCGGCGTGCTCGCAACGCACGCGGGTCGCGCGGACGAGGCTGCGCGGGCCTTCGAGGCCGCCCTCGCGCGGAACCGTCGGCACTTCCTTGCGTATTTTGATCTGGCCCGTCTTGAAGACGCGCGCGGTCGCCGCGACGCGGCGACGGAGCACTACCGACGGTTTTTGGAGACGGCCCCGACCGTCCCGGCTTGGGCTTCCGCGCGCGCGGAGGCCCAAGCGCGGGTCAATTCAGAGTAGCAGGTTGCTGAAAAAGTCCATCCGCGGCGTTCTCACTCGTCGGAAACCGCACCGTGTCCCGTACGGGACACGGAACACGATCTGTGTCGAAGACACGACCATTCGGTTCGCCGCCCTCGGCAAATCCTCACGTACGACCCAGTACGCTCCGGTTTCCTCCTCGCTGCGGCCTTGCGGCTGGAGCTTTTTGAGCAACCTGTGAGTTTTTCAGTAACCTGCCAGGGATCGATCACCCGCGGCGTGGTTCGCCCGGACCGTCGCGGCGTTGCGCGCTAATTGTTTGGGTGTGACGCGGCGCACCGCCGTGCCCTGGAAACGGTCGCGATGTCCGCCGTGTGATCGTGGGGCTTCGGCCTCATCGAGCGTCAGCCACGGGTCCAATCCGTTGCCTTGCGTGGCGTCGGCGTCCGCGGCGTGGTCTCGCGCGGCGGGTATCGCGGACGCCTGATTGTATGGGCAGGCTTCCTGGCAGATATCGCAACCAAAGAGCCACTCACCGACCAATGGGCGCAGGGCGTCGGTCACCGCGCCCTTGTGCTCGATCGTGAGATACGCGATGCAGCGGCCGGCGTCGAGTTGAAACGGTCCGGTTAAGGCGGTGGTGGGGCACGCGTCCAGACACCGCGTGCAGCTTCCGCACCCGCCGAGGGCCGGGGCGTCGGGCGGCAGCTCCAAGTCGGTGATCAGTTCTGCGAGCAGGACCCACGAACCGTGGTCGGGCGCGATAAGCAAGGTGTGTTTGCCGATAAACCCGATCCCGGCCGCCTGCGCGTAGGCGCGTTCCAACACCGGCGCGTGGTCCACCGCGCAGCGAATGGCGGCGTCCGGCCGCCGCGAGTGGATAAAGGTTTTCAGGCGTTCCAGGCGCGGCTCGATCACCGCGTGGTAATCGGGTCCCCACGCGTACCGGGCGATTTTTCCCGACGGCGCGTCCGGCGGCGGGGGATGGTCGCCGTGATCGTACGCCCATGCGAGCGCGATCACGCTGTTGGCGCCGGGGAGCACCCGGCCCGGGTCCTCCCGGCGTTCGGGCTCTTGAGCCAGGTACGCCATGCCGGCGTGGCGGCCCTCCGCCAGGTACCGGCGAAACGCGCGTTGGTGGTCGGGGAGCGGCGCGGCGGAGGCGATGCCGACGCCGGAAAAGCCCAAGGCCAGGGCTTCACGTTTGATCGAGTCAGCGAGCGAGGTCGGCATCGGCGGGATCGGCGCCGAGCGGAGGCCGGAATCCGTCGCGTTGCGCGGCGTGATCCAGCGGCACCGTGATCAAGTCTTCCAGGGCAGGGTCGATCTCGCGGCCCATTTCATGGGGGTGCGCGGTCTTGAGGTACCCCCTGCAGTCCGTGCAAATCGCGACGTGATACCCGGGTTCCACGTCTTCGATCGAACAGGCCAAGTGTTGGTCCGCCGCGTTGCCGCAGAACGGGCAGCCCGGTCGCGTGAAGATCCACGAGGTCGGGCAGACGCTGCAAAATAAGCGGCGGTCGCGGTCGCGCTCCTCCGCCATCCCGGGGGGAAACCCGCACAACGGGCACAAGGGGCGGTTCCACGCGCGGTCCGTGAACACGTCGCGTAACGTCGGGAGGAGCGCGGCGAGCGACGGACGCAACGCGAGTCGGACCGCGTACCCCACGAACTCGACGGGCGCGCCCGCCGGCGGCTGGGCCTCGCCCCCGAACAAGCGCGCGAGCCATCGGGCGCGCGCCGAGCCCTGGCCCGCCGCGGCCTCGAGCGCATCTGCCGCGTGGGCCAACCCGGGGTTGCGGGCGCGCAGGACGGCGAGCAGGCGAGCGAACGTCTCGGCCGTGTGCGTGAGGTCGGCCGACCCGAACCGCGTAGGGTCGAGCAAGGGCAGGCCGCGGGCCAGTCGCAGCGGGCGTTCATCGAGCGGCGCCAGCACCGCGGTCAGATCGTCCGGGACCGCGTCCTCCCATAGATCGGACACCCGGCGGTAAAATCGCAGCGGTTCGCGCAAGTGCGGTCGCTCGCGCATCAATCGTTTGATCAGGTTCGCGGAAGCCATCGGGACTGCATCGTACCGGCCCCCGTACGGGCCGGTCAAGGCCCGCGGCGTTGGTTGACCGTGTTCCGGGGTTGCTCTTATAATCCTACTCGTGCCCGCCGTGTTCCCGCCGCTTGGAGATCGTCGTGACTGAACGTGCTTTGGTGCCGCAACGCTTTTTCGAATCTCGCTTCGGTGTGACCGCGCGCGACGTGGAGCGCGTCATGGCCCGCGCCATGGAGCGGCGGGTGGACTACGCGGACCTGTACTTTGAATACGAGGTGTCCGAAGGCGTCTCGCTCGAAGAAGGGTTGGTCAAAACCGCCTCGCGCGACATTTCGCAGGGCGTGGGCGTCCGCGCCATCGCCGACGATCGCACCGGCTACGCGTATTCCAACGATATCAGCATTCCCCAGATCGACGTCGCGGCTCAGACCGCGCGCTCCATCGCGGACGCGGGCGCTTCGGCGACCGCCCCGGTCCCGGGCGGGGACGCCTCGATTCGGGACCTCTATGCCGTGGACCATTCGATGTTGGACGCGCCGTTGCCCGCGCGGATCGACCTGCTTCAAGAGATCGACCGACTGGCGCGCGCGTACGACCCGCGCATCCGCAACGTGATGGCGAGCCTGTCGTGCGAGTCCAAGGTGGTGTTGGTCGTCACGTCGGACGGAACCGAGGTGGGTGACGTGCGGCCGCTGGCGCGCTTGAACGTCACGTGTATCGCGCAGGACGGGAGCAACCGGCAAATCGGCAGCTACGGCGGCGGCGGGCGCATCGGGTGGGAGTTCTTCTTCGACGAGGACCGGTGGCGCACGTTCACGCGCGAGGCGGCGCGCCGCGCCATCGTGAACTTATCGGCTCGTCCCGCGCCGGCGGGCACCATGACCGTGGTGTTGGGGCCTGGATGGCCCGGCATCTTGTTGCACGAAGCCATCGGCCACGGGTTGGAGGCGGATTTTAACCGCAAGGGCGTGTCCGCGTTCTCCAATCGTCTGGGACAACGGGTGGCGTCCGAACTCTGCACCATCGTGGACGACGGCACGATCCCGTGGCGCCGCGGCTCGCTCAACGTGGACGACGAAGGATCCCCCAGCGGGCGGACGGTGCTGATCGAACACGGTATTCTCAAGGGGTATTTGCAGGACAAACTCAACGCCCGCTTAATGAAGATGCCGGTCACCGGCAACGGCCGTCGGGAAAGTTTCGCCCACGCGCCCATGCCGCGCATGACCAACACGTTTATGCTCCCAGGCGCCTCAACGCCGGAGGAAATCCTGGCCTCGGTGGACCACGGTCTCTACGCGGTGTCGTTCGGCGGCGGGCAGGTGGACATCACCAGCGGCAAGTTTGTGTTTTCGGCGAGCGAAGCGTACCTCATCGAAAAAGGCCGCGTGACGCACCCGGTGAAAGGCGCGACGTTGATCGGCAACGGTCCCGACGTGTTGACGCGCGTGTCCATGGTGGGCAACGATCTGGCGTTGGACCCCGGCGTGGGCACCTGCGGCAAGGAGGGGCAGTCCGTCCCGGTCGGGGTCGGGTTGCCCACGATCAGGATCGACGGGTTGACCGTCGGAGGCACGCAGGGCTGACATGCCGATGGATCGGGCGCTCGCGGAGGATCTGCTGACCAAGGCCCGCCGTCTCGGCGCGACGGACGCGGACGTGATGGCCGTGGAGGGCACGACCTTCTCAACCCGGGTCCGGCTCGGGGCGGTCGATAAACTCGAACAGGCGCGCGAGCGTCGCCTGGGACTGCGCGTGATCGTGAATCAGCGGACCGCGGTCAGTTCCACCGCGGACCTCTCGCGCGCGTCGCTCGAGGATCTGGTGTCGGAGACGTGCGCCCGCGCCGCGCGCATGGCGCCTGATCCGCACGCGGGTCTTCCCGCCAAGGGGCAGGGGATCACGTCCGTCCCGGATCTGGATCTGTGGGACGGCAGTTACGGCGATCCGCACGCGGACGAAAAGATCGAGTTGGCGCGGGCGACCGAAGCCGCGGCGCTCGGGTATGACCCGCGCATCACCAACTCCGAGGGCGGGGAATTCGATCACGGTTTTTCGGAGATCGCGTACGCGGATACCAACGGCGTGTACGGCCGGTATCGCAGCTCGTCGTTTTCCCTGTCCGCGGTAGTGATCGCGTCGCGGGAGGCCTCCATGCAGCGCGATTACTGGTATTCAGCGAAACGCAAGTTTCGGTTGCTCGACCCGCCCGAAGCCATCGGGAAGGTCGCGGCGCAGCGCGCGTTGGCTCGACTGGGCGCGCGCAAGGTCAAGACCCAAGAGGCGCCGGTGGTATTCGACCCGCAGATGGCGGCGCGACTGGTCGGCACGCTGGCGGGCGCGGCGTCTGGGTACGCCTTGTACAAAGGCGCGTCCTTCCTGGGCGGGGCATTGGGCCAAGTCGTGGCCTCCCCGTTGGTCACGATCGTGGACGACGGGACCCTCCCCACGGGATTGGGCTCCAAGCCGTTTGACGGCGAAGGATTGCCGACACGCCGGACCGTGATGGTGGACCACGGCGTATTGACCAGTTACCTGCTCGACACGTACTCCGCGAAAAAGCTCGGCCTGGCCACGACCGGCAACGCCGCCCGCGGGATTGGCGACACCCCGAGCGTGGCGCCGACGAATTGTTATCTGGCGGCCGGCGCGTCCTCCCCGCAAGACATCATCGCTTCGGTGCGCAGCGGATTGTACGTGACCGATCTGATCGGCTTCGGCGTCAACACCGTGACCGGCGACTATTCGCAGGGCGCGGCGGGGCTGTGGATCGAAGGCGGCGAAGTCGCGTTTCCGGTGGAAGAGATCACCATTGCCGGGAATCTCCAAGACATGTTGCGGCACATCGACATGGTTGGCAATGATTTGGATTTTCGCTCGCGGACATGCGCGCCCACCATCAAAATTTCTTCCATGACGATCGCGGGGATATAACCGGCTGGAACAAGCGCCCGTCGGCGCGTTGATTACGGCCAGCGAATCAGCGCCGTGCCCCACGTAATCCCGCCGCCAAACGCCGCCAACAGCACCCACTCTCCGGATTTGATCCGGCCGTCGGCGACAGCGTGGTGCAGCGCGATGGGGAGGGCGGAGGAGGAGGTGTTGCCGTAGCGGCCGATGGTGACCGGAACTTTTTCCGCGGGCAGACCGAGTCGGCGTTGCACCTGCTTGAGGATGCGGAGGTTCGCCTGATGGAAGATGAAGTGGTCGATCTGGTCCAGGCTCAGATCAAACCGCGCGGCTTGGTCGCGCACCGCGTGTTCGATGGTGCGGACCGCGGTCCGGAACACCGCGGACCCGTCCAGACGCATGGCGTGATGGTTGGCGGCGAGACTCGATTCGGACAACGGCTCGCGACTGCCCCCGGCCGGCAGATGGATCAGCGGCCAGCGCGCGCCGTCCGCGTGTAACGCCACGTCGAGCACGCCGCGGTCACCCGGTCCGGCGGTCACGATCACCGCGCCCGCGCCGTCGCCGAACAGGATCGCGCTCGCGGGATCGCGCCGGTCGATAAAACGCGATTTGACCTCGGTCGCCGCGAGCAGGACGGTCCGGGCTTGTCCGGTTCGGAGAAACGCCTGGGCGATCGAGAGCCCGTACAAAAATCCCGTGCACGAGGCCGCCAGGTCAACGCTCGGACAGCCGGGAACCTTCATGTCCCGTTGCAGGAGGCACGCGGTCGAGGCAAACCCCATGTCCCCGGACGTGGTGGCCACGAGCATCAAATCAACGTCCGACGGAGATCGGCCAGCGGCCTGAAGCGCGCCGCGCGCCGCGGTGGCGGCAAGATCCGACGCGGCTTCGTGCTCCAAGACCCACCGGCGGGCGGTGATGCCGGTACGCCGAAGGATGGCGCCGGCCGGCAGATCAAGATCGGATTCGAGTTCCTCGTTGGTGACGACCCGGCCGGCCAAGCCGATCCCGGTGCCCGCGATGACTGCGCCCACGGAATTCTCGCTACGACGCGAACGCCGTCCCGACGAGATCGGGAAGTTCATCCGGCCGGCGCGCGACGAAATCTGGGTGCTCGTCGGGGTGGTCCGCGTAGCCCCACGCGCACCAGATCGTGGCGGCGCCGAACGCGCGCCCGAGCCGGATATCTGCGGTGCTGTCGCCGATCATCACGGCCCGGCCGCGTCCCGCGACGAATCCGCAGCGCGCTGCGGCCTCCGACAACACCCGGGGGTCGGGTTTACTCGCGGCGCACGTGTCCCCGCCGATGATCGCGCTGATGCGCTTGCCGACGCCGAGCACGTCGAGCAATCGATGCGAAATGCGTTCGGGCTTGTTAGTGATCACGGCCAGCCGTCCCTGGTCCGCGAGGAGCGTCAAGGCGTCCGCGATACCCGGGTACAGTCCGGTTTCGTGCGCCACGTTGGCCCCATAATCCGCCTCGTACCGCTCGCGCACCACGGCCAACCGCGAGTCATCCCCGTTGAGGTAATCGTCAAAACACGCCCGATACAAGTGATCCATCCCGCGATTGACCCACGGCCGGATCGCATCGTGGGACCGGGGCGCCAAGCCGAGCGCGGCGCGTACGCGTTTGACCGCGGCGGCCATATCGGCGCGGCTGTCCTCCAGGGTGCCGTCCAGATCCAGGCCGATCAGGTTCACGCGCGGCGCGCCCCCTGCGCGGCGAGTTGCTCCACGCTGCCTTTGGCGTCGCCGTGTTCCGTCACCGTGCGGTGCCCGCTCAACGAACCCTTGTACGCGGAAAACGGACGGTTGTTGTGGCTGATCACCTCGTGCGCGAGGCCGCCTGGGATCAACAGGATATCGCCGGCCTCGATGGTGATCGGAAACTCGTCGAAGTGAAACGTGATCGCGCCCGACACCGCGCCCCGAATTTCCGGCTCATCGTGCGCGTGGCGGCTGCGTTCAAACCACGGCGCCACGGTTTGCAGGTCGTACACCGCGTACCCGAACCCCCGCATGGCATTCGCCACGGAGTCCGCGGTCGGCTCCTCGGTCCGCGCCCACTTGATGAGTTTAACGCCGTTGGGAAACGTCGCTGTTCTCGCTCGTTCGCTCATGGTCGGGCCTCCTTTGCGGCCCCACGATAACGCGTTCGCGAGGCCGATGTCCATGCCTCAGCACGCGGCGAGAGTCACACGGATAGCCTCGGATGGCGGCCGCCTCGAATGCCCGGACAGGCGGTTACGCACGCGACGTGCTGTGCGGTTGCATCGGTCAAGCTGCCGTGGTATGGTAGACGTCATTCCGACACGGGTTGTTCCGGTGGTCAGCGCGCCACGCACATCCTCCAGCCCGTATGGACTCCAACGTGTGAGGTGATTGATGGCGTCACGCCTCAAGGGCACAAGGTCGACCCCGTTGGCCTCCCTTGCCAAACGCGACCTGTGCGAACTCTTGGGGACCATCGAGGCCTCGCTCGCCGTCAACACGATTGAAGAACTCAAAACCGTTATCCGTCGTGTGACGCGGTTAGTCCCGTGCGACTACGCCATCGCCACGTTGTCGGACTGTGATAGCCGCGGTCGGCCGCATGGACTGAGCACCATCGTGAACGTGAGCTATCCCGCGCCGTGGACCTCGCTGTATCTGGCCCGCGGGTACGCCGAGATCGACCCTATTTTGCAGGCGCATTTTCAGCGGCCGCGCACGCAGGTGTGGTCCGATACATACCGCTCGGCCAAATTGCCGCGTGAGCGAGATTCGTCGGCGCCGCGAGCGCCTTTGGGTTGACGCAGGGCGTGACGTTGGGCGTGCCGGGCCTGCCGTTCACGCGAAGCAGTTTGTTTTCGTTCGCGGGTGCGGCGATGGGGGAACACGAACGCCATCCGCAACTCCTCGAACGCGCGCTTCCGCACCT
>JBMOMC010000043.1:144361-181751 GCA_049325335.1 Nitrospirota bacterium
CTCCTCGAACGCGCGCTTCCGCACCTGCACGTGGCGCTCTCGCGCGTGGCCGGTCATCGGCTCCGGCCGACCAAAGTCCTGTCGCCTCGGGAAATCGAGGTGGTCAAATGGCTGCGCGAAGGCAAAACCAACTGGGAAATCTCGCGTATCCTCAATATTAGTGAACGTACTGTGAAATTTCACGTCCAGAATATTCTCGCGAAACTGCAGGCCTCGACGCGGGGCCAGGCCACGGCGCTGGCGCTGCATCACGGGCTGATTCCGTTGTAGACATCCACGCCAGGAACGCCGGACGCTTGGTCGCGTTTTGCGTCCGAAACAACGTCCAGTCCAGGATCGCGGCCACGGATTCGGCGCCCGCGGGGGGCAACGCCGTAAACGGCCCGATCGGCACACACGGGAATCCCAGCGCGTGCAGGACGCGGAAGAAGCGTTTCTCCACCTCCATATACGCGTAACGGACCGAATTGTTGATTGACCACTGATACAGCCCCTTGAGCAGAATGCTGAAGTGGGTACGCGACCGGCCGGTCCCGGGTGCGTCCGGCGCCACCGCCAGTCGCGAAATCTCGACGGTATCCGGGGCTTTTCGGATCTGGTAACCTGGCGCCACCAGGCCCGCAAATTCCGACTCCAGCATAAATTGATGGTGAGACGGGAGAAACCGAACAAATCCCACCAAGACACCGGTGTCTGAAAATACGCCCAGCGGGACCGCCACCTGGTCGTACCGATCGATTTCGAGTTGCGGAGTATTCACGGGCACCCACCTGAGCTGTTCGCAGAACACTTTGTGGCGGAGCCGATAACTCTGAAACCGGTCCTCCTGGCTTTCCAGGGATCGCACGCTGCATCCGGATTCATCAAACCGAATTTGCTGATAGTGTTGCGTGATCATAGGACCTCCTCCGGTGGGTACGGGTAACACTCGTTTGCCGACACCATGTATTTACGATGGGAACGGACAGGAGGCACCTGTCCAAACGGACAGGTGTGCCTGAATTTCATGCGGGGGTAAGATTAGACCATCCGTGGCCGAATGGAGTGTGATTCGGCACGGGTCCAGGCGTCCGTTCTTCCGGGCAACGGCGTGACGCCTGATGTTCCGTCCTTCCCTAGATCGGGTGCACCGTGCGAGCGAGCTCGGCGCGCCTGTTCCGCACGGCATGTTGAACGAGGTGGATGTGTCACAGCGAGCAATATCCCGGAGGGTGGTGCCGCCTCAACCCGTCGGGACGGTGCGCGGGCATGGGACGCCCGCGCGCGCCGTGGCGTCGCGAGGGGTCGCATAATGCGGCGCGAGTACCGGGAGGAACTGATCGGGCGTTTTCCCGGCGTCGCGTACCGTCGCGCATGCGCGCGCGACTGGGCCGTCGAGTTTCGCGTCGCAGACGCCAGCACCCTGGCGGGTCACCGGGTCGCGGACCTGAGTATCGGCCGGTTGACGTATGAAGAACTGATCCACCCCGATGATGACGGGCGGGTGCGGACATCCATCCAGCGGATCGTGGTCAGCCGCGAGCGCCTCAAGATGGATTACCGAGTCCGCACTGCCGCCGGGAAAGACCTGTGGGTTCGTGAATACGGGTGCGGCATAACGAACGCACGCGGCGAGGTGGACGCGATCGCGGGATTTATTACCGACTTAGAAGAGTGTCTCCCCGCGGCGGAGTCCGTCACGCGATGGGACGCGCACGAGCGACGGTCGCAGCGGCTCATGGCGCTCGGAGTCCTGGCGGGGGGCATCGCCCATGAGTTCAACAATCTCCTCACCGCCATCACCGGGTATGCCGATCTGTGCGCGGCCGAATTATCCGCGTCGCACGGCGCCTCCGCCAACGTCGCCGAAATTATCAAAGCCGGCGCGCGCGCGACGGAGTTGGTCCGCGGAATTCTGTCGTTCACCCGCGACCGGGAGCGTTCGCTGGAGGCGCTTGATCTCCGAGCCGTGGTGGACGACGCGCTCAAGTTGCTCCGAGCGACATTGCCGGCGATGATCAGTATCGACACGACGTGCGCCGCAGACATACCGGCGGTGTCGGCTGACGCGGGCGAACTTCATCAAGTGGTCCTGAATCTGGGAACGAATGCCGCCCATGCCATGGGTTCGCGCGGTGGGCGCATCCGGGTGGAGCTAGCCCCCGTGGCGTTGGATTCCGAAACAAGCACCCGCCTCGGCGGACTCCCGGCCGGCCGCTACGTTCGACTGACGTTCAGTGACACCGGCAGCGGGATGGACGAAGCCACGCGCAAGCGGATCTTCGAACCGTTTTTCACGACCAAGACCGAAGAGCAGGGTGTCGGCCTCGGTCTGTCGATCGTGCAAAAAATCATGACCCGACACCACGGGGTGATAACCGTCGACAGCCGACTCGGCGTCGGATCAACGTTCACAGTGTATTTCCCGGCGCTCGACGCGCCCGCGCCGGTCGTGAGCGCTCCATCGCGCGTGGCGGAGCGCGGACATGGCGAGTGCGTGCTGTACGTTGATGACGAGGAATCATTGGTGACGTTGATGACACGCCGGCTCAGCCCGCTTGGATACCACATTATCGGCGCCACCGACGCGACCATGGCGCTGGCAAACTTTCGCGCGTGTCCCGAGGATTTTGACGTGGTGGTGACTGATATGGGAATGCCTGGGTTGTCGGGCGTTGACCTGGCGCGCCAGATCAAGATCATCCGACCGAATATTCCGGTCATTCTGACCTCGGGGTACCTTCGCCCGGAGGAGCAACAAGACGCGGAACGCGCAGGGGTCGATATGGTCGTTCTCAAACCCAATACCGTAGCCGAACTCGGTCACGTGATCCACAATTTTGTGGCTGGACGTGGGGCCACGCCTACCTCGGGTAAACCAGCCGGCTGAGTCTTGGCACGGGCATCCACGGATCGGCTCCCAGCAACGTTGACGGCGGCTGGTTTTGTTGATCGGTGGCTTGAGCGGGGAGAACTTACGGTCAGAGACGCCGGGTCACACGCGCGCTTGCGCGTCGTAGAGCGCGGCGTACAGGCCGTTGCGCGCAAGCAGGTCGTCGTGCCGGCCGGTCTCCACCAGTCGGCCGTGGTCCAGGACGATCAACCGGTCCACCGCGCGCAACGTGGACAGACGGTGGGCGATGATCAGGGTGGTGCGGCCCGCAATCAAGCGTTCCAGCGCGTCGTGGATCTTGGCCTCGGTCTCGCTGTCCACGTTCGAGGTGGCTTCATCGAAGATGATGATCGGCGGATCCTTGAGCAGGGCGCGCGCAATGGCCACCCGTTGTTTCTGGCCGCCGGAGAGCTTCACGCCGCGCTCGCCGATCAAGGTGTCGTAGCCCTCGGGCATCACCGCGATGAACTCGTGAGCGTGCGCGGCGCGCGCCGCGGTTTCCACCTCCGCGGTGGTTGCGTCCAGCCGGCCGAACAGCAGATTCTCCCGCACCGTGCCGTTGAATAAGAACGGATCCTGGGGCACGATCCCGATCTGCTCGCGCAGACTCGCGAGCGTCATGTCCCGGATGTCGCGGCCGTCGAGCACGATCCGCCCCGCCCCCACGTCGTAGTAGCGCAGGAGCAGTTTGATCACCGTGCTCTTGCCCGCGCCGCTGGGTCCCACCAAGGCGATCGTCTCGCCGGGCTCCGTGGTGAACTCGATGTCCTGCAACACCGGGACATCGGGCCGGTACCCGAAGGACACGGTCTCGAATCGGATCTGGCCCGCCGCGCGCGTGAGCGCGGCGGCGCCGGGTCGGTCGATCACATCGGGTTTTGCGTCCAGCACCTCGAACACGCGTTCGCCGGACGCGAGGGCGTGTTGCAGCATGTGATTGACCGAGTGGATCTGGTTGATCGGCACGTAGAACAAGGCCAGGTACGACAGAAACGCCACGAGTTCGCCCAACGTCATCGCCCCTGCCACCACCTCGCGGGCCCCGACCCACAGGATCAACACAGTGCCCACCGAGCCCAGGAACACCATGGCGGGCGAATACAGCGACCACACTCGCGCCGCGCGAAGCTGCTCCTGGGCATACGCGCGGTTGTGCGTATCAAAGCGCGACGACGCGTGCGCCTCGCGGTTGAACGCCAGGACCTCGCGGATACCGGAGAGCTGGTCCTGCAAGACGGCGTTGAGCTGGCCCGACTCGCGGCGGATGATGCGGTACATGCCGTGGATGCGGCGGGTAAAGCGCGAGGCGCCAAAGATCAACAATGGAATCGGAACCAATGCCAGCAGGGCCAGCTTCCAGTGCATGGTGAACAGAATGCCCGTGATGCCGATGAGCGTCAGCCCGGCCATCAGTAACGATTCCACGCCGTCGATGAAAATCCGTTCCAGGTTGTTGGTGTCGCTGGTGACCCGCGACGCCAGTTCGCCGGTGGCACGCTGGTCGTAGTAGCGCACCGACAATGACTGAAGTTTGTCGTAGACCGCTTTGCGTAGGTCGTAGATCACGGACTGTTCAAGCCGGTTGTTGAACCAGATCCGCGCGCCGGACAGGAGATTGCGCGCCACGTAGATCCCCACCAGCGACAGCATGAGCCAGGGCAGGGGTCCGACGTCGCCGGGGCGCACCACGGTGTCGATCACGAGCTTAATGATCCACGGCGGCGCCAGATCCACGAGCGTTGCGAGCACCGCGCACCCGAACGTGGCCGCGGCCAGGCCGCGGTAGGGCGAAAGATACGTCAGAACGCGAAAGAGGAGGCGCATGGTTGGGTTATACCATGTTCCGGCGTGGCCTGGTGTATGGCGCGAACGAGTCGACGATGTCCCAGGCATGGAGCGCCCGTCCGGATTTGGCACCTCGTAGATCAGATGCTGATCGAGAAAGTAATGCGACGCCGACGGACTCTCTTATGGTACGATTCGCCTACACAGCATGCGCCCGCCCTGATCCGGTAACCCCGATCGTGGACAACCAGTTACTCAAAACCGCACACCTCGCGCCGGGCGAGCCCCTGGCCGAGGTGTCCGCACTCGCCCTGATCCATGATCCCGAGGTGGACGCGTGCTGCCTCATGTTGTTGCCCGCGCTGGATGAGCCGCCGCTCGCCGAGTACTGGTTCGGGAGTCTCGAACAGGCGGAGCGTCAGGCCGGCATCGTGTTCGGCGCACGGTTTGTTGGGTGGGACGAAGGCTGACAAGTAGCGGATCGGGGACCGGACCGGTGACGGTCCCAACTAAACAAGAAACAGTCCAAGATCATTCGCCAAAGCGCGTTCTCTCGCCGGCCCAGGGACAAAGAAATTACTTGTTTACTTGGGACCGTCCCCGATCAGTTCACACAGGTCTGCACGGGTGCGATAGCGATCAAGCACTCACCGTCATGTGAGGAGGGTGCGTGGCGACATTGAATAGCTTGTACTGCCGTGTTGCGTTCAGCCAGGCATTGCGGGCCATTTCAACGTAGCATGGTTCCTTATCGATTCCGATGAACTGGCGACGCTCCTCCGCGGCGGCAACCGCGCTCGTGCCGCTCCCAACGAACGGGTCGAGTACTAAATCGCCTGGATCGGAAAACAGTCGGATGAGTCGTCGGGGCAATTCCACGGGGAATTTTGCTTCATGATCGTTGTTGGCCCGAACTGAAGGGATATTCCATACGGCGCGAGATCCCCATTCAATCCACTCATCCTTGGTGAGTCGGGATTTGTCTATACGGGTTTGACCGGGCTTCCAAAAAATGTAGATGTATTCGAACTCATCCACTGCACGATAACTCATGGTGTGCCACCGGGAGTTCTCCCACGCGGCGTCCTTGACCCATATACGTCGGTCATAGAGATAAAGGCCCGCTTCCATTGCATATTCTTCTAAGATTCCCCCGACGAGCGCGACGCGGGTTTGCGTCTGATATTTCCCCCCACGGATGTTGTTACCCTTGAGCCGGCGGTCGACCGTTTGCTCACTGCAACCGAGAACCTCTGCGATCTGGCGCCTGTTCTTGTCTGGGTGTTTTGCCATCGTATCGAGCACGAGTTCGCGAGTAATGTCTCCACGTTTTCTGCGCGTGATGTTCTCGGCCATGATGCGCGGCATGGATTGATCGGGAAAGCACAAGATGTCGGCGATGTTGACGGCCACGAAGGCCCCAGGGAGTAATACCTCGGCATGTGCCTGCAAAGTTCGTCGCAATAATGCGCGCCATTCCAAGTAAGATTGGTCGCGCTCGTAACTCTTGCCGACGTGATACGGCGGTGACCAGACGGACAACGCGACACTGTTAGGCGGTAACATCTCCGCTAGTGCGCGTGCATCACCGAGATAGATCCCTTCTGGCGACGGGTTCATGCATCCCTCCATGTCATCGTCAGTCGGCCATTGTCATCGAAATCAGCCGTTTGGACACGCCAAGGCGCTTTTTGCTGCAGACGGTTGAACGACAACCGTACACGGAAGTTTTCCCCGCGACTTGGGGCGTTACGTCCGGCGATCCAGATGGTATCTTGATCGTCAGGGTTGTACCGTTCTTGCAATAGTCCATTGGGGATTGCGGCTAACGTCACACGCGACAGCCTGTATGGCGGTCTGTCACGCCCGTCATTGCCGGGACTGGCTACGTAGTTGTAGTGTGCGAGCAGGGTCGTGGCCAAGTATTCTTGATCGCCATAGGATTGCACTGGCTGCAAATCACCTCGAAGGTCCGTACTGCCCCCGCCACGCACTTGACGCACGGCCATGGAAAGCTGCGACATCTGTAGAGTGGCGCTACCAGCGTTTTTTTCAGCCTTGCTATCTACGAAAAGCGCTTGTCGCACAGCCAAATGTGGAATGATGACATAGCGGGCCTTGCGATAATCGACGTTGCCGTAGATGCGTTGAGGGATGCCGTAGCCACCGAGCCGGTCGAGCATTTCGCGTGTGATGTCTTCGGCAATATCCTTGGGATCATCGATACTTTGAAGGAAGAATCCCCAAGTGTCCTGAGCAAAATCCCTCGTGGCGATCCAAAGCGCTTGCAAAGCACAGCGCTCGACGCTTTCTATCTCGTCGACGTCGAGGTCGCGCGGACGTCGTTCCATGCTCTATATCCCTAGGTGCGTTACAAGTCGTGTTTGGTAGCCGGGCCTTTACTCGGTGTCCGAATTAGGCGTCTCGATTACCACAGTGGCTTCCTCTATATGCCGATTGCAGTTTGAAGTCAACCCAGCTTGCTAAAGATCATTCATTCCTCTCGCATGGCCCTTGCTGCGAGAGTGACAAGAGGAGTATCCTTCGGGGGCGTGACCTTGGCGGGATAACGTGACGCGATGAGCAGGGTTGACTCGTTCTTTAGTCTCTATACCCACAACTTCGTCCGCGTGGCGGTGGCGGTGCCCTCTGTGCGCGTGGCGGAGCCGGTGTTTAATGCGGAGCAGACCATTGCCCTGATGAACCAGGCGGTGAGTCGGCGCGCGGGGCTCGTGGTGTTTCCGGAGTTGGGGCTGTCCGCGTATTCGTGCGAGGACTTGTTTCATCAGCAGGCATTGTTGGATGCCTGTCGCGACGCATTGGCCAAGGTGGTGGAGGCGTCGCGCGAGTTGCCGGTGGTGAGTGTGGTGGGGCTGCCGCTGCAGGTGGATGCGCTGTTGTTTAACTGCGCGGCGGTAGTGCATCGCGGGCGGATCTTGGGCGTGGTGCCCAAGACGTATTTGCCCAATTACCGCGAGTTCTATGAGCTGCGGCAGTTCATGCCCGCGGACGCGGCGTGTCGGGACGCGATCGACTTGCTCGATCAACGCGACGTGCCGTTCGGCAACCGACTTCTGTTTCAGGCCACGGATCAGCCGTTGCTGACGTTTCACGTGGAGATCTGCGAGGACTTGTGGGTGCCGATTCCGCCGTCGTCCTACGCGGCGCTCGCCGGAGCCACGGTCCTGATCAATCTGTCCGCGTCTAACAGCACGGTGGGCAAGGCGGACTACCGCCGCCAACTCGTGGCGGGCCAATCCAGCCGGAACTTGGCGGCGTACGTGTACAGCGCCGCTGGGGTCGGGGAGTCCACCACGGATCTGGCGTGGGACGGGCACGGGATGATTTACGAGAACGGTGCGCCCTTGGCCGAGGCCACGCGGTTTGCGGACGGGCCGCAGCTTATTACGGGTGATGTGGACTTGGATCGGCTGGCCCAGGATCGCATGCGGCAGACTAGCTTCGGGCAGGCCGTGAGCCGGCACCGCTATGCTCTATCGAGATTTCGCACCATCCGTGCGGAACTGGATCTGCCCCGGTCGGGGCGGATTCCGCTCACGCGCCGCTACGAGCGCTTCCCCTACGTGCCGGGTGATCCGGAGCTGCGGGAGGAGCGTTGCCGCGAGGTGTACGAGATCCAAGTGCAGGGGTTGGTGACGCGGCTGCGCGCGATCGGGCCGGATGCCAAGGTGATCATCGGGGTGTCGGGCGGGCTCGATTCCACACAGGCCTTGCTGGTGTGCGCGCAGGCCATGGACCGGATGAAGCGGCCGCGCGCCCACATCCTCGGGTACACCATGCCGGGCTTCGCCACCAGCGAGCGCACGTTGGATCAGGCGCGGCGTCTCATGAAAGTTGTGGGGTGCGAGGCGCACGAGATCGATATCAAACCGAGCTGTCTGCGCATGTTTCAGGATATCGGCCACCCGTTCGCTCAAGGCAAGCCGGTGTACGACGTCACATTCGAGAATGTCCAGGCCGGGGAGCGGACCAGCCACCTGTTCCGGTTGGCGAATCAGCGCGGCGGGATCGTGGTGGGCACCAGTGATTTGAGCGAAGTGGCGCTCGGATGGTGCACGTACGGGGTGGGCGATCACATGGCGCATTACCACGTGAACGCGAGCGTGCCCAAGACCCTAATCCAGTATCTGGTGCGCTGGGTGGCCCGCACGCACCAACTTGGCGAAAATGTCAGCGGGGTACTCGACGATGTGTTGGCCACGGAAATCAGCCCGGAGTTGTTGCCCGCGGGCAAGGGGGAGCGCGGTGCGAGCCAACCCGCGCAGCGCTCGCAGGACGTGATCGGGCCGTACGCGCTCCAGGACTTCATCCTGTATTACACCCTGCGCTTCGGGTACCGGCCATCCAAGGTGGCGTTTCTGGCCTGGTCCGCCTGGCACGACGCGCAGGAAGGGCAGTGGCCCGACATCCCGGAGGCTGAACAGCGCGCCTACTCCATCGGCGAGATCAAACGTTGGCTCCGCGTGTTCGCCCAGCGGTTCTTCCACGACAGTCAGTTCAAACGGAGCTGCATCGCGAACGCGCCCAAGGTCGGGTCGGGCGGCTCGCTCTCGCCGCGAAGCGACTACCGCGCGCCGAGCGACGCGGACGCGGCGGTGTGGCTGCGCGACGTGAAGACGATTCCGGACGCGGAGTGACCGGGCGCGGGAAAACGACTCGTCGCCCGGGGAATGTGCCTCCCACGATTGATCACACGAGGTTGCCCGATCTCCCGATTTTTTCCGCGCTGACCGAGGCCGGTCGGCGGGACTTGGCCGAACACACGGCCGAGGTGCGGTACGACAAAGGCGAGCACATCTTCAGGGAAGGTGAGCCGGCCGAGTATTTCCACGTGTTGCTTTCCGGCACGGTCAAATGCGTCAAATCCTCGCCCGAGGGCAAGGAAGCCGTACTCAAGGTGTTGGCTCCCGGTGACATGTTCTGTTGCGAGGCCGCGGTGTTTGACGGCGGGGAACATCCGGGCTGCGCGCAGCCCACGGGGCCGGTCAAAGTGCTCAAGATCGCCAAGCAAGCGTACTTCCGGCTTCTCAAGGACAATCCCGAGGCCGCGCTGGAAATCATCCGATACCTGGGGCACCGCCTCAACGAATCACAGGAGACCGCCAAGACCTTTGCATTGGAACGGGCGGACCAGCGCGTGGCCTCGTTGCTGGCCCGACTGGCAGAGCGCATCGGGAAAGACATTCCCGGTGGCCTCCTGCTCGACATACAGCTTGGCCGACAAGATATCGCCGATATGACCGGCCTTGCGCTCGAAACCACGATCCGAACGATCAGCAAGCTCACCCGCGACGGCTTGCTGGGCAAATCAGGGCGATCGCTCGTGGTAAAAGACCTCAAGGGACTCAAAGCGCTGACCGCGTCGCCCGCGTAATCCGCTCCTCGCGGGTTCCTCTTCATCGCTGCTTACCAAAACCAGGCCCTGGATTCCCGCCTCCGCGGGAGTGTGCCTCGCGCCACCGGCGCGACAAAGGGCTCTTCGACACAATACACATAGCGAGGCAATGACGACAGGTTCTGTCACGCCCGCGAAGGCGGGCGCCCAGGCGGCCGTGCTTGTGACGGCCGGATCTTTTGTTCACGACTTCCAGGGAAATATGACTTCGATCATATTGTTGTCCGTCATCGACGCCTATGCTGGCTGTGGAATTTACTCAACTTTCACAGGGAGGACAAGATGAAGCAAGACAACGTGACGGCACGGCGTGCGACAACGATGCTGGCCGGGTCCGCGATGGCACTCGGCGCGGTATTGGCGTTAGGCGCGGCAACGGCCGAGGCCAAGACCGTGAAGGTGGACTTTACCGCGGTCGAGACCGAGGTGGTTATCGACAACAAGGGTGCGACGTATAAAGCATGGACGTTCAACAACCAATTTCCAGGGCCGGTGGTGCGGGCGACTGAGGGCGATACCATCGAGTTCACGCTGACCAATCCCTCAACCAATCGTGCGTCTCACTCCATGGATTTTCACGCGGGGGAGATGGACTTTCTGGCCAACCACAAGGCCGTGGAGCCTGGTCAGACGCACAAAATGACGTTCACGCCGTCCAAGCCAGGGATCTTTTTCTACCACTGCGGGGTGGGGCCCATGATTCAACACATTGCGCGCGGTATGATGGGCGCGATCATCATCGACCCCAAGGATGCCAAGGCCTTACCCAAGGCGGACCGCGAATACGTGTTGGTGCAGAGCGAGTTGTGGCTCAATCCCGATGACGTGCAGGCCATGTTCGACCGCAAGTACGACCATGCGGTCTTTAACGGCGGTGTGTTCAAGTACCATCCATTCCTGGGAGGCAAGCCTCTTGAAGCCAAGCCCGGCGAGCGCGTGCGTGTGTACATCGTGAACGCGGGGCCGAACAACTTCTCCGGGTTTCACCCGATCGGCGAAATCTGGGAGAACGCGTGGGCGAGCGGCAACCCGGCCAATCGCCTCACCGGCGTGCAGACCGTGGTGGTCGGTCCCGGCGATGCGTACACCGTGGACGTGGTGGCGCAGCACGAAGGGGCCTATCCGCTGGTGACGCATTCGCTTACCGACGCGCTGCGCGGCGCGATCGCGGTGCTGGTGGTCAAGAAAGACGCGCAGACGCTGCCGCTGATGCCGTACGTGGAGCAGGGGAAGCCCAGCGCGCCATAATTTATGGAGTGACTTCGATAAGCCCGTCCAGAAATTCGCCAAATGCCCCCTTCGGGGACTTCCGGCAGCGCTGTTCTTGAAGGTGGGTCGCAAGGCGCCGTGAGCACCGCACCGGAGCGTACGTGGTGGGCACGTGAGGAGTGGATGCGCAGCGGCAACGCAGCAGATGGCTATTTCTGGACGGGCTCCGTGGTGCGCACGGTCAGCACCGGACAGTGCGCCGTGCGCACCACGCGTTCGGCCACGCTGCCGACGAACAGGCGATTCACGCCGTGTCGGCCGTGAGTGCCCATGACGATCAAATCCGCGCCGACCTCACGGGCCTGCGAGACGATTTCGTGGGCCGAGCCGCCTTGGACCAGGATGCGCGACGCGGTCACCTGCGCCTGCTGTAAGTCCTTGACCATCTGATCCAACACCGGCTCCACCGCGGTCTTCACCACGTCGTACACGTTCACCAGCTGCAGGGCCTCGGTCATGGTATAGGTCGTAGTTTCGATCACGTGCAGCAAGACGATCTTGGCGTGAAAGGACTTGGTTAAGCCGATCGCATAGTTCAGGGCGGCCTGCGAGCCCTCGGAAAAATCCGTGGGCACGAGGACGGTGTTGACGGCAAACGATTTGGCGTCGACGGTCGGCATGCGGCTCCTTCTCAGTGGCGTGGACGGACCCTGTTTTTATTGTACGAGTCCGCGCGCTCGTGGAACAAGTCCCTGACCCCGGGGCGCCGAGGGCCTGAGGCGAGTTGGTGAGGATTTGCGATTCACGTCGCGCGGTTATATAGAACACTCGCGCGCGCGAGCGGGTGGATCAGGCGCACGTGACCGGCTGTCACGAGGGGTCGTCCCGAATCCGAGGGCCAGCGCGCCGTGGTGAGGGGACGGAACCGGACGACCAAGGCGGCCGCGCTGTGCGTGCCCGTTGCAGGGCGGATCACACTCGGAGGGTCTTGGCCGCCAAGGCGGTTCCTTCCACGCGCGCGTGGATCTTGGCGAACGCGGTGTCGCGTGAGGTGGACGTGTCGTCGCCGAATGGCGAGAACCCGCAATCGTCCGTGGTGCCCAGTTGGCTCACCGGGATGTATTCCGAGGCCTCGAGCACGCGGTCTCTGACGTCCTCCGGCGTTTCCACGTTGGGATTGATCGGGTCGGTCACGCCCACGAAGACGCGGTGGTCGGGCCGGATCAGACCACGAATGATCTTGAGCACGCGAGGTCGGTCGCGTTCGCTGGCCAACTGGATGTAGAAATTCCCCACGGTGAGTTCGAATAGGCGCGGTAACAGCGCGGCGTAGTCCACGTCCGCGCTGTGGGTGGAGTCACGGTCACCGCCCGGGCAGGTATGCACCCCGATCTTCCGACGTTCCGCCGACGAGAACCGACTCAAGACCTGGTTGTTGAGATCCACGAAACTTTTCAGGACCTGCCCGCCCGGATCGAGTTTGATCGAGAGCCGGCCCTCGGTGAAGTCGATCTGCACCACGGACGCGCCCCGCGCCAGGCACCGACGAATATCGGTCTCATGTTCGCGCAGTAGATCGTTGATGAACGCCTCGCGTGAATATCCCTCGATACCTTTTGGCGGATACAGCAGGCTCAAGATCGACGCCGAAATGACCGTTTGCTTGATCGGAACGTGCGCGTATTGTTTGGCGGCCTGCAGGTAGCCGTCGGCGTATGTCGCGTACCGGAACGGGCCCGCGGTGAGTCGGGGCAGTTGCCGCGTGTGGCCGTCCGCAAAGGGGATGGTCACGCCGTCCGCGGCGAGAGTGGTGAGTCCGGCAATCGGATACGTGGCAAAGCTCGGTTTGGTCTGTTCGCCGTCGGTGATGACCGGCGACCCCGTGGCTTCAAAGCGCGCAATGGTGTCGCGAAGCGCCGCGTCGTAGAGCGCGTCCAATTCCTTCTGCGAGATGCGACCGGTCGTGAACGCCTGAACTCCCTCCATTAGCGCCCGCGGCCTGGGAATGCTGCCAATCGGTTCAGTCGGGATCGACATAGCTGGAATTCCTCCTCAAGGACGTGAGTGGTCTTACACGGTGAAGCCATCGCGGCTGAAACAACGCAACGCAAGTGCTTGTATCACAGCACGCCCGGGTTTCTCCAACGTGAAACGGTTCGCGAACCGTCGCTGATGCGTTGACTTTACGTCGCGATCGCCCGTAGGCTGCGGCCGTGCTAATTCAGCCGCGTCATTTCACGTTCCGCCCGTGTTCGTGGGGCGTCCCCGGGTGACGTCTGCCCAGCGCCGGTCCCATCGGCCGCACGCGGCGCGGCCAACCACACCCATCGCGGCCAAGCCCGCGTCAAGCGTAGGAGCGGGGCACTACAAGCTCACGATTGAATACGACGGATCTCGGTACCGCGGGTGGCAGGAACAGAGCAACGCCATGACGGTGCAAGAAGTCATCAAGAACGCGCTGAACGAAGTTCTGGGGAACGAGTATCAAATGGCAGGGGCGGGGCGGACCGACGCGGGCGTTCACGCGCTGGCGCAGGTGGTCTCGCTCCATTCGGCGCGCGCGATGGCCCCGGCGGTGTTGCTCGATGAACTCAACCGGCGTCTTACTAAGGACGTCAACATTCTTACAATCGACCCCGCGGCCCCTGATTTTCACGCCCGGCACTCGGCCGTGGCACGCTACTACCTGTACCAGATCAGCCTACGGCGTACCGCGTTCGCGAAAAACTATTGTTGGTGGGTGAAGCAGGCGCTTGATCTGGGCGCGATCGATCGTTCGTTGCCGGCGTTTCTGGGGCTACACGACTATGAGGCTTTTGCCGATAAACGGATGGGCGACGGCTCCACCAAGGTCAAGGTAGACGACCTACGGGTCACGCGTCACGGCGAGTTGCTCTTGATCCGGATCGGCGCATCCCACTTTCTGTGGAAGATGGTGCGGCGGATCGTGGGCGTATTGGTCAAGATCGGGACCAAAGAGGTGCCGGCCGGACTTGCGCTCTCGGAGGTGGGACGACGGTATACCAAACAGATTCCCACCTGGACGGCCCCCGCGGCCGGGTTGTTTTTGGAGCGCGTGTGTTACCCGGGTGATTCGCCGCCAAGCGATCCGACCCCGCTGATCGCACTGTAGGGGAAGCTCGCGATCCTTGACAGTGCGCGGCTGCGCTCGATACGATGCCTGCCGTGTCGCCACACGTATTAAAGAACGACCGCGTGCTGCGCGCGCTGCGGCGCGAGCCGGTGGACGTGACCCCGGTGTGGATCATGCGCCAGGCCGGCCGGTACATGCCGGAGTATCGCGCGATCCGCGCCGAGGCGGATTTTCTCACGCTCTGTAAGACGCCGGAGTTGGCCACCCGCGCCACGTTGCTCCCGATCGACATGCTGGGCGTGGACGCGGCGATCATCTTCTCCGACATTTTAATTCCAGTAGAGGCCATGGGCATGGAGTTAGTGTTCTCCGAGTCCAAGGGCCCGCAACTTCCGTCGCCGATTCGCGATCGCGCCGGCATCGACCGTCTCAAGGACTTTGATCCACGCACCCACACCCGATTTCTCCCGGACTCGATCCGGCAGACCGTGAAAGCTCTGGACGGCCGCGTGCCGTTGCTCGGGTTCGCGGGCGCGCCGTATACGTTGGCCACGTACATGATCGAGGGCGAAACCTCGAAGAATTTTTACGGGATCAAACGATTGGCGTATCAATCGCCGGATCTCTTGCATCGTTTGCTGGAACGGTTGACTCGTATGGTGGGCGATTATCTGATCGCGCAAGTGGAGGCGGGCGCGGCCGCGGTGCAGATCTTTGACACGTGGGCCGGCGCCTTGTCGCCGAGCGATTACGCGCAGTTCTGCGCGCCGTACACGGCCCGCCTCGTCGAGGCGGTGAAAAAAACCGGCGCGCCGGTGCTGTTGTACGTGAACGGGTGCGCGGCGTTGTTGGAGGCCATGGCGGACACCGGAGTGGACGCGATCAGCGTGGATTGGCGGATCGATCTGGCCGAGGCCAAGCGCCGCGTGGGCAACCGGGTCGCGCTGCAAGGCAATCTGGACCCGTGCGTGCTCTACGCGCAGCCGGACATGATCCGTCGCCACGCGCGACGGGTCCTCGAGGCGTACGGACGCGAACCGGGCCACGTCTTCAACCTCGGCCATGGGATTCTCCCCGACGTGTCGGTCGCGCACGCGAAAAGCCTGGTTGACGCGGTGCACGAGGAAAGCCGCGTGTTGCGGTCGTCTTGAGCGCGGGGTCCACGGCCCCGCTCACCGGCGTGGTCCTCTTTAATCTCGGGGGGCCCGACACGCTCGACGACGTCAAGCCGTTTCTCCAAAACCTGTTTTCCGATCCCGAGGTTATCCCGCTTCCCCCGCCGTTTCGACAGATCCTCGCGTGGTGGATCGCGACGCGACGCGCGCCGACCGCCAAGGGGTATTACGAACAAATCGGCGGCGGGTCGCCGTTGCGGCGCTTGACCGCTGACCAGGCCGCGGCTCTGGAGAAGGCGTTGTCGGTTCATGGTCCGCACAAGGTGGTGGTGGCCATGCGGTATTGGAAACCGGACACCGAGGAGGCCGTGGCGGAGTTGGCCGCGGCGCGGCCGAGCCGGATTGTGCTTTTGCCGCTGTATCCGCAGTATTCGTTCGCCACCACGCGCTCCAGCGCCGAGTATTTCCGGCACGTGTGGAATCAGCGAGGTCTCACCGGGGTGCCCATTGTCTCGATCGACCACTGGCACACCCATGCCGGGTATCTCGACGCCATGGCGGAGCAGATCAATGCGACACGCGCGGCCATGCCGAACGGAGACGGCTCGCCCGTTCACCTGGTCTACTCCGCGCACGGCTTGCCCGTGAAGTTGATTGAACAAGGCGACCCGTATCAGCGCCAGGTCGAGGAGCAGGTGCGCGTGCTCACGAGCCGGCTCCCGGAGTGGGCGTCGGACCCCAAACGCGTGCACGTGGGCTATCAGAGCCGGGTGGGGCGGGCCAAGTGGTTGGAGCCGTCCATGGAAGAATTGATCCATCGACTCGGCTCCAAAGGCGCCACGCGCGTGTTGGTGGTGCCGGTGAGTTTCGTGTCCGACCATTCCGAAACCCTGTACGAGATCGACATCCAATACCGACAGCTTGCGGCCGAGTCCGGTATCCGCGTGTTTGCCCGCATGGCGTCGCTGAACGACGCGCCCGTCTTTATCCGCGCCTTGGCCGACCTGGTGGCGTCCGCGAGATAACGCGGATGGCCGCGATCCGGGTGGCGGTGATCGGCGGCGGCATTTCCGGGCTGGGCGTGGCGTACGCGCTCCAACGCGTGGGGGTTCCCTTCCGACTCATCGAAGCCGCGCCATCCGCGGGCGGCATGATCCGCAGCGAGCGGGTCAACGGATTTCTCATTGAACACGGTCCGAACTCGGCATTAAACGCGTCGGTGGACGTCGAACACGTGATCACGGATCTGGGCCTGCTCCCGGATCGCGTGTTTGCCGCGCCAAGTTCGCGCAAACGGTACATCGTCAAACACAACCATCCCGTGGCGTTGCCTATGGGGTTGATCGCATTTCTTCGCACCCCGCTGTGGAGCGGCCGAGCCAAGGCGCGCCTGCTCACAGAGCCCTTTGCCGCGCCGCCCCCCGCCGGAGAGGAATCCATCGCGTCGTTCGTGTCGCGCCGTCTCGGGCCCGAGTTTCTCGAGTACGCGGCGGACCCGTTCGTGTCCGGGGTGTATGCCGGGGATCCCGAGCGGCTCTCCGTGCAGGCCACGTTCCCGAAGCTGGCCGCCTTGGAGCGTAACCACGGCGGACTCATCCGAGGCGCCATCGCCGGAATTGGCAAGCCGCGAGCGCCCCGGCCAAGGCAACGGGGTATCTACTCGTTTCGGGACGGACTCGGCCAATTGCCGGCCGCGATCAGCGCGAGGCTGGGCGAATCGCTCTGGTGCGGCGCGAGAGTGACGGCACTGGCCCGTCAGGGTGACGGGTTCCGCGTGGAGGTCGATCGTCACCACGAACGGGTCACGTTCGACGCGGATCAGGTGGTGATCGCGACCCCGGCGGACGTCGCGGCAACCCTCACCCGTCCGTTCGATGCGGGATTGGCGGAGGATTTGGCCGCGATCGAGTATGTTCCGGTCGCGGTGGTGGCCACCGCGTTCGCTCGCGCTGCGGTCCAACATCCCTTGGACGGCTTCGGCTGCCTGGTTCCGCGACTGGAACGTCGCACGGTGTTGGGTTCGCTATGGAACTCGTCGCTTTTTCCAGGCCGCGCCCCGGAAGGCATGGTGTTGTTGTCGAACTTTGTGGGCGGAGCGAGGCACGCTGATCTGGTCGATCGTTCGGACGACGAGTTGTCGCTGCTAGTGACCGCGGACCTCAAACGGCTGCTCGGCGTCACCGACCAGCCGACGTGGACGCGGATCATCCGCTACCGCCGCGCGATCCCGCAGTACGTGATCGGTCACGCCGCGCGGGTCGAGCGGATCGAGCACGCGATCGCGAAGATTCCTGGATTGTCGCTGGCCGGCAACTACCTGCGTGGCGTGGCGGTGGGGGACTGTCTGGAAAAAGGATTGGCGCTTGGCCAGACGCTTGGCACGGCCTTGATCAAAGCCTAGTCAAAGCAGGGGACGGAAATCGTTCAGATGCAAGGCCGCAGGAAGGAGGAACCCCGGAGCGTACTAAGTCGTACGTGAGGCGAGTGGCGCCACGAAGAAGTGGCGCCAAGCCACGAGCGACGCCGAGACGGTGAGGCGGCCGAGATTCCTCAGACGCAGCACGCAGCGGATGGACTTTTTCAGCAGCCCGCCGCTAAGCGGCGCGCTTGTTCATCTGCAACGCCCAATCATACGACGCATCGAGCAGGCTGCGCACCGAGATCATCCCGACCGGCACGCCGTCGCGCGTGACCAACAGGTGGCGGATGCGCTGCGCGCCCATGGCCTCGTGTGCGGCTTCTAGGGTGGCGTTCTCGTCGATCGACGTCACGGGAAAACTCATAATGGCCTCCGCGGTGATCGCCGCCGCATCAGCCCCCTCGCCGAGGACTTTGCGCACCAGATCGGTTTCCGTGATGATGCCCACAAACCCTCCGCCCTGTTCAACCAACAGGCAGCCGATGCCTTCAGCGGCCATCAGCCGCGCGGCCTCGTGCGCGGTCGCGGACGTGGGGACCGAAAGGATCTTGGCCGACATGCACTTTTTCACGGGGGTACGAGGGATCATCGCGCGTCCTCCTGTGCGGGAGAAGCGTAGCCCAACACCGGAGATTGCGCTAGGAGCCTGTCCATGAAAGGCCATCTGCGGCGTTGTCGGTCGGCCTTGCGTGCTCACATACGCCCCAGTACGCTCCGCGCGCAAGGACCTTCCTCCGCCTTGCATCTGGCCTTCCCTGAACAGGCTCCGACTTTGGTTACTGTGACACGCTCTACTAAGCGTTGGTTACGCTCAGCACGCGGGATCTTACAGTCGAAGGAGCCGGCGGGCGTTGTCGAGCAGGATTTTTTGCCGGACTTCGGGGTTGAACCCGAGTTTGTCGAATTCGGTCAACCACTGGTCGGGCGTGAGGAATGGGTAGTCCGTGCCGAACAGGATCCGGTCTTGCAACAGGGACTTCGCGTATTGTACGAGGGTCGGCGAGAAATACTTGGGCGACCACCCGGACAGGTCGATGTACACGTTGGTCTTGTGCACCGCGATGGCCAGCATCTCGTCCTGCCACGGAAACGACGGGTGCGCGCCGATGATGGTCAACCCCGGAAAGTCTGCGGCCAGATCGTCCAGCGCCGGCATGGGATTGCCGTACTTGAGGTGCAGGCCATTGCCGCCGGGCACGCCTGCGCCTACGCCGGTGGTGCCGGTGTGAAACATGACCGGGATTCCCAGGCCGACGCACGCGTCCCATAACGGGTAGAAGCGCCGATCGCTCGGCCAGAACGCCTGCACGATGGGGTGCAGTTTCAGCCCCCGCAGGCCCAATATGGAGATCGCGCGTTCGATCTCTGCGACGGCGAGTTTGCCTTTCCACGGATCCACGCTGGCGAACCCGATGAACACGTCCGGGAATTTGCGCACCGCCTCGGCCACAAAATCGTTCGAGACGCGGGGGAGCCCGGTGGCGGTTTCGGCGTCCCACGCCAAGAGGACCGCGCGCATGTCCGCGGTCCGATACATGACCGCCATCTCGTCGAGCGTGACGGGCGGGCCGTGTTTATGGAAGTAGGCGAGCGCGTCGGCCATATACTTGCCGCCGCCCTCGACCAAATACTCCCGGGTGCCGGGATGAACGTGGACGTCAATCGCGCGCACGGTCACACCAGGATCGACGAATCGAACAACACGACATGGTTACCGCGGTAACCGCGAGTGGGTGCCGTCACACATCGGCGGGTTGCCGGTCTTCTTGCAGCCGCACCAGGCCACGCGTTTGGCCTCGGCAATGGTGGTTTCCAGGGGCGTGAATGTGGTCCCCTTATGCGATCCGTCGCAGAAGGGTTGGCCCTTGGAGCGGCCGCAGCGGCACCAATAGTAGGTGCCCGGGGTCATGTCCTTATTGTAGGGGAAGCGTTGCGCGATGACGGGCTCGTCCATGGAGGGCTCCTCTCAACCGTGAGTTGACGCGTGAATTAGTCGTAGCCGTACCGTTCGATCGTCTCTTCGTCGAACCCGAAGTAATGCGCGATTTCGTGGACCAACGTCACCTCAATCTCGTAGATGAGTTCCTCGCGATCAGGAAAATCCTCTTCCAGCGGGCCCTGATACAGGGTAATGACGTCCGGCGTGGTGTTGCCGTAGTCCGCGGCCCGATCCGGCAGCGGGGTGCCGGTGTACAGGCCGTATAGCACGTCGTCCGGATCGCCGGTGACGTCCTCCATCAGGGAGGGATCGGGCCAATCTTCCAGCACGACTTGGACGTTCTGCATGGCCATCCGGAATTCGTCCGGGATTCGTTCAAGCGCGGCCGACACCAGGCGCGTGAACTCGTTGCGCGTCATGCGTCAGTTGACGGCGCGCGGTTCCACGCGAACGTCGGCGATATCCGCGTCCAGCCCCATGCCGACCGTCACGCCGATCCCAACCCCTTCCGGGCCGGGAAGTTCTCCGTAGATGCGCTCAAAATCCGCCACCGCATCCACGCGCGCGGTCACCCACCCGTCGGGGTCCGGGGCGGCCCCGCTCTGGATCACGATCTCGGTGGCGCCGAAAAATCCGCCGGGCCGGATCGTTCCCGCGGGTTCCTTCGTGCTCCAGAGGTACTTCACGATGGTGGGGATGCCGAATGAGTCGCGGTGGATGGACACGTAGAAGGCCACGGATCGGCGCTTGTCCTCAGGGAAAGATTTGAGCCGCCACTTCCACGTGACGACCGGATGGGTACGCGTATCCCAGGGCACGTACTTAAAGACCCTGACCCCGGGTTTGTCACCCACGCTGGCGGTCAAATACGGCCCGGATTCATCCGACACCACGCGATAAATGTCCGCGGCGCGGGGATTGTCGTCCTTGATTTTCCATTGCTGGGGGAAGGAGGCGAAGTCCTCGATGAGCGTGCCGGTTGCGTCGCAATACGCGGGGCCGGGCGCGGCAAACCACGCCATGACCACGATTATGAACCCCACGCTGCGCGCGGTCACGTGGCCAGCCTTGCGAAAGAGGTCAAAAGACATGAAGTCGATGGTAGAAGAATGCCGTTCGCGTTGTCAATACGCCATCTGACGGGGGGCGACGATTGCGCGCGCAACCCTGAACCGGGCGTCGCAACGGGCCTGTGATACAATCCGGCGCTCGCCATGAACTCACCTTCCGTGTCCTCAGGCGATTCGAATTCCGCTCGGTTTGCCGAAGTGGTGGTGGCGGCCACCCCGGATCGGGTGTACCACTACAACATTCCGTCGGAGTTGAGGACGGCGGTGCGTCCCGGCGTGCGGGTGCGGGTGCCGTTCGGGGCCCGGGTGCTCGACGGATACGTGGTGCGGCTGGTGGAGCGGACCGACATCGAAACTTGCAAGTCTGTGCTCGACGTGTTGGACGAGCGGCCGATCATTGACGCGACGATCCTGCAATTTTCTCAGTGGATCGCGGACTACTACCTGGCGCCGTGGGGTCGGGTGTTGGCTGCGGTGGTGCCCTCCGGTCTCAAGGCGCGGGCGGCCAAACGCGTGGCGGTCACGGACGCGGGTCGAGCCGTAGACGCGTCCGCGGTGCGGGGAGGGGCGCGTCGCCGGTTGCTGGCGATCCTGTCGGCGCAGCGCAAACCCGTCACGCTGGCGCAACTCGAGCGCTTGGGCGGATCGCCGACCGCGATCCCCGGGCTGATTCAGGCCGGGTGGGTCGCGGATCACGACGCCTCGCCGAGAAAGCCGGTCGGCCGTCGGCGGCTGTACGCGTCGCTTCCCCCCGATGGACCCTCGGCCGCGGCTCGTCCGCGTGGGCTGAAGCAGCAGGCCGTGCTCGACGCGGTGATCGCCTCCGGCGGGGCGTTTGTCTCGGACCTCGGCCCCGGCGCCGCGGCGGCCTGTCGAAGCTTGGAAGCCAAGGGCGCCGTGGTCCTCTCCGCTCGCGAGACGGTTCAAGATCCGTACCGCGACGTGGCGGATCGCGAACCCGCTCCGGCGTTGACCGAATCACAACAGCGGGCGGTGGGCGCAGTCTCTGAGGCGATCGGGTCGGAAAAATTTTCGCCGTTCCTGCTGTGGGGCGTGACCGGCAGCGGCAAGACCGAAGTGTATCTTCGCGCCATGGCGGCCGCGCTGGACCTGGGGCGCGGCGCGCTGCTGCTGGTGCCGGAGATTTCCCTGACCAGTCAAATCGTCGGCCGGGTGCGTGGTCGGTTCGGGGACACTGTGGCGGTCTTGCACAGCGGGTTGTCCAACGCGGAGCGGTTGGAGGCGTGGGAACGCGTGCGTCGCGGCGACGCGCGGATCGCCTTGGGCACGCGATCCGCATTGTTCGCGCCGTTGCCGCGGCCGGGCCTGATCGTGATCGACGAAGAACAGGACGGCTCGTACAAACAGGACGACGGGGTCCGGTATCACGCGCGGGATTCCGCGCTGGTGTTAGGGCGGGCGTGCGGGGCTGCGGTCGTCTTGGGATCGGCCACCCCGTCGTTGGAGTCGTACGCCAACGCCGTCTCCGGGCGGTACCGCCTCCTCTCGCTGCCGGAACGCGTGCAGGCCCGCGGGTTGCCCGCCGTCCGAATCGTGGATCTCCGGACCGACGAGGCGCCCGACGGCCTGTTTTCGCGCGCGTTGCGGGAGGCGATCGACCAGCGGTTGGCCCGACGCGAGCAAGTCGTGTTGGTGCTCAATCGGCGGGGGTTTGCCCCGGTGGTGGTGTGTCGCGACTGCGGAACGACCGTGCAGTGCGAGCACTGCAGCGTGGGGCTGACGTTTCATCGCGGCCGCGGCCGGTTGTGCTGTCATTACTGCGGCCTGACCGCGACCCCCCGCGATCGCTGCGCCGAGTGCGGCGGGCACCGCGTGATGCTGGAGGGGGTTGGGACGGAACAGGTGGAAGCGCGCGTGCGGGCGGAGTGGCCCCAGGCTCGGGTCGCGCGGATGGACCGCGACACCACGGGTTCCAAATGGGCGCACGAGACGTTGCTCGCCGCCATGCGCCGGGGCGACGCGGACGTCTTGGTGGGCACGCAGATGGTGGCCAAGGGCCACGACCTGCCGAACATCACCTTGGTCGGCATCATCAACGCGGACGTGGGGTTGTCGTTGCCGGACTTTCGCGCCGGCGAACGGATCTTCCAACTGCTCACGCAGGCCGCGGGCCGGGCCGGCCGCGGCGACCGGCCTGGCGAGGTGATCCTGCAAACGCGGCGTCCGTCGCACGACGTGCTCGCCTTTGCGCAGCACCACGACGTGGCCGGGTTCTACGAGCGCGAGATCGAGCGGCGCCGGGAGTTGGGGTACCCGCCGTTCGGTCGCCTGGCCATCATCCTGATTTCAGGGGCGCACGAGGCCGAGGTGATCGACGTCGCCAAGCGCCTGGTGCGCGACGCGAACGCGGCGTCAAGCGAGGGGGTGGCGGTACTCGGTCCGGCGCCCGCGCCGCTCTGGCGGCTCAAGGGGCGGCATCGCTGGCAAATCGTGCTGAAAGGCCCGCAAGGCCCCGCGGTTCGACGGACCGCCCGCGCGATGACGACGCGCGTTGGAGACGGGCTCCCTCGCGGCATACGCGTTGATGTGGACGTGGACCCCCAACATGTCTTATAGCCGTGATCCGCGTTGACGCGCTCGAAACCATGAGGCGGTCTTCGGGCAGTCGCCGGTCTCGGTGACGTCCGTTCGTAGCCGCGCCAAATCGCGTGGGCGGTCCACGTCGTACCATGGCGGCAGCAGCGCGACGCGCGCGCGCGGGATCTTGTCGAGCGAGGAGGCCAGCACGTCCGGGCCGCCCCAGGGGATGCCCTGAAACATCTTGGGGTAGAGGCGTCGTTGGCCCACCAAGTAATACCCGCCGTCCTCGGATGGACCGAACACGATGTCGGCCCAGTCCAGTGTCCGGAGCGCGTTCTCGATGTACGCGATCGGCAGGGTCGGACTATCCGTGCCGATGATCACGACTTTCGGGTAACGCGTCAGCAACCGCGCCGCAACTCGCTGCATGCGGGCCCCGAGGTCTCCGGAGCCTTGGGCGATCGTGCGCGCGTGGTAGCGACGGCCGCACGCCGATAGGAACGGATGCCTTGGTTGCGGCGTGCAGGCCAGGAACCGTGCGACGTCCAGGGAGGCGACGCGCCGAAGCGTGTCCGCCACGAACGCCGCGTGCAGTCGCGCGGCTTGCGCGGGCGTGAGCGGAGGGATCAGCCGCGTTTTCACGGTTCCCGGAAGCGGCGCTTTGGCGAATACCGCCACGGCGCACTCCGGTCCGGGGCGGGGGGCGGGGTCAGCGGATCGCGGCATACCGGCGCACCAACCGATCGGGGCTGACGCCGAGGGCATAGAGCGCGCGCAGCCACCACATGAGGATGATCGTGCGCCACACGCCGTGACGGCGCCACCGACGCACGGACGTCCGCACGCGCGAATGCAGGCACGCCACGCGGCCGCGGCGTTTGAGGCGGACGGAGAAATGAATGTCTTCCATGAGCGGGATGAGCGCGAATCCGCCGAGCGTCTCAAAGACGCTTCGCCGGACGAACATGGCCTGATCCCCGGTGGCGATGCGCGTGAGGCGGGACCGAAGGTTCATCAACGTCTCGATGACTCGGAAGATCGGGCGTGGGTCGTCGAGCGTGACGTCGAAGCGGCCGCCCGCCACCAAGGGGTCGGAGAACGCTCGCGTGAGGTCTTGCAGAGCCTCCGGCGGCAGGTGCGTGTCCGCGTGGAGGAACAGGATGACGTCTCCGGTCGCGGCCGCGGCTCCGGCATTCATCTGAACCGCCCGACCAGGGGGCGCTTGGAGCACCACGCAGCCGGCGGCGATTGCGACGGCGCGCGTGTGATCAACGCTTCCGCCGTCGACCACGATCAGTTCATCGGGCCCGGTCGCGGCGGCCGCGGCGAGCGTGTCCCCGATGCCCCCTTCTTCGTTCAGGGTGGGGATCACGATGGACACGGTTACGGCGGGAGGCGACGCGGCGTGACCGCCCGCCCCGTTCGAGGCGTCCGCTCTCTCCGTTGACACCGGCGGCGACCCCTTATCGGGTCGTCAATGCGGCTTGAAGCGCCCGGAGTTGCGCGTCCCGATCATCCAGCCCGGAGAGCACCGCGGCCAATTGGTGTTTCAGATACGGGGTGACGGCAACCGCGTCCATCAGCGCGGCGCAGAACGCGTCGGGAGCCGCGGACGCCTGACCCGCGAGGCGGGTCACCGCCTCGTCGCTGACGGGCCAATAATACGGCCCGGCGTGAAACAGCACCGGATAGATCCCGGCCGCGCGGCGCTCGATACGAAGTTGTTGAGTGGGCATGGGTCAGGTTCTCCTTGAGAATCGTCAGCGGATGGTTGCCTGTTACGGGAGTCGCGCCACGGTGACCACGTACACGGCGGAGGCCTCCGCGGCGCGTAAGGCGTTCGCGCATTCGTTGACCGTGGCTCCCGTCGTATACACGTCGTCCACCAGCAACAGCCGGTGTCCGGCCACCCGGTGCGGGTGACGGACGGCGAACGCGCGTCGGACATTGGCCTGACGGTGCGCGCGATCCAGAGTGGTTTGGGGCGTGGTCCAACGAGTGCGCCGCAGGATGTCCGGCCATACGGGACGATTGAGCCGACGGGCGACTTCCGCGGCGAGTCGCAGCGACTGGTTGAACTGGCGACGGCGAAGACGCCGGACGTGCAACGGGACCGGGACCACGGCGTCCACCGGCGGGAGCGAGTCCACGACCCCGTGCAGGAGTTCGGCCAATACCGGGATCAGGTCGAGTTCTCGGTGGTATTTGCATCGACGGATCGCGTCGGCTAACGGTCCTTCGTACCGTCCTGCGGCCACGGCTTGGGTAAACGCCGGAGGGTCTTCTCGACACGGCCCGCACCGGTGGGTGGGACTGTGCGAGACCGCGGCCTCGGACGAAAACGGCGTCCCGCAGAGCGCGCAGCGCGGGCCGTCGATTCGAGGCATCGTGTCCCAACAGGCCGCACACACGGCGCGACGCTCCATGGCGGAGAGTCCGCGACGGCACGTCGCGCAGCGACGCGGCAACACGGCGTCGAGCGCCGACCGAACAAGCCCCAACATCCGAGGGCGGGTTGTACCACACCATTTCAGAGGGCGTCAACGAACGCGTGTCGAACCGGCGGAATGAAACCGACCGGCGGTCTGTCGAGCACAGAGATATCGCGCGGCGGAGCCCTTCGGGGGGCGGTTCTTGACCACGTGAAAAACCGGCCGGTATAATCGCTGAATGGATCATACGGATATTCGTATCGACGTTGAATTAAACCTGCGCGGCGTGCATTGTCCCTATAACTACGTCCGCACCAAACTCAAGCTGGAAGAAATGCGCGCCGGGGAGATCCTGGCCGTGACTGTTGACGCCGGTGAACCGGCCCGCAACGTTCCTCGGAGCGTGGCCAACGACGGTCACCGGGTGCTCGAACAAATTCCCCTGGATTCCGCCCTGCGTATTGTGATCGAAAAGGTCGGGTAGTTTCCGGCCTTCCCGCGTGGTCCCTCGGCGATTGACACGCCGAGCCCATCCGCTACACTCAATGCCGCTCTGACTCATTCCTGCCGCCACGTGCCTTGATGCGCCTAACCCTAGCCCATAAGATGTTGCTGGGGAACTTGACGCTGGTCTTGTTGATTCTGGCCGTCGGTCTCTCCGCACTCGGCAGTCTGAAGTCGCTGTATGCCTTGGGCAGTAACCTGGTCCAGGTTGCCCTGCCGAATATCGAATTGGCGGCGGATTTAGAAGAAGCGCTCCTGATTCGCGATCAATACGAGCAACGCAATATTCAGGCGCCGGACCGCGGGCTTCAGGTGTTGGCCGACGAACAGTTGGAGCGATTTAATAGAACGCTGCAACGGTTTGTCGCGTTGCCGCCGGAGGCATCCACGGCCATGGAGCGCGTATCCGTGGCGTTGGCCGAGTATGACCACGCGGTGAGCCGAACGCGCGCCGCGGTCGAACACGACGAGACGGACGGGGTTCCTCTGGTGGCCGATGAACTGCTGACCGGGCCGCGTGAGCGATTGCAGAGGGCGATTCACGGTTTGGGGCAAGCGCTGAAGATTTCCCAACGGGAGGCGTTGCAGCAGTCGCAACGTCTGATCGGGAACGCGTTGCTGATGACCGTGGTCACCTGCGCCGCGGGGTTGGTGTTCGGCGTGACGTTTTCCCTGCTGTTCTCGCGGTCGCTGTCTCGATCTCTCGAACAATTCAAGGCCGCCACGCAGTTGATCGGCAAAGGCCGGTACGACGAAACCCTGCCGCTGCGATCCACCGATGAAATCGGCGAGTTGGCGGAGTCGTTTCGGTGGATGAGTTATCGCCTCAAGGAACTCGAGGAAATGAACCTTGACGCGAATCCGCTCACCCGCCTCCCCGGGAATTTAGCGATCGAAAAAGCGCTGCTCGAGCGCCTGCAGCGACGACGGCCGTTTGCGTTTTGCCACGTGGACCTGGACAACTTCAAGGCGTTCGGCGACTACTACGGATACGCGCGGGGCAGCGAAGTCCTCAAGATGGTCGGGCAGGCGTTGGTGCGCCTCAGCGGGGGCGAGATTCGCGACATGTTCGTGGGCCATATCGGAGGCGATGATTTCGTGCTGATCTGCCCGCCGGAACGCGTGGCGGGGCTCTGCCGGCAGATGATCAAGGAGTTCGACGCGGCCATTCCGGCGTTCTACGATCAGGAAGACCGCGAACGCGGGCACATCGTCTCCCGCGATCGCAATGAAGTGGTGCAGGAATTTCCCATCATGACCGTGTCCATTGCCGTGGTGACCAATGAACGCCGGGACATCACGTCGCCGTTACAGGTCGCGGAGATCGCGGCGCAACTGAAAAAATACGCGAAGAGCTTTCCCAAGAGCATTTTTGTTATTGATCAGCGGCGGGAACTGTAGTCGCGCCGAGCGGCTCCTCCCGCCCGTCGCGCGGTTCCTCCGATGCGGTCCGGTCGCGCCCGCCGATCAGCAGCGTCATCTCCCCCTTGCGCGGCGCCCGTTCCAACTGGGCGATGAGGTCGGAGAGCGTTCCCCGCAGGAATTCTTCGTGGAGTTTGGTGAGTTCACGGGCCAGGACCGCGGGTCGGTTCCCCCAGGCCGTATGGATCGCGTGCAGGGTTTTGAGGATACGCTGCGGGGATTCAAAGAGCACAATCGTCTCGCGCAGGTCTTGGAGCGCCGCGAGGCGTTTGGCGAGCCGGCCCGACGGTTTCGGCAAAAAGCCCTCGAAATGGAAGCGATCCGTGGGCAGTCCGGCCGCGGACAGCGCCCCAAGGATGGCCGACGGTCCTGGGATCGGCACCACGGGCACGCCTGCGTCGATACAGCGATTGATCAAAAAATAGCCGGGGTCTGAAATCGTGGGAGTGCCGGCGTCGCACACCAGCGCAATGGACGCGCCTTCTTGGAGCCGAGCGAGCAGCACCGGAGCTTTGCTCTCTTTATTGAAGTCGTGGTAACTGGTCAACGGCGTGTGTACGTCATAACGGGCGAGCAGGTGGTGGGTGTGGCGCGTATCCTCCGCCGCGATGGTAGCCACCTCCTTGAGGACCCGCAACGCCCGCAGCGTCATGTCTTCGAGATTCCCGATCGGCGTCCCCACCACATAGAGCACGCCTGGTTGCGTCGGCCGGTCCATCACGCGCAACCGTAGCAAAGTTCGGTACGGCTCAGCAAGCGATCACCCCCCCCATAAAGTTTTTCCCGTCCTCGACCGATACAGCGTTGAACAGGCATTGGAGCGCGTTCCGCGCGCGCTGCGGGATAGTCCACGCCCCCGGCGCTGGTGGGACGAACGGATGCGGCAGTTCCCCAGGACCGGGGTGTCATCGAGGAGGCACGGATGAAGGGCGTTCACGCATGGATGCGAACCGGCTGTGTATTGGGACTGGTGGTGTGGCTCGCGGCATGCGGCGGTGGCGGCTCGTCAGGCTCCTCCGGCGGAACCCAACTGGCTGGGCAGGAAAAATCGCAATCGAGTGGCGCCGACGGGAAGGGGTCGGGCCACGACCAGTCCGGTAAAGATCCGGCCCCACCCGACCACTCGGACGACAACGGCAGCAACCACGAAGAGGGCGGCAACACCGGACCTGGAGAGCAACCGGGGGGGCACAACGGCAACGGCAACACCCCCCCGGACGGCAGCGGATCATCTGGAGACGACGAGACTGACGATGATGATGAATCCGAACCTGGTCCTCCGGCGCCAGGCACCGGGAGCGGCAACCCCGACGACGACCACGGCAATTCCGATCCCGGCGATCCGGGGGATCACGATGGCGGTGATCCGGGTGAGGATGGCGGCGGGACCGACGATCCCGAGGATCCGGAAGGTGAAGAGCCGCCGGTAGAGGATGACCGGAGCGAAAACGCGGGTGATGGGCTCGATTTCCCGATCGTGACCCAGCTCGCGCAGCAGGTGTATCCCCGGTTGATCCACCACGTCACCGCACACCGCTACTTCGCGGTGTGGAACGACCAGCGCGACGACGGCGCCTGGCGCGTGGTCGGCCGCGAAGTCAATATTTCGGACGGCGTGCACGGCGCGACCAAGGTGATCGCCGAGCGCGAGGCGGCTCCCTACGCCGCGCCGGGAACGGCGCACGACCCGGCGGGTGAGCGTTCCTTGGTGGTGTGGGGGACGGCCGCGGGGGATGTCCTGGCGCAAGCGATTGATGTTGCCGGGGACGCGGTGGGCGACGCCGTGACCGTGGCCAATGGCGCGTCGGACGAGGTTGATCCGGTGGTCGGGTTTGATCCGACCACCGGGCAGTACGTGGTGGCGTGGATCGAAACGTCGTCGCGCGTGGTGGTGTATACGCGGGCGCTCAGCCGCGACGGGGCGGTTCTCGGCGACCCGACCCCGCTGACCGAGGCGGCCTCGGGCAAATTGGACCTACGGATGGCGGCTGATCCGGAATCCGGCCGATTCTTGGTCGTGTGGCGGGACTATCGCGGCCAGGACCTCTACAGCATTTTCGGTCGGATGGTTGACGCGGACGGCGCCCCCACATCCGACGAACTGGTCATCGGGGATGCCCTTGGCGCGCAGATCCTGCCCCAGGCGGCGTTCGACCCCGCGCATCGAACCTTTCTCGTAACGTGGTCGGACACGCGGCGTAGCGGTACGTACGAGTTATATGGACAGATCGTGACCTCGCCGGACGGACTGTTGCTGGGGGACAACGTATGGATCGACGCCCATGGAGGGGCGGATCACGCGTTGGAAGCCGATCCATCACACGAAGCCTTTGTCATCGCGTACCCCCATCCGACGCATCGCGTGTATGCCCGGTATCTCGGCCCGGATGGTCGCGCGGAGGGGGACGAATTCCCGGTCTCCACGGTCGCCGGAGTCCCGAGCATGCCGCATGCGGCGGTTGACCCCAACGGACTCGGATTCCTCACGGCGTGGGCGGACGGCCGTGAGGGTCCGCTGCACGTGTTCGGACGCTGGATCACCATGGACGGAACCGGAGCCGAGCCCGGCGAACCGCCGCCGTCCGAGTGCCAGGAGTTCCGCGACACCGCGGGTGCCTGTCTGTCGTGTGAACAACATGCGGGGCCGTTGGTTGACCAGGCGTGTCCCGTGACCGGCGCCTATGAAACCCACGGCGCGTATGTCGCATGCGTCGCTGCAGCGGTGAATGCGCTGCGCGATGACGACGTGATCGGCGGCGCGTGCAAGCTCAATTTGATCGCGCCGCGCGCGCGGTCGTCGGTCGGACGATGAGACACGAGGTGACGCGATGACGGCCTGTTTGTGCGGGCTGTTGGTGGCTACGCTGTCGGCGGCCTCCGCCGACCTGGAGACCACACGCCAATTTACCGCGAATGGACAAAAAGAGTTGAACCCATTAGCGCGTCCTTTTGTGGAGGGCCGTGGGGCGAGGGGCGAGGCGTGGTTGGGCAGCATCACGGTGGCGACGTACGTCACACTTGGCCAAGCCCCGGAGCCCTGGCGCACGCTCGCCTTGTTCGGCGGCTGGGCCGTCCATACGACCATGGCGATTCGGAATGTTCGCATCGGTACCGCGCACGAGGTGCCCCGGATCGTGTTCCCGGTATTGGCGGTTCGCTGGTAGTTCGGCTGTCCCGCGGCGCCCGCCGCCTTATCCGATCAGCATCGCACGCCGCTCCCATCGTCGGCGTTCCATCGGTTGAGGCCTATCCCCCGTCTTTGTTATATTGGCCGCGCGCACGTCCCGTAGTCGTCGTCTGATCAGTCGGACGGCAGCAATCCAGCCAGGAGGAACCAGTGAACATTTGCGTCATCGGAACAGGGTACGTCGGTCTCGTAACCGGCGCGTGTTTCGCCGAGTTCGGCGTGAGCGTGATCTGCGTGGACGCGGATGCCGACAAGGTTGCGCGGCTCACGCGCGGCGAAATTCCGATTTACGAGCCCGGCTTGGCGGAGTTGGTTCAAAAAGGGATGCGCGAGGGCCGGCTCTCGTTTACCGTGGACACCGCCGCGGCGGTCAAACAGTCCTTGGTGATCTTTATTGCGGTGGGCACGCCGCCGCGCGGCGACGGGGCCGCGGACCTCTCCGCGGTGGAAGCCGTGGCGGAAACCATTGCCCGGCACATGAACGGGTACAAAGTCATTGTCACCAAGAGCACCGTTCCGGTGGGGACCGGCGACCGGATCCGCGCCATTATCGGGAAGTCGCAGACCGAACGCGTGAATTTTGACGTGGCGTCCAACCCCGAGTTCCTGCGCGAGGGCGCGGCGATCGAGGACTTTATGCGGCCCAACCGGGTGGTGATCGGCGCGCAGAGCGACCAAGCGGTTGCGATCCTGCGGGATCTCTACCGCCCGCTCTATTTAATCGAGACCCCGATCGTGATTACCGACATCCCAACCGCTGAAATGATCAAATACGCGTCCAACGCGTTTTTGGCGACCAAAGTGTCGTTTATCAACGAGATCGCGAACCTGTGCGAACAGGTCGGCGCGGACGTGCACCAGGTGGCGCGTGCCATGGGGCTGGACAATCGGATCGGGTCCAAATTTCTTCATCCCGGTCCAGGATATGGGGGCTCGTGTTTTCCCAAAGACGTGGTCGCGTTGCTCGCGTTGGCCAAACGCAACGCGTACGACTTTCAGATCTTGGCCGCGGTTGACGCGGTGAATCACCGTCAACGCGACTTCATGGTCGAGAAGATTCGGCGCGCCGTCGGGGATCTGTCCGGAGCCGTCATCGCGTGTTTGGGGTTATCGTTTAAGCCCAACACCGACGACATTCGGGAAGCCCCGGCGCTGGATATTCTGCCCGCGCTGCAAAAACTCGGGGCCGCCGTCCGCGCGTACGATCCCGCCGCCATGGGCCATGCCGCGGCCGCGCTCCCCGGAGTCACGTTGTGCCAGGATGCGTACGAGACGGTGTCCGGATGTGATGCCGTGGTGCTGATGACCGAATGGAATCAGTTCCGGAGTTTAGATTTGGATCGCGTCAAATCCTTGCTCCGCCGTCCGACCTTTGTTGATCTGCGAAACGTGTACGACCCGAAACGGATGCGGGAGCAAGGGTTTTCCTACGTGGGCGTGGGGCGGAGTTAGCCGAGTCGGTCACCACGTCAACGGAGCGTATATCGACACGCGAAGGGGGGAGCGTCGTCCGACGCTCCCCCCTTCGCGTATGAAGCGGCACTCAGTTCTTGGGTTTGACGTGGCAGCGCACGCAGTTCGAAATGGGAAACGCCACGCGACCGTGGCAACGCCCGCAAAATTCCCCATTGACGATTTTGACCATTGAAATCGGGTTAGCGCCTTTTTTCATCACAAAAATATTCGGATGGCAGTTCCCGCAGTCCAGCCAATACGTGTGCGGGAAGTGAGGGAAGACTACGTTCGGCATGGCTCCCACGGCCGGGATATCGATATTAAAATCAAACGGCGGGACCGGCGTTTTCGTGGGATCGAGCGATTCCCGTGGATGCACCAGTTCCTTTTTAAACGCTTGCACCCAGTCGACATTGCCGCCCTGATCCTTGGGGATATTTTTCAGGATGAGTTCAGGATTCCGGTTTTCCTTGGCGAAAGGAAACCCCGGGGTCGGCATCTGCGTCGGGTCTTCAAAGTCGTCGGATAACTGCGTCGGCATCGGCGGCGAGGAAACCACCGGCGGAGGCGGTGCCACGGCGGCGGCCGGCGCGGCCTGATCAGAGTCCGCGGCCTTTTTTGTAAACGGCATGGTGCAGGCGAATAAAGTCAGAGCCGCCACCAAGACGACCCCCATTCCCGTGATCGCGCGACGCATCATGGCTAATTGACTCCGTGAAGCGGGCCCGTGACCATGCCGGGTTTTCCCGAGTGGCATCGGCCGCACACCACCGGCTTCCAAGCGGTTTCGCCGTTGTGGCATTTCCCGCAGAATTGCCCCTGGAACACGATTTTTTCCATGTCGATATCATTGGCGCCGGACTTCATTTCAAAAATGGCGGGATGACAGACCTTGCATTTAAATTCGACGCGATGAATCCAGTGCGGGAAAATCACCGGGGGCATTCCGCGCGATTCGGCTTTGCTGTTGAGCACCATGTCGCCGTAAAACCCTTGCACGGGTTTGCCGGCCAACAACCACGCCCCGGCGCTCAACATCAGCGCCGCTGCGACCGCAATTCCGACTGTCCGCTTCATCCGCCGCTCTCTGGGCTACGGGTCACGTTTCGCTACGGGATATCCCGATCGCTCTTGCCATCGCCGATACCGAAAATGGAAGAAGCGATGAAGCGAATTCGTAGCATATGCCCACGGGTCTTGTCAACAACCGATCGCATTCCAAAGCGCGTGGTTGCGCGCTCCGCGGGTTAGTGGTCGCGCGTGGCGCCGGTCCCGATGACCCAAATATCCGGGTTGCCGGACTTGGTTGAGGTGTACGCGATGTGAGCGCCGTCGGGTGAAAAGGCCGGAAGGGAGGCTGTGGCCAGGTCGTGGGTCAACTGGCGTGCGCCGAGCCCCTGGGGGTTCATGGTCCACAACTCGTCCACGCCGCTTTGGTTGGACACAAAGACGATGTGCGTGCCGTCCGGGCTGTAATCCCCCGCGATGTCGCTGCCGGGCCTTGCGGTCAGGGCCCGCGCGCCCGCGCCGTCGATCCCGATGGTCCACACGTCGGCGGAGCCGAGCGTGTCGGCGGTGTAGAGAATCGAACGGTTATCGGGACTGATGCGGATCTGGGAAAACACCACATGGTCTTCGGTCAATACGCGCGGCAGGCCGGTGGGCAGTTCCACCAGCATCAGGCGGTACTGCGGCGGACGGTTCATGGGAAGGTCCAGGTACGCCAGCCAGCGCCCGTCTCCCGAAATGACCGGCATGAATTCCTTGATCGTCGGGGTGAAGGCGGTGAGGCGCTGTTGCTGAGTCCCGTCGGGGGCGAGCAACCAGAGGTCGGGCCATTTCGGCTCGTCCGAGCCGGAGTCGGACGAAACAGCGATCCAGCGACCATCCGCGGTGGCAAACGGACCGGTGTACTGAAATCGTCCGGCGGTTAACGCGCGGGGCGTTGGGGTGGAGAGGTCGATGCTCCACAGGTTCCACCCGTCCTGTTGTATCGAGACATAGATGAGCGACCGGCCGTCCCGGGTCCAGGCGGGCGCGAAGTCATCGTATGGAGTAAAGGTGATTTGCCGCGACACGCCGGACGCTGAACCGAACAACGCGGATGTGGGACCGATCGACTGACACGCCGGCAACGCGCAGAACAGAAGGCTCCACGCCACAAGCCGTCCGCGGGTCTCCCGCGAGATCATGGACGTGACGGCAGGCAGGACAGGAGGTTCCGCGACATGCGGATCAGCGGGCCAGTGAAAAAATCGCGACCTGGCCGGTCCCGGACGGATTGACCTGGGTGAACGCGAGGGCGGAACCGTCTGGGCTCCAGGCCAACGTAAAGTATCCGATCGCGGCGTAGAGCTCTCGATCCACGCTGTACCGCGGCCGCCACGCTCCGGAGAGATCGCGACTCAGGCGGACTTGGCCGCTGCCGTCAGGGTTCATAGCCCAGATATCGCGGCCCCCGTCTCGATCCGCGACGAACGCGATTTTGGTGCCGTCGGGGTTAAACGCGGGAATCATTTCCCGCGCTCCGGCGGTGGCGGTGAGGCGCTGATACGGCCCGTGTCCGGCCAGGTCGATGGCATAGATATCGCCGTCGCCGGTTCGGGTGGAGGCAAAGACCACGGTGTCGCCTGCGGGAGCAAACGTCGCGCCCCAATCACCGTTCCCCCCGGTCGTGAGTTTTCGTTGGTTCGCCCCGTCCGCGTCCATTACGTAGATGCTGTACTCAAAATCGCGATACGAATCGAACGCGATCCGCTGTCCGTCCGCGCTCCACGTGGGGGCGAGGTCGTCCATCCGATTAGTGGTCAATTGTCGGAGATGGCCTCCGTCCCGGTCCACGAGCCAGATATCCCAATTGCCCGACCGTTTCGAGGCAAAGGCGATCCGTTGTCCGTCCGGGGAGAACGCCGGGAATCGGTCTTCGCCGAGTCCGTTCGTCACGGGCCGTGGGGTTTTGTCGTCGAGCGACACGGACCAGAGGTTCCAGGGCCCTGCTCGGTTCGACACATACACCAACGTCTTGCCATCGGCACCCCACGTCGGGTTGAGGTTGTCGAACTCGTCCTGGGTGACGAGGGTGACGCGTTGCGACGAAAAATCGAATTCCGGATGGGGATTGATCGTGCAGCCGACGCCTGATGCGGCGACGCACGCCCCAATAAGCACCCACGATCGACGGTGTCCGCGATGAGATTTTTGCATGCCAGTACTCTACTGGAGCGCGGATTTTGGTGTCAAGACACGCCCGTTTGACAGGGCGTCGGGCGTCTTCGTACGATGGCGCAATGGGCGCGCGCAACCGGGTCGTGTCGGCCGTCGTGACGGCGTGGTTGGTCTCGTCTCCAGGCCTGGCCGCCGACCATGAACCGGGGCGGGTGATGGTCGGCCAAGGGAACACTCATCTCCAGTCACCCGGTTCACCGCATCCGCCGTACAATTCCCTGCCTCCGACGTCCGGCTCCCACGTCCCGTGGCTGGCGCGCTGGGGCGTGCACCGCATCCCGATCCCGTGGGAAGTCCAGGTCCACAACCTGGAAGACGGCGGCGTGATTATCCATTACCGGTGTGACCGGCCGTGTCCGGAGACGGTCGCCGCGCTCGAACGAATCGTGGCGGCCTATCCGACTCAGGTGATTGCCGCGCCGGAACCGAAGTTGTCGTCCGCGTTAGCGGTCACGGCGTGGGAGCGTCTGTTGACGCTAGATCAGGTCGACGAAGCTGCGCTCAGGGGGTTCATCGACGCGTACCGCGGCCGAGACCACCACCCTCTTCCACTTCCGGGGACATCAACGTCGCCCGCGGCCTCCCGATAATCAGGGGTTGACTGCTCTGAAAAATCAAGGCTATAGTCGTGCCATCCGCGCCGCGCGACGGCCCCGTAGGGTGGGGAAAATCGGAATAAAAGCCGCTTCTGTGGAGTTCTATGGCCAAGGATCTATTTGTGTCCAGCTTGTGTCCAGTATTCCGATATCAGCAATCAGCGCAGTGGTACGCGTGCCAACCCGGAATTCGCGTAAGGAACGACTCGTGAGGCGATGCGTTGCGTGGGGGCGGTGGATGAGTGGTGCGTTTTTGCGCAGTGCCGCACCGGTGGTCGCGGCCTTGGCCGCCGCAGTGCTTCTTACCCTCACGAGTCAGGCGGCGGCCCAGCCGGTTGTTGACTTTGTAACCCCGGACACGGTGACCTATGGCGTGACACCGTCCAGGGCCGTCACCATGCAGGGCTCCGGGTTTCAGGTCGGTGATACCATCGCGGTCGGCTCGCTGAGCGGAACCACGGTAGCCGGGACCTCGGCCACGGCCAGCACTCCATTTGTCTTCACCAACGCCAGTACCCTGAGTTTTTATTGGAGTAATACGTCCCTTGCGCCGGGAGTTTCGTACAACGTGGTGGTCACGAATCCGTCCAGCGGAGCGACCGCGACGGCCGTGGGGGCGTTTACAGTCGTGTCGCCGCAGCCGGTAATGAATATTGTGACGCCGGACCCGGTGACGTACGGAGTCACCACGAGTCGGGCGATTTTGGTGGATGGGTCGGATTTTGTGGTGGGGGCGACCGTGGCGATCACCCGGGTGGCCACGGGGACCACGGTGTTGAGCGGGACGACGGTGGCGGGCAGCACGGCCACGGCGAGCGTGCCGTTCGTGCACGTGAGCATGGCACGCCTGAGCTGGTGGTGGGCGAACACGGGCCTGGCGCCGGGGGCGTACACGATCACGGTCACCAACCCCGCAGCGGCGGGCGGGCTGAGTGGGAGCGTGGGGTTCACGGTGGCCGCGCCGCAACCCGTGATTGGATTGGTGACGCCGGACCCGGTGACGTACGGAGTCACCACGAGTCGGGCGATTTTGGTGGATGGGTCGGATTTTGTGGTGGGGGCGACCGTGGCGATCACCCGGGTGGCCACGGGGACCACGGTGTTGAGCG
>JBMOMC010000043.1:181851-466632 GCA_049325335.1 Nitrospirota bacterium
GGACGACGGTGGCGGGCAGCGCAGCCACGGCGAGCGTGCCGTTCGTGCACGTGAGCATGGCACGCCTGAGCTGGTGGTGGGCGAACACGGGCCTGGCGCCGGGGGCGTACACGATCACGGTCACCAACCCCGCAGCGGCGGGCGGGCTGCAGAGCGGCGGCACGAGTTTCACGGTGACGAATGCGCAGCCCGTGGTCGGAATTGTGACGCCGGATCCGGTGACGTACGGGGTGACGGCGAGTCGGGCGATTTTGGTGGATGGGTCGGATTTTGTGGTGGGCGCCACCGTGCTGGTGAGCAGCGCCACGACGAGTACGACATTGCCGGCGAGCGGCACCCCCGGCCCGACGGTGGCGGGCAGCGCAGCCTCGGCGAGCGTGCCGTTCGTGTTCGTCAGTTCGGCGCGGGTGAGCTTTTGGTGGCCGAACACGGCGTTATTGCCGGGCACGTACACGATTACCGTGACCAACCCCGCGTCGGCGGGCGGACTGAGCGGGAGCGCGAGTTTTACGGTGGCGCAAGCGCAGCCGGTGATCGGGATCGTGACGCCGGACCCGGTGACGTATTCTTTGGACGCGAGTCGCGCCATCTTATTGGATGGGTCGGACTTTGTGGTGGGGGCCACTGTTCTGGTGAGTAGTGCCGGGACAAGCACCACGTTAACGGGCACAACTCAAGCGGGGACTATCGCCACGGCGAGCGTGCCATTTGTGCATGCGAGCGCGGCGCGGGTGAGCCTGTGGTGGGCGAACACGGGCCTGACGCCGGGCGTGTACACGATCCGGGTCACCAATCCCGCGGCCTCGGGTGGGCTGAGCGGGAGCGCCAGTTTTACGGTGGCGGCGCCGATACCGGAGATCAGTAGCGTGAGCCTCGTGACGGCTGAGTATAACGTGACGCCGTCGACGCAAGTAACGATCACTGGTTCGAATTTCTTCGCACCCATCGGGTCGGATTCGCCAGTGGTATCGTTGATATCAGCGACGTCGTCTATCCAGATCCAATGTGTGACGGGAGCAGCCGGGAGCACGTCCAGTACAAGGCGGTGCGTCCATATTAGTCGCACCCAGATCGAGTTTTATTGGGAAAACACCGCGGTCCCTCCCGGGGACTATGCGCTCACCATCGTGAATCCGGTAGGCGCGGGGGCAGTCCGGAGTAATGCGGTCACGTTCCGCATCACGGCGCCGCGACCGGAGATTCGCGCGATCAGCCCGGTGGCCGTGGCCGCGGGGGTGACGGCGTCGCGCGCTGTTGACGTGATGGGAGTCGATGACCCGGAGAACCACGTGGGGTTTGTGGTGGACGCGACCCTGTACGTGACCGACTCGGCCAATGCGGGCCAGAGCCTGGAGTGCACCGCGGTGGCGGGAACGGTTCCCTCCGCGACCACGCGGTGCGTGTACGTCGGACCGGGTTTGTTGCGGTTTTATTGGGACGCGGACCAAGCCGCGGATTCCGTCGCCCCGTCGTTGGGGCCTGGCAGCTACACCGTTCATGTGACCAACCACGCGCGTCGCGGCGGATTGGCGACGACCACGCCAGGGCAGTTCCGTGTGACGCCGAGTGCTGAGCTAATCAGCGTTGCACCCGCGACCGGTGAAACGGGCGTAGGGGCCGGTGCGCGCAGCGCGGTACTGAACTTAACGACCGCCGGGTTCCCGGCCGGGTCAGTGCTGCGGATTGGAACGCCGGCGCCGGATCACGTCGCGGTGCAAGATCCGCAAGTGACCATGCGCTCAGGGTTCCGCGCGAACGTGACCGAGGATGGGGGAACCGTGGTGATTGATATCGCGGAAAATCCGGCGCGAGACACCGATCGCCATCTTGCGGTCACCATTACCAGCCCTGACGGACTCTATCAGTTCACGTGTAGTCCGGCGACGCCGGGCACGGACACGTGTAAATCAGGCTTACTCATCACGCCCTCCCCGGTCATCACGGGGATCACGCCCGCGGTGGGCGTGGGATCGACCGGACGCACGCTCACCATCGCCGGCCAGAGGTTCGTGGCCGGCGGAACGGTCGTGACGCTCCCCACCGGCGTGACCGGGGCGTGTGCGGCGACGACCACATCCTCCATCACCTGTTCGAGCGTTGCCGTGGTCGCCAGCGTGCCTCCCGGCGCGGCGTCCGTGGTGGTCACCAACCCTGATGGCGGACGCACCACCGGGACCATGTCCATTACCGCGCCGCTCGTTGTGTCGTCGATCACCCCGAACACCGGGGCTGCGGGGACCGCGCACAATGTCACGGTGACGGGGTCAGGGTTCCAGTCCCCAATCACGGTGGTCGCAGGCGCCGGGATCACGGTCAGCAATGTGACGGTGGTAGACGCGAACACCGTGACCGCAACCTTTACCCTTGCGGCAGGTGCGGCCGATGGCTACCGGTCGCTCACCGTGACGAATACGGTTGACGGAAGCACGGCGGTGGTGCCGCAGGCCTTCTACATCGGGACGCCGCCGAATGATCCGGTTGCGGCATTGGCCACGTTCGGCCAACAGGGCCAGTCGCTGGTTCAGTACGAACGTTCGTTGGGAACCGGCTGGTCCGCGCGATTCTCCGGCCCCGCGGTTTCGTCGCCGCCGGTGTGGCAGGTCATGAAGGCCAACCCGGTCCGGGATGAACGTCTCGTGGCCGTGGTGGATGATCAGCGGCGGCTCTCGCTGCACGTGTGGAACGGGCAGGCATGGATTGGGGCGTTATCGGCCGCAACATCAACCGGCCTCGCGCGGCCGTCGCAGACCGTGGACGTGGCGTTCGAACAAAATAGCGGGCGGGGGCTTGTGGTGTATGCCGTGACCGCGGATACCGCCTTGCGCTACCGGATCTGGGACGGAACCGCTTGGAGCGACGAAGCCCTGGTTGAGGATCTTGTGAACGGCCAACCAACGTCAGGGCGTCCGCTGTGGGTTCGGTTGGAAGCGCGTCCGACCGCGGATATTCCGGCGCTGGCCAATGATGTCATGTTGGTGTATGGCGATCAGAACGACGCGATCGGCGCGATGGTCTGGCGAGGAAACCAAAATCAATGGGAAGACGCGGTGCTGCTCACCAGCGCGGCGGCGAGCCATGAGGCCCCGATTTTTGATGTGGCGTTCGAACGCGCCAGGGGTCGCGCGATGGTCGTGTGGGCCGAGGGAACCGAAGCCACGCCGCACTATCGGATGTGGAGTCGGGACGCGAGCGATCTGGGCGGTTGGCAGGCCGCGGGCGTGGCCCCATCGATCGCCACCACCACCGGTGATCCGCTTCGCGCGCTGCGCGCAGTGGGCGACGCGTCCAATGGGACGGTGACCAACCGGATTGTCCTGGCGGCTGGCAGCGGGACCACGGCGCCGGTTCTCGAAGCCTTGGTGTGGGACGGGACTCAATGGTCGAGTCCGGCCCAGGTGTTGACCGCGACGCTCCGCGCGTATGACGGCGGTCGTGGATTCGATCTGATATCCCAGGGGGCCAATGGGGACGTGTTGGCGGTGTATGCCACGACCGGGAGTCCCAACAGCGTCTCGCGTACATTCTCCGGCGGCGCGTGGTCGTTGACGGAGACGACCGTCTCGCTTCCGGCCAGTGCGACGCCGGCACTTTCAACGCCGGCCTGGACCGAGTTGGCGTCGTCGCCCGGCATCAACGACGTGGCGTTGACGCAGTTCGACACGTTGGGCCGGGTGTTGCTGGCGCGATGGAACGGAACCGCGTGGTCCGCCGCAACAACGGCGCAGGCGTCGGGCTCAGGACTTGTGTCGGTGTTTGATCCGACATTGGGTCGGTCGGTGGACATGCCGGCCAAAGCAGTGGCCATGAGCCTGGCGCAACATCAAGAACCCCCGGGGCCCGGCATTAATCCGCCCACAGCAACCATTGATCAGATTTCGCCTCCGGCACCGACGCTTTCCACCGGCGCGGTAACGATGACGACCGCAAATCTCTCCTGGACCGCGGTTGGGAGCGACGGTCTCACGATGGGTGGACGGGTTGCTAATTACGAACTTCGACAAATTCTGGGGTCAGTCGTCATCACTCAGACCGTGACCGCGGCGCAAGATCCCGGCGGAACAGAAAGCTACATGGTAACCGGTCTTTCCGGGGCCAGGAGTTACTCGTTTGATATTCGTGCGGTGGATGCCGCCGGCAATCAGTCGCTCTGGTCCAATCGTGTGACGGTGGAGACGCCGGCTGCTCCTCCGCCGGCGGTCGCTGGCCTGGCCGTGGTGAATGCCTTGACTTCCCGGACCTCGGTGACGCTGGCCTGGCCGCGGCCGACGTTTGGGGCCAATCATGCGCCGTTCGCATCGTACATCGTCAAATACCAAACCGGAGGGGCGTTTACGTCCGAGGCGCAATTTGACGCCGCGTTGCCCGAAATTCGGACATCGGCGGAGTCCGTGACGATCACGGGTCTCCAGTTCGGCGCGACGTATTGGTTCGCCGTGAAGGTCGTAGATACCATAGGAGCTAGCAGTGGGATGTCGAACATCGTGCAGGCGACCACGGCCAACCACGCGCCGGACCCGATTGCTGACCTGCGCGTGATCGGCGTCCCGACTACGACGTCGGTCACCTTGCGGTGGACCATGCCGGCGGATGACGCCGGACCTGTAACCTCGTATGTCGTGAAATACACGAGCGCCGCCACGGTCGGGACGATTCTCACGGACACGGAATTCATCAACGCCACGACGTTTTCCGGCCAGCCCACGCGGGATACCGCGTTTTTACCGCCGGTTGAAACCATTACAGTGACTGGACTAACGGCCAATACCCAGTATTGGTTTGCGGTCAAAGCCGTGGATACGGATGGGCTGCAGAGTCCGTTGTCGGGGAGCCCGACGGCCACCACGGCCAACGTCGCGGTGCCGGACACGACGGCGCCGGCGGCGATCACGGACTTGGCGGTTGTGGCGTCTAGTACCACGAGCAGTTCAATCACGTTGTCGTGGACCGCGACCGGTGATGACGGGTCCACGGGGACTGCGACGGAGTACGAAGCGCGTTACGCCGCGTTCCCACTCACCGCGCAGAACTTCTTACAAGGGATTCAAGTCCCGGTGTCGGCGCCCGTGATCGCGGGCCAGGCCGAACGGATGACGTTGGTCGGGCTGTCATCCAACACCCAGTATTTCGTCTCGGTGAGGGTGTTGGACGAGGCCGGAAACGCCAGCCTGTCGAACCTCGCGGTCGGGCAAACCGGTTTGCGTCGGGGGTACACCCTGGTGTCGGTTCCCAAGGTGTTGACGGCGCCGAATGACGGGGTCCTACAAGTATTTGGGGACGATGTCGGGAGCGGCGCCCTCATGTATCGGTGGCGATCACTGGGCGCGGACGTCGATACGGGGTGTTATGACGGATACCCGAGCCCCTTCACGTATGACACGGCGTATTCCTGCAGTGCGATTACAACGGTCGGCACGGGTCTGGGGTACTACCTGTATAACTCCAGCGAGTCGATCAACGGGCGCGCGGTACTTGATGCGACCGGCTCGTCGGTCGCCGCCCCCACGTTCGAGATCGCGCTGTCGCTTGGATTTAACATGGTCGGCAACCCGTACGAACGCGAGATTCCATTGAGCGCGGTTTCCGTGAGACGGGGGAGCGGGGCACCCGTGTCGTATCAACAAGCCGTGTTAAACGGCTGGGTCGGCCCCGCGCTCCTCCTCTTCGACGGCGTGGTCAGTCGGCCCTACGACGTGTCGGATACAAGGGCGGTGTTGAAACCGTGGAACGGCGGGTGGGTTCAGAGCTTTTTCAATGACGTCATTCTCGTGTTCACCAGTCCGTAGGAGTAGGTCGTGAAACAGCGTGGGTTCATCGGTGGTGGTTCATTACTTGTGTGGGTTAGCTGGGCGAGTGTCGCCCTGGCGGCAGACGTATCGCTGACCATATCGATCCCTTCTTCGCTGGCGGAAGGGGGCACGGCGGAGACGGAACTGCGGATGGGCGTCGTTCCGGGTGCGACCGCGGGCGTTGACACCCGCTGGGATGTGCCGGCGCCTCTCACCCCGTCCGCGACGAGCCTCGTGACCTTGTCCGCGAGTATTGCGCCTCCGCCTTCGGTCGCCGGTCAGCCGTTGTTGTGGGATTTTCGCGGCGAGACGCTCCCGCAATCATGGACGATCCTGGTGACCACGGACCAACCCGATCCCGTCACGCTTGGGTGGACGGCGACCGGGAGCGGCAATGCCTGTGTGCCCGTCACGTGGAGCCTGGAAGACCTGTACACCGGATCGCGAAGGGACCTAGCGGCGGCCACTGTTTCTCAATACCAATATTCCGGTCCGGGTCCGAGAACGCGCGAGTTTGTGGTGACCGCGGCCGCCGCGCCCACCCAGCCGCAACCATCGAGTCCGACAAGTCTGTGGAGCCCTCGTCAGGGCCGGACCAGTGTGTATCTGGCGTGGTCCCCGTCCGGCGAGCCTTCGATCATGTATCACGTCTACCGGGAGACCGGCCAAGGGGCCACCCGTCTGACCTCGGCGCCGATCGCCGCCACCGCGTACGTGGACACGGGGGCTGATCTCACCGAGCCGGTCACGTATTCCGTGAGCGCGGTGACGGGAAGTGGATGCGAGAGTCCGCGGTCGGCCGGCTATCGGGTGCAACCCCGCCGCTGATTTCGCGGTTTGACTTCGATTTTTTGCGGTCGGTATAATTTCTCGCGGCGCCAAGCGCCGTACGGTTTTGCCGATGGGACATAACCTTCACACCACCGACGCCGATCAGATGACCGTGACGCTCAATGGCACACCAACCGCCATCGGCCGGGGTGCCAGCGTGTCCGATCTGCTGGCGCACCTGCGCATCGTCCACGAGCGGGTGGCAGTAGAGGTGAACGTGGCGGTGGTGGATCGTAAGGACTTCGCCCGGACCATTCTCCAAGAAGGCGACCACGTCGAGATCGTGAACTTTGTCGGGGGCGGCATGGACGAACCACTGCGCATCGGGCCGGTTGAACTCAAGTCTCGCCTGATCGTGGGCACCGGAAAGTTCAAGGACTTTGCCGAAACCAAGCGCGTGATCGATGCGTCGGGCGCGGACATGGTCACGGTGGCGGTCCGTCGCGTCAATATCCTGGATCACGCCAGCGAGAATTTGCTCGACTACCTCAATCCCAAGGACTATCACATTTTGCCGAACACCGCGGGCTGTTATTCCGCGGAGGACGCCATTCGCACGGCGCGCCTGGCACGTTCGGCCGGGATTTCCGATTTGGTGAAGCTGGAGGTAATCGGCGATCAGAAAACCTTGTTCCCGGACAACGAGGCGTTGCTCGAAGCCGCGAAGGTGTTGGTGAAGGAAGGGTTCGTGGTGCTGCCGTACACCACGGACGACCCGATCATGGCCAAGAAACTCCAAGACGTCGGGTGCGCCGCGGTCATGCCGTTGGGCGCGCCGATCGGGTCCGGCCTGGGTATTCGCAATCCGTATAACCTCCGCATCATTCGCGAGACCATTTCCGTTCCCGTGATCGTTGACGCGGGGGTGGGCACGGCGTCTGACGCGGCCATTGCCATGGAATTGGGCTGTTCGGGCGTGTTGATGAATACCGGCATTGCCGGGGCCAAACACCCCCTGTTGATGGCCGAAGCCATGCGCGATGCGGTGCGCGCCGGGCGGCTGGCGTACTTGGCGGGGCGCATTCCCAAGAAACTCTATGCCACGGCATCGAGCCCGCTCGATGGACTGGTTGACTGATCGAGCGTCCGGCATCTCCGGATACGAGGGCGGCTGATCGGGGGATGATCAGCCGCCCTTTTCCTCTATCATAAGGAGTGTCGTGACTCCGGACTGGCCCATCTACCTCATTACGGATCGACGGCAAGTCGGTGATCGAGGCCTGGTCCCGACCATCGAGTCCGCACTGCGCGGCGGAGTCCGCGCGGTTCAACTTCGGGAGAAGGATTTGCCGGTTCGTGGGTTGCTGGCGCTGGCGCGCGAGCTGCGCGAGCTTACGGAGCGCGCGGGCGCGCATCTGCTGATCAACGGTCGGATCGACGTGATGTCGGCGGTGGGCGCGGACGGCGTGCACCTGAGAGCGGACAGCCTGCCCACGGCTGCGGCGCGGCGCGTGATCGGGTCCGGGAAACTCCTTGGGGTGTCCTCGCACTCGATGGACGAAGCCGTGCGCGCGGAGGAGGAGGGGGCGGACTTCGTGACCTTCGGCCCGGTGTACGAAACGCCGTCGAAAGCCGGGTACGGGCCGCCGGTCGGACCGGAGGCGCTGCGCGCGGTCTGCCGGCGACTCCGAATCCCGGTCTACGCGTTGGGCGGGGTTTCGCGCGCGAGGATCGGCGAGGTGTTCGCGGCCGGCGCGTCGGGCGCGGCGATGATCTCACAAATTATGTCTTCAGGGGATAGTTTCACGGCGTCGCGCGCGTGCGTGGAGCGCGCGCGCGACGCAATGCGTCATCCGTCGGTTGACCACCCGTAGGGAGGGTGTTAGAATCAAAATGCGGTTGTAAACGGACCATACCGTTAGAGTATGACCCCGAAAGGAGGGGCCATGAGCGAGTCGAAACGGCAGTCGGGCAAGCTCAACGCGTTAAAATCCACCCTCCGCAAGCTGCAAGACCAGTTAGGCAGCGACGAACCCCACGAACCCGCCGGGTCCCAACGCGAAGTCGATCGGCTGCAGCGGCAGATTCGGAGCATGGAAGAAGAGCTCCGGAGAACCGAACACTCCCAAGAGCAGCTCGATCAGGCGTCCCGTCAGAACGAAAAACTGGTCCAAGCGCTCCAAGAGGCCCGCGAACAGATCGAGGCGCTTCGGCAGGAAGTGGAGAAACTCACCGCGCCGCCGTTGTCGTTCGCGGTGTTTTCGGACGCGAACGACGACGGCACGGTCAACGTGTATGTGGCCGGACGCAAAATGAAGGTCGCCGTACATCCGAACATCGCCATGTCGGACTTGCGGCGCGGACAGCAGTTGATTCTCAATGAAGCGCTCAACGTGGTGGAGCGCCGCGACTTCGAGTTGCAAGGCGAAGTGGTCCGGCTCAAAGACCTGCTCTCGGATCAACGCGCGATCGTGATGTTGCGCGCGGACGAGGAACGCGTGGCGGAACTCGCGGATTCATTGGCCGGGGAGCGGCTCAGCGTGGGGGACCACCTCCTCTTTGACGTCCGGTCGGGGTATCTCCTGGAGAAGTTGCCCAAATCCGAGGTGGAAGAGCTGGTCCTGGAAGAGGTTCCCGACGTCAGCTACGAGCAGATCGGGGGACTCGGCGACCAACTCGAGCAGATCCAAGACGCGGTCGAGTTGCCGTTTTTGCAGCGTGAGCTGTTTGCCCAGTATCGGTTGTCCCCACCCAAAGGCGTCTTGTTATACGGGCCTCCGGGCTGCGGGAAGACGTTGATCGCCAAGGCGGTGGCCAACTCGATCGCGAAGAAAATGGGGAACGCCACGGGTCGGGACGTGAAAAGTTATTTTCTGCACGTGAAAGGGCCGGAGCTGCTCAATAAGTATGTCGGCGAGAGCGAACGGCAGATCCGCGAGGTCTTTAAGAAGGCCAAAGAGAAGGCCCAAGAAGGCATGCCCGTCATCGTGTTCTTCGACGAAATGGATTCGTTGTTTCGCACGCGCGGCACGGGCATTTCGTCCGACGTGGAGTCCACCATCGTCCCGCAATTTCTGGCCGAGATCGACGGGGTCGAACGGCTGCGGAACGTGATCGTGATCGGCGCGAGCAACCGCCAGGACCTGATCGATCCCGCGGTCTTGCGGCCGGGCCGTCTGGACGTGAAGATTCGTGTGGATCGACCGGATCGTCGTTCCGCCAAGGATATCTTCGGGAAGTATCTGCGGTCGGATTTGCCGTACGACAATCCCGCCTCCGAGCCGGTGGATACCCTGATCAGCGGGTTGATCGATCGCGTGGTAGAGCAGATGTACAGCGCGTCCGATGAAAACCGGTTTTTGGAGGTCACGTACGCGAACGGGGAAAAGGAAACCCTGTATTTTAAAGATTTCGTCAGCGGCGCGTTGATCGAAGGCGTGGTGGCTCGGGCCAAGAAATACGCGATCAAGCGGGCGATTCGGACCGGGGAAGGCGGTATCCGCTCCGAGGACCTGGCCGCTGCGGCGCGCGACGAATTCCGCGAGCACGAAGACCTTCCCAATACCACCAACCCCGACGACTGGGCGAAGATCGCGGGACGCAAGAGCGAAAAAATCATGCACGTCCGCACCATGACGAGTCGGTCGCCGGAATCCCGAAAGGTCGAGACGGTCACCACCGGTCACTATTTATGACGACCCGGATCGTCGGGACCGAGACCGAATTCGGCATCGCGATACGGCACACTCCCGACGCGGATCCGGTCGCCGCGTCCATTTTCTTGGTCAACCATGCGCCGGGGGTCCCGGCGCCCTCGGCATTGTGGGACTATGAGAACGAAAACCCGCTGGTTGACGCGCGCGGATTCGAAGTCGAGGGGGAAAAGGAACGCCCGGCCCCGGATTACAACCGCCTGTTAAACAAGCTGCTGGCCAACGGCGCGCGCCTTTACGTGGACGGGGCGCATCCCGAATATTCGACTCCGGAGTGCGCCAGTATCCGCGACGTGGTCCGGTACGAAAAAGCCGGAGAACGGACCCTGGAGGCCTGTCGCATCGCGGCCAACCGCGCGGCGGGCGAACCCCGTTTCGTGTTGTACAAGAACAACACCGACGGCAAGGGCAATAGTTACGGGTACCACGAGAATTACTTGGTGCCGCGATCGGTTCCCTTCGCCCTCCTGTCGTCCCGGTTGGTGCCGTTTTTTGTCACCCGGCAGATTTATGCGGGTGCGGGCAAGGTGGGAGCTGAGAACCGCGCCGCGCCCACCACGTATCAGATGTCGCAGCGGGCAGACTTTTTCGAAACCGTCGTGGACCTGAACACCATGGTCAAGCGGCCGATCATGAATACGCGCGACGAACCCCATGCGGACAAGGCCAAGTATCGACGGCTGCACGTGATTGTCGGCGATTCCAACATGTCCGAGACCGCGACGTACCTAAAGGTCGGCGTTACCGCGCTCGTGTTGTCCATGATCGAACACGGGTATCTGGGCAAAGAACTCAACCTTGCCGATCCGGTCAAGGCGATCAAAGCGGTGTCGCGGGACCTCTCGCTTGCGCAGCCCCTAGAACTCGAAGACGGCAGACGGTGGACGGCGGTCCAAATCCAGGAGTATTATTTAGATGCGGCGCATCGTTTCTGCGCGGAACGGGGCGCGGACGCGGAAACAGCGGATATCCTGTCGCGCTGGGAGCGGGTGTTGCGGCTGTTGTCGACCGACCCCGGCCGGCTCGGTCGCGAGGTGGACTGGGTGATCAAACGGGATCTCCTGCAGGCGTATATGGATCGCAAGGGCTGCGGGTGGGATGATTCGCGGGTTAAACTCATGGACTTGCAGTATCACGACCTTCGGCCTGAGAAGGGGCTGTTTGCGGCGCTCGAGCGAGGGGGCTATGTGGACCGAATTGTTGACGACGAGACCGTAGCCGCGGCGATCACGACGCCTCCCGAGGACACCCGGGCCTATTTCCGCGCGCGCTGTTTGCAGCGGTTTCCGGATCAGGTGTATGCAGCAAGTTGGGCGTCGGTGCTGCTCGACGTGGGCCAATCCGCGGTGAAACGGATTCCGATCAATGAACCCGGCCGCGGCACGCGCGCGCTCATCGGCGCGTTGCTGGACGACGTTGAATCGGCCGAGGCCCTGGTCGCTCGTCTGAGCGCCTGACGCCTGGAACGGGTGAGTCGGCAACGGTAAGGGGGTGATCATCTATGTCGCAGGACAAAAAACGTGACATCAAGAAGGTGGGCAAGCGCGACGAAACCGCCGCGTCACCCAATGCCGAGGTCGTCGAAAAGGGCAAGCAAATGAAGGAAAACATCGACAAGCTGCTCGACGAAATCGACTCGGTGTTGGAAGAAAACGCCGAGGAATTCGTCAAGAACTATGTCCAGAAGGGGGGCCAGTGATCCGTGGACGGTGACCGTGGGGCGTCCGGGATGAACGCGCTCGGTGCGAGTTTTTACGATTTGCTCCGCTCGCAATACGCCTATCTGGGGCCGCAGTATCCGATCGACGGGGCCCCGTCATCGCTCGCGGGCCCTTCCTTGGCCGCGTCGCTCCCGCACGGGACCACCGTGCTCGCGCTTCGTTACGCGGATGGCGTGGTGGTGGCCGGCGATCGACGGGCGACCGAGGGATACCAGATTTCAGGGCGGCGCATCGAGAAGGTCTTCAAGGTCGATGAGTGGTCGGCCATGGCGATTTCCGGCGCGGCCGGACCGTGTATCGAAATGGCGCGTCTGTTCCAGACCGAACTGGAGCACTACGAAAAAATCGAGGGCACCACGCTGTCCGTGGATGGGAAGGCCAATAAACTCGCGCAGATGGTCAAGGGAAACCTCCCGGCCGCGTTCCAGGGGTTGGTCGTGATCCCGTTATTCGTGGGATTCGATCACAGAAAAAGCGTGGGACGCATCTTCAAATACGACGTGGCGGGCGGGCGCTACGAAGAGACGGATTATCACGCCACCGGATCGGGCGGGAAGGACGCGCGGACCACGATCAAGCAGTATTTTAAGAGCGGCCTGAATGAACAGGACGCCTTGGGGCTCGCGTTGGAAGCCCTCTTTAACGCCGGGGAGGAAGACGTGGCCACGGGTTCTCCGGACCCGACGCGCGGCATTTTCCCGACCGTGAAATTGGCGACGGCGCAAGGGGTCAGCGACGTGGGATCGGACCGAATCGAACCCGTGTACGCGGCGTTTCTTGAGAAGCGACGGGAGCGGTAAGTAATGGCGCTGCCTTACTACGTGTCACCCGAACTGATCATGCAGGACAAGGCCGAGTACGCCAAAAAGGGCATCGCCCGGGGCCGCTCGACCGTGGTCATGGAATTTGAACACGGGTTGGTGTTGATGGCGGACAACCCCAGTGTCTCGCTCAACAAGATTTCCGAGGTCTACGACCACATCGCGTTCGCGGGCGCGGGTAAATACAGCGAATTTGAAAATCTGCGCAAGGCCGGCATTCGGCACGCGGACATGAAAGGGTACCTCTACAGCCGCGAGGACGTGACCACCAAGTCGCTGGCGAACGCGTATTCGCAAACGTTGGGCACGGTGTTCAGCCAGGAGATCAAACCCCTGGAAGTCGAATTGTTGGTCGCGGGGCTCGGCGAAGGCTCGGCCACCGAGGTCTATCGGATTTCGTTCGACGGCAGTATTTTCGACGAGCGGCTGGTCGCCGTGGTCGGCGGGCGATCCGAAGCGATCCTCTCCTATCTGAAACAACACGTGGACGGCCCGCGTCCGTTGGGCGCGGCCCTGCAAGTGGGCCTGGACGCGTTGGAGAGCGTCGGACACCAAGGGCTGCGACTGGCCCAACTGGAGGTGGCGGTGTTGGATCGCCGACGTACGGGACGCAAGTTCCGCCGTCTTCCCTCAGCCGAATTAACGGCCTTGACCGGGTGACCCGCCGTGATGCCCCCTCGGATCTTCGGGCTCGAAAGTGAATTCGGCCTGATCTTTTCCCCCAACGGCCGCGTGTACCTCCCGATGGAAAAAATCCTCGGGTACATCTTCGAGGGGTTGATTCCGAACAGTTGGCCGTCCAACGCGTTTTTGTGCAACGGCGCGCGGTTTTATCAGGATACCGGCTGCCATCCCGAGTATTCCACTCCGGAGTGTGATCGTCTCCGCGATCTGGTCGTGCACGACAAGGCCGGAGAACGCCTGTTGGAGACGTGCCTGCCGATGGCGGAGAAACGCCTGCGCGAGGAAGGGTTGGTCGGCGACATCTATATTTTCAAGAACAACACCGACTCGATGGGGAATACGTATGGGTGCCACGAAAACTACCTGATGAAGCGCGACCTGGATTTCTGGAAGGTCACCGAACAGATCATTCCGTTTTTCGTCACCCGCCAGGTCTACGCGGGCGCGGGCAAAGTCCTTAAAGTGTCGGGGCGGACGCATTTCTTCCTCTCGCAGCGGGCCCAGCACATCCACGAAAAAACTTCGTCGTCGACGACCTCCTCGCGCAGCATCATCAACACGCGCGACGAACCGCACGCCGACGCGGAAAAATACCGACGGCTGCACATCATCGTCGGGGATTCCAACATGTCGGAATACTCGACGTATTTAAAGGTCGGCGCCACCGCCCTGGTGTTGTCCATGATCGAGGAAGGGTATACGGTCAAGGGCATGGAGTTGGAAGATCCGGTGAAAGCCATCCGGGATATTTCGCGCGATCCGCAACTCAAGAAACGGGTCCGCTTGGAAGACGGGCGAGAGTTGACCGCGCTCGAAATTCAAATGGCGTATTGGGAACGCGCGCAAGCCTATGTGGCGGCGATGGGCTCGTCCGCGGACGACACCACCAAAGAACTCGTGGACTACTGGGGCTCGGTGTTGGAGCGGTTGGCCGAGAACCCCATGCAATTGGCGTCCGAGCTGGATTGGGTCATCAAGAAGCATTTGATGGAGTCGTTCATCGACCGCAAAAAATGCGGGTGGGACGATCCGAGAGTGGCGCTCATGGACCTGCAGTACCACGACGTGAAACGGGATCGCGGCTTGTATTACCTCCTGGAGCGGCAGGGTCTGGTCGAACGCGTGACGACCGAGCAGGACATTCAACAGGCCATGATCACGCCGCCCCAAACCACGCGCGCCAGGGTCCGGGGAGATTTCATCAAGTTCGCCAAAGATAAGAACCGTTCGTACACCGTGGACTGGACCTACCTGAAGTTAAACGGGTATTGGGAGGAAACGATCCTCTGCATGGACCCGTTCGCCAATTCCAATAAACGCGTTGACGAACTCATTGCCGGTGTGGCCGCGACACACCGCTGATCCACGCCGTCGCGCGATCCCAGGGTTCATGGCGGTGGTCGTCGCGGCCGCGATGCTGGGCCCGGCGAGTACCGCGTGGACCACGGGGTCCGCAGCGTCCTGGACCGCCACGGCCAAACAGGGCGACGTGTTTTCGCTCACGTTCAGCCCGGCCGACGCCGCCGGCGCCTCGAGTCCGGATGGTTTGGTGGTGCGGTTCAGGGACCGCGAGTGGCCGGTGTTTGCGACCGCCACCGGATTCGGCGCGCTCGTCGGAGTAGACATGGAGGCTGACGCGGGCGCGTATCCCGCGGCGTTGGAGCAACGGGCCGAGCAGGGGCCGGTGGTCTTGGCGCACGGCACGGTGATGGTGGAGCCAGGGGACTTTGGCATTCAAACCCTCACCTTACCCGACAAACAGGTTGACCTCGATCCTCCCACCATCCGCCGGGTCGAAGATGACCAGCGTGTGATGCTGGCCGCGATGCAGGACGTGACGCCGCGGTTGTGGGACGGGACCTTTGTGCTCCCCAGCGAAGGGCCGCTGCAGCACACCTTTGGCCGCCGCCGCGTCATCAACGGCCAGCCGAGAAAGCCGCACTCGGGGGAAGACATTACGGCGCCCGCCGGGGCCCCGGTCGCGGCCATCAACCACGGAGTGGTCCGGTTAGTCGGCGACCAATTTTTCAGCGGCAAGTGCATCGTGGTGGATCACGGCCACGGATTATATTCGATGTACTTTCATCTATCCGAAACCGCCGTGCGGGTCGGCGATCGCGTCGCGAAAAACCAAGTCATCGGGAAAGTCGGCGCCACCGGCCGGGTGTCCGGTCCACACCTGCATTGGGGCGTGCGTTTAAACGGCGCGCGCGTCAACCCCCTCTCGCTCAATCCCGCGCTCAACGCCCTGGTGACCGTGTCGAAGTAGGTTCCCCCGGCCGAACGTTCCACGAACGGGGGTCAGAGTGCTTTTTCTGGTTGACACCGGTCCTCCTCTCCCTTAAAGGGGGTATCGACCGGTCGAACAAGGAGGCAGATGGCCGATCAAGACCGACTGACGCCAGGGCCTTCCCTGCGAGACGAAGTAAGACGTTCATTCCCGTCTCTCTTTGAGCAGATGGGTTTTCATTTTATAGATATCGGCGACGACTATTTCGGTAACATTGCTATAGCCCGATCAAAGAATTTACTGTTGCGATTTATTAGGGATCGGGCAGATTTCTTCCTAGATATTGGTACCCCGTCTTTGCCTAACCGGTGGATCCCGTTTTATAGAGTGTTGGATAAGTTGAAACAGAGCAACGTGATAACGGCGGAGTTCAAATACTCTAACAAGATGAATGTGGTGAGTAAACTGTTGCGGGAGTATCTCCCGTTTGTTGAGTGTTGAGAGCGGCATGCGGGAGATTGGCAATGAGCATGAGGGGAACTAAGCCCCGTCGGGGACGTTGTTTTAAGATTCAGAGTTGCGCCCGACAGAAATCGGTTCTATTGTTCTGACGAATAGAAACTCAGCCGCGGGATGTGTTGGAAGTGACGGTCGCGGCTATAGACCCGGCAGTCGTGTTCCAGCGCGACGGCGGCGATCATGAGGTCGGGGATCGGTACCGTGAGGCCTCGGCGAAGCAGGTCTGATGAGAGGTCGCCGGTTCGAATCCAGGTCGTTTGGGTGAGTTCAATGTAGGGAAGCGCCAGCATGGCCTCCGTGACCTCGTGACGGTCCTTTGGGGTGCGGCAACCCTGCAGGAGTTCGGCGAGGACCACGCCGATCAGCACGGCCTCGTCGCCGTCGATCAAGAGATCGAGGGTGCGTTTTTCGACGGACTGCGGGCGATTGAAGAACTCGATCCAGACCGACGTGTCAGCGATGACCACGCCACCGTCTCGTCACTCGTTTTTGGCGAGCCGTCTCGACCCGCTCTCGCTTGGCCCAATCCACGTTGATCAGAATTTTGCCGCTGAGGGATTTGAGCTTGTCGAGCTTGCGGCGGCGGATCAGCTCGGCGGCAGCCAGATGAATCGCTTCGGTTTTACTCCGCGCGTCGGTCGCTTTCAGGAGTTCCTTGATGAGGTCTTCGTCCAGATCGAGCGTGGTGCGCATGGTGGCCTCCCGTCAATCTGCGTTAATTATATGCATCACCAATGCATATATCAACTGGCGCTCTCCAGCACGACGTACACAGGGGAAGCCGTGAGCGATAAACGTCATCTTGACCCCATGTACGTGCCGCTCTCGCTCAACAACGCCCTCAACGGGCTAGTTACCGCCTCCCGGTACGTCCGCGCGCCGCGTTCTTGTCGGATTCCGTCCCGCCCACTATACTGAGACAAGGCTTTGTGTGGGAGTCTCGTGGAGAAGGCGATGGATTCTTCGTCGCGTATCGGTCCTCATCATCCGTTGCGGCGGTTTTTCAGCGTCCTCACGGAACGCAGTTTTTATGAACAATTGGGATGGCCCGACCATCGCGTCATCCGCTACGTGGCGGATCTCCTCGCGGACTTCTCCGACGTGGACCGCGCGTACGTGTTGCGGGACGGATCAGGGCAGCGGCGCGCTCGCGTGGCGGACATGTTGCTGGCGGTGGAAACCGGCGCGGCGGGCGTGCCGGAGCGCGACGCGTACCGGCAACTTGGGGACTTTACGCTGTTTATGATGGGGCTGTTTCCCGAGCACCTGGCGCGCCTCAAGACGCAGGCGATCTCGCCCGGTTCCGACTTTTTGCTCGACTACGTGAAGGTGGGGAAACGTTCGTACCGCATCGTGTCGGAGCTGCCCGACGAGGGCGAGAACGAAGACAGCTCGCCGCTGTTTCGCAAGTTGTCCGAGCATTTTGAGTTGTGCGTGGCCGGACTGGGGTGGGTCCGCGAGGATCTGCGGTCCACCCGGTCATCGTCGTTGGAGCGTTTTCGGGACCGGTTTCTGAACTGATGGGCCTACAGCAGATTATCGTGGATTTCAACGTCCGCCTGCTGGCGGACCTGGGCGATGTACGCGCGGAGCGCCCGCTCCTGCTTTTGCGGCAACGGCGACGGCAACATGGCGTCGGAAATGGGACCGGGGTTTTGCGCGGCCTGGCGCGCGCGGGTTTCGCCCCATTCGGCTTCGGACACCGCGGTGGATTCCGCCACCACCGCCTTCACCTTGGCGATCAACAGGTCCTCGCGTTGCGAGGCTTCAAACGCTTCGGGGGTCAAACGGTTGGCGGCCAACACGCGGCGGTATGCCTCGGCGTCGAATCGACCGGTGCGCTCGTTCTGAAACGTGGTGATGGCGGCGATGCTTTTGGCCAGCTCGCCGTCCGTGACGGTGACGCCCATCCGTCGGGCGGTATCGAGCCACAGTTCACGCTCCACCAGCGAGTTGACCGCGAGGTGTTTGAGGTCGAGTTGCTTGGCTAGTTCGGGGGTAAATTGTTCTTTCAGCGCGTCCCGGTAGGCCCGTTCGTAGTTACGGTAGGCCCGTTCGTATTCGTCCAGCGTGAAGGAGCGCTCGCCGACGCGGGCGATCACTTGCCGCTCGTCGTCGCTGAATCCCCACCATCCCATGGTGATGACGAAGGTGACGGCGATAATCAGCATGATAATACGGTAGATCCACGGGTTTTCAATGGCGCCGTGGCGCAGCAGTTTAATCATGGCTTCCCCCGTTCAGTACGACACGCTCCACACTATAGGCGATCTCGGCCCGCGCGCGCAACTGGTCTCCACGGACGCGGGACTTGCGCGTTCACCGGGGGCTCCCCTATAATGCAGGCGGTTGGAGTGGTCCCATCGTCTGATCGCCCAGCGGGTAGTGGGTGGTCGGCTTCTCCGCATGGACGCGGTCCCACACACGTCATCCGAGCCGTCGGCCGACCACCTCACGCGGTGGGTGGCCAAATTGATCGATCTCTTGGTCGCGGCGGCGATGGATCGGCTGATTCCCTCGGTCGGGTTCTTCGTGGCCGTGACGTATTTGTTGATCGCCGATGCGTTGCGTCCGTGGGGGAGCGCGGGCAAATCTCTGCTCGGCATGGCGGTGCGAGGCCCGGAGGGGCGCGAGTGCGGGGTGCGCGAGTCCATCCTACGCAATTGGGTGGTGGCGATGCCGTTTGCGGTCTGGGCCGTGTGTCAGCGCGGGGGGTGGCTGGCCGGCATCGTGGGGTGGATCGGGTTGGTCGCGGCGCTGGGGGCGGAGGGCGTGCTGCTGGTGGGGAATCCGCAGGGGCGACGACTGGGAGATGAACTGGCGGACACGCGGGTGGTGCAACTGCGCGTGACGCGCAACGCGTAGTCGATCGAAGGAGGAACCGTGGGCATTACAAATACCGTTCTCGGGTGGTTTTCAAACGACCTGGCGATCGACCTCGGCACCGCCAATACGTTGGTGTACGTCAAAGGCAAAGGGATCGTCATCAACGAACCGTCGGTCGTGGCCATCGAAAAAAAGAGCGGCCAGGTCCTCGCGGTGGGCGCCGAAGCCAAGAAAATGCTGGGGCGGACGCCCGGCAACATCGTCGCGGTGCGGCCGATGAAAGACGGAGTGATCGCGGATTTTGAAATCGCCGAAAAAATGCTCAAACATTTCATCACCCGAGCGCATAACCGCAACACGTTCGTGCGCCCCCGCATCATCATTTGCGTGCCGTCGAAAATTACGCAGGTCGAGCAGCGCGCGGTGAAAGATTCCGCGGAGCTCGCGGGCGCGCGCGAAGTGTATTTGATCGAGGAGCCGATCGCAGCCGCGATCGGCGCGGGGCTACCCATCGCCGAGCCTTCCGGCAATATGGTGGTGGACATCGGCGGCGGGACCACTGACGTGGCGGTCATCTCCTTGGCTGGGATCGTATACAGCGAGTCGGTGAAAGTCGCCGGCGACAAGATGGATGATTTCATCTTGAGCTACGTCAAGCGCAAATACAATTTGTTGATCGGGGATCACATGGCCGAGCAAATCAAGTTCGAAATCGGCTCGGCCTACCCGCAAGACGACCGCCGAACCTTCATGATCAAGGGCCGGGATTTGATCTCGGGGATTCCGCGCACCTTGGTGATCGACGACGCGGAGATTCGGGAAGCGCTGGCCGAACCGATCGGCGCGATCGTCAACGCCATTAAAGTCGCGCTGGAAAATACCCCGCCGGAACTGGCCGGGGACATCATCGACCGCGGCATCGTGTTGACGGGCGGCGGGTCCTTGCTGCGCGGCATGGACGTTCGGCTGCGCGAGGAGACCAACCTGCCCATCATTACCGTGGACAATCCGCTAACCACGGTGGTGCTCGGCACGGGAAAAGCGTTGGACCAGATCGACCTGCTGCAGCGCGTCTCGATTCTCGCTCAATAACGAACGGCGCGACATGCCCTACTCCGCCTCGCGATCGAAGCGTCTGTGGTTGGTCGCACTGGGGGTGGTGGCGGTCGTGGCGGCGGCCCTCCTTCCCAATTGGCAACAACGAACCGTTCCCGCAGGGTTACGCCCGTTGGCCGCGCCGTTTATTGCGGTTGAACGGCTGTTGTCCGGAACCGCGGAAGGGATCCGCCAAGCTTGGTCCCGCTACGTGGCATTGACCGCGCTGCAGGACGCGAACCGGGCGCTTCAGGCGGACGTGGACCGGTTGACGCGCGAACGGGACGTGTTGTACGAAACCGCGGCCGAAAACCGACGATTAATCGGGTTGCTCGATTTTCGCGCTGCGCTCGGGGTGGACACCTACGGCGCGCGGGTGATCGGCCGGAGTCCGTCGCGGTGGTATCAGTCCGTCACGATCGACCGCGGCGGAAACGCCCAAGCGGTGGTGGACATGGGCGCCGCGGTGGCCGGGGGGGTCGTCGGGACGGTGATGAAAGTGTTGCCGTCGGCCTCGGTGGTGCTGTTGATCACCGACCGTCAAAGCGCGGTGCCGGTGCTGGTGCAGCGGACTCGGGAACAAGGGATTGTCGAAGGCACCATCGCCGGACGGCTTCGTATGAAATATTTGCCGCCGTCCTCGCAGATTCGCGAGGGGGACGTGTTGTTGACGTCCGGCCTCACTGCGTCGTTTCCCAAGGGGCTCCCGGTGGGCACGGTGACGCGGGTGGAGCGCCCCGAGGGGGCGTTGTTTCCCGACGTGGAGGCGTTCCCCGCCGCGGATCTCGCCTCCCTTGAAGAAGTGGTGCTGTTCGCGCCCGCTCCGGATGTCCAGGATGCCGACCGTGTGGATCCGTAACCCGAGGGAGGCCGCCGACAAGTCGGACCGGCGGCGACGGTGGTGGTGGATCGCGGCGCTCGCGCTGGTGGTGCCGATCCAAGGCGCGCTGGCGTCCGTCGCGGCCATCGGAGACGCGGCCCCCGATCTTCCGCTGGTGGTGGTCGCGCTGTTTGCGTTGGGCCAGCGCCGCGTTACCAGCGTGGCGGCCGGGGCAGCGGTGGGCGCATTGGTGGACGTGTTGTCCGCGGGCGCCGGCTCGTTTCACCTGGTGACGTACGCGGCGTTGGCGTTCTGTGCCGCGTCGGTCGGGCGGGTGACGGCGAACGTGCGGCTAGCGACGGCCGTGAGCGTGGTGGCGGCATGTTCGGTCGCGTTGGGAATCGCGTACTCCGTGACCGGGCCGCCCGTGGAACGGGCCGACGACATGATCCGATGGTGGGGATGGACGCTGGCGCCGCAGGTGGCGTATAACACGGCAATCGGGGCGGGCCTCTTTGCGGTCCGGACCTGGCGGCGTCCGCCCGCTCAACGCGTGGGTGGTGAACGGGATGACCTCTTCTCCTCAGGACGATTTCAAGGACTTATACGATAGGATCACCTGGGGCGTGGTGGCGATCGTCGCGCTGCTGGGGTTGCTGGCGCTTCGCGCATGGTACCTTCAGGTCGTTGACGGCGAGACGTATCGCGCGCTGGCCGAGACCAACCGCGTGCGCACGGTCAGCGTGCTGCCGCAACGGGGACTGATTTTCGATCGTCGCGGCCGACTGCTGGTCAACAACACGCCGGGATTTACGGCCTATGTGGTCACCGAAGACGCGCCCAACCCCATTGATCCGCTGATTGCGCGGCTCGCCGCCTATCTCGGACTGTCCGAGGACGACATCCGGGCACGCATCCAGGAACGCCGGAGCGCCGGCGCGTTGACCCCCATACCCATCAAGGCCCATCTCACCTTGAAAGAAGTGGCCTTGATTGAATCCCACCGTTTCGAGCTTCCCGGGGTCAAGATCGAGGTGGAGGCGCAGCGAAACTACCTGTACGGGCCGTGGGCCGCGCACTTGCTCGGCTACGTCAACGAGGTCTCGGCGGCGCAACGCGCCACGGAGGAGTTCGCGAACCTTCCGCTGGGCATGCAGACGGGACAGGCCGGCGTCGAATTGGCCTACGACAGCGCGTTGCGCGGCGTGCCCGGGGAAAAAGGCGTCGAGGTCGATGCCTTGGGACACGAGCGCCACGTGGTACGCGAAACGCCGCCCACCCAGGGCAATGATCTGTATCTCACGATCGACGCGGAGACGCAGGTGGCTGCGGAGGCCGCGTTGACCGACAAAGCGGGCGTGGTGGTCGCCCTGGATCCGACTAACGGCGACGTCTTGGCCATGGCGAGCCACCCGGATTTCGACCCCAACCACTTGTCGGGCGGGCTGACCGCGTCGTCTTGGGCCGCGCTGGTGGACGACCCGGGCCGTCCGTTGAATAATCGGGCGATCCAAGGGCAGTACCCGCCGGGTTCCACGTTTAAGATCGTGGTGGCCGCGGCCGCGCTGGAGCGGCGGGCCGTGACCGCGAACACCCAAAAGGCGTGCGCCGGAGGCAAATTTTTCGGGAACCGAACCTTCCGCGACTGGAAGGCGGGCGGGCACGGGATCGTGGACCTGCATCGCGCATTGGTGGAGTCGTGCGACGTGTACTTCTACGAAGTGGGCGATCAACTGGGCATCGATGCCATCGCGGAATTTGCGCGGGCGTTCGGGTTGGGCGAGCCGACCGGCATTCGGTTGGCGTCCGAGAAAAAGGGCCTCATCCCGTCCACGGAATGGAAGTTGGCGGCGCGTCGCGAGCCGTGGTACCCGGGCGAAACCCTGTCCGTGGCGATCGGCCAAGGGTACGTGAGCGCCACGCCGCTGCAAATGGCGGTGATGATCGGGACCGTGGCCACGGGCGGCGATCGGTACCAGCCCCGGTATGTCCGGGAGATCCGCAATCGCGACGGGACCACGACCGTGACGGAGTCCGCGGCCCACGACCGTGCGGCCGTCAGCCCGCGCACGTTCGCCGTATTGCGGGACGCGCTCAAGGGCGTGGTGGTGGAGACCGGCGGGACCGCGCACTCAGCCCGGTCCACCGTGGCGGACATCGCGGGCAAAACCGGCACCGCGCAGGTGGTCGGCATGGCGCCGGGCAGCCGCGGACCCAAGGTCGCGCATTTGGAGGATCACGCGTGGTTCGTGGCGTTTGCGCCCGCCGACCAACCCCGCATCGCGGTGGCGATATTGGTGGAACACGGCGGCCACGGCGGGACCGCGGCGGCTCCGATCGCCAAACGCGTGATCGAAGCGTATTTGGGGCCGCCGTCCGGGCCGGAGGAGGCCGACGTGGCGGGCCGCAACGCCGCGCAGAGGAGTAACGCGGGTGCGCCTGGTTAAATCGCGTCTCGGGGTCTTGGACTGGAAGGTGTTGGCCGTCATCGCCTGTATCCTCGCGGCGGGTGTGGCCACTATCTATAGCGCCACCGTCCATCAATCCGGCCAGCCGTCGGTGGTGTACCTGAAACAGACGGCCTGGATCGGCCTCGGGGTGCTGGTCTTTACCGTGACCGCGCTGATCGACTACCATACATTGGCCCGATATGCCTACGTCGGATACGGCGCGATCCTGCTGTTGTTGGTCGCGGTGTTCGTGGTCGGCCGCGTGGGGATGGGCGCGCAACGATGGATTTCCCTGGGGCTGTTCGACGTCCAACCGTCCGAGCTCGCCAAGTTGGTGCTGATCGTGGTCCTCGCCCGGTATTGCGCGGACACCACGGTCAAAGGCGGGTTGGGCCCGACCCAACTGGTGCCACCGCTGCTGCTGGCGCTCGTGCCCATCGCGCTCATCATGAAACAGCCGGATTTGGGCACGGGACTGACCCTGCTCGCCATTACCGGGGCCATGATCCTGTTGGTGGGGGTCCGGTATCAGTCGATCGTCTTTTTGGCCTTGTTTGGCCTCATGATGTTTCCGTTCGTGTGGAATGTGTTCTGGCAATCGCTCAAGGGATACCAGCGCAATCGGTTGCTCACCTTCGTGAACCCCAGCTCCGACCCGTTGGGCACCGGGTATCACGTGGCGCAATCCAAGATCGCGATCGGATCGGGCGGGGTGTGGGGCAAGGGGTTTTTCGGGAGCACGCAGAGCCAGCTCAACTTTCTGCCGGAGGGCCACACGGATTTCATTTTCGCGGTGTTCGCCGAGGAGTGGGGATTCATCGGGGTGCTGGCACTCTTCGCCCTGTACGGATTCTTGTTGTATTGGGTCATGGAAACGGCGTATAAGGCCAAGGACCGCTTGGGCGCGTTCCTGGTAATCGGGGTCGCGGCCATGTTGGTGTTTTCCCTGGTCGTGAACATCGGGATGACGCTCGGCATCATGCCGGTGGTCGGCGTGCCGTTGTTGTTGATGAGTTATGGGGGATCGTCGATGCTGACCGTGTTCGCGGCGCTCGGTCTGGTCCTCAACGTTCGTTTGCGGCGATTTATGCTGTTTTACTGAGCCCCGATGGGGCCGGGCGGCCCGTGTTCCGACGGGGCCTGCGAGGGTGGGAGCGTGCAATGGGGATCGAGATCGTGATCGATCCGTCGCGCGAAGAAACGCGCGTGGCGGTGCTGGAACAGCAAGTGCTCACCGAGTTGTACATCGACCGCAAACGTGATCGCGGCATGGTGGGCAACGTGTACAAAGGGCGGGTCGTCAAAGTGTTGCCCGGCATGCAGGCCGCGTTCGTGGACATCGGCGTGGAGCGGGCCGCGTTTCTCTACGTGGCGGATATCGCGACCGAGTCCGGCGGTCCGCCGCCATCCGCCGATTCCCAGGACGCGAGCGACAACGGGAATGGGGACGAGGCCGACGCCGGACCCGACGCGACCAAACTCGACGAGACCGGCGACGTCGGCGAGCGCGACGGGGAGGCCGGCGAAGACGACGAAGAAACGACCAAGGCCGCTCCAAGGCCGCGCCGGGTGCTCCGCTCCATCGAGGAACTGCTCCGCGAAGGACAAGAAGTGGTGGTGCAGGTGACCAAGGACCCGATCGGCACCAAGGGGTGCCGCGTGACCACGTATCTCTCGTTTCCCGGCCGGTACTTGGTGTTCATGCCGACGGTCAACCACATCGGGATCTCTCGTCGCATCGACGATGACGCGGAACGCGCTCGGTTGCGCGAGATGATGTCCCGGTTGCGGCAACCCGGCGCCGGGTACATCATCCGGACGGTCAGCGAAGGAACCAGCGAAGACGAATTTCGGATGGATATCGAGTTTTTAGGCCGCTTATGGCAGACCATTCGCGACGAATCGCAGCGCAAATCCGCCCCGTCGCTGTTGCACGCGGATCTGGATCTCTCGCTCCGGACCGTCCGCGACCTCTTGACCAACAAGGTGGATCGGCTCACCGTGGGCAAACGCGCGGAGTATGATCGGGTCAGGCAGTTCGTGAGCACGTATTTGCCCACCCTGGTCTCCAAAATCCACCTGTACGCGCAGGACGAGCCGATTTTCGATCGGTACGGGATCGAGATCGAGATCTCCAAGGCGCTGGGTCGGCGGGTCTGGCTCAAATCCGGCGGGTACATCGTGATCGAACACACCGAGGCCCTGACGGTCGTGGACGTGAACACCGGGCGGTACGTGGGCAAGCGCGATTTGGAAGAGACGATCCTCAAGACCAACTTGGAGGCCGCCAAGGAAATTGCGTATCAGCTTCGGTTGCGCAACATCGGCGGCATTATTATCATCGACTTCATCGATATGGAGAAGGAAAAAAACCGCGAACGCGTCTTCTCCGCGCTGCGCGACGCGCTGGCGACGGATCGCGCCCGGAGCAACATCCTCCGCATCTCGGAGCTGGGCCTGGTGGAGATGTCCCGCGAGCGCGTGCGCGAAGACCTGTTGCGCATCCTGTGCGACTCGTGCCTGTATTGCGAGCGGCGAGGCTACGTGCGGTCCGCCACCACCGTGTGTTATGAAATTTTCCGCGAGATCCGTCGGGCCGGCTCCGCCCGCGACGCGGGGAGCATCCTCGTGACCGTCCATCCCAACGTGGCGAACCTCCTGTTCGACGAAGAGCGCGACGGGGTCGAGGCGTTGGAGCGCGAATTTAACAAGCGGATCTCGATCAAGGCCGACCCCCACCTGCACCAAGAACAGTACGATCTCGTGTTGGTGTAATGGGCCCCCACGCCGCGGGTCGCGATCCGTTCCGTTCTACGCTCGCCCTCACGCGGGTGCCGGGCGTGGGGTCCGTGACCTTTCGGGCATTGGTCGCCGCGTTGGGCGACGCGGAGACCGTGTTCCGGGCGTCGCCGGCGGCCCTCACGTCGGTTCCCGGGTGCCCGCGCCACGTAGCGGACGCGGTCCGCGCGTTCGATGAGTGGGCGTGGGTGGACGCGGAATTGGGGCGCTTCGCCGATGTCGGCGGGCGATTGCTGGTCGTGGGATCGCCCGACTATCCGGTCCACCTCGGGCGGATCCACGATCCCCCGCCCGTGCTCTACGCGCTCGGCGACCTCGCGGCCGCCGAGCGGCGCGTGATCGCGGTGGTGGGTTCGCGTCGGGCCACTCCCTACGGCGCGGCCACTGCGGCGCGACTCGCGCGGGAGCTGGCCGGCGCCGGGTTCACGGTGGTGAGCGGCATGGCGCGTGGGATCGACGCCGCCGCGCACCAGGGCGCCATGACCGGGGGCGGGCGCACGGTGGCGGTGTTGGGCTGCGGCGTGGACGTGGCATACCCGCCGGAGATGCGCGCGCTCAAGGAGCAGGTCAAGGCGCACGGCGCGGTGCTTTCGGAATTGCCCCTGGGCGCGCCGCCGGACGCGCACCACTTTCCCACGCGCAATCGCATTATCAGCGGCATGTCGCTGGGCGTGCTCGTGGTGGAGGCGACCGCGGAGAGCGGGTCGTTGATCACCGCGCGCCTGGCGCTTGAGCAGGGGCGCGAAGTGTTCGCGGTGCCCGGCAACGTGGGCACGGCCACGAGCGCGGGCACCAATCAACTGATCAAGGCCGGGGCGACGCTGGTGGAAACCGTGGAGGACATTCTGAGTCACGTGGCTGGCCAATTGGGGCCCCAGGTGCCGCGCGCTGCATCCGTGGCCTCCATCGCCATCGACTTGACCGACGACGAATCACGCGTGGTGGACCTCCTCTCGTGGGAACCGTCGCACGTGGACGAATTAACCGCGCGTTCCCGCCTCGCGCCGGATCGTTTGGCCGAAGTGTTGCTGGGTCTTGAACTCAAGGGCGCGGCGCGACAAGTTCCGGGTCACTGCTATATTCGCCAATCCGGGGTGCCGTGACGCCTGGAGGGAATCGGGTATAATCCCTCCGACGAGTCTCATCCGGGAGGTCGTCCGCGGGTCGTATGGGCAAATCACTGGTCATCGTTGAATCGCCGTCCAAGGCGCGCACCCTCACCAAGTACCTCGGCAAGAAGTACACGGTGATGGCGTCGGTCGGCCACGTCAAAGATTTGCCCAAGAGCAAGTTCGGCGTGGACGTGGAGCACGATTTCGCGCCCAGTTACCAAGTGATCCGCGGCAAAAAAAAGGTCCTCGACGACATCAAAGCCGCGGCCAAAAAAGCCGACGTCATCTACTTGGGGCCTGACCCCGACCGCGAGGGCGAAGCCATTGCCTGGCACATCGCCGAGGAGTTCAACGGCGCCAAGGGCAAGGGGAAGGTCAAACGCGTCCTGTTTCACGAAATCACGGAGCGCGCGGTCAAACAGGCGTTGGAGCACCCGGTTGAATTAAACCTCAAGAAGGTGGATGCCCAGCAGGCGCGCCGGATCCTGGATCGCATCGTGGGGTATTCGATCAGCCCCTTGTTGTGGGACAAAGTGCGTCGCGGGCTGTCGGCGGGCCGTGTGCAGTCGGTCGCGGTCCGCATGATCTGCGAACGCGAGAGCGAGATCGCGGCGTTTCGCAGCGAAGAGTACTGGTCCATTACCGCGTTGCTGGAAGCGGGTGGTCCGCCCGCGTTTGAAGCCAAGCTGGTGAAATGGCGCGGCGAAGACCTCGCGCTGTCGAATGCCGACGCGACCACCGCGGTCGTGGAAGCGGTCCGCGCCCAGTTGTTTACGGTTCAGCAGGTCGAGAAAAAAGAACGGCGGAAGAATCCGACCGCGCCGTATACCACCAGCAAACTCCAACAGGAAGCGTCGCGTAAGCTGCGCTTCACGCCCAAACGCACTATGATGCTGGCCCAGCGCCTGTACGAAGGCGTGGAGCTGGGCAGCGAAGGCCCGGTCGGGCTCATCACCTACATGCGAACCGACTCCACCCGTGTGTCGGCCGAGGCCCAACAGGAAGCCACTGCACTCGTGCGCGAACGATTCGGCGACGAGTACGTGCCGCAGACGCCGAACGTGTACCGGAACAAAAAAGACGCGCAGGACGCGCATGAGGCGATTCGCCCCACCAGCGTGGCGCGCGATCCGGAACAGCTTCGTACTGTGTTGGAGCGCGACTTGTACCAACTCTACGCCATGATCTGGAAGCGCTTCGTGGCCAGCCAGATGACGCCGGCGGTCTTGGATCAGACCAAGGTGGACATCGCCGCGGGCGAGGCCGTGTTCCGCGCCACCGGCTCGGTGATCCGGTTCCCGGGATTTACCGCGTTGTACACCGAATCGACGGAAGCCACCGCGGCCACCAAGGCTGACGATGAAGACGAGGAGCGTCGCCTACCCCCCTTGCAGCAAGGCGATCGGTTGTCGCTGCGCGAGCTCACGCCGAAGCAGCACTTTACCCAGCCGCCGCCGCGCTTCAACGAAGCCATGCTGATCAAGGAACTGGAGGAGCAGGGCATCGGGCGTCCGAGCACGTACGCGTCGATCATCTCCACCATCCAGGATCGCAAATACGTGGCCAAGGTGGAGGGCCGCCTCAAGCCCACGGAATTGGGCGTGGTGGTCAACGACCTGTTGGTCCAGCACTTCCCGTCGATCGTGAACGTTGAGTTCACCGCGAAGATGGAAGAGGATCTCGATCAAATCGAGGAGCACGACAAGTCCTGGGTGGAGACGGTCCGCGAGTTTTACGGTCCGTTTGAGGGTCACCTCTCGAAGGCGACCCAGGAAATGCGGAACGTCAAGCGCGAGGAACAGCCCACCGATATCGTGTGCGAGCGGTGCGGCAAGAATATGGTGATCAAGTGGGGCCGCAACGGCCGGTTCCTGGCGTGCCCCGGGTACCCCGAGTGCAAGAACACCAAGGAGTTCCGCGCCGAGGCGGACGGCACGATCGTGATCGTGCCTAAACAGACCGAGACCAACGAGGTGTGCGAGAAGTGCGGGGGCGCGATGGTGATCAAGACCGGCCGGTTCGGGCGGTTCATCGCGTGCTCGAACTACCCGGCGTGTAAGACCACGCGTTCATTGGGTACCGGCGTCACGTGTCCGCGCCCCAACTGCGGCGGTCAGTTGCTGGAAAAACGCACCAAAAAAGGCCGGGTCTTCTATTCCTGCGGTAACTACCCGAAGTGCGACTACGCGATCTGGGAGCGCCCGATTCCCCACGCCTGCCCACAGTGCCGCGCGCCCTTCGTGGTCGAGAAACTGATCAAAGGCGGCGATCCGCGCCGTCGCTGCATCGCCGAAGGCTGTACCTACGAAGAAGAACCTGCTGCGTAGCATGCGAATGGCGGCCGAAGGCTGGCCCATCCAGGTGGCGCAGCAGCCTGCTGCGTAGCATACAGATGCCTTCCGCATCACGATCCTCGCGGGCGGCGCCAGCAACCCGTTCTCAAAATACGAACGGCCCGGAGGGAGTGTCCCCGGGCCGTTCGTGATTGTTCGCGGGAAGGTTAGACCTTCACCACGTTCGCTGCTTGGAGCCCTTTTGGCCCGTTCACGACCTCAAATTCCACCTCTTGACCTTCGTCCAGAGATTTGAATCCATCGCCTTGAATGGCGGAAAAGTGCACGAAGACATCATTGCCGGAATCCTGACTGATGAAGCCGTAGCCCTTGCTGCCGTTGAACCATTTCACTTTACCCTTTGCCATACAACAATCACCTCCCTTCTCGAAATATTTCGGGGGTCACCCCGAGGTTTTGATCAGGCGGGGAATTGCGAGGCGAAAAAAAACCGCAGCGCATCTTGATGATGACGGCTGCGGTAACTTTCCTTCCACTCACGACCAGCACTGCCCCAACTGATAACGGAAAAAATGTACCACGGCCCGGCCGTTGACGTCAACCGCGAGTCCGAACGCGACCGAGCGGCTCTCGTGGTTTGACCTTTCGGTCCGGCTCAGGTAGAACCACGCGCATGCGACGTGACGCGATCACCAGCGTTCCCGCGGGCCGATGAGTCTGGGAGCTCCGGTCCCGTTTCTCCTGTTCGGAGCCACGTTGCTGGGCGTGGCCGTGTTTCATCGACGCAGCTTCGAGGTGGCGATCACCGGGCTCGTCGTGATCGCAGGCCACGCGCTCCTGACCACGGACCTGGATCCGGCCGCGCACGTGGCGCACGAGGCGCGGCTAGTGGCCAACTTGATCGGCCTGCTCCTGGGGTTCGCAATCCTGGCCAAACAGTTCGAGGACTCGCGGGTGCCCGACTGGCTGCCGCGGTGGCTGCCGGATGATTGGTGGGGCGGGTTCGCGTTGCTCGTGTTGGTCGGCGTCTTGTCCACGTTCCTGGACAATATCGCGGCCGCCATGATCGGCGGGGTGATGGCCAACAAGCTGTACCAAGGCCGCGTGAGCGTGGGGTTTCTGGCCGCCATCGTGGCCGCGTCCAACGCGGGCGGCGCGGGGTCCGTGATCGGGGACACCACCACCACCATGATGTGGATCGCGGGCGTGCCCGCGCTTCACGTGGCGGACGCATTGGTGGGGGGCATCGTGGCGATTACGGTCGTCGGCGTCATCGCCGCGCGCGCGCAACAACGCGTGCAGCCGATCCAAAAAGATCCCTCCGGCCGCCCGGCGATCGACGCGGGCCGGCTGGCGGTGGTGGCGCTGATGATCGTGGGCACCATCGCGGCCAATGTGTTGCTGGATTTCCCGGCCGCCGGGTTGTGGGGCGCGATCGTCGTGGGCAGCGCGGTTCGTTCCACTCCGTGGGCCGAGATCGCGCGCGCGGTCAAAGGCAGCCTGTTTTTATGTTCGCTCGTGTTGTCCGCGAGCTTGATGCCGGTGAGCTCGTTGCCCGACCCGTCGTGGCAGAGCGCGCTGGGGTTGGGGTTCGTGAGCGCGGTGTTCGACAACATCCCGCTGACCGCATTGGCATTGTATCAGGGGGGCTACGATTGGGGCCTGCTGGCATTCGCGGTCGGGTACGGTGGGTCCATGATCTGGTTCGGGTCCTCCGCGGGCGTGGCGATCTGCAACCTGTTCCCCGAGGCCCGGAACACGGGGCGGTGGCTGGCTGAGGGTTGGTATGTGGCGGTGGCGTATGTGCTGGGGTTTTTTGCGATGTTGGCGGTGTTTGGTTGGTACCCCGACATCCTTCCCCGATGAGCCTGCCCATCAACGGCCATCTGCGGCGTTGCCGGTCGGCCTTGCATCTGACCCTTCCTGAACAGGCTCCAACCTGCGTTGGTTGGGCAAGATCGAGGAGGAGACTCGGGACAATGCACATCGGGATGGCGAGGCGATAGGGGAGGATGCAATGGCGCAGGTGGCTCGAAAAGATTTGGTGCGGCACGAACGGTGGGGAGTGGGGAGGGTGGAGGCGGTGTTCGGGGTGGACGCGAGCGCGCGTTGCGGCGTATATTTCCCGCGCAGCGACCAGCAAGTGATCGTTCCGATGGGCGAGCTGGAGCGGCTCTCGTCCGCCGAGAGTGCGGCGTACGATCTGGCCAAACTCGCGTTGTCCGATCTGCGCGCCGGGGAGGTACCGGACACCGAGCTCGCGGATCGCTGGAAAGGCGGAGAATTGGTCCTCAAGCCGTCGAAGGCCGAGGTGGAGGCGAAGATTGTGCCATTGGATGCGTTTTTTCACAAGATCGTCATGGCTCGCGACCGGTTACGGGTGTTGGAGCAACACGTCAACGCACACAAGGGTTTGTCGGACGCGGACAAAGTCCAGTTGCAGCAATACATCACCCGCATCTACGGCTCGTTCACCACGTTCAACGTGCTGTTCAAGAACCGCGAGGATCAATTCGTGGGGCAAAAGGGCGAGGAGTGAGCGTGCCGTGAAGCCCCCTCCGATCCCGCAGCTCCACCCGCAAACCCTCAAGTCGCGGCTCGATGCCGGCGAGCCCCTCGTGATCGTGGATGTGCGCGAGACGTGGGAGTACTCGCTCGCGCACATCCCGGGGTCGATCAACTTCCCGTTGGGCGAACTGGCCGACTGCGTGATGGAGCTTGATCAGGAAGACGAGATCGTGGTGTGCTGCCACCACGGCGCGCGCAGTTACGAGGGCGCGCAGATCCTGATCGAATCCGGGTTTCCCCGCGTGGCCAATTTGATCGGCGGCATCGACGCGTGGTCGTGCCTGGTGGATCCGTCCATTCCGCGGTACCGCGAAGGCGGGTAACGCGAACACCGGACGGCATTCGGGGAGGAGTTGCTTGACCCGCGAACCGACAGCGGGCTAAGCTGGGCCGTTCTGAAGGCTCGGTGTCGGCCCCTGATGAGTGAAGGCCTCTGATGGCTGTTGATCCCACCAAACCGAAGCGCATTCTCGTTGTACACGGCGTGCAATCCGGCACGAATGCCGACCAGAACCAGCATCACCTCATCGTCGAACTGATTAAAACGCGCCTGAACAACGCGCCGTTGCGGTTCGAGGCGGAGATGTATCGGTACGAGAACGTCAACGATCAGGCGCAGCGGCAGCTCCGGCACGTGATGAAGTTGTTCTTCAATCACATTGTGGCGGAGAAGTTGGTGGACCTGACCGCTGATATCGTTTTGGACGTGTTGATCGCGCTCAAAGGCGACAACACGGCACGGACGATCCGTCAGGGGTTGGTGGATCGGCTGCTGGAAATCCATGATGACGGCAATCCTCTCTACCTGGTCGCGCACAGCCTGGGAACGATCTATGCGTTCGACGCGGTGAATCAGTTGATTAAGACGCCGGGGTGTTTTGATCGCGGCAACCGCAAGACCTGGCCGGTGCTGGGGTTGATCACCCTGGGTTCTCCCATCGGGCTCAGGATGTTCAAGCGCACTCGCGTGACGCCGCTCGGCCCCGGGGATAAATTCATGCGGTGGATCAACTATTGGGACCGCACGGATCCGGTGGTGACCGGCTCGTTTTACGGGAAACCGAACGAAGGGTATGTCATTGCCGAGCGCTTCGCGACGCGCAACGAGGATTGCGGGTGGATCATCCAAGACAAGGTTGTGGATGTCGGGAAGGCCTGGTTGCCGGCGCATTGCGGCTATTGGTCGCATCCCGGGCTTGGGGATGACTTGGTGAGCTTGCTGGGGTGATCGCATCATGCGGGAAGAGAGGAGCTGATATGCGGGTGATGGGACGGGGATTATTGGTGGTCACGCTGATGCTCGCGGGTTGCGCGCACCGATACGTGTACTCTGGGACCGTGGAGGCGCCGGATTCGGCGGGGCGGGTTGGGCCGCACCTGATTTATTGGAACACAACCACGCGACCGCTCTGGTTCGACACGCAGGAAGGTAGCGTGCGGATCTTGGCGGGGTGCAGCCGCAATACCGTCGCGTATGACGAGCAGCCGTCTGGGATTTTTTTTAGGGCGCGCGGTCGCGACAAACCCGTGCTGGCGCAAGCGTCGGATCCGCGCGTCTGCGGCCGAGTCCTCACCGCCGACCGGATCGTGGATCTGCCGGACGGCCGCGTGAACGTGACGGTGTCGTGCCAGGACGCGCCCCAAGACGATCTGGATACCCCGCAACCCTACCTCAAAGCCCGTGAACAACCCTACGAATTTCCCGTGACCAGGCGGGAAGTGAAAGACTTCGGCGAAATCCCCGCGCGGCCGGAGTGCGATCGGTCGGGGACATCCGAAACGATCCCCGAGTGAATCGGAGACCGCGTGATGATCACGGACACGGAATCGACTGATCTACACACCCCCACCGGCCCCATGCGCACGTATGTATTTCGTCCGGCTGCCGCGGGGCGGTATCCGGGCCTGCTTGTGTACTCCGAGATCTTCCAGGTCACGGGGCCCATCCGTCGCACCGCGGCTCTGTTGGCGAGCCACGGTTTTGTGGTGGCGGTTCCGGAGATCTATCACGAACTGGAGCCGGCCGGCACGGTGTTGGCCTACGACGAGGCGGGCGCGGAACGCGGCAACCGGCACAAGATCACCAAGGCGCTGGCGAGCTATGACACGGATGCGCGCGCGGTCTTGGACTATCTGACGGCGTCGCCGCACTGCACGGGCCGGCTGGGCGTGATGGGGATCTGTATCGGGGGGCACCTTGCGTTCCGCGCCGCGATGAATCCAGACGTGTTGGCCGCCGCGTGTTTTTACGCGACCGACATCCATAAACGCGGATTGGGCAGCGGTACGCGCGATAACAGCCTGGACCGGATTCCCGAGATTACGGGTGAGCTGCTCATGATCTGGGGCAGACAAGACCCCCACATTCCGCGCGAGGGTCGGGCGCTCATCTACAACGCGCTCAGCGACGCCGGAACGCGTTTTCAGTGGCACGAATTCAACGCCGCGCACGCCTTTCTCCGCGATGAAGGCCCCCGCTACGATCCGGCCGCAGCGAGGATCTGCTACGACATGGCGCTGGAACTGTTTCACCGGAAACTCGGTGAAGGTGATCGGAGTGCGGCGGCCGCGTCCACCGAAACCAAACACTGAAGCCTGAGCCCGCCATCCATGCGGCGTTGACATCGTATGGCGCTCAGCGGGAAGATACTCCGCCATCCGCGCTGTTCCCGCGGCGCGTCGCGGCGGGGTGAGGGAAATCGTGGTTCCTCGGATTGTCACGGGAGGGCTGACCATGAAGATCGGACCGACCAAGGTGATCATCATGAGCCATGCGTTGTATGACGCGAGTACCGGCACGCTGGTCAAGGACGGGTTGTCCACGCGGGAGGCCATCAACGACTACGCGGCGCGGCACTTTATCGCCTTGCCGGTGGTGGACCATGCGGGGCGCGAGTGGTCATTCGACGGGGAGTTTGTGTACTGCCTGCACGGTGGGACGTATGAGACCCTGGATTGCGACCTCCCCCACGCCAGACCCTGCGTGGATTGCGGGGGAATGTCGCTTCCCAGCGACGAGGTCACCCTTGAGCGGGACTGTATCCGGTGCACCCAATGCGGCCATGAATTTGAGGCACGCCTGGAGATGATGGAGAGCTGATGTCCCGTCGTCCGTCTGCCGGGGGTTGGGCGCGAGCAGGCTTCGCGTCGCAAGCCCGTTGAGTTCTTCCTGGCTCCGCGAGTTGCGGAGCCGCGATCCGACCCCGTATACTCTGGTGCCCTTGATTCCGGAACGCCGCGTGCAACGCCTCCTGTTTTTCGATATTGAAACCGTGCCCACCGAGCACGGGTTTACGCACGGCAAGCCGCGTGGAGCCGACGAGAGCGAGGAGCAGTACATCAAGCGCCTCTCGCTCTCCGCGCTCACCGCGCGGGTGTTGTGCCTCGGCTACGCGCTGGAGCCGCCTACGGACGCGCCTGCACAGGTCCTGGCCGGGGACGAGGCCGCGATCCTCAAGGATTTTTGGGGGCTGGTGGAACGGGCCGATCTGTTTATCGGCCACAATGTCTTGGATTTTGACCTGAAGTTCATCGTCCAGCGCTCCACCATCCACCGGATCAAGCCCAGCCGGGAGATCCCGTTCGCGCGGTTTCGCAATGCTCCGGTGTTCGACACCATGCAGGAGTGGTCGCGCTGGGGTCGCGACAATGCCGGCCTGGAGGCGCTGGCACTGGCGATGGGCCTGGCCTCGCCGAAGGATGGGATGGACGGGTCCAAGGTATATCCCGCGTTCGTCGCCGGTAAGTTGGAGGAAATCTCCCGCTACTGTCGGGGCGACGTCGAGACGGTGCGGAACATTTATCGACGGTTGAAATTTGCGGAAGGGAGTTAGATGGCGACGTATCAGTACATTTTCACGATGCACAAGGTCACCAAGGTGGTTCCGCCCAAGCGCAAGATCTTGGAGGACATCTCGCTGTCGTTTTATCCCGGCGCGAAGATCGGGGTGCTGGGGTTGAACGGCTCGGGCAAGTCCACATTGCTGCGAATCATGGCGGGCGCGGACCCGGAGTTCTTGGGTGAAGCCAAGCCGGCCAAGGGCATCAAGATCGGGTATCTTCCCCAGGAGCCGCAGTTGAATCTTTCCAAAGACGTGCGCGGCAACGTGGAAGAAGGCGTGGCCGCGGTCAAAGGTCTGCTGGATGAGTTCAACGCGGTGAGCGCCAAATTGGGCGAGCCCATGTCGGATGACGCCATGACCGCGCTGCTCGACAAACAAGCCGCGCTGCAGGAAAAAATCGACGCGGCCAACGCGTGGGAACTGGACCGTCAGTTGGAGATCGCGGCGGATGCCCTGCGCCTGCCGCCGTGGGACGCGGACGTGGAGAAACTCTCGGGCGGAGAGCGTCGGCGCGTGGCGTTGTGCCGGCTGCTCCTATCCAACCCCGACATGTTGCTGCTCGATGAGCCCACCAACCACTTGGACGCGGAATCCGTGGCCTGGTTGGAGCGATTCCTGAAGGATTTTAAGGGCACGGTGGTGGCGGTCACCCACGATCGGTATTTCCTGGACAACGTGGCGGGCTGGATCTTGGAGCTGGATCGCGGGCGCGGCATCCCGTGGGAAGGCAATTATTCGTCGTGGCTCGATCAAAAGGCGGTGCGACTCGCGCAGGAAGAAAAGCAGGAATCCGCGCGCCAACGCGCCCTCAAACACGAGTTGGAATGGGTCCGCACCGCGCCCAAGGGCCGCCATGCCAAGAGCAAGGCACGGCTCAAAGCCTACGAGGAACTCGCGTCCCAAGAAGTCACGTCCCGCAGCGAAACCAAGGACATCATGATTCCGCCGGGGCCGCGTCTGGGCGAACTCGTGATCGAGGTCAAGGATCTGATCAAAGGCTTCCGCGATCGGCTGTTGATCGAGGGCCTAAGTTTTTCGCTCCCGCGCGGCGGGATCGTGGGCATCATTGGTCCCAACGGCGCGGGCAAAACCACGCTGTTTCGGATGCTCGTCGGCCAGGACAAGCCAGACAGCGGGACGGTCAAGGTGGGGGATACCGTGAAGCTGGCATACGTGGATCAGTCGCGCGACGCCCTGGATGGCGCCAAAACCGTGTTCGACGAGATTGCCGGCGGTCAGGACGTGATTATGGTGGGCAAACGCGAATTGGCCGCGCGTGCGTACGTGGGCGGCTTCAATTTCAAGAATACGGACCAACAGAAGCTCGTGAAGGAACTCTCGGGCGGCGAACGCAACCGCGTGCATCTGGCCAAATTACTCAAGAGCGGCGGCAACGTGTTGCTGCTCGATGAGCCGAGCAACGACCTGGACGTAGAAACCCTGCGCGCGGTGGAGGAGGCGCTGTTGGACTTTGCGGGCTGCGTACTGGTGATCAGCCACGACCGCTGGTTCCTGGACCGGATCGCCACGCACATCCTGGCGTTCGAGGGCGACAGTCGGGTGGTGTGGTTCGAGGGCAATTATTTGGAGTACGAGGAAGATCGCCACAAACGCCTCGGCGCGGAAGCGGACCAGCCGCACCGCATCAAGTACCGGCCGCTGACCCGCTAAAGTTGGCTGGTATGCCGATGACGAGCGATTCCCCCCGATCATCTCAATGCCCCCTGAACCGGCGAACGATATTTCGAATTCTCGCTCCATGAAAATGCTCAAAGTCAGCCGGGGCTCGCTGTTTCTCTGCGACACCTGCTACCACATCATCGAGGAGTCGGGGCAAATCGATGGTGATCGCGCCGCGTCCGACGCGGTGATCGGGGAGTTGTGTCCCAATTGCGAAGATCAGAACAAGCCCCTGTTGGACGACCTGCTGGGCAGCGAGGAATAATCCCCGGTTCGCATCCGCGTGGTTTCTTGATTCACCGCGGTTCTCTTGCTATTCTGGCTGGCCTGTTGCCTGTTCATCCGTCTGGTTGAATCGCGATGCGCGTGACCGAGATCTTCCACAGTATCCAAGGCGAGTCCACGTTTGCGGGACTCCCGTGCGTGTTTGTCCGCGTGACCGGTTGTCCGTTGCGTTGTACGTGGTGCGATACCGCGTACGCGTTCTACGACGGCGACGAGATGAACTTGGATCAGGTCATGGCGCGGGTGGCGGGTTTTGGCTGCCGATTGGTCGAGATCACGGGCGGCGAACCATTGCATAACCCCGAGGCGTTCGCATTGATCGCGCGTTTGGCGGACGCGGGATACACCGTCCTAGTGGAGACCAGCGGCGCCATCGACATTGCGCCGGTGGACCGGCGCGCCGTGATCATCATGGATTTGAAATGTCCGGGGAGCGGCATGGACGACCGCAATCTGTGGGGCAATCTCGATCGCCTCAAACCCGGCGATCAGGTCAAGTTCGTGCTCAAGGACCGAGAGGACTACGAGTGGACGCGCGAGGTGCTGGCGCGCACACGGGTCCACGAGCGGCAGACCGTGTTGTTTTCGACCGTGTTCGGCGAGCTGGACCCCAAGGTGCTTGCGGAATGGATGCTGGAGGATCGCGTGTCGGCGAGGCTCCAATTGCAATTACACAAACTGATTTGGGATCCCGCCGCGCGTGGCGTGTAGGCGGGTTCGTTCGACGAAGAGTGTGTCCGAGTAACCAAGTTTGGAGCCTGTTCAGGGAAGGTCAGACGCAAGGCCGACCGACAACGCGGCAGATGGCCTTTCATGACCAGGCTCCTCGAGGAGGGGTATGACGCGAGCAATTACAGTGAAGGCCGGGTCCATCCAGCGAGCGACCGAAGACGCGGTGGTGGTGTTCCGGCACCAAGGCGGAGAAGCCCCTGAGTTTTTCGCCGCGATCGGCAGGGCGGTGGGGCCGTCGTTCGCGCAGGCGCTCACCGGCGCGGGTTTCGACGGGAAGGCGGGCCAGGCGGTGCTGGTGCATACCGCGGGGCGGATCACGCCGCGGGTGGTGGTGGCCGCGGGACTGGGCCCGCGCGATGGCATGGGGCCGGAGCGCGTGCGGCAGGCCGCGGCGCGGGCGGCGCAACGCGCGCGGGACGCGGGGTGCGAACGCGTGGCCTTCGACGCCGCGATCGGGGATGATGCCGAGTCGATCGCGCGCGCGTGCGTCGAGGGCGCGCTCATGGGGTTGTATCGATTCACCCGCTACAAGACGGATCGCGACAACAACGGGCGCGACGTCAAGGCCGTGGTCTGTTACATCGGCTCGGGAGAGCATTCCGCGGCGCGGGCCGGCGCGCGCCGCGGCGCGATCGTGGCCGAGAGCGTCAATCACGTCCGCGACCTGGGGAACCTTCCCTCGAACGTGGCCACTCCCACGTACATCGCGGCGCGGGCGCGGGCTGTTGCGCGGGCGAACAAACTCTCGTGCGAAGTGCTTGACCGCAAGGGCATGGAGCGCCTGGGCATGGGCGCCTTGCTGGGCGTGGCCCGTGGCAGCATGGAACCCCCGAAGTTCATCATTCTCCGATACGACGGCGGGAAGACATCCGGACGCGCGTCCGATCGCCCGATCGTGTTGGTCGGGAAAACCATCACGTTCGACAGCGGCGGCATTTCGCTCAAACCCGCGGACAAGATGGAGCAGATGAAGAGCGACATGATGGGCGGGGCGGGCGTGTTGTCGGTCATGGAGGCCGCGGCCAAGTTGTCGCTGCCGATGTCGATCGTCGGGTTGTTGCCCGCGACCGAGAACATGCCGAGTGGGACCGCGATCAAACCCGGCGACGTGGTCACCGCGATGTCCGGCACCACGGTGGAAGTGATCAATACCGACGCCGAGGGCCGGTTGATCCTGGCCGACGCCTTGGCGTATGCGGTCAAACGCTTCCAGCCCCGGATGATGGTGGACATCGCCACCTTGACCGGCGCGTGCTCCATTGCACTTGGCCAACACGCGATCGGGTTGTTGGGCACGGACGCGCCGCTTATCGACCGGCTGCGTCGGGCCGCGGACGACTCGGGCGAACGCGTGTGGCAGTTGCCGTTGTGGGAGGAGTACTACGAGCAGATCACGAGCGACGTGGCGGACCTCAAGAACACGGGCGGCCGGGCCGCGGGGACCATTACGGCCGCGGCGTTTTTGAGCAAGTTCGTGGGAAGTACGCCGTGGGCGCACCTGGACATCGCGGGCACCATGTGGAGCGACGATGCGCGCCATTATGTGACCAAAGGTCCCACCGGCGCCGGCGTGCGCCTGCTTATTCAATTTTTGATCGACGAGGCGGGAACCGCGCAGCCGCCCAAACCGCGCGCGCGGACTCGGGTCCCGCGACGGATGCGCGCCGGGATCCGCCGTGCGACGGTTCGGCGATGAACCTCAAGGAAAAGCTCGCGCAACTCATCATGGTCGGATTCGAGGGCACGCGCCCCGGTCCGTCCATCACGCGGTTGGTGAAGACCACGCGCGTGGGCGGGGTCATTTTGTTCCGGCGCAACGTGACGAGCCCGGAACACGTGCTCGCGCTGACGCGCGGATTGCAACGACTTGCGCCCAAGGCGCCCCTGTTCGTGGCCATTGATCAGGAAGGCGGGCGAGTGAGTCGCCTGCCGCCTCCGTTCACGCAGTTCCCCCCGGCCGCGACGTTGGGCGCGCGCAAAGGCGTGGCGCTCACGTACGCGATCGGCGAAATCATGGGCCGCGAGCTGGCCGCGGTCGGCGTGAACATGAACATGGCGCCGGTGCTGGACGTGAACACCAACGCGGCCAACCCGATCATCGGAGATCGCGCGTTCGGCGACAGCCCGATGGTGGTGGAGGAACACGGCCTGGCCTTGATGGTGGGACTTCAGGACCAAGGCGTGATCGCGTGCGCGAAACATTTCCCGGGGCACGGGGCCACGTCCGCCGACTCGCACTTGGAGTTGCCCGAGGTGGACGTGACGCTCCGTCAACTCGAGCGGCTGCATTTACGCCCCTTCGAACACGCCGTCGCCAACCGGCTGTCCGCGCTCATGACGGCCCACGTTCGTTACCCCTCGTTGGACGCGCGGGCGCCCGCCACCCTCTCCAAGAAGATCCTGACCGGGCTGTTGCGGCGGGCCATGGGGTTCGACGGGGTGGTGATCACGGACGATCTGGAGATGAAAGCGATCGCGGATCGTTACGACGCGGGCCCCGCCGCGCTCAAAGCGTTCGAGGCCGGGGCGGACGTGTTGCTGTTCTGTCTGGATCAAGACGCGCCCCGCCAAGCGATCGACGCGTTGGCGGGCGCGGTCACGCGCGGGCGGCTGTCCGAGGCGCGGATCGACCAGTCGCTCAATCGGGTGTTGCGACTCAAGGAGAAATTCCTGCTCGGCGTGAAACCCCCGAGCAAGGCGCGGCTTCGTGCGGTGGTGGGGTGCGACGCCCACCGACACGTGGTCGAACAAACTCAAATGGGCTGAGGAAGAAGACCGAGGCGGCGGTGCACCTCGGCGCGGCGCGCGTCCAGGGACGGAGCGCGCGCCGGAAACCGACGGGTTACTTCCGCTTCGACGCTTTGCCGGTCAACAGCCAGTCCACGCTGACCTTGCCGAAATCGGCGATGCGCAGCAGCAGTTCGGGATTGGGCACGCGGCCCCGTTCGTACCGGCTGATGTAGTTCTGCTTTTTCACGCCGATGGATTTGGCAAACTCGGTTTGGGTCATCGACCCGCGAATCTCCCGGATTCGTTGACCGACCTGTGTGGGAGAGTATTTCTGCATCGCCGACCTCCTCCTGTCCGGAATATGCTGACCACGGATATACACAAACGTACTGTTCGAGTATAGCCAACGCCGGAAAAGCAAGTCAAGACGGTGCGCGCCCGGAGCGGCTTACGGAGGCCGTCAGAACGCGCCGCGCCGCCGCCATATCCTCAGGCAGCGGGGCGGTAAATACCATCGGGCGTCCGTTGATGGGATGAAGGAATCCCAACTGTTGGGCGTGCAACAGTTGTCGGTTTGCGAGCACGTCCGGCGGCGGGACCGCTCGGCGGCCCCCGTAGATCGGGTCCCCCAGCACGGGATACCCCAGGTGCGCCATGTGGACGCGGATCTGGTGCGTGCGCCCGGTCTCCAGCGTGACCGAGACTAGGGTCGCGCGCCCGAACCGCTCCAGCACGTCGTAATGGCTCACAGCGGTTCGTGGGGTGGTGGTGCGGGCCGAGATCTTTTTGCGTTCCCACACGTCACGGCCGATGGCCAGATCGATGGTCCCCTTGCGCGGCCGCACGTCGCCTGCCACGATCGCCAGATACCGCCTCGTAATACTGTGCGTTTTGAATTGACGCATGAGCCCCGTATGCGCGGCGTCGTGTTTGGCCGCCACCAGCAGCCCGGAGGTGTCCTTGTCCAGCCGATGCACGATCCCGGGGCGCGCTTTCCCTCCGATCCCGGCCAGGTCGCGGCAATGGTGCAACAGCGCGTTCACCAAGGTGCCGGATGCGTGCCCCGGCGCGGGGTGTACGACCAAGCCGGCGGGTTTGTTTAGGATCAGCAGATCCTCGTCCTCGTAGACGACCTCGATCGGAATGGGTTCGGCGCTGATCTCCACCGGCTGCGGCGGCGGGTGATGGATGACGATGTGGTCGCCGGGCCGAATGAGGTAGGACGCCTTGGTGGGACGGCCGTTGACCGAGATCAGGCCGTCGTCAATGCCGCGTTGGATGCGCGAGCGCGACAACGGCATGCCCTGCCGCGTGAGAAACCGGTCGATGCGTTCCGAGGTTTCGCCTCCGGAGACGACGATTTCGGTGACGGCGTCTGCGGACTCGCGAGCATGCCCGTCGGCGTGAACCCTCATGGTTTAGGGTCCTGCTGGAGTATCCCTGGCCAGGCGCCTAGGGACGGGCGGTTTCCCGCGCGTCGGGCTGGCGGTGAAACACCGCATGGCCCAACAGCATCACCATGCCCACGGTGATACCCGAGTCCGCGATGTTGAACACCGGCCAGTGGTACTGGCCGGCGTACAGGTCGATGAAATCGATCACTTCGCCGTACCGGATGCGATCGATCAGGTTGCCGATCGCGCCGCCAAGGATCAGGGACAGCGAAGTCACGCTCCACCAGTCGCCGCGCTCCACCCGACGGAGAAAGATGCTGATGAGGACCAGCGCTATGACCGACACGATCAGAAAGAACCACGTCCGAAACGAGGGGTGCGCGTCCGCGAACAAGCTGAACGCGGCGCCGGGGTTGCGGGTGTAGGTGAGATTGATCGACGGGATGATCGGGATCGATTCGTGCAGCGTCATGGCGCGTTGAACCGCGGATTTGGTCGCTTGGTCCGCAAGCACGATCACCGCGGCGATCCCGGACGCCCACACGCCGGGTCGCCACGGGCGGGCGGCGGGGGAGAATTCGTGGCCGCTCATACGCCGGCGAGCACGCCCGCGCAGCGCCCGCACACGTCCGCGCGTCGCGGGTCCGCGCCGACGTCCGTGCGGTACGCCCAGCACCGCGCGCATTTGACGCCGGGCGCGCGCTCGACCACGACCGCCAGGTCCGGCGCGAGCGCCTCGGCATGACCGGGCCGGTGATCGAACCCGTCGAGCGCAACATCGGACACGATCAACAGCGACGGCAGCGCGTCGCGGTCTTTCGCGAGCGCATCGCGCAGAGCGCCCGCGGCATACAATGCCACGCGGGCGTCCAGCGACGCCCCGATAATTTTGGCCGCCCGAGCACGTTCCAAGGCCTTGGCGACATGCGAGCGGGCCTCGAACAAACGCTCCCAGTGGGCCGCGACGTCCGCGGGCAGCTCCCAGGTTCCCGACGGCGTGGGGAACTCGCTCAGGTGCACGTTTGTCGTGGTTCGCGAACCTTCGGGCAGGTGGGTCCAGATGTCTTCCGCGGTGAACGAGAGGATCGGCGCCATCAGGCGGACGAGCGCGGACAGGATCGACTCCAACGTTGTTTGCGCGGCGCGCCGAGCCGGGCCGGTTTTCGCCTCGGTGTAGAGCCGGTCTTTGATAATGTCGAGGTACATCGCGCTCAAATCCACGGCGCAGAAGTTGTTCGCGGCGTGAAACACGGTATGGAACTCATAGGCGTCGTACGCGTCTCGCACGCGCGTGACCAGGGCCGCGAGCCGGTGCAAGGCCCACCGATCGATCGGATACAGGCGGTCGATCGGCACGGCGTCGTGTCGCGGGTCAAAATCCTCCACGTTGGCGAGCAGAAAGCGTGACGTGTTGCGGATTTTGCGGTACGCCTCCACGAGCTGGCTCATGATCGCGGGCGAAATCCGAACATCGTCCCGGTAATCCTCGGCCGCCACCCACAACCGCAGCAATTCCGCGCCGTGTTGTTTGATGATTTCCTGGGGCGCCATGACGTTGCCCGCGGACTTGGACATCTTCTTGCCTTGGCCGTCCACCACGAATCCGTGGGTCAGCACCGTGTCGTAGGGCGCGCGGGGATCCGTGAGCAATGAGGACAGGAGCGTGCTGTGAAACCACCCGCGGTGCTGATCCGACCCTTCCAAGTACAACGCTGCGGGCCACGCCAGCTCCGGCCGGCGTTTGAGCACGGCGGCGTGGCTGACGCCCGATTCGAACCACACGTCCAGGATATCGCGTTCTTGGTGGAAGCGATGACCGCCGCATTTGACACAGGTTGTTCCGGTGGGTAACAGCTCGTCCGAGGACTTTGAAAACCATAGATCGCTACCCTCGCCACGCTCCATGAGCTCCGCCACGTGATCTGCAATCGGTTTGCTGGTCAGTGACGCGCCGCAGTCCTGGCACGCAAACGCCACGATGGGCACGCCCCACACGCGCTGCCGGGAAATGCACCAGTCGGGCCGATTCGTCATCATGCCCACGATGCGCTCGCGCCCCCAACGGGGCACCCAGGTGACGCGGTCGATTTCTTCCAGCGCCCGTTCTCGCAAGGTCTGGCCGCCACTGATCGGCTGATCCATGGCGATGAACCATTGCTCGGTTGCGCGAAAGATCACCGGGTTCTTACAGCGCCAACAGTGGGGATACGAGTGTCCGATCGTGGAGGCGTGCACGAGACGTTCGCGAGACCGGAGCAGTTCGATGATCGCGAGGTTGGCGTCCAGGACGCGCTGGCCCGCGAACGGCCCCGCGTCGTTGGTGAAGCGACCCCGGTTGTCCACGGGCGCGTACACGTCCAACCCGTATTCCATGCCGACCACGTAGTCCTCTTGCCCGTGGCCGGGAGCGGTATGGACGCACCCCGTGCCTTGCTCGAGCGTGACGTGCGTGCCGAGGACGATGGGCGAAGGTTGATCGAGCCACGGGTGGCTGAACGTCCATCCCTTGAGCGCGGCGCCCTTGAACTTGGCCACCTTGGTGATGTTCGGCCGCGTGTCGAGCCCGGTTTGCTTGGTAAAGGTCGAGTACAGATCCTGCGCTACGATGAAGGCTTCGCGTCCCGCGATGCAGATCACGTACTCAAAGTCCGGATGCACACACACGGCTTTGTTGGCAACCAAAGTCCACGGCGTGGTGGTCCAGATAATGATGGATAGGTCTTTCCCGTGGAGCGCCTGTGCCGTAGCCGGTTGAGCGACGCCGAATGCCGTCAACAGGTCGGAGAGACGCTCGGCGTCACGTCCCCGCAATGGGAACTTCACGTAGATCGACGGCGAGGTGTGGTCCGCGTATTCGACCTCGGCTTCGGCGAGCGCGGTCTCGTCTTGCGGGCACCACAGCACGGGTTTCTTCCCCTTGTAGAGCGCGCCGGTGTCCACGATTTTCCCGAATTCGCGAACGATGGCGGCTTCGTAATCCGGGGTCATGGTCAGGTAGGGGCGGCTCCAATCGCCCAACCCGCCGAGGCGCTTGAACTCCTCGCGTTGGATGTCCACGAACCGCTCCGCGTACTCGCGGCAGCGCCGACGGATTTCCAGCACGCTCATACCCGCCTTCTTGGGGCCGAGATCCTTGAGCACCTGGTGTTCGATCGGCAGGCCGTGGCAGTCCCACCCCGGGATGTATGGCGCGTCGTCGCCGCGCATGGTGCGATACTTGACGATCATGTCCTTGAGGATCTTGTTGAGCGCGTGGCCGATGTGGATGTGGCCGTTCGCATAGGGCGGACCGTCGTGGAGGATGAATTTCGGCGCGCCGTGCCGTTTCGCGCGCAGCGACGCGTAGAGCTCGTCGGTCTCCCAACGCGCGAGGAGCGCGGGCTCCTGCCGCGCCAAGTCAGCCTTCATGGGAAACGACGTGGTCGGCAGATTGAGCGTGTCGCGGTAGGTCTTGGATGAATCGGCCATTCCGCGATCCTAGCAAGCGCTGCGAAGGCGTGTCAACGCGAGCCCAGGCGGGCCGACCACAGCGGGATGTCGCCGCGCGCGACTAATTGTTGCGCCTCTTGGTAGCGCTCGGGCGTGCCAATATCGATCCAGGTGGCGTCTGAGCGATGCCCCATGAGCGGCTCGCCGCGCTCCACGATGGCAATGTACTCGTCGGTGATGGGCGAAAAGTGGTCCACCGGGATCGCCGCGAGCACGCGCGGATCGAGCACGTGGAGGCCGGTGAACATCACGTCCTCCAAGGCCTCGCTGGCGACGCCGCGACCCAGGAAGCGGCGAATCCGGCCCGCGGCATCGACGCCCAACGCGCCATAGGTTGCGGTGGCCGGGTCGCGCCGCACCGCGAGCGTGGCTAGCGGGCGATGGGCGGCGTGCGTTCGAATCAGGTCATTCGGGTCGAGCGCGGTCAACACGTCGGCGTTGACGATCAAGAACGGCTCGTCCTTGAAGAACCCCTCCACGCGTTTGAGTCCCCCGCCGGTGCCGAGGATGACGGGTTCCTCCGAATAGGAGATCGTCATGCCGAAGCGCTCGCCGGTCCCCAAGGCCTCCTGGATCAACTCGCCCTTGTGGTGCAGGTTGATCATCACGTCGCGAATGCCAGCCGCCGCGACCCATCCGAGCGTGTACTCGATCATGGGCCGTCCCGCGATGGGGAGCAGGGGTTTGGGCAGCCGGTCGGTCAAGGGACGGAGCCGCGTCCCCAGGCCGGCGGCCAGAATCATGGCCTTCACGTGAACTCGGGGACGTACGGGGCGAGCAGGCCCCGCAACTCCGTCAGGTCCGGGTAGCGATCCAAGACCCGTTTGGCCGAGTGCAGGGTCGGCGTGACATACGGCAGATGCGTGGGCCGTCCTTTGACCTTTTCGATGTAGATGAACCGGCCCGCGGCTTTGAGGTTACGCTGAAATCCGGTGAGGTCGAACCGGCGGTGAAACGCCGACGCCTCGGGTCGGGGACCCGGAGCCGAAGCGAGATAATAATCGATCAAGCGCTCGACCATGGCGTGGTCGAGGGTGACGTAGGAATCACGCAGCAGCGAGGCCAAGTCATACGTGCACGGGCCCATGAGCGCGTCTTGAAAGTCGATGACGCGAAGCCGATCGCCGGTCACCATGAGGTTACGGCTGTGGTAGTCGCGGTGGACGAACACCGCGGGCGCGGCGGCCAACTCGTCGGCGACGCGGGCGAACGCCCGACGGATGGCCTCGCGCGGCGCGGCCGGAACTGCGATGCCGCGGCGGGCTTCCATGCCGTATTCGAGAAAGTGATCGAGTTCCCACGCGAGCAGCGCGCGGTCGAATCGTCGCCCGAACGCCACGCAACGGTTGGGCGCGGCGTCCGGGTCCGGCGCTTGGATGCGCGCAAGCTCGTCGATCGCCAGCCGATACAGTGCTTCAACGCGCTCCGGCGCGGCGCCGCCCAGGGCGTCGAACATGGTGCAGTCGCCCAGATCCTCGAGCACGAGACGACCGGCCACGACATCGTACGCGTGGATCGTGGGCACCGCGACGCCGCGGCCGTACAGATAGCGCTGGATGTTGAGAAACGGCAGTTCGGTGACGCCCGCGTCGCCGCCGGAGACCGCTTCTTCGGATCGCTTGAACGCTTCGGGTTCGGCCAACTCCATCAACACCAGGGTGGCCGGATTCGCGTCCGGGGTCAGCCGAATCCTCGCATACGTTCGGTTCGACGCGTCGCCCTTGAGTCGCTCGACCGCGGTGATCCGACCGGAAAGTCCGCCGATCTTCAGCAACGCGGTCAATTCCTCGATCGACGGGTCGCGACGAGTGGAAGGTGAGGGAGTCTGGGGCGACGTAAGCATCAGGACGGGCATTCTGCCATGTGGCTCACCCGGTGTCAAAGTCGTCCCGTCATAACGGGATGATCCGCGTTGAAAGGGACAGTGTTGTGGCATTGGCGCCACGACTGTGGTGTTTTCCACGCACCGAATTGTCTTTAAAGGGCAAATTCCTAGGGCTCGCCGGAGGCATGTCCTTTGCTTTTAGAGTAGCCACCACAGGGAGGAGTGCCGTGACCAAGGCCGATGTGTGGCAGCAAACCATTCAACATCCCGTACGGTGCGAAGGCGTGGGCCTCCATTCCGGGCAGCCGGTGGCGGTATGGCTCCGTCCGGCCGAGCCCAATACCGGGGTTCGGTTCGTGAAGAAGACCCCTGCGGGTGATTCGTGGCTGCAAGCCAGTATTGAGGAAGTCTCGCAGACGCGACTGGCCACGAGCCTGGGGCAAGGCGGGTCGATCGTGCATACCGTGGAACACCTGCTCGCTGCGATTAGCGGGATGGGCATCGACAATATCGTCGTGGAATTGAGCGCGTCAGAGATTCCCATCATGGATGGCAGCGCCAAGCCGTTCGTCGAAGCGATCGTCGAGGCCGGGGTCGTTCGGCAGCCCGTGGCGCGTTCCGTGATGGTGATCACCAGGGCGTTTGAGGTGCGGGACGGCGACGGCTGGATTGCGGCTGAACCGGCTTCGCGGCTGGAGATCCACAATACAGTTGCTTATGATCACGCCGTGATCGGACGGCAGGAATTCGAGTACCAGGACAATGGACCGACGGCGTTTGCGGTGACACTCGCCCCTGCGAGGACCTTTGGATTTCTTCGCGACGTCGAGCAGTTGAAGGCGTCGGGGTACATTCTCGGTGGAAGTCTGGACAATGCCGTGGTCGTGGGACCGGCCGGGATTCTGAACCCGGAGGGCCTCCGATGGCCTGATGAATTCGTACGCCACAAGACACTGGACCTGGTGGGAGACCTGATGCTGCTGGGCACGGCGCTGTGTGGCCGAATTACAGCGTATAAAGCGGGCCATCGCTTACACGCCCAATTCATGACCTATCTAATGGCTCATCCCGAATGCCGCCGGATGATCGGGGTGGCGCAAAGGGCATTCGAGCCGGCTGGAGCCGCATCGTAAATACAAAATAGGAGGGCGGTCGTCACACTGCCAGCGGTGGTGTGGCGACCACAGAAGTTCGGTCACCGTAGCCCGGGGGCTCCTCAATCGAGGAGCCCCCGATCGCCTTAGCACAGCAGCTTACTTCTTCTTCGCAGCCTTCTTCTTCGCCGGTTTCTTCGTCGCCAAGTGTCATCACCCCCTTTCGCGATCGCCCTCTACCGGGGCTAGATTTGCTTCAGGTGCCAGTTCAAACGTATTCGGCGCGACTTTCCGGAATCGGGGATCTCTGCGCAGCGAAATCGCGATCGACGTGATCGGTGTTTTCGCTCGAATCCTCATGCCCCCTTCGACCAACCGTTGATAGAGCTCCCGCGCGTGCATGGGTGTTCCGGATTCCCTGAGCAGCAACGCAGCGGCCTGTGGCACGCTCAAGCCAAAGTACTTGGTTTTTCCCAGCAAAATTTCCTGGGATTGATCCGGAACGTCCAGGAGGACGCGCTGTCGCTCCCGTTCGGCATCAGTTGACGGTGGAGCTCCGGTCCCTGCAACCCGCGCCTTTTCCTGTTCAACACGATAGAGCGTCTCCGCCAGCTCCAGATACTTCTTGATCGTTTTGATGTCTTCTTCTAATCGGTCGCGTTTTTTCTGGAGCTCGTGAAGCTTTGTTTTATAGGCCTTAATGCGTTGGTCAAGGCCACGGAGGATGTCCTGGAGTTCTTCCATAATTCATAACCTGTATCATAGCGTCATATGCGAGCATGCAATCAACTGTAGCATGCACAAACAACATAGCACTCAGTATTGCTTGCTGTCAAGAAAAAATATTGTGGGATGTAAGTGACCAAATGTCTTGTGCTATAACCTCATACAAATGATTCCGTGACGCGTCGAGGGAATATGAAAAGCGGCTTTTGGCTCTCTCTTTCGGTGACCACGTCTCCTTCAGGCAGAAAAATTCGCTGGTTACTCGCGGCATACCTGTCAGGGGTGGTTTTCGTGGCATGCCAACCCTCGGGCGGAATCTCAGGCGGCGTGGCGACCCCAACGATTGGGGCGCTCCCAGCCAGCACGCATCAGAATCGGATCACGCTCACTGGGGGAAAGTCCTCGGGGACCGCGATTTTTATCGATGGCATCGCCAGGGTGGTTGTTGACGATCGGACAGTATGGACCGCAGCGGTTGATCTTCAGGAAGGCCTGAATACCTTTGAAGTCATTGCAATGGATGATTTGGGTAACCTCAGCGGACCGCTTATCGTGGAAATCAGCCGCGATACCGTGCCGCCGGCTGCTCCGACATTGTCCGCGCCGACGTCGAGTCCGACCAACCCAGCGACCCTCTCTGGGACCAAAGAGCCTGGGACGTTTGTCCGACTCAATGGCCGACGGATCACGGAGTTGTCGGATGCCACGACATGGGAGTACCGGGCAACGCTCGCCATCGTTGGCGACAATACAGTCAGCGTCACCGCGGTGGACGAGGCCGGGAATGAAAGCGTTTCAGCGGACGCGGTGGTTACGCTCACCGCAGCGAGTTGCGACCGCCCCCCGCAACCGGTGTTCCCGCTCGACGGTCGCGCCATTCAGTGGGGCGTGGCCTTTTCCTGGTCGCAAGTATCGGCCAGCACCTACGACTTGGAGGTGTCGGCCTCTCCCGGATTCGAGAGCCTCCTATTGGATGAGCCCGTCGGCGCGGGGCAAACCGAATTCGCACCGATCGGGCTGGCTCCTTCTCGGGGCGAGTACTACTGGCGCGTGGGCGCGGTGAATGCGTGCGGCACCTCGTACGGTCCCACCCGCAAGGTGGTCATCGGGTCCACCACCGGCGACGTGAACGGCGATGGATACGCCGACGTGTTGGCGGGCGCGTACACCGACAGCCGTGCAGGCGGCGGTGCGGGCGCGGCGTACCTGTATCACGGCGGCGCGGGCGCAGACGCAGACGTCGTCGCCGATGTTGTCCTGACGGGCCGCGGGCCTGGCGACACGTTCGGGACGTCGGTTGCCAAGGTCGGGGACATTGACCAAGACGGGTACGTGGATTTCCTGGTCGGCGCGCCCCGCGTTGACCGCGATTCACAGGACGATGACACCGGGGTCGCGTATCTCTACTGGGGCGGCCCCGCAATGACCACGACCGCGAGCGTTGTTTTTCATGGCGAGACTGATCAATCCCTTTTCGGGATGTCTGCGTCTGGCGTCGGCGACGTCAACGGTGATGGATTCCCGGATCTTGCGGTCGGGGCGTACCAAACGTTGGTGGTGGCGGAGTGCAACGGCATCGAACAAGAGTTGCCGCTCGTCGGGAGGGTCTACGTGTACTTCGGTGGACCCCGCGACGAGATGGATACGCTTGCCGATGTGGTCTTAACCGGAGAGACCACCGAAATCCCCAATGACCGGTCGAGCGCATGCCGGTCCGGAGACGAATTCGGCCTGAGCGTGGCCGGCGTGGGGGACATCAACGGCGACGGGTATGACGACATCGCGGTCGGCGCGCGTGGACACGATGACGGCGTTGATGCGGACGCGGGCCGGGCGTACGTGTTCTTCGGTGGGCCGTGGTTCGTCGGTGTGGGGGCTGAACGCGCGAATGTGGTGCTGACTGGGGATGCCGCCGACGATCAGTTCGGCGCAGCAGTCGCCGGCCCCGGAGACACCAATGGCGATGGATTCGCCGACCTGCTCGTTGGGGCGCACCAGAGTGATGCGGGAGGGACGGATTCCGGATCGGCGTCATGGTACGGGGGCGGACCGGACGGGGTCACCATGATCCAACAGTTCTCCGGCGCGGTGGCCGGGGACAGTTTCGGGGCCTCGATGGCCCCGGCCGGAGATATCGACCGCGACGGCTTTGCCGACATGGTCATCGGCGCGTACCTCGTCGGCGCCTCGCCCAATGACAGCGGTGCGGTGTCGTATTACCGAGGTAATGCGTTGGGTACGGTCCTTCTTGCCGGGAAGATTACCGGGGAGATTACTCCCAATCCTGATGATCAGTTCGGACGCGCCGTGGCCGGAATCGGCGACATTGACGGCGACGGGTTCGACGATACCGTGGTCGGGGCCACCGGCCATGATGAGTGTTTTTTGCTCGCTGATTTTTGTTTTGACGCGGGACGCGCGTATGTGATTGTCGGGCCCAGCGTAACGAATCGGGGAGCCAACGGGGATCCGAGGGACTGGCTCCTTTCCGGTCTCAGACCCGGAGACCGCTTGGGCTCGTGGGTCAACTGACGATTACGAGGGGGGTGTCGCGCGCGCGCGACGGCGCTTGACCAGGTCCCACACCGCGCGGGCTTCCTCGGTTCTCCACAGGGCGTGCAGCGCGCCATAGGCCGCGGCGGAGCCGGCGATTGCCGCGCTGAGCAACGCCATTTTCATGGTCCACGCTCCGGCAGTGTCCCAGATGGCCAGTCCACTCATGCCCCAACCGATCAACCCCGCGGGCGCGCTGGCGAGCACCGCGAGCGCAGCGGATCGCGCCAACGCACGTCCGCCGAACGGCCCCAACCCACGACGCAACACCACGAGCAGCACGACGAAGTTTACGCACGAGGCGACGGCGGTGGCGAGCGCGAGTCCGCCGTGGCCAAAGGGCCCCATCAACACCAGGCTCAGTCCGATATTTACCATGACCGACGCCGCGGCCACGATGACCGGAGTCTTGGTGTCCTGTCTCGCGTAGAACACCGGCGCCACGACCCGCACTCCGGCGAAGGCCCAGAGTCCCACGGTGTACCCTAATACAGCCGATGCCGTGCCCACGGTGTCCGCGGCTTCGAACTTCCCGTGTTGAAAGAGGACGTGGATGATGGGCGTTCGCAGCGCGATCAAGCCGATCATGGCTGGAATCGTGATGAACATGATCAGGCGCAGCCCGAACGCCATGGTCTCGCGCAGCCCGGTCGCGTCCTGTTTGGCGGCGTGCGTGGACAGCGTGGGCAGCAGCGCGGTGGACAACGCGACGCCGAACACCCCGAGCGGAAATTGCACCAGCCGCATTGCGTAATACAGATACGTGACGCTGCCTTGGGCCAGGTACGACGCCAACAGCGTATTGATGAAAATATTGACCTGGGACACGGAGAGTCCGACCAGGGTGGGGATCAACAGCAACCCCATGCGCCGAAGCCCCGGATGCGACGGCTGCCACAGCCATCCCAAGGCCAGGTCCGTTCGCCGTAAACTTGGTAACTGCACTAGGAGTTGCGCCAATCCTCCGATGAACACGCCGCACGCCACCGCGAGTACCGGCTCGTCGAGGAACGGGGCCAGCAGAAGCACGGCGGCGATGATCGCGAGGTTGAACAGGGCCGGGGACAAGGCGGGCGCGGCGAACGCGCGCACCGAATTGAGCATGCCCATGGCCAATGCCGCGAGGCTGATCCAGAGCAGATACGGGAACATGATGCGCGTTAAATCCGTGGTCAGTGCGGCCTTGCCCGGATCATCGCCGAATCCCGGGGCAATGACCGCGACCAGCCACGGGGCGAGCGCGATGCCGAGCACGGTCATGGTGGTCACGATCACCAGGATCAGGCTGAACGCGGCGCGGGCCAACCGGCGGGCCTCCTCGCGCGACTCCGTGGTCAAGGTCTGCGTGAAGACCGGGACAAAGGCCGCGGACATGGATCCTTCCGCAAAGAGTTCCCGCAGCAGGCTGGGAATCCGATACGCGACGTAGAACGCGTCCGCCACGTGACTGGCGCCGAACGCCCGGGCCACCACCATGTCGCGCACGAATCCCAGAACGCGGCTGAGCATGGTCGCCCCCCCGATCACCCCGGCGGATTTGAGGAGTTGGCGGGCCTCGTTCATGGGGTGGCGGGCGTCGGGTGCCGGCGCGAATCCCACGCGGCGGCGCCTACCCCAGTGGTCTTGATCTTGACTTCGCCCACGTCAGCGTGCTACAGATCTCTGCTTCAATACGCGGCTTGAGCGAGTGGGCCCGTCAGCGCAGCGACCGGACAGGATGGAGGAGCAGGGGTATGGGAGTTCACGCATCGGCGATCAAAAAGGACCGGCAGGCGTTACGCCGCCGGCAACATAACCGCACCATGATGGCCGCGATCAAGACCGCGGTGAAAAAAGTCCGCGCCGCGGTCAAGACCAAGGACCAGGCCGGCGCCAAGCAAGCGTTGACCGAAGCGGTTCCCACGCTGGCGAAAGCCGCGTCCAAGAAGCTCATCCACCGCAACCGCGCGTCACGGTTGATTTCGCGACTGACCCGCCACACCAACCGCGTCGCCGCGGGCTGACAACCCGGGCCACCAGGGCCCGGTCAGGCTCCGTCCGGTCGGAGCCGGTTCCCCTTCGCATAAAGCCGACACCAACCGCTCCATGGCAAGCGTGGGCTGCAGCGCGCCGCCTTTGATCGCGGCGTCCGTCTCCAGACACCACGTTAATCCCGCGATGAGCCGCGTTGATGAGCGGCGCTTCGCGGCATCCGCGACGCGGGTCGCCGCGAACGGCGGCAGCCCCAACGCGCCGGCCGCGGCCGACGCCGCGGTCCCGCTCTCGATCAACGCGCGATACCGCAGCATCTTGCGCCATTGACCCGCCAGGATCGACAACATCAACAACGGGGCTTCGTCGTGAAGCAGCCGCCTGGTGGCCCCGATCGCGTCGCCGGGGTTTCCCATGGCCACGGCGTGCGCCCAATCGAACACCGAAACCGCGGCTTCTCCGGGGGAGAGCACCGACAGCTCGTCGGTTGTCAGAGGGCCGGTCGCGCCGCGGTGGCTTACCGTCAGAGTTTCAAGATCCTGAGACAGGGCGCGCATGCTGCCGTCGGCTCGCGCTAACAGGTATGCCAAGGCCTCGTCGTTCAGACGAAATCCCCGGGCGGAGGCCTCGCGTTGCAGCCATGTCCTGAGCGCGGCGGGTTTGAGCGGATCACACGCCACGGTGACGGCGCGTTTGGCCAGCGCGCCCGCCCATGATTTACGCCGGTCGAGTTTGGCCGTGATGAAGACCAGGCAGGTGGTGGTCGCGGGATCATCGCAGTAGGCGGTCAATAAGTCGGACGACGCGAGCCGTTCCGCGTCGCGCAGCACGATGAACCGACGCGTTGCGAACGCCGGGAGCGTCTGGGCGACAGCCACCAGATCCTCCGCCGCGGTCTCCACGCCCGAAAACACGTGCGAGTTCATCAGGTCATCCGGCGGCGCTGCATAGCGACGCAACGCGGCCAACGCCTCGTCCGCGAGCCACGACTCCTCGCCCACGATCAGGTACAGTGGGTCGATACGTCCGGCGGCGAGCTGTTTGACGAGTTCGTGCGGAGTCACGGCTTGGCGGGTGCGGTGTCCATCGGGCGCGGCGCCCGGTCGCGAGCCCGCAGATGCGCGGACACCCGCGCGGCCCATTCTTGGGCCACGTTGTCCGCCGCTTCCTCGATCGCGCGATTTTTGGCCGCGCGGGTTTGCAGGCTGTCCGCCGACTCCCGGTATTCCGCGGTGCCGGTGAGCGAGTCCTGAAAGGGTTCACCCTCGCGCGGGGCGGCCGTAACCTCCGCGGTGATCGCCACGCGTTGTTCCAGCGGGCGGTTGGCGGCGTCGAACGAAACCGCGGTGACGCCGACCCCGGTCACCGTGCCTCGGATCACCAGGTCGGCGGACTCGGGCGCGGACACGAGTCTCCATCCGGCGGTGTTCTCCACGCGTAATCGCACGCGCTCGGTCACACGCGCGTCCACAAAGGGTTCGAACGTCCGGTTTTCAAAGAGCGGAACCGCCACCGGAGTGGGCCCGGTTCCGTCCCGAGACGAAACCAGTCCGTAGCCGCACCCCATTACGAGGGCCGACGCCGCGAGCGCCGCGGCCGCGCGGCTAGCACGATACGGGAAAACCCGCAGGTTGCTCAAAAAGCGCCAGCCGCAAGGCCGCAGCGAGAAGGAACCCGGAGCGTACTGGGTCGTACGTGAGGCGTTCCGACGAGCGAGAATCCGCACCGCTCCGAAGGAGCGGATCAATTCGAGTTTCCTTACGGATGGCAAAGCAACGCCGCCTTTTTCAGCAACCTGCTACGGAACAACAAGGTTCACCAGGCGGCCGGGGACGTAGACCACCTTCTTCGGCGTTCGACCGCCGATCCACCCCTGAATTTTGGGGTCAGCCAGCGCGGCCGCCACCACCTCGTCTTGCGACGCGCCGGCCGCCACCACCAGCGTAGCGCGCAACTTGCCGTTGATCTGGACCGGCACCGTGACATGCGAGTCAGTCATCCAGACGGGGTCCGCGACGGGCCAGGGCTGCTGCGCCACCGACGGCGCGTGCCCCAACTCGCCCCACAGTTCCTCGGCCAGGTGGGGCGCGAACGGCGCGAGCAACAGCGCGAGGGTATTGAGCGCATCCCGCATGGCGGGGCCGAGCCCGGGAGCCTCCGTTGGTTTGAACTCCGACAACGCGTTGACGTACTCCATGAGTCCGGCGACCGCGGTGTTGAAATGGTACCCGTCCTCGATGTCGTTGGTGACCCGTTGGATCGTGCGATGCATGGCGCGTCGGACTTGAGCGACCGCATCGTCGCTCGCGGGAGCGGCCGCGGAATGGCCCGCGCCGACCTCGACCCACGACGCGACCAACCGCCACACGCGCCCCAGGAATCGGTGCACGCCCTCCACGCCCTCGTCGCTCCATTCCAGGTCCTTTTCCGGCGGCGCCGCGAACAGGATAAAGAGCCGGGCCGTGTCCGCGCCGTAGGTGGAGACGAGCTGGTCGGGGTCCACCACGTTGCCCTTGGACTTGGACATCTTGGCCCCGCCCTTGATCACCATGCCTTGGGTGAGCAGGCCGGTAAAGGGTTCATCGGCTCGGATCAATCCCAGATCGCGGATCACCTTGGTAAAAAACCGGGCGTAGAGCAGGTGGAGCACGGCATGCTCGATCCCGCCCACGTATTGGTCCACCGGCATCCATCGCGCCGCCGCGTCCACGTCGATCGCCAACGGGCCGCGCGGGGGCGGGACCGTGAAGCGCAGGAAGTACCAGGACGAGTCCACGAACGTATCCATGGTGTCGGTCTCCCGACGCGCGGGACCTCGGCACGTCGGGCACGCGGTCTCCACGAACGCGCGAGACTCAGCGAGCGGCGAGCCGCCCCGTCCGGTCAAGGGGACGTCATGCGGCAACGCGACCGGCAATTGATCTTCGGGCACTGGCACCGCCCCGCAGCGATCGCAATACACGATGGGGATCGGCGTGCCCCAATATCGTTGTCGCGACACGCCCCAATCGCGCAGGCGATAGTTGATCACGCGTGTGCCGAGTTTGCGGTGTTCGACCGCGACCGCGATGCGTTGCTGCGCCTCGATCGGGGTCAGCCCGCAGAACTCGCCGGATTCGACCAGACGTCCGATTTCCGCGACGTAGGCTGCGGACAGGTCCGACGCGCTCAACGTGCCTTCGGGGTTTTGGATCACCACGCGGATCGGCAACTCGTGTTGCCGCGCGAATTCAAAATCGCGCTGATCGTGCGCGGGCACGGCCATGACCGCCCCGCTGCCGTACCCCATCAAGACGAAGTTGCCGACCCAGATGGGCACGCGGTCGCCGCTCAACGGGTTCACGGCGTACGCGCCCGTGAACACGCCGTCCTTCGCGGCGGTGTCTGCGGTGCGCACGCGCGGGTCTTGCGCGCGCACGCGTTCCACGAACGCGCGAACCGCCGCGGCCTCGGGTTTGCCCGCGATCAAGGACTCGACCAAGGGGTGTTCGGGGGCCAGGGTCATGAACGTGACGCCGAAGACGGTGTCGGGGCGCGTGGTAAATATCCGCACCGTCCGGCCGCCGCCCTCCACCGGAAACTCGATCTCCACGCCCTCGCTGCGGCCGATCCAGTTGCGCTGCATGGTGAGGACGCGCTCCGGCCAGCCGGTGAGACGATCGCACCCCGCGAGCAATTGCTCCGCGTAGGCCGTGATCTTGAAGAACCACTGCGAGAGTTCGCGCGAGGTGACCGGCGTGTCGCAGCGCCAGCACCCGCCGTCCACCACCTGTTCGTTGGCCAGCACGGTTTGGCACTCGGGGCACCAGTTCACGGCCGAGAGCTTTTTGTACGCGAGCCCGCGCTCGAACATCTTGACGAAGAACCACTGGTTCCAGCGGTAGTACTCCGGGTCGCAGGTGGTGACTTCGCGCGACCAGTCGTAGGATACGCCCAGGCGTTTGAGCTGGGTCCGCATGTGCGCGATGTTGTCGTACGTCCAGGTGGCGGGGTGCACGCCGTGTTTGATTGCGGCGTTTTCCGCGGGCATCCCGAACGCGTCCCACCCGATCGGGTGCAACACGGCGTGTCCCCGCATCCGCTGATACCGCGCGATGACGTCGCCGATGGTATACACGCGCACGTGGCCCATGTGGATGCGGCCCGAGGGGTAGGGGAACATCGCCAGGCAGTAGAACTTCTGCCGCGCGTCGGGATCGGGCGTGGCAAAGAGACGGGACGCGTCCCACGCGGTTTGCCAGCGCGCTTCAATGGCCTTGGGATCGTATTTGGGATTCATCGCGACGACGCTCGAATGGCCTGTTTCATAACACAGTCGCGCGCGACGCGGCAAGCGCCGTGTTGCGGAGGCGGGGAGGGTTGGAGTAGAGTACCCATCCCAACGGGATGAGGACGGGTATGGCCGTGTCGTATACGCCGGTGGAGATCGCCAAAGAAGGCGACGACGTGATTCGGATCACGTGGGACGACGGACACCAGGGCCGATACACCACGCGATATTTGCGGGCGAGTTGTCAGTGCGCCGCGTGCGTGGACGAGTGGACCGGCCAGCGGCGCGTGACCATCGAGTCGGTTCCCGAGGGGATTCGCGCGCTCAAAATCGCGCCGGTGGGCCAGTACGGCATCCACATTGATTGGAGCGACGGACACGGGACCGGCATTTATGCGTTTGACGTGCTGCGAAAACTCTGTCCGTGCGCGGGGTGTCTGGCGACCCCCATGTCCGCGTTGTAGTCGTCGGGTCGGAGTCTGGCGTGATGGATGAATGGGAAGACGGCAAGAAACGATTGATCGACTTGGTGCGGGACGCTGCGTCGGACGTGACGGTGGTCATTCCCACCAAACCCACGGGCGGGATGTTTTTGATCGCGCTCGCCAAGGGCAGGGCCAAAAAATTCGTGTCCGTGTCCGAAGACGACCTGATCGACCTCGTGGACGACCACGCGGTGGAGACCGAGGTGATGGGCAAGGTCCGCGGCACGTTGCGTGAGTTGGCGGGAGGCTGACCATGCGCGAAATCGTGCCCGGGGTATACGAGTGGTCGTGGTTTTCCGACGAGAAACGGATCACCTTCAACGGCCACCTCGTGATCGAAGGGCGCGACCGCGTGCTGATCGATCCGCCGCCCATGAGCGAGGCGGACCGCGCCGCCATCGACGAGGGAGGCGCGGTGACGGCCATCGTGCTGACCAACCGAGACCACGTGCGTGAGACCGCCCTCTGCCAACGGTGGTGCGGCGCGCCGGTGTGGGTTCCCGCGGCCGACGGGGCGGGGATGGACGTGCGATTCGAGCACACCTATGACGACGCGAACCGCGTGCCCGGAGGGCTCGTGGCGATCCGCGTGCCGGGCGCCAAATCGCCGGGCGAGTCCGCCTTGTGGTCGTCCGGCCACCGCGCGTTGATCGTGGGGGATGCGGTGATCGGCGCGCCGCCCGGCGCGTTGGGCATGCTCCCTGATGAGAAGTTCGCGGACCCGGCCAAGGCGCGAGCCGGCGTGCGCGTCTTGCTCGATGCGCGTTACGACTACGACGCGGTGTTGGTGGGAGACGGCGCCTCGATACCGACCGGCGGCCGCACAGCCTTGGAACAGCTCGTCGCCGCGGTCGTGGACCATAAAGGAGACCGGTGATGTTCAACGTGTTCAACCGATACGATCAAACCCCGGGTGGGGTCAATGTGGCGGGCGCCGACGTCAAACAACGGCTGGATCGCGGCGAAAAGGTCGTGCTCTTGGACGTGCGCGAGCAGTGGGAGTGGGACATCGCCCGCATCAACGGCGCGACCCTGATTCCGTTGGGGCAACTCGAAGCGCGTAAGGGCGAACTCAACCCGCAGGACGAGATCGTCATCTATTGCCACATGGGCGTGCGCAGCTTAAAGGCGCTCCACTATCTCCAGCAACACGGTTTTACGAACCTCAAAAACCTGTCGGGCGGGATCGAAGCGTGGTCCGCGACGGTCGACCCGACCGTCCCTCGCTACCGCTGACCGTGGCCGACGCGCCGCGGTTCGTGAGGGTCGCGGCGGCGGACGACCTGCCGCCCGGCGGCTCCCTGGCCGTGCGGGTCGGAGACCTCCCCCTTGCGCTGTTCAACGTATCCGGCGCGGTCCACGCGATCGAGAACGTGTGTCCACACGCGGGCGCGGCACTGGACCGCGGCGTCCGTACCGGCCCTTGTCGGGAAATCGTGATCTGCCCCTTCCACGGCTGGCGCTTCGACGTACGCACCGGCCGCTGCCTTCAAATACCGGGTGAAACCATCCGGACGTTTTCGGTGCGAGTGGCGGGTGGGGCGATCGAGGTGGAGATAGCCGGGGCGGAGAAATAGTCCGAGAGGGCTGAATTGGGCAGCGTGTTCGGTGACGCGATCAGGCTGCGCGTTTGATCGGACGATCGTTCGTTGGCGCGTCGCCCCGTCGTGTGGCAGGGGGTAGTATCATTTCGGGGGTCAATGTGCGTAGGCTCAGGAGGTGGATCGTGACCGCGCCGGCCACACACGCGAGCAAGGCACTGACCCACCGAAGCGGCACCACGTACACCGCCGTATACCCGATCACGCTCCATAACACCGTGATGGCCGTGACCTTCGTTCGCAGCGGGATGGCCCGGTGTTCGCGATAATTGCGGATATAACTGCCGAACCACGGGTGATTGATTAGCCACTGGTACGAGCGGTCCGAACTTCGCGCGAAACAGGCGGCGGCCAGGAGCAGGAACGGCGTGGTGGGCAGCAGTGGCAGGAAGATGCCGAGGATGCCGAGGGCCGTGGCCAGCATCCCCACGGCGGTCAACAGCCGTTGACGTACTGACCTGGGAGGGATCCTCCGCGTGTTCCCGTCCGATTCGCCCATCCGTAGACTGTAGTCGATCCGACCGGGATCGCAAGTCGCGGCGGTGGGGTGTGACGTGGAGGCGGGGGGCATCGCCTTGCCGCGATATGGATGATCTGTTACAGTCGCTTCCGTTGTCGTCGATATCCTCCACAGGCATGTTGAGCTCGGGTGCGACGCATGAGACGCGACTGTGACTGATCGACCGCTGGCCGTCATCGGCGCCGGGGCGTGGGGCACGGCCCTTGCGCACGTCGCGGCGACGGCCGGACGCCGCGTGCGAGTGTGGTGTTTTGAGCCGGACGTGGCCGAGACGATCGCGCGTGAGCGCCGCAACACGCGGTACCTGCCCGGCATCGACCTGCCAGCTCGGATCGAGTCTACGACCGATCTGGCGGAGGCGGTCCGGGACGTTGCGGCGGTTCTCTTGGTCGTGCCCTCACACGCGTTCCGGTCCGTCTTCACCAAGGTGGCTCCGGTGCTGCCTCCGGATGTGCCGCTCGTGTCCGCGACCAAGGGCATCGAAGTGGACACGCTGGCGTTCATGACCGACGTGGTGCGCGAACTGCTGCCAGCCGGGAGTCGCCATCCGGTGGCGGTGTTGTCCGGCCCGTCGTTCGCGGTCGAGGTGGCCAAGGGGCATCCCACCGCGGTCACGTTGGCGTGCCGGGACCCGTTGGCGGCGCGCACGCTCCAAGAGTTGTTCACCACCGACACGTTCAAGCTCTTCACCACCCCGGATGTGATCGGGGTGCAGGTGGGCGGAGCGCTCAAAAACGTGATCGCGCTCGCGGCCGGCGGGTCGGACGGGTTGGGATTCGGGTCCAACACGCGCGCCGCATTGATCACGCGGGGTTTGGCCGAACTCACGCGTCTGGGCGTGGCCATGGGCGGGCAGCCGTGGACCTTCGCGGGCTTGTCCGGGTTGGGCGATCTGGTGCTGACCTGCACGGACCAACAGAGCCGCAACTTCACGGTGGGATATCGCATGGGACGCGGTGAAACCTTGGACGCCATCACGCGCGGCGCGAGCACCGTGGCCGAAGGCGTTCGCACCGCACGCGCCGCGTACGCGCTCTCGCGCAAGTTTCGCGTGTTGATGCCGATCGTGGAGCAAATCTACGCGGTGCTGTACGAAGGCAAGGACCCGCGCAAGGCCGTCACCGACCTGATGGAACCCGCGGTCGGAGATGAATTGTTTCGCCCGCCGGAGCGCGGGGGCGGGTGGGGCGATTCCCCCGGCGTGCGATGATCGAGATCGAACGGGTCTTGCTCGAACTTGCCGGCGGGGTGAGTCTGTTACGGTACGGGTTGCACCTGGCGGGCGAGGGGCTTCAGGCCTTGGCCGGCGCGCGCCTTCGGTACGCGTTGGCGTCGGTCACCAAAAACCGCGTCTTGGGGCTCGGGGCCGGGGCCTTGATCACCGCCATCCTGCAGAGCAGCAGCGCGACGACCGTGATGTTGGTGGGGTTTACCGGTTCGGGTCTGCTCACGCTCCGTCAAGCCGTGGCCGTAATCCTCGGCGCGGACGTGGGCACAACCGCCACGGTCCAATTGTTGGCGTTTCCCGTGACCGAGTACGCCTTGGGCGTGATCGTCGCCGGATTCCTGTTCTTTTTCTTCGGACGCCGCCAGCGGACCAAGACCTTGGGCACCGCGTTGTTGGGATTCGGACTGATTTTCCTTGGACTGCGGTTGATCGCGTCGGGCGCGGAGCCGTTGGTGGACGCGCCGCTGGTGGGCCAAGCGTTCTTGGCGTTGGGGGATCACCCGGTGCTCGGGATCGCCATTTCGGCCGCGGTGACCGCGATGTTGCACAGCAGCGCCGCGACCATCGGCATCGCGCTCGCGTTGTCCGCGCACGGCTTATTGACGTTGCACGGGGCGTTACCCATCATCCTGGGCGCCAACGTGGGCACGTGCGCGCCCGCGTTGATCTCCAGCCTGGGCGGGGTGCCGGAGGCCAAACGGGTCGCCCTGGCCCACGCGCTCTTTAAGGTGGCGGGGGTGGCGTTGGTCTACCCAGTGTTGCCGCTGTTCGAGAGTTGGGTGGACCTGTCCGCGTCCGGTCTCCCGCACCAAATCGCGAACGCGCACACCCTGTTCAACCTGGGCCTTGCCGTGGTGTTCCTACCGTTTACGGTGCCGTTCGCGGGCGTGGTGGCGCGCCTGGTCAAGGAGCGGCCGCTCGGGGACGAGTGGGCGCGGCCCAAGTACCTCGACCCCCATGTGCTGGACGTGCCGTCGCTGGCGCTGAGCCAAGCCACGCGGGAGACATTGCGTATGGCGGATCTGGTGCATGAGATGGTGCGCGATACCATCAAGACGTTCGAGGACGGCGACCAGGAATTGGTCGAGTCGATCGAGCGCAAGGAAGATTGGGTGGACGCGCTCAACCGCGAGATCAAACTCTATATCACCAAGCTCTCGGAAAAATCGCTCACCAAGGAGCAGCTCGACCGGGAGATGGTCTTGCTCGCGGTGATCAACGACCTGGAGAACATCGGGGACATTGTCGACAAGAATCTGATGGAATTGGCCAAGAAAAAGCTGTATAAGGATCTGAGATTTTCGGACAACGGCGTCAAGGAAATGGTCGAACTGCACGCACTGGTCGAGCGAAACTTTGAACGCGTCATCGCGGCGTTCGCCAGTCAGGACGCGGAAGTGGCCAAGCAGGTGATCGAGGAGAAAGCGAAAATCAGCTACAAAGAGCGGCAACTCAAACAGGCGCACATTCATCGCCTGCACGCGGGGCTTCCGGAATCGATCGAAACCAGCGCCATTCACCTGGATGTGTTGACCAATCTCAAGCGCATCAACTCCCACGTCACCAACATCGCGTACCCGCTGGTCGATCAACCCTCGGAGGGGTGATGGACCGCGAGCGGTTGCGCGCGCTGCTGGAAGCGGTGCGCGACGGGGCGGCCGACGTCGATGGCGCATTGTCGGCGCTCCGGGATTTCCCGAACGAAGCGCTGGGATTCGCGTCCCTGGACCATCATCGGGATCTGCGCCAGGGGGTCCCGGAGGCCGTGTTGTGCGAGGGCAAGACCGCGCGCGACGCCGCGACGATCGTGGCGCGGCTGGCCGCCTCCGGCGCGCCGGTCATCGCCACCCGCGCGAACGCGGCCACGGCGCGGGCGATTCGCAAGGCCGTGCCCCGCGCCCGGTACCATCCGCGGGCGCGGCTGGCGCTGGTCAATCCCCGGCCGCCGGCCGATCCGCACGGCGTGGTGGTGGTCACGGCGGGCACCGCGGATCTACCGGTGGCGGAGGAGGCGGCGTTGACCGCGGGCGCGTTGGGCAGCGGCGCGTCGATCGTGTGCGACGTGGGCGTAGCGGGCGTGCATCGGTTGATCGATCAACTGGATCGGGTGCGGGCCGCGCGGGTGGTGATCGTGGTGGCGGGGATGGACGGCGCGTTGCCGAGCCTGGTGGGCGGTCTGGTGCCGCAGCCGGTGATCGCGGTGCCGACGAGCCGCGGATACGGGGCGCATTTCGGCGGGGTGGCGCCGTTGCTCACCATGCTCAATTCGTGCGCTTCCGGCGTGGCGGTGATGAATATCGACAACGGATTCGGCGCGGGCGTGCTGGCGCACCGCATCGAGCGTTTGGCGCGCGCGCCGGAGTCCATGAGCCGACCGCGAGCGCGTCGGCGATTACGACGGGGATGAGAGATGAAAATCGCGTACTTTGATTGTTTCTCCGGTATCAGCGGCGACATGGTGTTGGGCGCGCTGATCGACGCGGGGTTGAGCCTCAAGCGATTGGAAGAGGCGCTGGCGCCGCTTAAACTTCCCGGATATCGGTTGTCGGCCAAAACCGTCGAGAAAGCGGGCGTGCGGGCCACCAAGGTGGACGTGGTGGTGGACGATCGCCGAGTGCCGATCCGGGATTATCCGCAAATGGCCGCCGTGTTTCGCCAGGGTCGCCTCCCGCGCACCGCCGAAGACACGGCGGCGGGCATTTTGGAACGGTTGGCGCGCGCGGAAGCGGAAGTCCACGGCCGCAAGCTCTCGCAGTTACATTTTCACGAGCTGGGCGGGGTGGACACGTTGGTGGACATCGCGGGCGCGGTGCTCGGGTTGTCGTTGCTGGGCGTGGAGGAGGTGTACGCCTCGCCGCTGAACATCGGCGGCGGGTTGACTCGTTCGGCCGCGTTCCCGATTCCCGCGCCGGCCACCGCGGCATTGCTCACGGGCGTGCCGGTGTATTCCTCGGGCATTGATCGCGAACTGACCACGCCGACCGGCGCGGCCATCATCGGCGCGTTGGCCAAAGGGTTCATCCCGTTCCCCTCGTGCCGGGTGGAGGCGATCGGCCACGGCGCGGGCGAAACCGAGTTGCCCGCGACACCCAATGTGTTGCGCCTGTTCGTGGGCGATCGGCTGACCGAGCGCTCCTGGGGCGAAGATCGCGTGGTGCAGATGGAGACCACGATCGATGATCTAAACCCCCAGATTTACGAGTATCTCTTGGAGCGGCTCCAACGCACGGGCGCGATCGACGCGTACTTGACGCCGATCATCATGAAAAAAGGCCGGCCAGCCATCACCGTGACCGTGCTCGCGCGTGCGGAACATATCGCGCGCCTGGCGCGGGTGCTCTTCGATGAGACCTCTACCCTGGGCGTCCGGATTCTCGACGTCAATCGCATGGTCCTGCCCCGCACGCTGCAAAGTGTGTCCACGCCATGGGGCCGCGTGCGGGTGAAAGCGACCCGTCACGACGGACGGGAAGAGCTGCGCGCGGAGTACGACGATTGCCGGGTTCTGGCGGAAACCAGCGGACGCCCGTTGCGGGCGGTCATGCAAGAGGTGTCCGCATTGTTGCGCACGCTGTCGGGGGACGCGCCGTTGGATCCGATCGTGGCGCCGCCCGCGCTGCCCGAGGTGGTAAGCGACGGGGGCGTGGCGTGGGGTGAACCGATCGAAGGGGACGCGGAACCCGCGCCGGTCGAAGACGGGGCGTCGGATGCCCGACCGGCGCGCGCCGGAACCGGCCGCCGACGCCGCTCCCGCCACCGCCGGCGCCGGCCGCGGGGCGGAAAGAAACCGGACAACACTCCGCCGGCATGACCTTCGCGATCCTCATCACCACGATTATCGTCGCGATCGCGGTGATTTTAGCGGGCAGCGCGCTGTTTACCAACGGCGTGGAGTGGCTCGGCAAACGGCTGGGCGTGTCCGACGGCGTGGTGGGCAGCGTGTTCGCGGGTGTGGGCACCGCGTTGCCCGAAACCGTAATTCCCATCATCGCGATTTTTTTCGGCGACGGTCCGGACCGCCAGGCGGTCGGCATCGGGGCGATCCTTGGCGCGCCGTTTATGTTGAGCACGTTGACCTTGCCGCTCTTGGGCGCGGGATTGCTGGCCTTTGCCGCGCTGGGACGCCGACCCTGGACCTTCAAGCTCGACGCGGCCGCGGTGTCCATTGATCTGCGGTTCTTCCTGATTGCGTACACGCTAGCGGTGGCCTCGACCATGATCGACTCCAAAGCCGTACACGTGGTCGTGGCGGTCGGCCTGATCGCCTTGTACGTCCTCTACCTCAAAACGATCGTGGGGCACGCCGGGGAAGGCCACGGCGAAGACTTGGCGCCGCTCTACATCGCCCGGCGCAACCCCGAGCCGCCGATGGGCCTGATCGCGATCCAAGTGGTGGGGGGGCTGGGGGTGATCATCTGGGGCGCGCACTTGTTCGTGGGGACGGTGCAGTCGGTGGCGACCATGGCGGCGATATCGCCATTGTTGCTGTCGTTGTTGATTACGCCGGTGGCCACGGAATTGCCCGAAAAACTCAACAGTCTCCTCTGGATCGCCCAGAAAAAAGACACGCTTGCGGTGGGGAACATCACGGGCGCGATGGTGTTCCAAGGCACGTTCCCGGTGGCGGTGGGGTTGATCGGCACGCCGTGGCAGCTCAACGCCTACGGCATGGTGAGCGCGTGGTTGGCGTTGATTGCGGGCGCCGTGCTCTACGCGACCATGGCCACGCGCGGAACCTGGCGGCCGTCGTATCTGATGGCGGGGGCGGTGCTGTACGTGGCGTTCGGCATCTATGTCGCCAATTGGTAAGCGAGCGCTCGCGTTCATGGCGGTCGCGGTGATACACTGGGTCGGTCAACGGAGCTGATCGGTGCGCGACAGCGTTCAACGGCGGATCGTCTTATCGATTCTCATTGTCGGCGTGGCGTCCCTGTTGCTGGGACTGTCTCTGGTCTATTTTGTCGGCAAATCCACGCTCAAACAATCGATCGGCGCGAACTTCGAAGAATTGGCCGACGTCACGGCCAAAAAGCTCGACGAACTGATCGACCATCACGTTGAACGGGCGATGTTTTTGGCTGGCCTCGACGACGTGCTCGACGCGGTCAAGCAAGCCAACGCCGAACACGCGGCGGATCCCTCCGACCCGCGGCTGCAGAACGACTGGGCGCAACTGGGGTCCGCGGATCCGGACGTGGCTCGGGTGGTGGACAACCCGGCGGCCAAGGCGTTTCGCGCGGTGACGCGGATGTCCGGCGACCAGGCGGTTGATCATCCGTCCCACGAGATCGTGATCGCGGCCGACGCGCGCGGCCGCGTGGTGGCCGCCACGCGCAAACCCGCGGCCTACTCGTTCAGCGACGAGACGTGGTGGCGGGAAGCCTACGCCAGCGGCCAGGGTCGGCTGTTTCTCAGCGACGTGTTGTTTGACGAGAACCTGGGCCGGTTCGTGTTCATCATCGCCACGCCGATCCGACAAGGCGGTCGGGTGGAGGGCGTGTTGGCCATGGTGCACGACGCGCAGGCGTTTTATCAATGGCTGACCTCGATCCAAGTCGGGCGGACCGATCACACGATGTTGGTGGCCTCGGACGGCACGTTGCTGTTTTGTCCGGTGTTTCCGATCAAGGGCCATACCCTGCACCCCAGCTTGATGGCCTCGATCGTGAACGGCGGCCGCGGGTGGGGGACCACGGGGCACGACGTACACTACCCGGGTTCGGAGGCGATCAACGGCTTCGCGCCGGTCCGGGCCTCGACCACGCCCGGCGTCAACTTTGGCGGCAAAGTCTGGTACATCTTCACTAGCCAAGACCCCAAAGAAACGTACGGACCGGTCTACACGTTGTTGGGGTGGATCATTTTCTCCGGCGCGGCGGCCATCGGATTGTTGCTCTTGTTGGGCCTGGCCGCGGCCAAACGTATCGTCCGGCCGATCCGGATCGTGCAAAGCGGCGCGCAAGTGATCGGCAACGGTAACCTGAACCACCGCATCCACGTGGACACCGACGATGAAATCGGCGCGCTTGCACGCGGTATCAACGAGATGGCCGCCAAACTGTCCACGTCGTACAACGAGTTGGAGCGGATGGTGGAGGAGCGTACCCGCACGCTCGCGCAGCGCACGAGTCAACTCGAACAACGCAACCAAGAACTCTTCCTGCTGCACGCGGTCGCGTCATCGCTGAATAAAGCGCAGTCGCTCGACGACGTGCTGGGCGAGCTGCTCAACAAGGTGTTGGGCGGGGTGGAGGCGCACGCGGTGTTCATCGGACTCGCCGAGCAGGGACGCGGCGTCTTGTTGCACGGCCGCCCCCAGTTCCTGACCACGCAGGACGACATGGCACATCTCGCGGAGTCGGTGGTGCAACAAGTGTTGACCGTCCGGGACCTGGTCACGGTGCCGGACACCGGGGCCGACCCGGTGTATCAGGCGTTCGCGCGTCAGGCCCGATCGCTGATCGGCATTCCGCTTCGCGCCAAGGACAAAATATTGGGTGCCATCGTGTTGGTGTATCTCAAACCGCGTGTTCCGACCCCGGAGGAACGGGAATTTCTCGCCTCGATCGGCCATCAGGCGGGCGTGGTGGTGGAGAATGCGCGCCTCTTCGGATTGTTCAAAAACCTCGCCGAATAGCGCCTGTCCATGAACGGCCATCTGCGGCGTTGTCGGTCGGCCTTGCGTGCTCACGGTTATCGTAGGGGCGTATGGCTATACGCCCCTACAGGCGCGCAAGGCGCTCCCTCCGCCTTGCGACCCACCTTCAGGGAGAGAAGTGCCGGAAGTCCCCGAAGGGAGCACCTGGCGCGTTCCTGAACAGGCTCCCTTTACAGGGTTTTACAAGACGAAAGTCGAAGAGAACGGCTGCGCCCAAGGCACCGTGACCATGAGCGCTGACCTTCGTCCCCGCAAGTCGCTTGGGCAATGTTTTCTCACGGACCCGCGGATCGCGGAGAAAATCGTCTCGCTCGGGGGCGTCGATCCCTCGGATCGGGTCGTGGAGATCGGCCCGGGGCGCGGCATCCTCACCCGTGTGTTGGCCGAGCGCGCGGTGGAGGTCCTGGCGATCGAACTCGACCCGCGGTGGAGCGCGGCGTTGCGGGAGGAGTTTGCCGGGAACGCCCGCGTACACGTTGAACAGGCCGATGCGCTGGCCTATCCGTTCGAGGACCTTGCCCCGGGTTTCAAGGTCATCGCGAATTTACCGTATAATATCTCGACGCCGATCCTCTTTCGGCTGTTGGGCCTTCGCGATCGGGTCACGCTGATGGTGCTGATGTTACAGCGCGAAGTGGTGGACCGTTTGCTGGCGCGTCCGGGCAGCAAGGCGTACGGCGCGCTTTCCGTGGCCGTGGCGTACGCCGCGGACGTCCGCAAGGGATTTGCCGTGGCGGCGGGGAGTTTTTCCCCGCGTCCGGCCGTGGAATCGGCCGTAGTGGTGATCACGCCGAGGGGCCAGCCCGCGATCGTGGTGCGGGACGAACCCACGCTGATGCGCGTGATTCGTGCCGCGTTTGCGCACCGACGCAAGGTGTTGGCCAACGCGCTTACGGACGAAGGCTTCGCGAAGCCCGCGGTGATCGCGGCGCTTCAGGAATCGCGCATCGACCCGACTCGACGGGGCGAGACGTTGAGTTTGGAAGAATTCGGTTGGTTGGCCGACGCGGTGATCGCTAGAACGTGACCGTGAGGTTGAGCATGGCCGAGCGTCGGTCGTATGTGAACGATGGCACCACGGTGTCGGACCCCGAGGCCACGCGCCAGGCGTTGGCCGCGAGTTGGGTCGCGGCAGCGGTCACGATCGCGGAGCGCGAGAACCCGGTGGATTCGCGGATCCCGACCGGGTCGAGGCGAGAGTCCTCTCGCGGCGACAGGTAGAACGCGTATACGGTGTACCAGAAAAAGTCGGTGCCGCTGAACAACAACAATGCACGGTTGTACGTGGTCGGCTCATTGCGATAGTCGCGCAACGCGAGTTCGAAGGTGTAACTGGACGCGATTTCCCCTCCGAGACGATAGGTGAGCACGGCATCGTCCGGAATGCCCGACGCGGTGCTCAACCCCAAAAAGTACGAGCCGTTTTCTTCGCCGAAAAACTTGGGGGGCGCCGTGCGCGCGCCGACGCCTTCCGCAATCAACACGTGCCCGGATTCGTGAATCGCGAGATTGGTGACGAACGCCAGTCCGACTTCGATCGAGTCCGTAAGCCAGGCCGAGTCGGCTGCCGGTACTGTCGGGGGCTCGACCGCCGCGGCCACGAACCCGACCACGGCGAGCCCCATCCGGATGATCCATCGGCGAGACATACGTGGTGAGGATAACCCCTCCCAGGTATTTGTCCACGTTCGCATCCGGTTGGAGACGCGTCGAGCGGCATGGTATGATCGGCGCGTGCGTGACGATCCCTTCAATGCGCTCGGCAATCGGGCGTTCGCCCGCGGTGATCTGGCCGCGGCGCTGGGGTATTACCAGCGAGCGGTGGACGCGCAGCGCCACGCCGGGTCGGATCGCGCGTTGGCGGTGGCCCTGGGTAACGTGGCCAACGTCTATGCGTCCATGGGGCGAGGCGACGAGGCTTCGAGCCTGTATCGGCAGGTGTTGGACATCGAGCGCCGGCTGGGCGACGAGCTGCAGATCGCGCTCACCTTGCTGCACCTGGGGAACGTGTCCGCGGACGCATTGGATGCGTCGCGCGCCCGCGCCTATTACCTGGAGGCCAAGGATCTCTTGGAGCGTCTCGGCGAGACCGGCCCCTTGGGGGTGCTGCACCAGAACACGGGATTGCTCGCGCGCGAGATCGGGGACTACGAGGCGGCCGTGACCGCGTTCGAGGCCGCGTTGACCCTGATGCGGCGAGCCGATGATCGACGCGGCGTGGCCGCGGTCTATACCAACCTGGGCCGGACGTATCACCTCATGGGCCGCCTCGACGACGCGGTGGCCTGTTGTTCCACCGCCTACGCCATGGCCGAACGCGCGGGCGATGAACTGGCGATCGCGTCGGCGCGCTACCACTTGGCGGGCATTTGCGAAGCGCGCGGCGATCGGGCCGCCGCCATCATGCACCTGCGGATCGTGGTGGACATTGACCGGCGGTACGGGTTGCCCAAATACGAAGAGAACCGCGCGCGCCTGGCGGTGCTGGAAGCTGAGGCCACGCCGGGATGAGTCCGTCGAACGCGGTCATGGAATCCGTCAAAACGTGGCTGGCCGGCCGAGGCGTCGCGTCCGAACTGGACGACGAAGGCCGGTTGAGTTTTGAAGCGGCGCGCGGCGAGTGCCTGGTGGAGGTGGACCCGGCCGGCGTGGTGCGGTGTCAGTTCGGGATCGACTTGGAGGAACTGCGCGACTTAATCGCGGGCTCCGCCACCGAGGACTTGGGCGAGGATGAACTGGTCCGCGCGGCTCGCTACCATCTCCAGACCCTGGCCAAACCCTACGCGGCGCGTCTGGCCGCCGGACAATTCACAGAGGAATACGAAGTGACCCCGGCGTACGCAGTGATCGGCTACGTCCACGCGGTGGATCTGTCCCGGCCGGACACCGTGCTGCCGGTGCTGGAGCGATCGCTAGAAATTTTGCGGTAATGGACGCGCCGCGCGATACCGTCACCGTGTTCGCCCCGGCCTCGACCGGTAACATTGGACCGGGGTTCGACGTGCTGGGGATGGCGCTCGCGGGCTTGGGGGACACCGTGCACGCGCGACGGATCTCCGAGCGCAAAGTCGTGATCCGAGAAATTCGGGGCGATGGCGGCAAACTCCCCACCGACGCGCGCAAGAACACCGCGGGCATTGCCGCGGCCAAAGTCCTCAAGCTGCTCAAAGCCGACTCGGGCGTCGAACTGATCCTGGAAAAGAACATTCCCGGCAACGGCCTCGGCAGCAGCGCGGCGAGTGCCATTGCCGGCGGGTTCGCCGTGAACGCCTTGTTCGGCTCGCCGCTGTCGAAAGCCGACATCTTATTGCCCTGCGCCGCGGCCGAGGCCTCAGTGAGCGGCGGCTACTTTTTGGACAACGCCGCCGCCTCGCTCTTTGGGGGCGTCAACGTGACCAATCCCGAGACGCGTGAGGTAATCTCCCTGGGCGGGCTGGCGGGCGCGGTCATCGTGGTGGCCACGCCCAGGTATCAACTCTTGACCGCACGTTCGCGCAAAGTCGTGCCCAAACGCGTGCCCCTGGCGTCGATGATCGCAAATTGCTCGCGGGCGTGCGCCATTGTCGCGGGCGTAGCCAAACAAGACGTTGAGATCTTCGGCCGTTCGATCGTGGACCTGGTGGTCGAGCCCGCGCGCGCGCCGCTGATCCCCGGCTTCGCGGCCGTCAAACGCGCCGCGCTCAAGGCCGGGGCCCTGGGCTGTTCAATCTCCGGAGCCGGGTCGTCCGTGTTTGCGGTGACCACTGACAAGGCCCTTGGCGAGAGTATTGGCAGTGCCATGCAGCGAGCGTTTGGGCGTGCTCGTCTGGAATGTGTGGTGACCGTGACGACGATCGACCCCGCCGGGGCACGTGTTGTTCAGTAAGCTGTTTGGCCAACTAGCAGGAGCGACCGCCTCATGCCGATCATGTTCAATTCGATCCTACATGAAGCGGGCTTGCCGCTGGCCGATGTTCGCCTCATCCGTCACAAAGACAAACGAGCGACCAGGGGCCGCACCCCTTACGAACTGTGGCGCGACAACCGCCCACAGTTCGAACTGTATCAATCCGTTCAAAGCATACCGAATCGAAAGAAATTCACGGCACTGTATTGGGCAGTGTTTATCGTCAATCTTAGCGATGAGACGATGTTTGCGGGAGTCTATGCCGTGAAGTATCGAGGGCTATTGGAACAAGACACACCCAAACCACATATGGATGGGATTGACGAGGCCGGAAGCGGCGATGTTTATGACCTCACGTTGCAGGACACGCTGAGTGACCTCATCGGGAAGCTATTTATCGATTGGGGGCCAGGAGCCCTCGCGTGGGTACAATACGCCGACCGGAATGATAAGCCGGTCACTGAGTTGCGTATAGCATTTCAGGAACCAGCTTTTCCTGGCTTCTTGAACTTCATCCAGGCCCTCTCAAAGATCGAGAATGTGCCGAAAAGCTGGATGGCCGCCCTCCAGTCCTCCCGGGGAGTCTACTTGCTGACATGCCCCAAGACAAAGGAACAGTATGTTGGCTCGGCGACTGGTGAAGAAGGGTTTTGGGGTCGCTGGCAAGCCTATGTCCACACGGGACACGGCGGCAATCTTGGTCTCAAGAGTCGCGACCCAAGCGATTACCAGGTTTCGATCCTGGAAGTTGCGGGAACATCCGCGACAACAGACGACATATTAAGGATGGAAGGTCGGTGGCAGTCCAAGCTGCAAAGCCGAGAAATGGGGTTGAACCGGAACTGGGCTGGTCAGTCGTAGGGACGAAGAAGAGAGTGCGGAATTGGGGCCAGAGAGGATCAATAGGGGACGTTGACCCACGTGTACGGGAATCTCTTGAACGTCTCCGACCTCGCGCGGTCGCTGACCGTGTCCGGGCCATGGTCAAAACGGATACAGGAGGCTTACCAGGGGCTGACAGAGTCCGAGGTGTGGTTCGACAGGTTCACCACGGACGGCACAGTTTCGAAATCGTTGATCCGATCAGCCCCGCGTTGACACACTCGAATTCGTTACGTTACGATGTGCCGAAACGATTGGAGGGGTAGATGGGACAGGCAGTGAAGGTGGAAACTGCGTCGTGGGACGCGACGGTCCTCAAGGCCAATGGCTTGGTGATGGTGGATTTTTGGGCGGTGTGGTGCCGTCCGTGCCAGATGATCGCGCCGATTATCGAGGAACTGGCGAAGGAATACGACGGGCGACTCACCGTCGCCAAACTCAACACCGATGAAAACCCTGATCTCGCGAGTCGCTATCAGATCATGGGCATCCCCACGCTGATGTTTTTTCGCGACGGGAAGGCCATCGAAAAGATCGTCGGCGCCGCGTCCAAACAGCAGTTCAAAGAGAAAATCGAGACACTCCTCGCGTCCTAATCCGGCGCTCCTTTGGTGAGGGCGTATGCTCCGTGATCTGCGGGTCCAACGCTTCGCCCTCATCGACGATCTGCAACTGGCGTTCGGACCCCGTCTGAACGTCTTGACCGGGGAAACCGGCGCCGGAAAATCCATCCTCCTTGATGCGGTGACCATGGTCCTCGGCGGCCGCGCCTCGCCGGACATGGTTCGCTCCGGCTGTGAGGACGCGGTGGTTGAAGCCTCGTTCGACGTGGCCGCGCAGTCGCCGGCCGCCGCCGCGCTCGCCGACATGGGGTACCCGCAGGATGACGACTTGGTGGTTCAGCGCGTGGTCTCAATCACCGGGAAGGGCCGCGTCTACGTCAACGGTCGGCCGGTAACGGTGTCGGCGTTGGCGCAGGTGACCGGGCACCTGATCGACCTGCACAGTCAACACGATTATCAGTCGCTGATGCGCGCGGACACCCCGTTGACGGTGCTGGACGCGTTCGCGAAGGCCGAGGATTTGCGGCGGGCGTGTCGCGACGCCTGGTCCGCATGGCTCGAATTGGATCAGGCGTTGTCGTCCCAATCCGCTCGGGCGGCCGACCGGGCGCGCGAGATCGCTCTGTTGACGCACGAGGTCGAGGAGTTGGATCGCTCGGAGCTCGCACCCGGCGAAGCCGAAGCGCTCGAACGCGAGCGCACCGTGTTGCGGCACGCCGAGCGTCTGCTTGCCGTCTCGCGGGCCGCGCAGGAACGGCTGAACGAGCATGGCGTGCTGGAAGGGACCGGCGCGATCGCAACGGACTTACAGGCCGCGGCCGCGCTCGATCCGAAACTCACGGAGGCGTCCGAGTTGGCGGCCGCGGCCTTGGTGCAGCTCCAGGAACTTGCGTCAACGCTGCGTCGGTACGGCGACGGGGGCGAGCCCGAGGAGGGACGGTTGGACGCGATCGAGTCTCGCTTGGCCGAACTCCAGCGTTTACGAAGAAAATACGGGGTGGAGTCCGACGAGTTGGCGGGCCTGGCCGTGCGTAAACGCGAGCACCTGCGCGCGCTTGAAACCGAGGTGGAGTCGAGCCACACGTTGGGCGCGCGCGCCGAGGAGGCCCGGCGCCGGCTGGAAACCGTTGCGGACCAACTGCACCAGCGTCGTGTCGAGACGGCGGGGAAACTCGCGTCCTTGGTTGACGCGGAGTTGGCGCGCCTGCGCATGTCCGCGCGATTGCAGATCGAGGTCGCTCCCACGGATGCGTCGGGCGCGATCGGTCCGCTTGGGCGCGATCGCGCGGATTTTCTGATTCAGACCAACCCCGGCGAACCCGCCAAGTCCTTGCGCAAGGTCGCCTCGGGCGGTGAACTGTCGCGGGTGATGCTGGGGCTCAAGTCGGTACTCGCGAGCGTGGACGCGGCGCCGACCTTGATCTTCGATGAAGCGGACGCCGGCGTGGGCGGCGCGGTGGCCGAGGTGGTGGGGCGCCGCTTACGCGCGATCGCGGATCACCGGCAGGTGTTGTGCGTGACCCATTTGCCCCAAGTGGCGAGCGGCGCGGAGACCCACATTCTCGTGGAAAAAACGCTCGAGCGCGGGCGAACCAACACCACGGCGCGACGATTGACCGAACGCGAACGCGTGCGGGAAATCGCGCGGATGTTGGCTGGCGAGGAAATCACCGCGACCGCGCTGCATCACGCGGAAGAAATGATTCGGTTGGTGACGGCTCCGCAGTCGGAGCCGTCCGCGCCAAGAGGCCGCGCCCGGCCGGGCGGCGCGGGACGTCGCCCGGCCGCGGAGGCCTGACGTCAGGCGCTGGCGATATGTTGCGGCGCGTGAGGCTGCCGCCGATCCAGCACCCGCCGGATCGTGGTGAGCATTTCCGTGATATTAAACGGTTTGAGCAGGTAGTCGGCGGCTCCGAACCGGATTCCGTCCACCGCGGTTTTGAGCCCTCCAAACCCGGTGACAATCACCACGTCGGTCTCGCTGTGATCGCGTCGGATGCTTTGCAGCACGTCCGTCCCGTGCATCCCGGGCATCTTCAGGTCGAGCGTGACCAAATCGATTTTGTGAACCTTCATCAGCGCGAGCGCGTCGGCGCCGTTGTCCGCGGTGTACACGTGATAAAAGGGTTTGAGGATCATCTTGAGTGATTCACGCGGACCCACTTCATCGTCCACGACCAACACGGTGACGTTTTCTCGAATGGCCTGTTCCATGAGGACTCCTTCTCGATCCGGGGTAGACGCCTATGGCGTCACGCGCGGGGACAGGCGCTAAGCATAGCAAACTCGGGGGGCGCGTCGAGCCGATTCCTTGACCGTGGGTGGACAAACCCGTACAATCCGGCCCCGTGAGCGTGCAAGGCGCGTGTAAAACCCGTCCAACGCCGTGGGTCGCGCGAACACGATGGACGGCCGGGATCGCGGCGCTCGCGGCCGTCCTCGCGGCGGCAGGGCCGGCTCGCGGCGAACGCCCGTTTCTCGTGACCGAACGCGCGACGCTGCTCGATCACGGGGAGGCGCGGTTGGAAGTCGGCGTCGACGCGTCGCGCTTTTCCTCGGACATCACGCGTTACGCGATCAACACCGAACTGACGTCCGGCATCCTGACGAATCTGAATTTTACGGTCGAAGCGCCGTACCTGTTCGTGACCGGAACGGATGGGGGCACGCAGGGCCAGGTGGGCGACGTGGTGCTGCGGCCCAAGCTCCAACTGCTCAAAGGTCGAGAAGCCAACCCGCTGTCCTTGGCCGCCGAATTGGTCTTGAAGTTTCCGAGCTGCGACGACGCCGTGGTCGCAAACGTCCCCCACGTGATACCGGCGTGTACCGGAGAAGCGGATCTGGGCATGGTGGCGATCGCCACCAAAGAATTTCAGCCCGTGACCGTGCACTTAAATCTCGGCTATACCTTGGTCGGGAATCCTCCGGGCCGGAATGTGGATGACGTGACCACGTATTCGCTGGCGTTTGAATACGTGACCATCCTGCCGGCGGTGACGGTGGTCACGGAGTTATGGGGAGAAACCAGTCGAGAGCCCGGTGTCTACGGCAACGCGCTCGCGCTCTTGCTGGGGGTGACCTACCAACTCAATCGCCGGGTGGTGTTGGACAGCTCGTTAACGGCGGGACTTTCGTCCCCGAGCGCGGACTACACGGCCGCGTTCGGCATGTCGTACCGGTTTTAGGCGATCCCGCGAGGCGGGCTCAGACGGCCTTCTGGACCCGTTGGGACTTGAGGCAACTCGTGCAGACCTTGATCCGCTTCGACGAGGCGGCGACCACCGCATGCACCGAATGAAGATTGGGCTGCCAGACTTTTTTCGTCTTGTTGTTGGCGTGGCTGACGTTAAACCCGACCTGACGGCCCTTCCCGCAAATTCCACACACGCGTGCCATGAAACCTCTCCTCTTCACGTGACTGAAAGCCGTCCACATTAACACGGGCTCCTCAAAAGTGCAAGCCGGTCGGCCGTTGCCTCCTCGTCCGGGGTCATCGCAGCCTCCTCCCACGGTCATGGAATACCTGCGGCGGATGGCGCGTCCGGTGGAATTCGCGATTCGGGAGGAACACAAGAACGTGGCGCTGGTGCGCAACCTCGGGGCGTTCCTGGCGCGGTGCGCCGGGGACGGGTTGGCCGTGGCCGCGTACCGGATGATCCATCCCGATTTACGTCGATTGCAGGGTCTTGCCGCGGGGTATGACGATCTTCCCGCAACCGCGCGTCGGGAGCGATTAGAAGCGGTGCGCGACCTGCTGGCGCGGATGAGCCGCCGCGACGCGGCCCGCGACCAGCTCGCCGCGCCGTCGGCAGCCGCTCCCGTGTCTCCGTGGGGCGTGGACCTCGCGGAGCCGGTGGCCGCGTTGCCCGGGATCGGGGTCCGGCGCGCGGCCTTGTTGGGCAAGCTCGGCATCGAACGCGTGGAAGACCTACTTTGGCGGTTGCCGTGGCGGTACGTTGACCGCTCATCCGCGACCCCCTTGGGCGAACTCCGGGTCGGGCAAGACACGACCGTCTGCGCCGAGATCCGCTCGATCGAGGAAGTGGTCACGTCGCGCCGACGCATGCGGATTTTGGAAGTGGTGGTGGGTGACGCGACCGGCGTGTTGACCGTGAAGTGGTTCAACCAGCCGTATCTGCGGGCCCGCTTGGCCCCGGGGCAGGTGCTCATGTGCAGCGGGCGGATCAAGGCGTCCCGGTCGCTCTCGCTCATGGAAATGGACGGTCCGCAGTTTGAGATCTTGGAGTCCGAGGGGGACGCCTCGCTGCACACCGGGCGGGTCGTGCCGGTTTACCACGAGACCCGCGGGCTCAACTCCCGCGCGCTGCGGGGGCTGGTGGATCAGGTGCTCACGCACGGGCGCGGCGTGGAGCAGGACGCATTGCCCGATTCCCTGCGCGAGCGGCACGGACTCATGCCGAAACAGGCGGCGTGGCGCGCGGTGCATTTTCCACCGCCCGACGCGGATCTCGCGCAATGGAACGTGGGGGTGAGTCCGGCGCACCGACGGCTGGTGTTCGAGGAACTGTTGCTGTTGGAATTGGGGCTGGCGGTGCGTCGACGGGAGACCGCGGCGGACGCGGAGGGCATCGCGTTTTGCTGCGATCCGGATCGGCTGGCCGCGTTGTGGCGCGCGTTGCCGTATGCGCCCACCGGGGCGCAGCGACGCGTGGTGGACGAGGTGCTGCGCGACATGGCGTCGTCCAAACCCATGAACCGGTTGATCCAGGGGGACGTGGGGTGCGGCAAAACCGTGGTCGCGGCCGCGGCCGTTTGGATGGCCGCGGGTGACGGGTACCAAGCCGCGTTCATGGCGCCCACGGAATTGTTGGCCGAACAACACGGCCGCCAGTTGGCGACGCTGTTGGGCGGGCTTGGGCTGCGCATCGCCCTGCTGACCAGCGATTTGGCGCGCCGGGAGCGCGCGGAGTTGCTCGCTCGGTTGGCCGACGGCGCGATCGACTGCGTGGTGGGCACCCACGCGCTGCTGCAACCCGACGTGCGGTTTGCGCGCTTCGGGTTCGCGGTGATCGACGAGCAACATAAGTTCGGCGTGATGCAGCGCTCCCATTTGGTCCGCAAAGGGTATCATCCGGACGTGTTGATCATGACCGCGACGCCTATTCCCCGCACGTTGGCGATGACCGTGTACGGGGACCTGGACGTGTCCGTGATCGACGAAATGCCGGCGGGCCGGGCGCCGATCGAGACGCGGTGGCACCGCGAATCGCAACGCGCCGCCGCGGACGATGCGGTCGGCCGCGCGATCCGGGCGGGACGGCAGGTCTACGTCGTGGCGCCGCGCATCGACGAATCGGACGAGGGCGACGTGCGATCCGTCGGCGTGGTGGCGGACCACCTCCGCGCGCGTCACCCTGACGCTCGGATCGGGGTGCTGCACGGCCGCATGCCCAAAGCGGACAAGGACCGGGTGATGCGAGCGTTTCTGTCGCGCGAGCTGGATGTTCTGGCGGCGACCACGGTGGTGGAAGTCGGGATCGACGTGCCGAATGCCACGGTGATCGTCATCGAACATGCCGATCGATACGGACTGGCGCAACTCCACCAACTGCGAGGACGCGTGGGGCGAGGCCGGGAGGCTTCGGTTTGTCTCCTGCTGTCGCCGAGTCGAATTTCCGATGAGGCTCGAGCGCGGTTGGAAACCATGACGTCGGTTCGCGACGGGTTTGTGATCGCGGATCGTGATCTGGCCGCGCGCGGCCCCGGGGAATTTCTCGGCACGCGTCAGTCCGGGCTCCCAGACCTCAAAGTGGCTAATTTGATCCGCGACGCGCAGTTAGTGGAACTCGCGCGTCGCGAGGCGTTCGCGTTGTTCGAGCGCGACCCCACGTTGTCGGCCCCGGAGCATCGTGTATTGAAAGCGGCGCTGAAGCGGACGTGGGGACGGCGACTCGCGCTCGCCTCCGTCGGCTGACCATGGTGGACGTGTGGCGAAAAATTCGCGAGGACGGTTCGACCGGGTTCCTCGCCCTGTTGGCCGGCGCGATCAGGGGCGGCCGCGCGCTCCCCGAGACGCTGCGATTGCGATGGAATCTGCGTGACACACGCGTGGAACTCGACGCGGCGTACGCCGAACTGGGCGAGTACCTAACCGAGGCCCTCCACGCGGGCGGCGCGGTAGAGCCGAACGACGAGCGGGCGCGCGGCCTCTGCGGACGGATCGATGAGTTGCTCGCGGCCGAACAACGATTGCGCGATGAACTCTCGCGCGGGAGCGTGCCGTAGATGTCGGGTCCGCATGCCGAGACCGCGGTGGTCGCCGCCGTTGACTTGGGCACGAATGCGTTCCGTCTTCTGGTGGCCGAGGTCAGCCGCGACGGGCGGCTGACCGTGCGTCACCTGCATCGGGTGTTTCCTCGGCTCGGCGAGGGGGTCGGGCGGACCGGGCGATTGACCGAACGCGCCATGACCCGGGCCATCGACTCGTTGGCGGAAATCCGCGCGGCCATGGAACGGTTTCCGATCGACGCGGTGGTGTCGGTGGCCACCAGCGCGGTGCGCGAAGCGTCCAACGCCGCGGAGTTTCTCGATCGCGCGCGGGCGAAGGCGGGGCTCGACGTGGAGGTCATTTCCGGGATCGAAGAGGCGCGCCGAACCTGGTTGGGCGTGCGCGCGGGGTTCGCCGCGGTCGGCCGCGCGGTGGGGGACGCCGTGGTGATGGACATCGGGGGCGGCAGCACCGAACTCATCAGCGTCCGCGGGGGCGAGTTTCACGACGCGATCAGCTTGGATCTGGGCGTGGTGAAGTTGACGGAGCGGTGCGTGCGCCATGACCCGCCGCGGGAGGACGAACTGAGCCGGTTGCACGCCGAGGCGCGCCGGGCGCTGCTGGGAGCGATCCCCGTGCGCGACGCCGCGGGGCCTGGGCTCGCCGTAATTGGCACGGCCGGGACCGTCACCGCCGCGGCCGTCCTTTCCATGGGGTTGACGCACTACGAACCCGAGTTCATTCACGATCGCCTGATTCCCCGTTCCGCGGTCAGAGCGGTTGCCGCGCGGCTGGCGGGCATGACCGCGGAGCAACGGCGAACGCTTCCGTCGCTGGATCGGGGACGAGAGGACGTCATCCTCGCGGGGCTCGCCATTCTGGGGGAGACCCTCGATCTGTTCGGAGCCGAGGAAGTGCGTGTCAGCGAATACGGGTTACGCGAGGGGCTGGTCATTGATTGGGCGGAGCGCCACCTGATATCCGGGGTTTTTCGGAAAGCTTGAGTCGCGGATGAACCTGTGGCATAATCCCACGATTCCGACCGCCGCCCGTGCGCGGCGGATGGCATTCATAATGAAAGGGGCTCTGTTCCGTGCCGCAACCGATTAAAAGTCCGGTCAACCACCCCGCTTTTGACCCGAACGAATTGATTCGGGCGGATCGGGTGCAGGATTGGTTCCTCAACAACCTTCGTACGGTCGTCACCGTGGTCGGGATCATCGCCCTCGTCGGCTCGGCGTGGGGCGTCATGGCGTTTGTCCAGCACCGGGCGGAGAAACGCGCCGCGGAATTGTATGTCAGTGCGTTGACCACGTTTCAGGGAGCGCTCACGCCGGAGCGACAGCTTCGCGCGCTGGCGCCGGATACCAAGGAGATCGTCGAACGCGCGATCAAGGAATTTCAGGCCGTGCGCGACCAGTACCCTCGAACCGCGCACGGGGCGATGGCTTTGTACCATCAGGCCAACGCCTCCGCCATGCTCGAGCGGTACGACGAGGCGGTGTCGGCGTATCAGACGTGGTTGTCGGCCTATGCTCAGCAACGGGAGCTGCTGCCGCTGGTCACGATTCGCTTGGCGTATACCCTCTGGGCCAAGGGCGACACGCAAGAGGCCCTGACGCGTTTCGAGGCGGTCGCGAACATGCCGGACGCGCCAAATCGCGATATGGCGTATTTTGAGAAGGGGCGCGTGCTTGAACAGATGGGTCAGAAAGACCAGGCGCTTGAAGCGTATACCACACTAGCCAAGGACTTCGCCGCGTCGCCCTGGGGCAGCGAAGGCAACGCCCGGATCATCGCGTTGGGCGGCACGCCTCCCGGAGCGGCCCCCCCCAAGGCCGCCGAAGCACCCCAGGCTCCGGCGGCGGGCCAACCCGCCCCGACCGCATCCGGCGAACAGCCGGCAGCCGCGAAATAACTCGAATTAAGTAGAGACAACCGAAAGACGTTGTTCCCGAGCAGGGCGCGGAACACCCCCTGCGGAGGTCCTTCGCACGCTCTGAGCCCGTCGAACCACGCTCCAGACTTTTGCAGCAGCCTGCTACGACTGCTCGGCGTTGACGTACAGGCTCAACCGCTGTCCGGCCCGGATCGGACTTCTCGCCCCGAGGCCGTTCCACTCGCGGATCTTCGCCACGGTGGTGTTGAAACGTTTCGCGATGCCCCAGAGCGTGTCGCCGCGACGCACGCGATACCGAAGCGGCTTAGCGGCATCGAGCGGTTCCTCAACGACCAATGCCGCGTTGGCCACCGACGAAGAGACGGATTCCTCCTCGATCGAGCGATTCCCGGTGGGAACGAGGATTTTCGCGCCGCCCCGGACGCTGGAGCGTTTGAGGTGGTTGATGTCGCGGAGCGTTGATGTGGTGGTGCCGAATTTTTTCGCGATCGACGCCAAGGTCTCGCCGCGTCGGACCGTGTGTTTGACCCAGACCGTCTTCTCCCATTCCGGGATGTTCGCGAAATTTTCCTGGAATGTGGCCTTGGTCCCGAACGGCAACTTGAGGCGGTAGTTTTCGTAGTCGATCGGGGTCACGCTTTGTTTCAGTTCCGGGTTGAGTTCTTTGACCGCTTCATAGGGGACGCCGGCTGTTTTGGCGATCAATTTGAGGTCGGTCGGACGATCGATGACCACTTCGTCGAACCGCAGCGGTTCGTGGTAGTTCAAGGTAAACCCGTATTTCTCAGGATTTTTGGCGATGATGGTCGCGGCCATGAACTTGGGGACGTAGTTGCGGGTCTCGGGCCGCAGGTAGTGGGTGGTGCGAAGGTCCCAGAAGTCGTCGGCCTGCGAGCGTTTCATGGCCCGACCGACTCGTCCTTCTCCCGCGTTGTACGAGGCCAGCGCAAGCGGCCAAGAGTTGAACATGGCGTAGAGATCTTTCAGATAGGCAGCCGCCGCGTGGGTTGATTTGACTGGATCGCGACGTTCGTCGATCCACTCGTCGATTCGAAGTCGGTACTTCTTCCCGGTGCCCTTCATGAACTGCCAGGGGCCCACTGCCCGCGCGCGTGAGTATGCGTATGGGTTGAACCCGCTTTCAATGAGGGCGACAAAAACCAGGTCTTCGGGGAGGTTGTTTTCCCGAAAGATCTGCCGCATGAGCGGCAGGTATCGGCCGGATCGACTCAGCCACAGTTCGGTTTTATCGCGAATTCTGGTATTGAAGTAGTCGATATGGGCTTCTACGCTGGCGTTGAGAATAATCGGTACGTCGTACGTGGTGGGTTCGTCCTCATCGCTCTCGGGCGCGGGTTCTTCAATAATCGCCACGTGGGGCGTTGTGTGGTCAGCGGATTCGGGCCATGTTGCGGCCGGGGCCGCCTCGTCGGCCGGGGAGGATGGCGCCGAGTGCGTGGCGACCTCGTCCACCGACGGAGGAACGACCGCCTGATCATATGACGGGGAAACGCTCGGTTGGGCCGGAGCCGGTTGCGACGGCTGGACGGCGCGGACCGCGGGGCGCGCCAAGGTGGCTGTTTTCGGGGGCGGCGCTGCGGCGCACGCCGTCATGACAATCAGTAATGCCGGAAGCACGGAGATCCGTCTCATAAGGCTCCTCAACACATTGCGCGATGCTACTGATTTCTCAACCACGGTGTCAACCTTAGGTTCCTAATTCTAATAATAATTTATGGAGGGTGAAATGGACGTACCGGAAGTATAGGCGCGACCGGACGGCTGTCAACACGCGCGGCGCGCCGCGGGCAATTGACACCCGTGACCGCGCCGTGCTACACGAAGGTCCTTGCTCGCCGGCATGTCGATCACCAGACACTCCATTCGTTGCGTGGCCGCCGCGGTGCTTGCGTGGCTGGCGGTCAGCCCGTTTCCCGATCACGCGCGCGCCGCGGTCGTCGAATGGTTGCCCGCCGCGTCGCTGTTTCGCCCGTTGGCGGCCGATCCACGCGAGGCGCATCATAGTTTGCGATACGTGGCGGGGTCCGGTACCGCGCGCGGGGAGGCGTCGTTCGGGGACACGTTCGGCGTGGCGCGGATTGCCTCGGACTGGACGGCGCAGGTCGGGCTCCAAGCGTCGGTGTTCACCCGGTTTAATCGCGACATGGACTCCGCCGGGTTTCTCGACATCAACAGCGCGGACTACACGTTGTTTATCCCGGTGGACGTTCGATTCGATCGCGTCGTCGTTCGTTCCGGCATCGGACACCTCAGTTCCCATCTCGGCGAAATCGAGGCGCAACGACGAATTCATGATGGCGAGGCGCTGTTTTTTGATCGCAGCTTCCTCTACCGCCGCGACTACGCGCGCGTGGTCGCGGCGTGGGATGTGACGGACCGGCTCAGAATCTACGGCGGGGCGAGTGTTGCGGTGCACCTGACTCCGGAGGGCGGGCGAACCGCCGCGCAGACCGGGGTGGAGTGGTTCGGCCCGCCGCGAGTTTCGGGGAGGGTGGTCCGGCAGTGGTTCGCGGCCGCGGACTTGCAAACATGGGCTGAGTCCGATTGGGCGGCCAATGCCAACGTCGAAGGCGGATTGCGCCTGTCGCGCGCCGATGGGGAGCGCGGGATTCGATTGGCCGTCTCGGGCTATGCCGGGCGGTCACTCCAACGCGTGTTGGCGCAAGACCGTGAACGGTATCTCAGCGCGGGTTTGGTGTTCGAGTTCTGACGCGGGTGCGCCTGTGGTGTCGGGAATCCGGGCCGGTGATCACAGGGGGGCTTGCGGCTCGGCGTTGAGCCGAGCCAGAAATTCTTCGGGCACGCGCCGCGGTTTACCGCGTTCGTCCACGCAAACCAGGCGGGCGGCGCCCTCCACGATAAGCCGGTCGTCGCCCGTGCGGTAGATCTCGTGGGCAAAGGTGAGGCTCGTGCGGGTGATGTCCACGACGTCGGTGTCGATCTCCAGCACGTCGTTGTACCGGCCGGGGGAGCGGTAGGACACTTCCGTGTGCGCCACCACGAACAGCAGGCCTACGGCCGCGTAGGCCGCGACCTCGATGCCGCGATCCCGTAGATACTCGGTGCGCGCGCGCTCGAAGTAGCGCAGGAAGTTCGCGTAGTAGACCACGCCGCCGCAATCAGTGTCCTCGTAGTAGACGCGGATCTGCATTACCGTCCCTCCAGTCGGTCGCCATGGGCCTCGACGCGTCGGCCCGCACGGTCGCGCATGCCGCAGGCCATGTACAGCGTGGTGTGAAGGAGCGCGTGTGCGCCGGTGCGCGACAGGATGATGGCGCCCGCGTCTCCCCCAATCCGCCGGCGCATCCAGCCCATCGCCCGACGACCCGCGGTCTTGGGCGTGGCGCCGCGCGCCAGGTCCGCCGCGATCAATCGCGCGAGGCCGGCGCGGATAATGGTTTCGCCCGTGCCCGTCATGGACACTGCGCCGGCCCGATCGTCCGCGTACGTGCCCGCGCCGATCAACGGGCTGTCTCCCACGCGGCCCGGCAACATGCGGGTGATGCCGCCGGTGGAGGTCGCGGCCGCGACGTGTCCGCGCGCGTCGATCGCCACCGCGCCGACCGTGCCGGAAGCGGGCTTGGCCGATTTCATCACTCGGCGATAGAGCGTGTTCCAGGAGGCCGACGTCACCGGACGCGGCTCCGACGAGCGGGGAATCTTCTGGGAGCGCGCGAATCGTTCGGCCCATGGACCCACCAGGAGCACGTGCGGCGATGCATCCATCACCCGCCGCGCCGCGCGCACCGGATTGCGGATGCCGGTGACCGCGGCCACGGCCCCGGCCGCAAGGGTGCGGCCGTCCATGATCGAGGCGTCGCGCCGCGCCACGCCATCCAGTTGCCGATACGCGCCCGAGCCCGCGTTGAACCGCCCGCTGGATTCCAGCACTACCACCGCGGCCTCCACGGCCTCTACCGGCGAGCCGCCGTGTTCGAGCAGCGCGTACCCCGCGTCTAATGCCTGCGCGATGACGGCCAACGCGCGGGCGCCGGGACGACGGCTGCCGCACCCCCCGTGCACGAGCAGGATCGGCGCGCGGCTCCGCGCCCTCACGGCGCGGGCTCGACGCGCCCGCCGAGGTGTGTGGCCAGGAAGCGTTCCGCGACCGCGTAGAATCGCAGCCGGTTTTCGGGTTTGGCGAACCCGTGGCCCTCGTCCGGGAACAACACGTACTCGTACGGAATACCCTTGCGTTTCATGGCGTCCACGATCTGTTCGGACTCGGCTTGTTTCACGCGCGGGTCGTTCGCGCCGTGGGCGATGAGGATCGGCGCCTTGATGCGATCCACGAAGAACAAGGGCGACCGGCTCTTGAGAAAGGCGGCTTCGGTCGCGGGGTTGCCCACCCGTCGATGCTCGATGGCGCGGAACGTCTCCCAGTAGGGAGGGATGGTCTCGATCATAGTGATTAGATTGCTGGGACCCACGATGTCCACCGCGCAGCAAAATAGATCCGGCGTGAATGTTGCGCCGACCAACGCGGCATAACCGCCGTACGACCCCCCGTAAATGGCCACGCGTGTCGGGTCCGCGATCCCGGCTCCGACCGCCCATTGTACGGCATCAATCAGGTCGTCATGCATCTTGCCGCCCCATTCCTTGTCCCCCGCGTTCAGAAAGCGCTTGCCGAATCCGGTCGAACCCCGGAAATTGATCTGCAAACACGCGTAGCCGCGGTTGGCCAGCCACTGGGCTTCCGGGTCATAACCCCACGTGTCGCGCGCGTGCGGGCCGCCGTGGACATTGACGACCATGGGTAGGCCGCGACGCTCCGGCCCTGGCGGGTACGTAAGGTAGCCGCGTAATGTGAGACCGTCGCGCGACGTGAGATCGAGCGGCTCCATCGGCGCCAAGGTGAAATTGAGCAGATCCGGCTTGCTGTGAAAGAGCAGGCGGCCGCGTGTGCTGCGGCGGTCATAGGCGAAAAACGCGGTGGGTTCGCGATCCGACGTAAACGCCACGATCCAGGTATGATCCGCGTGGTCGCGGCTCATGATGGACGCATCGCCGTGGTGGAGGCCGCGGATCGCGTCAAAATCTTTGCGGATCGACGGGTCGAGCACGGTCCACTCGGTCCGAGCGCGATCAAACGCCACGGCCTGGATCTCGTACGTGTCCGGGTGGATCATGACTCCGCCGATGTCGAACTGCTCGTCGTGCGCCAGCACGCGGCGGTTGGCGTCGGCGAGCCGCAGCTCGACCAGTTGGTTCGTGTCGCTCCCGCTGGCATCCTCGAGGTAGATCGAGGTGCCGTCTTTTGAGAAACCCACGGGTTGGCTGTTGAGACTGTCGTCCGCGCTCCAGGTAAGAAGTGTTCGCCAGGTGGTCTCCGGGGAGTCACGAATCAATAGCTCGAACCCTCCGTCCGGCGTGGCCTTGAGCGCGCCGCGCACGTCAAAGCGCGCGTCCGTGACCCATGATGCCACGTCGCCCGGGTTCTTGGCCGCCGGACGCATGTCGCCCGTGCGCAGGTCCAGACGGTACACGTCGTGGTACCGCGCATCGTCCTTGTTCATGGCGATCAGCAGTTCGTGCGGGAAATGCTTGTCGCGATCCACGATTTGTACCTGCACCTCGGGAAACGGCGTGAGATCGCGGACGACCTTGGTGTCCACGTGGACTGCATAGAGCCGCCAGTTCTCATCGCCGCCGATGTCCTGCAGGTACACGATGTGGTGTCCGTCCGCGGCCCACAAATAGAACCGGATCCCGCGGTCGTGGTCGTCCGTGACCGGCTGGGCGTCGGTTCCATCGCTTGAACCCACCCATACGTTGAGCACGTTGTTGACCGGCGCGAGAAACGCGAGGCGTGTCCCGTCGGGAGAAATCTGGGGGCTCGTGCGCACTGGGTTGCCGAACAGCACGGTGCGGGGGATCAAGGGCGGTTGCGCGGTCGTCATAGGATGGTCGTTGGATGCCGGTTGATGGTCTGGTATTGGTAGGGGCGCACGGCCGTGCGCCCCTACGTGGTCATGGGCAAATGAATCAGGGCCATGACCACGGCTTGTTTGGCGTACGCGCGGCGCGTGAGGCGGCCGTTGGTCAACACGCCGATCGCGCCTTCCGCCGCGCCCAGCTTTGCGTTGTTGCTCAACCCCGCTTTCACGAACGCCTGGGTCACGTCCAGACCCTCGTCGATCACGAGCCGCACCACCTCCGGAGGATATTCGAACGCCGAGGCCAGACCCAGGTGGTCGCGGCGGCCGTCAAAGATCGCGCACGCGCACACGTTCATGTAGCCGCTCTGCGTGTGCGGGACCGCGAACAACCCGTCTTCGATGCCGACACTCAGGGCGCAATGTCCGAACGCGTTCCGCGCGCGGTTGATGGCGCCGCGCAGCGTGTCATCCAATGACGTGGGTTGTTCGGCGACTCCGGTAGCCACGTCGCGCGGGACCAGGTTGAGCGCGCCGAAGCGCCCTGATTCGGCAAACACCTCGCGCACGGCGTCGATTTTTACGGGGTTGGTGGAGCCGATGTGAACAATAAACGGAACGTCGGACATAACGATGGGACGTGGTAGGCTACCCCCCGATCACCGCGTCGGCTTCGATCTCCACTAGCATGTCGGGGGCGATGAGGCGGCTGACTTCGACCATGGTGGTGGCGGGCCTGACCGCGGAGAAGACTTCGCCGTGAGCCTTGCCGATCTGTTCCCATTCCGCGATGTTGGTCGCAAAGATCCGAGTGCGTACCACGTCGTCGATCCGCGCGCCAGCCTGTTCCAGCGCCGCCTGAATGTTCTTGAGCGCCTGTTTGGTCTGCGTGTAGGCATCACCCGGTCCCACAATTTTACCGTCCGGGCCCGTGGCCGTGGTGCCTGAAACAAACACGCGCGCCCCGACCTTCACCGCGCGTGAGTACCCGATGATGGGTTCCCATTTGCTGCCGGTGGAAATATTCTCGCGACTCATCTCGCTCCCTCCTGACTGGTGAGGCCGCAGTATGCCACAGCGCGGAGCGATTTTGCTAAGATGGACGGACCCATAAACCCGGAGCAACACGCCGATGTCGCCTGAGTCGTTACCCATGGCCTACTCGCCAACGCCGCTGTCACTCTTGCCCCGCATGGCCAACCGACATGGACTGATCGCGGGCGCGACCGGGACGGGCAAGACCGTGACATTGCGCGTGCTGGCGGAGCAGTTCTCGCGCATCGGCGTGCCGGTGGTGATGGCGGACGTGAAGGGGGATCTGTCGGGGTTGGCGCAGCCCGGCGCGGAACACCCGAAGGTCAGCGAGCGCGTGCAAAAACTCGGGCTCAAAGATTTTGCGTTCGCGCCCTGTCCGGTGGTGTTTTGGGACGTGTTCGGCGAGCAGGGACATCCGCTGCGCGCCACGGTGTCGGACATGGGGCCATTGTTGTTGGGCCGCCTGTTGAATCTCAACGAGACCCAAGGCGGGGTGTTATCCGCGGTGTTTTCGTTCGCGGACGAACAAGGGCTGTTGCTGTTGGATATGAAGGATCTGCGCGCGTTGTTACAACATGCGGCGGTCAATGCCAAGACGCTCAAAGCGCGTTACGGCAACGTCACGAGCGCCACCGTGGGGGCGATCCAACGCGGGCTGCTGGCGCTGGAGGAGCAGGGAGGCGATCGCTTTTTCGGCGAGCCGGCGTTGGATCTGAACGATCTGATGCGCGCCGGACTGGACGGCCGCGGGGTGGTGAACATTTTGGCCGCGGACAAACTGTTTCAGGCCCCGACCTTATATGCCACGGTGTTGCTCTGGATGCTCGCCGAGCTGTTCGAGAACCTGCCCGAGGTCGGTGATCCGGACAAACCCAAGTTGGTCGTCTTCTTCGACGAGGCCCACCTGTTGTTCGCGGACGCGCCCAAGGCGTTGCAGGACAAGATCGAGCAGGTGGTGCGGCTCATTCGCTCCAAGGGCGTGGGTGTGTACTTCGTGACGCAGACGCCGTTGGATATTCCCGACGCGGTGTTGGGCCAGCTCGGCAACCGCGTGCAACACGCCTTGCGCGCGTTCACGCCGCGCGATCAAAAGGCGGTCAAGGCCGCGGCGCAGACGTTCCGCGACAATCCGAAGCTGGATGTTGAATCCGCCATCACGGAACTTGGCGTTGGTGAGGCCTTAGTGTCATTCCTCGATGAACAAGGCCGGCCCTCGGTCGTTGAACGCGCGTTGGTACGACCGCCCGCCAGCCGCTTGGCCCCGCTCGCGCCCGCGGAGCGGCAGGAGGTGATGCGTCGATCCCCGGTGTCCGGGCGGTACGAGCAGACGGTAGATCGTGAGTCCGCGCATGAACGGTTGTCCGCGCGCGTGGGAGGCGGCGAGTCGTCGGCCGGTCCAGCGCGGCTCCCGGCCGATGCTACGCTCCCGCCGAAGCCGACCACGCGGCAGGTCCCGAGCGTGGTCGGAGCCGCGGCCATGAGCGCGGCGCGCGCGATCGGGAGCCAAATCGGCCGGGAACTGATTCGGGGGGTGCTGGGGTCGCTGCTGGGCGGCGGAACCGCTGGACGCCGCCGTCGATAGTCGGCTGCAAAAGACGTGACAAGCGTGGTTCGACAGGCTCACCACGAACGGAATACGCATTCGAACATCGCGTTCCAACTCCGTTCGTCCTGAGCTTGTCGAAGGACCCTACTGGGGAACCTGGATCGAGAGTTCGGCCAACACGAGCCGTTCCGGGTCCGGGGCCTTGCGCGATTCCCGCAGCAAGACGGATGCGTCGGGCAGAACGCGGCCTTCAAAGCTCACGGTGCCGTTGGTCAGTACGGTCACGGGTCGGCTGAAGTCGATCTGATCCCGGCCCAGCAGCAGCGTGTAGCGGGTCACGCGTTCGGCGCGCACCGCGATTGTGTTGTTCTTGATTCGGGCATTGACCCGGGCCCAGGCCCCGTCCTGCAATCGGCGGCTCTCCTCCTTGTCGAACTCCGATGTCCAGAACGAGGCGGCGTCCCGGCTTTCGTCGATCCGGACCCAATAGAGGCGGCCGGTGTGGTCGCGGTCTCGCACCACGGTCAAGCGGTCGGGTACCCCCAGACGATGGCGCACTGAAAGCCATTCGACCAAATCCGGGAGTTCCTCCTGCGGGAAGAAATGGCCGCCGGCCATGGGGTGTTCTTTTTCATGTTCTCGGTACACGACTTGAAACCCGTTCTTCTGAAGGTATGAGACGATGTCCCGGCTGTATGTGACCGGCATCACCTCGTCGCGGGCGCCGTGGATTATGTAAAAGCGGGTGTGACGCGCGTTGTCCAATAACGGGTATAGGCCGCGCGGCAGCGCCGAAGCCATGGGCACCAGCGCGGCAAAGCGGTCCGCGTGGTTCAGCCCGATCACGAAGACGCCGGTCCCGCCGTTGGACATGCCGGTCAACATGACGCGATCCGGATCGATCCGGTAGACGCGGGACACTTCGGCGAGCACCGCCATCACCAATTCTTCCGCCTGGTTGGTCCACCAGGCGGCGTCTTTGATCGTGGGGCAGGCCAAGATAAAGCCGTCTTTGAGGCGCGGCTGCCAGCGGTCCAGGTATGTTTCGCCCCCGAAGCCGGCGCCGTGCAAACAAATCACCAGAGGGTAGGCGCGGTCCGCGCGATACGATGCGGGCACGTAGAGCGCATAGTGAAACGTGCGATTGCCGACCTGGAACCGGCGTCCCGGCTGTTTGCCCACCGGAGCGTCCGGTAGGGTTGGAGCGATGATAGCCTGGTGCACCGCGTTTTCGAGGTCATCCACCGGCCTCGTCGCCAGCTCCGGCAGCAACCGTTCGGCCTGCTCGTCGCTCGCGGTCAAGTACGCCCGAACCCCGGACAGGGCGTCCGGCGTGGGCGCGGACCACTGCCGGGGGGACGGGCAGCCCGCAAGGAGCGCGACCAGAATCGTCAGCACGCACCGGCGACCGAACGAGGTCCGGGGTCGGACACGCATGTCGCCACGGTACACGGCTCGTCCTCGGAATGTAAAGGTTGCCGGATACGGTGATCGGAAAAAGTGGTGGTGGCGGACCGGGGTTTTTCGTTACACTGGGCCACGACTCGCTTCGGAGGTCCCATGGACAGTGATGACGTCCGTCCGCCCTCGCCGTGGCAGGTTCCGGTCGGGGTTGCGATTTTTACAGTCACCGGCGTGTTGGTCGGCCTGTACTTGGATCACTGGGGCATCGTGATCGGCGGGGCGATCTTCGGGGCGTTGATCGGCGTGGGTGTGGGCAAGCTGGGCGCGCACCGGTTTTTCCTGAGTGTGGCCGTGGGCACCGTGATCGGCGCCTTGGTCGGGTGGCGCGCGGGCGGACCCGCGGTGGTGCCGATGATGGCCGGGACCGGGAGCGCGGTGGGCGGGTTCGTGGGGATTACGATCGAAATGTTGGTCGGCGCGCGCCAACACCAAGGTGAGAAGCGCGCGCCGGGTTCGCGATGACCTCGGTCCGCGCGGCGCGGGGAATGGGCCGTCTTTTTTTCGTCACCGGGTTTATCTTCGCCGTGGTGGGGCTCACGTCACATGATCGGGTGTGGCTCAGGGCCGGTGTGGCGCTGCTCGTCACCGGGATCGCGGCCACGGGGTACGCGTTGTACCGGCAAATCACCGGCCCACGATCACACCACCCACGGTCCTAACCCGGGCCGCTGCGCTCAGTCCGAATCGCAGGACGCGCAGTCTCGGCAGTCCGGCCGGGGCTCGTAATCGATCACGCGCCCGTATCGATCCAGTTCAACGTGACAACACGCCAACAACATGGCCTTGACCTGCTCGCGGCCGCGTTGCACGCGCGACTTGGCGCCGGAGAGCGAGAGCCCCAGTGCTTCCGCCAACTCCCGCTGGGTGCGGCCCTCGATCTCGGTCAACGTGAGGGCTCGCCGATAGGGTTCGGGCAGGCGGTCGATGAGCGGCCGCACGCAACCCGCGAGTTCTTCGACCGCGGACGCGGGTTCTTGAACCTCGGCGGCCAGATCGTCGGGGAGTTCGACCGCTGCGGGCCCCGACGCGCGGCGCCGAAGATGGTCGATCACCGTGTGGCGCGCGATCTGGTAAATCCACGCGGGCAACCGTTCGGTGTCCGCGAGCCCGCCCAGGCCCGCGTGGATTTTGATGAAGACCATTTGCAGGATGTCGTCGGCATCCGCGTCGTCGCCGACGCGACGGCGGATAAATTGCCGCACCGGGTCCGCGAACGCGGCCCAGACCGTGTCCGTGGACGGTCGCTCAGCGGGCGGGTCGATCGATGCGCCCTTCATCAAGGTCGATCAAATCGAACAGGCTCAGCGCGGCCACGTCACAACGCGCCGCCACGTCTGGATACATTTGGGCGCGACGCGTCGCCCGCTCGGGATCCGGACGATACGCGTCGATCGCCGCAACCCACGCCCGCTTCTCCGCGGCGGAGTGAGGCACGGCGTGTCGCTCCACCCACGCCAGGACCGAGGCGTCGTCCGGCGCGGCGAGAATCGCGGCGCGAAGAGCTTCGCGGTCGAGGCCCGTGAACGCGAGGAATCGTCCGTCCAACGTAAGTTCCGGGCCCAGTAATTGCGGGTGGTACTCAGGCGGCAACCGGCCTTGGGCGTGCAACCGGACCTTGTCGATTAATCGGGGAAGGAAGACATAGTCTCCGAGCGTCTCGCGCGGGGAGCGAAGGGGCGGCACGAGCGCGCTCATGCCGCCAGCGCCTGGGAAAAGTCTGCGATCAAATCGTCCGTGTCCTCGATGCCGACCGAGATTCGGACCAACCCGTCGGAGATGCCGAGTCGTCGGCGGTCCGCGGCGGACATGCCCGCGTGCGAGGTGGTGGCGGGCCGGGTGATGAGTGATTCCACCCCGCCCAGGCTGGGTGCGGAGATGGGAAGCGTGACGCGATGGATCATCCGGTCGGCCGCGTCCACGCCGCCCCGCAACTCCATGCTCAACACGCCGCCGAATCCGGAGAACAGTTCGGCCGCGCGCGCGTGGTTGGGATGGCGCTTCAAGCCGGGATAGTTGACCGAGGCGATCGCGGGGTGTTGCGCCAGGAATTCCGCGATGCGCAGCGCGCTCGCGTTCTGGTGGCGCATGCGCACCGCGAGCGTCTTCATACCCCGGTGCAGGAGAAACGCGGCGTGCGGATCGAGCGATCCGCCGAGGTGATTGAGCCGGTGCGTGATGCGCGTGATCCATGCGTTCGAACCGATCACCGCGCCCGCGACAATATCCGAGTGGCCGTTGAGGTACTTGGTCGCGCTGTGAATCGACAGATTGAACCCGACCGCGAACGGCCGAAAGTTCAGGGGGCTCGCGAGCGTGTTGTCGATCACGGCAAGCAACCCGTGTTGTTCGGCGAACGCCGCGACCGCGCGCAGATCCGCCACCTCCAGCAACGGGTTGGTCATGGTCTCGACGTAAATGACTTTGGTGGCGGGTTTGAGCAGCCGGGCCCACGACTCCGGGTCGTTCGCGTCGATGAAGTCGTGCGAAATGCCGAACGCGGGCAGGTCTTTGGTGATCAGATCGTGCGTCCCGCCGTACAGGCAGGCTTGCGCCAGCAGATGATCGCCGGACCCGAGCGCGGTCAACAACGCGGTGGAAATCGCCGCCATCCCGCTGGCCATCACCACCGCAGCCTCGCCGCCCTCTAAGGCTGCCAGTTTCTGATGCAGGGCGATGTGGTTCGGTGTGTTGTTGAGGCGGATGTACTTCAGATCGTCATAACTGGCCTCACCGCCGTACTCGAAGTTGGCCGACTGAAAAATCGGCAACGACACTGCGCCGCCAATGCGCGGTGTCGGCTCGCCGGCGTGGATCAGGAGCGTGTCGATACGGTCGGTCATGACGGTCTCCGATGATACCGCAGCATAGGGGTTGTGCGCCTGGCGGGTCAAGGCCGCCGCACGCGGCGCTTGCTTGACTCGCGCCCCGCCCGCGGGTGAACATGCGCGGGCCGCGTGTCGCGGCCGTGCGGGTCAAGCCGGGAGGAGCCATGGGCGGATTGTTCAAGGCGATCGTATTCAGCGGGTGTCTGGCGGTGGCGTTTGTCGCGGGGTACTGGCTGGGGAATCACCGACTCGACGACGTGACCGAACACGTCACGTCGCTCAAGGAAGAACTGGGCGCGAAAACCGCGGCGATCGACCGAGAAATGCTCGCCGTGAAGCGGCGGGAAGCCTTGGCGCAGGCGCGGGAGGCCTTGGCGCGGGCGCGCGAGGCGCTGGCGGACAAAAACGTCAAAGACGCCCAAGAGGAAATCGCGGTGGCCGCGGAGCGCATCGAGGCCTTGGCGCGGGACGCGGCCTCGGGAACCAAATCCGCGCTCACCTCGTTGGGTGAGTCGCTCCGGGAGTTGCGAAAAAAAGCGGGCGCGTCGCAGCAAGGCGTTCGTGAACAGCTCCGGAAGTTGGCGAGGAAGTTGGATGAGGTGGCGCGGAACTGGGAGTAGAGGGCTCGTTCCGCAGGTTCACGACGAAAGCAGTCGACGGATCGCGGCGATGTTCGCTTGCGTTTCCGTGGCGCCGATCTGCACGCACTCCATGGCGCGCGAGGCGTCGTGCAGCGCGACGTGGCCCGTGGGGGGGATCAGCAGCAGGTCGGCGCGGCGCGCGGCGAGGCGGGCGAGGTGGTTGCGCGTGATTTCGGCGGCGCGCAGCGCGATTTGCAGGCCGGTCTTGGGTTGGCTGGGCAGAAACGGGTTGTCGGCGTTGTCCGAGACTTCGACGCCCACCACCCGATCTGCGCCGATTTGGCGGGCCGCGTCGACCGGAATGCGGCTGGTCCAGCCGCCGTCCACGAGTAGCCGTCCGTCGTGCGGCACCGGCGGGAACACGCCCGGCAGCGCCACGCTGCCCAACACCGCGGGACGCACCGGCCCGGACGTGTACACGACTTCTTCCCCGGACACCAGATCCACCGCCACCACTGCCAGCGGGACGCGGGCCTGTTCGAACCCCACGTCCGGGATGAGGTCGTCGAAGTGCTGGTGGAACACCCCGGCTTCCAGCAGCGAGGGTTCGTCCAGCGCGATGCCGCCGCGGCTTTCAGCGACCCGCGCGGTCAGGCGGCTCAACGCCGGGGCAAAGCGGGTAAAAAAATCCGCCATGCGTTGTTCCACGGCGGACAGCGAGGGCGATAACGCGTACAACGCGGCGATCATCGCCCCCATGCTGGTCCCGGCGATGGCGCGGGGGGCGAGCCCCTCGCGCTCCAACACGCGCAACACGCCGAGGTGCGCGAACCCGCGGACGCCTCCTCCGCCCAGGGCCAGTCCGAGCAACGCCATCGGCGGTTACTCGGCTTTCGCAGCCTCCCCGCCGGTTTTGGCCGACTTGGCGTTCAGGCGCGCGTGTTGCGCCGCGGCGGCGCGACGACGGCGCTGAAGCCGTTTCAGCGTTTTGCGAAGGCCTCGCAACGCGGCGTCCTGCCGCACGGACTCGGACGCGGCGCGGCGCGCCGTCACGTCTTTTTTGGCTTGAGCGATTGCTTTGGATAACTCGTCTGATTGCGCCATCACGTCTCCTTTTCAATGCGGGTCAATGCGGGCGCGAGCCTACCATACTCACTCCCGCGAGGCAACGCCGTCCCGCGGCCGTGTGTTCGCGTTGCGCGGCCATCCCCATGTCGATATAATCGAATCACGCGCGATGATGCCGGACGAGCTCACCCAGTTGCAAGGCCGGGAGGTCGAGGTCACCTACGAGGGCATCGTGTACCGGGGCCGTCTCGTGGGCGCCGATGAATCGGAGTTGTATCTCATGACTGCCGGCGGAGCATTCAACTTTCCCTTGACGAGCATTACGTCGGTGCGACCGGCCGCGTAACCTCCATCATCGACCCCCGATTCATGGCCGACCAATCGGATTCCGCCTCTTGGGCCCCATCGCTCCCCGCCGAACCCGCGGCGCGCGAGATCTTCGTCGAGGAGCCGCCGCCTCGTCCCGCGTATGGGCTGGCGCTCACATTGTTCATGGCCACCCTGGGGACGACGGTCGCGGCGGGCGCGCTGATGGACGGAGCGGACATCTTTGCCCGGCCCGCGGAGTTGGTGCGGGGCATCCCGTTTTCGCTCACGTTGATGGCGATCCTGCTCACGCACGAGATGGGGCACTACATTACGTCGCGCCACTACGGCGTCACCGCCAGTCTGCCGTATTTCATCCCCGCCCCGCCGATTTTTTTCATGATCGGCACGTTCGGGGCGTTTATCAATATGCGCTCGCCGATCATGCGCCGCGGCCCCTTGTTGGAGATCGGCGCGATGGGGCCGATTGCGGGGTTCGTGGTGGCGGTGGTGGCGGTGATCGCGGGGTTAGTGCAGTCATCGGTCCAACCCGCGAACTCGCTCGAGGGCATGAAGCTGGGATCGCCGTTGCTCCTGCACGGTCTCGGCGCGTTACTGATCGACGCACCGGGTGAAGGGTATGATCTCGTCCTGCACCCGGTGGCGTTCGCGGGATGGATCGGTCTCTTCGTCACCGCGTTGAATCTCCTCCCCATCGGGCAACTCGATGGCGGTCACATCACCTACGCGTTGTTCGGACGACGGCACAAAATGATTTCCATCGTGACGGTCTTGGTGCTCGGGCTGATCGGCTCGCTCGGGATTTTCGGGGTGGAGGCATGGCCGGGGTGGCTCGTGTGGGGTATCCTGGGGGCGATGCTCGGCTTGCGTCATCCGCCGGTCATGGATCAAGACGTCCCGCTGACGCGCCGCCAACGCGTCATTGCGTGGGCGAGTGTCGTTATTTTCGTCCTGACGTTTACGCCCGTGCCGTTTTCGATGTAGGGGGTCGAGATGTCGAACCCGTAGGGGCTACGGGTGATCGACGGCCTCTCCCCGTCCGCGCGCCTCGTTGACCCGCTGCAGCAGGATCAATCCGATCAGGAACAAGGCGCCGATGGACAACACCGCGGTGCGATGACTCCCGCTCACGCGGGCGATCTCGCCGTAGAGCAATGGACCGATCGTGGCCGCGAACTTGCTCGTCAGGGAAAACAACCCGAAGAACTCCGCGCCGCGGCCGGGCGGCGCAAAGTGCGCCAGCAGGGTCCGGCTGGCCGCCTGGTTCGCGCCCAATAACGCACCGGTGAACAGGCCGATCGCGTAGAACTCCTCGGTCGACTGGACGCGCGCGGCCCAGAGGGTCACGCCGATCAACGCCACGAGCGTGATGGAAATGGCGCGCACGGATCCTAACCGGTCCGTGACCCAGCCGAATCCGCCGGCGCCGGCGGCGGACGAGAGTTGCATGATCAGGAAGAAAATCACCAGATCCTGCGCGGTGAACGCGAGCACTTGGGTGGCGAAGATGGCGGCAAAGACGAACACCGTATTCACCGCGTCGTTGAACATGAAGTACGCAAAGAAATAGCGGATCAGATTCGGATACCGCCGAAGACCGCGCAGGGTCGCGCCCACGCGTCGGAGCCCCGCGGTCCAGCGCGAGCCCACGATCGGAACGGGCACAGCGCGTTCCTTGAGCCAGATGAACGTGGGGATGGCGGCGATGGCAAAGAACGCGGCGGTCAGCGGGAACGCCAGCCGGTACCGCGCGGCGGCCTCGCCGTCCATTCCGCCCGCAAGGAACGGGTACACCAGGGCGAGCGACGCGAGCCCGCCGATGTACCCCAGCCCCCATCCCCACCCCGACAGGCGGCCGACCGCGTCCGCGGGGGTGAGTTCCTTGAGAAACGCGTCATAAAGATGCAGCGCCGCGTTGTACCCCACGTTGGCGACGATGAACAGTCCCAACCCCCACGCCAGATCGCGTGGGCCCACCCACCCCAGGAGGGCGGTCGGGACCACGCAGACGGTGGTCATGACAATGAGGTAACGACGTTTGGACGCGGTGGCATCGGCGACCGCGCCGAGGATCGGCGACAATAGGCCGGCGAGCAGCATGGACGCGGCGTACCCGCGGCCCCACCACGCCTCGCCGGCCTCCGGCGCGACCACGCGCGTAAAATACACGCTGTACGCGACCGTGACGATGATGGTGGTGAAGGCCGAATTGGCGAAGTCGTAGCCGGCCCAGGCCCAGCGTTCCCTGATCGGCGCCGACCCGTCAGTCACGCGAGGACGCGGACGATTGGTTCAGCACGGCCAACATGGCGTCGTGGATCTTGCCGTTGGTCGCGAGCACTTCGGGAATGTCGGGGGAGAAGGGGCGGCCGGAAAAGTCGGTCACGCGTCCGCCCGCTTCTTCCACGATGATCTGTCCCGCTGCGGTATCCCAGGGTGAGAGCGAGAGTTCCCAAAACCCGTCGGAGCGGCCCGCCGCCACGTAACACAGGTCCAGCGCCGCGGACCCCGTGCGTCGCACCCCGCGCACCACGCGGCTCACGGCTTCAAAGTGCGTGAAGTTCGCATTGGTGTCGTGTTTGGGGTCGTACGCGAATCCGGTGACCACCAAGCTGTGGCCGAGTTTCTTGGTCGCCGAAACCGAGAGGGCAGTCCCGTTGAGCGAGGCGCCGTGGCCGCGGACCGCGGTGAACAGCTCATCGCGCACGGGATCGAACACCACGCCCAGGATCGCATGGTCGTCCTGCCGCAGCCCGATGGAGACGCAGAAAAACGGGAAACGATGGGCGTAATTGGTGGTGCCGTCGAGTGGGTCGATCAGCCAGCGGTACTGGGCGCCGGTGGCGCGGTTGGACCCTTCCTCCGCTAAGATGTCGTGGTCGGGCGTGTGGGCTCGCAGTCGTTCCACCACGGCCCGTTCCGCGGCCACGTCGATCTGGGTCACCAGGTTGATGGCGCCCTTGTACCGAATGTCGAGCGCGTCGGACATTCCGCGTCGGATAATGTCCCCCGCGGCGCGCGCCGCGTCCACGGCCAGGCGAAGCCATGCCGCGTAGTCCGTTTCGGTGCGAGGCATGGGGGGCATCATACCACGCGCCGCATTGACACGTTCTTGGACGCGGCGCTACGATCGCCGGGGACCAACCGTAACCAGGAGGTGGGTGATGCGAATGGTGACGACGATACTGACGGTCGGCGCGGCGGTCGCGTTGACGCTCGCTCAGCCGGAGGGTGCGCTGGCGTGTAAGGCCGCGGGTACGTTTACGCACGTGGGCGTGGTGACGGCGGTGGATCCGACCGCGCTGACCGTGACGATCAACGACGCGGAAACCGGCCATCCGATGACGTTTTCCGCCACCGCCGAGCAGCTCAAGACCGTGAAGACCGGCGACGAGGTGGTCATCGGATTTTTGGAAGAACAAGGCGGGAAAATGACCGCGGTGAAGATTCGTACGACGTAACCGCGTCCCGGTCGGGACTACCCGGACTACGGCGCGGGGACGAAGGGAAGCGATACCACGGTCGCGAGGATTCGCGGCTCCGCGCCGAGCGCGACCGTGGTTCCCGGGGCTTCGAGCGAGCGGTGCACGTAGCCCAGCGCAATGACGCGGCCGAGCGCGGGCGAGACGATGGATGACGTGACGTAACCGATGTCCTTGGCGTCGTCGGCGGCGACGATCCGCGTTCCCGCGGGCAGCGGGCGATCCGTGTCGGGATGGAGGCCCACGAGCAGGCGATTGACGTGCCCGTAGGTTTTGATGCGGGCGATGGTTTCCTGTCCCATGTAGCACCCCTTGGTGTAGCTGACGGCCCGATCCTCGATCCGGGCCTCGGGCGGGAAGTTCTCCTCGCTCATGTCGAGGCCGAACCGAGGAACGCCGCTTTCGATGCGGACGATCTCCAAGGCGGAGGGATCCGCGGCGCTCGCGCCGGCCGCATGCAGCGCGTCGCGGATGGCCGCGGTTGCTTCGGTCGGCGCGAGAATTTTGTATCCCGGCGTTCCCGGATACCCGGCTTCCGCGACGATGACGCGGTGGTGGTTCCACTCCATGTCGCATACGGCCAAGGTGCCGGGCGGGAATGAACGTGTGGGCAAGGCGGCCGCCAGCACCTTCGCCGCTGAGGGACCGAACAGACCCAGCAGGCCGTGCGACGCGGCGAGGTTCGACACCACAGCGTCGGTGCCGATGGTGTACCGGGACAGGAGCGCGGGCAGCTTGTCCGCCACCTCGGGTTCAGCGTCCACCCACCACCAATCTGATAAGGCATACACGGTGAGATCGGCTTGCATCTTGCCTTTGCCGGTGAGCACGGCCGCGTACAGACCCTGCCCGGGATGCAACGCGCTGACATCGTTGGTGAGGATGCCCTGCAAAAATTTGGCGCGCGCCGCGCCCGTCACGCGGAGCCGCGGACGCGGCGTACAATCCAGCAGCCCGGCGCCGGCGCGCAACACGCGATAGTCGTGATCGATCCCTTGGGTGGTCGCCATACACGGGCCTCGGTGGTGGTTCGGCATCTTACCACAGGCGTTTGGAGCCCAACAATGAACCGGGTTTTGGGCGCTTTTCGTTGACAACGTCGTGACGTTGGAGGATAATGCGGACCGTTTAGCTACGGAGGGGATACATGTCGGGTCGGAGTATGGTGGTTGCTGGTGCGGCGGCGTTGATGGTGATGGCGGCCGGGACGGGGTGCTACGGCAAGAAGGAGGCGCCCAAGCCCGCGACCATCTCGGGAACCGTGACGGTGGCTCCTGAGCTGGCCAAAGACCTGACGCCGGAGCACATTTTATTTATCGTGGTTCGCCCGGCCGACGCGCCGCCGTTCGGTCCGCCGGTCGCCGCGCATAAGATGACGAACTTGACGTTTCCGGTTCAGTTCACGGTGTCGCAGAAAGACGTGTTTTTCGAGGGCGTGACGCTCGAAGGCAAGGTGAACGTCTACGCGAAGCTGGACAAGGATGGGAATGCGGGGCCTCCGGAGCCCGGAGATCTTGAAGGAGAATTCAAGGGCAATCCGATTATGGTCGGAGCCACCGGCGTTGACATCGTCGTCGATAAGATCCACTGATTCCCCACCCCCTCAGAAGCCGCCGTCTCCGGCCGCCGGCCCTCCCGCAGTGTCCTGCGAACTCTGCGGCGCTCCCATGCTGGACATCCATTGTAAACTCGTGTGTCGCCGCTGCGGGTACATGCGCGACTGTTCGGACCCGTGATTAGGCGGCCGCTTCCCAAGATAGTCCTTTACAGCGGAGTGACCTCCGGTTACCTTGTACCGCGCCAGGGCGGGCGCGTAGGCCTCTCCACCGCCAAGCGGGCCCTCAACGATGCGGGTCCGGCATTACACACCTTCAGGGAAGGAGGAACCAGAATGAAACGACATCTGGTGTTCGGAACGGTCCTTGCGGCCTTGGTCGGCGTGTCAACGCCGTCATGGGCGCTGGATGTCAAATGGGGCGGGGATTACCGATTGCGGGGGTTCTACAACAACAACCTGACGGATCAGGAGTATGGTCGTGATACTGAGAACGACAGCGCGGCGTACTACTCGTCGCGGTTCTTACTCACGACGGCGTTTACCGAGGAGAACGTCAGCGGGGTCACGACGTTGATCATTGGCCAGACGGGCGGAAACGGGAATCGGCTGTTGGGTGGCGGCATCGATGCAGGTGATCCTTCCGGTGTGTACGGTCCGGAGGCCGGTAGTACCGTTGGTTTTTTGGAAGCGTACATCAAGGCTGATTTTGGTGGGTGGGGATTTGCGGGCGGCCGCAAGGTCTATAAGCTCGGGCACGGCATTGTGTTGGATGACGCGGTTGATGGTCTGTGGTTCGATGCCAGGCTTGGAGAGACGGATGTCACGTTCGGGGCCTTGAAGCTGATCGAGCACACGAACGATCCTCTTATCGGAATCGGCAATACCACCACTGGCAGGGGAACCGGCGGCGACACGGATTTCTACGTGGTCAACGCGGCCTTCGGCAAAATGTTCGGCGGCATGCACACGGACGTATTCCTCGGATACCTCAGTGATCGTGAGGCGGCTCTGTTCGGTGGCGGCGGGGTCGGTGCCAGTGGCGATGACGCGACCATGTGGGTGTTGGGTGCGATGGATGGCCGCGTGGTGGGCCCGGCTCACCTGCACGGAGAAATCGACTTCTTTCACGGGAAGGCTTCGGTTGGCGGCGTTGACGATGATCTCAAAGGTCTGAACCTGACCGTGGGCGCGAAGCTCGACGGGGCGGTGCCGCTTGGGGTCGACCTCATCTATACGAGCGGACAAGACGCTTCGTCCACGGACGAAAGGAATGTCAACGGTTTAAACGGCAATTACCCGATCGGGATCATCATCACCAATACCGGCGCGCGTTCGCTGGATACCAAAGACGGGACGTGTTTGTCTCTCGGCGGTCCGTCAACGTCCCTCGGAGGGTCAAACGGGTGCATCGACGGGGCGGGCCTGACGGCGGTGAAGCTCTCAAGCGGGATGACGCATGGACCCCACGTTATTGATGTTGCGCTCATCTGGGCCCGGTCAACCGAGGACCCGGATGGCAGTGGTGCTGGGAACCCCGCCGGGGAGGATATCGGGGTCGAACTTGATGCCACCCTTACCTGGGCGCTCACAAAGAAGCTGAGTTTGTTGGCGGGCCTGGGTTATTTGCGGGCGGGAGATTTCTTTGAGGACGGAACGAATGACGATCCTGACGCAGCCACGGTCGGGGTGCTGCAAGTCAGCTACACGTTTTAGATCTTACACACAGGGTTTCTCGCAGGGGGCCGGTCCATGACCGGCCTCCTGTTATTTGTGGGTCACGGCGACTTGCCACCAGCGGCTTGACAACTCCGCGCCTCCTGCTATCGTCAACCACGTTGTTTGCGGGATGGAGCCCGGAACAAAGGCAAACCAGTCGAAAGGCTGGGACGCAAAGCTTCAAGGCTTCGCTGTCGAATGGTCGACGGCATGCTAGTTGGGCCGCTCCGGTCATACTCCGTCTCGTTACACGGAGGTTGATTTGTGCGGCCCAGTTCTGGAGGGAACTGGGCTTTTTCTTTTTGGGGAGGAGGAAGGTCATGGGGAAGCGACGGGCAGTGGCAGGGCAGTGGGTGGTGTGGGGCGTGCTGGCGCTCGCGGCGGCGGGGTGTAACAGCGGCGGCGGGAGCAGCAGCACGGTGACGGGCGTGGGCCTGGAAATGCCAACGGAAGTGTCGGCGGTGCCCGCCAGTGGAAGCGGGGGGTCGAAGATGGTCGCGGCCATGATGGCGCTCGGCGCGGCGGCCGACCCGGGCACGGATTACACCAACGCGCAAACCGTGCGGTTCGTTAACGAGCCCACAATCGAACAGTTCGAGATCATCTCGGAGATTCTCGATGCGTTGGCACAAACACACTACGCGGACGCGGAGAATATCGGCGCCGGCGCCTACAAGGCCATGATTGCGTTTCAGGACGAAAAAGACGGCGTGGCGACCAAGACGCTCGAGCCCTGGGTCGTCCAGTCCGACGTCATCACGGAAGGCGGCCAAGCCGTGCTCCGCGTGCGGTTATGGATCGAAGAGAACGACGGCGGGATGGTCCGCACTATCAAGGCCGAGGTCAAAATTTACGAAGCCGCGACCAAGAATTCGGACGGCTCGTACGCGGATTACGGCGTGTGGACCATCAACGCGAAAATGAGCGAGGACGGCGCCAATTTCTTTGCGGCGTCCGCGGACCGCGGTTCAAACGGCGAGACGATTTTGCAGCTTCACGAACTGATGGACGAAGGCCCTGGGTTCACGCATGAGGTGAAAGCGTACTTGAATAAGTCGGACACCACCGGGCACGGGAAGGTGGAGTATCCGGATTGGAATTCGTGTACCAACTGGCCCTGTACGCCGACCGCTACCACGGCGACGTATGCGTATAACAGCACGCACCTCGGCGTCCAACAGGGGAGTGACCCGGCTCAGTACAAGGATCGCACCGCGGTTACGGCGTTGACCAATCGGTACGGCCTGTTCGACAGCGTGACGGGGGACGATGTCCTCAAGACCCTATCATTCGGGTTCCCGGTGCGATACACCGACGGCGATGGAACGCACTTTGCGTATTACGGCGCGTGGCAGGGGCGCCACCAACTCTGGTCCAACGGCGGGACGGTGCCGGACGGCACGACCGTGACGCGTGAAGATCATGGGGCGAACCAAACCGCGCAGCAGTACACCACCGCGTCGTTCACCGGAACGTTGACGAAGCGGACGATGGTGGCCGCGGATATCGCGGATGTGACGAATCTGCCGTTTCAGATCTGGATCAACCAAAACGCGGGTTTGATCTATCGGACCAGCGATTCGAGCTGGCACGAGAACCAGTGCCAACCGCCTCCGGGCGGTTGTACGGAAAGTCCCGACGCGTTTGATCTGAACAAGTTGGTCGTGGAATCCAATAACAACCAGAAGTTCGTCAATATCAATCGGTTCGTCATGGGGTCCGGTATGGTGCAGTACATGTATGACCCAGCCGGTGACACCACCTTTAATCCCAACAACAACAGCGGACCAGGATTCTACGTGTTAACCGGCTCACCACCAAACTTTACATCGAGCGGGACGCTGTTGACCCCGACGGACGGCATGGATGTGTGGGCCAACATCGGCGGGTCGATCTACATCGAGTACCAAGGTGAGCCCACCGGCTGGGTGGAAAAAGAATTAGTGAACTTCAACCAGCAGACGTGGACCCCGGAATTCGGAGACGGAACCAACGACCGGCCCTTTACGCTGGATTTGAACCGGGAATACTACATCAACAACCAAGGCGCGAACTACGTGGTCAAGAAAACCAATGATTCGCCGGTCACGTATGAAACCATGATCGAACTTCAATCCGTGGCGAATCCGGTCAACGTGGCCACGGTGTTGAGCGGAGTGGACCATTTCCGCGCGCAATGGGGAGGCAATACGTATACGTTCGATACCGACCCGACCAGCCCCACGTTTCTCAAGTTGCTGTATGGGACTGGGACGGACAACCAAGGGAATGCGGTGACGGCGGGCGCAGTGGTCGAAGACGGCCAGTGGGGGTTGGTCGCGCAGGATGCCGGCGACAATGATCTGCTCGACGGGAACAGCCGTCCAGTGCAGTTCAACTGGGAGTATCCCCGTGACGGCGAAACCTGGGGCATCATGACCTACCTGATCGACTCGAACAGCGATTACCACCTGCTCGATGATCCGGTCGCCTTGGCGCCGGTGACGCTGACCAATGGCGCGGGCGATTCCAAGACCCTGTCGCTGCGGTACGACGGCTGGATGCACGGGTTGCCGAATCTATTCGAGGAACTGCGTAAGAACGACTTCGTGGTGACGTCGGATATTGCCGACAAGATCATCAACATTCCGGCGGGTACGGAAGTCACGGACGCCACGGATTCGTCGCAAAGCTACGTGATCAAACCGCTCGAAGTCAGCGAGTTCCTGGAAGTGGTGGCTGATCCCGGGACGTTGGGCGCGGCCATGACCTCGGCATCGGCCGTGGATCTCGACACGGTTCCGGATTTTGTGGAGCACGGCATGGGTGCTATGCCGAGTGTGGACGCTCCCAAGTACTCGGAAGGGAACCTGATTGAGTAACGATTGGTAGATGACAAGAAGGGGGAGCGCCTGGCCGGGCGCTCCCCCTTCAGTGTTTTGGGACCAGGTTGGAGTGGAGTCAGCCCGCGGCGCCGACCGTGGTCCGGCAAGACGCGCAGAGTTTCTTGCCGCCGACTGCTACAAGGCGCTCGATGTTGGTGTGTTCACCGCATCCGCCGCACGGCTCGGCCTTGTACTTGCCGACCTTGGGCGGGGCCGGGAGCGTGACGCGTTGGATGGTAAAGAGCATGTCTTCGGGTGCGCGGAGGATTTCTTTGATCTTTGAATTGAGTTCCCGATCGAACAGTTGTTTCTCTTCGAGCGTGGCATCGGGCGACCCCGCGTGTTTGCGGCGTTTGCCGAATGCCCCGTCCGGATCAAACGTTTCCCAGTATTTGGCATAGATCCGTACCGACACCCCGGATTTGGCGTTTTGGAGGATGTATCCGGGTTTGCCGGTGCCCGCGAGAATCAAGTTGCGTTTGCCCAACGTGCAGCCGGTAAACTCCTGGATCGCGTCCACCGCGCAGGTTTCGTTTTCCACGATGGCGAACACGTCCTTCATGTTGCGCAGTTCCTTGCCCATTTCCCGCACCAGGGCCTTGCCCGCCCGATACCCCATGGCAATATCCAGGCACAGGTGCCGGTGAAAATCCACCACGTCGTCGAACGATTTTTCCATCACAACCTCTCACGGTGAGCCGTGAGGACGCGGGATCAGGCGCGAACCCTCGACGGCAAGCGGATGATCGAATTACGCCCAGTATAGGGGATGCCGCCGGGCGAAGGCAATCACTGATTGATCGACGCCGAGGGGACTGCTATGATCCCGGGCATGTACATCGAAGTCGAAGACGGACCCAATGGTCCGGGGTGCGATCCCATGCGATTTCGCGAGCTCGATCCGCCATGGGTCGTCACGCGGGTCCGGTTGTTCGACCGTCGCGACGACGGCGAGTGGTGCCTGGTGACCGGGGTGAGGAAGGGGGACGCGCCGTGGGAACCGGCTCGCGTCCGTAAAGTGGAAGACTCCGGCGTGGGCGTGGCATACCTGATTTACGGAGGGCTTTGGGGCATTCGACTGTGCCCCGCGGACATGGGCAAGCCGTGGCGGTTTGACGACCGTGACCAATGGGGCGCGCCCTACCTGTTGTTGACGGACGCGACGGATATCGTGATGACCCCTCCCGTGACGTGAAAACCGCCCTCGTCATCGAGGACGAACCCGATATCGTCCGCCTGCTCACGCATTACCTCGAACAGTCCGGCTACCGCGTGCGGACCGAGACCACCGGGTCGGCCGGTCTCCGCGCGGCGCTCGAACGTGTGCCGGACGTGATTATTCTCGATGTGATGCTGCCGGGACTGGACGGGTACGAGGTCTGTCGCCGTCTGCGGAACGACCCCGCCACCGCCACGGTGCCCATCCTCATGTTGACCGCCCGAGGGGAGGAAACCGACAAGGTGCGCGGTCTGGAGATCGGCGCGGACGACTACGTGACCAAACCGTTCAGCCCCAAAGAAATTCTCGCCCGCGTCAAAGCCCTGCTCCGCCGATCCGGGGGAGAGGCCGGCGGGACCAGATTGGAGTACGGCGTCCTGACGCTTGATGCCGAGCGGCACGAGGTATTGGTCAACGGTCGGGAGACGACGTTGACCGCCAAAGAGTTCGCGCTGTTGGAATATCTGCTGCGTCACCGCGGGAAGCTGGCGACGCGCGAGGCGTTACTCAACTCGGTGTGGGGGTACGACGCCGACGTCACGACCCGCACGGTGGACGTACACATCCGACGCTTGCGGGAGAAGATCCCGTCGCTTGCCGCCGCGATCCACACGGTCAAACCCTACGGGTATAAACTGGCGGAGACCCCTTCGGATCGGGAGAACGCATGACCCGCGCCTGGCGCCTCACCGTGGTCGGCGCGGGGGCCGGGGCCGCCATAGCCGGGGTGGCGGCGACGGTCGGTTACGTCACCAGCCCTTCGGGGAGGAGTTGGTGGCTGCCGTCGATCGGGGTCGCCGTGGGCATGGGCGCCTTGGGCGGTTGGTTCGCGGGGCGGTGGATCGCCCAACGGCTCGCGCCGCTGATCGCGGCGGCCTCGGACGTGGCCGAAGGCCGTCGTCCGCGCGTTCCCCGCGACGAGGGCGCGCCCGCCCTGGATGAGATCGAACAGTTGGCCTCCGCGTTGCGGAGCGCGGCGGACGGCGTGGAGCGGCGGGTGGCCGCCGCCGCCGAAGACCGGACGCGGTTCGGCGCGATCTTGTCCGGGATGGTCGAAGGCGTGCTCGTGTTGGACCGGGCCGGCCGGATCCTGTTGCTCAACCCGGTCATGGAACGCACGTTGGGCGATTCGGCGCGCCGGGCCGTGGGCCGGCACTGGTTGGAGGTGGTGCGCCAGCACGACCTCAACGAGCTGATCCGCGCCGTGATTCTTCACGCCGAGCCCCGGGCCGCCGCGATCACGCTCGATGATCCCGGCGAGCCCCGGACGTTCGCGGTGCAGGGGTCGGTGGCGCGGCGGCCCGACGGCGGCGAGGATGACGTGCGCGCGGTGTTCGTGTTCCACGACGTCACCGCGCTCAAAAAGCTCGAACGCGTACGGTCGGATTTTATCGCGAACGTGTCCCACGAACTGCGCACGCCGCTGACCGCGATCATCGGGTACCTGGAAGCGTTGCTCGACGGCGCGCAGGATGACGCGCGTCAACGCGAGGAATTCCTTCGTACCATCAAGACCCACGCGGACCGGCTCGGCGCGCTGGTCCATGACCTGCTGCAACTCTCGCAGATCGAATCCGGGGACTACCGGTGGCGTCACGAGTCCGTGGACGTCGTGGATCTGGTGCGTCGGACTGCGGAAATGCTCCAGCCGCTTGCCCAGCGCCGTCATATCGCGGTCAAATGGGCGAGCGAGGCGCCTGCGGCGCGGGTGGTGGCGGACGAGGAAAAGCTCACCCAGGTGCTGGTGAATCTGCTGGATAACGCGGTCAAATACACCGAACCCGGCGGCGCGGTGGACGCGACGGTGAGCGCGTCGGACGCGGGGGTGGTGATCCGCGTGCGCGATACGGGTATCGGCATCGCTCCGGTGGACCGCGATCGTGTTTTTGAGCGATTTTATCGCGTGGACCGCGCACGTTCACGCGAGTCGGGAGGCACGGGGCTGGGTCTTTCGATCGTCAAACACGTGGTGGAGGCGCACGGCGGGACCGTGAGCGTGGACAGCCACGTGGGCCGCGGCTCTACGTTCACGGTGACGCTGCCTCGCGATGGAGAGCATCACACGGCATGAGCGATTCGTGGTGGTTGCCCGTCCTCTTGGGCGCGGTGGAAGGACTCACGGAGTTTTTGCCGGTCTCATCCACCGGGCACCTGATCCTCGCCGGTGCGTTGTTGGGATTCACGGGCGAGTTTGCGAAAACGTTCGAGGTGGCGATCCAACTCGGCGCCATCCTCGCGGTGGTCGCGTACTTTCGCGAGCGGCTGTTCGGGCTGGCGCGCGGGTTACCCACTGATTCCGGAGCCCGCGCGGTGGCCACGGCCGTGATCATCGCGTTCCTCCCCGCGGCGCTGGTGGGATTTGTCGGCCACGACGCCATCAAGGCGTATCTGTTCAACACGCAGACGGTCGCGTGGTCGCTGGTCGTGGGCGGGGTGGCGATTTTGGCCATCGAGTCGATGCGACTAGAGGGCCGCGTCACGCGGCTGGAAGCCGTGGATATCCGGACGGCATTGTGGGTAGGCGTGGCGCAGTGCGCGTCGCTCATCCCGGGCGTGTCGCGGGCGGGCGCCACGATCATGGGCGGTCTGCTCGCGGGGATGGACCGCAAGACCGCGTCGGAGTTCTCGTTTTTCCTGGCGCTGCCCACCATGTTCGCGGCCACGTTCTACGACGGATACAAGAATCGGGCGCTGCTGGTCGAGGAAAACTTGGTCTGGCTGGCGTTGGGATTCGTGTCGGCCTTCATCACCGCATTGGCGGTCATCGCCGTCTTCATGCGGTTTATCCAACGGCACACGTTCCGGCCGTTCGCGTATTACCGCATCGTGGTCGGGGGGTGGTTGCTGTTGTTGGCGTGAGCCGGTAGCCCCGCGTTGCGTGTCGGCGGCCGATACTGGCCGTATCCCCGCGGTTTGGTATACTGTGTCCAGCGCGGGGTCACGTCGGTTTCAGTCACACCAGCACACCATGTCGTCGGCACACGGGTCCACTCCAGCAGTCGTCACGCCTCCCTCGCGCGAAGCCGTCCGCCGGAGCCTCACCTATTCCACGCGAGACGGGGTGTGCGCGTCGGTCATGTCGGGCGTGGGCGACACCTATCTTGGGGCATTCGCGATTTTTCTGCACGCGTCAAACTCGCAGATCGCGTTTCTCACCGCGGTCCCGCAGTTGTTGGGCGCGTGGTTTCAATTCGTGTCGGTGCGCGCGCTACACCAGTGGCAACGCCGCAAACCGCTGATCATCGCGGGCGTGTTGGGGCAAGCGTTGACGTGGCTGTTGATCATCGCCACGCCGTTCGCGTTCGACCAGGGCGGGGTGTGGTGGCTGCTGTTGGGCGCCACGTGTTATCACCTCTTGGGCAATTTCGCGGCGCCGCCCTGGAACAGCCTGATGGGCGATCTCGTGCACCCCAATCAGCGCGGCCGATACTTCGGGCAACGCAACCGTGCCATGAGCGTGGCCGCGTTCGCGGCGCTCTGCCTAGGGGGCGTGTTGCTGCACCGAGCCGAACAACGCGGCGCGGTGGTGGCGGGGTTTGTGCTGGTGTTCGTCATTGCATTAGCCGCCCGCCTGCTCTCCGCCTACTACCTGTCGCGTATGGTTGAGCCCCCCTATGTCTCGACCCATGAGGACCGATTTTCGTTGTGGCAGTTTCTGCGCGACGGTCGCCGGACCAACTTCGGACGATTCGTCGGGTACGTGGGCTCGATGCACTTTGCCGTGCAGGTGTCCGGCCCCATGATCGCTCCGTACCTGCTGCGGGATCTGCGGTTCACGTATCTGGAGTTCATGTTGGCCACGGCGGCCGTGGTGGTGGCGCAATTCCTGACGCTTCCGTGGTGGGGCCGGGTGTGCGATCGGTTCGGCAATCGGCGGGTCCTGACCGTGACCGGGCTTCTGTTGCCCGTCATTCCGGTGTTCTGGCTCTTTACCACGAGTGTGTCCGGTATTGTCGCGGTCCAGATGTTCGCGGGCGCGAGTTGGGCGGGGTTTGCGTTGGCGATGGGCAACTTTCTTTTCGACAACGTCAAACCGGCCAAACGGCCGCAATGCGTAGCGGTGTACAGCGCGGCCAATGCCGGCGGGGTGTTTCTGGGCGCATCGCTCGCAGGTCTGTTGGTGCTCAAGCTCCCGGATGCGATTTCGGTCGGCAGCCTACACATACCCCTCGTGTCGAACCTGCAACTGCTGTTTCTCCTCTCCGCCGTCCTGCGCCTTGGGGTGTCGCTCAAATTTTTACCGATGATCCGGGAAGCCCGCGCAGTCGCGCCGTTCGACGTGGCCGAGGCGTCGCCGCGGTTTTTGGTCATGGGCTGGCAGGCGGGCGCGCGGGTGGTGGGGACGCTCGGACGCGCGGTCACCGTGGTGATCTTGGTCGTGGTTGGTCAGCGGCGTTGAAATTGACTATAAGATAAGTAAAAACAATGTGTTGTATGTTCATGAGACTCCGGTCAGTCCGGAGCGACTCGCGGGAAAATATGCTTTTTTCGAATACTTTGCTTGACACGTTCTCCCGCGAGGGAGTATAACGAGGCGGATTCAGGCATGATGCGTCTGGCCCTGTATGCTGGACTGGCTGTGCTTGCCCTGCTGGTACTCTCCATGTTGGCGGGGGGCGGCCGGGCGCGGCGACGGGCCGGATCGGAGCAACCAGACGACGTCATGGTCCGTGATCCGGTCTGTTCCATGTACCTGCCGAAAGCCAAGGCGTTGGCGCGGCGGATCGGTGACGCCACGGTGTATTTTTGCGGCGAGGCGTGCGCGGACCGATATGAATCGCAACGAAGGGACTCGAAGGCGCCATGAAGCTCTTTATTGATACCGCCAGCTTAAAGGAAATCCGCGAAGCCGCGGCCATGGGATTGGTCGACGGCGTCACCACCAACCCCACGCTGGTGGCCAAAGAGGGCCGTCCGTTCCGGCAGATCATCGAAGAAATTTGCCAGGTCGTGGACGGCCCGATCAGCGCCGAGGTCACCGCGGTTGACTGCGACGGGATGCTCAAGGAAGGTCGTGAACTCGCTAAGATTCATCCCAACGTCGTGGTGAAGGTGCCATTGATTCCCGAGGGGCTCAAAGCGGTCCGTCGGTTCAGCGAGGAAGGGATCAAGACCAACGTCACCTTATGTTTCTCCGCCACCCAAGCGTTGCTGGCGGCCAAGGCGGGCGCGCATTTTATCAGCCCGTTCGTGGGGCGATTGGACGACGTCAGCGAGGAAGGGATGGGCCTGATTCGCCAGATCGTGACCATTTATCGCAACTATGATTTTAAGACCCAAGTGTTGGTCGCGAGCGTACGGCATCCGTTGCACGTGGTGGATGCGGCCATGACGGGCGCGGACGCGGCCACCATGCCGTACGCGGTGATCATGCAGTTGTCCAAACACCCGTTGACCGACCTTGGGTTGAAACGATTCCTGGCGGACTGGGAAAAGCTCCAAAAGTCACCTTAACGCGGGGCCGCGGCGGGCGTCAACCGACCCCGCGGATGCGCTCGAGCGAGGCACGTACCTGGCAGCGGAGCACACAAAGACCCGACAAGTACTCACCGCACTTTTTGCCGCGGCCATTCGGGCGGCAAACCCCGCGGTGCTCGTCAAAAAATCCCTGTCGATCAAGAATCGCCGACTGATCGTCGGCAAGCAGTCCTACGCGCTCGATAAGTACGAGCGCGTCATCGTGGTTGGCGGCGGCAAGGCCGTGGTGCCGATGGCCGCCGCGGTCGAGCACCTCCTCAAGAGCCGCCTCGACGCCGGCCTGGTGGTCACCCGCTACGGCCACGGCGGCACGCTCGGCAAAATCGAAGTCGTGGAGGCGGGCCACCCCATTCCGGATCGGACCGGGTTGGCTGCGGGCCAGCGCGTGCTGGATATGCTGCGCAAAGCCGGGGAACGCGACTTGGTGATCGCGTTGATTTCCGGAGGCGGCTCGGCGTTGCTGCCCGTGCCGGTGGACGGCGTTACGCTGACCGATAAACAAGTCGTCACCGCGTTGCTGCTGCGCGCGGGCGGCACCATCCAAGAGATCAACACGGTGCGCAAGCACCTGTCGCAACTCAAAGGCGGCAACATGGTCACGGCGGCGGCACCGGCCACGGTGCTGTCCCTGGTCCTTTCGGACGTGGTGGGCAACGACCTGGCCAGCATCGCATCCGGCCCCACGGTTCCCGATCCCACCACGTTCCAGGACGCCGCCGCGATCCTCCATCATTACGAACTGTGGGACAAGATCCCGCAGGCGGTGAAGGACCATCTGGTGCAAGGCAGCCGCAGCGGGTCGGGAGACACGCCGAAACCCAGCCATCCCGCGTTCGCCAAGGTGAACAACGTGATCGTGGGCGACGTGCGTGTCGCGCTGAATGCCGCCGCGGCGCAGGTCAAACGTCTTGGCTACCATCCGCTGGTGCTGACATCGTCTCTGGTCGGCGAGACGCGCGAGGTGGCCAAAGTGTTCGGCGCCATGGTGCGGGAGCTGGCGGAATCAGACCGGCCAATCAAACGCCCCGCCGCGCTCATCGCGGGCGGCGAAACCACGGTCACGGTGCGCGGTCAGGGTGCCGGCGGACGTTGCCAGGAGTTCACGCTTGCGATGGCCCTGGAAATCGCGGGGATGAAAAAAGTCACGGCCTTTGCCTTCGGCACGGACGGCACCGACGGATCGACCGACGTCGCCGGCGCCATGGCCGACGGCAACACGCTCGACAAAGCCCGCGACCTCGGCCTCCAGCCGCAACGCTTCCTCGACCAAAACGACTCCTACACCTTCTTCCACACCCTCGCCCAAACCATCCAAACCGGACCCACGAGAACCAACGTCACTGATATCTACTGCGCGCTGGTCGGGAAGTAACCGCGCCGTCGGTTGACGGTCGTCGGCGATCCGACGGAAACGCTGTTCGTGTTAATGACAGGCCACAGGATTACGTAGGTCCTAACGATCAAAGATTTGACCCTGCGCGATGCTGATCCGAACCCTTGCAACATTCGCAAGAAGGCTGTATGAACGCCCGTGACACTGTCGACGCATTCGTTGCCCATCTCGCCGCGAACGGCCACCCCGGCTTGAAGGTAGAACGACGACCCGATGATGAGAACCATAGCTCTCCGGACATCGATGCCATTGCTGGTGCCTTCGCGATTGAGCACACCAGTATCGACACCCTGCCGAACCAGCGTCGCGCCGCTGATTGGTTTATGCGCGCGGCGGGTCGCCTAAAATGCGAACTTGAACACAAGCTGCCGTTCCGCTTGAACATTACGATCGAGTACGATGCGGTAGCCAGAGGTCAAGACTGGCCCGCCATTCGCTCAGCGCTCAAGACCTGGGTGGTGACCGAAGCCACGCACCTTGCCGACGGAAGGGTCATCGTCGACAGTCCGACGGGCATCCCCTTCCGTCTTCACGTCGTGAAGTCGAGTGAACGTCGTCCGGGCGTCCTCTTGGCACGCTACCTGCCAGATGACGACACTCTTCTTGCACGAGTGAGGGCCGCATTCGATATAAAAGCGGCGAAGCTCGCGAAGTACCAGTGCCCAGGGGTTATAACCGTTTTGCTCGTCGAGAACGACGCTCTCATGAGCGAATGGAAAATGATCGAAGCGATCAGGGCCGCCTTTCCCTCCGGCCCACCGGCTGGTGTCGATCGGGTTTGGGGCGCGGATACGTCGATCCCGAGCGCGATTGAGTTTCGAGACTTCACGCCGGAGATTTGGTACACACAGTGATTCCGTCAGGGCAGGAATCTCCTTTCCGTGGAGGGCTTCTGCGACTTCAATAGGATCTCCTTTATCCTTCTGTATTCTTCCATTGAAAATGGCGGGATCGGAACCTGAAAGTGTGGCGCGAGCCTATCTTCGAGTACTGCCCGGTCCCAAAGTGATATGCGTCGATCCTTCACTGCCAGCGCCGTAGCTCCCTTGGTGAACGACGAGGTTGTCACTACAATCCCCTTGCTGCACTTATGGAAAAGCATTCCGCCAAGGAGTTCTTGGATCGCTTTGTTGCTTATGGGACTCGACGATCTCTTGGCTTGGACGACGATATACTCATTTGGCGGGCCAACTCGCTTCAAAATCAGATCGGCGCCCTGATCCCCAGCCCCTCCTGTAGTTTTGACTTGGTAACCCTCTTTCGCGAAGTATACGGATAAGAGATGTTCAAACTCATTACCGGTCATCGTGTCGATCTTATTAAACTGCAATTCGTGATGGAGAGATTCCCATTCTTGCTTGGCAAGATTCTCATTTTCCCTTTCACGGTTTGCTTGCAAAATCAGAGACCACTCACGCAGAACCGTCTTGTAAACAGCACAGGCCCGATCATACTTTTCCTTTTCCTGGACGTTTTCACCCCACAACAAAGTAGTCAGTTTGCCGATTATTCCCTTCCGCTGGGACGGGTCTTGAGGTATCGTCGGAGCGCCTTGGGAATCTAAAAAAAACAGCACCTCGCGACAGCGACCACAAATCGCCTTCCACCCAGGGGCTGGCCATTGGACGTTGTTTTGAGCACTACATTTCGGACAGGAAACTATCATTCTTTCACAGAGCAGCAAGCAGGGTTAAGAGTATTGACTCTATTAAATTCATCGGTGTTGCATCGTTAGTATCCCCCCCGCGTCAGCACTCCTCGATCCACAGCACGTTCTGCGCAAATGGCGTGGTCTTGATCACCCGGCACAAGGCGCGGTCGGCGGTGACCAGAGGGCACCCTTCGAGAACCGCCAACGCGATGTACACGCTGTCGTACATGGTTCGCCCGAGGCCGACGGCGATCTCGAAGGCGGGATCCAGAAGCGGAGCGGAGGACACGATGTCGAACGGGACGATCTTGATCGCCTTGAGGATTTCCCGCCCTTCATCCCGGGTGATGTCGCCCAAACGGGTCTTCTTCCACAAGATGTTGCCGAATTCGGCCAGAAAGAGATCGGGAACCGCCAGCGAATGGTCTCCTTCAAACAGGCGAAGCGCCGCGTCGCTGTGCACTTCCGGAATGAACCACTTCGCCGCCACGCTGGCGTCGACGACGTAGCGGCTCACCGCGAGCGATCTTCGGCAAGCAAGTCGGCGCTGTCGTGGTGTGAACGCCCCGCAAGACGCTTCCGGATTTGCGCGGCGAGGGCGCGGGCTCGACGCATCTCACTCCGCGCCGCCTGCTCGATGACCGCTTTGAGCTCCGCTTGCAGCGATCGGCCATGTTGTTTGGCGCGTTGCTTCAGGCGCTCTACCACATCGGGGGCGAGACCTCGGATCAAGACTTGAGACATGGGGTGCCTCCGGGACAAGAAGATAGCAATACGATAGCATAACCCGCCGCACAATTCATGGCAGGTCGGGGGCAGCTCCAACATGGTCCTGCTGGAGTCGGAGTACTATTTCTGGCAAGTCCGAACCCCGTCCACTCAAGAGGCCGACGTTGCATCCACCTTGGCATGAGGAGTAGTCTATGACTATGAAACAGTCAACGGTTTCCTGCAGTCCCGACGTGATGGGGGGGACCCCGGTTTTCTCCGGTACCCGGGTTCCCGTTCAGACGTTACTCGACTACCTGGAAGCCGGGGAGTCGATCGATGATTTTCTTGAAGGCTTTCCCTCCGTCACCAGAGAGCAGGTCGTCGCCTTCCTCGAAGAGGCTAAAGATCGAGTGATCGCCTCGGCGTCGTGAACATCCTTCTCGACGAGTGCGTGGATTGGCGGCTCTCGCGCGACTTGGTCGGTCACGATATCAAGACCGCGCGTCAGATGGGATGGGCCATGATCAAGAACGGTGAGTAGCTGTTGCTCGCGGAGCAACAGTTTGACGTGTTCGTCACGGTCGATCGCAATCTGTCGTTTCAACAGAATCTGGTGTCGTTCAAGATCGCAGTTGTTGTCCTCCGAGCCCGGACCAATCGACTGGCTGATCTCAGACCGCTGGTGCCCAAACTCCTTGCGGTTCTCCCAAGTGTTAGGCCAGGTGCCGTGACGTATATCGGCGTCTAACCCCGCTGGTCGAGCATATCCTTCAACATGCGGTGGCTGGCGCCGGTCAGAACAAGTTTTGTTGGATCTCCCGTTCCGGCGGTTTTCTCGGCGCCTGCACGTCTTCCATTCGCCGCAGCTCGTCCTGAATATCCGCCAAGTACCGCGACGGCTCGGCGTGGCGCGTTTCGCCGTAGAGAAACCGCTTGACGGCCGACGAGAGGAACAGCCGCTGCTTGGCGCGCGTCATGCCCACGAAAAAGAGGCGGCGCTCTTCCTCCAGGTCCTCGGATCGCTCGTAGGGTAATAGCCCTTCTTCACAGCCCGCGATAAAGACCACGGGGAATTCCAGGCCCTTGGCGCGATGGAGCGTCATCAGGTTGATCGCATCGCCCCGAGGGCCTTCCTCGCCTGAGATCAACTGCTCCATGTCTTCGGTGGGGTGGGGCTTGCCGAAGCAGCGACAGGGGAGCCCGGAGCGTTCGAGCGCGTCCGTGATCACGCGGGCTTGGGCGTGCAGACGGTAGAGGATGGCGATATTGCCCAGGCCGTAGGCGTGACGTTCGTCGTCGGCCTGAGCCCAGCCGCTGTCGATGGTGAAGTGGCTGGAGCCGCCCAGAAGACCCTCGATCTTGCGCACGATCATTTCCGCTTCTTGTCGATCCGTGCCGTACCGGGCGATGGCGAGGGGCAAGCCGTTGGCCAGACGGGCGGTCAGTTGCCGAGGCAGTTGCGCCGGGCTTTTGGCGATGACTTGCGTCGCGGCTCCGACGATCACGCCTTGCGACCGGTAGTTCTCTGAGAGGCGGCAGACGCGATGGTTGGGGAAGTCCGTTTTGAACGCTTCGAACGCGCGAAAACTTCCGGCGAAACCGTAGATGGCCTGGTCGGGGTCCCCGATCACGCAGAGTTGGTGCGATGTCAGCGACCGCATGAATTGATACTGGGCAAAGCTCGTGTCTTGGAACTCGTCGATCACGATGTGCGTGAAACGGGGGCGATAAGCCGCCGCAACGTCGGGGCGCTCTTTGAACAAACGAGTGGCGTAGAGGAATAGGTCGTCGAAGTCGAGTTGCCGCCTTGCCGTGAGCCGTTTCTGGTATTCCGACGCGGGGCCGTCCTCGGGCCATTGGAGTCGCTGCTTCGTTTGTCGAACCGCGTCGAGAAACGACGACCGATCTTTTCGAGACACAAGGCCTTCGAGCAGTGCGGGCTTGTCTTCGTCGGTAACGAGCGAAAACTCGACGCCGGGACCGAAGGGATATGCGTGTTCCTGCAGGATGCGTAAGGCCGCGGCGTGGTACGTCTCCACCCACAGGCCATCGGGCAGCGTTCCCAACAGATTCCCCAGTCGCTCCTTCATCTCCGCGGCTGCGCTGCGCGTGAACGTGACGGCCAGGATGTGTTCGGGTGGGACGTGGTGATCTTGAATCAGGTGCGCGATATGGTGCGCGAAGGTCCTGGTCTTTCCTGTCCCGGGGCCCGCCACGATGATGACCGGGCCGTCCACGGCGTGGACCGCGGCCAGTTGCGCGGGGTTGAGGCGCTCAGGCATCGAACAGCGCCATTTGGCGCTTGGACGTCAAATCCTCTTCCGACAGGAGTGAGATGGTGCCGTATTCGCCGTCGTAGCCCGCATCGATCCTGACCTTGCCGCGGCGCATGCGGTCCACCGCCAGCGCGACCAACGGGTGTTCCTTCTCCAGGCGGGGGAGCGGGAGTTCGCGCAGGATGAACAGTTCGTTGCCGAACGATTCGAGCAGGCGACGATAGAGCGCATCGACCCTGACGCTGGTCGGGCCCACGCGCAGGACCTCACTCAAGACCTCCTTGAGCGGGATCAGATTCTCAAAATCCGCGGCGCCGGCCGGCTGGTTCGCTTCGGGCCGATCCGCGAGGCGCTCGACGCGGTGCAGCACGCCCACGGTCACCGGCTTGTTGCAGACCGGGCACAGGCCGTTGCGCTGGAGCGTTTCCTTGGGATCAAGGCGCGTCTGGCACTTGCGGTGCCCGTCCACGTGGTACTTGCCCTCTTCGGGGAAGAACTCCAACGTCTTGAGGAACCGGCCGTCGCGGGATTTGATCGCGTCGAAGATGCCAGCGTAGGACAAGTCGGTGTCTAACAGGTTGGCTTCACGCCCCAACTTCTCCGGCGAGTGTGCGTCGGAATTCGAAATTAGCGTGATACCGTCCAACTGGGACAATCGCCAATTCATCGCCGGGTCGGACGACAGGCCGGTCTCGATCGCGAAGATGTGCGGGGTGAGGTCTTCGAAACATTCTTCCAACGAGTCGAACCCGGACTCCGACCCGAACACCGCAAAATGGGGCGTCCACGCGTGCGCCGGAATAAGCACGCCGTGCGGGTCGGCCTTCAGGACCAGTTCGAGCAGGTTGCGCGAGTCGAGTCCGAGAATCGGCCGGCCGTCGGAGCGGATGTTGCCGATCTTGGCCAGGCTGGCGTTGAAGCGCTCGGCCGACTCGAACGACGGCATGAAGACCAGGTGGTGGACCTTGCGCACGCGCGGGCCCTTTTTGTAAATGCAACTGATCTCCACGCCGAGCATAAAGCGCACCGGCGCCCGGCAGGACGGGAACAGGGCGTCATCAACCGGCTTGGCGATGTCCGGTTTGAGCGTGAACAGGCCGGCTTCGGACTCGATCAGCATGTCCCGCAGTTCCGCAAACCACGCCGGATGCGTGAAGTCCCCGGTGGCGAGCGCGGTGATGCCCTTGAGCTGGCACCACTCGTACAGGCGCGCGGGGCGAAGTTGGGGGCTGCACGCGCGCGAGAGATAGGAATGGATGTGGAGATCGGCGACGATTTTCATGGGCGGCGTATCGTATCACGACCCCGAAGAGGTGACTAGTCCCGACTCGCCGGTGTCGTCATTCCCCGAAGGCGGGAATCCAGGACGTCTATCCATTGTGATCCGTTCGCTCTTGCAGCATCACGCACTGCAAGTACTCAGTCTCCGGAATCCCCAGCACGATCGGATGATCCGGCCCTTGCGTGCGGCGTTCGATCAGGCGGAACGGGCGTTTGGCGTCACCGGCTGCATCGACCAGGGCCTCGTGAAACGTGGCGGCGTCGATCGGGTGCGAGCACGAACACGTGACCAGCACGCCGCCGGGCGCGAGCAACGACATCCCGATCCGGTTGATCTCCTCGTAGCCACGTAGCGCGCGGGCTTTGTCTTTTCGCGCTTTGGCGAATGAGGGCGGGTCGAGGATGATCAGTTCGTATTGAGCGCCGGCGACGAGGAGTCCCCGCAGTTCGTCGAACACGTCGGCCTGACGGTACTCCACGCGTTCGCCCAGTCCGTTACGGGACGCGTTGGCCCGCGCCATGGCCAAGGCTTTCTCGGAGGCGTCGAGTCCCAACACGCTCGCGGCGCCGTAGTGCAACGCGTGCAGGCCCCACGCGCCCGCGTAGCAGAATGTGTCCAGCACCCGCGCGCCTTTGGCCCACGGGGCGATGGCGCGGTAGTTGGCGGATTGATCCAGAAACAGCCCGGTTTTCTGGCCCTCCCACACATCGACCTCAAACGACAGACCGTTTTTGGTCACGACCACGCGATCCGGCTTGGCGCCGTGCAACAGGCGTTTCTCAACGGGTAGGCCTTCGAGTTTGCGCGAACCCGCGTCGTTGCGCGCCACAATCGCGGTCGGCTGAAATCGATCGACCAATGCGTTGACGATGGCGTCGGTCAGCCGATCCATGCCTGCGGTGAGGATCTGTGCCACCAGAACGGACCCGTAGCGATCCACGATTAATCCGGGCAATCCGTCGGCTTCCCCGAACACCACACGATACGCCTCCTCGCCCGGTACCACGGCATCCCGAAGGGCCTGAGCGCGATTGATCGCGCGCGCGATGAACGCGGCGTCGATTTCCACGGCCTCGCGCGAGAGCAGGCGCACCGCGATCACGGACTTGGGGTTGTAGTACCCGCGGCCGATCCACTGTCCTTGCGCGGTCCGCACGTCCACGATGGAGCCTGGCGGGGCGGTTTTGGGCGGGCGCGCGAGTTCGTTGGCGTAGATCCAGGGATGCCCGGATTCAAGACGACCGAGCGCGGCCGGTTTGAGCGTGAGCGCGAGCGGCGCGGTCATGATGCGGGCGGCTCCGCGCAGCCCGCCGCATCATCGTGGATCTCGCGGGCTTCGGCCGTGACGGCGCCGCGGCCGAGCGTGATCAACAGGCGATCGCCGGGGGCTACGTCCGCGGCGGTTCGCACGATGCGGCGCGAGGGCAGCAGTCGGGTCAAGCTGTAACCGCGTCCGAGGATGGCCAACGGGCTCAACGCATCCGCGCGCGCGGCGAGCGAGACGGCGCGATGCTTGGCGTCCGCCAACGTTGCGCGAATGCGTTCTGCCAATCGTTCGGCCGCGCGTTGATGCGCGAGGCGCGCGGTCTCAATGCGTCGGCTCGGGTGCGCGGCTGACACGGCGCGGGCCAAGTAGTGTCGCTGGTCGCGACGGCCCGCGAGCAGGCGCGTGATGGACTCCCGCAACCGAGCGGACAAGTCGTCCACGCGTAGCGCCGCGCTTTCGATCAGCCGCTCCGGGGTTCGCAGTGCGCGAAGTTCCGTGGACACCCGCGCGCGCCGGTCGGCCAGCGAGGCGCGGGCCGCCTCCACGAGGCGTTCGCTCGCGGTCTCCGCCGCGGCCACGAGTTGGTCGCGGTGCGGCGTCACCAATTCGGCCGCGGCCGAGGGCGTGGGGGCCCGCAGGTCCGCGACGAAATCCGCGATCGTATAGTCGGTCTCGTGGCCCACCGCCGAGACCACCGGGATGCCGGAGGCCACGATCGCACGCGCCACGATCTCCTCGTTGAATGCCCACAGATCTTCCAGCGAGCCGCCACCGCGGGCCACGATGAGCACGTCCGGGCGCAGTCGCTCGGTCAGCGCGTTGGCGTCGTCAATCGCGTCCGCGATCCGCCCGGCCGCGCCGGGACCCTGCACGGGCACGGGGAGCAGCAATACCGGGATCGTGGGGAAACGGCGTTTGAGCACGTGCAGGATGTCGCGGATCACCGCGCCGGATGGCGAGGTGATCACGCCGATGCGAGTCGGGAGAAAGGGGATCGCCCGTTTGCGTTCCGCGTCGAACAATCCTTCGCGCGCCAGACGTTCCTTGAGTTGCTCGAACGCCAGTTGCAGCGCGCCCGCGCCTCTGGGTTCCACATAGTCCACCGCGAGCTGGTACTCGCCGCGCGGCTCGTACACCGTGATGTGGCCACGGCAGATCACGGACAACCCGTCCTTTAAGGCGAACTTCACGACCCGCGCCACGGACCGGAACACCACGGCGCGGAGCTGGCTTTGCGCGTCCTTGAGGGTCAGGTAATAGTGGCCGGAGCCGGGGTTGCGGAGGTTGGAGATCTCTCCCTCGACCCAGACGTCGCTAAAGTCGCCTTCGAGGCGCCGACGCACGAGTCCGGTCAGGCCGGAGACGGTGAGAATCTGTCGCGATGGGGGAGTGGGTGCGTCGGATTGGGCGGAGAACTCGAAGAGGTCCATGCGGAACTCCGACGGAGGGGCGACCGCCGGTCGCCCCTACAACGGGTCGGTGATGCGAATGCGGCGGATGCTCGTAGCGCGGCCGGTCGAGCCATCGACCTCGACCACGGCGCCCGAGAGGACCGATGGGCCGGTCGCGGTCTCGAACTTTTTCGGCATCTGCGTGAGAAACTTGGTGATGGCTTCGTCCTTTTTCACGCCGATAATCGAATTGATCGGGCCGGTCATGCCCACGTCGGTGAGAAACGCGGTGCCCTGCGGCAAGATACGTTCATCCGCGGTTTGCACGTGCGTGTGTGTGCCGAGCACGGCGCTCACTCTCCCATCGAAGTGCCAGCCGATCGCGGATTTCTCGGATGTGGCCTCGCCATGCATGTCTACTAGGATCACGTGGGTCTCGGTACGAAGCTTTTCCAATTCGCGTTCGCCAACCCGAAACGGACAGTCGAGCGAGCCCGGCATGTATACGCGACCCATCAGGTGCAGCACGCCGACCTTCTCCCCGGACGCCGTGGTCACCACCGTGCGCCCCGCGCCGGGTACGCCGTCCGGATAATTAGCCGGACGCAGGAGCCTCGGGTGGTCGCGAAGGTATCCGAAAATTTCTTTCTTGTCCCAGACGTGGTTGCCGGTGGTCAACACGTCGAACCCCATCGCGAACAATTCCTCCGCGATTTTCGGGGTGACGCCGAATCCTCCGGCCGCGTTTTCCGCGTTGCCCACCGCCAGGTCGATGCGGTGTTCGTGCTTCAACACGTGGAGGTGCTGGCTCAAGATCCGCCGGCCGGGTTCGCCGATGATGTCGCCGATGAGGAGGAGGTTCATTGGTTGTGGTTTGGTTGTAGGGGCGCAGCATGCCGCGCCCCTACACGGCCGGATGACCTACTTCGCATACTCCACGTACCGACTCTCGCGGATCACGGTGATCTTGATCTGCCCGGGGTACGTGAGCTCGTTTTCCACGCGCTTAGCCATCTCGCGCGAAATTTGCGCGGACTCGGCTTCGGACACGCCGTCCTGGTTCACGATCACGCGGATCTCGCGGCCGGCTCGGATCGCATACGCCTTGTCCACGCCTTTGAACGAGGTGGCAATCTGCTCCAAGTTCTCCAGGCGCTTGATGTAGGACTCGTACGCCTCGCGCCGTGCTCCCGGCCTTGCCGCGGACAGGCCTTCCGCTACCGCGACCAGTACGCCTTCGGGCGAGGTCCACTCGATGTCGCCGTGGTGTGCCATGATCGCGTTGATGACGTGCGGGTGCTCGCCGCACTTGCGCGCGTATTCGCCGCCCAGGTTGGGGTGCGTGCCCTCTTCTTCGTGGCTGATCGCCTTGCCCACGTCGTGCAGGATCGCCGCGCGTTTGGCGAGCTTGACGTCCAACCTGAGTTCGGTGGCCATGATGCCGCAAATGATCGCGGCCTCCCGCGCGTGGACCAGGTTGTTCTGGCCGTAACTGGTGCGGTACTTGAGTTTGCCCAGCAATTTGACCATCTCCGGGTGCATGTTCTGAATGCCCAGGTCGAACAGGACTTTCTCAGCCTCTTCGACCATGAGCTTTTCGGTGTCCTTGCGGACCTTTTCAACCACCTCTTCGATACGCGCCGGGTGGATGCGGCCGTCGTGCATCAAGCGTTCGAGCGCGACCTTGGCCACTTCGCGGCGGAACGGGTCGAAGCCCGAGATCAGAATCGCCTCCGGTGTGTCGTCGATGACCAGATCGATGCCGGTCGCGGCTTCCAGGGCGCGAATGTTGCGTCCCTCGCGGCCGATGATTCGGCCCTTCATTTCTTCGTTGGGCAATTGGACGACCGACACCGTGGCTTCCTGGACGTAGTCGTGGGCGTACCGTTGCAGCGACGACACGATGATTTCGCGGGCCGTGCGTTCGGCGGCCTCCTTCGCCTCGTCTTCGATGCGTTTAGTGAGCTTGACCGCCTCGAACCGGGCATCTTGTTCCATCGCGGCGATCAGGCTCTTTTTGGCTTCCTCGGCGGTCATGCCACTGAGCGCTTCGAGCTGCGCCCGCTGCTGGAGGAGCGCCTGATCGACCTGGGTTTCCTTGTCCGTGACTGTGCGCTCGCGGATCGCCAGCTCTCGTTCTTTCCGCGTGAGGTCGGATTCTTTACGGTCGGCCGTACTGATCTTCTTGTCGAGCGATTGTTCCCGCTGGTTCAGGCGCCGCTCCTGCTCAATCAACTCGTTGCGGCGGTCGCGGTTCTCTTGCTCAAACGCCTGGCGGGCCTGATACAGCTTGTCTTTGGCTTCGAGTTCCGCTTCCTTTTGTAGCCGTTCGATGTCCTTGCGCGCGGTCTCGACGAGCCGAGCAGCCTCTTGTTTGGCCTGGTCGCCCGCCTGTTTGGTCACCATGCGCGAGATGACAAACCCGATCCCCAGCCCTCCGGCCACGGCGATGATCGCGAGCAGTATCGTTCCAATCGTGGTAGTAATGGTCGGTCCTCCCTACCTCGCTTGCGAAGTGCGGTGAAACCACTACCCGCGGTTGTGGGCGACGGGTGAAACGAGGATGGGTGAGCGGGGTCGGTGTGAGGCGCGGTTAGGGTGTGGGAGGAGACGGGCTACAGTCCACGCAACGGTGGGTTGTGTCCACGGACCTCACACACGCTATCGCAAAAGCCGAAACCGTTGAAGTTTCGGCCGATTTTCCACTCACTGATCCGACAAACCGTAAACCGTTCATCACACCCATATCACTCCGGGCGTCGCCCGACAACGCCCCCATTCAATCTTCCGGTGACCCCCACCGTGCCGTGGCGGCGGAATTGTTTGAAGCCCAAAAGGCTTCGTGGGGGCCTTCGGAGAGACTTTAGGCTTCCCCGTCATGCGGGGCTTGCACACCATCCCTACCGGGAAGGCTCCCGGTTCGATACTGTTACCTCAAACATCCCACCCGCTCGCGCACACAGCAGGGGCACACTGAGCGAGCTTAGCAAAAGGTCGGGGGGAATTCAAGACGATCCGTCCGGCTACAGCGAGAGGTCGAGATCGTCGAACTGTTCTTCGATGCTGTCAATCAGGTCTTTCGTGCGTTTGGAGGCGTGCGCGATGGCGTGGTCTTTTTTCGAGCCGTCGTCCGTCAGTTTTGCGTTATCGTGCGCCAGGTTGATGGCGGCGAGAATCGCCAGTTTGGCCAGCGGAGTGCCGGGAAGGTGGCCGGACGCTTCGCGGATTTTGCGATCCACGATGGCGGCCAGTCGGCGCACGTATTCGGGGTCGCCGTCTCCCTTGAGGATATAGCGATCGCCGAAAATTTCCACCGTGACGGTTTGTGGCGTCATGGCATGCCTCCGGATTGGGCGTCGTCATCGTGCCCCTCGTGCGCGCGCGCCAGGGCGTCAATGTCGCGCAGCCGTTCGATCACCTTCGCGGCGCGGCCGCCCCGTTGTTCCAGGGCGGTCAGTAGGTCGTCGAGCGGCGCGTTGGCGGTGTGGGGCGTCATGGTCAGGGGAGGGGCTGGAGTTGATTCGCGCGGTCCAGGAGTTCCTGCACGCTCGCGGCTTCTCCCGGGTAGGTGCAGGTTCCCACGGCGAGCCGGACTTCGATCGGATCGCCGTCCGCGTTGCGCAGGCGGAACGCGCCGAGGGCCTGGTGGAGGCGATCCAACACGTCTTGCATGGTGTCGCCGGTGTCGGGCATCACCACCGCGAAGCGGGCGTCCTCCAAACGGGCCAAAATGTCTACGTTGCGAAAGGTCTCGCGCACGATGCCCGCCAGCGCGCGCAGCAGTTCGTCTCGGCCTTGGGCCGTAAACGGGCGGCTCAGCTCCTGGAAATCCACCACCTCCATAATCAGCAGCGAGACCTTGCGTTGGTACCGTTCGGCGCGACGGATTTCTTCCGGCAACCGCAGATCCAGGTAGCGGCGGTTGCGGAGTCCCGTGACGTCGTCGATGGTGATGAGTCCTTGTCGCTCGCGAATTTCCTGGATTTGGACCAATGCGCGCGCCAGATAAAACGAAAATTTTTCCAGGATCTCTTGGTCGTCGCGATCGAACGCGCCGCAGGCAAAGGAGTGGTATAACACCTTGTTGTACGCGGATACGGTGCCGACCAGTTGGTCGCCGGAGAACAACGGTCCGGCCAACACCGAGCGGTAGGGGAACGCCGCCGGAAGGGACACGCCGAACGCGTCGAGCCGATCGCTGCGCAGAAACGTTTTGGTGTGAGCCGCCTGCGCAGCCACGGCCTGGTCCACTCGGATCAAGGCCGCGTCGATCTCATCGCGGTGCAGACCGTAGGTCCCGCCCACCAAGAGTCGGTCGCCGCGGCGCTGGCGGACGCGCACCACCACGGCCTCGGCGTCCAAGATCATCGCGGTGGCCGCCGCGCCGGTGATCAGCACCTTATCGCGGTCGGTGAGGGACAAAATTTGCAGGCCTTCGTCGTTGACCGCGGAGAGTTTGATCACCTTTTGGGACATTTGGTGCCGCTCAGCGTCGCTCGCGATCGATGCGCCGAAAATTTCACCCGCTTCGGTCAACAGGTTGATGAAGCGACGTGTGACGTCCACGGCGGAGGACGTCTCCACCACCAACACGCCGACGGCGTCTTTGCCCGCCGCGAGCGGCACCGCGACCAGGGCCCTGCCCCCTGGACTCGGGGGATCTCCGGCAAGCTCTTCGCGCAACACCGCCGGTCGGTTCAAGCGAGCCACCTCGCCGACCAGCCCGGCGCCCCAGGGGATGCGAACGGCGCCGCCCTGATCGGTCCGCATCGTGGTGGAGGCTTGCAGCAGGATGTCTCCGGATTGGGGGGCGCGTACATAGAGGTGGGCGCCCGAGGCCTGGAGGATCGCGCCCAAGGTCTCGACGGCGCGTTGAAGTCGATCGCGAATGGGGCCGTCGGCGGCGAGCAACATCTTGATGTCGCGTCGCGTGGCCTCGCCGTGGGCCAGGTGGCGGACTTCCCGGAGGGTGCGAAGTTTTTTCATCGCACGAACCGCATGGAGGCCGAATTCGGCGAGCCAGGCCGCCGTTTCTTGGCCGAAACCGCCGCGCCCGTCGCCTCGCCACAGTTCGATCGCGCCCAAGACGTCCTCGTCGCTCGCGATCGGCGCGGCCAATCCCGCTTCGGCGCCGGCCTCCTCCAGCAGCCAGGCCGAAGCGATGTCGCCGGCGTCGGCGCCGACGATGCGCCGCTCGCGCGCCGCTCGCGCCGCCAACGGGGACGGACCGGACGCGCCGTTCCGAGGGCCGAGGGGCGCCAGGCGTTGCGCCGCGTCATCCCACGCGTGGACGCGGACCGTGTCCGCTCCGGTCACCAGGCGCGCGGTCTCCGCCATCACGTACGCGAGTTCCCCCGGGGTCGAAACGTCGATCTCGTCCGCGACGGCCTTAAAGCGTTGCAGGCTGTACGGCGCCCGGTCGGTCGGGGCCAATTCGGCGAGCGACCAGAGGTAACGGGCGGCGGGGGCGCCGATCACGTCCAATTCCGGGGCCACGTGGCTGACGGCTTTGCGGATGGATCGGAGCGATGCGGCATCGACCACCAGATCCAACGGCATGGCCGCGCGGACCGACTCAATGGCGTGGGCCACGGCCGGCCGCCGTCCGTCCGTAAACTCGTAGTCGAAGTCGGCTAAATGGAAAATCAGCGCGCCCGGATCGGGATCGAACACCAGGGCGATATGGGTCCGGTTCTGGCGGGCCGCGTGGGCCAAGGTTTCCAGACCGTGGTGCCCGCCGCCGATGATGGCGATGCGTTTCACCGGGTCGCGGCGGCGGTGCGACGAATCAAGCCGGTTGCGGCCAATCTGGCAAGAAAGTCCTCGTCGGATTCCTCGGACGGGAGCGGGCCGGGCCGGGATCGCTCGGCGTCGGCAACCACGCGCGAGCGGCGGACCGCTTCGGCGAGCAGATCAGGTAACGGTTTGGTGACGGTGGAGCGCGGGGGGACGGGGGGCGAAGGTTCCAGGGCGGCCGCGACGTCGGTGACGGGCCGCGCGAAACCCGAATACACCGCGTCGTGGCCGCGCACGCCGTTCGCGACCGCATCGGTTAAGGCGCCGCCGACCCACGTCAGCGCCGCCGACCAGCCCGGGGCGGTCAGGCGCAATAGGCCGGTGGCCGCTCGCCGCGCCAAGACCTGGTACACATCGACCAATGACGCCTCGGCGGTTGGCAGCGCGCCCGATAGCGGGTGGGCCATCAATCGGCCGCGCGCGGCCGCCCGGGCCGTCATCGCGGCGACCGCGGCGGCCAACGCGTCGGGAGTCAGCGGTTTGCGGACAATGTCGACCAGGCCCGCCTCCGGCGCGTAAAACTCCGAGGGCAACGCGTCGTGCGAGCCGAGAAACAGGACGGGCGTTGCGGCGAGCGACGGGATCTGGGCCGCCAACCGTTTGATTTCCCACCCATTGAGTTCGGGCATCATGATATCGCACACTAGGAGGTCGGGCGGGACCACGATGGCTTTGAGCACCGCGTCGTGCACGCGGGAGGCCGTGTGCACCTCGTACCCGAGGAACGTCAACCGCTCGGACGTCGCGGCCAACAGGCGCAGGTTGCTATCCAATAAAAGGATTTTTACGGCCACCCATGCACCCTCCGGCGGGCGGGGTCACTCTACTGTGAGCCCGGAGAGAAGTCAAGAAATTTCAGGTGTTACGCCGCCGCCGGCGCGTTGCCGGGCCGGTTGCGCGCGACAAAGCGGGTGTGGTACAACGACCGCACGAACGGAACGTATCCCCCGGCAGTAGTCTGAATAACGACATGGCGACGGACGAGTGGATCGACGAGGCGCAGCGCTATTTGATGGCGACGTACGCCCACGTGCGGTTTCCTGTGGTGTTGGTCAAGGGGCGCGGCACGCGCGTGGTCGATCGGAGCGGGCGCGAATACCTGGACTTTGCCGCGGGCGTGGCGGTTTCCAACCTGGGCCATTGTCACCCTAACGTCACCGTGGCGTTGCAGAAACAGGCGCAACGGCTTGTCCATACCTCCAATCTGTACTATAACGAACCGCAGATTCGGCTGGCCCAGGCGTTGGCCGCGCACTCGTTCGCGGACAAGGTGTTTTTCTGCAACAGCGGCGCCGAGGCCAACGAAGCGGCGATCAAGCTCGCGCGCAAGTTCGCGCGCACGTCAGGGCTCGCGGACCGCTACGAGATCATCACCGCGTTGGGGTCGTTCCACGGGCGGACCATGGCGACGATCAGTGCGTCGGGGCAACCCAAGCTGCACGCGGGCTTCGAGCCGTTGCTCCCGGGGTTCGTGTGGGTCCCGTATGACGATCTCGCCGCGGTGGAAAAGGCCATGACCGACAAAACCGCGGCCGTGATGGTGGAGCCGGTGCAGGGGGAAGGCGGCGTACGCGTGCCGCGCCCCGAGTATCTGGCCGGCCTGCGCAAACTCTGCGACGACCGCGGCGCATTGCTGATCTTGGACGAAGTGCAAACCGGGATCGGGCGGACCGGCAAACTGTTTGCCTACGAACACGCCGGAATCACGCCCGACATCATCACGTTGGCCAAGGGTTTGGCCAACGGCGTGCCTATCGGCGCGATGTTGGCCACCGACCCGGTGGCCGCGGCATTTACGCCAGGGGCGCACGGATCCACTCAGGGCGGCAACCCGTTGGCCTGCGCCGCGGCATTGGCCGTGCTGGAGACGGTGCTCGAAGACGGATACCTCCTGGAAAACTGTCGGCGCATGGGCGAGCGGCTGGTGAACGGGCTCAAGGCCCTTACGTCGCGCCATGCCGCGATCGTCGAGGCCCGGGGCGTCGGCCTGTTGACGGGTTTGGCGCTCTTGGTCCCGGCGCGTCCCGTGGCCATGGCCTGCCTTGAACGCGGCCTGCTCGTGATTCCTACCGCGGAGACCGTGCTGCGCCTGGTGCCGCCGCTGATCGTGACGCAGGAAGAGATCGATGAGGCCGTTGGCATCATTGATGCCGCACTGGGAGCGACCACGGCGCATGGCTGAACGCGACTTGCTGGCGCTCCGGAACCTGTCATCTCAGGAAATCCGGCGCCTGATCGACCGCGCCAAGGGGCGGACCCCGTCGCGCGTGCTGGCGGGCAAGAGCGTGGGCCTGTTCTTCGAGAAGGCCTCCACGCGCACGCGCGTCTCGTTTGAAGTCGCGATTGCGCAACTCGGCGGCCACCCGGTGTTTCTGCCCGCGCAGGAAATCCAACTCGGCCGCGGTGAAACGGTCGCGGACACCGCGCGCGTGCTCTCGCGGTACGTCGACGCGTTGGTGATCCGCACCTTCGGCCAGGACCGCCTGGAGGAATGGGCGCGCCACGCGACCATTCCGGTGATCAACGGGCTGACCGACGCGCACCACCCGTGTCAGATCCTCGCGGACTTGTTGACGATCGACCAGCACAAGGGCCGTCTGAACGGGATCGTGGCCGCGTATGTCGGGGACGGCAATAACGTGGCGCACTCGCTGCTCGAGGGCTGCGCCATGATGGGCATGACGTGCCGGGTCGCGGCGCCCTCGGGGTATCACCCGGACGCCGAGATCGTGAAGTGGGCCGAGTTGGAGGCGCACAAATCCGGCGGCGCGGTGTGGATCGGCGAGGACCCGCGCGAGGCGGCGCGGGGCGCGGACGTGCTGTATACCGACGTGTGGACCAGCATGGGGCAGGAGGCCGAAACCGCCGCGCGCGTTGCCGTGTTCCGGCCGTACCAGATCAACTCGGATTTGCTGCGCCTAGCCAAGCCGGACGCGATCGTCATGCACTGCCTTCCCGCGCACCGTGGCGAGGAGATTACGGACGAGGTGATGGAAGGCCCGCGATCGGTCATCTTCGATCAAGCGGAGAATCGGTTGCACATTCAGAAGGCGATTCTGGAAATGCTGGTAGGGTAACTTCGAAGACGAGGGGGGTGAGGGGGAGATGGGGAGACGGGGCGAGGAGAGTAAAAGGACGATGGGGGGAGTGGGCGAGGGGGTGACGGGGTGAGAAGTCAAAAAAAGAAAACAGGCATCGTCCCTTCGCCCGCTCGTCCCTTCGCCCGCTCGCCCATTCGGAAGTTGGTCCTAGCCTACTCCGGCGGGCTCGATACCTCGGTGGCGATCGAGTGGATCAAGGAGCGCTATGGCTGCGAGGTGATCGCATTCTGCGCGGACCTGGGCCAGGGCGAAGACCTCAAGGCCGTGAAAGCCAAGGCACTCGCCACCGGCGCGAAGAAAGCGGTGGTGCAGGATCTGCGCGAAACGTTCGTCAAGGATTTTGTGTTCCCCATGTTGCGCGCCAACGCGATCTACGAAGGCTCGTATTTGCTGGGCACCTCGATCGCGCGGCCGCTGATCGCGCAGGCGCAGATGGCCGTGGCCACCAGGGAGAAGGCCGACGCGGTGGGCCACGGCGCCACCGGCAAGGGCAACGATCAGGTGCGCTTCGAGCTGACGTATCAAGCCATCGATCCGTCGGTCAAAATCGTCGCGCCGTGGCGCGAGTGGCCGTTCAAGTCGCGCCAGGATCTGATCGACTACGCGGAAAAACACGAGATCCCGGTCACGGCCACCAAGGCCAAGCCGTACAGCGTGGACAAGAACCTGTTCCACACCAGCTATGAGGGCGGGGTTTTGGAAGATCCGTGGTCCGAGCCGCCTGCGGACATGTTCACCATGTCGGTGGACCCCCGGCGCGCACCGGACCGACCCGAATATGTGGAAATCGAATATCGAGCCGGTGACCCGGTGGCGGTGAACGGCAAGAAGCTCTCACCCGCCAAGCTGCTCGCCACGCTCAATCAGATCGCAGGTCGGCACGGGATCGGGCGGGTGGACCTGGTGGAGAATCGCTACGTGGGCATGAAGTCCCGCGGCGTGTACGAAACCCCGGGCGGCACGGTCCTGCACGCGGCGCACCGCGCGGTCGAATCGCTCACGCTGGATCGCGAAGTCCTGCACCAACGCGACGCCCTGATCCCGCGCTACGCCGAACTGGTCTACTACGGCTACTGGTTCGCGCCCGAACGCCGGATGCTGCAAGCCGCGATCGACGAGGCGCAACGTAACGTGACGGGCACGGCGCGCCTCAAACTCTATAAAGGCTCGATCACCATGGCAGGCCGCAAATCCCCGGTGTCGTTGTACCGCTACGACTTGGCCACGTTCGAGGAAGAAACCGTCTACGACCAGAAAGACGCGGCGGGATTCATCCGGCTCAACGCGCTGCGGCTGAAGGTCGGGAGCCGGGTGAAGCGATCGTGAGCGTGGGTCGAGAGCCATCGGATAAGCCCTGGGGTGGTCGCTTTAGCGAGCCCACCAAGCCCACTGTTGAGACCTTCACCGCGTCGATTCCGTTCGACTGGCGACTGTATCGGCACGACATCGCGGGGAGCGTTGCGCACTGCAAGGCGTTGGCCGAAGCCAAGTTGATCACCCGTGCGGAGCGGGATCAGATCCTAACCGGCCTCAAGGCGATCGAGGCGGATATTGCGGCGGGCAAGTTTGCGTTCTCGATTCAGCACGAAGACATCCATATGAACGTGGAGCGGGCGCTGACCGAGCGCGTGGGGCCGGTGGGCGGCAAGTTGCACACCGGGCGGTCGCGCAACGATCAGGTCGCGCTGGATATGCGGTTGTACGTCCGCGAGGAGTTGGACGCGATCATTGATCTGGTGCGCGGGGTGCAGAAGGCGTTGGCGGACGCGGCGTCGCGGCATATTGACGTGATGCTGCCGGGGTACACGCATTTGCAGCGGGCCCAGCCAGTGCTGCTGGCGCACCATTTGCTCGCGTATTACGAGATGTTGCTGCGCGACGCGGAGCGGTTGCGGGATGCGCGGAACCGTGTGAACCGGATGCCGTTGGGTTCGGGCGCACTGGCCGGGACCAATTACCCGATCAACCGCGAGTTGGTGGCTGAGTATCTGGATTTCCCCATCGCCACGCGGAACAGCCTGGATTCGGTGAGTGATCGGGACTTTGTGATCGAATCGTTGGCCGCGTTCGCGCTGATCATGGCGCATCTCTCCCGCTTTGCCGAAGAACTCGTCATTTGGTCCACGAGCGAGTTCGGGTTCATCGAACTGCCGGACGGGTTTTGCACGGGCAGCAGTATGATGCCGCAGAAGAAGAACCCGGACGTGCCGGAGTTGATCCGCGGCAAGACCGGCCGGGTGTATGGTTCGCTGATGGCATTGCTGACCACTGTCAAAGCGTTGCCGCTCGCGTACAACAAGGACATGCAGGAAGACAAGGAGCCCTTGTTCGACGCGGTGGATACGGTCAAGGCGTGTTTGGCGATCACGGCGGAGATGATCCCCGGCATTCGATTCAAGACCGATACCATGGCCGCGGCGGCATCCGACAGTTTCCTGCTCGCGACCGAACTGGCCGATGCCTTGGCGCTCAAGGGCTTGCCGTTTCGCGACGCGCACGAGGTGGTGGGCAAGCTGGTGCGGCATTGCGTGGAGACCAAACAATCGCTGACCGCGCTCTCGCTCGACGAGTTCCGCCGGTTCTCGCCGTTGATCGATGCGGCGATGGTCGCGGGCCTCACGCCTCAAGCCGCGATTGCGCGAAAAGCTCAGATCGGCGGGACGGCCGCCGAGTCCGTAAAACAGCGGTTAAAGGAACTTGAAAAGGGATCGAAACGAGGATGATTCGGCCGGGCCTCGTTGTGGTAGGGGCGCACGGCCGTGCGCCCCTACGGTGACCGGATGATGCGGGCCGTTACGCTTGCATTGTTAATCGGGATTTTGCTAGCATCGTCCGTCAGTTGCGGCCGAAAGGGCGCTCCAATTGCGCCGGAAGACGTGCCTAAGCCGGCGAAGCACTCCTCGCAGTCTGAGTAGACGGTTGGCCCGCAGCGACTCGCGTCGTCGTGAGCGGCGATGCGTCCACGTGTCGTCCAGGGACGGACGAAGGAGGGGGTATGGCGTCATCGACGCTCGTTGAAGCAACGGAGAAACGTTCGCCGGTCAGCGTGCAATCGCGCAAGCGGCGGCTGCTCCTAATCGAGCCGTATCCGGAAGACGGCCCCTATCGCTTCACCCAAGGCGAGCGTCGTGCCCTGTGGTTCCCCAAACTCTCGTTGCCCGTGATCGCGGCCTACACGCCCGAGCACTGGGACGTGACATTTATCGACGAAGCCGTGGATCGCGTGGATTTTACGCTCGACGTGGATCTGGTCGGCGTTTCCGCGCAAATGACCTGCTACGCGCCGCGGGCGTACCAGCTCGCCGAGCGCTTCCGCGCCCGCGGTATTAAAACCGTGATCGGCGGCACGCACGTGAGCTACTGCCCGGACGAGGCGCTTCAGCACGCGGATACGATTCTTATCGGCGAGTCCGAGGCCATCTGGCCGCAGGTCATCAAGGACTTTGAAGCCGGCCTCATGCAGCGCACCTACCGCATGGCCGAATTCCCCAGCATGGACGACTATCGCCAGCCGCGCGTGGATTTGTTGAAACACGAAGAATATATGACGACGTCCTGCATCCAAACCACGCGGGGGTGTCACTTTGATTGCGAGTTTTGCAGCGTGTCGCCGTACAACGGGAAGACCTCGCGGCGACGTCCGGTGTCGCACGTGGTGGCGGAGATCCAGCGGATCAAGGACCGTCGCCGCAGTTTGATCGTGGACAAGATGACGTCGGGGCCGTACGGCCAACGGTTTGCGGCGTCGTTCAACCTGCTGTCCGGGATCGAGGACGGCACCATCTTCGCGTTCGTGGACGACCTGCACAACTCCAGCCGAGCCTATTGCAAGGAATTGTGGACCGCGTTGATCCCGCTCAAGATCAAGTGGGGCGCGCAGTGCACGTTGTTTTTGGGCGACGAACCCGAGATGGTCAAACTCGCGGCCCAGAGCGGCTGCGTGTCCATGTTCGTGGGGCTGGAGTCGATCATCGAAGAGAGTATCGACGAGACCAACAAGCCGTTCAACCGCGTCGCGCAGTACGAGCGGGAGATCAAGTGTTTTCACGACCATGGGATCATGCTCAACCCGGGCATCATTTTCGGGTTCGACAACGACGACGAGTCGGTGTTTCCGCGGACCGTGGAGTTTTTGAACCGCAACCGCATGGAGTTGGCCTATTTCAACATCCTCACGCCGTTGCCGGGCACGGCATTGTTCGAACGTATGAAGGGCGAGGGGCGGATTTTCGACTTTGACTGGTCCCGCTACGACGGGAAGAACGTGGTGTTCTGGCCCAAGCGCATGAGCCCGAAGACGTTGCAAGACGGGTTCTTTTGGGCCAACCACGAATTCTTCTCGTGGCCGTCGATCGCGCGGAGGATTCTGCCGACGAGCCAGCGCCTGGTGGCTCGGGCCGCGATGAACGTGGCGTTCCGGCATCTGGTGCGCCGCACCGCGCCCAAAGGTGGTCTCTCGCCGCTTTCGAACGTGATTCAGAGTCTGCGGGTCAAGCTCCCGTCACTAGCCACGGAGAATTTGATCCCCAACGCGTTGCACGCGCTCAAAGAGAAGGCGACCGGCGCGGCGCAACAGATTGACCGGTTCCTGCAAGTGCAGGTCAAACGCAGCGACGTGGCGCAGGCGGCCGACGCGGCGGCGCCGTCGCGGCCCGCGTTGCACCTCGATCTGGTGGGGACGTTGGACGAATTGGGGGCCAAGGAACTGCGCAAGCGCTTGCTCGATGCGGTGCGCGAGGCCAAATTGGAAATCGTGGTGAACTTCGAACACGTACAGCACGCCACGCCGCAGGCAGTGCAAGCGCTCATCGACGGCGAGTACCTCAAAACACTGAAGGCGCACGCTTCGGTGAAATTTATCAACCTGAAGACCGCGTTTCAGGCCGCGTTGGAGCGCATGACGCCGCAGCGCGTGACGTGGGGCGACGAAACCATAGGATAAGCGCCCGTCCATGAGCGGTCATCTGCTGCGTTGTCGTTTCGAAATCCCTCCTCACGTACGCCCCAGTACGCTCCGGGGGGATTTCTCGCTCCGCCTTGCATCTGACGCGCTCCTGAACGGGCTTGAATGGGTTATGCCGCAATGGGGATTTCCGTATGCATGATTTTCGTGATATCGGCGGGCAATTATACTGCGAGCAGGTTCCGGTGGCCAAGATTGCCAAGGCGGTCGGCACGCCGTGTTATATCTACAGCCACCGGACGTTGACCAGGCACTTTCAGGCCGTGGACGGCGCGTTTGCGTCGATTCCGCACGTTACCGCGTTCGCGATGAAAGCCAACTCCAACCTGGCGATCCTGCGGCTGTTCGCGTCGCTGGGCGGCGGTGCCGATATCGTCTCGGGCGGGGAACTGTATCGCGCGCTCAAGGCGGGCGTGCCGCGCGACAAGATCGTGTTCGCGGGCGTAGGCAAGACCCGCGAAGAGATCGCGGAAGCGCTCAAGGCCAAGATCCTGTCGTTCAACGTGGAGTCGGCGCAGGAACTGGCCGCGATCGATGAGGTGGCGCGCAAGCTCAAGACGCGCGCGCGCATCTCGCTGCGCGTGAACCCGCACATCGACCCCAAGACCCACCCGTACATTTCGACCGGGCTCAAGAAGTCCAAGTTCGGGATCAACATCGACCAGGCGCTCGCTCACTATAAAGACGCGAGCGGGCGCAAGGGCATCGAGATCGTGGGCGTGCACCATCACATCGGCTCGCAGCTCACGCAGGTTCAGCCGTTCGTGGAGGCGCTCGCGCGGGTGTTGGAATTGGTCGACGCGCTCAAGGCGCAGGGCGTGGTCATTCGCAGCTTGGACATGGGCGGCGGGTTGGGCATCCCGTACAAGGACGAAACGCCGCCGTCGCCCCAGGATTTGGCGAACGCGGTGCTGCCGTTGCTGCGCGGGCGCGACCTCACGTTGATCATCGAGCCGGGGCGCGTGTTGGTGGGCAACGCCGGCATCTTGGTGACCAAAGTGCTCTACACCAAAGAAGGCGCGGAAAAGAATTTCGTGGTGGTGGACGCGGGCATGAACGACCTGCTGCGGCCCAGCCTGTACGAGGCGTACCACGAGATCAAACCGGTGCGTCGCGCCCAGCGCTCGCCGCGCGTGGTGGACGTGGTCGGGCCGATCTGCGAGTCCGGGGATTTTCTCGCGCAAGACCGCGAACTGCCGTCGGTGGAGCCGGGCGAGTTGCTGGCCGTGATGAGCGCGGGCGCGTACGGGTTCTCCATGGCCTCCCGCTACAACTCGCGGCCGATGATTCCCGAAATCATGGTGAAGGGCAACCGCTTCGTGGTGATCCGCGAACGCGAGACCTATCACGATCTGGTGCGGGGCGAAACGATTCCCGCGTTTTTGAAAGGCGGCCGCTGATGACCCTGGCAGCCGAGACCACGGCGCCGGCCAAGCCGGGCGACCGCAAGGGACGCGGGTTCTTCCTGACCCTGATCATCGTGTCGGGCATCGTGATCTTGGGCCTCGCGATCTTGTTCTTCAAAGGGAAGGACTTTTTTATTTTCACCTGGCAGAAGTTCGTGATCGAGAAAGCGCTGGTGCGCGCGCTGCCGCCCGAGTACACGGTCGAGCAAGTCGAGGGCATTCGCCGCGCGCTCATCGATTTTTACGCCGCGGGCGGACGCCACGAGATCTCGGACGAAGCCTTGTACGGTATGAGTCAAGGCATCAAAACCATTTTGGCCGACCAGGTGGTCACGAAACAAGAAGCCGAGGCGCTGATGGCATTCATCAAAGAACATGGACCCAAGGCGGAGGGCGCCGCGGCGCCCTAAGTTCATGGCTCGGACGACCAAGATTCCGTTCGCCAAGATGTCGGGAAGCGGCAACGACTTTGTCCTGATCGACAACCGGAAGGAGATTGTCCCGCGTCGTTCCATGCGGGCATTCGTGAAGGCCGTGTGCCGACGAGGGTTGTCGGTGGGCGCGGACGGGGTGATCTTCATCCAGCCGTCGCGGCGCGCGGATTTCCGCTGGCACTACTTCAACTCCGACGGCGGCGAAGCCGAGATGTGTGGAAACGGCAGCCGGTGCGCCGCGCGGTTCGCCGCGCTCAAAAAGATCGCGCCCAAGCAGATGACCTTTGAAACCGTGGCGGGCATCATTCACGCCGACGTGGGCGCCAAGAGTGTGACCGTGACGTTGCCTTTGCCGCACGATCTGCGGTTGAACGTGACGGCTGAGGTCAACGGCAAATCGTACGACGCGCACTTTCTCAATACCGGCGTGCCGCACACCGTGCTCTTTCTGGACGATGTCGAAGCCGTGGACGTGCAGGGGTTGGGGCGCGCGATCCGGTTCCATCCGTTGTTCGCGCCTGCGGGCACGAATGCGAACTTCGTGCGGATCGACGGCCCGCACCGCTTGACCATTCGGACCTACGAGCGCGGCGTGGAGGCGGAAACCTTGGCCTGCGGAACCGGCTCTGTGGCCGCGGCCGTGCTGGCCGGTCTGCTCGGCAAAGTCAGCTCGCCGGTCACGTTGACCACGCGCGGAGGACCACCGCTGATCGTCGGGTTCGAGTTGGAGGGGCACGCGATTCGGCGCGTGGAGTTGACGGGCGAGGCGCGGTTGGTGTACGAAGGCACGTTGACACCGGAGGCGTTACTCTGATGTTTACTGGCTCATACGTCGCGCTGGTCACGCCGTTCAAGAACGGCAAAGTTGATGAGCGGGCGTTCGGCGATCTGATCGAGTGGCAGATCGAACGCGGCACCAACGGCTTGGTGCCGTGCGGCAGTACGGGCGAGTCCGCCACGCTCACGCATGAAGAGCACGATCGCGTGATCGAACTCACGGTCGAAGTCGCGCGCCGGCGCGTGCCCGTGATCGCGGGAACCGGCTCGAACGCGACGCACGAGGCGATTCGCCTCACCAAACACGCCAAGTCCGTGGGCGTGGACGCCGCCTTGTTGGTCACGCCGTACTACAACAAACCCACGCAGGAAGGCCTGTTCCAGCATTTTGAATCCATTGCGCGCGCGGTGGACCTCCCGTTGGTGTTGTACAACATTCCGGGTCGGTCCGTGGTCAACATGACCCCGCAGACCGTGGCCCGGTTGAGCGCCATCACCAATATCGTGGGCATCAAGGAAGCCTCCGGGAACCTATCGCAGATGAGCGATGTGATCGCCGCCTGCGGGGAGCGGTTCGTCGTGCTCTCCGGCGACGACGCCTTGACTCTGCCGTTGATGGCGGTGGGCGGAAAGGGCGTGATCTCGGTGACCGCCAACGTGGCGCCGGCCGAAACCTCGGACATGGTCAGCGCCGCGCTCAAGGGCGACTGGGACCGCGCCAAGCGGATGCACTACCGGCTGCTCCCGTTGTCCAACTCGATGTTCCTCGAGACGAACCCGATTCCGGTCAAATCTGCATTGGCCCTCATGGGGCGGTGCGCGGACGAACTCCGGTTGCCCCTCACCACGATGTCCGATGGACCGAAGGCGCAACTGCGTCAGACCCTCAGCCAGTTCGGTTTGATCTAGCTGTACCCGTGTCCAAGTCCGCCGAGAAGCCGACCCGCCTCATCATCATGGGGGCCGGGGGCAAGATGGGCCAACGTCTCGTCGCGCTCGCGACGGAAACCTCCGGTCTGGCGCTTGGCGCGGCCGTTGAGCAAGCGGGCCACCAATCCATTGGTCGCGACGCGGGAGAGACCGCGGGGGTGGGACGCCTTGGGGTCGTGATCAGCGATGACGTGACGCGTGCGTTATCGGACGGCGAGGTAGTGATCGACTTTACCGCGCCGGTTGCGACCGACGCATTGGTGCCGTTGGCGGTTGCGCACCGGCGGCCGTTGGTGATCGGAACCACCGGGATATCTCCCGATGGCTTGCGCGCGATCCGAGACGCCGCAACCAAATTGCCGATCGTGTTCGCGCCCAACATGAGCCTCGGCATGAACGTCATGTTCAAGATCGTGGCCGACGTGGCGCGCGCGCTCGGGCCCGGGTACGACCTGGAGATCGTCGAAGCCCACCATCGCCTCAAAAAAGACGCGCCCAGCGGCACCGCGCTACGGTTGGCCGAGGTGTTGGCCGAAGCGACCAAGCGGCGCCTTGACGAGGTCGGCGTGTACGCGCGCCACGGCCAGATCGGCGCGCGTACGCCCAACGAGATCGGCATCCAGACCGTGCGCGCGGGTGACATCGTGGGCGATCACACCGTGTTGTTCGGCGGACTGGGCGAACGACTGGAAGTGACCCACCGCGCCTCCAGCCGCGACACGTTCGCGCGCGGCGCCATCCGCGCGGCGCAATGGTTGGCAGGAAAGCCGAACGGGCTCTACGACATGCAGGATGTGCTGGGCCTTCGCTGAGCCTGCTCATCAGGGGCCGTCTGCGGCGTTGCCGCTGCGCATCCGCTGCTCACGTACGACCCAGTACGCTGCGCTGCGGGTGCTCGCGTCGCCTTGCATCCGGCCCTCTGCTGCGCAGACTGACGGCGCGGACACATCCGCGCCGGGAATACAGCCTTCCGTCGTCTCGATAGTTTCCACTTTGAGTAGCGAAGAGAAGAGGGATTCTTATCTTGCCTTTGACGACGCTCACGCTCAACCCAACCCTGCGAGGGTAATCTTATGGACTTGATCGCCGATCCCAACGCCTGGCTTGCGCTGATCACGCTGACCGCGCTTGAAATCGTCCTGGGCATAGACAACATCATCTTCATCTCGATTTTGGCCGGCAAATTGCCGGCCGAGCAGCGCGCGAGGGCTCGGACGATCGGCCTGGCCTTTGCGATGGGCACCCGCCTCGCGCTCCTGGCCTCGCTGGTGTGGATGATGCGCCTGACGGCGCCGTGGTTCACGGTGCTCGGGAACGAGATTTCCGGTCGGGACGTCATTCTGATCCTTGGCGGCCTGTTCCTGCTTGCTAAGAGCACGATGGAGATTCACGACAAACTGGAAGGGGAAGAGGAGTCTTCGAGCGGCCGCGCGGCCGCGACGTTCGCGAGCGTGATCGTTCAGATCGCGATCTTGGACATCGTGTTTTCCTTGGATTCGATCATCACCGCGATCGGCATGGCGAATGAGTTGGCGGTCATGGTCGCGGCGGTCATTATCGCCGTCATCTTCATGATGTTTTTCGCCGGCGCGGTCAGCGCGTTTATCGACCGGCACCCCACGGTCAAGATGCTCGCGCTGAGTTTTCTGTTGATGATCGGCCTGGCGTTGATCGGCGACGGCTTGGACATGCACATCCCGAAGGGCTACATCTACTTCGCGATGGCGTTTTCGGTCTTCGTGGAGTTGCTCAATATTCGCATTCGGCGCCGAGTGAAGCCAGTGCATCTGCGCGGCCCCCACGCGCCGTCGGAACGATCAGGCGTCGAACAATGACGCTTGCGCGGTCGGGCGGCGGAACGCGGCGGTGGAGAGGTCGGGCCAGTCGGTGAGGCCGGTGCGTTTGCACGCCATCGAAAACAGGGCGTGGATTTGGTCCGCGAACGGGCCATGGCCGGCCATGCGCGAGCCGAAGTTGGGGTCGTTGAGTGATCCGCCGCGTAGATCGCGGATGCGGTGCAGCACCTTGTCCTTCATCCCTGGTCGGTGCTGGTCCAGCCAGGCTTCGAAGAGCGGCGCCACGCCGTAGGGAAGGCGCAAAGGCACCAGGCCGGCGAAGGTCGCGCCCGCGTTGGCTGCGGCCTGGATGATCTTCGGGATCTCCGCGTCGTTGAGTCCCGGAATCACGGGGGCGACGTTCACGCCCGCGGGAACGCCGGCTTGCGCCAAGGCCGCGATCGCGGCCAAGCGTTTTGTCGGGCGCGACGTACGTGGCTCCAATGCGCCGCACAGGTCGGGGTCCAACGTGGTGATCGACACGACCACGGCGACGGCATGGTGCTCGGCCAATCGCGACAACACGTCCACATCGCGCGTCACCAACGCGTTTTTGGTGATGATCACCACCGGGTTGCGGAACTCCGCGAGTACTTCCAGGCACTGCCGGGTCAGGCGCAGTTTACGCTCGATGGGTTGGTAGCAGTCCGTGACCCCGCTCATGGCAATGAGTCGCGGGATCCAGCTCCGTTTGGACAATTCACGCCGCAACAATTCCGGCGCGTCGTGCTTGACCATGATCTTGGTTTCGAAATCGAGGCCCGCGGAGAATCCCAAGTACTCATGGGTAGGGCGGGCGTAGCAGTACGCGCAGCCGTGCTCGCACCCCCGATAGGGATTGACGCCGGCGTCGAACCCGACGTCCGGGCTGTTGTTCCGGGCGATGATCGTTTTTGACGCGTCGGGCAGGAACTGGGTGACGGGCAGCGGTTGCTCGGCGTCCGCCGCGTCGATCGGTTCAGGCACGCGTTCCACGCGTTCGAACCGGTTCTTGGGATTCTCCGCCGCGCCGCGGCCGTGGACACCGTGTGGCGTGGGGTGCTGTGGGTCCATGTTACCTCCCCCAGGTCTTTTGAAATTCCTCGGGCGAAAATCCCACGGTCACGTGCGTGCCGTCCGTTACGATCGGGCGTTTGATCAGCCGGCCTTCGGCGGCGAGGAGTTTGATCACGGCATCTTCCGGCAGCGACTTGACCTTCTCTTTCATGTTGAGCGCGCGGTACTGTAGGCCGCTGCGATTCAAAAAATCGGTGTAGGGGCGTCCGCTCTTCGCGATCATCCTCTGCAATTCATCGGGCGACGGCGGCGACGAGGTGACATCGATGTCTTTGAGCTGCCGTCCTGCTTTGGCGAGAAATTTCTTGGCGTTCACGCACGTGCTGCACTTGGCATAGCCATAGAACGTCAACATGGAAACGCTCCGGGAAGGAACGAATGCTACCAAGGAGCCGGTGATCGATGCAACGCGCGGCCGTACGCGGACGGGGAATCTCACGCGATGTCGGGTTGGCAAATCAAGTTGCGCTCGGTATACTCCTGAGCACTTTCCCCAACCGGGGTGCCCAAGATGTTTCCTCCATTCGTCATCTGGTTGAGTCTCGGCGTCGGTCTGCTCATCGTGGAAGTGGTGACCGGCGGATTTTGGATCGGGTTTTTCGGCGTGGGCGGTCTGGTCACGGCACTGGTGCTCTGGACCGAGGTCATTGCCGGATTGAACGCGCAGATCGCGGTCTTCCTGCTCGCGTCGGTTCTCCCATTGGTCGTGCTTCGCAAGCCCCTCAAGGCGTGGCTGGATCGGGACGCTCAGGCCAACCGAATCAACGATGCCGCGGGCCAGCTCGCGGTCGTGGTGCAGGACATCGTCCCGCCCGGAATGGGACGGGTGGAGTATCAGGGCAGCACGTGGGAGGCGGAGTCGGCCGCTGGTGAGCGCTTGGCCGCCACCACGCGGGTCCAAATCGTTCGGCAGGACGGCACGCGCCTGTCGGTGCGCGCCCTCTCAAGGTAACCAGGAGGACGACATGCTGGAATGGTTCATCAGCCCGGCCTGGATGGCGCTGATCGCGTTGGCGATCATTCTCTATGCGATGGCCATACGCATCGTGCCCCAGCAGACCGTCTTCATCGTGGAACGTCTGGGCCGATTCCACGCCACGCTCACGGCGGGCTTGACCGTCATCATCCCGTTTATCGACCGCATTCAGTACAAACATACGCTGAAAGAACAGGCCATCGACATCCCGGAGCAGATTTGTATCACCAAGGACAATGTCCAGGTCGGCGTGGACGGGGTGTTGTTCCTGCGGGTGGTGGATGCTCAGCGCGCGTCCTATGGGATCGGGAGTTATCTGTTCGCGATCACCCAACTGGCGCAAACCACGTTGCGCAGCGAGGTCGGCAAGATCACGCTCGACCGCACGTTCGAGGAGCGCAGCAACATCAATCTACTGGTGGTGAGCGAGTTGGACAAGGCCACCGAATCGTGGGGGGTGAAGGTCCTCCGTTACGAGATCAAGAACATTACCCCGCCGAAGGACGTGTTGGGCGCGATGGAAAAACAGATGCGCGCGGAGCGGGAGAAGCGAGCCGTCATCCTCGCGTCCGAGGGCGAGCGCGACGCCAAAATCAACCGCGCCGAGGGCGCCAAGCAGGAAGTGATCAAACAGTCCGAAGCGGCGAGGCAACAACAGATCAACGTGGCGCAAGGGCAGGCCGAGGCGATCCGCGAGGTCGCGACCGCCACGGCGCAGGCGATCCGTCAGGTAGCCGAGGCGATCGGCGCGCCCGGCGGGATTGAGGCGATCAACCTTCGGGTGGCCGAGCAATGGGTGGCCCAATTCGGCGAGGTCGCCAAACAAACCAACACGCTGATCCTGCCCGCGAACCTAGGTGACATGGCCTCACTCGTGGCCATGGCGATGACCACGATCAAGTCCACGCAGCCTAAGGCGTCGTCGCCGGCCTCCTAACGTTCCCAGCGAGCAGGAGGCCGGACTACTGACCGACGCGCTGCTCCGTCTCGGTCAGCGCCTGGTGTGGTCCCGCGAGTTCGGCGCCGGCGGTCTTCGGCAGCTTCACGAACGAGATGACCGACAGTACCGAGACCAGGCTGACCACGAAGAACGCGATCCGAAAGTCCTGGACGAGCAGATCCGGCCCTCCGCGGATCGCGTGGGCGCCCTGCAGCGCGTAGGCGCCGACCATGACGCCCAGACTCATCGACAATTGCTGCCCCACGCTCATGAGGCTGGTGGCTTGACTCATCTCGCGCTGCGATACCTCCGCGAAGCAAATCGCGTTCAAGCCCGTGAACTGCAGCGACCGTAGGCAGCCGCCGATCAACAGTACGGCCAGGATCACCGCGTGCGGCGTTTCGACCGTGAACAACCCGCAGACGGATAGGACGATGGACGCCGCGACCGCGTTCACGCTCAACACGGTGCGAAAGCCCCAGCGGCCCAGGATCGCGGTGGTGAGCGTTTTCATGAACAACGCGCCCACCGCGGCTGCGAACGTCAACAGCCCGGACTGCAGGGGCGTCAACCCGAACGCAATTTGCAGCATCATGGGCAGCAGGAACGGGGTCGCACCCTGGCCCGCTCGAAACACCGCCCCGCCGATGACGCCGGCTCGAAACGTCGCGAGCCGAAACAGGCGAAGATCGAGCAACGGATGCTCGGTCCGACGGGCGTGCCAGCTATAGGCGGTGAGGGCAACGACTCCGATTGCGACGCAGAACGCCGATGCGCGGGGTGAGAGCATATGCTCCCAGAGCGTGGCGAGCCCCAGCATGGCCGCGGAGAGTCCGATGCCCGACAGCACGAATCCCACGAGGTCGAACGGGGGGTGATCGGGTTCGCGAAAATTCGGAATGAACCGCAATGCCATCCAGATCCCCAGCACGCAGATCGGAATATTGATCAAAAAGATCCAGCGCCAATGAAAATACGTGGTGATGAACCCGCCGATGGGCGGACCGATCACGGGCCCGATCAACGCGGGCATGGCCAGATAGTTCAACGCGGGAATCAGCTCGCTTTTAGGAATCGACCGCATCAGCACCAACCGTCCCACCGGCACCATCATGGCCCCGCCGACCCCTTGCAGAAATCGCGACGCCACGAACGCTTCCAGCGAACTGCTCACGGCGCATGCGATCGAACCGAGCATGAACACGCCGACCGCCGACGCAAACGTGGTCTGCGCGCCCACGCGGTCCGCCACCCATCCGCTGATCGGAATGAACACCGCGAGGCCCAGAAGATATGACGTCAGCGCGAGCTTGAGCGCGATGGGATCAACGTGCAGATCGCCCGCGATCGCGGGCAATGCCGTCGCGATGACCGTACTGTCCATATTTTCGATGAACAGCCCGCAGGCGACGATCAGCGGGAGACGGAGGGAGCTGCGCATGGGGGATGTTCGGTGTGGATCTATCGAGACGACAGATGTTAGCCGCGACCGCACCGAGCGGCAGAATTTACGTCGTTACGTGCGAACGATCAGGCTCCCTGGGTAAAGAGGTTTCGAAGATCCTGTGCGAGTCCTACGGTGGCGGCCAATCGAGCCAGGTCCTCAATCTGGTGAGGCTTCGGCTGCCGGACCGTGAGTATCGCCCGTGCGTCGGTCATGTCTTGGGGGCCACCCGCATATAACTTGAGCAGGACGAGGGCTTGCCACGATACAACCGGGACGGGCGAATCGAATACCGTGGCCGGTTGAACATGATTCAGTACAAGGTCGGTCCATCGTGGCGGGAGGACGACCAGTTGAACGGGAACGGAGTCGCCTCCGCTTTTGATTGAAAGTGAAAAAACCCCCGGAAGAGGATCGTCGGGGCCTCCGGAACGGAATCGGGCACCGAGTGCCTGGGCGAGCTTTGTGTTGTCGCCGGTAGCGGCCACGGCAAAGTCGATGTCGTGGGTTGCCCGCGGTGAACCCCATGCTCCGGTTGCGAGTCCTCCGATCAGCGCATAGGCGCGGAGCAAGCCATAGGTCTTGGCCTGTTCAAGTCGGCGAACGATTTCCTCTAGGGCTTGTCGGAACACGCGCGTTTGAGCAGGAGGCAGACGTCGGAGAGTTCGAGCGAGAGCAGGAGGCGTTGTTCCAGTGTCATCGACCGCGCACGTTCGATCTTTGCGCGCGCCATCTCGTCACCCAACTTGCTGGCGCGGCGGCCGGTGAGCGGGGATCTGGGGAAGTCGTCGGACATGGTCGGATTCTATCCCAGGCAGAATCGGCATTCAATCATCGAATCAGAAGTGGCGTTCGTCGCGGTGCCTTCCAGGTTTGATTCGGGCTTCCGGCCTGGTATGATGCTCGCGTGACCGTGAAGAAGCGAAAACGGAAGCCACCCACCAAAGGGTCGGGCCGAGGGAGTGGGGCGTCGATGAGCAAGCAGGACGCGCGGGCGTTCGTGCGTCGGTGGGCCTTGGTGAATGCGCGGGAGATCGAGGAGCTGCGGGCCACGCCGCCCGATCAGAAGCTCCGGCAGGTGGCCGTGCTCATGGCATCGGTTCGTTGGACATGAAACGCATCCGACATTGGGTGAAGGAATTCGCCGCGGTCTTGGAGCGTCCGGAGATGATGACTGATCTTGAACGACTCTTGCGTTCCAATCGCAAGTAATGCCGCAACCCTCGCATTGCGTCACCTCATCACTTCGCCATACGAGTAGCCGCCTTTGTCACAGGCGCGGTTCTGTCTCGCGCCGGTTTCGTTGACTTCACCCAGGCCCTTTGCTAGCATCGCGCCCTATGCTTTCCCCGGAAATTCAGGCACTTCTAGATGGGCTTCATCCGCTCGAAGCGCGGGTGTTTCGCGCGTTCGGCGAGCAATCGTCCGCGTCCGAGGCCGCGTTGCGCGAGGGCAGCGGGATGGCGACGTCGCAGTTGTCTATGGCGCTGGGGTGGTTGCTGACCAAGGGCGCGGTGCGGGTGGAGAGCGAGCGGGTGACGCGGCGCGCGGCCCTCGCTGAGGCGGGGAAGCGCTATGCGACCAATCTGATCCCTGAAATTCGGATTCTCAATTGGCTGGGCGAAGGTCAGCGCCTGACCGTGGGGGATCTGCGCGCGAATCGCGGCCTTGAGCCCGACGAGGTCAGCGGCGCGGTGGGCGCGCTCAAGGGCATGGGCGCGATTCGCATCGTGGAAGGCGGGGTGCTGCATGCTGTGGCCGACGTGGATGTGAGCCATTTGTTGACGCTCCAGCGCGAGATCGAAGGGCTGGAGCATGTGGGCTCGCGGGTGATGAGCGAGCCGCCGACTCCGGCTGATCAGCTCGTCGAGCAGCATTTCACTAAGCGGGGCAAAGCCAAGGGCATTTTCCGCATCGACGAGGAGACGGAGCGAACGTTCGCGCTGACCGAGGTTGGCGCTGCGCTCGCCAAGGCCGTACGCGAGCGTGGACTCGGACTCTCTGAAGAAATTTCTCAGCTCACGCCTGACTTACTGAAGGACGGGGCGTGGCGCGGCAAGGCGTTTCGCAAATACAACATTGGATTGCGGCCCGCGCGCGTGTTCGGGGGGCGCAAACATCCGTATCGCGCGTTTCTCGACGAAGTGAAGACGCGGCTCGTGTCCATGGGCTTTGAGGAGATGCGCGGACCGCTGGTCGAGAACGAGTTCTGGGACATGGACGCGCTCTTCATGCCCCAGTTTCATCCCGCGCGCGAGATTCACGACGTGTACTTTGTGCGTGAGCCGCGCGAGTCCACGCCCATTCCGCAACCGTTTGCCGGCAACGTGGCACGGGCGCACGAGAACGGCAAGGGCACGGGCTCGACGGGCTGGCGGTACCCGTTCGACCCCAGCCGCGCGCGGCGACTGGTGCTGCGCAGCCAGGGCACGGCGGTGTCGGCCAGGACCATGGCGGCCAAGCCGAAGATCCCCGGCAAGTACTTCTCGGTTGCCCGCTGCTTTCGGTACGACCAGGTCGATGCCACGCATGCCCCGGACTTCTTTCAGGTCGAGGGCATTGTCTTGGGCGAGGACATGACGTTTCGTACGCTCTTAGGGCTGTTGCGATTGTTCGCAGTGGAAGTCGCGCGAGCGCCCGAGGTGAAGTTCCTGCCCGCGTACTTTCCGTACACGGAGCCGTCCGTGGAGATGCACGCCAAACACCCGACGTTGGGGTGGATGGAGTTGGGCGGGGCCGGTTTGTTTCGCCCCGAAGTCACCTTGCCGCTTGGGGTGAAGGTGCCGGTCATTGCCTGGGGGTTGGGGCTGGATCGTATGGCCATGACTGCGTTGGGGTTGTCCGATATCCGAGATCTCTTCACTCCTGATCTTGAAACGCTGCGCGTGCATCGCGCGACGGTCACTCTGTAGGAGGCTGACGATAAACGACTATCTGCTGCGTTGGCGCTGCGCTTCCGCTCCTCACGTACGCATACAGTACGCTCCGGTGCGGTTCTCGCGCCGCCTTGCATCTGGCACGTTTCTCGCCCGCCTCGATTTGCATCGAGCCTAGAATTATCTGCTGCTGACATGCCGACGATAACTGTCCTCAAGTCCGATCTGGAATCGCTCGCCGGAAGAAGGTTCTCGCTCGATCAACTGTCCGACGCGCTTGCATTGGTCAAAGGCGAGTTGAAAGAGCATGTGATCGCGACCAATGAGCTGCGCATCGAGCTGAACGACACCAACCGGCCTGACCTGTGGTGCGTGGAGGGGATCGCGCGGCACTTGGGAACGCCTAAGGCTGGCAAGTCGGCTCGATCTAAAGCAGTGCCCGCAAAGGGCACGTACCGAATCCGGGTGACGAAGGACGTGCGTACGGCGCGGCCCTACCTGGGCGCATGTGTGGCGCGGGGCGTGGGCGTGACCGACACATTGCTGACGCAGTTTATCCAGACGCAGGAAAAACTCGCCGAATTGTACGGCCGCAAACGACAGACCGTGTCTATTGGCCTGTACCCGTTACAAAAGATCGTGTTCCCGGTGTCATACACCACGGCCGCCCCGGATGAGGCGAGCTTTGTCCCGTTGGGTGCGGACAAGGTCATGACGTTGCGCGAGATTTTGGTCCGACATCCCAAGGGCGTGGCGTACGGGAAGATTCTCGCAGCTTGTACGCGCTATCCGTTGTTGGTGGATTCGCGCGGAGAGATCCTCTCGTTCCCGCCCATCATCAACAGCCAGGCGTTGGGCGCGGTGGCGGTGGGCGATGACGATCTGTTGGTCGAGGTCACGGGCACGGATCAGCGCATGGTGGTGCTGGCGGTCAACATCTGGGCGCAGAACCTGCGCGATCGCGGTGCGCGCGTGGACCCGGTGACCATCGAGTACGCCTGGGCCACGCCCATGGGGCGCAGGGTGGTCACGCCAAAGGAAATCGCCAAACCCGTGTCGGTACCGGTGCAATTGATCGCGCAGGTCCTGGGTGAAGCAATCAAGCCGGCCGAGGCCAAGCGGCTCCTGACCGGCTACGGCCATCGGGTTGCTGGTTCGGCCACGACCATAAAGGTCACCCCGCCCGCGCACCGCGACGACATCTTGCACCCAGTGGACGTGGTGGAAGACGTGGCGATCGCGCGCGGCTACAACTCGTTCGCGCCCGAGATGCCGAGCCAGTTTACGGTCGGCTCGCTCTCACCGATCGAGCGGTACGCGGATCGCGTGCGCGAGTTGTTGGTCGGTCAGGGATTTCAAGAAACGATGGCCAACATCCTGACCTCACGGCAGGACGTGGTGGAGCGCATGGGCGGTGGTCGGACTGGTGAAGGGCTTGTCGAAGTCGACAACCCCATGGTGGAGACATTTGCGGTGCTGCGTCCGAATCTGCTGGCGTCGTTGTTGCGCGTGGAGGCCGCCAGTTCCAAAGCCGTGTATCCGCACCGCGTGTTCGAGGTCGGTGAGGCCGCGAGTATTGATCCTGCGTCCGAGGTGGGCTGCCGCACCGAGGTGCGGGCCGCGGTCCTGATCTCGCACGCGGAGGCTGCGTTCTCGGAAGCCCACGCCGCACTGGAAAGCCTGGCCTACGCGTTGGGCGTGTCGTACCGCTTGGACCCCACCCCCCACCCGAGCTTTATCGAAGGCCGCGCCGGCACCATCATGCTCGGCGACCGCCCCGTCGGCGTCATCGGTGAAATCACGCCCTCCGTGCTCGAAGCCTGGGGCATCGGCATGCCGTGCGCGCTGTTCGACCTCTCGGTCGATTCCTTGCTGCCTCAATCATAAAAAAGAGAAAGGGCGCGTATGCGCCCTTTCTCTTCAGTCCACGACGGTAAGTTGCTGTTTACGCCGATGCGGTCTTGGTCTTGGCTTGGCTCACGACTTTTGAGAACCCGGTCGGATCCGCGATCGCCAAGTCGGACAGCACTTTGCGGTTCAGCACGATGCCGAGGTTTTTCAGCGCGGCCATGAACTGGCTGTAGGACAGGCCTTCCGCGCGGACGGCCGCGGAGATTCGGGCGATCCACAGCCGGCGGAAGTCGCGCTTGCGGGCACGGCGGTCGCGGAACGCGTATTGCCGGCCTTTATCGACCAGTTCGGTCGCGGTGCGGAAGAGCCGGCTCTTCCCGCCGTACGCACCCTTGGCGAGTTTCAGGCGCTTGCGGCGCCGTTCCTTGGTTTTTGGTCCACCTTTGACACGAGGCATTTGGTACTCCTTTCTTCAGTCAATCGACCCTGCGGCCTAGGTTTTCCCCACGCCGTACGGGAGTAAGCGTTTGATCATACTTTGTTCCGCAGGCTCCAGCACCACGGACGTGCTGTAGCTGCGTTTGCGCTGCGCGGTCTTGTGCGACAGAAGGTGGCGGTTGCCCGCGCGCTTGCGCGAGATCTTGCCGCTCCCGGTGGTTCGGAAACGTTTGAACGCACCCCGGTGGGTTTTCATTTTGGTTCCTGTTTTCGGCATTCGACGTCCTTTCCTCTGCGGCCGGCTTGCGCTCCGGCCGATCTCGTTCTGGTTGGAGCGCCCCCGTCAGCCGTGCTTCGGCGCGAGGAGGATGCTCATGTTGCGCCCTTCCATCCGCGGTTGTTGTTCCACCTGCGCCGCGGAACCCAGTTGCTCGATCATCTTCCCCAGCACCGTGCGCCCCGCGTCCTGGTGAGCCATTTCCCGGCCGCGGAACATCACGGTGATTTTGACCTTGTGCCCCTCGGCCAAAAAATCCTTCACGTGGCGGGTCTTGAATTCCACGTCGTGGGTGTCGGTAAAGGGGCGCAGCTTCACCTCTTTGAGTTGCGTCGCCTTTTGTTTGGCCCCCTGCTGCTTCTTTGACTGCTCGTAACGGTACTTGCCGTAGTCGATGATGCGACAGACGGGCGGGACGGCCGTCGGCGACACTTCCACGAGGTCCAAACCCGCTTCCTCGGCGCGTTTGATCGCATCGCCGATCGGCAGGACCCCGATCTGCTCGGAGTTGGGGCCGATGACCCGCACCTCGCGGATTCGAATTTCCTGATTCACCCGGTGTTTTACTGCGATAGACGGCCTCCTTTGATTAACGCGGGCGCGATCACGCCCGACCCTTGGACGGTTGCGCGGTGGATGGACCGGCGACCCGCGCGCGAATTTCGGTCTCGATGTGGTCCGCCACGGCCGCGACCGCTTGGGCCGGCAATTCTTGCCCGTCGCGCCGGCGCACCGACACGGTGCCGGCCGCGGCTTCGCGATCGCCGAGCACCAGCATGTAGGGAATCTTGGCCAATTGGGCTTCGCGGATCTTGAGACCGATCTTTTCGTTGCGGCCGTCGAGCTCGGCGCGGATGCCGCGGCCGGCGAGCGCCGCGAGGACCTCGCGCGCATAGGGGTGCACGCGGTCCGCGATGGGCAACACAATGGCCTGCGTGGGCGCGAGCCACGTGGGGAACGCGCCGCCGTAGTGCTCGATCAACACGCCGAGGAACCGTTCTAGCGAGCCCAACAATGCGCGGTGGATCATGATGGGCTGGTGGTCCTTATCGTCCTCGCCCTTGTAGTGCAGGCCGAACCGATCCGGGAAGTTGAAGTCCACCTGGATCGTGGCGCACTGCCACGAGCGCCGCAGCATGTCCTTGATCTTAATGTCGATCTTCGGTCCGTAGAACACGCCCTCGCCAGGATCAACCTGATACGGCAAGCCCTTGGCGCGCAACGCGCCTTCCAGCGCCGACGTGGCTAGGTCCCAGCGCTCCAAGGCGCCCACGTATTTTTCGGGCCGGGTGGAAAGGTAAATGTCGTACTCCGGGAACCCGAAGGTGGTCAGGATCGTGGTTACGAAGTCGAGCACGTTGGTGATTTCGTGCTGCAACTGGTCGGGCCGGCAGAAGAGGTGCGCGTCGTCCTGCGTGAATCCTCGCACGCGCATCAGGCCGTGCAACACGCCGGAGCGCTCGAAGCGATACACCGTGCCCAGCTCGGCGAATCGCACCGGCAAATCGCGATAGCTGCGCGGTCGTGACTTGTAGACCATGATGTGGAACGGGCAGTTCATGGGTTTGAGTTCGTACTCCACGCCCTCCACGTCCATGGGGGTGAACATATTGTCGCGGTAAAAATCCACGTGTCCGCTGCGCCGCCACAGATCCAGTTTGGCCACGTGCGGGCTGTAGACCATGTCGTACCCCGCGCGGTCGTGTTCGTTGCGCCAGAAATCTTCGATGGTGCGGCGGATGCGCGCGCCCTTGGGGTGCCAGAGCACCAAGCCGGGACCGACCTCGTCGGTCATGGAGAAGAGGTCCAGGTCTCGGCCCAACTTGCGGTGGTCGCGGCGCTTGGCTTCTTCCAGCCGGGCCAGGTGCGCGTCCAACTCCTCACGCGTGGGGAACGAGGTGCCGTAGATGCGTTGCAGCATCCGGTTCTTCTCGTCCCCCCGCCAATACGCGCCGGCCAATGTGGTGAGCTTAAAGTGCGCGACTCCGGCTGTGGTGGAGAGGTGCGGGCCTTCGCACAGGTCGATGAATTCGCCCTGTTTGTACAAACTGACCGTGGGATCCGGGATGCCTTCGATAATTTCGACCTTATAAGGCTCGCCGCGATCGCGGAAGAACCGGATGGCCTCAGCTTTCGATAGTTCTTGACGTTCGATCGTGAACGCGGTGCGGGCCAGCTCCTGCATCAACGCTTCGATCTTCTCCAGATCTTCCGGCGTGAGCGGCCGGTCATAATCAAAGTCGTAATAGAACCCGTCCTCGATGGCCGGGCCGATCGCGAGCTTGATGCCGGGGAACAGGCGTTTGACCGCCTGCGCCATCAAGTGCGCGGAGCTGTGGCGAAACACTTCGCGGCCTTCGGCGCTGTCGAAGGAGAGCGGTTCCACCCGTGCGTCGCGATGCAACGGGGCGTACAAGTCCGCCACGCGGCCATCCACCTTGAGCGCGATGGTCCGACTCCGATGCGCGGAGTCCAACCCGTTGATCACGGTCTGCGGGGTCACCCCGGCCGGAAACGAACGGCTCGTGTGATCTGGAAAGGTCAGGACTATTTCAGACGACATACGCAGACGACATACGCATTCCTAATACGTTTGATGATTGTCATCACCACGTGGTGGTGGGGCGACAACGTGTAAATGGTAGGCACGGGCGGTCTTGAACCGCCGACCTCTACCGTGTCAAGGTAGCGCTCTCCCCCTGAGCTACGTGCCTGTCCTGCCGAGAAAGTGATGATCGTACGCAATGACTTTGAATGTTGTCAAGCGGTCGGGGTGACGTGCGAGCGGCCGCGGCGGAGGTCCGCCGCGGCCGCTCGAAAGCCATCAATCCCGCGGTCTGACGCGGGGGGGGCGACTCGTCAACGAATAGCGGATTTAAAGGTCTTCCCGGCGGAGAATCGCGGAACCTTGGTAGCCGCGATTTTAATGGCCTCGCCGGTGCGCGGATTGCGCCCGATCCGCGCCTTGCGCTTGGACACCGCGAAGGTGCCGAATCCGACCAACGAGACGCGCTGGCCCTTCTTGAGCGCGCCCGTGATGCCCGCCACCATGGCGCCCAGCGCCTTCGTGGCGGAGGTTTTGGAGATACCCGCGGTGTCAGCCATCCGGTCGATCAATTCTGCTTTGGTCATGCGTCCCTCCTGGTCCGAGTGTGATGGTGAGCGTTCCCGTTGCCCGATCCCACGTCCCTCGTGGCTCCGCGGCGCGTCCAGACGCGGCGCGCGGACCCGCATACCGAAAGTGGCGGCAGAATAGCAAGGTCGCGCGAGCCCTGTCAAGCGAGAAACGGCTTCCCGGTTACATTTACATTGCCCAGAGTCGCTGCGTATAATTCCGTCGCACGCCAGAGCGGGCCGGATGATCGCTCCGGTTTGACCGGAGAGGAAAGTCCGAACTCCGAAGGGCAGGGCGCTCCGTAACGCGGAGGCCTCGTGAGGGGACGGAAAGTGCCACAGAAAACAAACCGCCTGGTCGGGCGACCAACCAGGTAAGGGTGAAACGGTGGGGTAAGAGCCCACCGCCCCGAGGGTGACCAAGGGGGCACGGTAAACCCCGCCCGGAGCAAGACCAAATAGGAGGACATGCTCCCTTCGGGGAGTAAAGGGTGGCCCGCCCGAGTCCTCGGGTCAGGTCGCATCGAGGCCGCGGGTAACCGCGGCCCCAGAGAAATGATCATCACTCGCCGGAAGGCGGGCACAGAATTCGGCTTATGGCGCGCTCTGGCGTCTGGCCATCGATACGGGGCGACTGCGGCGTTGTCGCTTCGGGGTCGCGTCCTCACGTACGATACAGTACGTTCCGGCGCGGCCCCTCGCTCCGCCTTGCATTCGCCGCCGTCTCGATGGTCAGCCGGCGCAACTGAGCGCTGGAGGGTCAATACCAATAAGATGCGAGATCAGAGACACAGCGTGAGTTCCCGGCGGCCGCCACAGTATCAGGGGGCGGCGCTGCTGGCGGATCCGATCCACGGGTACATTACGTTTACGGTGCCCAAGGACGGGGACGACGCGCGCGAGGCGACCGAGAAGGATCTGATCGACACGCCGTGGGTGCAGCGGCTGCGGTACGTGTACCAGCTCCAAAGCGCGCGGTGGGTGTTCCCCTCGGCCGAGCACACGCGCTTCGTGCACTCGATCGGCGCCATGCACGTGGCGGGGCGCTTTGCCACGCACCTCTATCCGTCGCTCAAGGCCGCGGTGCCGGATTGCCCGTCTGCGGCCTACATCGAGGAACTGATGCGGGTGACCGCGTTGCTGCACGACGTGGGGCACGGCCCGTTCTGTCACTTCTTCGACGACAATTTTCTCGACCGTTTCGCCGTGACGCACGAGGTGATCGGCCGGCGGATCGTGGTGGACGAGTTGGGCGCCGTGATCCGCCGCATCCGCCGTAGCCCCCACGGATCGTTCGCGCCCCGCGAGGTGTTGGACCCCGAGCACATTGGGTTTCTCATCTGCAAACATCGCGACCATGACCGCGCCAAGTACCCCACGTGGCTGCAATTTCTCCAACCCATGATCGCGGGGATCTACACCGCAGACAACCTCGACTACGTGCTACGAGACGCGTACATGTGCGGGGTGGCGATCGGTCCGGTGGACTTGGATCGGTTGATCCATTACACGTTCTTCACGGACCAGGGCTGGACCCTGCATCGCGCGGGCTGCTCCGCGCTCACCATGTTCCTCAACGCGCGATTGTACCTGTACACCAACGTGTACTATCACCGCACCACCCGTGCGATCGACCTGCACTTGCGCGATCTGTTCACCGAAACCATGGGGTTGATTTTTCCGCACAACCCGCTGGATAAGATGGACGCGTATCTCGGGCTGACGGACTGGTCATTGCTCGAAGAGGTTCGTTCGTGGCCGCGCGCCGCGGGCAAGATCAAACGACGGTTGGGCGAAGGGTGGCGCAAGATCTTGCAGCGCGAGGTGATGTGGAAGATGGCGTACGATGCCACGCTGTCCTTGCGCGAGCCCGGGCGCGGGCAGACCTTCATCACCCAAGAGGCGTTGGAGGACGGCATTCGCGCCGCGTTGCCGACCAAACTCAAGTCATTGGACTTCCGCGTGGACCTGGCGTATCAGGACCCCCGTCCCATCAACCCGCTGCGCATGGGCGGCAAGCAGATCTACGTGTACAACCCGTCCTCGCGGTTGGTGTCCAAGGAACCGCTCCAGGAATTCCTGGATTTCATCCCTGCCCAACTGGTGCAGTGCCGGATCTTCGCGAAGGATCACGCGCATGACCTGGAACTGACGGCGATCGCGGAAAAAGTGTTGGGCCAGGAGGGAGCGCATATCAAGACGAACGTGTAGTGCGCTCACAGCAGACACCTTGCCGAAGAACCCCCTGTAAGTGGCCATGAGTTGGTGGCTCGCCCGCCGAAGATAAAACCGCACCCCACGCCATTCCCTCCCCCTCAAGGGGGGAGGGTGAGGGAGGGGGTGGCCGTGGTTTTGTCTGAGCATCTGGGTCCTGCAAGCCGTCAGCGTAACCCCGTCAGTCTTGCCCGCGCGCTCTCCAAACTGGGCGTGACTTCGCGCAGCCAGGCGCGCGAGTGTATTGAGGCGGGCCGCGTGTCAGTGGATGGGCGGGTGGTGCGGGATCCCGAACGGAGGATCGATCTCGATCGTGTCCGGCTGGCGGTGGATGGCGCGCCGGTTGCGGCGAGCGCTCGGGTGTATCTGGCGCTCCATAAACCCAAGGGCGTGGTCACCACGCGATCCGATGAACATGGACGTAAAACTGTTTACGATGTCATCGCCAGGGCCGACATCGCTGATGCGCGATGGGTGGCGCCGGTCGGGCGGTTGGATCGGGACAGCTCAGGCCTGTTGCTGCTGACCAACGACATGCAATGGGGCGCCGGGATCAGCGCTCCGGAATCAGCCGTCACCAAGACGTATCACGTGCGCGTGCTGCCCCGGATCACTCCCGAACACCTCACGCGTCTGTCCGCGCCCATGTCCAAGGACTTCGGTCCCCCGATTGCGGTGTCGGTGGTGCGCGAGTCCCCACGCGGCACGTGGCTAGAGATCGCCTTGGTCGAGGGCAAGAACCGCGAAATCCGCCGCATGTGCGCGCGCCTGGGCTATCGCGTGGACGCGCTGGTGCGCATTCGAATCGGCCCGGTGGCGCTCGGCGATGTAAAGCCCGGTGAGATCCGCCGGTTGACGGCGCGGGAAGTGGCGTCGCTACGAAGTCGGTGAAGTCGTTAGGGCCACGTAACTACTGGCGGCATCGACATCAAAATCGCCTCCACGTCGCCCTTGGTCTTCAAGCCAAACAACGTACCGCGGTCGTAGATCAGATTAAATTCCACGTAGCGGCCCCGGCGTTGAAGCTGGTGTTGGCGCTGTTCGGGGGTGAACGGGAGGTTCTTGCGGCGGCGCACGATTTCCGGGTAAATGCTCGCGAAAGTGTCGCCCACGTCCCGCACAAAGGCAAACAGGGTTTCGACCGGCCGGTCGTTGATATAGTCGAAGAAAATGCCGCCCACGCCGCGCGGTTCGTTGCGATGGGGTAGGAAGAAGTACTCGTCGCACCATTTCTTGAATCGCGGGTAGTAGTTCGGGTCGTGGCGGTCGCACGCGCGCTGCAAGGCCGCGTGGAAGTCCCGGGTGTCCTCCTCGAACGGGTAGTAGGGCGTCAAATCGGTTCCACCCCCGAACCACCACCGGTCCATCTCAAGATATCGCACGTTCATATGGACCGCCGGGACCAAGGGATTGGCCATGTGCGCGACCAGTGACACGCCCGTGGCAAAGAACTCGGTGGTCTGGCTTTGGAGCTTGGCCGCCATGTCCGGTTCCATGTCGCCCCAGACCGTGGAGCAGTTCACGCCGACCTTTTCGAACACTGTGCCGCGCATCACGGACATGACCCCGCCGCCACCGCCGCCTTCGCGTTGCCACGCCCGTTGTTCGAACTTGGCGGTGTCCAAGGACGCGAACGCGCCGCAAATCCGGTCGCGAAGGTCCTGGGTGTAGCGTTCCATGTCTTGTCGCATGGTCATGACGAACCTCTTCCGGAAGATATCCGAGTCGGCATTATAGGCCGCGCGCGCCGCGCGAGGCAAGTTAGCCGTTGGAGGTACGCTAGTGCGCCCCTTTGGAGCCGGGGCGCGCCAGATACCGTAAAACACCGTCGGGCAGATCCGGGAAGAGGGGACGCGCCTGCGCGACGTCGGTCATGGCGTGGAGAAAACACTGGTCGAGTTGCACATGCAGGCGAATCATGGCCAAATACACGGCGCGCTGGGCCGCGACGCGTTCGTCTGCGCCCGGCCCGTACCCGCCCGGAATCGCGATCGCGCGGATGATCCGCCCAAGGGCGACTTGCCGGTCGTCCATGCGTTGCGCCGCGCAAGCGGCCAGGACGTCGATCGAGGCGCCGGGATCGGGGAGCGTCATCCCGGCGAGGTCGGCGAGAAACCGGGCGCGCTCGAAATCCTTGGTTCGCATCGCGACGTGAAAGAGCCAGCCGACCGCGTCGCGGTGAAACGCCTCATCCCCCAGCAATTGGGAAAATCCGTGTTCGGCCTCATCCCAATGCCGGGCGATCGCGGCCTGGATGGCTTGATTGTAGATGCGCCGGAGCGCGCCGAGCTCAAAGAGCCGCGTGCGGTGTTGGAACTGGTCCGGATCGCCGAACAGAAAGTCCCGGTGCCGGGCGATCAGGGCCGCGAGCCCCGCGGCGTCGCGTTGCGCGATCGCCAGCCGCGCCAGGCGTCCGAATGCCGCGAAATGGGTGCGTTCATGGTCGAGCGTCTGGACCAACAGCGCCTCGGCCTCGGATGCCAGGCCGTCCGCGATCAAGGCGTCGGCGCGTTCGAGCGGCGGGAGTTCAGGGAGTGCGGTATCGGTCTGTGCCGTCGTGGGTCGGGCCGACAACGCGCAGAGCACGCTGAAGAGCGCCGGCAAGAGCCACCGCGATGCGTTTGTCCGGGTCAACAAGGGCATGGCAGATCCTCGTGGTGTGGGGTTGGTTCTCCGCAACGGGCACGAGCGTAACGCGAGCGCGTGGTCGCGTGCAAGTTGGGGTTATCGGATGTCATGGATTCTTGGAATCGACCCCGGCCAAGCGTATACTGGCCAATATGCTCAGGCCGTGTCCGCGCTTGCTGCGATTGATCGTGACCTGGATCGTCCTCGCTGCCCCGGTGGGAGGGTATGGCGAGCCAGGCCCCTCGACGGATCTTGCCGAAGAATCGATCCTGTTCCTGGACATCCCTTCGGTGTACGGCGCGTCCAAGTACGAGCAAGCCGTGGCCGAGGCTCCGTCATCGGTCAGCATTGTCACGGCCGATGAGATCCAAAAGTATGGGTATCGGACTCTGGCCGACATTCTGCGGAGCGTGCGGGGATTCTTCGTGACGTATGATCGCAACTACAGTTACGTCGGGGTCAGAGGATTCGGGCGACCCGGGGACTACAACACGCGGGTCCTCTTCCTGCTCGACGGCCATCGTCTCAACGACAACGTGTACGACGGCGCGCTGCTCGGCACCGACGGTTTGCTCGATGTTGATCTGATCAAACAGGTGGAAATTATCCGCGGCCCAAGTTCGTCGCTTTACGGCACGAGCGCGTTTTTCGGCGTCATCAACATCGTGACCAAACGCGGACGTGACGTGGCGCCGGTCGAAGCGTCGGCGGAGGTGGCGAGCCTGGATACCCACAAGGCGCGACTGACGTATGGTAAGCGATTTGTCCGGGGCCCCGAGCTCCTGGTGTCGGGGACGTGGTACGACAGCGAGGGCAACCCGCGCCTGTTATTCCCGGAACTGAACAATCCCGCGACCAACAACGGGGTCGCGGAGCGCGTGGACGCCGACCAGTTCGGGAGCGGGTTTGTGAAATTGGGGATCAACGACTTGACGCTGCACGGCGGGTATTCGTCCCGCACGAAAGTCATTCCCACCGCGAGTTACGGCTCGGTTTTTAATGATCCGCGTACAAGAACGGTGGACGCGCGGGGATTTCTCGAACTCACCTACGACCACCAGTGGGACGCTCGGAGTAGCACGAAGGTCCGGCTCTTTTACGACAGCACGTCGTACCGCGGCGACTACGCCTTCGACTATGCGTCGTCTGGGGATCCTCCGAATGTGGTGATCAACCATGATACCGCCGAAGGACGGTGGTGGGGCGGCGAGGTCACCATGGCGTGGGCCCTTGGCCGCACCCATCGGGTGTTGTTGGGGGCGGAATACAAAGGCGATCTGGAGCTGGAACAGCGCAACTACGATGTGGCCGTGTATGTGGCCGACAAGCGACGCGCCGCGAACTGGGCGCTCTATGTCCAAGACGAGGTGGTCTTGAGCAAGCGCCTTCTGCTTAATGTCGGTGTGCGCCACGATCAACACGACAACACGTTTGGCGGGACCACCAGTCCTCGGCTGGCCGTGATCTATACCGCGCAGTCGGACATGACGTTGAAGCTACTCTATGGTCAAGCGTTCCGGGCTCCGACATTTTACGAGCTGTACTACCAAGACAGTCTCGCGCAAAAGGCGAACCCGGACCTCGATCCCGAGATGATGACGTCCACCGAGCTCGTGGTGGAGCGCTCGTTGACCGACCATTTATTGGGCATCGTGTCGTTCTTTCACTATCGAATCGACGATTTGATCAGCTTTGAAACCGACCCGAGCGACGGTCTCTTGGTGTTTCGTAACGCCGAGACCATTGAAACGAACGGGATGGAGATCGAACTGGACGGGCGGTGGAGGAACGGGTTGGAAGGGCGGGTAAGCTACGCGTATCAGCATTCCGAGAATCAACAGACCGAGGAGCCGTTGACCAACTCGCCCAAATACGTGGCCCGGTACAACGTCATCGTCCCGGTGGTGCCGGAAGCGCTCTTTGCCGGACTGGAGACGCAGTACACCAGCTCGCGCAGGACGTTGCTCAACAATCGCGTCCGCGCCTTCTATGTGACCAATGCCACGCTCTTCGGACGAACGCTGTCCAACCGGCTTCAACTCTCGGTGAGCGTGTACAACGTGTTCGGCACTGACTACGGCGACCCGGGATCGCAGGAACACGTGCAACAGAATATGGATGTCATCGCGCAGGACGGTCGTGCCGTACGCGTGAAACTCACGTATGCGTTTTGAGTGTCCGAGCGTGATGGCGTCCGTTACGGGCACCGCGGTCGCCGTCACGGCGGTGCTCCTTCTCGGCCCGGTGACGAAGGGTCCGTTCGCCGAGGAGCAGACTCCCAAGATCGCGGTGTTGATGAGTCACGACGCTCCACCCTATGCAGCCGCGCTGAACGGATTTCGGGAGCAGCTTGCCCGCGACGGCGTTCAAGCGCAGTATGACGTGGTGGTGCTCCGCGGCGATCCGCTCGAGTCCGACGAGGCCGTCCAGCGGATCATGCACAACGGGACGCGGCTGGTCTATGCGCTCGGGGCGCTCGGCGCCGGGGCCGTCATCGACGCGCAAATCAGCGTGCCGGTCGTGGCGTGTATGCTCCTGAACCGCGCCGATGTGAAGAAGGTTCCGCATGCCGCGGGCGTCGGTCTGGAGATTCCGGTGGAAACCCAGTTTCAGTGGCTGCGGCGGCTGCTGCCAAACGCCAAGCGCATCGGCGTGCTATACAACCCGACGGAGAATCGGGACACCGTGGACCTGGCCGCGCGCGTGGCCCGCGAGACAGGCCTCATTCTGACGGCGCGTCCGATCGAGACCCCGCGAGACATTCCGGCCGCGCTCGCTCACCTCGCCAACGAGGCGGATGTCGTGTGGGGCTTGCCCGATCACGTGGTGCTCTCGCCGGAGACGGCCCAATCCCTGTTGCTGTTTTCCCTCCGGAATCGGATACCATTCATCGGTTTGTCCACATCATGGGCCAAGGCGGGGGCCCTGTACGCGCTCGATCGCGATTATGGCGACCTCGGGGCGCAGTGCGGAGAACTAGCAATGGCGATCCTGGACGGACGGTCGCCCGAATCGTTTCTCCCGGCGTCGCCGCGCAAGGTGGTCTACGCGATCAACCTCCAGACGGCCCGCCAGATGAAAATCAGCCTGCCGGACAATCTGGTGCATGGCGCGGCGGAGGTGTTTCAATAAGATGGCGGTGCGACGGCTCGGGCTGGTGACCGCGTTCAATCTGTTGACCATTGCGATCATCGTGCTGACCGCGACGGGGATCGGGATCTTTGTGGTCCGCACCACCTCGGCCGGCTTTCACCGCGATTTGATTCGGCACGGCACGACCGTGGCTGCCATGATTGCCGAGAATGCCGAATACGCGCTGTATGTGGCCGACCAGGAGGTCCTGGCCCGCATCGTGGACAGCCTGTCGGCGGACCCCGATGTCGCGTACGTCGGCCTTATGAACGCCGAGCGGAGTTTGTTGGCGAGTAAAGTGATGGACCGGGAGATTGCCATCCCCGTAGACCCCAAGGGTTGGTCCGGCATGGCCGGGAACGGCATGGCCATCACGTGGTTTACCGAGGAGCAAACCGGCAAACGTTACCTCGACATCCGCGCTCCGGTGGTCAGCCGGACCTTGCGGTCCGGCGATGACCTCTTTCTCGAAATGCGGCATGAGGCCAAATCCGTGACCATTGGATACGTGCAACTGGGGTTGGGGCACGAAGCGCTGGACGAACGCGTCCGCGCGTTTCTCGTCTCCACGCTCCTGGTCACGTCGTTGTTGGTGCTGGTCGGCGTGGCCATCACGGTGGTGATGACGCGGCGCATTGCGGCCCCGGTCCGTCGCTTGGCCGGCGCGGCCCAAGACATTGCGGACGGGAGGCTCGACCACCGCATTGACGTCGCCGGGCACGAGGAGATCAATCGTCTGACCGAGGCATTCAACGTGATGATCGAGCGGCTCCGCGGTTCCCGAGCACAGGTGGAGGCGCACCAACAGGCGCTCGAGACCACGGTTGAACAGCGTACCCATGAGCTCCGACAGGCGACGGAGCATGCCCATGCCCTGGCCGAGGAAGCCAAGCAGGCCAGTCGCGCCAAGTCACAGTTTCTCGCCAACGTGAGCCATGAAATCCGCACGCCGTTGAACGGCGTGTTGGGCATGATCGAAGTGCTGCTGGACACCCCCCTGGAGCCCCGGCAACGGCACTATGTGGAATCGGCGCGACGTTCCGGGGAGACGTTGCGGGCGCTCATCAGTGACGTGCTGGATTTTTCCAAGATCGAAGCCGGCCGGCTCGATTTGGAGCAGGTGGAGTTTGACCTGCGCCGGATCGTGGACGAGGTCGCCGAACTGCTGATCAGGCCCGCCACACGCAAGGGTTTGGAATTGGCGGTCCTGATTCCACCCGACGTGCCGACGCGGCTGCGCGGTGATCCGCACCGGCTTCGTCAAGTCATGACTAATCTGGTCGATAATGCCGTTAAGTTCACCGAGCACGGCACGGTGGTCGTTCGCGTATCCGCGACGGACATCGACGAGCGGGAGGTGGGGCTGCGGTTCGAGGTTCGGGATTCCGGAGTCGGGATTCCGCACGACGTGCAGGCGCGCCTCTTTGAGTCCTTTACCCAAGCCGACGGGTCAACCACCAGGAAATTCGGTGGGACTGGGCTGGGGCTGGCAATTTGTAAACAACTGGTGAAACGCATGGGGGGCGACATCGGCGTCCAATCGCAACCAGGTCATGGGAGCACATTTTTTTTCACCGCCTGCTTCGAGGTGGTGAAGGGGCCTTGCCAGTCGGCTGCGCTGGAATCGGTTGAGCAACCGGTCAGGGCGCAGCTAGTTCCCGCCGCGATCTTGTTGGCTGAGGACAACGCGGTCAACCGAGACGTCACGATGGCTATGCTTGAGGGCGTGGGATGTCGCGTCGACAGCGTGAGCGCTGGGCGGGAGGTTATGGATGCGATATCCCGCGTTCCCTACGACCTCATTCTGATGGATTGTCAGATGCCGGATATGGACGGGTTTGACGCAACCAAGGCCATCCGTGAACAGGAGCGGCTGACCTCGTCCGCCGTCGCGCCCCGCCGTCGGCGGGTCCCCATCATTGCGCTCACCGCGAACGCCATGGAAACCGACCGTCAACAGTGTGTGGACGCCGGGATGGATGACTACCTGACCAAACCGTTTCACAAGGACCAACTTCTGGCGATGATCGAGAAGTGGCTGCCCGGTACCCGAGTGCCCGACAGTCCGTTGGTTGGGAGCGACCGGATAGCCGATTCCACGGAGCCGCGGATTCCGGACACGGATCTGGCGGACGGCGAACAACGCGGCGTCCTCAGTTACGTGACATCCAAGGTGGTCCACGACCTTCGGACATTACTCATCGGGGTCAGTCGCACGCTGGCATTGTTCAAGCAGGCCCCTGGCGGTCGAACCAGTCAGGAGCGTGAACGTGCGTTGGAACACCTCGTGAATTCGACGGAGCTGGTGCTCGGGATCATGGACGATCGGCTTGATGTCTACCACGGCCACGTCGGGCGTCTCCGGCTTCAATGCGGGAGCGTGGTTCTTGGTCAGGTGGCGGCTGAGGCCGTCGCGCTGCTCGATGGGGAAGCCCGTGAAAAAGATCTACGGGTGACGGTCGAGGGCGGACACGACATCCCCTCGATCCATGCCGACAAACGGCGCCTCCAACGAGTCTTTGTGAATCTGCTTGACAATGCGATGAAGGCCTCGCCTCCTGGCGGAGCCATTCGGGTGACATTTAACGAGTGCAGCGGTTCCGGTTCGGCGGTGACCTGCTTTGTGCAAGACGATGGCCCAGGGATCCCGCCGCAACTCATTGCGGATCTGCGGCGACCGACGCAGGGGACCTTGAGCCGTTTATCGGAGCGTGGGAGAGGGCTCGGCCTGGAATTCTGTCGCATCGTGGTTGATGCACACGGCGGCGCGATTTGGGCGGACAATCGTGAGGCGCGGGGGGCCGTGTTCGGCGTCCGATTACCGGTCGTGGGGGCGGGCCATGTCGATTAAAGTCATGGTGGTAGATGACCAACGGTTGTTCCGACAAAGCCTGGTTGCGCTGTTGGAACAAGATCCGGAAATTCGAGTGGTCGGGCAGGCCGCGGACGGGCAGGAAGCGTTTTTGGTCGCAATGGCGCAGCGGCCCGATATCGTGCTCATGGACCTGGACCTTCCCAAACTGGACGGGGCCCAGGCCACGCGGCGCATCCTTGAGCGGTCTCCGAAGACCAAGGTCTTGATTCTGTCGGTCTATGGAGACGAGCAACACATCGCGGATGGGCTCGACGCCGGGGCGGCCGGGTACATTCTCAAGGACGCCGACGTCGGGGAGTTCATCCGCATCATCAAACAGTATGCGGAAGGCCGACGGGTGGCGTCGGCGTTTGTCGCGTCGCGGCCACAGGATGAGACCCCGTCGCCTGCGCTCGACCGCTCGAAGCTGACGCGGCGAGAAGTGGAAATCGTCGATCTCCTGGCGACTGGGTGTGGGACCAAAGACATGGCGAGCCGCTTGGGTATCTCCGGGGAAACCGTGAAAGTTCACCTCCAGCACATCTATCGAAAACTCGGCGTGAAGGGACGAGTGGAGCTGATCCTCTCGCTGACAACCAAGCCGTCCAAGTCGTTCGGCGGTTCCTAGCAATCGCCTCATACCCTGTCAGTAAACTAAAAGGTTAGTTCTCGTCAGTCTCACGAGAAAACTACTCCGACTAGGGAATTCCATGGGCGGTTTCATCGGTGTACACTCGGTTGGTCATCACTGATACGTCCTCGTCTCCCCCGGCGGGGCTGACCTCTTGTATGGCCGATGCGCGAACGACATGGCGTGACGGTGGCATGCGGTCAGCCCCTTTTTTGCGTCGTTCCATGGACTCGTGAGCACCGCTGCCCCGCGTGATGGTTAAAGCGGCGGATGGGGCGTGGACTTACTGGATCGGGTGGCGCGTGACGGGTGTGTCGGGCCGTACCTCCTCGACGTGGAGGGCGAGTTGGACCCGGTTTTTCACGCGAAACTTCTGGAGCAATCGGTTGACGTGGCTTTTCACCGTCCGCTCGCTGATGCAGAGCCGATCCGCGATGTCGCGATTGGACATGCCATCGAGGATCAAGGCCATCACTTCGCCCTCACGTTTGCTCGGCATGGGAGCGGTACCGTCGTGAGACCCGACAAGCGGCCCCGCTTCGCACCAAATGGCTCCAGATATGACTTCGTGTATCGCGTTCACGATTACCTCGCGGCACACGCCTTCGGTGAGCACGCCGTTGATGCCGAGCTGCAGCGCGCGTTTCATGAGCCCGGCATCGTGTTGACGTACGATCAGCATGACTTTGGCGCGCAGCCCCACCATCATCATCTCCCGCCACGCAGCCGGCGTGGGCGACGTGGGGACGTGGATCACGACGACGTCCGGGTGTGTCGGCCATGTCTCATCCGCCAATTCGCGGCATGTCGCCATGTCGGCGGAGACGACAAGCGTCGGTTCCTCGCGGAGGACGAGGACCAGTCCTTCGTGCAAGAGGGGCGATGTCGCCACTACGGCTACTCGGATCGGCGTACCCATACACGAGATCACCAGTGAGAGATCTGGACCTGCCGAAACTCAAGCAGAAAATACAGGCAGGATTCGTGCCGCCCCTTGAAACACTTGGTCAGTTGATGACGAGCATTTCGTCGTAACCTAGCACAACCAAAGCATGAAGATCAACTCAGGCCCCACCATAACTGGGACGGCATCGCGACGCGGGTGATGGCGACTGAGGTGTCTTTGAGGAAAACTACCCTGTTTTGATTCCATTTTTTCTCTCGATTTTCTTCTGGAAATCCTACCTTCGGACAATTGTTCTTGGTCGGGCGTTCCGGTAAGGTACACCACACTCTGTAAAAGTAAGTTTTCATAAGCCGCTGGCTCACCCTGCGGCATGAAAGCGGTTGGCTGGTGCGCCGGTCGTCTGGTGTGCCAGTGAACGCCGACCGCGAACCGTACGGTGTGGTAGTGGTCAACCGGCGGACCGGCCAACGATTTTCTCACCAGACCGGATTGTAAGGGCACCGGTGAGCCTCGAGAAGGTTCCATCAGCACGTGGTCCTGGGTTGGGTAACGACCGGAAACGTGGGTGTCACGGAAGGGGGGCTGGTGTATGCAGATCGCGGATCAGAAATGGCGAGTCGGACTTTCGGTATTTCTCCTGTTGGCCGTTGTGGGACTGACCGCCACGGCCTTTGCTCGGCATGGTGAAGAGGGCATTCTGACGAACCGGATTCCCGAGCCGGCCCCGTATGTGGTCGGTGAGACGACGATAAACCCGGCAGGGACTGCGGGCGCGTTCGGCGCTCCGCACACCGGCCAGCCGTTCGAACCGCTCTGGACGGGTGTGAACGACACCGGGGGGTGCAGCGGGTGCCACACAGGCCTGTACGATCAGTGGAACGGCGCGATGATGTCCAACGCCTGGCGCGACCCGGGGTGGCGCGGCGCGTTCCTGCTGGTGGCGCGTCTGACCTCGACTGATGGAGACTGCGATATTCCCAATCCGCCCGACGATCCCTCGGGCGCCTCAAAGGCCCAGATCAACCCATTCGGCATTGCCGGATGCCAAAGCCGGTTCAACGTCACCCCGGGCACGACCACCCCGTTTCCAGGTGTCACCCCGGCGCTCTACAGCGGCTCCGGGTCGCTGATGGACGATTTCTGTTCGCGCTGCCACATGCCGACCAACTATATCGACGCGACCACGAATGTGTATGCCGACAATCAAAGTCCCTTCGGCGGCGGAACATCGTCCCAGGAACACGGGCGCATTAGCCCGTCGTACGACCCCACTGCCTGTGCCGGAGCCGGGCCCTTGTGCAGTCCCAGTACGTCGCCGCTGGAGCCGTCGCCGACCGACCCCGCAACCCGGCAGCCGACCCCCGAGTCGTTCGGGTTCCGAACCTACCTGGACAATGGGGCGACCCGCGTGGTCAACACCAACAGTGGGCAAACCGGCATCATTTGCGAGGTTTGCCACACCAACGTGGAGACGCGCTATACGCCGTATCACAATTACACGAAGCCGACCTGGGCGAATGACCAGGCCTTTGCGCCGACCCCAACAGCCAGCGCGGAGTACTATTGGGCCCCGGGCGCCACGGCTCGGCACCAGCAACTCCCTCTCAACAAACAAGACATCGTCACGGAACCCGATACCGCGTCGAGAAATCTCGGCTACGCGTTGGGAGCCGGGGCGTTTCGACTGTCCCCGCATGCGCTCAATTACCCCGAGCGGTTTGGGCCGCTGACCTGGAACGATCCCTGCGCGCTGGTTCCAAGTCGCCCTTGCGTCATTGATCCGTTCTTGGCGCAAAACGCGGTGGTGGACCCGTACATCACCGACGTCTTTACCGGCGGCGCGAGCAGCTACACCGCGTATCTGACCTGGGCCAATCCCCCGGGCAAGCACGACACCTTTTATCAGGTCAAGTTTGAGCGGTCGGAGTTTTGCGCGGCCTGTCACGACGTGACCAATCCGCTGACCATCAAGAACAAGCATGGCTTCTGGGCCGGAGGCTTCCCCATTGAACGAACCTATACCGAGTGGCAGAACAGCCGGTATGCTGATCGCCCGGTTCGCAATGACGGCACGATCCCGTATAAACGGGATTGCACGACGTGCCACATGCAACAGACCTTCGGCGAGCCCGGCACCGGTCTCACGCTCTACACGGTCAACGGCGGTGTGAGCCCGAAGGCGCCGTTGGAAGAGCCGAGTTGCGATCGCATCGCGCATAACCCCGGGTACTCTCACCATTTTGTGGGCGGCAACGCCTACATGACCAAACTGATCGGCTCCGACGCGGACGGAAGCGGGACGGTCTCGCCGTACCCGGAACTGCTCAATACCAGCTTCTCATCCAGAGACAAAAACAGCCGATTCAATCTGGCCCGCTACGACAATACGCCCAGCGCCCGAGGTCCGTCAGCCACCCAGCACGAGCGGTTCGCCTGGGATCGGATGCGCAACGTGTTGGTGATGTCCGTGACTGCCCCGGCTTCGGCCACGCCCGGAACCGTGGCGCCGCTGGGGGTGACGATTACGGCCGAAGGGTCCGGTCACAACTTCCCGACCGGGTTCCCCGAGGGCCGGATTGCGTGGCTGCACTTGAAGGCTTGGGATACCCGCAACACCGCCAATACGTCCGATGACGTCGAACTCTTTATTCGCGACAGCGTCCGGCCGGCTGGCGCGCAGGACACGCTGGGAGTCGGGAATCTGACAGCCCAAACCCTGGTGGACCCGGCCTATCCGTCCACGTGTCCAGATACGAGTGGAAGCCCGACCGGTTGGAAGATCCCGGAAGGATCGCCCGACCCGTACGCGATTCAGTTCAAGGCGGTGGCCAGCGAAGACCGGGTTTGTCCGACGCTGGATCTTCCATACGCTACACCCATCAACCTGAGAACCACGGCCGCGGGATTGCCGGCTGATGCCGCAGGCAATCCCGTGGATCGGGCCAACCCGACCAGGCTGCCCCAGTATAACGACCTGGACGGCGACGGCGACCTCTTCGATGATTCCTTCCTTGTGGATACCCGCCTACGACCCCGGGGATCGGGCGATCTCGTCACCACGGTGAACAGCCTCCGCTACCCGGTGGTCGGGCCCACGGTTACCACGTCGCGGTACTCGGTGGTCATCCCTGCGACCGGCGTGGTCGGCCCCATTGCGGTGACCGCGGCCGTGTACTACCAGGCTTTTGAAGCCGTGGTGGCCAAGAAGTTTTTGGGCAATCTGGCGAACTTGGACGATATCGATTGCAACGAAGGGACCGCTATTCCCGGCGTGACCTGCAACACGGTACCCGCCGGAACCCTGCCGACCGGAACCCCCACCCCGTTTCTGGAGCCGTGCGTGCTCAAGGGGGCTTGCGACCGGGTTGGGAAACCCGGTGTCACCGGAGAGACCCAGTTGCGAGATGCGCTCAAGACCGATCCCGTGGTGGTCGAGGGCGCGCCTCCGGTGCCGATGGAAGTGGTGAACAAAGTGATCGCCGTCGGGGCTGCGGCTGATACCGTTGCGCCGCGAGTCATCATCAACAATTGCAAGCTACCTAGGGGCTCCACCGGCGTCGTGGATACCGCGCTGGGCCGCTATTGCACCGGCACCAATCTGACGACGCCGATCACGCAACTCCAGACCAACCAACAGTATCCTCATTGGTCACCCTCCCCCTACGGAGGCTCGACTGGGAACTTCTTTACCGAAGGCTACGGGGAGCTCGGCGTCGTACATAACCGGATACTGAAGGTCTCGTTCAGCGAACCGGTGCAGGAATGTGACAACGTGGCGGGGTCGGTCAACTGTAAGCCCCTGAGCACGGCGACGTTCTATATCACCGATGGGGGGCGGGTCCAGATTCAGCAGCTCATCGACCAGATCGACGATACGACCTGGGGGCTCTTTCCCTCGCAGGGCGCGGACCAGGTGTTTCTCGCGGGCGGTGGCTACATCGCGCACGTGGCGCCGACGCGTAACGGGCGAGCCATCAAAGACTTTGCCGGCAATACACTGGCGCCAGGACCCACGACCGAACCCAATTTCGTGGGCGAGTACACGTTCGGGTTCAAGGCGCAGTAACGATTCGATATTGGGGGGTGAGCGAGGGGAGGCGAGCCATACGCCTCCCCTCGCACTTTTCTCAACGGAAAATATTCCCCTTTCAATGCCTTCTTTTCCCATTCTTGGTTTGCTTGTTTCGTCAAAAATCAAACCAACGGACAATTGAGCCGGGTCTGAGTTTGGGGTACAGTCGCAAAATATATCACCAGCCTATGTATTCAGGCCGGGTTGGTGACTGGTTTATTCAAGATGATGGCCTGATTGTCCATGGGACTCGGAGACCGAGGAGGGGCAGATGAAATACGGGCATCAGAGATGGAAAGGAATAGTCGTGGCGCTCGCGAGCGTGCTGAGTGTCGCGGGCCTGGCGTCCACAGCGTGGGCCCGGCACGGGGAGGAACAGAGGCTCACCAACCGGATTCCGGAGCCGGCCCCGTACGTGGTGGCAGAGACGGCCGCAGCGGGTGGGGCGCCGCACACCGGGGTCCCCTTTGAACCGCTCTGGAATGGCGCCAACGAGGCTGGGGGGTGCGACGGCTGCCATACCGGGCTCTGGGAGGAATGGAACGGGGCCATGATGTCCAATGCCTGGCGCGATCCAGGGTGGCGCGGCGCGTTTTTGCTGGTCGCACGGCTGACGTCAACCGACGGGTGCGCGGATATTCCTGCTCCCCCGGACGACCCGAACAATGTCAATGGCACGCGGTATGACTGTAGCGACGACGCCCATAAGATCAACCCATTCGCCAACGCGAATGGGACATCAACCTTTAATATGGGGACGACTACGGTTGACTACAGCGATTCCGGGTCGTTAATGGATGATTTCTGTTCGCGGTGTCACATGCCCAGCAACTATGCCGATGCGATCACGTCGGTGACAACGCTGGCAGCGGATTCCGGTTTGGAGCATGGTCGCATCAGCCCGAAGTACGATCCGACGGATTGCGTGGGCCCCTCGCCCTGCGGAACGTTGGGGACGTTGACCACGAGAGATCCGGCGAACAATGCGTTGACGCCCGAATCGTTCGCCCAACGGTTCTATAGTGATCTTAATGATACAGCCGGCGTCAGCCGGCCAGCCAACACCAACAGCGGTAAGGCCGGTATTACGTGCGAAGTCTGTCACACCAACGTGGAGACACGTTTCACCCCGTATCACAATTACAACCGGTCCGCCAATGCGAATATCCAGAGCATCACGCCAGGCCCGACGCAAAGCGCGGAATACTATTGGGCGACAGGGGCCGGTGAGCGCAACAGCCAGTTGCCGCCGGACAAAGCCGATATGCTGTATGTCCCGGATCCAACGTCCGGAAACCTTGGGTACGGGATCGGGGCTGGAGCGTTTCGGCTGTCGCCGCACGCGTTGAAGTTCCCGGATCGGTTTGGTCCGTTGACCCGGAATGACTTCACCAACGTGATCGACCCGTATATCCAGGACGTGTTCAACCTCGGGAACAACGACCCGAACGCGAAATACCAGATGGCCAATGAACCGGGCGCGCACAATACCTATTACCAGGTCAAATTCGAGCGCGCCGAGTTCTGCGCGTCCTGTCATGATGTGACCAACCCGATGACCATTAAAAACCGACCTGGGTACTGGGTGGGCGGGTTCCCGATTGAGCGGACATATACCGAGTGGCGCAACAGCCGGTATGCTGATCGATCCAAGATCGATCCTCTGACTGGACAAACCGTGAGGGATGCTGCTGGCAACCCGATCAAGAATCCCCATTACGACGAAAACTACAAACGGGACTGCCAAACCTGTCATATGCAGCAGACGTACGGCGAGCCGGGCACCGCGCTCACGCTCTACACTGTGGCGCTAAACGGTACGGTCACGCCGGACGCGCCCCTTGGCGAGCCGTCCTGCGACCGGTATATCCACACGCCGGGGTATTCGCACCACTTTGTGGGCGGCAACGGGTATATGACCAGACTCATCGGGGCGGATATTGACGGCGGGGGCACGGTCAAGCCGTATCCGGAGTTGCTCCACACGAGTTTTTCTTCCACCAGTGAGGACAGCCGGTACCACTATGCGCGATACGACACCACCGGCACGGTCACGGGCGGTACCACGCAACATGAGCGGTTCTCGTGGGATCGGGTGCGCAACGCGCTGACGCTCTCGCTGAGCGCGCAGTACACCTCGATCTCGCAGCCGAGCGTGGAGCAGGTGGTGCCGTTGACCATCACGGTCAAAAACGAAGGCGCGGGCCACAATTTTCCGACCGGGTTCCCGGAAGGCCGTGCCGCGTGGGTAGCGGTACGGGCGTGGGACACCAATAACACGCCGGAGCTCACGGATGATACGGAACTGAAGATCCAATACAGCCCGAACTCAGCAGACCGGTCGGTCGGAATCGGATATTTGACCGCTGGAACGGTGAAGCCTGATCCCACATACCCATCAAACTGCCCCGATTCGGGCGGCCACGCCGGTGGCTGGAAGCTGCCCGAGGGGTCCATTGATCCCAACGCATACGCGTTCCGTGCCATGGCCACGCTGGATAAGAGGTGTCCGACATTGGATCTGCCCTATGCCACGCCGGTGAATCTGAATGTGAACGGGAACAATATGCCGACGGACGGTCCCAATGGAACCGGAAACGTCATCAACCGAGACAACCCCTTGGGGATCCCGATCTATGCGGATAATGATCAGGATGGGGATGTCTTTGACGACTCGTTCCTGAGCGATACGCGGCTGCAGCCGTGTCGGAAAGACCCCGTAACGGGTGTGAGTTGCGCGAACCCGGGGGCGACGCTGAACCTCACCAAGTACTCGGTGGTGGTGCCGGCGAGCGTGAACGGGCAACCGATCAAAGGACCGATCGCGGTGACCGCTGCGGTGTACTATCAGTCGTTTGAAGCCATCGTGGCCAAGAAGTTCTTGGGCAATTTGGCTGATCTCGATGACGATGTGATCCCGACGCTGGAGCCGTGCGTGCTCAAGGCGCCGTGCGGGCGAAGTTCGACCGATGCCGCGTATCGGCAGGCGTTGCTCTTTGATCCGGTGGTGGTAGAGGGGGCGCCCCCGGTGCCGCTACAGGTGCGTAACACCGTAATTAAGATCACGCAGGTCGCTGACACGGTGCAGCCACGCGTGATTGTCAATAACTGCAAGCCGCCGCGAGGGGTCACGCCGGTGCCGTGCAACACAAACCTACTGGCGGCCATTCCCGCCAATGCCCATTGGTCGCCCTCGCCCTACGGGGGGCCGACCGGCGATTACCAGTCGGAGGGTTACGGGGAACTCAACGTGGCGCAGAACCGGATCGTGAAGGTCTCGTTCAGCGAGCCGGTACAGGAGTGCGACGACGTCCCAGGGCAGGTCAAATGCAAGCCGTTGTCGGAGTGTCAATTTGCTCGGGCGAGCGGGGAAATCCCCAATTGCGGCGTGACATTCTATCTGACGGACAACCGAAACGCCGCAGTGAACTTCCTTCAGGATCAGATCGGGGATACCACGTGGGCGTTGTTTCCGTATGCGAGTCTGGATGCGGTGTTCTTGGGCGGGGGCGGATACAAGATCCACGTGGCGCCGACCAAGAGCGGCCGAGCGATCAAAGATTATGCTGGCAATACGCTCTTCAACGGTCCGACAACCGAAGTCGGGTATGTGAATGAGTACACGTTCGGGTTCAAAGCTCAATAAGGTCCAGTAGCACAGAGGTATGACAAGGGAGGGAGGCGATACCGCCTCCCTCTTTTGTTCCGGCCCATTGATTCGCGCGTGACGGTGACATAGAATCACCCGACCCGCCGTTCAAGTCAGGATTCAGAAACCCGGTCGGAGTCGACCGCAAAGGAGCAGTCGTGAACAGTCGAATCGTCAACAGATCACTGGCGTCAGGAGCCGCGGCGCTTGCCGTGGCGGGGAGTCTGGCGTTCACCACGTCGGCTGCGGCCAAGTCCGCGACGTTGGCCTACGTGGCCAACGGCGGGAACAACAATATTCAGATCGTGGACGTGGCCACCGGCGAAACCGTCAATAAATTGTATGCCGGCGCCGCGCCCTGGCGGCTCGTGCCATCGCCGGACAAAAAGCGCTTACTCGTCCAGCACTGGTACTCGGAGACCACCGCGGTCGTCAACCTGGCAACGAATGAGATCGAGGCGGTGCTGCCAGTGCGAGGTCCCGGCACGTTCGCGCCGGATGGCAAGAAGTTCTGGAGCTACTCGTGGCCCGGCTCGTTTTTGCAGAGTTTTGACGGCAAGACGTTCAAGCCGCTCGACCAGCGACAGACCGAAGATCGCAATGCGTACGAGTTGATTTTCTGGGAGAAGAGCCGGCTGGTGTTGGGCCAGTATGACCCCATCACCAAGGCGGGCCGGAAAGTCTCGGATTTTGTCATGACCGCGGACCTTTCGGACCCCAAACACCAGTCGTCTCAGATCGCGACCGGAACGAGTCCTGCGAGAATCGTGGTGGATCCGAGCGGCGACTTCATCCTGACCGCAAATGTGGACGGCAACGACGTGACCATCGCGAATCAATACGGCGCGACCGCGCGCATCACGTTGGCCCCGGGACCGCGCGACATCCTCTTTGCCGACCGCGGCAAACGTCTGATCGTGATCTGTTGGAAACCCGGGGCCCGTGAGAGCGAGGTGTTCACGTTGAGCGCCAACTTTGCCGAGCGTCCGTGGCCCGCGTTCAAGGCCGAGAAATCTGCGAAGACTCCTGGCGGGCTGACCGACGCGGCGTTGAGTCCTGACGGCCGCACCCTCTACGCGTTGGATCGCTTGGGCAAGCGGCTGGTGTCGTTCGACGCCGTGACCTTGGAGGAATTGGGCAGCCTTGCGGTGGGGGATGAGCCGACCGCGTTTGTGCTCCGCGAAGTCTCCGGCCGCGAGCGTGATCGGCTCGCGCAAAAGACGGCGGCCCGCAAGCGTCTTGAAGAGGTCGTCACCGCGATGAAGACCCGTGGCCCGGCGTTTACCGACGTGGCATTTACCGAAACCATGACCAGCGAAGTCCCGGAGGAGGTGAAGGCCGACGGAGACGCGTCGGATGCGGAAAAGCGTGCGCAGGCGCCCAAGACTAAGACCGTGACCTCGACCATCAAGACCTCCTTACGGCTTCCGGACTCGGTGCGCCAGGAGTTTGAGGACGGTGGAATCCGGCTGGCCCAAGGCGGCCGCGCGTATGCCGTGACCAAGGCCGGGCGGTACAACTCCACGCCGCGGCAGGATCTGGTCTACCTCCTGTATACGGTGCAGGGGCAATCCACCGATGAATGGATCAAAGCCTTGGCCGGCGACGTGCCGGGCAGCCTGTATCTGCGCAACGGGATCGCGGTTGATATCGCCCGCACCGTGGAAGAGGAAGGCCACCGGTACCACGCCATCGGCGCCATGAACGCGCACGACCCTGTGTCCCAGTTGTGGGTCAGCGCGGAAACCGGGTTGCCGGTGAGCCTCGTTGAGCAGTTCCCGGTCATGCGGGCGAAGAATCCGCACGCAAAAGGCGACGAATTTCAGGGGCTGACCGAGACCAGGCTGCAGTATCAAAAACTCGATGGCGGCTACACCATTCCGACTACGCTCAGCCGGTATCTGGACGGCAAAGAACTAGGCCGTGTCGAGGTCTCGCAGCTCGCATTCAATCAGAATCCGCCACCGGAACGGTTCGACCTGGCCCGGTTGGGCGGGGCGATCAAGCCGTTGACGGTCAAAGCCACGCCGGCCAAGGCCTCCCAGAAGGGGCCTGGACTTGCGGTGTCTGGTTTGGGGAACGCGCACGTCGGGACCCCGTTCGAGGACCACGCGGCGTACAACAGCAACCCGCCCACGTCCGGCCCACACACCCCGTATGTGGCGGACTGGGGCGTGCACAAGGCGCCGATTGCTCCGGAGACGCAGGTCCACAACCTGGAAGACGGCGGCGTGTTGGTGCAGTATTCGTGTCCCTCGGCATGTCCAGACCTCGCGGGCAAGCTCGAAGCGTTGGCCGGCAAGTACGAGCGGCTCATCGTGGCGCCCTATCCGTTGATGACGGATCGGATTGCGCTGACCGCGTGGGAGCGGGTCGACCTGCTGACCGACTACGATGAGGCGCGGATCACCGCGTTCATCGACGCCTACATCGGAAAGGATCACCATCCGGCTGAAGGAGAGGGGGGCGCCAAGCCGTCGGGAGGCAAGGAAAAAGAATGAAACGCATTGTCGTGGTGTTCGGAGCGGTGGCGCTTGGCGTGATCGTGATCCAGGGTTGCCAGCCCAAGCCCGGATCAGGCCTCCCCGAGCCGGTGGCCGAGCGGAGCGGACCACCCGCGCCGGGAAGTCTGCCGTCAGGCTCGCTCCCGCTCAACCATCCGACCATGTCGCCCCCGTCGAGCCAACCCGGGCAGTCCCCGCCCGCGGTCAACCGGCCGCTCCCGGCTGGTACGCGGAATCCCATGGAAGACATCATGGCGTTCAAGGCGCGCCTGGACAAGAACCCGAAGGATTACGAAGCATTGGTGTCGTTGGGCAACGCCAACATGATGATCTCCCGGTTGGAGGCGGCACAGGATCTGTATGTGCGGGCGCTGGCGATCAACCCGAAGGATCTGGACGTGCGGACCAATCTGGCGATCGCCTATAAATATGGCGGCAAGCCTGACCAATCGTTCGCGGAACTGCACAAGAATTTGGAGGCCGACCCCAACAACGATTCTACGCTCTACAACCTCGGGTTCTTGTACTTGTATGACAAGCAGGACAAAAAGAAAGCACTCGATATCTGGAAGAAATGGCTGGTGCTCTATCCCAACGCTCCTGCAGCGGCCGACGTGAGCAAACAGGTCGCGCAAATCGAAGCGGAGATGGGGAAGGGCGCCGTGTCGTCGAAGTAGGGGCGCGGCATGCCGTGCCCCTCTGTGAAATCGTCCGGTGTGTTTTTTTTATGACACGGATTGCGCGCAGCGGAAGCCGAAGTCCCGATACCTTGCGATAGGCGGTTTTGGGAACCGGTAGGCGCTCCGGTAGAATTCGGGCAATGCATAATGCCCGACGCCTCCCCAACCTCCGCCTTTTAACACCTTGAACGTGCGGCCGAACTGGTCGGAGTGGTAGCTGCTGCCGGGATGGGGCAGGTACCAATCCGACGTCCACTCCCACGCGTTCCCGGCCATGTCTTCGACGCCGTACGGGCTACGACCGTCGGGAAAACTCCCCACGTCCACCAGCCCGCCGCGGTTTGCGTCGCCGGTGTTGGCCTTCTTGCCGTCGTAGTCGTTGCCCCAGGGAAATTCACGTCCGTCCGCGCCGCGTGCGGCCTTTTCCCACTCGGTTTCGGTGGGCAGCCGCTTGCCGCGCCACTCGCAGTAGCGCTGGGCTTGGAACCAGTCCACGCCCGTGACCGGCCGTTGCTCGGTCCCAGCCGGCGGGACGCCGTTGGTCCAGTGCTCGGGCGCGGGCTCGCCGGTCGTGCGCACGAACGCGGCGTACGCGGATTGGGTGACTTCATACCGATCGATACGGAAGTCCGGCAGTGTGATGGGTTGCTGCGGATGCTCGTCCAGGTACAGGGGTTTGGCGAAGCCGAATTCGTTACCGCGGCCCTCGGTGTCCACGCGATCACTGCCCATCAGGAACTCCCCGGCAGGAATCAGAATCATGCCGCGGTCGGCGGCGGACGGGGCGTCGATGGTCCGCGCGGCCCAATACCCGCCTCCGACCGCAATCGCGGCCACCGCAAGCACGGCGATCAGGAGTTGAACGCGCACGGACTGCATGTCGAGGTCACCGAGGACCCTGTTCGAGTATTCGGCCATTTGAGTCCGTCCAGGAATGAGCCAGATGCAAGGCGGAGCGAGAACCGGAGCGGAGCGTACTGTATCGTACGTGAGCACCGGAAGCGCAGCGACAACGCAGCAGATGGCCATTCATGGACGGACTCCCCGCGCGCACCGAAACCCGATGTCGCGGAACCGTTGGTCGGGCGCGTGATAGAAGCGGTATGCGGCGCGGTAGAAGTGGGCCACGGTGTAGTGCCCGGCTGATCCGCCCCAACTGCTGTTGCGCACGCTGCGGAACTTCTCTCCGAATGCCGGGCTTGTATCGGTGGACCCGGGGTAGGCTTGATACCAATCCGCGACCCACTCCGACACATTGCCCGCCATGTCGTACGCCCCGTGCGGACTGACGCCCTGGGGGAAGCTGCCGACCGGCGCAAGCCCCGTGCTCCCGATGTTGCCCTTCGTGGCATCAAATTCGTTCCCCCACGGATATTCGCGTCCGTCGGTCCCGCGCGCGGCTTTTTCCCACTCGGCTTCGGTGGGGAGACGCTTCCCGGCCCATCGGCAAAAGGCGTCCGCCTCGAACCAGGTGACGCCGGTCACGGGCCAGGTGACTTGCTCAGGAGGAAAACGTCCGTCCGGCCATGTAGGGGGCGAGGGCGCGCGGGTCGCGTCGATGTAGGCGCGGTATTGTTGGTTCGTCACTTCGTAAGCGTCGATTTCGTACGCGGGCAATGTCACCGTGCGTTGGGGGTGTTCGTCCAGAAACAACGGTTTGGCGGTCCCGAACTCCGTGCCTTGCTGCGCGGTATCGACCTGATCGCTGCCCATGATGAAGTCGCCCTCTGGTATGCGAACCATGTCGCCGATCTTGGGCGGGCGCGCCGGGTCGCGGCCCGCGGGCTTCTGGCATCCGAGCGCAACGGTCAGCGCAAGAAACAGCGCGACCGCGGCCACGCGCGTCACAGAAACAACCCGAAACGATTGAAGAACCGACGGAGGGGCGTGCGATCGGGATCGGAGAACCGGCTGATTCCGACGCGGGTGCCGAACCACTTGTTGCCTTCTTTATCCACCCCGATGGAGTAGACGAAGTTGTCGATCAGGCCGTCTCGGGTGGTGTACGTGCGCCAGCGCGTGCCGTCGAACCAGCTTGCGCCGCCGTCGGTTCCGGCCCAGAGGAGGCCGTTGTGATCAACCGCCAAGGCAAAGACAAAATTGCCGCCGAGGCCGTCGGCCTTGGAATACGTGGTCCAGGTTCGGCCGTCAAAGCGTGACACGCCGCCGCCGTAGGTGCCGAACCACTTTCGGTTGTCCCGGTCCACGGCCGCGGAAACCACGTAGTTGGGGTTGGTGGCCGCGGCTTGTTTCGAGGGGTCGAGATGGTGCGGGTTGCCGAACGCATAGGACGGGTCCTTCACGATTTCGCCGGTGTCGAACCCGAGTCCGTCGGCGTGCGTGTAGCTTGTCCACTTCACCCCGTCGAAACTGGATACGCCGCCCTCGGTGCCGAACCACATCACGTCGCGTTGGTCGATGGCGATCGCATAGACCCACTTATCCACCAAGCCTGCGTCCACCGAATACGTGGTAAATCCGCACGGCGTCGCCAGTGCAGAACGAGAATCGGGGCGTCTGCGGTTCTCTCGGGCGGCGGAACACCCCTCGTCGAACAGGCTCACGCCCTTCCAGGTCGCCACCCACATCCGGCCTCGGCGGTCGAACGCCACGTCGTACACCCACAGATCGCCCAGGCCTCGCCCCTGCGGGTAAGGCGCCCAACTGCCGCGGTAGTCGGTGGTGAGGCCGGAGCCGTAGGGTGCATAGGTCGTCCATTGGTTGCCGTCGAACTTGGCGAGCCCGCCGCCGTACGTGCCGATCCACTTGTTGCCGTCCCGGTCCACCTCGATGGCGTAGACTCCTGTGCTCAACAACTGGCCTCCGGTGCTCGCCGGCGTATAAAGGTCGAAGTCCCTCTCCGTGCGACGGTCGTGGCGGATCACACCCCCGAACATGCCGAGCCAGAGATAATGATCCTCGAAGGCCATGCTCATAACCCTCGCACGAGTGTTGACGTTGTGCCAGCGCGATGGCGCGGCCGCGCCGGCTGCTGATGAACCAGCGGCAAGGGCGACGGTCGAGATCAGAAGAACGGCCAATAACGTGGCGTGGCCACGACGCATGAGGTGCCTCAGGAAGATTGAAAACTGTAGCAAAAACAGCGGTGATGACGCAACATGAAGGCACGCTATTTCGCGCTCCGCAGGAACTGGCCGGTGAGTGAGCGTTCAACGCGCGCGACTTCATCCGGCGTGCCCGCGGCCACGATGTCCCCGCCCCCGTCGCCCCCTTCCGGGCCCAGATCGATCACGTAGTCCGCGTTGCGAATCACGTCCAGGTTGTGCTCGATCACCACCACGGTGTTGCCGGATTCCACCAGCCGGTTCAACACGTCCAGCAAGCGCTGGATGTCGGCAAAGTGCAGTCCGGTGGTGGGCTCATCGAGAATATACAACGTGTTCCCGGTGGCTCGGCGCGAGAGTTCTTTGGCGAGTTTCACGCGCTGCGCTTCGCCGCCGGATAGGGTCGTGGCGGACTGGCCGAGCCGCACATAGTCCAACCCCACGTCGTGCAGGGTTTCAACCTTCTGTCTGATCGCCGGGATCGCGGCGAAGAACTCCAAGGCTTGTTCCGCGGTCATGTCCAGCACGTCCGCGATCGCGCGGTCCTTGTAGCGCACGTCGAGCGTCTCACGGTTATAGCGGCGGCCGTGACAGGCCTCGCAGGTCACGTACACGTCCGGAAGAAAGTGCATTTCGATTTTGATCACGCCGTCGCCCTGACACGCCTCGCAACGGCCGCCTTTCACGTTGAACGAATACCGTCCCACCTTGTACCCACGCGCCTTGGACTCCGGGAGCTGGGCGAACAGATCGCGGATGAACGTGAATACCCCGGTGTAGGTGGCGGGGTTGGAGCGGGGCGTGCGGCCGATCGGGGACTGGTCCACGTTGACGACTTTATCCAACGACTCCGCGCCGGTAATGGCCCGGCACGCGCCCGGGCGGTCCGAGGCGCGGTAGAGCCGCTGCACGAGTGTCTTATAGAGAATGTCGATCACGAGCGTGCTCTTGCCTGATCCGGATACGCCGGTCACGCAGGTGAGCAGGCCGAGCGGAATCGTCACGGTCAGGTCTTTGAGGTTGTGTTCGGTGGCGCCAACGATCGAGAGGTATTTCGTGGCCGGGCGGAGCCGCGGCGGGAGTTCGACCCGCAATTGTTTGGTCAAATACTTCCCGGTCAATGACGCGGGGTGTGCCATGATCGCGGCGGGCGGGCCCTCGGCGACCACCGCGCCGCCGTGCAGGCCCGCGCCCGGTCCCATGTCAATCACGTGGTCTGCGGCCAGGATCGTCTCCTCGTCATGTTCCACCACCAGCACGGAGTTTCCGATGTCGCGCAGACGAGTGAGCGCGCTGAGCAGCCGCTGGTTGTCGCGTTGGTGGAGCCCGATCGACGGCTCGTCAAGGATATAGAGCACGCCCACCAGCGACGCGCCGATTTGGGTGGCGAGCCGGATGCGTTGTCCTTCCCCGCCCGACAAGGTGGCGGCCGGTCGGTCGAGGGTCAAATAGTCCACGCCCACGTTGACCAGGAAGCCGAGGCGCTCTCGGATCTCTTTCAGAAGTCGGTCGGCGATGCGCGCGTCTTGTTCGCTCAACCGCAGGTCCCGCATGAAGCGGTCCGCGCCGCGAATGGAGAGCCGGGTGAGCCCTGCGATATTCAACCCGCCAACGGTCACCGCGAGGCTTTCCGGTCTGAGTCGCGCGCTGTTGCAGGCGGAGCACGGTTGTTCGGTCATGTACTGCTCGAATTCCGAGTGCAGCACCGGCGAGGTGGTTTCTCGGTACCGGCGCTCCAAATTGGGGATCACGCCTTCGAACGGGCGCCGCACCGCGTGCCGCCTCCCGCCCTTGTCGATCCACTGGTCGATCAACTCCGGCCCGGACCCGTACAGGATCGCGCGCCGGTGGGCCTGGTCGAGCTGCTCGAAGGGTGCGCGCACCGAGAAGCCGTAGTGACGCGCCACGGCTTCCAGGAGGTCGTCGTAGTACGCGGAGGTTCGTTTCTGCCACGGCCGGATCGCGCCCTCGCGCAGGGAGAGTTCGGGATGGGGGGTCACCCGCGCCGGATCAAAGACCCGCATCACGCCCAACCCGTCGCAGGACGGACACGCGCCGTGCGGGCTGTTGAACGAGAACAGGCGTGGCTCGATCTCGGGCACGCTCGCGTTGCAGTGGCTGCACGCGAGGCGTTCGCTGAACAGATGATCCGTCGCGCCGTCCACATTGACGATCGCCATGCCATCGCCCAGCGGCAGCGCGGCTTCCAGCGAGTCCGCCAAGCGTCGCTCGATGCCGGGTTTGACCGCCAGCCGGTCCACCACGATCTCCACGGTGTGGGTCTTCTTCTTGTCCAACTCGACCACGTCTTCGATCTGGACCCACGCACCGTCCACGCGGGCGCGCACGAACCCTTTGCGGACCATTTGCGCGAGTTCTTTCTTATATTCGCCCTTGCGCCCCCGCACGATCGGCGCCAGGACTTGGATCTTGGCGCCCTCGCGCAACGCCATGACCGCGTCCACCATCTGCGAGACGGTTTGCGCCGCGATGGGACGGCCGCACCGGTGGCACGCGACCGCGCCCACCCGCGCAAAGAGCAGGCGGAGGTAATCGTACAGTTCGGTGACGGTCCCGACCGTGGAGCGGGGGTTGTGGCTGGTGGTCTTTTGTTCGATCGCGATGGCGGGGGAGAGTCCGTCGATCGAATCCACGTCCGGTTTGTCCATCTGTTGGAGGAACTGGCGCGCGTAGGCGGACAAGGACTCCACGTAGCGGCGTTGCCCCTCGGCAAAAATCGTGTCGAACGCGAGCGAGGATTTGCCGGACCCCGAGAGCCCGGTGATCACTACGAGTTTGTCGCGCGGGATCGTGACGTCGAGATTTTTGAGGTTGTGCGTCCTCGCGCCCTTGACGATGATCGATGTCGCCACGGAGGTTACGAGTCGGTGGCTAACGTGATGATCGTGGCGGCGTCGCCGCCCTCGGTCTCGTCGCCGGGTTGGTGCGACGAGACATACCGCGAATCAGCCAGGTGGGATCGAATCGCAGCCTTGAGCCGGCCGGTGCCGTGACCGTGCAACACGCGCAGGCGGGTGACGCCACTGGCGGCGGCCTGGTCGAGCGCACGATCAATCAACTCCAGCGCGGCATCCACGCGTTGGCCGATCACGTTGATCGTCTCGGGGCCTGGTTCGGGCGCGCTGGGACGGCCGCCGGATACAGGGGGTGCGCTTGGTGACTCCGACGTCTTCGCGGGACGGAGGTCGTTGGCGGGAACCGACACCTCGCGATCCCCCATGCGTACGCGCACGCGTTTGCGTCCGTGCGTGGCGTCCACCAGCACGCCGTCCGCGCGCAGCGACGCCACCCGCACGCGCGCTCCCGCCGGGTAATCGATCGGCGTCCCCGCCGGGTCCGGTTCCGAGGACTCCTGCTCGCGGGGCGCGGCCACGGCCGAGACTTTCGGGATCAACACACGGATCGTGCGCACATCGGGTTCGCGGCGCGCCTGATCCAGGATCGCATCCAGTTCCGTCTTGGCGCGGCGGACTTCGGCGGCCAGGCGTTCGCGTTTTGTGCTCGCAAAGGCTTCGCGCTCGCGCTCCAATTGCGCCGCGGCCGCGTCCTGACGCAAGGCGGCCTCGCGCGCCGCGGCCTCGAGCGCGGTCAGGTGTTCGCGAAGATCGGCCGCCACGCCGCGTTCACGCTCCAGCGCCGCGATCGCCTGCCCCAGCGCCGCGGCTTGCGGGGCCACCAATCCACGCGCCCGTTCCAGGATCGACATCGGCAGTCCCAGGCGCGCCGCAACCTCGATGCCGAGGCTCGCGCCGGGACGGCCGAGCGCGAGGCGGTAGGTGGGCGTCATGGTGTCCACGTTGTACCCCATGCCCGCGCTGACGCGATCGCGTGCGCCGGGATCCTGCGCGGCCCACGCCTTGAGCGTGGTGTAGTGCGTGGTCACCACGGTCATCACGTTCCGGGCCATGAACGCTTCAACCATAGCTTGCGCCAGGGCCGCGCCCTCCTCCGGGTCCGTGGCGGTGGCCAGTTCGTCGAGCAGGATCAACGAGCCCGCGGGCGCGGTGTCGATCAACGCGCGCACCACGCGCACGTGCGCCGCGAACGTGGACAGGTCCCGCGCCAGGTCCTGATCATCGCCCGCGTCCATGAGCACGGCAGGGAAGACCGGAGAGATCGAATCGGAATCACACGGCAACGGCATCCCGGCGCGGGTCATGAGCGCGGCCAGTCCCATGGCCTTGAGCAGCACGGTTTTCCCGCCGGTGTTGGGCCCGGAGATCACGAGGGCTCGGGCCTCGGGTTCGAGCGTCACGTCATTGGGCACGACCGCGATCCCGCGCAATGCGAGCAAGGGGTGGCGCAGCCCGCGCCACGCGATCTCCCGGGTTCGAGCGATGGTGGGTATCATGCCGTGATACGCAAGGCCCAGACGTCCTTTGGCTTGGATCACGTCGAGCGCGGTGAGAGTTTCGACGTTGGTTTCAAGGGCGCCGCGTTGCGCGGCGATCAGGTCCGTGAGACCGCGGAAGATCCGCTCGATTTCCTGCGCCACCGCCAGTTCGGCCCATTTGAGATCGTTGTTGGCCTCGACGAGTTCTTCGGGCTCGATGAACACGCTCGCGCCGCTGGCGGACAGTTCGTGGATGATTCCCGGGACTTTGGCGCGGTGTTCGATCTTGATCGGGAGCACGTACCGGTCTTCGCGTTGCGTCACGAAGGTGTCTTGCAGCCACGGCTCGTACTGGGGGGCGCGCAGCAACTCGCCGACGCGATCGACAATCGTCTGACGGAGGCGGTCCACCTCGCGTCTCAGGTGGCGCAACTGGGGCGTGGCGGATTCGCGCAGGCGGCCTTGCGGGTCGATCGCCTCGTTCAGCTCGCGACGAACTTGGGGTAATTCGTGCAGCGTCTGCGCGCGGGCGGCCAAGCGGATGAGGTCGGCATTCGCGCTCAACACGCGTTTCACATCACGGACCTGGTCCAACACCACCGCGATCTCGCGACACTGCTCCGCGTTGAGTAGCCCGCCGGGCACGGCCGCGCACAGGGCGGGACGCGGATCTGAGTCGCCGGCGAACGGCAAATCTCCCGCGCGATCTCGGAGCGCGGTCCATTCCCGGAGTTCCTCGTACCGATCGGCGACGGCCTTGGCATCGCCGGTCCCGTTGAGCGCCGCGCAGCGCTGTTTCGCGATCGGGGTCACGGCATGTTCCGCGAGACGGGCGAGCAACGCGTGCCAATCCAGCAGCAGTTCGGTCCGGTGTTCGAGCTCGGTTCGGTGTGAATCAATGGGGATCATCGCGACCTGCCGAGCATAACAGGGGCCGGAAGGTCTCAGCAAGGCGCCTCCCGTACGGAGGAAAATTCATGCTTGTCTTGACACCGGCCTAGATTAGAATTATTATTATTTCATGCAATCGCAAGACGTGTCGCGGCTTCTGGCGGACAAAGCGCTCAAGGTTACGCCCCAGCGGGTAGCGGTATTGGAGTTCCTGCGCGGCAATACCACGCATCCGTCGGTTGACGACGTGTTTCAACAGGTGCGCAAGCGTTTCCCGTCGATCTCCCGCGCCACCATCTACAACACGGTTACAACATTGGTCGAGGCCGGGTTGCTTCAGGAGGTCATGATTCAGCAGGAAAAGACCCATGTGGACTGGAACGTGGATCGGCACCACCACTTTCAGTGTCTGAAGTGTGGAATTGTGAAGGACATCCAGTACGAGGCGCTGACCGCCGAGCAGGTGTCAAAGAAGGTGTCCGGTCACCTGGTGACCGGGGTCAAGGTGGTCATGGAGGGCGTGTGTGAGGGGTGCCGGTAGAATTTTTTTTGTTCAATACTTAGACTAAGTATTATTTGGTATTTAGTTTCTTATAATGAAGGCCTCATCGAGAGGAGAGAGGACCATGCACAGGTTGCAACTGAACGGGAGGGGGAAGGTGTTCGCGAGGGGGGTAGTCAACGCGGCGTGGGCGGCTGCAGTCGGAGCGATGGTGGCCGCGCCTGCCTTTGCCGAGGGGATGGATGTGACGCGGGAGGCCAACAAGTACTTCAAACCGCTTCCCGAGACCATGGCCGCGCCCAAGGACAACCCGACGACCGCGGCTCGGGTCGCCTTGGGCAAGATGTTGTTTTTTGAGCCGAGGCTGTCCAAGAGCAACACGATTAGTTGCAACACGTGCCACAATTTGGCCACCGGCGGTGTCGACAATCTACCGACTTCGATGGGCCATCTGGCGCAGTTCGGCCCGCGCAATTCGCCGACGGTCTTGAACGCGGGACTTCAGATCGCCCAGTTCTGGGACGGGCGCGCGGCCACGTTGGAGGATCAAGCCAAAGGGCCGATCCTCAACCCGCTTGAAATGGCGATGCCGGACGTCGACATGGTGCTCTCACGCATCAGGACCATTCCGGAGTACGCGGAGCGGTTTCAGCGCGCGTTTCCCGGTGAACGTGATCCCGTCAGCTACGGCAATATCGCCAAAGCCATCGCGGCGTTTGAACGGACGTTGGTGACGCCGTCGCGGTTCGACGATTTTCTCAACGGCAAGGCCGATGCGTTGACGCCGACCGAGCAGCAGGGATTGTTGGTGGTGATTCAGAAGGGCTGCGTCGCGTGTCACAACGGCGTGGGCTCCGGGGGCGGACTGTACCAGAAGTTTGGAATCCGTGATCGGTACGAGTACAGCGACGATCACGGCCGCTACACCGTGACCAAGAACGAGCAGGACAAATATTTCTTTAAGGTGCCGATGTGGAGGAACGTGACCAAAACCGCGCCCTATTTCCACGACGGATCGATCTGGGATCTCAAAGAGGCGATCCGGATCATGGGGCGCCTCCAACTCGGGACGCACTTGACGGACCAAGAGGTTGAACAGATCGCGGCGTTCCTCCACTCGCTGGAAGGCCGCGTTCCGGACGATGCGATGCGGTTGCCGGCGTTGCCCGCATCGACGTTGGCCACGCCCAAGCCGGTGTTTAAGTAATCGTTTGCCGTCGACAATAGGGTCGGCGGGATATGGGGTAACCGGAGAGGAGCACGCAATGAAGGTTCGATGGTTTCACACAGTGTCCATGGCGGGGCTGCTCGCGGCAGTGGCCGTGAGCGCGCAAGCGCAAGACGACTACGCGCTCAAAGCCTCAGGAACCAACCCGTTGTACCCGGCGGTCTCAGCCGAGGCAACGTTCGTTGGCAAGGTCGCGCCGGCTGCTGAGGAGACTCATGGGTTGAATGCCGAGGAGACGAATCCGTTCTACGCCGGGATCAACCGAGCGGAGTCGGTGACGTTCACCGGCGGTGTTGCGCCGATGGTCGGCGACCCGTCGTTAAAAGCCGCGGACGTCAACCCGCTGTACTAGGCGCAGGACGTTCCGGGTGTTACGCCACGGGGCGTCTCTCTCAAACGGGAGACGCCCCGATTATTTCTGGGCATGGACCGGCGGGGGCGGGGCGGTGCATCCCACCGCCAACCACGTCCCGTATTGCCGTAGCCAGCGCCGGTGTGTGTCGTAGGCGGGGTCAACGTGCGCCAGACGACGCCAAAAACTCTGCGCGTGGGTGCGATCCGCCAAGTGGACGAGTTCGTGGGCGACCACCGAGTCTAGGATGGCGGGCGGCGCCATCACCAAGCGCCAATTAAACGAGAGGTTGCCGGACGCGGAACAACTGCCCCATCGGGTGCGCTGGTCTCTGATCGAGACCCGCGCAAACCGATACCCTAAGGTCGCGTTCACCGCGTCCAGTCTCTTCGGAAAGATGCTCTCGGCTTGCCGCCGGTACCAGGCTTCCACCTCGGTCTGTAACGCGCGGCCACACCGAGCGCCGACGTGCAGCGTGCGGGTTGCCGGATCGTAACGAGGCCCTTCGCGCGAATCGTGGATCAGGTCGAGGCGCACGCGCGCTCCCCGGAAGAACAATGCGCTGTCATGCGCCAGCGGCGCGAACCGGGGCGACGGATCGCGGGCCAGGCGATCCAGGTGTCGGGTGATCCACGCCGCGTGGGCATCCAGCAGGGCGGCGACGTTCAGCCGAGCGTTGACCGGCACCACGACTGAGAGCCCGGTGCGCGAGTGGATGGCCACGCGCCAGGCGCGCGCGCGTGGGCTGATCACGAGCCGGTACGTGACGGTTCGTCCACGCAACACCGCGGTATAGGTCAGAGGCAGTTCCGGGCCGCCGGCACCTCTCACGCGGGACGCGCTGCGATCCGTTCCGCGGCCTTTTCCATGATGCCGCGTTCGCTCGGATAGGTCAGGCGTCCGAGCGCATCGTCCAACGCCCACCACCGCGCTTCTTCCACCTCGTGGTCGTGATCCGCGGTGTCCCCGCTCACGTATTCGACTAGGTAAAAGTGTACGGTTTTTTGGATCTTGGCGTGATCGCGCGGCGAGTAAAACGAATAGGCGATCTGTCCCAGCGGCTCAACCAGGCGGCCGGTGAGGCCGGTCTCTTCGCGGATCTCGCGCAGCGCCGCGTTTTCAACCGTCTCCCCCGGCTCGACCCATCCCTTGGGCAAGGCCCAAATTCGACGATTGGAGGGGCTCACGCGCGCGATGAGCGCCACCTCCACGCGGTCTCCGGTCCGGCGGAAGACAATTCCACCAGCGGATATTTGGTCCAACGGTCGCGAGGGGATGGCCACGGCGGGCTAGTGTAGGGAGTGGAGCGGAGCCCTGTCAACCCATCCCCGAGCAGCGGGCCTCGGACATGTTAGGCGGCGTGGCGTTGAATGATCGCGGCGAGATAGACGGTATACAGAACCAGCAGTAACACCCCGCGCCGTCGTTCAATAAGCCCTCCGCGCGTTGGATACGTGAACACTAAGGCCACGAGCCCGAACACCAATGTCACCGCGACCTCACGCCAACCGACGACGATGGGATGGATCGTGGCGGCGACGGCAACAATCAGCAGGCCATTGAAGATATTACTGCCAAGGATCGTCCCGAGGCCGACCTCGTCGTGTCCGCGCAGCTTGGCGATGACCGTTGTCGCGAGTTCGGGTACGGACGTGCCCACCGCCACAACGGTCGCCCCGATGATGAATTCCTCGATGCCGAAGGCCGCCGCGATGCCTCGTGCGCCGGTCACGATGAGATTTCCGGCGGCGATAAGAAAGCCAAGGCCGACCACACCGGAGACCACGGCGACCCACCCACGGCGTTCGCCGAGCACGGCCTCGGCGGCGCTCCGTTGTTTGCGAGCCTCGATCACGGCCGCCGCCAGCCAGGCGAGAAAGACACCCAACATAATGAACCCGTCGAATCTGGACAGCTCGCCATCGAAAAACAGAACGGCCGTGATTACCGGAACCAGCAGCGCCACGGGGAAATCCCGGCGGACGCTGTCGCGAGGACACTGGATTCCGGAAATCACGAGTGCCAAGGCCAGGATCAACGCGACGTTCACCACATTACTCCCCAGCGCGTCGCCCAAGGCGATCTGGGGGCTCCCGGCCATTGCGGCGTTGACGGAGACCGACAGTTCCGGGCTCGACGTGGCGAACGCCGCAACGGTTGCGCCGATGATGCCCGGCGACACGCGCGCCCAACGTGCGAGCCCCACCGCGCCGCGGACAAAGAGTTCTCCCCCGATTCCTGCGCAAACGACACCGAAGATCAACGCGAGGTAGTCGGTCATGGTCCGAGGGGTCGGCAGTTCAAGAGGGTTAGAAAAAAAGTGGGCGTTTCATATGCCCGTGCGAATCGAGTCGGCATTTTTAGAGGCAGATCACGTCCTGTCCCGGATACCGCAGAGAGAGAAACAGCAGGAGATAGTCCCGCAGATGCCGTGTCAGCAAGAAGTGCTCCCGCACGTGCTCGCGGCCCTGTTCTCCAAGGCGTTGCGCGTAGTCCGGCTCGCTCAACAGTTGTTTGATCCAGTAGGCCGTGCCTTCGATCGAGTGCGTCAATATGCCGGTGCGGCGGTGCGCCACTTGCAGCGGAATGCCGCCCACCGCGCCGGCAATGACCGGCTTGCCTTTCCAGAGGGCTTCGGACACGGTCAGCCCGAAACCTTCCTTGATGGATTTCTGAATGATGAGCGTCGATGCCCGTTGGATGGCATTGATTTCCAGATGGCTGGTGGGAGGAAGTGCCCGCACGATGACGTCCTCGTCATGCTGCGCGCGCTCTTGCACCGCGGCCAGGACCTGGGCGCCTTCCGGATCATCGTCGGCCGAACCGCCGACCAGCAGCAGTCGGGCGTCAACGTACGCACGAGCCAGCCGAAACGCATCGATGACGCCCAGCGGGTCTTTCAACCAGTCAAAACGGGAGACCTGGGTGACCAACGGCTTGTCCAGCGGGATGTCGAGTCGATCCATGACGGCGGCGATCGTCTCGGGTGGGAGGTCTCGATTTTTCTCGCTGAGCGGATCGATCGACGGAGCGATGAGCACCTGACGCACGCGGAGCCGCTGCGCGAACGACGGCGCCGAGAACACGGCGGCGTTGTACTGTTCGATCAACGGCGCGAGGAACGCCCAGACTCGCGGGTCCGGTCTGGACACGTCGAGATGACACCGCCAGATCCAGCGGCCTCCCGCTGCGGGCTTGCGCGCCACGAGGCCCGCGGGTTGCGGGTCGTGGATAAAGACCACGTCGTGGTCCAACGCCATCTGCGCCAGGTTCTCTTCCTGGGCCGCCCGGTACGCGTCAAAGTCATCGTCGGTAAACGACTGGGCCACGCCGTGCAATGCGTTGTGGAACTTCTTGGTCACGTCGAAGAACCGATCCCCCCCTTTGATCACTTGCCACTCGGTGTGAACCCCGAGTTGGTTGAGGAGCGGCACCATCCGTGTGAGGATCTCCGCGACGCCCCCGCCCACCGGCGTGGAGTTCACGTGACAGACGGAACTACCGCGCAGACGATCCGCCAACAATTGGATCTCGTCGGTCACGGCTTCCCCGACGACGGAGACGTAGTCTTCGAAGCGGATCATGCCGTCTCCTGTTCGCGAATGCGCTGTGCAGTCAGGCGGGCGATGCGACGACGCAACCCCTCCAGGGTCTGCGTGTAGGGGTCCATCCCGGCGATGGACCGAGCCAGGGAGTGTTCGCCCAGCGAGTGCTCCATCCATGCGGAAAAGTCGTTTCGTTCGCGCTTGAGGCGCAGCCGCGCATCGATCATGTGGTGGTAGAGGGAATGGACGGAGACCTTCTGCAGCCCGTCGAGGAATTCGCCGAGGGTGCTCGCCTGGTAGGGGGTGGGAAGGATGACGTTCACGGCTTTCATGAAATGAAATTCGCCGTTGTCCGGCGCCACGCGTTGGACCGTGGCGTTGGCCACATATCGCTCAAGAATGCCGATCAGTGCGTCACGCAGCGTTTCGAGGGAGTGAAACCGGACGATGTCCACCGCGGCAAATTGTTCGCCAAGCCGCCGTTCACCGAGCATCTCCGCGGTCCAGTACGCGAAATCGTTGGGCGGTTCCGGCGACACGAATTGGTGGTCGTTCACGAATCGATGGGTGTGTTGGTAGATCACGCCCACGGGCACTACCCGCAGGTGATTGAGCAATTCCTCTATTGTCCGCGCTGAGAGGCCGGTCAGTTCAACTTGAACGATCTGGGTGACGAATCGAAACGGCTCAACGGCGATCGGTGTCATCATGACGGACGCTCTCCCAGATCAGCCGTGTTGAGCCATTGTTCGATAAAGCGTCGAACGTGATCCGGACTGGGCAAACAGTATCGCGCGGCGCTGCGGCGCGGCGGGCCCACCAAGATGCCGATCCCGTCGCGCCGGATGGCGCGGAAGGCGTCCTCGTCGGTCGTGTCGTCTCCCAGGTAGACCGGGGTGCGACCGGTCAAGGTTGGGTGGTCGATCAGCCACCGCACCGCAGCGCCTTTGTGCCAGCCACCAAGCGGCCGCAACTCGAGAACGGCTTTCCCCCGGACCACGCGCAAGCGGCCGTTGGCCGTCGGTAGGGCGAGTCGCTCGCAAAGCGTGGGCAGCCAACGTCGGCGCTCCGCCGGGGCCACGAGCCGATGGTGGATGCTGGCGGTCGGTCCCTTCCGCTCGATCAGCACGCCCGGCGGCGCGTCGGACTCGATCGCGGTCAGCAGACGATCGAGCTCGCGCGGCCAGGCCGCCGGAAGCGGTATGCGGTATCGCACCCCGGGCCCGGAGATCTCCAGGCCGTGGTTCCCCACATAGTAGAGCGAGGGTACGCCCACCAGTTTCCGCAACGCGCTTCGTGCGCGTCCGCTGACAATCGCGACCGGAAGACGCCGGGCCAGGGCGCTCAGGAGCCGACGGCCGGCCTCGTCAAGGACGGCCTGATCCGGGTGCGGCGCGATTGGAACCAACGTCCCGTCGTAGTCCAAGCACAAGAGGATTGAGCGCGTCATCAGCCGCTTCGCCAATACCGCGGGCCTGACCCTGATGGGTCGCCCGGCGGCGCGCCCGGGCGCGGGCACGACCGCCATCACGTCCCGCCAAAGGGCTCGGAAGCCGCCACGCGGACTTCCGCGACATCCGCGACGAGATTTGCCGCCCACCGATAGATGTTGGACGTGCGGATCTGCTCGCGCATCGCGGACATTCGCCGGTTCTGTTCGTCCGTCGGCATGCCCAGCGCGTACGCGATCGCGTCGGCGAGTTGTTCCGTGTCGTAGGGGTTGACGATCAGCGCAGTGGCGAGTTCTCGCGCGGCGCCGGTAAACGGACTCAGGATGAGGGCCCCGGAGTCATCGTCCCGAGCGCTGACGTATTCCTTAGCGACGAGGTTCATGCCGTCATGCAACGAAGTCACCATACAGACGTCCGCGATTCGGTACCACTTGAGAATGTCGCGGTGGGTGTGGTGTCCCTTAAGAAAGAGCAGCGGGGTCCAGGTTTTGGTGCGGAATCGCCACGTGATGCGGTCCGATTCCGCGTCGAGCTCGCTTACCAGGTCGTGATAGCGTGGAATGTGCGTGCGGCTCGGTGCGCCGAGTTCCACGAACGTGAAGCGCTCGCGGAACTCCGGATATTTGTCGAAGAACCGTTCGATGCCACGAAACCGCTCGGCAAGGCCTTTTGTGTAGTCCAGCCGATCCACCCCCACGCCTACGCGCACGGTGGGCGGGAGCCCGAATTCCTTGAGTAGGATCTCGCGCGCGTCCGGGCCCGGTGCGGGATCGGACCATGGGGCCACGCTGATCGGGTACGGCCTCACCAACGCGGTCTGCTGCTCGCGGGCGACGGCGAATCGCTCGCGGTCGATGCGGCACTCCAGGGCGCGGTCGACCGTGTCGAGAAAATTATTGCAGTGAAACTGGATGTGAAAACCGATCAGGTCCGCACCCAGCATGCCGTGCAGGATCTCTCGCTGCCACGGGCAGATCGCCATGGCTTCGGGATTGGGCCATGGAATGTGCCAGAACAAACCGACGCGTGCGTCAGGACGCGCGGTTTTGATCAAGCGCGGCAGGAGCGCGAAGTGATAGTCCTGGATCAACACCACCGGTTCCGGGCTCTCTTCGATCTCGCGCAGCACGGCGTCGGCAAACTTGGCGTTGACCGCCTGGTACGCGGCCCAATCGTCGCTCCGAAAGGTCGGCCGCGTATGGGCGATGTGACACAACGGCCAGAGCCCTTCGTTGGAGAATCCGTAGTAGTATCCCTGCTCCTCGTCTTTGCTCAGCCACACGCGCTTGAGCGTGTACGCGGGCTCGTCGGGCGGAACGCGCACGCGGTCGTGCTCGTCCACGGTGAGCAAGTCCGCGTCTCCGCTGCCGTGCGCGACCCACAATCCTTCGGATGCGCGCATAACGGGTTCGAGTGCCGTGACCAATCCGCTCGCCGGCACGACCCACTCGACGGCCTTGCCCCGGCGCATGTGGATATAGGGCTCGCGGTTGGACACGAGGACGAACGCCCGGCTTTCGAGTTTGGTGCGCACGAACTCCTTGAGGCGTTCCGCGGTCCACAGGGATTCGGACGTCAGGCGAAGCCGCGCCTCCTGTTCGGCCGAGGCGCGGGCTTGGGCCAGGCTGGAGACCATGCGCGCGGCTTCCGACGCCAAGGGTTTGAAGAAGGACTCAGGTACCGGGGGCTTCCCGACCGGGACCTGGCCCAGACGGAGTTGTTTCATCCATTCGGCCATGCGCGCGATGGGACCGTGGATGCTCCACCGGACGACGAGCAACGTGGTGAGGGCGACGGCAAACGCGTAGGTCAGCAGACGCAAAAAGCTGTTGGTCCAGATTTGCTTCATGCGGTCACGGATGTATTGGGCGTCGTGAACCACGGCGAGCACGCCGACGTTCTGTTCCCCTTCGATCAGCGGCAGTGCATACACGTGGAGCAGCCGACCATCGCGCTCAATCAACTCGCCGTGGTCGCGTCCCGAGTCCAAGACGGATCGGGTATCGACGAAGAACGTGGGCGTGGACAGCGCGGCGGTTGCCACGAGCGGCGCTCCGGTCGGGTCGAACACCGCAATGCCGACCAGTTGTTCCCGGTTGCCGAATCGGTCCACGATCCGACGGAGCGAACGTGTCTGGTGGTTCGCCAGGGCCGGCGCCACGGTCTCCTGGAGACTCTCCCCCACGAGTTGCGCGCGCCGTAACAAATCATTCTCGGATCGGTCATATTCGCGCCGTGTCTGGCTGAACGTGAAGACGACGACCGCCGCGGTTAGCACGACCACGAGTGACACGATGAGACGCAGCGAAATCTTCATGCGCCCTCTCTTGCCGCCGATCCGGTGATCGGCCCCTGCTCTTCGCCGTGCACGTACACGGTGCGCGACGGGTATGGGATCTCGATGCCCTCGGCTCGGAATCGTTTGAGGATTCGTAAACGCAACTCGTGCTGCACCAGGTATTGATCGACGAATTCGCGGACCTGGCAGATCAACGTCCAGTCCAACGACGACTGACCGAAGCCAGGAATGAATCGAACAAACGGCGCGGGATTTGCCAATAAGCCGGGAACCTGCCCTGCGGCGTGAGTGGCTTCTTCGACCAAGATTCGTTGCACCAGCGCGGTATCCGAGTCATACGATACGCTGATCGGAATCAGCAACGCCATGCTCTTGTCGGGCAGGCTGTAGTTAAGGATTCGTGCTTGCGCGAGTTTGTTGTTGGGGATGATCACGACGTTGTTGGGCAGCAGGCGAATGCGCGTGGTGCGCCACCCGATGTCGCTGACCGATCCCTCCTCCCCGCTCTCGAGTTTGATGACGTCGCCCACCCGGATCGACTTTTCCATCAAGATGTGAATCCCGGCAAAGAGGTTGGAGAGCGTGTCCTGCAACGCCAAGGCAAGGGCCAAGCCGCCCACGCCCAACGCGGTCAGGATCGGCGCGATGGAGACGCCGAGGGTGCCGAGCAGGATCAGCACGCCGAGCGAGATGATGACGCCCTTGACCACCACTTGGGTCAGCCCGGCGACCGGCAGCTCCGCGCGCTCGGCCGCGTAGCGCAGCGCGTGCGACGCGATGTTGGCGGCGACGAAGGTGAACGAGAGGATGACCAATGCGTGCAGGATCGAAAACGAGACCTGGATGATGCGCGGGGGCAGCACGGAGGTGCCGATGCCGACATACAGACCCAGGGCGATTGCCCACGAAATCGACGGCCCGCGAATCACGCTGAGGAACAGATCATCCAGCGCGGTCTCGGTCTTCGCGGCCCAGCGGCGGAACAGGGCGAGCAGGAGGCGACGTGCGAAGAGCGCGGTGCCGGCCACCGCGATAAAAATGGCGGCCGAGGTCGCGATCTGGCGGAGCGTGGTGGGATCCATGCGAGGTCTCCGACTGAAAATGATATGGAAACGTGCGCTGTCTAGCGCATCGGCCGCGACGAAGTCAAGGGACGGCGGTCGATCGCGTGCGCGACATCCGTGCGGGTGCGAGCCGAGGGGTTACTGGAGTAATGCCAGCACGGTGTCGCCGTAGCGAGCGACCTGCCAGCGGCGGACGCCGGGGACCGCGGCCAATGTTTCGATGGCCCTGGGCCACGCGCGCACGATCGACTTGAGTTGGTCCGTGGACAAGATCATGGCGGGTTCCACGCCTTCCTCCCTGGCCTGGTTGCCGCGCCAGACGCGAAGGCGCGCGAACGCGCGTTCTTGCGCCGCGCTGAACGGTTCCTGTCGAACCCCCGCGCGTTGGGGCAGCGGGGTGGGGTCGGCCAAGCCCTCGCGGATCGCTTCGATCCATCGCAAGGGCTCCCGTCGAGCGGGCGCGGAGGCGGAGGGAAAGAGCGCATCCAGCTCGGCGGGCGTTTGAGGTTGCTGCAGGGCCAACGTCAATAAGTCTTCGCCGGAGATGACTTTGAACGGCGGCCGGTTCAGGCGTTTGGCCATGCGGTCGCGCACCACGGCCAACGCGCGCAGGGCGCGTTGCGCGGGCGGGGGCAGCAGGGGGGCGCCTTTGATCCGCACGTAGTCGTCGGGGTGGAACGCGCGGCCGGTCCACTCGCGCCGGCTCATCCACTCGCCTTCCTCCTCGACCTGGGCGAGTCGCCCTTTGGCTTCGACTTCCTTGCGCATGATCTCGTGCAGAGGAGGCAGGTACTGAGTGTCTTTAGCCGCGTAGTCGAGCAGGTCAGGCGCGAGCGGGCGTTTGGACCAATGGGCTTTCTGGTATTTTTTCTCCAGGGTGACGCCGAAGTACCGTTGGAGCAAATCTCCCAACGAGTATTTGGGTTCTCCCGCGGCCTGCGCGGCCAAACAGGTGTCGAAAATCGTGACGATGGTGAACCCGAAGTCACGTTTGAGCCCCACCACGTCGTAATCCGACCCATGGAAGACCTTCAGAATCGAGGGGTCCGCGAAGAGAGGGGCGAGGGGTTGAACGTCCGCCAGCAGCAAGGGATCGATCACCGCGGTAAATCGTCCGTCGCTCATCTGAATGAGTGACACGCGTTCTTGATACGCGTGCAGCGAATCGGACTCGGTATCCACCCCTACCACGCTGGCGCGGCGCAAGATGGCCGCGGCTTCAGCCAGGGCGTCGGCGGTGGTGACGTAGACGTAGTCCGTGGGGTCGGTCATCAGTGAGCGTCGGCGTCTGTGATCCGGGACATCGTGCGGCCGCGCGTCGCGGCCGTTGGAAAGCCCTTGATCGACGCGAATTATACCGAATATGGCCGCGGCTTGCGAGGGCGGCACCACGGGGTGCCGCGGCCGCGCTTATGGTACAATGCGCGCCTGCCGAAACCTCGGAGAGACGACATGGCGGATTCCAAGAGCAGCGAGGGGGCCACCCGGATCGAACGGGATTCTATGGGCGAGATGCGCGTGCCGGTTTCGGCGTTATACGGCGCTCAGACCCAGCGCGCGGTCGAGAATTTCCCGATCAGCGACTTGCGATGGCCCCGCAGCTTCATCCGCGCGTTGGGCCTGATCAAATGGGCCGCGGCGCAGGCCAACCGGGACTTGGGGTTGTTGCCGGCCGATAAAGCCGACGTGGTGGTCCGAGCCGCGCGCGAGGTGGTGGACGGGAAGTGGGACGCGCAGTTCGTGGTGGACCTGTTCCAGACCGGCTCCGGCACCTCGACCAACATGAACGCCAACGAGGTGATCGCCAATCGCGCGACCCAGTTGGCGGGTGGGGCCATGGGCTCGAAACTGATCCACCCCAACGACCACGTCAACCTCGGCCAATCCAGCAACGACGCGATTCCCACGGCCATCCACATCGCCGCGCTGGAGACCATAGACCACGACTTGCTCCCGGCGCTTGGCGCGCTCCACGCCGCATTGGTGCAGAAGTCGCTCGAATTCGCGCGCGTGGTCAAGATCGGCCGAACCCACTTGCAGGACGCCACGCCGGTCCGGCTCGGCCAAGAATTCGGCGGGTACGCCCGGCAGATCGAGTTGGGCATTCGTCGTGTCGAGAACATGCGCGCGTCGCTGGGGGAACTGGCGTTAGGCGGCACTGCGGTCGGCACCGGCATCAACACCCATCCGGAGTTCGCGGCGAACGTCATCACACTGCTGGCGCGCGAGACCGACTGCCAGTTCTTCGTGGAAGCGTCCGACCATTTTGAAGCCCAAGGCGCGCAAGATTCGTTGGTGGAGGCGAGCGGGGCGCTCAAAACCCTGGCGGTGAGCCTCATCAAGATCGGCAACGACATCCGCTGGCTCGGTTCGGGGCCGCGCTGCGGGATCGGGGAGATCACCCTGCCCGAGACGCAGCCCGGTTCTTCGATCATGCCGGGCAAGGTCAACCCCGTGATCGTGGAGTCACTCCTACAGGTGTGCGTGCAGGTGATCGGCAACGACGCTGCGATCACGTTGGGCGGCCAATCCGGCAATTTCGAATTGAACGTGATGTTGCCGGTGATGGCGTACAATCTCCTGCAGTCGATCCAATTCCTGTCCTCCGCCGCGCAGAACTTTACGACCAAGTGCGTGGTCGGGTTGACGGCGAACGAGGCGCGCTGCGAGGCCATGATCGAAGAGAGCTTGGCCATGTGCACGTCGTTGGCGCCGGAGATCGGCTACGACAACGCAGCCAAGATCGCCAAAGAGTCGTACCGCACCGGCAAGACGGTGCGCGAGGTCGCGTTGGAGCAGAAGGTCCTGTCCCCGGAACGACTCAGCGTATTATTGGACCCGGCGCAAATGACGAAACGGGGATTCGCGGGCAAGGGCGAGTAACGGATTCGACGCCTCATGACAACAGAGTCCACAAATTAGTTGACCGGGCTTACCACCTCGCCTGATTATAGACGCCCGTCTATTCCCCGGGCGCCGTCTTTACTGTTTGATCGGTTGGCATCTCTGGCGTGTGGGGAAAATTTTGTTATGCTTGCCGACCGATGAGACGGAATGGTCTGATCGGATCACTCGGCACCCGTGCGACCGCGTGCCTGATCGCGACGCTGATCCTGTGCGGTCTCTCATGGTCGGCGCGTGCGGAATCCATCGCCGTGATCGTCAATGCCGACGGCCCGCTGGTCGGTCTCACGCGCGCCGACGTGCGGGCGCTGTATCTCGGTGATCGCCAGTTTGTCGGCGCCGAACGGGTGTTGGCCCTCCACCTGCCGGAGGGACCGGTCAAGGACGCGTTGCTGCGCGATGTGACCGGCAAGGGGTTAAAGGCATACCGGCTTCATTGGGTGCAGAAAGTCTTCCAAGAGGGTCTGAGCCTTCCCCGGGTCGTCGGTGCGCCGTCGGCGGTGGTGGCCGAGGTGCAGTCCCATTCCGCCGATATCGGGTACGTGCCTGAGAGCGCGGCCGACGGTGTGCATGGCATTGCGATTCTGTTCCGGGTTCCGGGGCCATGACCAGGACCAGGACGTCTTCGATCCGGGGCCGTCTCACGGCCATCGTGATTGCCGCCACGTTGCTGGCGGTCGGCGTGGTGGCGGTGCTGATGTACGTGATCGGCGATTTGTCTCGCACCGTGCAGGAGTTGGACCGACTCACGGTCCGCGTCGAACTGACGAATCGCCTCCAATTGGAACTCAGCCGGCTGTTGATCCCCCTCAATGCCTACTTGCTCACGGAAGACCTGTCCCGTCGTGACGCGTTCGATCAATCGATCGAGGAGATTTCCCGCCTTTTGAACGACTTGCCGCGGGACCAGGCCGACGGCCAATGGCGAACCGTGGCCCAGGAGGTTCAGGGCCGCGTGACCCAGCTCAGTCTGTTGGCCGTGGAGGTCCTGTTCGTCGACCAACCGCTCGGCAACCCGCAGGTGATCCGACTCATGGACCGAGTCAATCGGTTGTCGGATGACACGATCAGTCAGGCCGCGCGCTTTCATGAATTGGCCGCACAGGAGATCGAAGCGCGACGGCAGCGCGCGGCGATCCAGTCCGTGCAGGTGAACCGGTTGCTGGCCGGAGTGGTGATTCTGGCGCCGCTGGCGCTCGTCGTGTTCTATCTGCTATTGACCCGGTGGGTGACGGTGCGCTTGAGCGCGCTCTCGCAGGGTGTGTTGGCCCTCCGATCCGGCCGCGCCGCGCGCCTGCCCGTGCACGCGCGCGACGAGATGGGCGAGGTCGCGGGCGCGATCAACGAACTGGCCGACCATCTCGCGGTTTCGCGCGAGGAGGCGCAGCGACGGACGCGCCAATTGGAGGCGGTGTACCGGGCCAATCAAACGTTGAGCAAGCAAAGTTCGCGCGAGGGGCTGTTCCACTCGCTCACTGCGCTGGTACGATCCGAACTCAATATTCCATACGCGGCGCTGGCGGTGTTCGACGAGCGTGGGCAACTCGACCAGTTGATCGAGTCCGGCGTGCCCCCCGTGCTGCGTTGGAGCGAGCCGGATCGGCGGGCCATGATCGCCCTCCTGCCGCGTGAAGACCGGCCGTTGCGGTTCGCCAACCACGAGTCCGAGACGTGGATGCCGCGAGTCCCCGGTCCACCGGTGACGTCGCTGATGGCCGTCCCGGTGTTGGTCGAATCGCGCCAGCGGGCGTGGTTATATCTGTTCCAAACCCGTGACGAGACGTTCTCCGACGAGGACGAGGGCCTCGTGTTGACGATCGCCGCGGACGCCGGCCAGTCGCTCAAGGTGATCGCGTTACACGAGGAGGCCGAACGGTTGGCGTCGATCGACGCGCTGACCGGGTTCATCAATCGAGCCGCGTTTGAAGACCGGCTCGGCCAGGAATTTTCCCGCGGGGCGCGCCACGGCCGTCCGTTCGCGTTGGTGTTCATCGACTTGGATCACCTCAAGACGATCAACGATCGCTTCGGCCACGCGGTCGGCGACGCCGCGATTCGTCGCTTCTGCGACGCGATCCGCGACGTCATTCGCGCGACCGACGTGGTCGGGCGATACGGGGGGGACGAAATCCTGGTGCTCATGCCGGAGACCGATCTGCGCGAGGCCCTGCAGGCGGGCAACCGTATCTTGTCCCGGGTGGTCGGTTCTCCCCTTGCCGTGGAGCGCGAGCAAGTCGCGCTCTCGGCCAGCATCGGCATCGCGATCTTTCCCGAGCACGGCCGCGACAAGGAGGCGTTGTTACGGGCGGCCGACTTCGCGCTGTACCAGGCGAAAGCTGCGGGACGCGGACGCGTTCATGCCGTCACCCCGTCGGCGCCCCGCGCCGCCGATGGGTCGCAAGCGGCGTAATTTCCCGCGCCGAACGGACGGCGCGTTGCTCCGCTCCCCGTAGTGTCGCCTGCGGCGACGGTTTTCAGGCGCACCCTTGGCGCGCTGCGCGTTTGACAGACTTCCGCCGCCTTCGCTACAATCCGCCGCATGTCGATAATCCCTTGGAAGTCCGTTGGTTCGATGGCGTGGGCAGTGACCGTGTCGCTGCCCATGGTGTTTGGGCCGGTTGCCTGCGAGAAGAAAGAGTCCGCCCCATCGTCCGAAGTTCCCGCGCCGCCGGCCGCCTCGGGGGAGTCCGCCGCGCCGCCGGATCCTCAAGTCGCGAAGGCGATGGAGGAGATCGTCCAATACCGTCAGCGGGTGGCCCAAAACCCGAACGACGTGGAAGCATTGGCCGCGCTGGGCACCGTCAATCTCATGTTGCAGCGCCCTGACCACGCGAAAGAATGGTTTGAACGCGTGCTGAAGGTTGATCCGAATCGCAAGGACACGCGGATCGATCTGGCCATTGCGCTTCGGTATTTGCAGCAATCCGACGAGGCGATCAAACAGCTCAACCTTGTTCTGGCCAAAGACCCCAAGAATGCCGCCGCGCTGTTTAATGCGGGCATCATTCTGCTCGAGGACAAAAAAGATCAACCCGCGGCGATTGCCAAGTGGGAAGCACTGATGAAAGCGTACCCCGACGACCCTCGGGTGCCCCAGCTCCGTCAGATGGTCGAGGGGCTGAAACACCCGACCGCCGCCGCGCCGCCCACGCCAGCGGCTCCTTCCGGCGGCTGACGTCGTCGCGTGGCCCGGTCCGCATCCACGCCGGTGTGGCGGAATCGGCAGACGCAAGGGACTTAAAATCCCTCGGGGGCAACCCCATCCCGGTTCGATCCCGGGCGCCGGCACCATCCCAGCACGTGTGCGAGACCTGGATATAACGATCCGGAATGCTGCGCGCGATTCTTAAACTCCTCACGGTCCTGAACTCCGAGGCCGAACCCGGCCAGATCAGCCTCGCGGTGGCGTTCTCGCTCATCGTGGGGCTGACGCCGCTGTGGAGTCTGCATAACCTACTGGTCCTCTTGATCGTATTGCTCCTGCGCGTGAATCTGTCCGCGTTCCTGCTGGGCACCGCGGTCTTCTCAGGTCTCGCCTATCTAGTCGATCCGTTGTTTCACAGCGTGGGCCTCGCTGTGTTGACCGCGCCGTCACTCGAAGGGTTGTGGACCGCGCTGTACAACTCCACGTTGTGGCGGATCGAACGGTTCAACAATTCCATCGTCATGGGTAGCCTGCTTGTTTCGCTCGCGCTCTTCCTGCCGACAGTCCTCATGTTCAACTGGGCCATCAGGAAATACCGGGAGCGCGTGGTGGCCAAGGTCAAACAGTGGCGCCTGGTGCAGACCCTCACCGCGACGCGGTTCTTCCAGATGTACCGGTCGTACTCGAACTGGGGCAACGGCTCATGAAGTGGGTGCGCTGGCCGGGGCTGATTGCGTTCCTCGTGATCGTGGCCATCGGCGCGGCCGTGTGGTGGCTGGTGGTGGATGCGCTGGTCAAGCGTGGGATCGAAGCCGTCGGGACCAAGATCGTCGGCGCCAAGGTCGAATTGGCCAAGGCCGACGTCACGCTGATTCCGCTGGGCATTGAACTGCGGCGCCTGCAAGTGACCAATCCGGATGAGCCCATGCGCAACGCGGTGGAGATCACCCGCATGGCGTTCGGCATGGAAGCGCTGCAACTGCTGCGGCGCAAGGCGATCATCGACGAGATGGCCATCGACGGGATGCAGTTCAATACCGTGCGGCAGACCTCGGGCGCGATCGTTCGCCCGGCCGAGAAGAAAGAAGCGGAGAAACCGGGCGGTTCGTTCATCGACCTGCCCTCGCTCGACCTGCCGAGCGCGAAGGACGTGGTGGCCCGGGAAGATTTGGAGTCGCTCCAGGCAGTGGCCGCAGTGCGCGCCGAGATCGAGTCCGGCCGTCAACGCTGGAAGCAGCGAATCTCGGAGACCGTGGACAAGACCAAGTTGGATGACTTTAAGCGCCGGGCCGACGAGATCAAGAAATCCGCCAAGGGCGGAGTGGACGCGCTGTTGGGCAACGTGGGCGAGGCGGCTCAACTCCGAAAAGACGTCAAGAACGAGTTGGACACGATCAAGGGTGCGCGCGAAGACTTGGCCAAGGACTTGGCCGCGTTCAAGCGCCGGGTCGAAGAGGCCACTGCCGCGCCGCAGGCGGATCTCAAGCGGCTCAAAGAAAAATACGCCCTGTCCGCCGGGGGCATGGCGAACGTGGCGGCCGCGCTCTTTGGTGGGGAAATCGGCTCGTGGGCCAAGACCAGCGCCGTATGGTACGAGCGCCTGCAACCCCTGCTGGCCAGCGCGAGCAGCAGCGGCCCCGAGCAGGTCAAGCCACTACGTGGCAAGGGCGTGGACGTGAAGTTCCGGGAGCGCCAACCCTTGCCGGACTTTTTGATCCGCACTGCGCGGGTTTCCGTCGAGATTCCGGCGGGCGTCGTGGTCGGTCAAGTGCGCCAAATCACCACGGATCAAGACATCCTGGGCGCGCCCACGACATTCGAGTTCGCGGGCGACAAGCTCGAACAATTACGATCCGTGGCGCTGCGCGGGGAAATCAATCGCGTGCATCCCGACCAACCTCGCGACACGGTCACGCTCAACGCGGATGGTTACGCCATCCAACGCGCCGTGCTCTCGAACAGCCCTAAGTGGCCGGTGGTGCTCGACGGCGCCGAGGCGGACGTGGACCTGAAAGCCGTGGTCGCGAACGGCGCGCTTGACGCCACCGTCGATTCAAAACTCTCCGGCGTGCACTTCTCAACCGGCGATCACAAAGCCGAAGGCCGTATGGCCGAAGCCATCGCCTCCGCGCTGGCCGACGTCAAAGCATTTCATCTTGTTGCCACGGTTACGGGCACGACACAGAACCCGGACGTGAAGGTGACGTCCGATCTGGATTCCGTGCTCAAGAACGCCGTGGGCAAGATGATGACGGAACAGGCCGCGCGCTTGGAGGCAGATCTTAAAGCCGCGATCGCCGAGCGCGTCAATGGCCCGCTGGAGGACCTGAAGAAACAACTCGCCGGGTTTGGCGGGGTGGGCGACGATCTGGCGTCGCGTAGCGAGGCGCTCAATAACCTGCTCAACGAAAAACTCGCGCCCAAGGTCAAAGGGCTGAAGCTGCCGTTTTAGGAGTGCTTAATCGATGCCCGGCCGTCATAAGCACGGCCGCCTGGTTGCCCGCCTGCGCGGGCGTGACAGTACTTGTCGTCATTCCCGCCCGTGCGGGAATCCGGAGATCGTGGCATTGAGGTGTGGACTGAAGGCTGCTGGTGAGCGGCAGAAAACGGATCAGATCCCGTTTTCCTCTTACTAAACCAATTTTGTGCGGTATAAGGTATAAAACAGGAAATTGCTCTGTTCGCCACGAAAAATCATATAGATAACGATGCCGGCTAAGGACAAAAAGCCAACCAAAGACCTGGAAACGCTGCTGGCGCCGTATAACCCGTGGTGGGTGGAGCCGCGTGGCGTCTGGCGTGACAATTTGCCGGAGTATCAACGGCCCGTGGTGCGGGAGCTGCTAGCCGATCTCGCCGAGTTGCCGCAGATGATTTCCATCACCGGGCCTCGCCGCGTGGGCAAAACAACCGCCCTCAAGCAGGTCATTCGTCACTTGTTGGATCACGAAAGCGTCGAGCCCGGTCGCATTCTCTATTTCTCGTTCGACGATCCGGAGGTGTACGGTTCGCCCGATCTCCAGCGGACACTCTTCGAGCAACTCGTGACGCATGCTGGGGTGAAGCCGGGGCATGCAGGACGCTGCTATTTTTTCCTGGACGAAATCCAGCGCCTCCCAAAATGGGAACTACATCTTAAGAAATACTACGACCTCAAGTATCCCATTCGCGTTACCGTCTCAGGTTCGGCCTCTTCGCCGATTTTCCGAAGCTCGCAGGAAAGTTTGCTTGGGCGCATCAAAGACCGCCACCTCTTGCCGTTCGGTTTCCGTGAATATTGTCAGTATCACCTGCGCGACCGGCCGCAATTTGCCACGACGCTTGATCGGTACGCCAATCTGCGTGGTCTTCTGATGGAAGGCAAGGGCACGGAGGTAGTGCAATTCGTGAACGCCATGCATGAGGCGTTCACACCGTTCGAATCCGAGCTCACCCGCGCAGTTGTCAGCTACTGCCGCGAAGGCGGGTTCCCCGAAGTCTGGAGCCTCCCCGATCCCGTGCGTAAGATGGAGTACCTGATGGAGCAGCAGGTGCGCAAGGTCCTCTATGAGGACCTCATGGCGCTCACGCAGTACCGCAAGCCGGAGAACGTGCTGCGCTTCTTCGTGTATCTGCTGGCCCATCCGGGTATCGAGATCAACATGTCCACGGTGGCGCGTGACGCCGGCGTGGAGCGGCGCGTGGTGGACGAGAATCTCCCGCGCCTTGAAATGACCGACCTCGTCATCCGCATCCGGAAATTCAGCCACAAGCCGCTGCGTGTTCGCCAGGGGAATATCAAGTGTTACCCGGTGGATCTTGCGCTGCGCAACGCGGTGCTCAAGACCTGGGACGACTTTACGCAGAACCCGACGATGATGGGCCTCTACGCGGAAAATCTCGTCGCGCACGAACTCAGGAAATGGCCGGAGGCGATCGAGGTGACGTATTACCGCGAAAAGGCGCAAGAGGTGGATTTCGTCGTCACACACGGTGGCGCGCGCTACCTGCCCCTGGAAGTGAAACACCGTACGGCGACCGCGGCGGTTTCGGGGCTGCGGCATTTTCTCAAGAAATTTCGGCTCGATTTTGGCGTCGTCATCACGCGCGATCGCGATTGTCGCTTCGAGCACAGCATCCTTCACTTGCCGCTTCGATATTTTCTACTCGCGAACTGAGGGGAGATGCGTGAAGGCAGTAATCACCATGTCGCCAACAGGCCAAAAAGTAGATCCGTGCCGTGGTTAGCTACTCAGCCAACAATAAAATATCTTGATCGTGGCTCCTCTGACCGATAAGGAGAAACGCGAACTGCTCCGGCTAATTGAGGCCGGGGAGCCGTTGCCCGAGAAATGGCGCGGCCGGTTGTTCCCCGGAGGCGTAAGGGGGCCGGAGGTGGGGAAGGAATACCGGCTGGTCTATGACGGCAAGGCGCGGCGGGAGGAGGTGCTGGCGCAGACGCCGGCGGCGCCGTGGCAACTCGTCCGGCAGTTCTGCACTGAGCGCCCGCATCCGGATGGCTGGCGCAACCTGCTCGTGTGGGGCGACAACCTGTTGGCGTTGCGCGAGTTGCTCGCCGACCAGCAGGGACCGAACCGCTTCGGCACGCGCGGCAAGATCCGCCTGATCTACATCGACCCGCCATTCGCCACGCGGCAGGACTTCATGAAGGACAAGGAAAAGGCCTACCGCGACAAGGTGCTTGGTTCGCAGTTCATCGAGTTCCTCCGCCGACGGCTCATCCTCCTTCGCGAACTCCTTGCCGATGACGGCAGCATCTACGTCCACCTCGACTTCAAGAAGGGACACTATATTAAGGCAGTCCTCGATGAAGTCTTCGGTGAAGAAAACTTCGTAAACGAGATCGTGTGGCAACGTTCCACGGCACACAACATGCGCACTAAAGGGTGGACGCGGTGCAATGATACATTGCTCTTTTATCGTAGGAACGACCGTTTCGTCTTCAACGAGCAATTCGTTGGTTACAGCGCCGAGCAATTGGCCCGTTATAAGCGGGACGAAAACGGTGAACTCTACAAGGGCGAGAATCTCACCTTTTCTGGAGTAAATAAGGCCCGCCAGTTCACCTGGCGTGGGAGTAAGCCGCCTGCAAATCGCTCATGGGGAGCGGACGAGGACCAACTTGAACGTTGGTGGGCGGAGGGGCGCATCCTCAAGAAGCAGGACGGTAGCCCCCGCCTCGATGGACTCAAGATTTTTTTGAAGGAAACGAAAGGCGGCAGCCCCGTTACGACGAATTGGACGGACATAGAGCGAATCGGTAACACGTCGGAAGAGCGCACGGATTACCCGACTCAGAAGCCTGAACAACTTCTGGGACGCATCATTCGCGCCTCTTCTAACGAAGGCGATATCATCCTCGACTGCTTCTCCGGCAGCGGCACGACAGCGGCGGTAGCCGAGAAGCTGGGGCGGCGTTGGATCGCGATGGATTGCGGCAAGCTGGCGATCTATACGGCGCAGAAACGCCTGTTCTCCCTCACCACCACCATCGGTGCGGTCAAGAAGGACGACCGGAGCGAACCCGATCGCGTGGAGGATTGGGGTGAGCATCTCAAAGAGGCGCCCGGTGTTCTCCTCATTACCGAGAAAGCCCGCAAAGGCGAATGCGAGGTGACGCTCGACCTCCTCGAAGACCTCGCCGCGCTGGTCAAAAAGCACGACCTCATTAAGAAGGATGCCGCGGTCTCGCTCGTCTGTCCCAAGGACAAGTTGAGTATTCCGGGATCGAAACTTCAAGACACTGACGAAGGCCCCGGCGCCAAGCGAATCAAGGTCAACGGCGTGGAGTTTCGCATCTCGTTCGTGACGGAGAAGGACAAACCGGAGAAAGACAAGCCCTTGCCGGCGCGGGAGTTCGCGCTGTATCGGGCTGGTGTGTACGACATGGCGGCGATCAAAGCGCTGCCGTGGGCCGAATACCGCCCGTTCGTGCTAAAGCTTTTCGGCGTGCGCGAACATTCGCACACCCGCTACGGCTTCACACTGGACGGCTACGTGGGCACGCACTCGGCCCTGCTCTGGAATTACCCTGACCACAAGAAGCTGACCATCGACCACGGCTACGTGGACGACTTGCACCGCACGCTGCGCGGCAAGCCTGGCGAACGGTTCTACGTCATCGCCCCGGTTGTGTCGATGGCGTTCGCCGAAGACGAGGTGGTGCGGAACGGCACAACCTACGTCTTCCTCAAGGTGCCAATTTCAGTGCTGCTGAGATTGATCGAGGCAAAGGAACCCGCGGCGCTGAAGCAACCGACGAAGGAAGCGGACGTGAACGAGGTCATCGACGCGGTCGGCTTCGACTTTATCTCGCAACCTCTGGTGGTGGTGAAAGCCAAGAAGGAGAAACCGAAAGGCGAGTTGTTCGCGGATTGTGTACTGGAGATCCGCGAGTTTCGTTCGCAGACGCTGGCAACGGACCCGGAGGACTTCGCCAACTTCGAGACGTTCTCCATGGCCATGGTGGACCTCGACTATGACGGCGACGTCTTCCGGCTGGGCCGGGTTTTCTGGGCTGACGACCTATTGAAAGATGCGGGCGGGCTGGAGAAGGCCGAGCGGCTGGCGGTGCGAATTCCTGAGCAGGACTTCATCGGAAAGCGCCTGATGGTGATTCTGTCCGACCGATATGGAAACGAAAAGACGCTGGTCTTTGAGAAGAAGGATTTCCGATGAGTCTGCAGTTCCGTATCGCGGATCAGGTGCTCCGTGTGGACGACGCGCGTGATGCCACGGAGGGACGGGTCCACAAATACGACGCGTTCTTGAACCTGCTGTGTGCAGATCGCTATGCCTTTCAGCGTGAGGCGGTGCGCGAGGCCTGGCGCTTTCTTGTGTCGGACAAATATCCGGACCTCGAACGGCTCGCGCGCGAGAACTGGAACACTCGTGAGGCGATTCGTCAGCGGCACGAAAGTGTAGACGCCTATCTAGCAAAGATGCCGCTGCGTGGCTGTAAGGCGGTGTCGCTCGACCTAGCGACGGGCACAGGCAAGAGCTTCGTGATGTATGCGCTGGCGGCGATCGCGTTGGCCGAAGGGCTGGTGGATCGGGTGCTCGTGCTGTGCCCGTCGCTGACCATTGAAGACGGACTGTTGGACAAGTTCACCACGCTGGCGGGCAACAACGAGCTGGCGGCGATCATGCGCGAGTTGGGCGCCGTGGTGGCGATTCCAGGCATTAAGCGCGGGAATCAGACCGTTCAGGCCGGCGACATTTGTATTGAGAACATCCATGCAGTCTACGAAAACGCCGGTTCGTCGATCGCGGACAGTTTCCGTGGCTACGGTGCCCGGACGCTGGTGCTGAACGACGAGGCGCACCACATCTTCAGTCCGCTGGACAAGGGGTTGAAGGAGTGGTTGAAATTCCTGCTGCACACGGATTACGGCTTCCGGCACATCGTCAACGTTACCGGCACTCCCTATGTCGGTAACGACTATTTCCCTGACGTGGTGTTCCGTTACGGCTTGAAGCAGGCCATTGCCGACAAGGTGGTGAAGAAGCCGAACTACAAGCTGGAAGACACGTACGCCGCGCACGACTGGCAGAAGACCTACGCGATTCATCAAAAGAACCGCAAGGACTACGGCGCGAAACTCAAGCCGATTAGCATCGTGGTTACGCAGGAGATCGCGCGTTGTGTGGAGGTGTGGCGGGATCTCGTTGAGTTCCTGGTGACGAAGGAGGCGATTAGCCGCGCGGAGGCGGAGCAGAAGGTGATTTGGGTGACCTCGGGCATTCCGACGGGGGCCACCGACAAGGCGCGAGTTGAAGCGGCTTACGGACCGCGAAACGACAAAGACTCTCCGGAGAAACGGCGCAAGGAAAATCTCATCCTTCTTCGCACGGTGGACGATCCGGCGAACGACGTGGAGTGGATCGTGTCCGTCAGCATGCTGACGGAAGGCTGGGACGTGAAAAACGTTTTCCAGATCGTGCCGCATGATTCGCGGGCGTTCTCGTCGAAGTTGCTCATCGCACAGGTGCTCGGCCGAGGGCTGCGCGTACCGCCGGGACTGGTGACGGAACCACTGGTGACGATCAACAATCATGAGGCATGGTCGGAGGAAATCGGCAACCTGCTGAAAGAAGTGCTGGAGGTGGAGAACACGCTCTCGTGGGGTTACGAGGCGCGCCGGGCCGCCTTTGCATTTCCGCTCCACAACCTGCGGTACGAACCGGAGCAGAAGTCGGTGGAAACCAAGCGCGAAAAAGCGCGTGAACCCGAGGTGAACTTCCAAACACAGAATCGGAAGACGACGGAGTACTCCACCTTTTCCGAGACCGGCGCGTTGTCAGTCGAAATCCAGCACCTCGACTTACTTGAGATCGACGACGCGGTGCGGCTTATGCGGCTATTCCTACGGGAGAAAGACGAGAAAATTGCCGCCAAATGGCCAAAGAAACGGCTCCAAGATTTTATCGTAAGCGGATTGAAGAGGGCGGGGCAAGAGACAACCTTCCTCAGCAAGCAGAACTTTCTGTTGCTCCAGCACAGCTTTGGGCCGATGTTCCGCGAACTCGACAAAGAGCATCCGCGCATGACCCAGACGGCGAAAGACCTCGTGCTCATCGACCTCGCTGCGGTGCCACGGCAATCGTTCTCCGAAGACACGCTCAAGGAGCACGGGACGGTGTACTACGCGAAGGAAGCGCAACCTCCTTACGGCCCACCAGAATTGCACCTGTGGGACCAGTACCAACGCCTCCGCAAGCAGCTTGCCGATTACGGGAACGACGCGTCCGACCAGGCGAAGGCGGTGGGATCACGACTTCAGGAAGTGGATCCCCCGAAGTTTAAGATGCCTTGGAACGTGCTTTACGCCAGCCATGAACCGGAGCGAAAGTTCTCCGATTTGCTGTTCCTGAACGCGGAACTATTCGATGGCTTCGTCAAAATGCCGAATCAGGGTGGCTACTCCTTCCCGTATTCTTACAAGCCGGCAAAGACCGCGAAAACCCACACGGCGAATGAGAACTTTAACCCAGACTTCTTTCTTCGGGTGCGTGGAAAGCACGACATCCTGGTGATAGAGATCAAGGCCGAAGGCGACGACTCCAACCGCAACCGCGCCAAGTGCCGTGATGGCCAGGCACATTTTCAAACACTTAACGCGAAACTTGCTGAAAAGCGCGTGCCTTGGTGCTACCACTTCTATTTTCTGTCCCCCGAAGACTTTACGAGCTTCTTCGAGCGAGTTCGGCAAGGCACCCTTGCCGGATGGAAGTCGGGGTTGATGCAGACGCTTGAAGGTGATCAGGTGGAATAGCGAGAAATTGGGTGTGAGAGAAATTGGGGTCGGAGAACAATTTCTGATTTACGACATCAAGTACCGCATGGGGCGAGACGCGGAGGGCGAGGAGGATTGACTGATGCCGCGTAAACCCACCAAGCCGAAAGCACCCCAAGGCGGTCTGAGCTTCACCGCGTCGGTGGAAGCGGTCCGCCAAGTGCACGAGCACAGCGCGGCCGCGGCCGGCCGGGCGGTGAACACCAGCCTGACTCTGCGCACTGGGCCATCGGTTGCTACATCGTCGAGTACGAGCAGAACGGGGCCGACCGGGCGCAGTATGGAGAGCGCATGGTGGATCGCCTGGCCGAGGAGTTGCGCCGCCGCGGCGTCCCGGCCAGCGACCGCCAGAGGCTCTACGCCTACGTGGGCTTTTATCGCGCTTATCCGCAGATCGGTGAGGCGATTCCGGCCGCATGGGCCGTTCATGGTCTTTCTGCTGTGCCGACGCGACCGACCAAGATTGTCCGGTCACTGACCGGACAATCTGCCGATACCGCCAACGCAAAGGACATTGTCCGGTCAGCGACCGGAATAAGTCCGACCTCGGGGCAGATGCTCGTGGACCGCCTGTCCTACACCCACTTGGAACTGCTGGCCGGGCTGGACGACCCGCTCAAGCGCTCCTTTTACGAGATCGAGTGCATCCGCGGTAACTGGTCGGTGCGAGCGCTCAAACGCCAGATCGCGACCCTGTATTTCGAGCGGTCGGGGCTGTCTACCGATAAGGACAAGCTGGCCGCCATGGCCCACGCCGCCGCCGAACAGGCCGAGCCGAGACTCGCGATCCGCGACCCCTACATTTTCGAGTTTCTCGGTCTGAACCCCAAGGACGCGGCGGCCGAGTCGGACGTGGAGGACGCCCTGCTGGACAACGTGCAGGAGTTTCTGCTCGAGATGGGGCACGGCTTCTGCCTCGAAGCGCGGCAGAAGAGCATCGTGATCGGCAAGACGCGCGGCTTCGTGGACCTGGTCTTCTACCACCGCATCCTCAAGTGCCATGTGCTCATCGAGTTGAAGGTGGACGAGTTCCGCCACGAACACTTAGGCCAGCTCAACACCTACGTGACCTGGTATCGCCAGCACATGATGGCCGACGGCGACAACCCGCCGATCGGCCTCCTGCTCTGCACGCAGAAAGATCACGCGCTGGTGGAATACGCCGTAGCCGCCATCGACAGCCGCCTGTTCGTCTCCAAATACCAGCTCGAACTGCCGAGCAAGGAAGATCTCCAGCGGTTCCTGGAGGACAAGCGCCGGGAGATGGGCGATCATGGGTGAAGGGAAGAGACAACCTCCCGTGGCACAGCGCATCGGACGCGGAGCCAGGGAGTACCCGGCGATCCTCCTTTCCCGCCTTGGCGACCACGCCCCCGAGGAATTGACCGCGCTCGGCAACCCGGCGCTGCTTTGCACGCGCAGGACCGCGCTGTTCTGCTCCGCCCGCACGCCCGGCGACGCCATCCTGCGCGCCCACGACGCGGCCCGGCGCCTGCGCGATGAGGGCGTCACGGTCATCAGCGGCTTTCACTCGCCGATCGAGAAGGAGTGCCTGCACATCCTTCTGCGTGGCAAACAGCCCATCATCATCTGCCCCGCACGCGCCATCGAGACGATGCGCATCCCTAATGAGTGCCGCGCCGCGTTTGACGCAGGGCGAGTGCTGTTCCTGTCGCCAGTTACGACACAACCCAAGCGTGTGACCAAAGAGTCGGCCCTTCGCCGGAACGAGGCTGTCGCTGCTCTGGCGGACGCGGCCTATATCGCACATGTATTCCCGAATGGCCAAACCGAACACATCGCGGCGATGCTCGAACGATGGGGCGTTCCGATGTTGGAGGATGGTCGGGGTAAGGGAAAGGCTCGTGATCAGGTCTTGCCCTGCAACACAGGATGCGCTTGAGGTGAGAGCGTCGTGGGTGGTCGGTTGCCTGTCAGGGGCTGCGCCCAACGAGACATCCCTCAGAGGGGCCTCCGGGCCTAGCCTAGTTATCGGGCAGATCACTCCCTGCGGGACGCTGCTTAATGCGTCGAATCCGGGTTCACCGGGTTTTCCGTTTCGTCGTGTCCACCCCGAACTTTGCGTTGAGCGGGCAGTAGCCGGTGAAAGCCGTGGCAATCCCCAGCAGCGCGACGAGCGCGAAGATGATTTTTAGGAGGATACTCCCGGTGACAAATGTGAGCGCCAGGGAGAGAAAGCCGATTCCGAATCGGTAGAAGCGGTCCAGACCGCCGACGTTCTTTTGCATGGTCACCTCCGCGTGCTGCTCAGCATGTCTCGTCGCGTCATCCCGACAGTCCATTGGCTAAGAGGCGCATCGAACTCGGCGTGGCGGCGCAAGGCGCTGAATCGGTGTTTTACACCCGCGACACCGGCGCGGGATTCGACATGCAGTACGCGGACAAACTCTTGCGCGCGTTCGAGCGGCTCCACGCCCAGAGCGAATTCGACGTCACCGGGATCGGTCTGGCCACCGTGGATCGCATCATCCGCCGCCACGGTGGGAGGATCTGGGCGGATGCGGAGCCGGGCCGCGGCGCGACTTTCCGATTTACTTTAGCGGCGAACCGATCAGGCTAAGATGCCCAGAACGTTTTCCTCACGGACCATCACGAACTCTTCGTTGTCGATGGTAACTTTCGAGCCCGCATACCGCTCGTAGAGGACCTTGTCCCCCGGCTTGAGCGTGGTCTTGACATAGACCTTGTCTTCGGCCGCGGTTTTTTTCTTGCCGGAACGGTAGTCGTCGTCTTTGGACTTCCAGCGGCCTTCGCCGATTGCGATCACTTCACCTTCTTGCGGTTTTTCCTTGGCCGAGTCCGGGATGTACAGACCACCCGCCGTCCGTTCGTCACCGGACGACTGTTTGATCACGGCCCAATCGTGTAACGGTCGAATCTTCATAGCTACCTCCTCCCCTCGCTTGCGTAACGCAACGCAGGCGCGTCTTTTGCGCCGAGGCTGCGAGACGCTGTTGACCTTATCTGTGGAGAAGAATTATAGGGATCAGGTCCGTCCCGAATCAAGCCGTTCCGCGGTCCCGTTGGGCGCGGGGGTCCATGGCGTCGCGCACCACGTCGGCAAAGAGGTTGGCGGACAGCACCAATGCGAGCATGAAGGTGAACGCGGCCGCGAGCGACCACCACACCATGGGCTCACGCGCCATTTCCAGACGGGCGCCGTTGATCATGGTGCCCCAACTGATGGTGGTGGGGTCCACGCCCACGCCCACGTAGGACAAGACCGCTTCGGCCAGCACCAGGCCGGAAAAGTCCAAGACCACGGTGATGAGCACGATGTGCATCACATTGGGCAGAAGGTGTCGCAGCATGATGGTCATGGACCCTGCACCATACGCCCGTGCGGCCTGGATATATTCGGCTTCGCGCAGCTTGAGGGTTTCGCCGCGCAGCAAGCGGCACAACCCGGTCCAACTCGTTACGCCCAAGATGGCGCACAGAAACAACAGGCGCGCGTCCGCGCGCACCGCCGCGGTGTCGAAGAGGTCGGGATGGAGCGCAATATACGCCTGGAGCGTCAAGATGGCGGCGGCGATGAGCAACACGCCGGGGATCGAACTCAACGTGGTGTACACGTATTGGATCAGGTCGTCCGCCCAACCCCTCCAGTACCCGGCCATAATACCCAGCATGACCGCAAACGGCAGCATGATGAGCGTGGTGAGCGTGCCGATCACGATACCGGTGCGGATACTCTTGAGCGACAGATACAACACATCGTTGCCCACCTTGTCGGTACCCAGCACGTGGTACTTCACGGCCCAATGGCCGATCACGAAGCCGAGCACGATCAGCGCGCCGAGCGTGACGAGGATCACGCGCCAGGGGGTATCCGTGCGGCCCTGCGCCAACCGCGCGAACATCTCGGTCCACGCGAGGCGGTGACGCCGCGCTTGCCACGTCACCAGCAGCAGGACGATCACCAGCCAGACCAGCAATCCCCGCATGAACCCGGCGATCGCCGTGGTCGCGATGTCCGGCCCGCGGTCCGTCGTGGGATCGGCCAGGTGCGCGCCGCCGTACTGTAACCGGGGGAAATCCCGCGCCTGCGTGCCGTCGGGTCGTTCGATGGTTTCTTTCGCGTACGAGTGGGCGGCGAACGGGGCGGAGTACGTCTTTTCGCCGCGCGTTTTGAGCGGAAGGACCACGGTGTCGAGCAGGCTCACCACTTCGGTCGAGTAATCCACGCGATCCACGCTCCCCGGGGTGTCCGACGGGGGGAGCGGCAGGCGGAAGTGCATTGAGTCCAACAGGCCGACGGTCGCGTACGCGCACAAGACGACCAACGCGGCCATGCCCAGCGGGTGTCGCCGCACGTGGCGCCACGGCGCGCGCAAGTGCTCGCGCGTGCTCGCGTACCAGCCGGCGGCCACGGCGACCCCGACCAACACGAACAGCAGGGCGTCCGTCCATAACACGACCGGCTTGACCGGGATCATTCCAGGCGTACCCGTGGATCCACCAGTGTGTACGATACGTCGGTCAGGATCAGGCCCACGATGTACAGCGTCGAACCCAAAAACACCATGGCGCGGACAATGCCGAAATCCTGCGAGCGAATCCCGTCGATGGTATAGCTGCCCAAGCCCGGCACGCCGAAAAACGATTCTAGGATCAGGCTGCCGAGAAACAGCGACGGAATGATCACCACCACGCCGGTCAGGATCGGGATCAGGGCGTTCTTGAGCCCGTGTTTAAAGAGCACGCGAACTTCCGACAACCCTTTGGCGCGCGCGGTGCGAATGTAGTCCTTGGAGATCTCTTCGAGAAAAATCGTGCGATACAGTCGCGTGCTTCCGCCAATGCCGCTGATGATGCCCACGACCACGGGCAGGACCAAAAACTTCGCGGCGGCAAAGCCGGTGTCGTACCCGGAGATCGGGGTGAGGTTTAAGAGCTTGCCGATCACGTATTGCCCGCCGATCACATAAAACAGCGTGGAAATGGACAACAGGATCACGCACGTGACCACGCCCCACAGATCGAGATAGGTGCCGCGAAAAAACGCGAGCGTCATGGCGAACGTGATGTTGAGCAACATGCCGACCGCGAACATGGGCAGGGCGATGGCAAGGCTGGGCCACATGCGCTGCCCGATGTCCTCGCTGATGTCGCGGCCGTCGTCCGCGCGGCCGAAGTCGAATGCAAACAGCGCGAGCGATTTCTCGAAGAAGATCGTGTCGGTCATTTTGTCGGCGCCGGGAGCCGCGGTGTTCCAGAGCACGGGTTTGTCGTACCCGTGCTCGTGTTTCCACTTGGCGATGGCTTCGGGCGTGACGCGTTTGATCCCGAGGTGGATGCGCGCCATGTTGTCGGGCGGATTCACCACGAAAAACAACACGAACGTGATCAGGTTCACGCCGATGAGAATCGGGATCGCGTACAGCGCGCGGCGGATCAAGTACCGGATCATGCGGCTGACCGATTTCGGCGGAGATACCCGATCACCGCGGGCAAGACCACGGCCACGGGCAGCAGGAGGGCCACGGCCACCGGCGCGAGGTGTGGACGGTTCCACTCGGCGCGACGCTGCGATCGTGGGCCGGGCTCGATCCGTTTGTACTTGAGCGTGTTGTTCGCCATCAAATTCGGTTTGGCGTTTTGGTACCACGCGTGGTGCAAGGTGAACTGTTTGGGGTGGAACCCGAACGCCCAGGGCGCGTCGCGCCGGACGATCTCGACCATCTGATCGATGAGGGCCTGTCGCTCCGGGCCATTGTCCATATTCTTCATGCGCTCGAACAGCCGGTCGAATTCCGCGTTCTGGTAATTGGCCGCGTTTTCACCGTTTTTCCCGACCTTGGCGTTGGGGCCGTACAGGAGAAAGAGGAAATTCTCCGGGTCCGGGTAGTCCGCGTTCCACCCCCATTGAAATATCTGCGCGGAGCCGTTGAGCATCTTGTCCTGAAACCGGTTGTAGTCCGTGTCGCGGATTTCCAATTCAATGTCGATTTTGGCGAATTGTTTGCGCACCCAGTCCAGCCGCGCCTTGTCATCGGGTCCGCCCGCCGTGACGTCGAAATGGAGCACCAAGGGTTTGCCGGTTTGACTGTCGCGGCCGTTGGGGTAGCCGGCTTCGGCCAGCAGGTCTTTGGCGCGATCGATCGATTTGCGCCGCGGCTGATCATCCGCCCAGTCAAAGACGTACGGATTGATCCCACGGGCCCCGTCCACATACCCGAAAATGCCGGGAGGAATGGGACCTTGCGCCGCGCTGCCGCGCCCGTTGCGAAAGATGGAAATGAACTCGTCGTCGTCGTACGCGATCGAGATGGCTTGGCGGAGTTTGCGGGCCCCATCGGAGTACCCACCGAGCACGGGATCGAGCATGTTGAAGCCCAGATAAAAAATCGATGTTTCCACCGACGTGATGAGGCGGATGCCCTTGGCCTGCATCGCGTCGGTGAGCCCCACCTCGCCGTGCCCGCTCATTTGCACGGCTTGATCGAACGTCTCGGAACTGATGCCGCTCACGTCGTAGTAGCCCTGGAGAAACTTGTTCCAGTACGGGATGCTTTCTTTTTCCAAGCTGTATACGGCCTTGTCAATGAACGGCAAGGGTTTGTCCGCGTCCGCGAGGAACCCCGCGGTCTGGTCGGTCGCCTCGCCCTCCGAGGGGTAGCGCTCGCCGTGGAAATTGGGGTTGCGCTCCATGACCATCTGCCGATTGGGGTTGTTGACGGTGAGCATGAACGGACCGGTGCCCACCGGATACCAATCCAACGTGAGGTTTTTTTCGGCCATGCCGGGCTGCGAATAAAAGCGATCGACTTCCACCGGGATCGGCGCGAAAAACGGCATGGCGAGCCAGTACACCATTTGCGGGTACTTGCCCTTGACCGTGAGCCGATAGGTGTAGCGATCAATGACCACCGCGCCGTCGAGCGGATACCGCGTTAGGTCGAGGAATTCCGTCGGGTGATCGGCCAAGGCCTTTTCCAGGGTGGTCCCATACTCGCCCAGGCCCACGATGTATTCGCTCATCAGGCCGAAGATCGGGGAGTGGAGCTTGGGGTGGGCCAGCCGCTTGATCTGGTACACGTAGTCGTCGGCCGTGAGTTCGCGCGTGCCGGTCTTCGGAAAATCCGCGAGCGTGGACACGCGCTCGAGATCACGTGGCGTGAGGTTGTGATAGCTGAAACGTCCCGCGGCGTCCGTGGCAAACGCAGGGTGGGGTTGATACAGGACCCCGTGCTGAATGCGGATGTCGTACGCGCTGTATACGATCCGTTCGATCGGCACGGAATCGGGCAGCCGTTGGTGCTGCGCATCAAAATACGCGGGTTTTGGTACTGCGGTCGCGGTCAGCGCCACGAGTTCGTAGGGGCGTTTGAGAAAGTGGTACTGAAGCGGCGGCTCGTAAATCTGCGCCGTAAACGCGGCTTCGTTGGAGCTGTATGAGCGTGCGGGGTCCAGGTGTTTGGGCCGCTCGTCGAACGAGGAGTAGAGAATGTTCTGGTTGTCCTGCGACGCGGGGTACGGCGTATTCCAGGGGCGATTGGAGCAGGCGAGCAGGCCGACCTGGAGACCCAGTACGGCCGTGATCAGCGTGGTCAGGCGGGTTGGACGCGAACGAGCCCCCGGCATGAGGGGCATCGTAGTGAAGCGTTCAGGCGAAAGTCAAACTTCAGGGACGATCAGCCGAACACCATCCACGCCGTGGTCAGTCCCGCGGCGAAGCCCATGACCAGGATCGTGATCACGGCGATCACGCCCATGGATCCCGCGGTCTCCAGCGCTTCGACCACGGCCTGTTGGCAGCAGCGCGCCGTTGGTTTCGGGACGGCGTGCGTTGCGGTGTGGATGATCGTGGAGTCAAATACCATCGGGGATGCCGCATGGCCCATGAGGAGCTCCTTGGTGATCCCGCGGGCAAGAGGCCCGTCGGGTGGTGGCTACTGTCCGCGGGTTGATCATAATTCAAGGCCCATGCCACGGAAATCCATGGTTGTGGTGGCTCCGACCGTGTCCGGCGACGGAAATGTGGCGGAAGTTGGGGCTTTGTGACGGATATTCGGCGTCGCCGGATTACGCCGCGGTCCGGGCTCGGATCAGCGCGATAAAATGCCGCGCCAAACGTTCCTCGAAATGCGTGCCGATCCGGGTTTCCAGCATGGCGATGATGTCTTCGGACGGGCGCGAGTCCTGGTACGGGCGGTTGGTGCGCAGCGCGTCGTAGAAGTCAGACAAGGAGGTCAACATGCTGCACAGGTGTTGGGTACGCGGGCGCGGCAGCGCCGGGTACCCCGACACGTTGTACAACATGTGGTGTTCGTACGCGACGATGGAAGCCAACTTCGGGATGTTGGGGTTGCGCAGCAGCAGGATCGAGCCGGAGATTGGGTGTTTCTTCATCTCTTCGTATTCGTGCGGCTCCAGCTTGCCGGCTTTCTTGAGGATGTGCGCCGGCACCAAGGTCTTGCCGATGTCGTGCAGCATGGCGGCCACGCCGAAATCGTGGATCAACCGCTTGGGTACGCCGAGCGATTCGGCTTGCGCCATGGTCAGGATCGCGATGTTGATGGCATGGGTGTACGTGTATTCGTCGTAACTCTTGAGGCTAGCCAGCGAAATCAGCGACGATTGATTGGCGAACAGTTGATCTTCCAGCACCCGCATGATGTGTTCGACCTGATCCATCACCAGGCCCTGGATCTCGTCCCAGCCCTCGAAGATCTCTTGGAGCGCGTTCACCTGCGGCGACAAGTCCACGTGCGCGGGTTGCGCGGACTGCGTCGGGGTTTGGCTGCTGATTTTGCCGGTTTGGACGTGGGGCAGGGCCGGGATCGCGCCGGCCGCCAGCCCTTCGACTAATGCCAGCAACTCGTGGCCTTCCAGTCCCTTGGTCAACACGAGGAGTTCGATCTGTTGAAGTTTGAGCTTCGCGCGCAGATCGTGCGCCACCATTTCCAATTCTAGACTGCGGACGTCGTCCACGAAAAGGCGATCGTCGAGCGCCACGATCCGGATCTCGTCGCGTTCCTCGAACAACCCGCCCAGGCTGCAGACCAATTCGTTCGACGCTTCCCGGAGCTGCGGGTGGGAGGGCGGATACAACGACCGGCCGCGCAGCACGCGGCTCAATTGTTTGAGCAGGCGATACCGCGGGTCCGCGGCGATGGCGGACATCGACCACTCAGGCAGTGCGCCCATAGGTCTCCGACACCATCAGTCGATGTCTGCGCAGCGCCTCGCGAGCGGCCTTGCGGATCGCGGCTTGCTTGGGCAGGTCGAACAGGAGAAATCGGCGGCGTTTGGCCAATCGACTCAACAACGCGACGCAGGAAGGGTCTTTGCCTCGCGCCAACGCGTCGATAATCTTGAGCTTCCGCGGGTCCGACAGCCGCCTGTCGTCGGATTCAAACAGGTCCCGCAGCCGGTCCACGACTTTGGGGGTGGGGCGCTGACACAAGATGCCGATGGCGCAAGTCGCGACCCGTTCATCCGCGTCGAACGTCGCGGAGGCGAAGAGGTCGAGCGCGTGGTCCATGTGCGAGATCTGCCCGAGCGCCCGCAGCGTTTCGATGCGTACCTGTTCGCTGGTATGGTCGGCGAACGGGATGATCTTGGGCGCGGCTTCCGCGACCTTGGCTTCTCCCAGCAGCAAAATCATGTTGCGCACTACGAACCACCGTTCGTCGTTGAGCGCGGCCATCACCGCGGGCGCGATCGGGCGGCCGATGCGCGCGAGGATATCGAGCAGGCGTTTACGCAACACCATGTCTGGCGCGTTGTTGAGGATATCGAGCAGCGGCCGCACCACGGGTTGACCGATCGTGACCAAGTGATCGGCCACGGCGGCCCCGCGAGTCTTGTCCAATTTGGGTAAGGCCTGCACCACCGGCGTAATCACGCGGGTCATGGTGGTCTGGAGGGTGTCGCGAGCCGAGGGATCGTCCGATGGAATGGTGGTGAGCGCGTCGAAGATCTGAAAGGCCATGTCCGCATGGTCATGGACCAGGGGATCCTCGATGGCGCCCGCCAACCGCTCGATGAGTTCCGACTGATTCGGGGAGGCCGTGGGATGTTGCAGCAGTTCGGCCATGACCGTGACCAAGTGGGAATGAATCTGCGCGTCGCCGACCGGATCCACCAAGTCCGAGACCGGATCGTGGGGAATCGGCCCGCCGGCCGCAACGCCGGAGAGTCCCTTGATGGTTTTTTCGTAGTTTTCGGGGTAATAATTTTTTTCGGCCTTTTTGTGGAACAGTTCCGCATACAAGGCGTGGCGGTCGGCCAAGTCGAGACTGTCCAGGTGTTCCATAATGGAGGGTGCCAACTCGGGCCGCTCCCGGCTGACGCTCACGAATTTGCGGAGCAGTTCCAGGGTGGGGACGGAAATCGCGCCGTGATGCGCCTGGATCTGACAGAGCACCTCCAGCAACACGGGCTCGGATAACTGATCGAGCACGGCGACCAAGGCGCCGGGCCCCCGGCTCTCCGGGGTGAACGCCAGACGGAACAGCCGTTCCCGGACCGCCGGGTCGAGTCGTTCGATCAACGCGGCCAATCGTCGGCGTTCGGCTTCGGGCAACACGGCCGCGCGCGTCGCGCCGGTGACCGGGTCGCGCAGGGGCGCCGCGAGGCGCTGGAGGTGTTCGAGCACCAGCCGCTCGTAGCGTCCGCCCGCGTCGCCGCTCCCCGCGGCGCGGTTGATCATCTCCGCGACCCGCTCCGGCCGGTCGCGGTCCGTTTCGCCGAGTCCCTCGGTCCGGCTCTGCCCCCCCTCCATGCCGGCTTCCAGCAACGCGTCCAAGAGTTGATCCCACGTGCCGCCGCGCGGGGTGTCCGCGGTGTCCGCCACCGCGCCGCGAAAACTGACCAATGACACCGTGATGGCGGGAACGGTTTGATGCAACGCCGCGAGCCGGGCCTGCCGCGCGTTCTCGTCCGCGCTTTTGCCCTGGAGCCACGCAAAGAACCGGGCGAGCCCGTCCCCATCCAGTCCCCGGCGAACCGTGAGACGCGCCACGTGCGCGGTCGACAACGTCCGCGTCAACTCCGCCAACACGGGGTTCTCCGGATCACACGGCTCGCCGCCGATGAGCAGGTGTTTGGCGCCCACCGTGATGGTCAGTTCCGGGCGATCCGCCCACAAGCCGTTGAACCGCCTGATTACATTGTCGATCGCTTTGGGGATCAACGCATGCGTCGGGGGATAGAGCAGCAATTTGCGGCCCGTCTGATGAAGCTCGACGAGCGCAGCCACGAGTTCGCGGTCTGTCGGTGCGTCACCCGGCATGCGAAAAAACCATCCCTAACAAGACCAGATTTCTACGTATGGTTAGGATAGGAGCAAGCGCGGGGTCTGTCAAAATCCCGCGTCTTGCCCACGCATGCACTCGTGCGGTCCTGAGCCGTATAATGCCGGCGTGCGCGTCCTTCTGCTCACGCCGCCGCTCACGCAGCTCAATACGCCCTATCCCGCCACCGCGTATTTGGCGGGGTTTCTGCGCTCGCGGGGGATCGACGCGGTCCAGGCTGATCTCAGTTTGGAAACGGCGTTGGCCGTGTTCTCGCGGGCCGGCGTCTGCGAATTGTTCGAGGCCGTGCGCGCGCAACGCGCGACATGGCCCGTTGTCGCGGACCACGCGCTCCCGTTGGCCGACGCATACATCGAGACCATTGATCCGATCGTCGCGTTCCTGCAGGGCCGCGATCCCACGCTCGCCGTACGGATTGCCGCCGGGTCGTTTCTCCCCGAAGGCCCTCGGCTTGCTGGCTGCGAGGACGACCGATGGGCCTTCGGCGCAATGGGCACGTCGGACCGCGCCACCCATCTGGCGGGTCTGTACCTGGACGACCTGAGCGACCTGATCACGGCGACCGTGGATCCGCTCTGGGGATTGAGCCGGTACGGCGAACGGTTGGCCGCGTCCGCCGCGTCGTTCGATCCGATCGAGCGGGCGCTGCGCCGGCCGTCCGGGTTCACGACCTCACGGCTCGACGCGTGTGCGCGCATCGTGGCGCGCGGGCCGCGGCCCGATCTGGTGGGGATCACCGTGCCGTTTCCCGGCAACCTGTACGGCGCGTTGCGCGCCGCGTCGGTCTTGCGAGAGGCGTGGCCGGGCGTGCCGATTGCACTGGGCGGCGGGTACGTCAACACGGAACTACGCGAGTTGGACGAACCGCGTCTGTTCGACTACGTGGATTACGTGACCATGGACGCGGGCGAACGGCCGTTGCTCTGTTTGTTGGATCTGGTTGCGGGCGCGCGCACGATGGACCGCTTGTGCCGCACGTTTGCGCGCGTGAACGGACGCGTCTCGTATCTGAACGGTTCGGGTGAGCCCGACGTGGCGTTCGACGACGTGGGCGCGCCCACGTACGTCGGGCTGGATCGTTCGCGGTATTTGTCGATCGTGGAAGTGCCCAATCCCATGCACCGGCTCTGGTCGGACGGCCGGTGGAACAAGGTGACCGTGGCGCACGGCTGTTATTGGAAGCGGTGCACGTTTTGCGACGTGGACCTCGACTACATTGCGCGGTACGATCCCGCGTCCGCCGACGTGTTGGTGCGCCGCATCGAGACGCTGATCGCGGAGACCGGGGAGACCGGGTTCCATTTCGTGGACGAGGCCGCGCCGCCCGCGCGACTGGTGGCGCTCGCCTTGGCGTTGTTGGAGCGGGGTCGCGTCATCTCCTGGTGGGGCAACATCCGGTTCGAGGCCGCGTTCACCCCCGACGTGTGCCGGTTGCTCGCGGCTTCCGGGTGCATCGCGATCAGCGGCGGACTGGAAACCGCGTCGGATCGCTTGTTGGCGTTGATGGACAAGGGCGTGACCGTAGATCAGGCGGCAACCGCCGCGCGGGCGTTCCGGCAGGCGGGCGTGATGGTTCACGCGTATCTGATGTACGGGTTCCCGACCGAGACGCCCCAAGAAACACTCGACGCGTTGGAGCGGGTGCGCCGGTTGTTCGACGCGGACCTGATCCAGTCCGCGTACTGGCACCGTTTCACCGCCACGCGTCACAGTCCGGTGGGGCGCCGCCCGTCGGAATTCGGGATTTCGATCGCGCCGTTACCGGACCGCGCGTTCGCGCGCAATGACCTGGTTCATCACGACCCGCGGTCCGGGGACCTCGAGGCCTTGGGCGAGGGACTGGCCCGGGCCGTGGCGAATTTTATGCGCGGACTAGGGTTGGACCGGGACGTGCGAACGTGGTTTGATGGGCGGGTGCCGCGTCCCCGGGTGCCGGCCGCGTGGGCACCGGGCGGGCAGCCACGCCGCCGAGAACCCGGTATACTTAATCCCGCGTCGCGGGTGGTGTGGTTGGGTGAGCGGGCCGCGGTGGAGCGAGTGGGCGGGCGGACACGGCTGGCGTTGTCGGGACGCGCCCTGTTGGAACGCCTCCCGTTGCGCGGGCCGACGGCGGAATGGGCGGCCGGGTGGCTCGCGGCGGCGGCGCCTCGGAGGCGGGGCGGCGCGGCCTATCCGACGCTCGGCGAACTGAGCGCCTCGTATCCCGGGCCCGAGTCGTTCGCGAAGTGGACGCAGGGACGCACGTGGCGGGCGATGCGGCGCGCGGGGCTCGTGGTGGTGTGACGGAGACATGATGAACGCACCGGTACTGGACCACGCGGAACTCGCGGTGCTCGGTCACTGCGTGGAAGATTACTGCGGTTCGACCGAATTATTGTGGGCGCTGCAACGACTCACCCCGGGACTGACCAATCGCGCGGTCCTGGTCCGTCGCGGCCTGGCCATCCTTGAACGACTCTTGACCGAACGGTTGATCGCGGCGTTCGTGAAGACCGGCGACGCCACCGCCCCGTACGCGCAATCCTTAGACGGGAGCGATACCGTCGTGGCCGTGGTGGAGCGCGAACACGTGATCAGTCCGGAAGCCCCGTCCGCGCAACGGTATTGGTTCGCGGCCACGCCCGACGGGGTGGCGCGGTATTTCGCGTCCCAACAACAGGCGTCGTAACAACGACCGCCGATCAGGGCGCGGGCGGTGGGCGCACGGCCGTGCGCCCCTACAACGACACGTCGGCCGACACGGAACCCCCCGCCTGTCGTAATGCCTCGGCGACCCGCTGCAATGGGAGGCCGATCACGGTGGACGGATCCCCGTCGATGGATTCGATGAAACGCGCGCCGATGCCCTGCGCGGCATACGCCCCGGCCTTATCCAAGGGTTCACCGGTGGCGACGTAGGCGAAGAGGTCGTCGTCGCTGATGTCCCGCATGTGCACCACGGCCGTCTCGACAAAGCCCTGGTCGGGGCGTCCGGGCGCGATGATCGCGACCGCGGTGATGACCCGATGGGCGCGATGGCGCAGCAGGCCCAACATACGGCGCGCGTCGGCGGGGTCCGTGGGTTTGCCTAAAATGGTCCGATCAACGACGACCAGGGTATCGCTGCCCAGCACGACGGCGTCGGGCGCGGCCACGGACCGGGCCTTGCCCAACGCGAACGCCACGGCCTGATCTTCGGGCGCCGCGGCGGGGTCGATTACTTCCTCGTAGCGGGGAGACATGACCTCGAACGCGACGCCCAGACGCGACAGGAGTTCCCGGCGTCGGGGCGACGTGGAGGCGAGGATCAACCGCACGTCATGGACGCGACGCGCGCGCTCTCGCGGGTCCCCGCTTCGGCCCGAGGCGTTGCGTCGGTCAGCACCGCGTCCAATTCCGCGAGCGTCCGGACCTGCATCAACCGGGCGCGAAGCCCGGGTCGGTCTTCCGGGCCCCGCACGTACCACCCGAGGTGTTTGCGCATGACCGTGAAGGGGACGTGGTCCCGCAGCCGCTCGAACAGGGCCGCATGTTCGCGCGCCACGGCCCACCGGTCCGCGGAGTCCACGACGGGCGGGGCGGGCGCGGGACTCGCGGGGTCGGCGCAGGCCGCGCGAAGGCGGTCGGCCACGCGGAAGATCCAGGGGTTGCCCATGGCCGCGCGGCCGATCAACACGCCGTGCACGTGCGTCTCGCGGACGCGGCGGACCACGTCGCTCGGCGAGCGTAAATCGCCATTACCCAGCGCCAGCGTGGCCGTGCGTCGCGTCCGTTCCGCGGCGCGGGCGATCGCGTCCCAATCCGCGTCGCCGCTGTAGCGCTGAGCCAAGGTCCGGCCGTGGACCGAAATCGCGGCGGGTTCGGTTTCCAACAACGCGTCGATCCAGGAGTCGATGACCACGCGGTCGTATCCCAGTCGGGTCTTGACCGACACGGGGAGCGCCCGACGGACGTGATCCGACGCCCCGACGCGCGCCATCATCCGACGAACGATGTCGCGTGTTTCGGCCGCGAGGCCCACTGACGCCAGGTCGCGGCCGTCGGCCCAATCCCGCATTCCGGACTGAGCGGCGCGGATAATGGCTTGCGCGCGATCCGGGGTGCGGATCAACGCCGCGCCGCACCCGTGCCCGGCCACGGCCTTGTCGGGGCACCCCATGTTAATGTCCAACCCGTCAAACCCCAGGGCCGCGACCACGTGCGCAGCCTTATAGAACGCCTCGGGTTCCGATCCGAAGACCTGCGCCACCACGGGCCGTTCGTCCGGGTGATAGTCCAAGTTCCTGAGCACGGCCGGGATGCCGCGGCAGATGCCCTCCACGTGGGTAAATTCGGTCATGATCAGATCCGGCCGACCATGCCGAGCCGCGATGAGTCGGAACGCCGCGTCCGTGACCCCGTCCATGGGCGAAAGGCCCAAGATCGGTTGCGGGAGCGTGGTCCAGAAGGACGTGGTCGGGGCGGCGGTCGTCATGGTGCGTGGGTTGGAGCCATTGGCGTACGGTACGCGAGCGCAGGACGCCCTGTCAATCGTGAGTGTGTGCGCCACGGCTCGGCCGAGTCGTGGCTTGAAGGCGTGGCGTGAAGGTCCTATACTGCGCGTGCTGAGGGGCAGGGTTCATCAGGAGATTCGCAACCATGTTAAATGCCATTCAGGAATTCTTTGACGCGCGTATTCGTTCCACGTCCGGCCAGCCGGAATCCCTGGAGCGCGCGTTGCAACTCGCGACCGCCGCGCTGCTGGTGGAGGTCTCTCGCGCCGACCATGAGATCAAGGACGAAGAACGCCGGGTGATCGGCGAGGCGGTGCGACGGACGTTCAATCTGTCCGAACATGACACCGACCTGCTGGTTCGGTTGGCGGAGGAAGAGGCGCAGACCGCAACGTCCACGCACCAGTTCACGCATCTGATCGACAGACATTTTCCGACCGAGCAGAAGGTGCACATCGTCGAACTGCTCTGGCGGGTGGCGTTCGCGGACGCGAATAAGGATCGGCACGAAGAGCACCTGATCCGCCGGATCGCGGATCTCCTGCACGTGCCTCACCGCGAGTTTATCGACGCAAAGGTTCGTGCCCGCGACGTCACGTGACGTGACGTCGCGCCGCATGGTATCGTCTGCGGTACGATGGAATCCCGCTCCAATCATCTCCACATCAAGGCCTTGCCCGGCGATGATCTGCCGCAGATCGTTCCCAGCGAGCTGTGCCTGCGGTGTGATGTGTGTTGCCGCTTTCCAGAACGCGAGAGTTTTTTGCGTCCGTATTTTACGGCGCAGGAGCGCGAACGCGCCATCGCGGCCGGGCTCGCGTCGGACCGGCTGCCCGATCCGGCGGGCGGGCGGGTCGAGCTGGTCCCCCATCCCACTGACGACGGGTATATCTGTCCCGCGTTCGACGTGACCACGCAGCATTGCCGGATTTACGATGTGCGGCCGCTCGATTGCCGGATCTACCCGTTGGCGCTGATGCGGGACGACGAGGGGCGGCGGGCGATGGTGGGGCTGGACACCAAGTGCCCCTATGTACAAGACGCGGCGCAGGCGGACGGGTTGGCGGCGTATGCCGGGCGCGTGGGCTCGCTGCTGCGCGCGCTTCCCCTGTCCGCGGTGCTCGCGGCCAACCCCGAATTGGTCAACCGATTCCAGGACGACGTGCGGCCGGTCGGCGACATCAGCCGCGACTGACCCCCCGTGCCGGACGCGTCGCTTCAGCCGCTCGCGCTCAGCGATCGGTCCCGGCTCCAGCCTCTGTTGGCCGCGACCCCGAGTGACCTCGGGGCCCGGACGTTTCCCGGCGTCTACATCTGGCGGGAGCACTTCGATTACGCGTGGACATGGCTTCACGGGTACTTCTGCCTGTTCGCCCGGTACGGTCCCCACACCTATATGCCGTGGCCTCCGTTGGCCGGACCGGACGCGGAGCCGCCCCAATTTCCCGCGGCGGTGGCCGGGGCGTTCACGCTGATGGCCGGGTCCCGCGATCATGGGGCGGCCGCACGGATCGAGGGCGTGGACGAAGGGGAGTGTGACGCGTTCGTGTCTTTGGGCTACGACATCCTTCCCCACGCGACCGAATACGTGTATCGGCGCGAGGCCCTCGTGAATCTCCGTGGGAATGCTTACAAATCAAAGCGTTGGGCTTGGAATGATTTTGTGAAGCAACGGGTCTTTACTCTGGACCCTCTGGATGACCGGCACGTTGCCCAGTGCTTGGCCCTGTACCGCGGGTGGCGGGAGGCCAAATTCGGTCGGACCACGGACGAGGTGGCCCGCGCCATGGCCGAGGATGCCGAGTCCGCGCACCGCATCGCGCTGACCGAGCGGAGGGCTTTGGGGTTGACCGGCCTGGTGGTCGTCATCGACGGTCGGGTCGTGGGGTACACGTTGGGCGGGTTGGTGAGGCCCAATCTGTTTGGGATCTGGCTTGAAATCGCCGATCCCGCGACACGCGGATTGGCAACGTATCTGTTTCGAGAGTTCTGTCGCGCGCAGACGGGAGTGGAATGGATCACGGCGTTGGACGATTCGGGGCTGACTTCACTGGCGAAGGTGAAACACTCCTACCGCCCCGCCCGGTTGGTCCGATCGTACATCGTCCGCCGCGCGGGTTGATCCAAGCGCTGGTGGTCTTCGCCGCGGTATCCGGCTGCGGGGTGGAGTCGATCGGCCCCGGCGAGCCGCTTCCGGTCGCTCCGCCGCCGATCAGCATTGTGGGAGGCGCGGGGGCGGACCGTGATTTCCCCGACTTTCCCGGCATCACCAGGACCGCTGATGCGGTCGGCAACGCGCGGTACCTGGGTGAAGTGCAGAACCAGGGCGACCGGATCGCGTGTAATATCCGCGTGTCGATCAATTCCTATGAGCGGATTGATCCGGCGGTGAATCCCGGCGATCCGAATGCTCCGGAGAACTTCCGTCTGATGACCAATCCGGCCAATCAACGGTTCGGGTTCGCGGACCTCTTGGGCGAGAGCATGCGGTATTCCTTGTTTGCGCCCGCCACGATTGAAACGTGTCTGAGTCCGGGGAACCGGGCGACGTTTGATGTTCCCAACGATTTTGCGCTCAGCCGGGTCGACAAAATCGAGGCCAGCACCACCTGCGACGGCACGTTATACGAAGGCTGCCTGCCGCTGCCTGATAGCCCGGACTTTGTGGCGCCGTCCGCGGCGGTGGTCTTATCCGGGACCATCACGGAAGGGACGACCACCGACGGGCGCGTGCGGTACACCGGCACGCTTCGCAACCAGAGTCCGGCCGGCGGTCCGACCGCGTATCACACCAAGATCGTGTTTACCGCGAAAAACGCCGCCTGGCAGGTCGTGGACGCGGCCTGCGCCACGATTGACGGCGCCGTGTGTCCGCCCCCGAGCGGGGCCCAGACCGCGCCTCTCGGGATGGCGCCTGGTGACCAGTGGCATTTTACCGTGGACATGTCGGTCCCTCCGACCACAACCTGCTCCGGCTGCTTCTCGTATCTGATCAATCACAAGCCGGCTCCGTAGCCCGCACCATCTGTTCACTGTCCGCGAATACCTAATCAGGTCTCACCCGTTTGGTGATCGCCGGCATCCGGTTTTTCCGCACTTCCGGGTGGCACGCCCGCTGCAATGTTACTCTGCAGCGGGCGGGGGCGATGGGCGCCTTCGTTGTCGGCCGAAACCGGGAGGGGAGCCATGAAACAGTTTGCGTGGATGGTGATGGGGGTGGCAATGTCGTGGATCACGATGGGGCTCGGCGCGGCGAGCGCGGCGCCGAATACGACCGGGGGAGCGGCCGTGTCCATGTCCGCGGACGCCGAGCCGGCCCAGGAGGCCGAGCAATCGCTCCGGTCGCGGCAAGCCACGGGCACCATCGTGGCGGTGGACCAAGAGGCGAAGACCGTGACCGTGAAGTCTCGGAGCGGTGAGCGCACGTTCGTATTGTCGCCGCGCGTGCGGGTCAAGCTGGGCAACCTCAAGGCCACGCTCGCCGAGGTGCAACCCGGAAAGAAGGTGTTCATTCGATACCGGGACGTGGCGGGCGAAGCCACCGCCACCACGATCAAGGTGCTGTGAGGTTGGAGCGGGGGCGGCCGGATGGTCGCCCCCGTCCGTTCTTGAGTCGGCGGCTCACAGGAGAAAAGGTCAACTTCTCCCTCCCTCTTTGTCAAAGAGGGAGGGAGAAGTTGTTAGTAGGGCCTGCTACAGTTTGATGTCGATGTGGGATCGTCCGCGCAGCAAGCGAATCCACCGGCGGTAGTAGTCGGTCGCCTGTTCCTGGTACACGAGTTCTTCGATCTGCGGTTTGACGTCTTCAAGCGGGCGAGGGGTCGGCGGTTGCGCCTGCACCACATTGATGACGTGAAATCCGAGCGCGGTGGCGAGCACGGGGCTGACCTCGCCCACCCCGAGCCGATCCAACACGGCGTCGATTTCCGGGAGCAGGTCCCCCCGTTGCACGTAACCGAGGTCCCCGCCGTGCGCGGCTTCTGCGCCGTGCGAGGCGCGTCGCGCCAGTTCGCCGAAATCCGCGCCCGCCGCGGCTTCCGCGCGCAAGGCCTCGGCTTGGGCGTGGGCCGCGGCGCGAGCGGGCGCGTCGTCGGACGACGACTTGATGAAAATTTGTCGAATGCGGTATCGGCCCGGGCGCGTAAAACGATCCGCGTGCTCGCGGTAGTAGGCGTCCACGTCGGCGGCGTTCAACAAAATTTTGGAACGGACCTCGCGGTTGACCAATTTGACGATCGTGAGTTGTTCCTGCACGCGGTGTTCGATGTCCTCGTCCGCCGCGCCGGCCAGCTCGTCGAGCCGGTGTTGTTCGCGCAATGACTGCACGGCGCCGCGCGCTTCGTCCTTCGTGGCGGAGACCCCAAGCGCCTCGGCCTCGCGCAACAGCAGCCGTTGGTCGATCAAGGCCTCGAGCGCGGTCCGTGCCGTGGGGCGAGAGACCGTGTGTTGGAGCCCCGGCAGGATGTCGGACAACAGGTCCAAGGACGCCAACGCACGGGAGCCTTCCAACTCGCTCTCGGTGATGATCTCGTCGTTGACCACGGCCACCAGGCGATCCGTGGCCGCATGCGCCGCCGCGCTCGCCAGGAGGAGCAGGAGCCATCCCGACGCGCCGAGCAGTCGGGGCCTCCGGCGTCGGCGATGTCCGGGGATCATCCGCGCACGGGCTCCGCGGGCGCGGCGGACGGCCCCAACCGGTTCAACAATTCAAGGACGCGCGCGCACAACGGCGGCCATCCCCCTCCGGGGTGCGTGACCATAAACGCGTAGTCGGACAAGAACCGCACGGCGCGCGGATAGGCGCGTAGCAGCGTGTCCACGGCTTCCTTGGGGATCGGGGCGCGCGGCGTGGCCGCCACCACGATGCGGTGATCGTCGGCCTCGACCTTGGCCAACCGCAGCCCGCGGGCCAGCCGTTTGATGTTCATGACCTCGAACAGGCGCTCCACCGGTTCCGGGAGCGGGCCGAAGCGATCCTGCATGTCCTCGCGCAACGCGGCCAATGCCTCGGCGGTCTCCACCGACGCCACGCGTTTGTAGTAGGCCAAACGGTGATACGCGTCCGCGATGTATTCGTCCGGGATGAACGCGGAGACCGGGAGCGTCAACGCGGGGTCCACCTCGGGTTCTTGGTCGCCGCCCCGCAGCGCGGCTACCGCCTCTTGGATCATTTTCAAATACAGTTCAAGCCCCACGTCGGCGATGTATCCCGATTGTTCGGCGCCCAACAAGTTGCCCGCGCCGCGGATTTCCAGGTCCCGCGCCGCGATCTTAAACCCGGACCCCAGTTCGGTGAATTCTTGAAGCGCTTCGAGACGGCGGTGCGCTTCCTCGGTCAGCGAGCCCTCGGGCGGCGCCAGCAGAATCGCATACGCCTGGCGCCCCGCTCGGCCCACGCGACCGCGGAGTTGGTAGAGCTCGGCCATGCCGAACCGGTCGGCGCGGTTGATCAGGATCGTGTTGGCCGACGGGATGTCCAATCCGGACTCGATGATGGTGGTGGACAACAAGATGTCGGCCTCCTTGGCGAGGAACGTCGCCATGACGCGTTCGAGTTGGCGCTCGCTGAGTTGGCCGTGACCCACCACGATGCGGGCCTCGGGTACGAGGTGCCGAATCTCCTCCGCCACGCGTTCGATGTCGTTGACCCGGTTGTGGACGATGAAGACTTGGCCGCCTCGGGCCAGCTCTTGCCGAATCGCGTTGCGCACGATGTCGGGATTCCACGGCGCCAGGGTAGTGCGGATCGCGAGCCGGTCCGCGGGCGCGGTCTCGATCAACGACAGGTCTCGAATCGAGCCGAACGCCATCTGTAGCGTCCGAGGGATCGGCGTGGCGGTCAGCGTGAGCACGTGGACGTCCTTGCGGAGTTCCTTGAAACGTTCTTTGTGGCGCACGCCGAACCGCTGCTCTTCATCCACGATGACCAAGCCGAGGTCGTGGAACACCGCGTCCTTCTGGAGCAGGCGGTGCGTGCCGATGACGATGTCCACGCGGCCGTCCGCGAGCCCGGCTAGTACCTCGCGCTGCTCGGTTTGCGGGCGAAAGCGACTGAGCGCTTCGACCCGTACCGGGAACGGCGCGAAACGCGCGGCAAAGGTTCGCGCGTGTTGCTGGGCGAGCAGCGTGGTCGGCACCAGCACCGCGACCTGTTTATGGTCCATCACGGCCTTGAACGCGGCGCGTAGCGCGACCTCGGTCTTGCCGTACCCCACGTCGCCGCACACGAGGCGGTCCATGGGACGCGGTTTCTCCATGTCCAGCGCCACCTCCGCGATCGCGCGCGCCTGGTCCGGCGTCTCTTCGTACTCGAAGCCCGCGGCAAAGTCCCTGGCCTCGATGCCTTCGGGCGGGAACGCGTGGCCTTTGGCCACCTCGCGTTCCGCGTAGAGCGTGAGCAGATCCGCGGCCATGCGCTGGATCGCGCGCTGCACGCGCTGTTTGGTCTTGACCCAGCCCGTGCCGCCCAGGGCCTCCATACGCGGGGTCTTGCCTTCCATGCCGCCGTACGGCTGCACCAGATCCAGCCGGTCGATCGGGACGTATACCTTGTCGCCGCCCAGATAACGCAGTACCAAAAACTCGCTCTCGGTCCCGCCCATGGCCATGCGTGAGAGGCCTTCGTAGCGGCCGATGCCGTATTCGCTGTGCACCGCCAGGTCGCCGGGCCGCAGGTCGTCGATCGACGACAGGAACGGCGTGAGGCGCGCGCGCCGGGTGGGGCGGGCGATCCGTTCGTGTCCGAGCAACTCCTCTTCGGTGACGATGAGCAGCCGCGATGCGGGGTCGGCGAGGCCCCCCGAGAGGTCACCCGTCGTGACGAATACGGGCGCCGGGATGGCGCTGAGGAGATCGGCAACGCCGCCGGACGGGAGATCCGCGGCTGGCACGTTGTGGTCCGCGGCCAGGGTTTTGAATCGGGCGGCCTGCTCCGCGCTTCGACAGACGACTACGCTCAGAAAGTCCTGGCGCACGTCGTCCACCCGCTGGAGCGCGGTGGCGACTGATTGGCGCGCCGTGCCGATGCCGAACCGTTCCGGCGACGCGTGATCGGCCGCGAGCGAGATCCAGCCGTCCGGCGCCGCGATGGCCAACGAATGCAGTGTGATGATCCGTCTCAGGCGCGCTTCGCCATCGGTTGCCGGGAGGCGGCCGTCGAGCGGCGCGTCGGGCAGCAGTTCGGGTTCGTCGAGGGCCAGGACGGTGTCGAGCGAGAGGTACGCGGCGAGGGTGGAGTCGGCGTCCGCGTGCACGAACCCCGGCGCCGGACCGATGACGACGCGCTCCACGTAGCGTTGCGAACGTTGAGTGAGCGGATCGACCAACCGCAGCGAGGCCACCTCGTCGCCGTCCAGTTCGATCCGCACCGGCGCGTCGTCGAGCGGCGAGAAGCAGTCGATGATGCCCCCGCGGAGCGCGGCCTCGCCGGGCAAGGTGACCGTGGAAACCATCTCGTACCCGGCCGCCATGAGAACTCGCGAGAGGTCCTCGCGCGCGATCGGCTGGCCTCGTTCAATCGTGCGCGTGTGCGCGCGAAACGTCACGGGCGAAATGAGCGGGGCTCTGAGCGCGTCGATCGGCGCGATGGTGAGCGCGGCGGACCCGTCGAGCAGCGCAGCCAGGGCCGCCACCCGCCGCGCCTCCAGGTCGATGGGCGGGGGCAGCGCGGAGTTCCAATCCGGGATCACCAGGACCGACGCGCGTTCGCCGTGCAGCGCGGCCAGACACCGCACGTTGCCGGCCAACGCGTCCGCCGTGTCCATCGACGCGGTGACAACCAACACGGGACGAGCAGACGCGGCGTCTCGTAACAACGCGCCTTTGGCCGGCGGGCGAAGCCCGGCGACATGCACGCGCGCCTCGTTGGCTCGCAACGCGTCGTCCAGTTCGGCCGACGGCACGGTGATGAGAGGCGAAGTCACGGATTCGTGCGCGGGGGGCACGGAGCGATCAGGTCCCGGCGGACCGAGCGGTCGCGCGCTCGACGATACGGCGGACCAGCGCGGTGGTGGACGAACCCGGCACGAGCGGCAACGAGACCACGCGCCCGCCGCGCGTTTGCACCACCTCGCGGCCGACGATCTTGTCCACGGGCCAATCGCCGCCCTTGACCAGCACGTCGGGCTGAACCGCCGCGATGACCTCGCCGGGGTCGGGCGCGTCGAAGATCGTTACGTAATCCACGCACCCGAGCGCGGCCAACACTTCGGCCCGCTCCTGCTCGGGCACCAGCGGCCGAGACGGCCCCTTGAGCGCGGACACCGACGCGTCGCTGTTGATCGCGACGATCAACAGATCTCCCAGGGCGCGCGCGTTTTGCAGGTACCGCGTGTGACCGATGTGGAGCAGGTCAAAACAGCCGTTGGTGAAGACCACGCGGCGGCCATCGCGCCGGGCGGCGGCAGCGAGTCGGGCGATCTCGTCGATGGGTGTGAATTTGGCAGGCATGGCATCCGCGTGCTAACCGAAAACTATACTGATTTGCCGGTCACGGTTTCAACCGTCGCCCACGAGCCGGGGGCGTTCGGCTTGCGTCGATCGACGGGCCCGGAGTACAGTGTGGCTTCCTCACTGCCCGTTCCACCCGAGGAGCCGCCATACGGGTCAGCGATGCCTCCGTTACGAAGCGGTGTTTCCTGCTCCCCGTGAGCGATCCGACGACCGTGGCGCCCCTACCAGCCATCGCGATCCTTGCATCCGTTCGAGCGATGGTGCCCCCGGTACGCCTCCGCGTGATTCATGAGAAAGGAGCGTGGCTTCCATGACCGACATCATTCGGGTACTCCAATTGGAGGATGACGCGACCGACGCGGAGTTGATTCACCGCCGGTTGACCCACGAGGGGCTCTACTGCGAGTTTGTCAGCGTCCATAACAAGGACGACTTTGAGCTGGCCCTGGTCTCGGAATCCTTCGACGTCATCCTTTGCGATTTCTCGATTCCGGGGTACGACGGGATGGAGGCGTTGCGCACCGCGAGTCGGGCGGCGCCGGACGTGCCGGTGGTGATGGTGTCGGGCGTGTTAGACGAAGGCGCGGCCGTGGCGTGCGTGAAAGCGGGGGCGACCGACTACGTGTTCAAGGAGCGGTTGCAGCGCCTAGGGCCCGCAGTGTCCCGGGTCCTGCGCGAGGCCGAGGAGCACCGCAAACGCCGCGCGGCCGAGCAGGCGGTTCGCGAGAGCGAACGGTTTTTGCGCGCGTGCCTGAACGCGTTGGCCGCCCACGTGGCCGTGCTGGACGAGGATGGCGCGATCCTCACCGTGAACGCCGCGTGGCGACAATGTGCCGACGCGCACGGTGCCGCGTGGTTTCGACCGGGGGAAGGCGCCAACTACCTCGATGTCTGTGAGCAGGTCGAGGGCGACTATGCGGAGCCGGCGCGCGCGCTCGCCCGCGGGATCCGAGACGTGGCCGCGGGCCGGCGGGATGAAGTCGTCGCCGAGCTTCGGTACCCCGGGTCCGCGGACGTCCGGTGGTTCCTGTGCCGCGTTGGGCGAATCCCCGGGGTCGCGCCCATGCGCGTAGTGCTGACCCAGGAAGACATCACATTGGTCAAGGAAGGGCAAGCCGAGGTGGAGCGGGCCAAAGAGCGCTTCGAGACGTTGGCGGAAGCGTCGCCCGCCGGGATTTTTCAAGCCGACCCCGAGGGCCGGTGTGTGTACGTGAACACCCGATGGCTGACGTTCACGGGGATGACGCTGGAGGCGGCGCTGGGAGACGGATGGGTCGGGGCGGTGCACGGCGACGACCGGGAGCGGATCCAGGCCGCGTGGGCGCGCTCGGTCTCGGCGCAACAGGCCTCGCAGGAAGAATTTCGCTTTCGGTCGCCGGACGGGCGGGTGACGTGGGTGGACAGCCGGGCGTTGCCGCTGCGCGACCACACGGGTCGGTTCGTCGGGTACGTGGGCAGCATGAGCGATGTGACGAAACGTCGACAAACCGAGGAGGCGCTCCGGACCATTCAGGTCGCGAGCGCGCGCGGCAGCGATGTGGAATTTCACGTCTACCTGGTGCAACGACTGGTGGAGATTTTGGGGGTGGAGTTCGGGTTCGTGGGGGTGTTGGCCGACGACAAGGGCGAACGCCTGCGGACGTTGGCGTGGTGGCGAGACGGGCGCTTGGCCGCCAATGTGGAGTTCGCGGTGGCGGGCACCCCGTGCGAAGGGGGGGTGGACCGCCGCGCCGCCATCGTGCCCGCGGACCTCCCACAGCGGTTTCCCGACGCGTCCATGTTGATCGACCTGGGGGCGGTCTCGTATGCCGGGGTCCCGTTGTTCGGTCAACGCGGCCAATCCCTGGGGCTGATCGCGGTGATGAGCCGCGGCCCGTTGGCGTCCCCGGACCTGGTGGAGGGGATTCTCAATCTGCTGGCGGTGCCGGCCGCGCGCGAGATCGAACGACGCCGAAGCGAACAGCAGTTTCGGGATCTGTTCGAATTCTCGCCCGAGGCCGCGATCATGGCCGATCGCGACGGCGTAATTCGGTTGATGAACCGCCAGGCCGAGCAACTGTTCGGCTACGACCAGACGGACCTTCGCGGCCGTCCGATCGAGTGGTTGGTCGCCGAGTCCGCGCGCCCGGCGCTCGCGGACCTGCGGCGGCGGTGCCTCCCGGCTGGCGGGTCGCGCGCGCTGGCGGCTGATCGTCCCACGCTGGCGGCCGCGCGCAAGGACGGGGAGGTGTTCCCGGCGGAGTTCGCCTTGGGGCCGCTGGAAACCGTGGAGGGCCCGGCGGTGCTCGCGGTGGTTCGGGACATGACCGCGAGCCGACGGCACGAGGAACGGATGGCGACGTTGTCCCGCATCCACACCGTGCTCAGCAGCATGAATTCCGCGATGTTGCGCATCCGGGACCGCCGCGAATTGTTCGATGAGACGTGTCGAATCGCGGTCGAGCAAGGCGGATTCCCGCTCGCCGTGGTCGCGGTCCCGGTTCCCGGAACCGCGCAGTTGACCGCGGCCGCCTGTCGACGCGCGGACACCGGGGCCTCGCGATCGGACGTGGCCGCGTTCCCGATCGAAGAAGGCGTGTCGGGCGTTGCGGGCGCCGCCTGGCAGGACACGCGGGTCGTGTTGTGGCACGACCAGGGCGCGGACGCGGCGCCCGATCTGCGGTCGCAGGCCGCATTTCCGTTGACGGTGGGCGACACGGTGCAGGGCGTGTTGGTCCTGTACGCGACCGCGCCCGGGTTTTTCGACGGGGAAGCGGTCAAATTGCTCCGCACGTTGGCCGGTGATATTTCGTTTGCGTTGGATCGCATCCGGAACGAGGAACGGCTGGACCGCCTCGCGTCGTACGACGTCCTGACCAACCTGCCCAATCGCACCCTGTTTTTGGAGCGGAGCAACCAGATCCTGAGCCTGGCGTATGGGGAGGGCAAGGCGTCGGTGTTGATCGTCATGGATATCGAGCGGTTTCGACAAGTCAACGACTCGCTCGGTCGGCACGCCGGCGATATGTTGCTGCAGTCCCTCGGATTGCGGCTGAAAGCGGATGTGTCGGAGTCCGCCGTGGTGTCGCGCCTGAGCGCCGACTGTTTCGCGCTGTTGGTGCCCGGGGTGTCGGGGGAAGCCGACGCCGCGAAACTCTGCGAGGACCTCATTGCCCGCACCGTCCGGCAGCCGTTCGAATTGGAGGGGAACGAATATCACCTGGCGGCGCGCGCGGGACTGGCGATGGCGCCGACCAACGGCACGGACGCCGAAACGTTGCTCAAGAACGCGGAGGCCGCGCTCAGCCGCGCCAAACACAGCGGAGAACAACGCCTGTTTTACGAGCCCCAAATGAACGTGCGGGTGACGGAGCGTCTCACGCTGGAAAACCGGCTGCGCCGCGCCATCGACCGCGAGCAATTCCGACTGCACTACCAGCCAAAATTCGACGCGCGGACCAAGGCGCTCAAAGGCGTGGAGGCGTTGATCCGGTGGGAGGACCCGGATCGAGGGGTGGTCGCGCCGGGCGCGTTTGTCCCGGTGCTGGAGGAGACCGGCATGATTTTGGAGGTGGGGCGGTGGGCCTTGGACCGGTCGCTCATGGACCTGCGCTCCTGGGCGGAGCGCGGCGCGGCCCCGCAGCGCGTGGCAGTGAACGTGTCGGCCTCCCAACTGCGTCAGCGGGATTTCGTGGACACCGTGCAGCGGACGATCGGGCGGTACACGGGCCACGGCGGGCTGCCGGGCGGCGGGTTGGATCTGGAGATCACCGAAAGCATGATCATGGACGACATCGAGCAGAATATTCCCAAGCTCAGGGCGCTTCGCGACATGGGCGTGAACATCCACGTGGACGACTTCGGGACCGGATACTCCTCGCTGCGCTACATCGGACGACTGCCGATCAACGGGGTGAAGATCGACCGTTCGTTCGTCAACAACATGACCACCAACCCTGACGACGTCACGATCGTGTCGATGATCATCTCGCTCGCGCACTCGTTGAATCTGACCGTGGTGGCCGAAGGGGTTGAGACCCCCGAGCAGCACAGCCTGCTGACCTTGCTCAAGTGCAACGAAGTGCAGGGCTTTCTCTTCAGCCCCGCGGTGCCGATGGAGCAACTCGCCGCGGAGTCTTCGTTGTTCAGCCTATAAAGACGGTGCGCCGGTTAACCGGGTGGCCGTGCCGAGGGAATTGCCAGCCCGAGAAAATACGGTATCGTTTCTTCTGTTGACCGGCTTTCCCGCCCGGATTGTGGTGGGTCGGAACGCGGAGAGCAGGTCGGCACGAAGGGAGGCTGATGCCGTACACAACATTTTCCCATGGTGGGTTGTTCGGGTTTATTGATCAGCCGCTCACGCTTCTCTCCTTTTTTAAGTGGTTCGAGATCCTGTCCGTGGCCGGGCTCGTCGGCTTTTTCGGATTTTGGCTCCTCGTGCTGCGACCCACCTTACGTCCGTTGCCGGACTACGCGATGCAGTCGCCGCTGCGGATCAAGGTGCGGCGGCTGTTTGCGCTCTGGTGGGGCGCGTTTCTGCTCCTGGTCTTTCTGTCGGCGAACGCGAGTTCCGCCTTTCAGACCATCCGCATGTCCGGAGGCTCGGTGGAGACCGCGATGGCGTCGTGGAAGATCGTTCTTCTTCAGACGCCGGTAGGATGGGGCTGGATGCTGAAAATGGCGGCCATTGTGTTGCTCTTGGTCCTGTGGGTGTTCCGGCGCACCCCGGGCCGGGTGTGGCTCGCGCTGGCGGTGGGACTGTTTCTGTGTTACAGCGTCAGCTCCGGCGGACACGCGCTTGACCAGGGATACGTCTCTTGGTTGTTTGTGACCGACGGATTTCATATCTTTGCGGCGAGCCTGTGGGTGGGCGGCCTCGTGATGTTGTTTTTATTCGGGCTCCCGATACTCAAACTGGTCAAGGACAACGACGCGTGCGCCCTGTTGACCGGGTGGCTGGAACGGTTCGCAGGCGTTGCGGCGCCGGCGGTGCTAGTCCTGATTGTGACCGGGATGTACAGCGCGTGGACGCGAATCCCGAACGTTGAGTCGCTGTCGGCCACGCCTTACGGCGGAACCATGGTGTTCAAAGTGGCGCTGGTCGGGCTGACGGTGGGAATCGGAGGGCTCAGCCGGTTTTATATCCTGCCCAACCTTCGCAAGCTCAGACTGAAAATGAGTGATGAAGTGGTTGCGTCCGGTAGACTCCGACAGCGCTTTTGGGCATTTATCGGCGTGGAAGCCGCGATTGCAATCCTCATTGTCATCGTCGCGGCCGCCGTTCTCACCCAACTTCCCCCGCCGTACTGGTTCGTGGCGCAATAATCCGAGACGCTGGGCGAGGTTTACCGCGCGGTCGGGCGTTTTTTGCCCAGGGCCTCGATCACCCCCGCGGCCAGCAGCGGAAACATGATCTCGTGGTGGCCGGTCAACGTGTAGCCGCGGCCGCCGGCTTGGGTGGGGCGGCGAACCACGTTGGTGACGGGGCGGTAGTGTTGGGTGAAGTCCATGTTCACGGTGGTGAACTTGACCACGCGGTGTCCGAGGTTTCTGGCGATCGTCACGGCTTTGAGGAAGACCTCGGGCAATAAGACGGCTGATCCCAGGTTGAGGTACACGCCGCCTTCGAGACGCGCCACCACGGCGGTGAGACGTTGAAAGTCCTCCAACGACGTGGCGCCGATCGCGGCGCCGTCGGCCGAAGGGTGCATGTGGATGATGTCGGTGCCGATCGCCACGTGCACCGTGGCCGGGATCCCGAGCCGGTCGGCGGTGGCCAGCAGGCTCGTGGATTTGTACGGGAACGTGCCGCGGTTGATCAACTCGCCCACGGTCTGCCCCATGCCGATGCCGCGTTTGGCGCCGTCCGCGATGGCGGCGTTGAGTAGCTCGGCGGTGTCGCGCGCCATGCCGAAGCTGCCGTCGTCGATACCGGCTTCGACTTCTTCAGACGTCTTGCCGACCAAGGCCAGTTCCAGGTCATGGATGATTCCGGCGCCGTTCATGGCCAGGCCGGAGATCACGCCGCGTTTCATGAGATCGATCAGGATCGGGTTTAACCCGACCTTGATCGGATGCGCGCCCATGCCCACGATCACGGGTTTGCGAGCGCGGTGGGCGGACACGATGTCGGTGATCACGGTTTTGAGCGTGCGGGCCGCGAGGATATCGGGTAACGCGTCGAGAAAGCGGGCGAAGCTGCGGCCGGTGCGATGCGGTTTGGCCACGTCGGCCACGCGGACTTTACTCGGCCGCGATTGCGTGGCGTAGGTCTTGATCCGCGAAAAGTCGAGCGGAGGAAACGAGGAGGTTCGGCGAGAGCGTGTCACCGAGGGACAATCACACGCGGTCGGGCGCGCCGGGGTCCGACGGAGGAGGCGTCACCGATTCGGGGGAAACAGGGCGTCTTCCACCAATTCGCACAACACGTGCGCCAGGGTGATGTGGGTTTCTTGAATGCGCGGCGTACTGTTGGACGGTACGATAAACGCGTAGTCAACCATGGACGCCAGCTTGCCGCCGTCCTTGCCGGTGAAGGCGATGGTCACCATACCCAGCGGTTTTGCCGCTTCCACGCCGCGCAACACGTTCGGCGAGTTGCCGCTGGTGCTGAGCGCGATGGCCACGTCGCCTGTGCGGCCGAACGCGCGCACTTGACGCGAAAAGAGTTCTTGAAAGTCGTAGTCGTTGCTGATGCTGGTCACAACCGATGGATCGGACGCCAACGCGATGGCGGGGAGGCCGTCCCGGTCGCGGTTGAAGCGATTGACCAATTCGCCCGCGATGTGGGAGGCGTCGGTCGCGCTGCCGCCGTTTCCGAACAACAACACCTTGTGGTCTTTTTTATACGCGGCGACGATGGTGTCGGCGACCTCGGCGATCCGGTTCTCGTACCGCGTGAGAAAGGCCTCTTTTACCGCGATGCTGTCTTGAAACGACCGTCGAATGCGTTCGATCATGGCGAGATCGGGATGGTTGTGAGGATGGCTGCCGCGCGGGACATCTTATGCGCGCGTCTTTTGAGTTGTCAAGGCACGGGCGCGCGGGTATGATCTGTCGTGCGGCGCGCGCACGGATGGGCGCGTCGCCCGTACATGATCGACATCGTACCCTCTCACACGTGGTGGACGGCGGCGCGCTGGGCGCTGGGCGTCTCCGGCGCGGTGGTTGCCGGCGCCGCGGCCTGCTCGTGGTCCTGGCGGGTGGTTCGTCGCGCGGTGTTGACCCGCCGGGATACCCGCGTGGCCGGCGCACGTGTCATCGTCGAGACCCTGATGGCCCGGGACGGCGCCGCCGCGCCCGTTGTCCTCCCGAGCGTTGTTCTCTCCGACGTGTTCCTGGACCGCTTCGCCGACGTGTTCGACCGCGCGCCGGATTCCGTTCGAGTCCGACTGGCGGCACATGCCGAACAATTCGGCTACCCGGATCACTTTCGCGCGTTGAGTCGGAGCCCGTGGGCTCGGCGGCGCCTGCGCGCCGCGCGATGGCTGGGGCGCTTGCGGCACCGGGACGGGGTCGCGGATGTGGTCCGATTGACCCACGATCGGTCCGTACGCGTGCGGACCGCGGCCGTGGCCGCGCTCGGGCCGACGCGAGATGCGCGCGCGGCGGCCGCGCTGGCCGAACTCCTGGACGGCCTGGCAACCGGAGGGCCGCGTCGCACAGTACCGGTCCACGTGTTGACGCGGGCGCTTGCGGCGCACGGGGAGGACGGCACCGCGCTCGCGTTGGCCCGATTCCGGAGTGCTTCCGCCGCGGTGCGGGCCGCGGCAGCCGACGTGCTGGCGAGCGCGTCCACCCCGAACCCCGCCGTGCGCGACGCGCTCCAATCCGCGCTGAATGACCCGGACGGCGAGGTCCGAGCCCGCGCGGCCAAGGCCATCGGCGCCCTCGGGGACGCGGGCGCGGTGGGTTCGCTGGTCACGGCCTTGGCCGATCCGGTGTGGTTCGTCCGGCTTCAGGCCGCGAAGGCGATCGGCGCGTTGGCGCAGGCGCGGGCGGTGCGCGCGCTCATGACCGCGTTGACCGACGAGGCGTGGCAAGTGCGCGCGGCCGCGGCCGACGCGCTCCGACGGGTGGGCGCGCCGGCGGTGTCCGCGTTGGCCGAGTGCCTGTTGGAGAGTCGGGACCGCTATGCAAAAGAACAAGTGGTGGAAGAATTGCAGCGTACGCCGTGGGTCCTCGATCAAATCGAGGCGTTGGACGGGGCGCAGGCCGACGCAACCTTCGCGGCACAGCGTTTCCTGCGGGAAATGGCGCGCCACGGGGCCACGTCGGTGCTGCTCGACGCGCTCCGACGTCACCCCCGCGCGGGAGTGCGGCGCCGGCTGGCGGCCGTGCTGGGCGTGGTGGACGCGCCTCGGGTGATCGCGGCGCTCCACGACCTGGCGGAACATGATCGCGACGCCGGCGTCCGCGAGGCGTCGCGTCGCGCGCTCACGGGCCGCCCGAATCGTTCATTCGGCCGGCGCCCCGACCAGGAGCGCGCGGCGTGATCAACGCGGCGGTGTCGGCCGCCGCGGGGCTGTTCGCGGGGTACGCCGTGGTCATCGCGCTCGGCGGTCTGGCGTTGGCGTTCTCCGCCGCCTGGGTCGTGCTCCGTCACGGACGCGAGGCCGCGCTCGGGGCGGGTGATCCGTCGTTCGGGGGGCGCGCGGTCCCTCCCGTGTCCGTGGTGCTCACGGTGACCGACGAGGACCGGGACATCGGCGAACGGCTCGACGCATTGGCCGCGTTGGAGTACCCGGCGTTTGAACTCGTGGTGGTGTCCAACGGACCGATCGCGCCGGACCTGGCGCGAGCTATGACCCGCTTACACACGCAGCCGGTGGATCTGATCTACCGCCCGTTGATCAAGACCGGGCGGATCATGGGGTGTTACCACAGTCCGACCGCCTCGAATCTGATCGTCCTTGAAAAGGAACGCGGCGCGATCGCGGACGCGCTCAACGCGGGCATCAACGCGGCCCGCAGCCCGTATGTCTGCCTGGTTGAGCCGCGCACGTGGCTGGATCGCTCCGCGCTCGCGCGCCTCATGGGCCCGATGCTCGAAGATCCCGAACGGGTGGTCATGACCGCGGGAATCGCGCGCGTGATGAACGGGAGTTCGGTGCGCGACCATGACGTGGCGGTGGGCGAATGCCCGTCACATCCCGCTGTGGCGTGGTCCGTGTTGACCGGGCTGCGCGGCGCGTTGTTCGCGGCGGGCGCGAGCCCCATCTTGGGCGCCGGCGTCGGGCTGCGCGGCGCGGTGGTGGTTCATCGGAAGGAGGCGCTTCGCGTGGACGGGGTGCCGTCGGAGGGCGCGGCCGGAGATCTTGTCGTCGTGTCCTGGACCCGCGCGGGGCGTCGCTCGGCGTTCGTGCCGCTCCCGGTGGCGTGGATGGTCGCGCCCGCGACGTTCGCGGGGCTCGCGGCCGCGCACCGCCTCCACGCCGCGGCCGCGTTCGCCGCGCTGCGGGCGTTGTGGAGTCGGGCTGGGCGCCGAGAAGCCCACGGGGTCATCCGGCACGCGGCCCGTTTGGGTCGCCACGCGTGGACGCTGGCCGCGCCGCTCGACGTGGCCGCGCTGGTGGTGGCGAGCGCGGCGTTCGGGTTGGGCGCGCGCGATTTTACGCTCCTCCTCACGGTGTGGATGAGCGTGTTGGTGGGACGCACCGCGGCCTCCTCGGCCGCGATTTTGCTCCATGACGTGACCCCCAAGCGGTATCCGTCGTCGTGGGACGTGGCGCGGTTGTTCCTCGCCGTGGTGTTCGATCTGACGGTCGGGCGGTTGCTGGCCCTGTGGTGGACGGTCTCGGCCGCGCCGTGTCGGCGTCGCGCCGGCCCGCCCCCGATGTCAACGCCCGCAACCGCCGAAACCGGCGGGTAATGCGAGCCTCACTCTCCGGCGTCTGAATGTGCGCGGCGCGCCCGGGCCGTGGTGAGCAGGTGCCGAGCGGCCAAGATCAGTCCTCCCGCGGCCGCGACCGCGCTGACCCCGAACAAGGCGGACGCGCCCCAGCGCGCGTACAACGCGCCGTTAAAGAGCGAACTGGCGGCCGAGCCCACGCCGTAGGCCAGGCTGCTGTAGAGGGTCTGTCCCGTGGCGCGCAACGACGGGGGCGCGGTACGGTGCACCAGCGTGACGGCTGCCACGTGAAACGCGCCGAAGGTGAGCGCGTGCAGCGCCTGTGCCGCGACCAATCCTGCGGTCCCCGGGCTCGCGCTCATCACCCCCCAGCGCGCGACCGCGGCCGCGAACGAGAGCGCGAACAAGGTCTCGGCGCTGATCCACGACATCACGCGCGCCGACCAGAACATGAACAGGATTTCGACCACCACGCCCACGGACCAGAGCGCGCCGATCGCCGAGGCGGACCATCCGCGGCCTTCCAGCGCGATCGAAAAAAATCCGTAATACATCCCGTGGCTGAACTGCATGAGCAGACACGCGGCGTAAAACGTCCACAACGGCCGTAGACCGCGCCACGCGCGCGGTCGCAGCTCCGCGGGGTCCGGCGCGCCGCGCGTGGCGGGGAATCCGCACGCGGCCAGCGCGGCCGCGGCGTATCCGGCGAGCACGCCGTAGAGGATCACGCGGTCCGATTGGGCCGCCTTGAGCCACGCGCCCATCGCCAAGGTGGCCGCGACGAATCCGACCGACCCCCACAGTCTGATCCGACCGTAGTCAAAACGTTTGAGCCGGTCCACGGTCTCCAAGGTGGTGGCTTCCACCAACGGGAGGACCGGGGCCCAAACAAACGCAAAAACGACCATAACCGCCAACACGCTCCAAAACGTGGTGGTGACGAGGAATCCGGCGAACGCGAGCGTGGTGGCGACCGACATGGCGATAATCAGCCGCCGCCCGCCGCCCGACCGGTCTGCCACGAGCCCGAAGCCGGCGGGCACGAGGATTTTGAGCAGCGGCGGCATGGCGGCGAGCAGCCCGATCTGCCACGGGGTAAAACCCAGGTGCAGGAGGTAGAGGTTAAAGTAGGGGAGAAAGACTCCGAGCGCCGCGAACGACGCGAAGTAGAACGCGGTCAGCGCCAGGGCGGCCTGCACCGGGTCACGCGGCTTTCGCGCGGCGCGCGCCGCGATGCGGGGACACGGTCAGGACGGGGACGCCCCGCCCTCGAACCGGATCACGAGACGATCCACCACCTCCCCGCGCCCGATGTGCCGGTCCATGACCTCCAACACGTCCGCCTCGGTGCGCAGCCGGTACCACACGCCCTCGGGGTAGATTACGACCACCGGGCCATATTCGCACGCGTCCAGACAGCCAGCCTTGTTCGCGCGAACCTGGGCCTGAAGCCCGCGGCGTTTCACCTCGGATTTGAACAGTTCCTGCAAACGCTCCGACCCCTTGGCCGCGCAACTGCCCTTGGGGTCGTCCGCGGTGCGCTGATTGATGCACGAGAAAATATGAAACCGGTACCGAGACATCCGTCCCTCCGCGTCAAAGTGGGGCGGATTATAGCACGGCAGATCACTCTTCCCCAGTGCGAGAGACCGAGGTGTCCATGCGAACAAGGCCTGCCCTGCCGCTTGGTTTCGGTCGGTCTTCGCGGGTTCCGGGATCGGATTGTATTGGGTTGCGTCGGGTTCGCCTCCGGTCCCGGCTCTGTGGTAGCATGCCGGCGCCATGGACCTGTTTACCGCCGACCCCCCAAAGTCCGCCGAGCCCCGCCCGCCGCTTGCTGAGCGTATTCGGCCCCGCAGTTTGGATGAGTTCGTGGGCCAGGAGCATTTGGTGGGCAAGGGCCGGTTCTTGTCTTCGGTGCTCCAAGCGGAGCACCCGCCGTCGTTGATCTTCTGGGGGCCGCCGGGTTCCGGCAAGACCACGCTCGCGCATTTGATCGCGAACAGCACCAAGTGCCGGTTCGTATTTTTCTCTGCGGTGCTGTCCGGCGTCAAAGAAGTGCGCGAACTGGTGGCCGAGGCCAGGACCCGGCGGCAGCACGGCGAACGCACGATCTTGTTCGTCGACGAAATCCATCGCTTCAATCGCAACCAGCAAGACGCGTTCCTCCCGCACGTGGAAGACGGCACCATCGTGTTGATGGGCGCGACCACGGAGAATCCCAGCTTCGAGGTCAACGCGCCGTTGCTCTCGCGCTGCAAGGTGCTCACGCTCCGGCCCCTGCGCGTGGAGCAGGTGGTGACGTTGCTGCGACGGGCGGTGAACGATCACGAACGCGGCGTGGGCGACTTGGGCGTGGTCTGCGACGACGAGTTGCTGGCCGAGATCGCAGAGTGGGCCGAGGGCGATGCGCGGCGCGCGCTCAACCTGCTGGAGCAATCGCTCGCGCTCTGCGCCGTGACCGACGGCCGACGGCTGCTCAGCGCGCGCGAGGTGCGCGAGGCCGCGCAGCACCGCGTCTTATTGTTCGACAAGGGCCGGGAAGAGCACTACAACGTTATCTCCGCGTTGATCAAGAGCCTGCGCGGCAGCGACCCCGATGCCGCGGTGTACTGGCTGGCGCGGTTGCTGGAGTCCGGGGAGGACCCGTTGTTCGTGGCGCGGCGGATGGTCATTTTCGCGTCCGAGGACGTGGGTAACGCGGACCCGCAAGGGTTGGTGGTTGCGGTGGCTGCGTTGCAGGCGTTCCACGCGGTAGGCATGCCGGAGGGCTGGATTCCGTTGAGCCACGCGGCCACGTACCTGGCCACCGCGCCCAAGAGCAACGCAAGTTACGTGGCGTACCGCCGGGCCGCCGCGGAGTTGCAAGACAGCGGCACGTTGCCGGTGCCGTTGCACTTGCGCAACGCGCCGACCAAGTTGATGAAGGCCGAGGGGTACGCCGAAGGGTATCGCTACCCGCACGATTTCCCGGGGCACGTGGTCAGCCAACAGTACCTGCCGGATGCGTTGGCGGGGCGTCGCTATTACGACCCCGGCGATCAAGGCTACGAGCGCGAGATCGGTCGCCGCCTCGAAACGTGGCGAAACGACTCCGAGGAAGAATGAGGCCCGCCGCGCTTGCATTGTGCTCGGAGGCCTTGCTATTCTGGCGCCGCCTTGGGTGCCGAGGACGAGCGCGAACACATACGTCGGGCCGCGTTGGCCCGACGCGACGCGTTGGCGCCGGAGACCCGCGACGCGTGTAGTCGCGCGATCGCGGATCGGTTCTGGGCCTTTCCCGAGGCGGCCGCGGCTCGGACGGTGCTGCTGTCGCTGTCGGTCGGCAGCGAAGTGTCCACGCGGACGCTGGTGGCTGAGGCGAGGCAACGCGGGCTGCGGGTGGCGGTGCCGGTGACGTTGACGGCCGAGCGCCGTTTGCTGGCGGTGGAGTTCCCGGGGGAGGACCGGTTGGAACCGGGGCCGTTCGGCATTCTCCAACCCCGTCCCAACGTGCGGGTGCCGGTGCCGGTTGATCGACTCGATCTGATTGTGGCGCCCGGCGCGGCGTTCGACCCGCGCGGGAATCGGTTGGGGTGGGGCGCGGGGTATTATGATCGGTTGCTGGCGGGGCGTCGTGCCGGCGCGCCGATCGTGGCGTTGGCGTTCGAGTGTCAAATCGTGCCGGCGATTCCGTCCGAGCCGCACGACGTGCCGATGGACGTGATCGTGACCGAACAACGAGTGATCAGGTCCCGACGAGGGGCCGGGGTCAGCGAGATGAAAGGGGAGTGAACGTGGCGGCGCAGTTGATCGACGGCAAGGTGATTTCCAAGGCAGTCAAAGAGGAGGTGCGCGCGCGGGTTGACGCGCTGATCGCCAAAGGCATCCGACCGGGCCTGGCCACGGTGTTGGTGGGAGAGGACCCGGCATCCCAGGTGTACGTGCGCAACAAGCAGCGCACGTGCGAGGAACTCGGGATGCACACGGTGGGGCACAACCTGCCCGCCGCGACTTCGCAAAGCGACTTGTTGGCGTTGATTCAGCGATTGAACGCGGATCCCGCGATCCACGGGATCCTGGTGCAACTGCCGTTGCCCAAACCGCTGCGCAGCGAGCCGATCCTCAACGCCATGTCGCCGGACAAGGACGCGGACGGGCTGCACCCGTTCAATATGGGCAAACTCCTGATGGGCGAGCCGCGGTTCGTCCCGTGTACGCCCGCGGGGGTGATCGCGATGTTGGATTACCACAAATTGCCGATCGAGGGGAAAACCGCGGTGGTAGTGGGCCGCAGCAACCTGGTCGGCAAACCGGTCGCCCTGCTGTTGATGCACCGGCACGCCACGGTGACCGTGTGTCATTCCAAGACGCCCAACCTCGCGGAAGTCTGTCGGCGCGCGGACATTGTGGTGGCGGCGATGGGTAAGGCGCATTTTATCACCGGCGACATGGTCAAGGACGGCGCGGTGGTGATCGACGTGGGCATCAACCGGTTACCGGACGGTAAACTCGTCGGCGACGTGGACTTCGCGGCGGTCGCGCCCAAGGCATCGTGGATCACCCCGGTGCCGGGGGGAGTCGGGCCGATGACGATCGCGATGTTGATGCAGAACACGATGCTGGCCGCGTCCATGACCGCGGACGCGGGGCAGCATCGGCACTGAGGAGAGAGCATGCGGCGATTGCGCGAAGTCATTGAATCAGGCCAATTTGCGGTCACGGTCGAATGCGAACCCCCCAAGGGCGCAGATGTCACGGCCGTGCTCTCGCGCACCAAGGCGTTGGTGGGGCGCGTACACGGCATCAACGTCACGGACAACCAGGCGGCCGTGATGCGGATGTCGTCGTTGGCCATGTGCCGGTTGCTCTATGAGCAGGGCCACGACCCGGTGCTCCAGTTGACCACGCGGGACCGTAACCGATTGGCGCTCCAATCCGACCTGCTGGGCGCGCACGCATTGGGCATTCGCAACGTGCTCTGCCTGCGCGGCGACGATCCCAGCGTGGGGGACCACAAAGACGCCAAGCCCGTGTTCGATTTGGACGCGGCGCAACTGTTGGGCGTGGTGAACGGACTGAATGCGGGCAAGGATTTGGCGGGCAACGCGCTCAAGGGCGCGACCGACTTTTTCCCCGCGGCCGCGGTCAGCCCGGAAATGGTCCCACCGGAGCCGCAACTGGCCGGCCTCCAGAAGAAGATGGCGTCGGGCGCGCGGTTTTTCCAGACCCAGGCGGTCTACAACCCGGACCGGTTCGGCGCGTTCATGGACAAGGCGCGGCCGCTCGGCGCGCGTATTTTGGCCGGTATCGTGGTACTCAAGTCCGCCAAGATGGCCGAATACATGAACAAGAACATCCCCGGCATCTCGGTGCCCCAGCCGCTCATCGACGAGTTGGCCGCTGCGAGCAAGGAGGAGGCCCTGGGTGTGGGCATCGACATTGCGGTGCGGCTCATCGGCCAACTCCGCCCCCTGTGCCAGGGCGTGCACATCATGGCCGTGGGCGCGGACCAGGCCATCCCGGAGATCCTCACCCGCGCGAAACTTTCCTAATGGCGCCCCCGCGCGTCACGGTGCCGGAACTGCAACGGCGCAAAACCGACGGCGAGCGGATCACCATGGTGACCGCGTACGACTATCCGTTCGGCCGCATCGCGGACGAAGCGGGCATCGACGTGATCCTGGTGGGCGATTCAGTGGGCGTGGTGGTGCAAGGCCACAGCACCACGTTGCCCGTGACCATGGACCAAATGATCTATCACACCGAGATGGTCACCCGAGCCGCGCGGCGGGCGTTGATCATCGGCGACATGCCGTTCATGTCGTTTCAAGTCTCCGACGAAGAGGCGGTGCGCAACGCGGGCCGCTTCATCCAAGAGGGCCACGCGGCCGCGGTCAAATTGGAGAGCCCGCCCTCGATGATGTCGCGCGTGGCCGCGATCGCTGCCGCGGATATTCCCGTGATGGCGCACCTGGGTCTGTCGCCGCAATCGATCCACAAGATGGGCGGGTACAAGGTGCAGGGCCGCACGCCTCCGGCCGCGCAGCGATTGCTCGACGATGCCAAACGCGCGGAGGACGCGGGCGCGTTTGCGGTGTTGATCGAAGGCGTGCCCCCACCCGTGGCCAAGAAAATCACCAAGGCGCTGTCGATTCCCACGGTGGGCATCGGCGCTGGGCCCGGCTGCGACGGGCAGGTGCTGGTGTTGCACGATTTGCTCGGCCTGTTCGTGGAGTTCAGCCCCAAATTCGTCAAGCGCTACGCCAACCTGCGCGAAACCGCGCTCAAAGCCTTGATCGCGTATCGCAACGAAGTGATGACGGGCCGATTTCCGACGGCGAAAGAAAGTTACTGACTGCTTACGCGATGGAGTGGTCCGACCAGGGGCCGGAGCTGGGGGTTGCCTCAGACAGCCTGGAAACAGTCACGAAAAATAAATCCGTCCCCTTATCACGTCCTATAAAGAGAATAATCCGGCGAGGATTTAAGCTGCTTCTGGCTGTGATGGCGATAGGACTTGTCTACGGAGGCGTGAACCCTAGAACAATTTACGGTGTCACAATCAATCAAGCTAATTTCGGTGGATTCTTTCTTGTCTTTTTTGGACTATATTCCTTTATGTTTCATAATTCCGGTCTACATCGGGGAGAGACAAGAAATCCTTGTGAGGGGCTGGTGGGCAATCCTCATTAGGATTGCCCTTATCGCAACCGGCGGTTTCGTCCTCCTGAAGTTCGGTGGCTCGGGACCATGATGGGGACGTTCTTCAGAATACAAATGAAAAGGGGACGGATTTATTTTATGAGGGTTGGGGCGGTGCCACCAACCACCATTTGACAATCGGTTGATTTTTGGATCTGTTGACGGTACAGTGAGACATACGTTCTGAGGTATGCCGAAATGAAGAGAGTCCCTGCGATCGTTCCGGTGACAGATCTTCGACAAGACGCCGCGAGTGCACTTAAACGCCTCAAGGCATCCCACGAGCCCCTCGTGATTACTCAGCGCGGTCGCGCCGCGGCGGTGATGTTGAGCGTCGAGGCTTATGAGCAGCGGGAGTCTGAGCGCGAGTTGTTGAAGCGGCTTGCGCTGGGCGAAAAAGAACTCGCCAAAGGCAAGGGACACAGCCTGGACGAGGTGTTGGCCGCAGCCGACGCGCTGTTAGCCGCCAAATCGGCGTGAAGCTTCGCTTCACGCCGACGGCACGCGCTGATTTTCTCTCCGTCATCGCTTACATTTACCGCGACAATCCCCCGGCGGCTCGGCGATTTCGGCAACACGCCGAACGCGTCTTACGCCGCCTGGAACGCTATCCCGCTTCCGGGAGAGTGATCCCGGAGTTTCCAGACCTTCCACATCGGGAGGTCGTCGTTGCCCCGTATCGGTTCTTCTATCGCGTATATGACCGTAGGATTTGGATCGTCGCTGTGTGGCACGGAGCCCGACTACCGGATCGCCCTACGCCATGACAGCCCAGATACGCCATCCGTATCACGTTGTGATACAGGTCTCGATGTAAAGAAAAGCGGACGGACTTCGTCTCAATGCTGGTGGCGATCAGTCCGGACGGTCTGTTGCGCGCGGTCCACGACCCGCTGGAAGACGGCTTGCAGGTCGTTGATCGTGAGGGAGGAAAGCGGCACGGCAACGGCGACAGTGCTCGCGGGTGTGCTGATTGTGATTTGATCCCCATGTTGGTCCACGCGCACCGATACCAACGCCCCGCCGAACCGTAAGTGCCAGTCGCCGATCTGCCCTTCCAGACAGGTTGAGAGCGTCCACAAAAATTCCTCGACTTCGCCGATCGTCATTGGGGCGTTCCTCGGAACCGTTACTCCCCAACCTGCAACAACAGGCCTTTGCGGCGCGCAACCCGGAACATGCCGAGGAACCCCGCGCAGCCCAGGATCAGATACACGGCGTTTAGCGCGAGCGCGCCGAGCAGCAGCCCGACGTCGAACCGTCCCTCCAACAAGACGGCGCGCAGGCCTTCGAACACGTGCGCGGCGGGGGTGGCCCAGGCCACGGGTTGCAGCCAGCTTGGCAGCACGGAAACCGGATAAAAGACCGCGGCCACGGGTTGGAACAAGAAAATCACGGCCCAGGCCAGGCTTTCGGCGCCTTGCCCGAACCGCATGATCAACGCGGACACCAACATGCCAATCGACCACCCCATGATCAGCAGGTTGACGAAAAACGCGGCTAACGCGAAGCCCATCGCAAACAGATTGTAGTGATACAGCAATGCGGCCAGCAATGCCATGAACAGAGACGCGATCAGGGTGCGGGCCAGCGCCACGATGACCTGGCTGGTCACGAACTCCAACGGAGTCAAGGGGCTGGCGAACAAGTTCGAGAGGTTACGCGACCAGATTTCTTCCAGGAACGCGAGCGAGACGCCGATTTGCGCGCGAAACAACACGTCCCAGAGGATCAACCCGCCGAGGAATAACATGACGAAGTCCGGCAGCCCGGGGCCCAGCCCGCGCAGGTAGATCGTCAGGAAGCCCCAGACGAACAATTCCATGGCGGGCCAGTAGACGAGTTCGACCAGGCGGGTCCACGAGCTACGGTACAGGTATATGTGACGCCAGACCATCGCCATGACGCGGCGCGGATTCACGGGTCTCGGTCCTTCCGCGCGATGGCGAGAAAGACATCTTCGAGCGATTCGCGTCCGTACCGTTGGATCAACCGGGCCGGCGTGTCCTGATCCACGCAGCGGCCGTGCTGGAGCACGATCACGCGATCGCACAGCCGTTCCACTTCACTCATGTTGTGGGAGGAGAGCAGGATAGCGGCGCCGGTGGTGGCGCGGTACTCGGCCAGCCACGTCCGCACGCGGTCCGCGACGTCCGGGTCCAGGCTCGCGGTGGGTTCGTCCAACAGCAGGAGTTCCGGCGCGTTGATCAGCGCCTTGGCGAGCGCAACACGCGTGCGTTGGCCCGAGGAGAGTTCCCCGAAACGACGATCGAGGAACGCCGCGATGTCGAGCCGCTGCGCCAAGTCGGCGATGGTCTCGCGCAATCGCGACACGCCGTACAGACGACCATAGACCAAGAGGTTCTCGCGCACGGTCAGTCGGTGGGGAAGGTCGGCGTAGGGCGAGGAAAAATTCATTCGGCTCAACACGGTTTGCCGATGTGAGGCCACGTCCAACCCGAACAGCCGGATCCGGCCGGTGGTGGGGATCAGGAGCGCGAGCAACATGGAGAGCGTGGTGGTTTTACCCGCGCCGTTCGGGCCCAGCAATCCCACGATTTCGCCGCGCCCGACGGCAAATGACAGATCCGACACAGCCCAGACGTCCTTGAATCGTTTGCCGACGCGATCGATGTCGACAATGTGGTCGGCCATCAGGAGCTCGGGAGAAATGTTACCGGCCGATGTCGGCTAACGGGGAATCGGTCACGGTGACGGCGCCACGCGGATTCGCCGCGAGCGCGTTGGCGGTCGCGAGTTCGTCGTGCGGCGGAGTGGTCCCCGAGTCCGGCGTGAGCACGAGTCCCCAGTGGTCGTTGTCGCGGCACACGTTGTCCAGCAGCAAGGCGTGGGCGTGGTGAAATAGCAAGATGCCGCTTAGTCGGTTGTCGCGACAGGTATTCCGGATCACGTCGGGTTTGGTGCCGGGATCGCGCAGTGCGATGCCGAAATGATGGTTGTCGAAGCAGTCATTGCGGGTCAGATACGGCGCGGCGCCGGCAAAGACGAAGATCCCGGACTCCCGGTTACGACAGACCTCGTTATCGGCCAGCGTGGGGCGGGATTCCGGGCCGTAGATGACGATCCCCGACAGAAGGCCGTCCGCGATGCGGCAGCGGCTGATGGTGCAGGTGGAGTCCAAGAGGTTCACGGCCGAGTGCTGGTCGCTGCCGACATACCGAAACGTGATGTCCGAGATCGTCCCGCTCGGCAGGCGTTGGAGGTAGATGGGGCCGGTGCGTCGGCTGAAAATTTCAACCAGATCGCGCCCGGCGCCGATCAACCGCACGGGCCCTCCGACCAAGAAGATCTTGTCCTCGTACCGTCCGGGTCGGACGAACACCTGATCACCGGCTTCGGCGTCGGCCAAGGCGGCGCTGGGGCGGGGGTAACAGGAAGGGTCGCTGCCGTCAACGATCAACGTCCGCCCGCCCGCGGGATTGGGCGGTGGCGTCAGGGGGGCGGCAGGCGCGGACGGCGTCTCGCGGTCAACCGCATCGGCTTCGGAATCTGGCACGGGGATCTCCTGGCTGCGCGCGAGAGTGTTCTATCAGACGCTCGAATCAGCGGTCAAGCGAGGATTGCGGAGGGCTTTCCGCTTCGGTAGAGTACGGATCGTACTCAGGAGGAGGGATGATGAGCGGGAAGGCGTGGCTGGGAATCGCGGCGATTATCACCTGCACGGGATCAGCGGTAGGGGCCGCGACCGACCCGGACGAAGCGAACAACATCGGCGTGTACAGTCAGGCGCGCGACAGCGTGGTGAACATCACGAATGTCGTGATCGACTACGACATCTTTTCCACACCCTACGCCAGCGAATCAAGCGGGTCGGGCGTGGTGCTGGATACTCAGGGACATATCGTCACGAACCACCACGTTGTGCACAACGCGTCGCGGTTGGAAGTGACCTTGTCCGACGAGAGTAAGTGGCCAGCCGAGGTCGTGGGCAAGGACGCGGCCGCGGATTTGGCCGTGATCAAAATCCAGGCGCCGGCCGCCAAGCTCCGCCCGCTGCGTTTGGGCGAGTCGTCCGGGCTCAGGGTCGGTCAGAAGGTGTTGGTGATCGGCAACCCGTTCGGGCTGGAGCAGACCTTGACCACCGGAATCATCAGTTCGATCCGGCGGTACCTCAAACTCTCAGGCGCGGAAATGGAGAACGTGATCCAGACCGACGCGGCGATCAACCCGGGCAACTCGGGGGGGCCGTTGCTCGACAGCGAGGGGCGCGTGATCGGGATCAACACCGCGATCTTTTCGCCGTCGGGCGGCAACGTGGGGATCGGTTTTGCCGTGCCGGTGGATACGGTCAAACGCGTGGTCTCCGAGTTGTTGGACAAAGGCTACGTGGCGTACGCATGGATGGGGGTGGAGATGCAGACGCTGATTCCGCGCTACGCCGAGGCGCTGGATCTGCCGGTTGACCGCGGGGTGCTGGTCGGTCGGCTCGTGCGCAACGGACCCGCGCACCGCGCCGGCATCCGCGGGGGCGCGGACCGCGTGATCGTGGGGAACACGCGCTTGGTTGTCGGCGGGGACATCATTGTCGAGGCGGACGGCCAGGCGGTGGCATCCACCGAGCAACTGCAGCGCCTGCTGCGCGCAAAAAAACCCGGCGATACGATGCGGCTGACCGTGGTGCGCGAGGGGCGGCGTGTGAACGTCGCAATGGCGCTCGGCGAGCGGCCGGTGGAGTGATGTAGAGGCAAAGACGAGTGGGGGAGGGGGAGAAGGGGAAAGGGCAAGAACATTAGGGAGCGGTGTTGATCGCGGCGAGCAGGCGGCGGATCGCGTCGGCGCCGGTTTCGGGCGCGCTCACCAGCGACAACACGATGTGGGTCGGGTCGAGGTCGTAGAAGAAGCCGGGGTGAACCAGCACGCCGCTGGTGCGCAGAATGTGCAGCGCCAAGGCCTCGTCGTCCAGGGTGGTGTCCACGCGTACGGAGGCGTAGAACCCTCCGCGCGGAGCAATGAGCGAGACACGGGGAGATTGTTGCAGCAGAGCGAGCGCGTCCCGGCGTCGCCGCGCGATCGCGGATCGGTACTGTTCAAGGAACGGGCGGCCTTGGGACAGGATGGTTGGCGTGGCGGCCTGCGCGATCTCGTTCATGGGTAAGAACGCGTCGGCCATCCGCTCCAACGCGCCGAGCGTGCTCGTGACGGCTGCGGGATCTCCGGTCAGTGCCATCCACCCCAGCTTCATGCCCGGCAGCGCGAACATCTTGGAGAACCCATTGAGCGTGACGACCAGGGGCGCGTCCGTGCCCACCGGACGCGGGAGCGTGTCGAGCCCGACCAGAAACTCGCCGAAGACCTCGTCGGCAATGATGGGCAGGTCGTGCTTACGCGCCACGGTGGTGACCGCGGTGATTGCTTCATCCGCTGCCACGGCGCCGGTGGGGTTGTGCGGCGAGATGAGGACGATCGCCCGCGTGCGATCCGTGATGGCGCTGGAGAGGCCGTCCACGTCGATCGCCCAGCCCGTGGCCTCGTCCAGCCGGTACGAGGTCAATTGCACGTGCGCGAGGCGCGCAATGTCGTCAAAGAGCGGGTACGAGGGCCGAGGCGTGAGCACCTCGTCACCCGGATTGCAGAACACCGAAAACGCGTACCAGTACGCGAGGCTGGTGCCGGGCGTGAGGATGATCTGAGCGGCCGGAACCGCGATGCCTTGGCTGTGGTAGTACGCGCTGATCGCCTTGCGCGCGGGGATCTGCCCCAGCGGATTCGGTCGGTAGGTCTGTGCGCCGACCGCCGCGTCGGTGAGGATGGATTGGAGCAGGTCAGGTGGGAACGCGATTCCCTGCTCCGTGACATTGCCCGAGACCAGATCGACAACCGGCAATCCCTGCGCGAGGCGCTGATCTCGCTCGCGGTACAAGGGGTTGGTCTCGGCATAAAAACTCGCGGCAAGGTGTGAGTGTCGGATCGACACCGCTCAGTCGTAGAAATTCCGGGCCCACGCGTGGGCCGCGACCCGTTTCATCAGCTCGGGCGTGAACGCGGGGCCGTTCGCGTAGCGGGCGTTGGCTTCGACGTGTTCGGAACGACGCATGCCGGGGATCACCGTGGCCACGGACGGTTCACTCAGAATCGTGTGGCTCAACACGTATTGCAGCGCGGCGTGGGCCAGCGTCTCGTATTCGCCGCCGACCGCGGTCTTGAGCGCGTCCGCGCGGCGCACGGTTTCCGCGAGGCGGTCGCCCTTGAAGTAGTCGCGGCGCCAATCGGTCCGCGCAAACGTGGTGTCCGCTCGCAGCGAGCCGGTGAGCCCGCCCTCATCAAATGGGCACCGCGCGATGATTCCCACGTGGTGTTCCTGGGCCACCGGCAGCAGACGCAGCGCCGGGCTCTGGTCGAACAGGTTAAAAATGACCTGGATCGCGTCGATCCACCCGGATCGAACCAGTTCGAGCGCGCTGTCGGGTTCGTGGTCGTTGATCGAGACGCCCAAATACCGGATCTTGCCGGCCAGTTGTAGGTCCCGCAACGTCTCGATCCACTCGGTCTCCCTGATCCATTGCGGCGACCAGACGTGGAGTTGCTGCAGGTCGATGAAGTCGCTGTCGAGGTGGCGCAGACTCTCCTCGGTGCACTGAATAATCCAGTCTTTGGGAAACACCTCGCGGATCGGCGCGTTGTGGCGGGCGGGCCACTCGCGGTTTTTGGGCGGAATCTTGGTCGCGACCGTGATCTTGCGGCGCACGCCGAATTTCTTGGCCGCCTTCGCGATGAGGCGCTCGCTGCGCCCGTCGCCATAGGCGTGCGCGCTGTCAAAGAACGTGATGCCGAGTTGCAGCGCCTTCTCCAGCGCGGCCAGGGACAACGTATCGTCCCCGCGTCCCCACGCCCCGCCGCCGATGCCCCACGCGCCAAACCCGAGTTCGGACACCGCAAGCCCGGTGCGGCCCAACGTGCGCGTGCGGATGCTCGTGCTCACGGCCGCAGAATACCAAGGCGAGGAGAAACGGGTCAATCGACCCGGCGCGGCGTGCGGATCTGGTACAGCGAGGCACGCTGTGGTAGCATGCCGCCTATGGCCAAGGTACAACTCTACACCACGGATTTTTGTCGGTACTGCCGTGTGGCGAAAGCCTTGCTCGACGATGCGAAGATTCCGTACGAAGAGATCAACATCTCGGGTACGCCCGAAATGCGCGACGTATTGGTCCAGAAAACCGGGGAGTGGACCGTGCCGCAGATCTTCGTGGACGGCCAGTACATCGGCCAGGACGACGAGCTGCGCGAGTGGATCAAATCAGGGCGACTGAAGTGAGCCGCCCTGGCGATCCCCTGGAAGTGCAGACGCCTCCGATCGAAATCGAAACCGGACGTAACCCCACGGCCGCGGTGATCTGGTTGCACGGGTTGGGCGCGGACGGCCACGATTTCGAGCCGATCGTGCCGGAGTTGCGGTTGCCGAGCGCGCTTCCGATCCGGTTCATTTTCCCCCACGCCCCGCACCGGCCGGTGACCATCAACAACGGGTACGTGATGCGCGCGTGGTACGACATCCGCACCGCGGAGTTCGTGCAGCGGGAGGACGAGACCGGCATTCGGGAATCGGAGAAAACTGTTCAGGAGCTGATTGCGCGGGAACACGCGCGGGGCGTGCCATCCAGCCGGATCGTACTTGCCGGGTTCTCCCAAGGCGGGGCGATCGTGCTGCATGTCGGGACGCGGTATCCCGAACGCCTGGCCGGGATTATGGCGTTGTCCACGTACTTGCCGTTGATCGAGTCGTTCGCGGCTGAAGCCCACGGCGCCAACCGCAATGTCCCTGTCTTCATGGCGCACGGCACCGAAGACCCCATCATCCCTCTTGAACGCGGCCGGATGTCGGCCGACCGGCTCAAGGTCGCCGGCGCCGAGGTGTTGTGGCGCAGCTACGAGATGGGCCACTCGGTGTGCATCGAGGAAATCGGCGATATCGCGGCGTGGTTGGTCCGGGTGTTGACCAAAGGCGCCTGACCGAGTTTCCCGCGGGTTTCTGATCGTCGCGCGACTGAGCGGCCTTGACACCGCTCTAGGGGAATTCGGACAATCTACCCGGGACGAGCGCGGACGTCCCGACCTCCTCTCCGCGGATCAATCCCCTCACCCTGCGAGGGCGCCATGACGACGCAAATCGAAATCGAACTGGGAGGCCGGAGATCGCTCGATGAGCAGATTGCTCGTTTCCGCAAGCAACTGGCTCGCCTGGAACCGCTGCTGATCGGTCTGGTGACGTCGCAGGCGCTGGAGCAATTCGACGCCGCGACCGAGCGGTTGATCGCGGAGGCCTTCGGCAGCACGTCCGACAAGCTGGACACCTACTCGTACGCCCAGCTTGGTGAAGCCGCGAGCATGCTCAACCTTCAGGAGGAGGCTCCTGAAGGTAGCCATGACGATCTCGGCCGTGAGAGCCTGCGGCAACGCCGCCGGGTGCTGGAAAGCTGCGTCTGGGAGCTCGAGGCCAAGCGGGCGGCGAACGCCAAAACGCGGAGCCCGGTTCCGCACGCCGCGACGAAAGTGTCGGAATACACCACGCGACAGATTCGCAGCATCCAGGCGGACGCGACGTTGCACGACGCCGGGAAGCGGATGGAGGACTATAAGGTCGCGTGCCTGTTCGTGGGAGACCCTGGGCGCTACGTGGGTACGATCACCGACGCCATGCTCTGCCGAGCCGTTGTTCTACAAGGGCTCGATCCCGCCGCTACCCCGGTTGGGCGCTGTATGGACGAAACGATCGTCTCGATCGACGATCACCAGCCCATGGTTGAAGCGGTGAAATTGATGAAAGACCGGGGCATCCGGCATTTGGCGGTGGTCGAGGACGACACGATCGTCGGCGTGCTGTCGGCGTCCGACCTGCTCAGATATTACTCCGGCGTGTAAGCTCGCCGACGTCCTCGGCGAGCGTGCGCTGCGTTAGAGGCGGTCCACCCGGCTCGTGCGGTCGCGTAGGAAATGGTCGGCCAGCACCAAGGCCGTCATGGCTTCCGCGATGGGCACGGCGCGGATACCCACGCACGGGTCGTGACGGCCCTTGGTCGCGATTTTCGCCGGGTTCCCGCGCACGTCGATGGTGTCCTGTTCGATCGCGATCGATGACGTGGGTTTGAGCGCGAGGCGGATCACGATCTCGTCGCCGTTGGAGATCCCGCCGAGAATGCCGCCCGCGTGGTTGCTGGCAAACCCGTTGGGCGTGATGGGGTCGCAGTTTTCGCTGCCGCGCAGGTCTACCACGCCGAAGCCGTCCCCGATCTCCACGCCTTTGACCGCGTTGATGGACATCATGGCCTTGGCCAAATCCGCGTCCAGTTTGTCGAACACGGGTTCGCCCAAACCCGCGGGCACGCCGCGCGCCAGCACCTCGACCAATGCGCCGACCGAATCCTTTTTGGCCTGCGCGTCTTTGATCACCGCGGTCATGGCCTCGACCACGTTGGGGTCGGGGCTGAACAAGGCGTTGTGATTGATGGCGGAGAGGTCTTTATCCACGACCTTGACCGGCCCGATTTGCGTGACATAACCGACAACGGACATGCCGTGGCGCGCCAGGAGTTTTCGCGCGATCGCGCCCGCGGCCACGCGGCCGATGGTCTCGCGCGCGGAAGATCGGCCGCCGCCGCGATAGTCGCGCCGCCCGTACTTTTTCCAATACGTGAAGTCCGCGTGGCCCGGGCGGAACAAATCTTTGATGCGGCTGTAATCCTGCGAACGCGCATCTTCGTTGCGCACGAGCATGGCGATCGGCGTGCCCGTGGTGAGGCCCTCGAATACGCCGCTGAGGATCTCGGCGCGGTCGCTCTCTTGCCGCTGCGTGGTGAGGAGGCTCTGGCCCGGCTTGCGGCGCTCCAAATCGCGCTGGATGTCCTCGACCGCCAACGGCAGCCCGGCCGGGCAACCGTCCACGATCACGCCCAATGCCGGGCCGTGGCTTTCGCCGAATGTGCTGATGCGGAAGGCTTGTCCGAAGGTGTTGCCCGCCATTGCGTTCCCCTTGGGTCGGTGGCATTATACACGCCCAGCGTGTCGCAAGACCAACCCGGATCGTCCGCATGAAGAGTTATCGCGAAGAACTCTGGTTTCAGACCCCGACGCGTCGGCAGTTCATTAACATCACGCCGCAGGTTGAAGCGGCGCTCAAGAAGAGCGGAATCAAAGAGGGATTGTGTTTGGTCAACCCCATGCACATTACCGCGAGCGTCTACATCAACGACGACGAATCCGGCCTGCTCGCTGACTATGAGGCCTTCCTGGAACTTCTGATCCCGCAGCATGGGGACTACCGCCATAACTTGACGGGAGAAGACAACGCCGACGCCCACATCAAACGGCAACTCATGGGACGCGAGGTCGTGGTGGCGATTACCAACGGCGAACTCGACTTCGGGACATGGGAGCAGATTTTTTACGCCGAGTTCGACGGCAAACGCAAGAAACGCGTGCTGGTGAAAATCATTGGAGAGTGAATGAGCCGGGGAGCGGGCGAGCCGGGGAACCGGGGAAAAAGCGATGCAGACGACGATTCGTCTGTACGCTCTTTCGCCGGTTCGCCCACTCCACCCACCTCCGGGTCGGTTGTTTCCCCCTGCTGTCAGACCTCGGCCAGGCGCTATATCAAGAAGCATCGCGACGTGGCGACGTGTGATACGTGCGGGATGTTGTTGTTGGGATACGGCAACGAGCGCGATTACGAGGAGACGCGCAAGGCCTTGGCCGAGCAGGGCGCGACGTTTGCTGCCATGACGCACGGCGCGCTTACGGTGATCGTCAAACCTCGCATGACAAAATCCAAGGGGCGGACATGACGGATCTGATGGCCGCGGAAGAAGCGGTGGTGGCCGCGAACGAACGGTTCTACCGCGCGTTCGCGAGCCTGGATATCAAGGAAATGGAGTCGGTCTGGCTCACCACCGCGTCTGTGCAGTGCATCCATCCCGGGTGGGGGCCGTTGTCCGGGTGGGCCGACGTGCGCGACAGTTGGGTGCGCATTTTCAACAACACGTCGGCCATGACTTTCACCCCTCACGTCCTCCACATCTCGGTACAAGGCGACCTTGCGTGGCTGGTGTGTATCGAGGAGATTACCAGCCGGCACGCGGATGAAGAGCACAGCAGCCAGGTCCTGGCGACGAATCTGTTCGAGCGGCGCGGCGGGCAGTGGCTGATGGTGCACCACCACTCATCCCCGGTGTTCCGAGCGACCGGCGAGGACGAGGCCTAGCGCCGTGACCGCGGGCGAGCTCTTCGTCAAATGCCTGGAGGCCGAGGGCGTCGAATACATCTTCGGGCTTCCCGGCGAAGAGAACCTGGACCTGCTGGACGCGCTCTCGCGATCGCCGATTCGGTTTATCCCGACTCGTCACGAGCAAGGCGCGGCGTTCATGGCCGACGTCTATGGGCGGCTCACCGGCCGGGCCGGAGTGTGCCTGGCCACGTTGGGACCCGGCGCTACGAACCTGGCGACCGGGATCGGCGACGCAAACCTCGACCATGCGCCGCTCGTGGCGATCACCGGCCAGGCCGGGTTGGAGCGCGTGCACAAAGAATCCCACCAATACGTCAACATCGTGGAAGCGTTCGCGCCGCTGACCAAGTGGAACGCCCGCGTCGAGCGAGCCTCGGTGATTCCCGAGGTCGTGCGCCGTGCGTTCAAGACCGCCCAGGAGGAAAAGCCCGGCGCGTGTCATATCGAGTTGCCCGAAGACGTGGCGGGCGAGGCCGTGACCGGGGAGCCGCTCGCCAGCCGACGTGCCAGGCGGCCCTCCCCGGATCGGCCGTCGCTTCGGGCCGCGGCGGAGCGTATCGACGCGGCGCGGCATCCGATCATCTTGGCTGGCCACGGCGTCATCCGAGGCGGCGCCTCAGCGGAGTTGGTGGCGTTCGCGGAAAAGACCGCGATTCCGGTGGCCAATACGTTCATGGCCAAGGGCGCCGTGCCCGCGGACCATTCGTTGTCGTTGCTGTCCATCGGCCTACAGGCCAAAGATTTTGTCTCGTGCGGCTTTGACGCGGCCGACCTCATCATGACCGTGGGGTACGATCACGTCGAATACGCTCCGTACCATTGGAATCCCAACGGCGACAAGCCGATCGTGCACGTCGATTTCACCCCGGCGGAGACGGACGCGATGTATCAACCCGACGTCGAGGTCGTCAGCGACGTACGCGAGGCGTTGGAATTGTTGTGTGGCGAGGTGACGCAGGCGCACGATCGCGGGTACCCACGGCGACTGCGCGAGGCGATCCTGCGGGACCTGGACCGCGACGCCGAGGCGGCGGTCATGCCGATGAAACCCGCGCGCGTCCTACGCGATCTTCGCCGCGGGCTGGGACGGAACGACGTGGTGATCAGCGATGTGGGCGCGCACAAATTGTTGGTGGCGAGACTCTTCCCAGCCTATGAACCCAACACGGTGCTGATCTCCAACGGATTCGCGTCCATGGGCATCGCATTGCCGGGTGCCGTCGCCGCCGCGCTGATCCGGCCGGATCGCCACGTGGTCGCGGTCTGCGGTGACGGCGGGTTTCTGATGAACGTGCAAGAGCTCGAAACCGCGATGCGACTCGGGGTGGCATTCGTCGTGGTGGTGTTCCGGGACGAGGGGTACGGTCTGATCCGGTGGAAACAGGAGCGACAGTTCGGCGCGGGGTTCGGCATCGACTTCGGAAACCCGGACATCGTTCGGCTCGCCGAGGCGTTTGGCGCCAAGGGTTATCGGGTCGAACGGGCCGATGACTTCGGTCCCATGCTCACCGACGCGTTGGTCCAACGCGTGCCCTCCGTGATCGACGTACCTATTGACTACCGCGATGGAATTGTGAATCCGGAGCAGGGCAAGATCATCTGCCCGACATAAAGAGAGACCACCCATGATCGATCATCTGCGGGGTTGCCGCAGAACCCTCAACGGAAGTATTCGGGTTCTTTTCCCTGTTTCCACTTGATGTTGCATCCCGCGCTGGGTTTCTGCGTCGGGGGAACGGGTTTGCCGGCCAACACGGCGTCGCAGGCGGCGCGCAGGTCCTTGCCCGTTACGGGCGTGTTGTTGCCGGGCCGGCTGTCATCGAACTGCCCCCGGTATACCAGCCGTTGGTCCGCGTCGAATAGGAAAAAGTCCGGCGTACATGCGGCGCGGTAGGCCTTGGCCACGGCTTGGGTCGCGTCGTAGAGGTACGGAAACGCGTATCCCGCCGCCGCGGCTTCCTTCGCCATCAACTCCGGACGATCCTCGGGGTATTCATCCACGTCGTTGCTGTTGATCCCCACCATCGCGAGCCCCTTGGCCTGATACTGCCGCGCGAACTCGGCCAATCCGTTCCGGATGTGTTTGACGTACGGGCAGTGATTGCAGATGAAGGCGACAAGCAAGGCGGGCGATGACGTGAAGTCGTCGCGGGCCACAATCCGGCCCGTGGTATCCGGGAGCCGAAAGTCGGGCGCGGATGTTCCGATCGGCAGCATGGTGGATGCGGTCAACATGAGGACAACTCCTTATTGAGGAGACGACCTGCGCCGTAGACGATGTTAGCGACGATACGAGGCCGGAAGGTGAGGAGTCAAGCGGCTTCGGCCACGGCCGAGGGTGGGGCGTGCAGGCGACCGTCGATCCACGCTCTAAGCCGCTTGGAATCCGCGTCGGATCGATACGCGAAGCGAACCCCGATGCCACCCAAATTGCGCGTGACCACCTTCCCGTCCGTGGCGAATGGGGCGCAGTCCGGATCGAGGGGGAAGACGAGGCGCAGCGTGGACCCGACCGGGTATGGGAACGCGACTTGGACGAAACACCCCGACACACTGAGGTGGTGGATCATCCCCTCGCGGTGATGCTGTTCCCACTCAATGCTGACCGGCTGCCGCAGCGTGAGTCGGTCGCCCCAGCGCGTCCCTGGTCCGTGGTGTGATCCGTCACTCATGCCCCAATCATAACATCGTGGATGATTCCGGCCAGCGCCGGGGACTCCAGTCGGCTGTCGGAATCGAATCGTTCGGAGGCTATAGGGCGGGATGTCGGAGTAAGGTCGGTTGGTGCCGAAGGGGGGAGTTGAACCCCCACGAGCTTGCGCTCAGCGGATTTTGAGTCCGCCGTGTCTGCCATTCCACCACTTCGGCCCCTGATCCGTCGATAAGCCGCCATCTGCGGCGTTGCCGCTTCGGAAGCTTGTCCTCGCGTACGACTCAGTACGCTCCGGGAAGCTCCCTCGCGTCGCCTTGCATCTGGCGACTTCTCGACGGCCAGGGGCAAGGCGTTGTGCTCATCACGGATGCAACAACAACCTTTTCAAGAAGGGATCAGGCAATAATTTCGGTGCCGATGCCCTCCTTGGTGAAGATTTCCAACAATAAGGCATGTGGCACGCGTCCGTCAATGATGTGGGCCTTGGCTACGCCGCCTTCGACCGCGGTGAGGCAGGCCTGGACCTTGGGCAACATGCCGGAGGTAATGGTACCGGCTTTGATCAGCCGTTGGATTTCTTTGCGCGACAAGGTGGGAATGAGGGCGCGTTTCGAGTCTAGTATCCCGGCCACGTCGGTCAGCACCAGCAATTTTTCCGCTTTGAGCGCGCGTGCCACGGCGCCGGCCACCAGATCCGCGTTGATGTTGTAGGTGCGGCCGTCGCGGTCTACCCCCACGGGCGCGATCACCGGGATGTACCGATTGGACGTCAGGTCGATCAACAATTGCGGATCCACCGATTCGACCTCACCCACCTGTCCCAGGTCCACGCGTTTAGGGCCCGATGCTTTGAGCGGTTTGGCCGTGATCAACCGGCCGTCCTTACCGCTCAGGCCCACGGCGCGGCCGCCGTGGCGGGAGATCAGCTCCACGATCTCCTTGTTGATGACCCCGCCCAAGACCATCTCCACGATCTCCATGGTCTCGCGGTCGGTGACGCGCACGCCGTCCACGAACGTGGGTTTCTTGCCGAGGCGCGCCATCATGTCCGTGATCTGCGGCCCGCCGCCGTGTACGACCACCGGGTTGACCCCGATGTATTTCATCAACACCACGTCTTCGGCGAACCCGGCTTTGAGCGCTTCGTCCACCTGTGCATGGCCGCCGTATTTGATGACGACCGTCTTGCCCGCGAATGCGCGCAAATACGGCAGCGCTTCGACGAGGGTGTTGGCTTTTTCGATAAGCGGCTTCATGGGATTACAAGATGTATCGACTTAGATCCTGGTCTTTCACGACGTCGGCCAATGCCTGTTTCACGTACGCGGCGTCGATCGTCAATTTTTTGTCCGTCAGTTCCGGCGCGTCGAAGGACACCCGATCGAGCAATCGCTCCATGACCGTAAACAGTCGCCGCGCGCCGATGTTTTCCATGCGCTCGTTGGCCAGCACGGCGATCGCCGCGATTTCCTCGATCGCGTCGGGCGTAAACGTCAGGTCCATGCCTTCGGTCGCCAGCAACGCGATGTATTGGCGGATCAAGGCGTTGCGCGGTTCGGTCAGAATACGGACAAAGTCCGCCTTGGTCAATGGGTCGAGCTCCACGCGCAACGGGAATCGGCCCTGTAATTCGGGGATCAAGTCCGACGGTTTGCTGATGTGAAACGCGCCGGCCGCGATGAACAGGACATGATCGGTCTTGACCGGTCCGTGTTTGGTGTTGACGGTGGAGCCTTCCACGATCGGCAGCAGGTCGCGCTGCACGCCCTCGCGGGAGATGTCGGGGCCGTGGCTGCGTTCGCGGCCCGCGATCTTATCGATCTCGTCGAGGAAGATGATGCCATCCTGCTCCGCGCGCCGGATCGCCTCGCGCACCACCTCGTCCATGTCGATGAGCTTGGCGGCCTCTTCCTGCACCAGCACTTGCCGCGCCTCGGCCACAGTCATTTTGCGCGGTTTCTTCTTCGCGGGAAACAGGTTGCCCAACATGTCGCGCAGGTTGCCCTCGATCTCCTCCATGCCCGCGTTGGAAATGATGCCCACGGGCAGGGCCCCGGTTTTTTCCTTGACCTCCACCTCCACGGTGCGTTCTTCGAGCTTGCCGTCCCGCAACTGCTGGCGTAGTTTCTGCCTGGTCTGATCGTAGGTGTCCGAGTAGCCGGGCGGAGCCGTGGCTTCGCGCGACGCGTCGAACACGCCGGTGGGCTGGCGGAGCGTGGGCGGGGGCAGCAACAAGTCGAGCACGCGTTCTTCGGCCTGCGCCGCGGCCTTGTCCTTGACGCGTTCGGTGGACTCGGTCTTGACCATGGTGATGGCCAATTCCACCAGATCGCGCACCATGGACTCCACGTCGCGTCCCACGTAACCCACTTCGGTGAACTTGGAGGCCTCGACCTTGAGAAACGGCGCGCGCGCAAGTTTGGCCAGCCGCCGCGAGATTTCGGTCTTGCCCACGCCGGTGGGTCCCATCATGATGATGTTCTTGGGCAACACCTCGTCGCGCAGGTCGGGGTCTAGGCGTCGCCGTCGCCACCGATTGCGCAAGGCCAACGCCACCATGCGTTTGGCCGCGTGTTGGCCCACCACGTACCGGTCCAACGCCTCGACGATTTGACGGGGCGTCATGTCGTCCAGCACGGGCAACGATTCGGCACGGTCGGGTGTCGAGGAATCCACGTCTAGCCTTTCAGCGTTTCCACGACCACAGAATTATTCGTATAGATGTCGATATCCGCGGCGATCTTGAGCGCACGCGTCGCAATCGTTTCCGCGGTCATCCCCGGCTGTCCCAGTAGCGCGCGGGCTGCGGCGAGGGCATACGGGCCGCCGGAGCCGATGGCGAGAATCCCGTCCTCGGGTTCGATCACGTCGCCGGTCCCTGAGATCAACAACGACCCCGACAGGTCCGCCACCGCGAGCAAGGCTTCGAGCCGCCGCAGAACGCGGTCCGTGCGCCAATCCTTGGCCAACTCCACGGCCGCGCGGCTCAAGTTGCCGCGGTGCTCGGACAATTTGGCTTCGAACTTGTCGAACAGGGCCAACGCGTCCGCGGTGGACCCGGCAAACCCCGCCAACACGCGGTCGTTGGCCATTCGGCGAATCTTGCGCGCGTTGGACTTCATCACGGTGGTTCCCATGGTGACTTGGCCGTCGCAGGCCATGGCCACGTCGCGCTCCAGGCGCACGCAGAGTACCGTGGTGGATCGAATGCGCGGGGTCATGGCGCTTTGCGCCGCGCGCGGGGATGCGCCGCGTCGTAGACCGACATCAGATGATCCACGGTCACGCGCGTGTACCGCTGCGTGGTGGCCAAGGACGCGTGGCCCAACATGTCCTGGATCGCGCGCAGGTCGGCGCCGCCCTCCAACAGGTGCGTGGCGAAGCTGTGGCGCAACGTGTGGGGGCTGGCATCAGGCGCGCCGGCCGCGCGGCCCGCGCTTTTGACGATCCGCGCGATGGTCCGGCTCGACAACCGTTGTCCGGTCTTGCCGACGAACAGTGCGCCGGTACGCCCCATGCCGACGGCATCTCGATATGCCCGGATCGCGGCCATGGCCTTGGCCCCGATCGGCACCACGCGTTCCTTGCGCCCTTTGCCGAACAGACGCACGAGGCCCGCGTCCCACTCGATGTCCCCGACGTTGAGTGCGGTCAACTCGGACAGGCGCGCGCCCGTGGAGTAGAACGTTTCAAGCACGGCGCGATCGCGCAGCGCGCCGTCTCCCGCGCCGTCGGGCGCTTCGACGACAGCCCGCGCCGCGTCCACCGAGAGCGCCTTGGGTAAAGGCTTGTCCTGTTTGGGCGTGGCCACGCCGGAGGCCGGGTTCGACGCGATGACCCCATCGCGCCAGAGATATCGATACATGGTCCGGACCGCGGCCAGCTTTCGCATCATGGAGGACTTCTTCACGCCCCGCTGCTTCAGGCACGCGAGATACCCGCGAATGTCCAGGCGATCCGCCTTGAGAATGCGATCCGCGCCCGCGGCGGGCTCCGTTCCCAGCGGCAGGGACGCGTCCAAGGCGCGGTCCGGGTCGCGCAAGTACGCCGCGAACTGCCTCAGATCCGAGCCGTACGCGCGCAGCGTCTCACCTGAGGCGCCGCGTTCCAGGGCCAGGATGTTCAGGACGCGAGTGATTGGATTTTCCACTTGTCCAAATCACTCAGCGCGCGATCCACGATCTTTTGCCGGCGCACGTCGCGCTGTACCACGCGGGTGGGAAGCGGCGGGAACAGGCCGAGGTTCACGTTCATGGGCTGGAAGTGCCGCGGATCGCTGGTGGTCAAATACGTGACCAACGTCCCCAGCGTGGTAGTGGGCGGCGGGATAATGAGCGGTTTATGTTGAATGAAGTTCGCCGCGTTGATGCCCGCGAGCAGCCCCATGCCCGCGGATTCGGTGTAGCCCTCCACGCCCACGATCTGGCCCGCGAAGAAAATCCGCGAGTCGTAGCGCAGTTGCAACGTCTCTCGGAGCAGGAGCGGCGCGTTGATGAACGTATTGCGGTGCAAGCTGCCGAATCGCAGGAACTCGACCTGCTCCAATCCCGGGATCATGCGAAACACGCGTTTTTGCTCCGGCCACTTGAGTTTGGTCTGAAAGCCCACCATGTTGAAGGCCTGGCCGTGCACGTCTTCGGGACGCAATTGCACCACCGCGAACGGCCGTTGCCCCGTGCGCGGGTCCACCAGCCCCACCGGCTTCATCGGGCCGAATAACAAGGTTTGCCGACCGCGGTCGGCCTGGACTTCGATGGGCATGCAGCCCTCGAAATACGGCGTCTTCTCAAACTCGCGGGTCGGCACCTTTTCCGCGGCGAGCAGCGCCGCGTAGAAGTCGTTGTACTCGGCCTCGGTCATTGGGCAATTCAAATAATCGTCGCCGCCCTTGTTGTAGCGGGATGCGGGGAACACGATCGAGCGGTCGACGGTTTCGCCGTCCACGATCGGGGAAATCGCGTCGAAGAAATACAGGCGCTCGGCCTTGGTCAATTTTTTGAGCGATTCGGCCAAGGCATCAGACGTCAGCGGGCCGGTGGCCACGATCACCGGACCGTGGTCCGGGATGGTCGTCAGCTCTTCGCGGATCAACGTGATGTTCGGGTGGGTGGAGATCTCTTTGGTGATACGCGCCGCGAACTCCACGCGGTCCACGGCGAGCGCGGAGCCCGCGGGCACGCGGCACGTGTCGGCCACGCGCACCACCAACGAGCCCAGCCGGCGCATTTCCTCCTTGAGGATGCCGGCGGCGTTGGTGATATCCGAGGAACCCAACGAGTTCGAGCAAACCAGTTCGGCCAACTGGTCGGTCTTGTGCGCCGCGGTGGGCCGGGTGGGCCGCATTTCGTACAACGCGACCTTCACGCCGCGTTCGGCCGCTTGCCACGCCGCTTCGCAGCCCGCCAACCCGCCGCCGAGCACAGTTACGTCCGGAGTGTCCTGTGTCATGGTCGAGAGATTCCGTGCAGAATGAACGATTCTACGGACCAGGCGGAAAGCCTGTCAAGCCAACGTGCGTCGGAGAGCCGCGCGCCCTCAGATCCACCACACGCCCAGCCAGCCGAAGAATCCGGAGGCGGCCAGGACTTTTTGGAGCGCGGTCAACCGGCGCGTGGAGAGGATGACCGGAAGGCTCAGCGGAGAGGTGAGAAAACAGGCGGTGAGAAACACCCACTTGGGCATGCGTTGAGCGCGTGGCGGGTCGGGGAAGTTCGAACAAAACGGACATTCGATCTCGCCGTCGAGCACCTGACCGCAGCGCACGCAGCGGGTGCGGTTGAGCAGTTCGTCGAGATCCTGATCCTGGTCGGTCATGGTGTTACGCGATCTTGATCACGAAGTGCATCGCAAAGTCCAGTGCGGTGCCGAGCACGCAGACCAGAAACAAAGGGCCGACGAACCGCGGACCGGTGCGCCAGAAATAGACAGTGTTGAAGATCAGTATGGCGTCGTACCCGATGTTCACGATCTGGTGGGCGAGCGGAAACGGGCGCGCAAGGAACGCGGTGGCGAAGATCAGTCCGAGCGGCAGAATAACGAGCAGCAGCGGCAAAGGCTTGCGGCGGGCGATCAGGACCACCACCAATGCGGCCACGAGCGCCATGAAGACGACCAGGAAGAAGATGTGGGCGAGGAAGAAGGTTTGCGCGCCGGCGCGTTCGGCTTCGTGCATAGCCTACAACCACGCTTTGGCGATCATCACGCCGAGCTGCACTGCCACGAGCCCCGCGAACACGCTGAACGCCATGTAAAGCGCGGCCGTGAGCCAGCGGCCGTTCAGGAACAGCACATGGTTCTCCCACGCGAATGAGGAGAACGTGGTGTACGCGCCGAGAAACCCGATGGCCAATAACCATTGGACGTGGTCGGGACGGGCGATCAACCGCTCCACGATGACGGTGCCGAGAATGCCGATCAGAAAACAGCCCGAAATGTTGACCACAAACGTGCCCAGCGGAACACGCGTGCCGAACACCGAGCCGATCCACGTGCCCACAATAAACCGCGCGTTGGCGCCGAGAAAGCCGCCGATGCCGACGAGAAGATAGGGGGTGAGTTGGCGCACGCGTTCCTCCGGTCAAGAATCCTCGACAGAGACCGGACTACCTTAAAGGAAAACGCCGTCGACGTCCAGACTGATCTGTGCCGTCATCGGGCATGCCGTGAGGTTGACTTCGCACGGGGATCGTCTCATAGTGGCCAGAAATCTCATCCGGAGGAGAGTCGACCGATGATGAAACGCTTGATCGCTACATGGTCGTTCGTGTTGTTCGCGATTGTCCCGGCCATTGGGTCGGCTTACGCAATTGAGTATGGCCTGGAAGGCAGTGCCGCGGCCTATCGTTGGGTGGAAGATTTCGGTGGATTACGGCCTGAAGAATTCGGCCCCGTGGTCGAACTCGGCGGGTACGTGAGTGGCATGCCGTATCGACTCGGCGGCTCGCCGGAATCAGCCACGTCGCTCACGTTGCGAGGCGACGTGCGCCTGCTGCTTGGGCGAGTGAATTACGACACGTTTGAAACTGATTTAAATACCAATGTGACGACGCCGGTCAGTACTACAACAACGTATGTCGGCGCGACATACGAAGGGTCGGTTGGGGCACGAGGCGTACGGAACATTGGGTATCTCGAACCATTTATCGGGTTAGGTTTCCGCTGGTGGTTACGGGATGTCGGAGGGGCTAGCGGGTACCCGGAGGTTTACCGCCAGATCTATGGACGTGTCGGCGTGCGAACTGAGCATGCATTGGGAGACAAGTTGAAGTTCCGAAGCACATTTTCCGTTGATCCTGTCTTGTGGTCCCGCGAAGAAGTCGACCTTAGCGGGATTGCCTTCATGGACACGGACTTCAGTCCTGCTGTGTTGGTCGAGGGGCAGCGGTTCACGGTCAAAAACGGATTGAAACCGGGGTGGACCGTCGAAGCGGGTATCCGGCAGGGCCAACTCGATATTACTGGTTTCTGGCGTGCCGTGAGGCTTGGAGAAAGCAACCGAGTCATCTGTATGGAGTCCGCCCAACCGCAAGCTCGCCGAGGGTGTTTGCAGCCCGAGTCGGATCAAGATGTCTTCGGGGTGCGGTTCGGCGTCGCGTTCTAGTCGATTCTGTGCCAGCCGATTCCCGTCTCGATCTTGTCGAACGCTTCTTCCGCGGCACCGGCCCCACGTATGATTTCATGGTCCATGCCGCTACGCTGGGGATCGACCGGTTGTGGAAGCGGCGGATGGTGCGGATCGTGCGCGAACAGGTGGGCGAGCCGCGGGCGATCCTGGATTTGGCGTGTGGGACCGGGATTTCCACGTTCGCGTTCGCGCGGGCGTTTCCGAACGCGAAGATTGTGGGCGTGGAGCTGCGCGACGAGTACCTTCAGCGGGCGCGGGCGAAATTGGCGACGAACCCTGATTCGCGGATCGACTTTGTGTTGAGCCGGGCTGAGGACTTCACCACCGACCAACGGTTCGACGTGGTGTCCGCGTCGTACTTGGCCAAATACGCGGACCTGTCGGTGCTGGTCGACAAGATAGGCCGGTGGCTGGTACCCAATGGACTTCTGATCATGCACGATTTCACGTTGCCGCCCAATCGAATCGCGTTGGCGGTCTGGCGCGGGTACTTTTGGTTGTTGCAAACGATCGGGGTGAAGATATTCCCCGCGTGGAAGGAAATCTACGACGGGCTGCCTGAGTTGATCGAAACCACGCAATGGACATCCGAATTGCCGGACCTGCTGCGCCGAGCCGGATTCCGTGACGTGGCGTTCGAGTGGCAGACGTTGTGGGGTTCGGCGATCGTCACGGCGCGTCGTCCGTCTGTGTAGGGGCGCACGGCCGTGCGCCCCTACGAGAGCGAGAATCGAAACAATGCCAGCCCGAGGCCCAACGCGATGACGCCGAGGCTCAGACTTTTTAGAATCCGTTCGTCGCGCGCGGCCACCGCAGTGTCATTTTGGGAACGGTTCTGCATCTGTTTGATCGCCTTGTATGCCCGCGAGGCCGTGATCTCCACCAGGCTCAGCGCGGCCATGGCAGCGGCTACGATCAGCGCGGCCGGCGACAGCGAATTGGTCTGCATCACGTAACCGGTCAGCGCCGGCAACGCGCCCCAGGAGAGCGCGAACCAACCGTTGGTGTGAAACCGACCGTTCCACCACTCGAGATTGTAGGCGAACACAAAAAAGCCTTCGATGACCGCAAACACGGCGAGCCAGGGCACGTACCAGTAGCTGTAATGGCCCGCGATGGCGTACGCGACGAGGAGTGCCCCCGCCGCGGCGATCCATAATTGGCGCCGCGAGAACACCGTGCCCCACGGCTTGATCTCGCGACTGCCCAACGCATCCAGCGCGTGCGCGGCGATGCCGAGGCCCAGAAAGTAGATCACCAACAATGCAGCCACGCGATCCCACGCCACGGTGGGCGCGAGCATTCCCCCAATCACGGTGTATGAGAGCACCATGCCGGTGTAGGGAAAAAACAAGAGGCCGATAGCAGTACGAAACCAGAGCGGCCCGCGGCGGGGGACGAACCACTCGTTCAGGCGGGAGGGGGCTGAAGAGACGAGGGGGAGAGGGGGTGATGGGGAGAGGGGGTGATGGGGGGAACTGGGGAAGGGACGAGGGGGCGAGGGGGAGAGTGGGCGAAAGGGGGAGGAAGGCGTGGGGTCGGTTGGATCGTGGTCTGTCGCCCGCTCCCCGGCTCCCCGGTTCCCCGGTTCGGTGTTCACCTCAGTGCGCGTCGGCCCAGTTGGGGCCCGAACCGATATCGACGCGGACCGGCACCGCCAGCGGGTACGCGCCTTCCATCTCGGTTTTGACCAGGGCTTTCAGCGCATCGACATCATTCTGCGCGACCTCAAAGACCAGTTCGTCGTGCACTTGGAGCAACATGCGCGCGTCGAGCCGCTCGCGGTCAAGCCGCCGGTCGATGTTGATCATGGCGAGTTTGATGATGTCCGCGGCGCTGCCCTGAATCGGGCTGTTCACGGCGCTGCGTTCGCCGAAGCTGCGCTGTGCCGGGATGCTGCTCGCCAGTTCCGGGATCGGGCGTTTGCGGCCCAGCATGGTGGTGACGAACCCGTCCGAGCGCGCCTTCTCGATGGTGGCGTCCACGAAGCGCCGCACGCCCGCGAAGTGGGCGAAGTACTCGTCGATGTACCGCTTGGCTTCGCCCTGCGACACGCCGAGCTGTTCCGAGAGGCCGAACGGCGAGATGCCGTAGATGATCCCGAAGTTGACGGTTTTGGCCGCGCGCCGCATGGCGGGGGTGATCGCGTCCGCGGGCAGGTTGAACAAGGTGCGCGCGGTGTCGGTGTGCACGTCGCCGTCGGTTCGGAACGCTTCGAGCAACCCGTCGTCGCCCGAGAGGTGGGCCAGGATGCGCAGTTCGATCTGACTGTAGTCGGCCGAGACCAAGACGTAGCCGGGCTCGGGCACGAACGCGGCGCGGATGCGCGGCCCCATCGGTCCCTTGATCGGGATGTTCTGCAAATTCGGATCGCTGCTGGAGAGCCGGCCCGTGGCGGCCACGGCCTGGTGGAACGTGGTGTGGATACGGCCGGTGCGCGGGTTGATCAAGGCGGGGAGCGCGTCCACGTATGTTGATTTGATTTTGGTGATCTGCCGGTACGCCAAGATTTGTGCGGGCAACTCGTGCTGCGCGGCCAGGTACGTCAACACGCTCTCATCCGTGGAGTAGCCGGTCTTGGTCTTTTTGAGCGGCGGCAGGCCCAAACGGGTAAATAGGATCTCCGCGAGTTGTTTGGGAGAGTTCACATTGAACTCGCCGCCCGCCAGCGTATACAGCCGCTGCATCATGCCCGCCATCTGGCCGTCGAGTTCCTTGCTCAAGCCCGCGAGCATATCCCCGTCCACGCGGATTCCGTGGGCTTCCATACGCGCCAACACCGGGACCAACGGCAATTCGATCCGCTCGAGTACGGCGGTCTGACCATCCGCGGCCAGGCGGCTGGGCAGCACATCGACCAACGCGTCGGCCGCCGCGCACCAGTCCGCGGCGGCCTTGGGACCATCTGCGGCCGCCACGGTGCGCGAGAGATATTCCAACGCCACCGTGGCCAGGCTCTGATCAGAGCGGTTGGGGTTTAACAGGTACGCAACGAGCATGGAGTCCCAGATCGCGCAACGCACGGCAATGCCCCGTCGTATCGCCCACAACAGCAAGGGTTTGACGTTGTGCGCCCTCACGCTGACGCGCTCATCGCCGAGGACAGGCGTCAACCCGCGAACCACCGGCTCGATCTGGGACGAGGCGGCGAGCATGCCCTGCTCGCCGTTCCTAATCGCATACGCCACGGCCACGGGCTCCGCGTCCACGGCCGATCCCGTGGACCACATGATGCCCAGGGTCACGGCTCCAGCCTCGCGCGCGCGGCTCATGGCCTGCGCGAATGCTGTGCCGTCCACCACAGTGACGGCGACCGCAGGCGCGGACTGCGCCGGCGCTAAGGTTTTGAGCAGGGCCGTGAACTCCAATTCCCGGCACAACGCAACCAACCGGTCGGTGTCCGGTTCTTGTCGCGCGAAGCGTGGCAGATCCAGCGTGACGGGACAATTCACCTCGATGGTGGCGAGTCGGCGCGAGCGTCGCGCTTCATCCTGCTGTTCTTCAAGCGAGGCCCGGAGTTTGGCTTGGGGAATCTCGGACCGGCGGGCGAGAATGTCTTCCACTGAGCCGTACTCGCCAACCAATTTCTTGGCGGTTTTCTCCCCGATGCCTTTCACGCCCGGGATGTTATCGGCCGAATCGCCCATCAGCCCGAGCACGTCTGGCACGAATGGCGGCGCCACGCCGAAGCGTTCCACGACCTGCAGCTCGCCAAAGACCTTGTTCTTCAGCGTGTCAAACACGGTTATGCGCGGGGACACGAGCTGCAGCATGTCCTTGTCCGCGGTCACAATCGTAACGTCGAGCCCTTGCGTTTCGGCCTGCCGCGCAATGGTGCCGATCAGATCATCCGCTTCGTAGCCTTCCATCACGAGTGTGGGGATGTTGAACGCCTCGACCATGCGCTCGATATACGGGAGCTGCTGCGCCATGGGATCGGGCATGGGCGGCCGGTGCGCCTTGTACGCCTCGAATTCCTCGTGCCGTTTGGTAGGGCCCTTGGAATCGAACGCCACCGCCAGATAATCCGGCTGCTGCTCACGCGCGATTTTGAGCAACATATTGGTAAATCCGAAGACCGCATTGGTCTGTAGGCCTTTCGAGGTTGACAGCGGCGGCAGCGCGAAAAACGCGCGGTAAATGTAGCCGTGGCCGTCGATGAGAACGAGTCGTTTGGGCATGGGGCGTGCGGAACACTACACCAGGGAGCCGGAGCAACACAAGGCGACGCGGATGTCCACCTCGATATGCCGTCATTCCCGCGCGGGCGGGAATGACCGAGACGAAACAGGGACAGCCGTGCGACGACTGGAGGTAATGAACAGTCTAGCGAACGCCTTCGTGTTTGAGGAGTTGCGCTTTCAGGTCGAGTCCTCCCGCGTACCCGGTGAGCGAGCCGTCCGCCCCCACGACCCGGTGGCAAGGAATCACGAGGCCGATCGGGTTGCTCCGACACGCCATGCCCACGGCCCGCGCCGCGCCGTGGTGGCCGATGGCCGCGGCAATCTGCGCGTAGGTGCGCGTCTGTCCGTAGGGGATATTGAGCAGCGCCGCCCACACCGTGCGCTGAAACGGCGTGCCTTGCGGGTCAATGGGGAGGGAGAATGCAGTAAGGTGTCGGCGCGCATAGGCGCGTAACTGGAGGCGGGCCTGGCGATGCAGGGGGTCCGTTGATGCCGCGGCCACGTAGTCGCCGTCAAACGGCGGGTGCAGGTCGAGCGCGATCACTCCCCCGGGACCGGTCACCACCCGGACCGGCCCCCACGGCAGCTCAACGTAACTGGCCGACACAAGGGTGTCGCTCAGACTGCTTGCTGTTGTCTTGCGTCGGGTCCGAGTGGGGCGAGTGAGGGGGCGCTGGGCGCGTGTCGAAGGAAGCGGCATCACCATCGCAAGTCTCCCAGGTGACATGGTGTGTTGCTATGGTGCCGAAGGCGGGGCAACGTCCCCATTCCTGGGCGTACTCGTACCACAGTGACGCTCGGAATGTAAAGCCACGAGCCATGTCCAAAGAAGGTACGTCTTACGTAGCCCGACTGGTGCGGTCGACCGGGATGCCCGCGTCTGCGATTACCGGCCCGAATCGAAGTCACGATTTACTACCCACAACTATTGTTTCGCTGATTTGGGAGGCCAAAATCTCAACCGAAAGAGCATCCACCGATGATACCAGTGCCACGTTTGGCCAGAAAACCATTTCTTGATCGTATACGAAACTGGGTGGTAGTCCCCTCGTTTGAATGGGCGGTAATGGAGCAAATTGGGAAAGATCCGGTATCGGTTTACAGCCGGAATGATCTCGATGTGCACAAAATAAGAAAACACACCATTGAATAATAGTGGCGCTCTACTCCAGCGCCGAACAACCGCGTCTGTGTGGAACTGTGAATCGAACCATTGAAATAAGAAATCCGGCTCATTTGGGCAGAAGACTCTCCGTACATCTTTGTGGTCGTAAGCCGTTGACTTGGTCCCATCAGGCAAGAATTCGGTCGGTCCAGCAACAAGTCTCCGGCGTTCCGCAACTTCAAACGTTTTGGTCGCCCCGTCATTACTGACAACAACCGCGAATCGCTCCCCCGGCGGAGGGAAGTAGCTGGACTCGTTCCCAAAAGGCACCAAAGACCAACCGAGTTCACTATCGTGCTTGATCGGGACAAAGATGACGCGGCGGAATATGTTCAGTTCGCTGAACTCGTAAAGGGGGATCGGTATTTCGGTGGAAGCATAACTGTAGTAATAGAGAATGTCGGCTTGCAGGTTCTTAAATTCCGAGGATCTGTCCTTGTGTTCCCAGTCCCTGCAGATGATTTCGCTGGTAACGTAAGGCAGGGTTAAATGATGTTTCTTGCAAAAGCTGGTGTCTTCAATCCTCTCATGATAGCGACAGATTCTACAGTCCGGGGATCCCTTCCCGTTCGGCATTTAGCTCTCCGTTCAGTGAGAAGGGTGGAAGTCGTGGTACGGTTTTACCGTCAAGGCGTGAAATAAATCGCCGGAGTGATTCATCCCGTCCCCAAGAATCCGAAACGCCTGTCGGTTGGCAACCGGGAAGGGCTTCCTACCTCCGCGGGAAGCGTTGGTGCCGAAGGGGGGATTTGAACCCCCACGGGTTGCCCCACACGCCCCTCAAACGTGCGTGTCTGCCAGTTCCACCACTTCGGCCCTGCATTGCGGCGCGCGAGACGTGAGGGGGGATGTGTGGTGCCCCGCGCGTCGGCGGATTATACATCCGTCGGCCCCGGCGGTGTCAATTCGGAGTCTGGTATCGCACCGGGCCTCGATTCTGATAAAATCGACGCTCGATCGGAGAATTCTCATGGCGCCGGATGAATTTGACGACATCGAACTCCCGCCGTTGGTCATCCCCAAGCGCGACGCGCCGGAGTGCCCGTTTTGCGGCGAACCCATGTTAGCCGCGGACGGGGACTATGTGTGCGTCGACTGCAATGGAGGGAGTTACGGGCCCGAAACCGGGTAGCCGAGGCCTCGCATGACCGAGGGTTCCGGCCGGTTCTTTGTGCTGCGTGACGCGTTGCGGGGGCGGATTGATTCGCTCCACGCGAAGATCAACGCGGGGATGGAGTTCGCCCTCGATCATCTGTTCGAACACCAGATCGATCACTACTTCCGGCACGAGGAAGCGTTCGAAGAGCTCGAAGCGCTCTGTCAACGCGTGACTGCGGATTTCGAGTCGCTGGACAGCCTCGACGCGCTCAAGCGATTCGAGGCGCGGTTCGTGATTTTGGAAGATCGGTGCGAGGAGGTGGACGCGGCCTTGCGCCAACGCCCGATGCGGCGCCGGCAGCGGATCAACTTCTCCGATTTCTTCCGCCAGTCCCAGGGGGGGAATGGGAAGGCGGAGTCGTCGCAGCCCGAGGTGTCATCGTTGACCGAGGCCTACGCGATCCTCGGCGTGGAGCCCGACACCCGGCCCGCGCTGATCACGGCCATGTTTCGCAAGCTGGTCAAGGAGCTGCACCCGGACGCCAACGGCGGGGACCGCAGCCACGAGCCGCGGTTGCGTAAATTGATGGCGGCGTATCAGTTGATCAAGGCGCAGGTGGGCGGATAGCCGCGCCTACAGCCCCGCCGAATCTCGGGGGATGCCGGACCCGCGGCGCGTGAGCATTACGGCGTGTGGTGAGGAATCCCGACCACGTCGTAATACCCGGCCGTGGTCAACGTCATGGTCACGGGCGCGACACCCGGGTTCTTCACCCACCAGCCGTGGGTGCCTTCAAATGACGCCACCAACGATCCGTGGCCTTGGCGGTTCTCGCTCTTTTCGTAGCTTTCAAAATAGCCGTTCGTGGCATTCTGAGGCTCGCCATGAAAGTCGTAAATCAGCGTGTCGGTCGCGGTCCAGGAGTACAACATGGTCCCGCCGGCCACCAGCCGGAACTTATACTCGAGTCCTTGTCCGGGCTCGATGGTCAACGTGACGGTGTCCTCGCGATATTTTTGCGGCTCTGACCGGGTGCGTTGAAAACCGCGCGCGGCCGCCCCCGCGGCTTTGGCTTTCCCGAGATCGGTCAGCCCTAGGACATCGCCCGTTCCGGTGGGGTCGAGACCGTATTCTGCGGGCAGCACGACGCCCACCAACAACGCGAGCGCGAGGAGACACGCGACGAGCGTTGCGCGGACAATCGCCAGTTTTGACGGGGCGGTGACGGGTTGTTCCATGCGAGCGGCCTATGCGGTTGAAAGGAAATATCCCACCAGTTGGTATCCCATGAGCACGAATCCTCCGATCATCAATCCCGTGTTGGTCACAAACGCGTGACGTAAAAAGCTCGGGTGTTGTCGCCAGGCGCTCAGCGCAAGCAACACCGCGGCCAGCGCCAAGACCTGCCCGATTTCCACCCCCACGTTAAAACTGATGATATTGGTCAGCAGACCGTCGGGGGAGAGTTCGAACTGTTGGAGTTTGGTGGCGAGACCGAAACCGTGAAAGAGTCCGAAGACCAACACCGCGACCTTTGTGTTCGGCTGGAATCCCAGCAACTGCTTGAACCCACCCATATTATCGAGCGCCTTGTAGACCACCGAGAGCCCGATGATGGTATCAACCAGATATGAATCCGCGTGGACGTTCCCCAAGACCCCGACCAGCAGCGTGAGGCTGTGTCCAATGGTGAAGAGACTCACATAGAGGACGACCTCCGTCATCCGATAGAGGAAAAAGATCACCCCCACCAGAAAGAGCAGGTGATCGTACCCGGTCACCATGTGTTTGGCGCCTAAATACAGGAATTCCGGGACGGCCGCGCCCTGATTGGCGGCGACAAAACCAGCGTCTTCCGACGACACGCCGTGCGCCGCCGCGATGCCCGGCAGCAGAAGAGCCAGGAGCGTGATCAGCCCGGAGCAGCACAGCGCGGGTCGGGGTGTGCGTTGCCCATGACGGTGATTCATGGTCAAACCGTCTGTCCCATGGCGAGGAGTCTCGTTCGGTCGGCTCTGGCGAGTGGCGTGTTCACGGGTCGTGCCCAGGGGAAAGCCGGGGCAACCTTCTAAAGGTTGCCAAGTGTAGCGGATCGCGATGAAATTTAGCAATATGGTTGGGGCGTGATGTCGCGTATGGATCATCGTCCCGGCCATGCCGAACGCCTCACCCGTCGTGGGTCTTGCAACGCGATCAGGTCACTGCTGGGCCATAAAGATCACGGCAAGTCCACGCTGATCGGTCGGTTGCCGTGCGACACCAAGACCGTCATGGCGACCGAGTGGACGACGTGCGCGCTGGGCAAACCGTTGATACGCGTTCTTCCTGGGCAGTTTTCAGCAGGAGCGCGAGGACGGGATGACCATCACGCGAATGATTGGGATTGTAAATTGCCAGGTGTCGTTAGTCGAGTTCGAGCGTGAGCGCTGACCATCCGCCAGGATCTGCCTCAAGCATCTGGTGCCAGTCCGACGTTTGAAGCCCCGGGGTTTGTTCAGGCGTGAAAAGGTCCACCCCGAGATACGACGCCAGGACGGTGACAGCGGATCTATCGGGTGAAGGCCAATCTCTTTGCGGAAAGTAATCGAGGTGCGCTCTGCCCAAGAGTCAATCCCATTTTTAGTTGAGATTCGATCGCGGCTCCTGTGTGATCCCTATGCTGCGTGCACGGTGGTCTCGGTGGCCGAGGCCGCTCGCCGGAGCAAGGCGGCCCGCAACTGGGGCAAGGC
>JBMOMC010000044.1:0-221703 GCA_049325335.1 Nitrospirota bacterium
AATCCTGGAACGAACGCAACTCGGCCAGATCGTGCCGGCCCGTCTTGTCCACCAATGCGTATTGATACACCCAGCCCACGCCGGTCGCGTCGGGGCCGAGAATCGGCGTCACCCCTTCGGGCAGCCGCCCGCCGATCTTACTCAGGTATTCGAGAACGCGGCTGCGCGCCCAATACAGATCGGTCCGATCCTCGAAGATCACGTAGACGTACGAAAAGCCGAAATCCGAGACGCCCCGCACCGACCGCACGTGCGGGGCGCCGAGCATACTGGTCACGAGTGGATAGGTAATCTGATCTTCGACGAGGTTGGGACTGCGCCCTTCCCAGGTTGTATAGACGATCACTTGGACGTCCGAGAGATCCGGCAGCGCGTCCACCGGCGTGTGGACCACGGCCCAAGCGCCCCAGAGCGACAGACCGATCGCGGCGAGCCCGAGCAGAAACGGGTTCTGCGCGCTCCAGGCGATGATCCGCTGGATCATGCTATTTCCCCGCCTGGACCGTGAACCGAGCCGTGACCGGCTTAGCGTTGGGGCGCGTCACGCTGACGTCGATCGCCCACGCGCCCTTCATCGCCAGGTCAACCGTGGCCTCGTACACGCCGTCTCCGGTGTGCTTCGCGGGAACGGTCTCCACCTCCATGCCGGGCATGGTCATGGTATAGGCGACCGTGACCGACGCATCGGTGACCGGGCTGTTGTTCGCCCGCACCGTGAGCCGCACCATGTTTTCACCCTTCTTGGCCGGCGTTGGAGTGGTCTCCAGGGTCAATGTCAGCCCCCCGGTGGTTTGGGGCGAAGCCGTCTCGGGCGTGCGGGCCATTTGCATGCCAGGCATGTCCATCCCTTCCATTCCCTTCATGCCCTCCATGCCGCCCATCTCCATCTCACCCATCTGCGCTTGCTCCATACGGATGCCGCCCATGCCGAGCGCACCCATCATGTTGGTGGCGGCCATGAGCTTGCTCTCGGAGTCGATGAGGAACGTGGCCGAAGTCACCACGCGATCACCCGCTGTCAGGCCGTCGACCACTTCGGTGTATTCCTCAAACGATCTTCCAATTCTGATTTCTCGTGGCTCGTACTGCCCCTCGCCGCGATCCAAAAACGCCAGCGTATGCGTGCCGGAATCCAACACCGCGGTGCGTGGGACGGCGAGCACCGGTTGGCCCTTCACCTGGATCGTGACGTTCCCGTACATCCCCGGCTTGAGACGGCTGTCCGGGTTGGGGAATTCCATCCGAACCCTGGTCGTGCGCGTGTCGGGCGACACCGTGGGATCGATGAAGACCACCCGGCCGTGGAACACATCGCCGGGATAGGCGGCCAATGTGACCTCGGCGGTCTGGTCGATCGCCACCAAGGAGAGGTCGCGTTCGTACACGTCCGCGTACACCCACACCGTGGACAGATCGGCGATTTCGTACAAGGGCATGTCGGGTGTCGCGTACATGCCTTCAAGCGCCATCTTTTTGGTGATGACCCCGGAGATCGGCGCCACCAGCGTAGTCTCGGACTTGGGGTCGGCCTTGGCCAAAGCGTCGATCTGGCGATCGCTCAGGTTCATCCGCCGGAGCCGCTCGCGCGCGGCCGCGACCTGCGCCGCCGCCCCGTCTCGGATCGGCTCCATCACCGACTGCCCGATCCTCGCCTGGGTGCGGAGCGCCAAGCGGTATTCGGCCTGGGTCGAGGCCAGCTCGGGACTATAGATCGTGAGCAGCGGTTCTCCGGCGCGCACGTCTTGGCCCGTAAAATTGGCGACGAGATGGGTGACCCATCCCGCGACCCGGAGGTTGACCTGCTTGACCCGCCGCTCGTCATAGGCCACGGTGCCGACCGAGCGGATCGTGGTCTCAAGCTCGCGCTGCTCCACTACCCCGACCGTGACCCCGATCGCCTGGCGACGGGCGGGCGTCAGCGTGACGGGAGCCTGGTTCTGATCCTTTGCACTCGCGTCCATCGACATCCCGGCCATGTTCCCGCCGGACATCTCCATCCCCTGCGTTTCAGGAGTGTTCGTCATCCCCATCGAGTTCTCGGTGTCTCCGGCTGTGGCGATCCCGCTTGACAGGAGCCACCATCCCAGAATCCCGCCACCGATGGTGACTGCCCCGGCGAGAAAACCGACAAAGAGCATTGTGCTGGTTCGTCGTCCGTATTTTGCCATGGGTCCTGTTCCTTTCTTCTGTGTTGGGTGTCGTGTCATGGGAGATCCACGCCAAGCAGTCGCTCCAGTTCGGCGCGTTGCTCGGCCCAATCCGCGAGCGCCACGTCCGCGGCCAGGCGCACGTCACGCAGTTGCCGCTCCGCGCTGATCAGATTCAAGAAATCCGTTCTGCCCGCCGTGTACGCGATGCGCATCGACTCCAGGCCCTGCTCGGCCTGCGCAATGATGGCCTTGCGATATAGGTCGATGAGCGACTGCGAGGTGTTGAGTTTCAAGAAGGCATCGCGAACTGCGGACACGGTCTCGTTCTTGGTCGCTTCCACCTCGGCCGCGGCCCTGGCTCGACCTGCGGTCTCCTCAGCGATCTTTGCGCGGTACTTCCCTGGAACGGCCCATGGCACGGTCATCTTCCCGGCGAGCATCCATCGATTTGGGCCGTCGTGCACGTCCCAGTACGAAACCTCGGCCATGAAATCGGGCCACCACCCGCGCTTGGCCAATGCGATGGCTTCCTCTTGCCGTGCGACCATCCGCCCGGCGGCGCGGATCTCCGGGCGTTGTTCCACGGCTTGAACTTCCAACGAGTCAAGCGCGACGGTCAGCGGTTGATATTCGACCTGTGCCGTGCCGAAGAAGAGTGGGTCATCCGGACGTCCAGCCTGGGTATTGAGTTCGATGCGCAGGCTCTGCTGCTGTTGCTCCAACGCCAAGAGGTCGGCGTGCAGCGTGGAGAGGTCCACCTGCGCTTTGAGACTCTCCTGCTGGGCCGCCTGGCCCTCCGCGTACCGCTTGAGGGCAATCTGAATCAGTTCATTGAGCAGCGCCTGATGTTCGCGGTGGATGGCGATCTCGCGCTGCACGCGGTACAAGCGGGCATAGGTTGTCTTCACCTCGGCCCGCACCCGGCGGGTGACGGCGAGATATTCTTGCTCGACCGCCGCCGCGTCCAAGTCCGCAATACGGCCCTGTAGTCCACGTTTTCCCGGGAACGGGAAGGCCTGCTCGATCCCGTACCACGTTTGGCCGGTCTCGCTGAGGTCGAAGTCGGCCGGAATGTCCCATGCGGTCACGCTGACGACCGGATCGTCGAGCGCACGGGCTTGAGGCGCCTGGACCTTGGCCGCCTCCCAGCGCTGCCGGACCGCAAGGATGGCGGGATTGTCAGTCATGGCCTGATCCAAAAAACGGTTCAGTGTCTCGTCAGCGTGCACCACGTCAGGGAGCCCGGGCACGATCACGACGCCACAGGCGACCAGGATAGGTACGACGCGATAGCGGTTGAGCCCCATAGCGGTTCCCTCTTCGCTGTGAAAACCAATGGCGTGCCTCGACGCAACTGATCGACGACTCGCCGTCCCCTGCACGATGTTGTGGAGGTCGGGTGGAAGCTGTTGATCAGGGCCCAACGAAAGGCGTGCGAACGACGCACGTCCTCGTCGAGGACCTGTTAGACCAACAGCCTGGAAATGTGGATCAGCGGATTAGAGACGCGTGCAGCAAATACAGTGGGACGCGCTGGGCGGCGGGGGGGAGAAGGGGTGGAACCAATCCGGGGCGGACCTGCTGTGGATCCGGCAGAGCGACTGCACCGAATGCCGCGGCGACCACAGTGCGAGCCAACACATCGTGAATGGTCTGGGATAAGTCTTGGCGAGCGGCCGAGATCTGATTCGCCTGGCAGACCGACACGTGGCATTGCATCGCACCCGTGTCGTCGGCACCGATCAGTTTCGTGGTGCCGGCCGCGGGAACAGACGCCTCCACAGCCAACGGACAAAGCGTGACGAGCGTAAAGAAAAATACGAGAACGCCCGTGAGAAACCTATTGGATCGGCTGGCGAATCTCATCGGTGGAAAGGCCTAGGATGCTTCGTACCATACCCGGGTGAACAGCGCATGTCAAGCCAGTGCATGTAAAGCCAGTCGTACACATTAGGCCATAGAACGGGTATCCCATTGTTCGAACTCGGCAACGTCATCCGGCCTTCACACTGGCACGAGCGCTGACTATTCCAATAGGGTATTTGCTACCACTTTGCTACCGACCTTCGATCATTCAGGGTGACGTAAGCTGATCTATGGGCGGAAACGCCCAAACCAAGTGTTTGATAAGATTGCTGCATGTCACCTAGGACTCGTCCTCTCGGGAACTGAAAAGCCTTGTGTCGGGAGTTCGATTCTCCCCCTCGGCACCACCACGTATCATTGATTTCCCAATCCACTCCGCAGCATCCGAATGGCGTCCGATCGCTCAGACTTTCTCGCCGTCAATGGGGCGGGGGCGACGTTCGAAAAACACCGGAGGGGGCTTGCGCCCCCTCCGGTCCCTACTCCCTGCTCGCCCCGACTGTCGAGGGAACTACCGCGGCGCGTGTTCGAATGAAGCCGGTCGAACATCCAGCGACGGAGCGTCCAGGGCCAAGATCCGTTTGTCGCCCTTGGGCAACACCCGCAGCAAGCCCCACGGCCCGGTGTCTCGGAAGAGATGGACAATGATCGGGCCAGCTTGCCGAGGGCTTGGAACCAACACGATGCTGACGTTCACCGAGATCGTCCGTCCGGTCTTGGTGACCAGTTGGACGTCGTAGTTCCGGATTAGCCCTCCCTGCCCCGCCGCCACCACAACAGAACAGCCCTTGAAGCAGAAGAGTTGCCTACTGGGTCGCGGCCGGGCAGCACTTCGTAGCAATACTTCCCGACAACCTCCTCCGGCGCGTACTCGAGCGTCTCCTACGCCGACGGATTCCATAGAATGATCCGGCCATCCGGATCAATCGCAACCACCCCATCCGCGGTGCGGCCGATCAGGCTGAGAACGTCTGGCATCTCTGGCTACGTCGCCATCTTGCTGATCGCCACCATGCAGAGCATCACGCGTCAGCGTCCGCCTCCTCGCGCGCCATGCCGAAGAGGGGCTGAGCGAATGGAGGATTCGGAGAAAGAGAAGGCCCTCCGACGGAGTAACATGCTCTCGGAACAGATGCCTAGTCGGAACCGCGTCATCCGGGAGCAGATCAGGTCATCAGGGAGTCTCGGCCGACGGGATCGGCCGGGTACCCATCCCAAAAGGCAACTGCTTTTCTTTGGGGGCTGCAAGGCTCCGGTATAGCTCTTGAAATTGGTCAGTGGTCAGGGTGGGGTCTGCGAGCTTCGCGAGATCAGCGGATTGGACCGGAGTCCACGCCAGCTCCGCCGTATCGGTCGAGCCAATCTTGACCCAATGGTGCGGAAGAATGTCCTGCCGGATCAGCCGGTCGATCTTGCCGGTGGTGTGAAGCGCCTCTTGAATCGCCCGGCGTGCCACCTCGGCCGACACGCAACTCCCGATCCCAATGTTCGCGGGCGGATCAAGAAACGGATAAAACTTGACCCGAACCTTGACCGCCTGCGAATCCCCGATCAAGGCACGCTTGACCTTGTCCGCCTCGGGTTTCCATTTGGGAGCCAGCACGATTTCAACGGTCGTGGGTTTGTCGCGGTTCTCCACCGACCCACAGTCGTAGGCCGGTTCGGCCAACACCGCGGCGCCCCAGCTCAACAGCCAGACGCCGAACAACATCGCCAACAGCAGCCGCACGGCGTCGTCCCTTGTCGCGTGACAACGTCGGCGCCGGGGGACACTCACGGAGCCTGAAGTTCCACCGACGGGTGCTTCAGCGGGATCAGGTCCAACGCGGGTTGAAGCCGATAGTTCGTTTGCAGCGCGTGCAATGGGACCTCGGCTTCGGCCGCATCGAACGCAAACCGTATTGGCGTCGTCGCGTTCATCTCCACCGTCACGCGCTGCGCTCTGACTCTCATCTGTGGGTGCCACGCGACCACATCATAGGTGCCCGGCGGCAGGTCGGGAATCGTAAACGTCCCGTCCGGCCCGGTCACGGCAAAGTACGGGTTGCCCACCGCCATCCCCCACGATTGCATGAAGTCGTGGACCCCGCACTGGGTCCGGAAAATAAAGTGGCCGTTTCTGAGGCGAATCTGCTTCGACACGCTGGTCTCCGGCAGCATCGGCTTATTGAACATCATAAAGGTATAGGGATCGCCGCTGGTATAACCCTGCACATCGTGCACGACCGGGTCTTTGTTGACGATCGACAACGGGTGCCCGTTCCTGACCGCGGTGACAAACGGCCCCATCCGGCAGTCCTCCAGTGTCAGCGTGGGCGTATAGTCAAACGGCTTGCCTCGCTCCACGCCGACCACGGCCACCACCACGTCTTGAAAGTCTCCAGCGTCCGATACCCGGAACTCGCGGAGCAGCCGGTTCCCTTTGCCGTCGGAAATCCGCGTGCAAAAGTCGATGTTCGGCGAGAACACCATATGGAAAATCCGGCTCGGCGGGGGCGGACCATTGAGCACGACCCGGCCCGTAATCGTCCCGCCCTCGCGCACCGTGATCTCCTCATACGCCCACCCCGCCGAGGAGCCTACCAAGATGACCAGCCCGAAGTACCCGGCCACGATCAGCCGCCCGACTACCTCTCGTGCGCGCATACGCTATTCCTCACAATAGGGAGGCGTGCATTCCTCCAGGTTGTCATGGGGGTGCGCCTCCGGACCGATCCGAAACCTCTCTTGGCTTTCATACGCGGGACGCACGACCCGCGCCCCGTCGAATTCCACGTTGAACGATGCCGTGCCGTTGGCCGGCACCGTGACTTCCCGCTCGACAATCGGCAGATGCGGATGCCACGCCGTTACGCGATAGGTACCGGGCGGCAATCCATCAATCGTAAACTTCCCGTCCTTCTTGGTTCTCGCATAATACGGATTGTCCACTACGAATCCCCACGCCTGCATGAACTCGTGCATGCCGCAGATCATTTGTGAAACGCGCTTTCCCTCATCGAACTGCAGGATGCCGCCTCGCGGCTCCTCGGACACGGGCAACGGAAAGTTCAGAATAATGTTGCCCTTCTCGTTTTGGAAGACTTGGCCGTTGTGGATGATCGGATCGCGGTTGACCACCGAAATCGGCTGATGGTTTCTCAGGACCATGACCAACGGGTGCTCATGATGCAGTTTGCCTTTGGCATCGATCGCAAACAAATCGTCCTCCGCGGTCTCGGCGGGATGGAACATGCAGTCCACCGCCACCAATTCCTGCTTGAGACGCGGGAACGGCTTGCCATGCGTGACCCGTTGGACCGCCACGATCGTGTCCTGTAGCCCGCGGTTCGGGGACACGATGAACTCGTCGACCTCAACGTGGCCTTGGCCGTCCGAGATTTTCTTGCAGAACGGACCGAACGGATACAACACCAATGGAAAAATTCTCGGCTCCGGGATTGACCCGGTTAACGTCACGCTGCCGGTGATGGCGCCGCTGTTGCTCACCGCCGTCTCTTCATACTCTGAAACGGCCCAGGCCGGTGCGAGCCCGACCAGAGCGGGCACGACCAATCCCGTTACGACCCCTAATAAACCAATGACGCGTCGCATTGCGCTCCCCTTACTCGACATGAAGGGGCAGGGGACAACAACGTCCCCTGCCCCTCCCGACTACCGTTGTCCGAATGCCATTACTTCTCCGGCTGCAACATCGAAACAGCCAGCCCATCTTCCCGCGGCAACTCCGCGGTCCGACCACCGGGCCCGCCGCTGTTCAACGGCAGGATACGCCGATCCCCGGCCGGCATCACCCGCAGATAGCCCCACTGTCCGGCCTGCGCATAGGGCATCCGATGGTTCTGCCAGAGGTAATCCCCCGGAAGATGGAACGGCCCACCCGCTGCTTTTAAGAAGACGTTCAGGTTTTCGGAAGAACCGAATTCCTCCGAACTGAGCATATCAGCGCCTTCCATGTTGGCTTTGAGTGGCCATTCATGGCCTTCCAGGCTGAAGACCTGGTTCTGTTCGTTGAACGCACCGAACACGTGGATCTTCACCGGATCACCCGCGTGAGACATGATGGTCGGGGTGACTGGATCGGATTCCCCGGCCACGCAAGGCGTGTACATATTGCCCATGTCGCAGCCCTTCTCCTCGCGATACAACCACGGCTCGATGCGGTAATTCACGCCGGTCAACCCGCCGATTTGCTGAATGTACGGCATGAACGCGGTCCCGATGATGTTGTCCTCATCCTGGAAGAACAAGGACGCATCGCGGTAGTCGGACTTGCTGGCATTCTCCGGGATCGTCCGGTCCACGACCACGTCCACCTGCCACGCGTTCTTGAGGCTCACATCCTCGCCGGTCTTGGAATCGCGGTACTTGGATCCCTTGGGCCCGACGATGATCGCACCGAACAGCCCATCCCGGACATTGTTGACAAAACCTCCCCAGTCCCACACCAGCGCCGCGGTCTCTCCATACTGCGAGGGCGCGTAGAAGGTGTAGGTCCGGCTCTGGCCCGGCGCGACCGTCTGATCGCCCGGGTTATTGCCGACATTGACCCCCTGGGAATCGTTCGGGTCGAACGCCAGCATGTCCGCGCTGAACGACGCGCGGCTGGTTTTCATCTCGTTCTTCAGGTTGACCTTGATACAGTCACCCACGTTGACGTGCAAGGTCAGCGGCATGGGGTGAGCGCCGCCTTCCGCCACCTTCGACTTCTCCCCCTCGAGCATGTAGATCTTGCCCTTGGGGTTGGCCACTTGGAGCGTGCGATCGAAGTCCACATCGATCACATCCGGCGCGTTCGGATTGTACTTGAGCGCCCGCTCTGCCGCAATCACGTTGAATGTCTTGACCGGCGCATCCGCCGGGCAGACCGACTTGGCCGACGCCGGGATTTCATCGCGGCCCGGCAATTTCTTCAGATCCGGGGCTTCCTTATCCAACACCCGAAAGATGCCCCAGCTCCCTTCCGACAAATGAGACGGACGGCCGTCGAAGTGCAGGTAGTCCCCGGCCATCTGTTGCGGTCCCCCGGCCTTGGTGACTAGGTCATACCGTTCGGCAATCCCGACGTGGTACGCGTTGCGGAAATCCGAGTGCTCCGCGTACCGTTCGGTCCGAAACGCGTGGCCCGCCAAATGCCACGTGTGCGACTCGTTCATCATCACGTGCAAGAGGCGAAACACCACCGGGTCGCCCACGTAGGCTCGCAACAGCGGGGTCCCGGGATCTTTGCCGAACACTTTGCTCGAAAACACCAAGGACGGTTCCGGATTGAACTTCAGGCGTTTGGCGATCGACTCGGCTTTAAAGAAGAACCCACCCCCGGTGGTGTGGGTCCCACCGTTGATCATCGGGACCGACACCAGATCCAGATCATACGGCATCTGGAAGAACAACGCTTGCCCGGCGTCAATGGCCGCCTGGACGGTCTGCCCTGGAGGATTGCCGGCGGTCACGACCTGCGCCGTATACGGCACGGTATCGTGCAGGTACTGCACCATCTCGCGGAAGCTACCGTTCACCCCATAGCCCACTGGTTCAGTGGTGTGAATGTCCGCGATCGGACCGCTCCGGATCTCCTTCCCGGTCTTGGGGTCGTGATACGTCGAACCATACGGCTCCACGATGTTGCCGCCCACTGCGCCGTGTGGCCACGTGGTACCGCCGAGCGCGTGGTCGTGCCAGAAGACGGTGCCCAGATCGACATCCACCCAGTAGCGGTACCGGACGAACTCGACCGAGGCGATCTCGCCTTTCTTATGCGCATGCTTCAGCGGCTCGCCGAAGATCAGGGTATCCCCTTGAATATCCTTGATCCAGCGGACCTCCGAGGTGTTCACTTCGTCCATTCCGATCATGATGTCGGTCCCGGCATGGTACTTCGTTGCGCCCTCCGCCATCGTGATCTTGATTGAGGTCGCGCCGGCCTTGACGTCCTCCGCCACGTGGGAGTTCATCGGCACCGGCAGCCCCCTGGGTTTGGCCTTTTTGAACTGCGTGAACGGCCGCACCGACATCTCATAAGCGAACGAGGTGATCACACCGTCGCTGGCATTGTTGTCGAACTGCATGAAGTGGGGGTGGATGTTGATCTTTGACATCTGGAAGTTCGTGGTGTCATTGTCCTCCCACTCGCTCTTTAAGATCACATCCACGCAGTCATAGACATTGGAGCGGTAGACCAGAGGCCGCGCCAGCTCGGAGTTGGCACGGACCGCAGCCTCCTCCTCATGAAGGACATAGATCGTGCCGTGCTGGTCCACAACCGCCTTCTCTTTTCCGATCGCCTGATTCATCGTGATCGGGGTTTCAATAAAGTGGATCGTATACTGCTTGCGACCGGCTTTTTCAGGACAGAGACTCCACTTGCCCTGCTCGCCCGGCCGCGCCGGTTGGTTTGTTTCACCGCCGGCTACGCCGAGGCCGCCGGGTTCAGTCGCCAAGGATCCGGTGTTCTTATCCATATGGATCGGCTCCAACCACGGCGCCGGTCCGTGATGGCGGGCAAACGGAACCCGCTTCCCGTAGTGCGGCTTAAAGAAGGGGTTGGCCAGCTTGCCGGTCTTGGCATCGAACAGAATCGGCGGCCGTTTTCCGGGCATGGGTGATTTGTATTTGGGGTGGGCGAACTTCCCGGTCTCCTCCGGCTCACCCATCGCCTTATTGCCGTCCCAGGTCCAATCCCAGACCGTGGCATCATAGGCCATGATCTGGCCCTTCTCGTCCGCGGTGTGGCCCGGCTGGCCGGCCGGCGGCAACAGCATCTTGACCCAGTCCTTGATCGAAACATCCGGGATGGGCTTGGAGAAGTCGGTCTTGTCCGCGGTGATGTTCCATTTCTTGTCGTACCAGTCCATCGTCTTGCCGACCAACTGATCCGACGTCACGGCCGGTTTCATCCGTCCCTTCCGGTCCGGCAGTTCCTGCAACGGCGGCATCGGGTCGGTGCTGCCGAATGGATAGTTTCCGGTCTGCAGCGTGTTGTACCCGCGACCGTAGGACCACATCCCGGCCACATAATGGTGCGCCACGTGGCAGTGGAACAGGTACTCGGACGCCACCTGCTGACAGAGCCCCCAGCCGCACTCGGTCTGCAGATCGAGCACTTCCGACGGACCTATCACCTCCACGTCCACCCGGTCCGAGGTGGTCCGGATTTCCGGATACTTCACCGGTCCGTTGTCGGCCGCGGTCAATAGAAATTGACCTTTGCCGTCGGCCTTAGGCTGGCGCAGCCAGCGGATCGAGCCGCCGTGGGGATGGTGCGAGTGGAATACCTCGCCCCCGCCATGAATGAGGCGCCACTTGTTCGGATCGCCCATATAGCCCCTTGGAATCGGGGTCGGCACGTCACCGAAGGTGTACGAGCTGTAGGACATGGACTCGTCTTCGAAGTGGAAATACTTCTCTTGGAGCGCCAGATTGTTGATGCCGAACGGCTCGCTTCGATAGTTCAGCGCCCGAGCTGACGGCCGGTACGCATCCGTGTTCGGGTCACGCTGCGGGACCGTGTCTCCCTGGCGGTTCAACGGCCGGAACGATTCATCGCCGATCTCGTGGTAGAAGATCACGTACTCCCGAAAATCCGGGGCCTTCGGGTCGTCGATCATCATCTGCCACCCGTTCTTGGCCTCTTTGCCGGTGATCGGGTCCAGGTAGCGGGACCCCAGGGGCTCGACGATGAACGCGCCGATCATGCCCAAACTCGCCTGCTCGCGCCCCACATGGCTATGGAGCATGTGCGAGCCTTCCTGCTCAGTGGGCCGGATGTACCACTCAAACGTCTGGCTCTTCCCGGGCTTGACCGTGGAATCGGGATTCGCCGCGGTGGCCGCGGCGCCACTGGTCTTGATGATCATGCTGGAACCGTGGATATGCATCCCGACGTCTTCGCCGTCGAGTTGGTTCCGCAACGTGATCACCACGCAATCGCCCTGGCTCCCCCGGAGAACGATCGGTTGAATCGCGTCGGTCTGCATGCCGGTTGTCACGGCACCGGGGTTGTATCCCTCCGACGTACGCGCCGCCCGGTTGACCCGCTCTTCCTCCCGAACCTTCGGAAGATCCTCAGTGAGCACGTACATATAGCCCGGGTGATAGTCGAGCCATTGATTCAACGTAATTTCGACGTTGATCGCCGACACGTCGTAGGACTTGGTCGGCACGTTCGCGGGACAGCGACCGCCTTGCGTCACGCTTTCGGCCGTTGACGCCACGCCCAGAAAATAGCTCTTGTCCATCTGTTGGGCCATGGCCGCGTCGCTGTACGGCCCCTGCGCCGCGGTATGGGCGCCGTGTCCGTTGGTGCCTCGCGCGATCTCTTCCATCAGCTTGTTCATCGCGGCCTGCACTCGTTCCCGGTGGCCGGCCCGGCCCTCGGCCGCGTCCTCGCGTTCCAACTGTTCTTTGAACTTCTGTTCCCACGAGATCGGCGTGACGGATTGCGGCTCCGCTACGACGGAAGACGTTGCGTGGCCTGCATGCTCAGACTCGTCGGCCGCCCATGCCGCCGGCCCGCCCACCAACACCGCGGCAGCTAGCGCCACCCCTCCTACTCCACTCCACGTCCTCTTCATGCCTCCCCCCCTTTCTGGTAGTCGAGCGAATCCTCGCCGACCTGACATACCGCCGCGATGAGGTCCTCCGGTGTCGCGTCGGTGATCCGTCTCGTGTCGTACACGGTCAGATGGTTGTGCTCCAAGGTGCAGCGAACGACCCGGGCCGGATAGCCGTCCATCAAGCGCAGACGTTGCATCGCGTGCTGATCCGGCGCGTCGGCGCGCGCCAGACAAAACACGATCACGTCCGGTCGGAACCTCGGCGCGACCTCGATCGCCGCCTCCACGGTCCGGACCGACTCCACTTCCACGCGATCGCCGCACGCCCGGCCCAATAGCCCTTCCATCACCGACCCGAACAGCGACGCGCCGCCCACCACCAACACCTTCCGTTTCGCAAGCGCCACTGGCTCTCTCTCCATACGCCCGTGTTTTTACACGACTGGACGGAGCCGGTCGATTCTCCCGACGGGTTATTTTGATGGGCATAGTGGTTAGCGCACACGGCCCTGCGATCGACCTCGGATCACGGCCGAATGCAGCATCGATCTATCCGAAAGGAGTAGAAGCGGGCCGCCTACGGCGGCAAGAGCGCTACGGTTTTCGCGCGCGGCGTGGCCACGAATGGCTCCGCACGATCCATTTGCGCCCTTCCTCCAGGGCAAACATGCCGAGGGCGAAGGGAATGAGGAAGAGCCACGAACCGAGCGGGATGGGCGCGGTGCCGAACAGCAGGTTGCCCCACGGGGTGTAGTCGATGAACAGGATCAACGCGATCTCCGTGGCGATGCCCACCAGGATCAACGGATTGGTGCGCAGACCGAACGACAACGCGGACGCGCGGTCGTGGCGGCAGGCGAACACGTTGACCACCTGCATCACGATAATCGCGGACAAACATGCGGTGGTGGCTTGACGATACAACGGGTCGATCGCGGAGAGTCGATCTCCATACGCCCAGCCACCCGCCGTGAGCACGAAGAAAAACGCACTCATGGCCGCCACCGCTTCCAGTCCGCCCAGAAACACGTACGCGCGCAGCAACGACGCCCGATCGAGCAGACGCGCACTGCGGTGACGCGGCGGGCGCCGCATCACCGCGTGATCGGGCGACTCGGCGCCGAGCGCCAGCGCGGGCACCATGTCCGTACCAAGATCCACAGCCAGGATCTGGATAATGGTCAGCGGCAACGGGATCTTGAACAATGCGAACGCCAGATACGGGACGAGTTCCGGAATATTCGAAGTCAGAATGTAGGTGAGAAACTTGCGGATGTTGTCGAACACGGCCCGGCCCTCCTCCACCGCGGCCACGATGCTGGCGAAATTATCGTCCAACAACACCATATCCGCGGCCTCGCGCGCCACGTCGGTACCGGCGAGCCCCATGGCGATGCCGATGTCCGCTTGTTTCAGCGCGGGCGCGTCATTGACCCCGTCGCCCGTGACCGCCACGATCTCCTTACGCGCCTGGAACGCGGCCACGATGCGCAACTTCTGATCCGCGGTGACTCGGGCGAAGACGACCTCCGGATCGACCAGGGCGAGTTGAAGCTGCGTGTCCGATAGGCGGCGGATTTCGTCTCCCGTCACCACCGTGGGCGATGCCGATCGAACCAGGTCGATTTCTCGCGCGATCGCGAGCGCGGTGTGTGGATGATCCCCGGTGATCATCACGACCCTGATGCCCGCCGCGCGGCAGGTCCGGATCGCGTCCGGCACCTCCGGGCGCGGGGGGTCCTCCAGTCCGACCAACCCGGCAAGAATCAAGCGTTGCTCAAGGTCCGCTCGGTCGTCGCTGTCCGGTACCGGTCGATCGGCGAACGCGAGGACGCGCAGTCCGCGATTGGCCATCGTTTCCACCGCGCGAACGACCCGCGCGCGCCGCTCGTCCGTGAACGGCAGCACCGCGGTGCCCTCGCGGACGCGATCGCACAACGGGAGCACGGTTTCCGGCGCGCCCTTGGTGTAGAGCACCGAGCCTTCCGTGGTCCGGCGCAACACGGAGCAACGTTTTCGATCCGCGTCGAACGGCACTTCATCGACTTTCTGCGCATGGTTCACGTCCAGTCCGGCCCGCCGCGCCGTCTCCACCAACGCGATCTCCATGGGGTCTCCGACCAACGCCGCGTGACCGTGGCGATCCACGGTCGTGAGGTCGTGGCATGACCGCGCGATCTCCAGCACGTGCCGCGCCGGGGGGGACGCCCGAGCGCGTGCCACCAGGCCGTCCGCGTCCAACGAGTCGCCGGAAACGAACGCCTGCTTCACCGCCATGCGGTTCTGCGTGAGCGTGCCGGTCTTGTCCGTGCAGATCACGGTGGCGCAGCCAAGCGCCTCGACCGAAGCCAGCCGCCGCACCAACGCGTGGCGCCGCGCCATGCGTTGCGAGGCCATGGCGAGCGACAACGTGACCGTGGGCAGCAATCCCTCGGGCACGTTCGCCACGATGATCCCGATCGCAAAAATGAAGTTGACCCAAAACGGCAATCCGATCGCCCATCCAATCACAAAAAACGCCGCACCCAACGTCACGGCCAGGATCGCAACGACCCGGCTCAGCCGCACAATCTCGCGCTGAAGGGGTGACAGCGCCTCCCCCGACGTTTGCGTGAGGTGCGCGATCGTTCCGAACGCGGTCCTCATCCCGGTGGCGAACACCACCGCGCGCGCCGAACCGGACACCACGGACGTGCCCGCGAGCAGGACGTTGTTCGCGCACAGCGGGTCATCCTCCGAACTGGGACGCGCGTCGCGCGCCTTGGGCAGCGATTCTCCGGTCACCGTGGCATTGTTGACACGCGCGCCGACCGCCTCGACCACGCGGCAGTCCGCGGGCACGTCGTCGCCCTCGCCGAGCAGGATCACGTCGCCAGGCACCAGCGCCGCCGTGGTGATCTCGGTCACGACCCGATCGCGCAACGCGCGCACCCGGTGTGGCAACAGATTCCGAAGCGCGAGGACCGCTCGCTCGGCGCGGTACTCCTGCCAGAAGGAAAACACGCCGTTGACCACAATCACACCGATAATGGCCCACCCCAACGCGGCCATACCTTGGCCCGGCTCGCGCCACTCCGCGACGAAGGCAAGGGACGCGGCGAACCAGAGAATGAGGGCGAAGAAGTGGATGAGTCCCTTGGCAAAGCGGATGACCACCGGGCGCTGGGCCACGCGCGCCACCTCGTTGGCGCCGAATTCGGCGAGCCGTCGGGCAGCCTCCGTCGTGGTGAGTCCTTCGGGACTGCTGTGGAGACTCGCGAACGCCTCTTCAGTTGTGAGGCGGTGGATTTTCACCAGATGCCGTCGGCGGAATACGAGGTCACGCGCGGCCCGTATCGACCTCCGCGTCCGGATGGACCGGGGGAGACCCGTCGTCGTGATCGGCCGCGGAGCGGTCGGGGTTCACGCCGGGGTCGGTCAGCAGGTCTACGGCCTGATCCGCCGCGTCCGCGTACGGTACCAGCACTAGGTCCGCGCCGCTCTGATCCAGGATGTCCCGGTCGATCGCCGAGTGCGCGGTGAGCGCCACTTTGCCGGGATACCGATGGTGGCGCAGCGCGTGGAGCAACGCGAGGTTGACCTCTCGGACCGGCGTGGTGCTGATCACCCATCGCGCCCGAGCGAGCGGTAGGCCGGCCGGAAACTCCGGATCTTCGGCGTCGCCGTAGTGGGTAGGAACGCCGACACTCCGGCAGCGTGCCACGGCCTCCGGATCAAAATCAACGCCCAACACCATCACGCCGCGCCGGTGAAGCCCCGCCACGATCCGGCTCCCGTATCGACCGAGGCCGAACACGATGACATCGGCCCGCGGAGTTCCATCCGGGGAGTCCAGATCCGTTTCCCGGTGGGCCATCCGTCGTTCAAAGACGCCGAGCCATGGCGCGAATCGTTCGTACAGCAGGTGGGAATAGAGGATCATGTAGCTCGACAACGCGATGGTGACCAGCCCCACCATGGTGATCAGTCCGAGCGTTTCGGAACCGATATGGCCCAAGTCCCGTCCCAACGCGCCCAGGATGAACGAGAACTCGCTGATCTGGGCGACGGTCAACCCCGTCAACAGGCCGGTGCGTTTGCGGTATCCCATCACCCCCATGATGATCATCACGATGAGCGGATTCCCGATCAACACGAACACCGACAACACGACCGCCGGACCGATCTGCGAATCGAGCAAACGCACGTCCTGCTGGGCGCCGAGGCTCACGAAGAAAAACAGCAGCAGAAAATCCCGCAAACTGACCAGACGCGATCCGATCGCCTCGCGGTATCGCGTCGAACCCAACGACACGCCCGCCACGAACGCGCCCACCTCCTCGCCGAATCCCAGCCCCTCGGCCAACGCGGCGAGCGACACGCCCCAGGCGATCGCAAACAGCATCAGGAGTTCGGTCGACGCGGCGAGCCGATCGAGCAACCGCGGCAGGACGTATCGCATGAGCAGCGCGACGCCCCCGAGGAACGCGACGCCCCCGACCACCACGCCCGGCATCCCATACCCGAAGAGGTCGTCGCGGCCGGCCGCGCCGAAACCCGCGAGCACGATCATGGTCAGCACCACCACCAGGTCCTGTACGATGAGGATGCCCAACGCGATCCGCCCGTGCAGCGCGTCGATCTCGCGTTTGTCGGACAGGAGCTTTACGATGATCACGGTGCTGGAGAACGTGAGGGCGATCGCCACGTACACGGCCGGGATCGGCGCCAGCCCCAGGGCCCGCGCGATCGGATAGCCGGCGAGCGACGTGAACACGACCTGTCCCGACCCGACCGCCAAGGCCACGCGACCCATGCGGCGAATCACGTGCACATCGAGCTTGAGCCCGACCACGAACAAGAGCAATGTGATCCCGATTTTTGCGAGCAGGTCCACCTGGTCCGCCGACCGCACCCAGTGCAAGCCAGCGGGGCCGACCAGGATGCCGACCGCGACGAACGCCACGACAAGCGGCTGCCGCAGCCACCGCGCGAGGTAGCCGCAGACCGCCGCCACCATGAGCAGAGCGGCGACCTCGGCAAAGACGTTATCGAAGACGGGCGCGTTCAACAAGTCCGCGGCAATTGTTCGCCGCTCAACATATCCAGGACCCGTCGGGTGTTGATCGGGCTTTGCACCACGACTGCCGGATGACCCGCGGCGCCCTGCACCCGGCCGATCACCGCGGATCCCGCGCCGTGTGCGCAGGTTTTGAGAATGTGTACCGCGCGATCCGCGTCCCGCTCCGGCACGAACGCCATGAATCGGCCTTCGTTGGCCACAAACAACGGGCCGCCGCGTCACCCGACCTACGGCGCGGCCGCCACCAGTCCGTGTCGTTGCGCGTAAATCGCGGCCTGGGTGCGATTGCTCATATGCAATTTCCTGAGAATACTCTTTAAGTGAATCTTGACGGTATGTTCGGAAATCGAGAGAATATTGGCGATTTCCTTGTTCGTGGCGCCGTTGGCCAACTGGCGGAGAATCTCCTCCTCTCGGGTCGTGAGGGACTGCGCGGCCCCCGGCATCTGCGCCACCCGGCCGCTGGCTAGGGACGCGAATTCCTGAAGAAATCTCGACGCCATCTGATGGGGGATGACGGCTTCGCCTTTCATCACGCGTTCGATCGCCGCCACCAACTCGTCGGGATCCACGTTTTTAAGCACGTACCCCGTTGCGCCGGCTTTGACCGCGGCAAAGAGGTTTTCGTCCGTGTCGGACACCGTGAGGATCAACACCCGTACGTCGGGCAACCGCTCGTGAATCGCTCGCGTCGCCTCGATCCCGTCGCAGGCCGGCATATTCACGTCCATCAAAATGACGTCGGGATGGAGTTTGACGGCCTGTTCGATGCCGGCTCGGCCGTCGCTGGCCTCGCCCAGGACCTTAATGCCCCGATCCCGCAGGAGATCCACCAGGCCCTTACGCAGCAGCGTGTGGTCATCAACAACGAGGGCGGTAATGGGACGGTCGGCATCCACGGTTTCGCTCATGGCGTACTCCTTTCTTCGTCACGCATTAGAGGGACAGAGACGGTCACCGTTGTTCCGCGGCCCGGTTGTGATTCGATGGCGACGTGCCCGCGGAGGCGAGCCGCCCGTTCTCGCATGATCGAGGTGCCGATATGCTGTCCGCTGGAATCGTCCGCCCGAGACGGATCAAACCCGGTCCCGTCGTCGGTCACCCGCAGCCGCCACCACCCGTCCGCGCGTTCGCAGGACACGACCACGGAGGACGCGCAGGCGTGTTTGCGCACGTTGGCCAACGCTTCCTGCGCGATCCGAAACACCTCCGTCTGTTGGCCGAAGGACAGCGCGGCGGCTTCGTGCGCGCCGGACAGCTCGGTCCGAATTCCGGTTCGATGCTGAAACTCCCGCACCTGCTGTTCCAACGCCGAGCAAAACGACCCGGGCTCGATCGGCGTCATCCGGAAATCCGCCAGCAGGTGCCGCACGTCTTCGTACGTGCGCTGGACGACGCATTGAACGGCCTCCAGTTCGCGGCTCACCCCGTCGGATCCGCCGCGGGCCGCCAGGTCCTGAACGCGGCGCACTTTAAGGTTCAAATAGGCGAGCGATTGGGCGACGCCGTCGTGCAACTCCGCGGCGATCACGCGCCGTTCATGGGCCACCGCCAGTTCACGGATGTGTCGGCCCCACGCCGCGTTATCGATCCCCGCGCCCACGTGCAGGCCGATGGCGCGCAGCAGCGACCGATCAACCGCCACGAATGCCCCTGACCGTTCGGCGTACAGCGTCAGCAACCCGAAGGTCCGGCCTTGGGAATGAAGCGGTACCGCCACCAGAGACCCGATCCGCTCGTCAAGACACGCGGGCCGTTCAAGGCGCTGGTCGCGGGCCAGATCGTTCACCACCAGCGGCTCATCCCCATACACGGCCCGCCCGCACAGACACGCTCCCTTCGGAATCCGGCACTCCAATTGCCAGAATCGCTCGCTGAGGCCGCGGCGAGCCACCAGTCGCAGCTCCTCCGTTTCCTCCCGCACCAGATGGATCGCGCCCGTGTCCGCGCCGGTGAGGCTCAACAAGCGGTCGAGCAACCCATTCAACGCCCCCTCCACCTCTGGCGCCCGGCACACGGTCGCGCTCAGCGCCTGCAACACGCTCAGCGCGTCGTCCACCATCGGCGGGCCGTCGAGTTGCACCAGATCAGCCTCTCCAGGGTCCGTGTGGTCTCGTCCTTGATCCTGACAAGCCCCAGCAAGCGCTGCTCTCATCACCACGCCTCCTGTTTCACCCCCGCCGATTTCTCCACGTTGTTCCCGGTCAGGAGCGTCCTCCTTCCCTGACCCGAAATGCGTCATCAGTTTGGACTACTCTCGAGCAGAAAGAAACACCCCAAAGGGAGTGTTTTATACGGGGTGCGTTGAAGAAACAGGCCGGGTCCGACCGACCGACGAGTCCGCCTTGGGAGACGCCCCGGAGACGACGCGCCGCCGGTACTGCGCCAGCGCGTCCTGACACTGGGCGCCTTGCAAACCGAGATTACACGCCGCGTAATCGATCGCCAGCTTTTCGCCCAGCATCGTGACCACCGCGTCCTCGGTCCAGTACGCGTTATGGCTGAGCAGATTCCACCGCGTCAGCAGGTTGCCCGCTTCGATGACGACGTCCGCGGTCACAGCTGTCGCATACGCCTCGTTGAGCGATGTAAGCGGATACCCCACCACGTCGTCCGTGTCGTAGATGTTCAGCCACACGCCGGAGGCTGACTCGACGCGGACCGGCGCGTCAAACCGGTCCACCATCAACCCGGGTCCCCCGTTCCCGACCCCGCCGGCCGGCGCGTGCGCGGCATACAGGGCCAGGGGCGAGCCCACGGTAAAAAAATTCACGAAGTCCACGCCGAAATGGTCTCTGAATCCGGACCCGCAGCGGCGCGTGTGGTCGTAGATGAAGTCCGACGCGATGATCGAGCCCAGGCTGTGCGCGACCACGGTGAGGTGTCCGCTCTCCGTCTTCAGCCGCCGTCGGAGCGCGTCCGCCAGTGCCCGGTGGATCTCCTCGTACACCGCGGCTCCCTGGTACGCGATCACGTCGCCCATGAACCGCATGGCGAACGCGCGCAATCGATCGACGCGACCGCTGAACAGACGCCGTTCGAGCTCCTTGAGAAACCCTTCGGGAACCGACGCCCACTGTCCGGGGATGACGTTCAGGAGCGGTCCGCGCGGCGCGCCCGGCAGGTGATACCGGTCGGACACCTCGCCGAGACACCGTCGAACCGCGGCCGTGAGGTCGCGGCCGAATTCCGTGATCACAGTCGGGTAGTCGCCGATGCCGTGGACGACAAGGACGTTGAGGGGATGGCCGGTCATGGTTCCAGGCTATACGCCGGATCGGCCCCCGGTTCCCACGCGGCCTTCTTTTTCAATCTCCCGTTTGCGCGCCACGGCTTCCGCCTGAATGCGCGTCTTACAGGCGTCGCAAATAATCTCAGCCGAAGGAGCGCCGCAGACCCGGCAGCGGGACACCGTCTCGCCGCGCGGCTCCGACGGGGCGGTGGTCGTGCTCGCGGCCGACCCGGACTGACGCGCGACGGACCGGCTCGTTTTGATCGTCAACACGGGACAGGAGGCGTGTTGCACCACCCGCTCGGCCACGCTGCCCCAAAACGCATGGCTGAAGCCGGTTCGCCCGTGGGTGCCCATCACGATCAGATCCACTCCGTATCGCGGGACCGCGGCGCGGATTTCGGCGTACGACGAGCCGACCGCGATGTGCCACTCCACCCGGATACCCTGAACGCGGACCTGCTCCACCCAATCGTGCATCATGTCCGCGAGTTTCTTGGTCACGTCGGGCGCATATCCCGGGTACAGCCCGGCGAGCTCGGGCCCGTACGCCGGCGGTTCCACCACGTGCAGAAACACCACCCGCGCGGAAAACATCGCGGCGAGATCCATCGCGTATCGCATGGCCTCAAGCGAACAGTCGGAAAAATCCGTGGGAACCAGAATCGTACGAATCTCGATGGTGGTCATCGCCGTTCTCCCGTTGTGTCGAGGCGCTCACGTGAGCCATTGCGCGGGCGCCGCCCGTTCCATTTACGCGGCGGTCGTCCGAGGCCGGATGGTCAACACCGGACACGCGGCGCCGCGAACCACGCGCTCCGCGACGCTCCCGAGAAGCACGTGCGGCAGGCCCGTGCGGCCGTGGGTGCCGATGATGATGAGGTCCGCCGACGAACCCTGCGCCGCCTTGAGAATCTCATCGACCGCGGTCCCCTCCCTCATCGTCGCGCGCGCGCCGGGTATCCGGCTCCGAATTTCTCGAGCAAGCGCGTCGAGTTGGCGGGTCGCTTCTTGTCGCATTTCACCGATCCACTGCTCCACGTTGTGCTGCAGTTGCAGACTGTGCGAGACGCCGACGTCAAAATACACGGGTCGCTCGAAGACGTGTACGATCTCTACCTCCGCGCCGACCCGTTCGGCGAACGCGACGGCATAGTCCACCGCCGCGCGAGAACAGGCGGAAAAATCGGCCGCGACGAGAATGCGTTGAATCGGTTTCATCTGGTCTCCTCGGGGGCCCGTTCATGAACGGGCTGTGTGAACCATTCGCACGCGTCGTCGGACTCAGGATGCACGAGGTTCTCGTCTCCGGCGCAGCCATTTCTCGCATTCCACGGCGATGAAAACCGACGACGCCACGGCCGCGCAGAGCGCCAACTCTCGCCCCGTCAACGCCGCGGTGTGAAAGAACGTTTGCAGGAACGGGCTGTACGTCAACGCCAACTGGGCACCGACCGCGAGTAGGACCGCCCCGAGCAGTCTGGGGTTGGACCAGAGTCCGATGGTCCACAACGCCTCGCGCTCCGACCGGATCGCCAGCACGTGAAACATCTGAAACGCGGTCAACGTGAAGAAGGCCATGGTGTGGGCCCGCACCGGATCGCCCTGCGCCACCGACCACCCGAACACCGCGGCGGTGCCGATCCCCATGAGCAGCCCGACCCACACGATGTGCGCGCCCATCCCATCGGCGAAAATCGTCTCATCGGGTCGACGCGGCGGACGGCTCATGACCGCGCGCTCGGGCGGCTCGAATCCCAAGGCCAAGGCCGGCAACCCGTCCGAGACTAGGTTGATCCACAAAATCTGCACGGGGAGCAGAGGGATGGGAAGACCGACGAGCATGGCCAGCATGACGGTTAGGATTTCTCCGCTGTTGGTCGAGAGCATATACCGTGTGAATTTCCGGATATTATCATAGATGATCCGTCCTTCTTCAACCGCCGAGACGATCGTCGAGAAATTGTCGTCCACCAGCACCATGTGCGAGGCTTCTCGGGCCACGTGCGTGCCGCCGCGCCCCATGGACACCCCGATGTCCGCCATCTTGAGCGCGGGCGCGTCGTTCACGCCGTCACCGGTCATGGCCACCACCTCCCCCCGCCGCCTGAGCGCCGCCACGATTTTCACCTTATGCTCCGGGGAGACGCGCGCATACACCGCGGTGGTCCCCGCCGCGTGCTCCAGAGCGTCGGCATCCATGCGCTCCAGCTCCTCGCCCGTCAGTACGCCGTCGGACGAGGTCTTGATCCCCAGGTTCACGGCAATCGCTTCGGCCGTGATCCGGTGGTCCCCGGTGATCATGACGGGACGGATGCCGGCCCGGCGACAGCGCGTCACGGCGGCCCGAACCTCGGGGCGCGGAGGATCCATCATCCCGAACAGCCCCAGAAAGTTCAACTCGGACTCAACGCCGGGCAGCGTCTCCGCGGAGGGCAATGCGTCAAGGCTTCGCACCGCGCACGCGATCACGCGCACGCCGTCCGACGAGAGCTCGCGGTTCGTGCGTACGATCCGGTCGCGCCAATCCTGCGAGAGCCCCTCGACCGACCCCGTCCATGCCGCGGTGGTGGATCGGGCCAGCACCTCGTCGATGCCGCCCTTGGTCACCGCCCACAGTCGGCCGCCGCGATCGCGGTGAATCGTGGTCATCAACCTCCGGTCGGAATTGAACGGCAATTCAGCAACCCTGGGATACTCGCCTTCGAGCGTCTCCTTCCAAAACCCGGCCTTGGCCGCGGCGACCAAGAGCGCGCCCTCGGTGGGGTCGCCCACCACCGTCCATTGGTCGTCGTGTGCCCGCAGCTCCGCGTTGGTGCACAAGGCGGCCCACCGCAGGAGCTGCGCGAACGATTCATCGTCTTTCGGGTTCACGGGCGCCCCGTTCTCAATGAACCCGCCTTCGGGACGATACGCGTCTCCCGTCACCTCCACCAACCGCCCCCCGTGCGCCACGATCACCACCGACATCACGTTTTGCGTCAGGGTTCCGGTCTTGTCGGAGCAAATCGTGGTCACGCATCCCAAGGTTTCAACGGCCGGCAGTTTTCGAATCAACGCCTGCCGCCGAGCCATGCGCAGACCGCCGAGCGCCAACACGATGGCCACCATCGCGGGCAGCCCCTCGGGAATCACGGCCACGGCCAAACTCACGGCCGTGAGCAACATGAGGGTGAACGGTTCTCCGCGCCAGAGACCGACCGCGAACACCAGCGCGGTGAGGACCACGGTGGCGACCGCCAGTCGTTTACCGAGGTGATTCAGTCTGCGCTGGAGCGGGGTTGGCGGCTCGTGCACGCTCTGGAGCAGCCCCGCAATTTTGCCCAATTCCGCGGCCATGCCGGTTTCGGTCACGACCGCCGCGGCTCGCCCCGCCGCGACCGTGGTGCCCATGAACACCATGTCGGCGCGATCGCCGATCGCAATGGCGTCGCGGTGGAGCGTCCGGACGTGTTTACTCGCGGGTACGGACTCGCCGGTCAGCGACGATTCGTTGACCAGAAGTTGCAGGGCCTCGATGAGACGCCCATCGGCCGGCACTCGGTCGCCCGCCTCCAACACCATGATGTCGCCCGGCACGACATGGCTGGACGGCACCCCGACAATCCTCCCGTCGCGCCGCACGGTCGCGACCGGCCTCTCGAGTTCCCGCAGCGCGGCCACCGCGCGTTCCGCGCGATAGTGCTGGCCCAAACCGAGCGCGAGGTTGATCACCACGACCACCGAGATCAGCACGGCGTCGCCCGCGTCGCCGGCGGCCCAGGCGATGATCGCGGCGGCCACGAGCACCAGGATCATCACGTCCGAGATCTGGCCGACCACCAGCGACCACAGCCGGGCCCGGTCCTTTACCGGGAGCGTGTTGAGTCCGTAGCCGCCCAACCGATGTTCGGCCTCCACGCTCGAGAGTCCTTGGCGCGAGGTCCTAAGCGCGCGGAGCGCGTCCTCCACGTCCATTCCGTACCAGCGCGCGGCCTGGTGAGCCATCAGGCGCTCATGATTGAGCGGGGCGCGCGACGGTCGGCCGTATCCGCCGATGAGCGACCGCGTCACGCCGGTTCTTCGATCCGGAGGACATCCGGTTGCCCCTGGACGTACCCCAAGGCGTAAGCCAGTTCGCCGGGGCTCTCGGCATGGAGCGTGAGCAGCGGCTGGCCGACCGCGACGTCCGCGCCCAGCGCCGCGTGCAACTCAATCCCCGCGGCGCGCGCCTGCGGAGCACCGGACAATTTCGCGACGCGGGCCAGTCGCCGGTTGTCGATCTCCGCCACCCGGCCGGCCCGTCGCGCGGCCACCACCGCGGTGTGGGAAGCACGCGGGGGCTCACGCATCCCGCCTTGGGCGTCGCAGATTGCGACGAACTTGCGCCACGCACGGCCGTCGTCCAACACCGCTCGGGCCTCGGCATATCCGGTTCCGAACGGCGCGTGACCGGCCGACTCGAGGACATAGCCGGCCAACGCCAACCCCCGCTCGCGCAGCGCGGCCGGCGCTCCCGGCGCTCCGCGGAGCACCGCCACCGCGTCGCGCGCCTCGAGCGCGGGCCCGAGCCCGTGACCGACCGGCTGCGAGCCGTCGGTCATCACCACCAACACGTGGAGTCCCACCGCACGGCCCACCACGGTGAGTTGCTCGCTCAGCGCGTACGCCGCTTCCGCGGTCCGCACCTTGGCGGTCGGCCCCACCGGAAGGTCCACAACCACGTGAGTGGAACCCGCGGCCGCCTTCTTCGACAGAATCGAGGCCACGAGCTGCCCCTCCCCGTCGAGATCAAGGGGCCGCGACACGCGGATCAACACGTCGTCGGCCGGACTCAGCAACACCGACCCGCCCCAGACCAGACACCCGCCTTCCTTGTCCACCACTCGTCGCATCGCCGCGATGTCCAGCGTGACCGGGGCCAGGGTTTCCATGGTGTCCGCGGTGCCCGACGGGGAGGTAATCGCGCGCGAGGAGGTCTTGGGCATGATCAACCCGCACGCGGCCGCGATCGGCACCACGATCAGGGACGTTCGGTTGCCGGGAATCCCCCCCACGCTGTGTTTGTCCGCCACCGGCCGTCGCCCCCAGTCGATACGTTGCCCCGCGTCAATCATCGCGCGCGTCAGGGCGACGGTCTCGTCCACATCGAGTCCGCCGCCGGCGCTGGCCGTGAGAAACGCCGCCAGCTCAACGTCGGCGTAGCGCCCCGCCGCGATGTCGCGGACAATGGCGGTGATGGCCTCCGGATCCAGCCGTTTGCCGTGCACCTTGGCCCGCACCGAGCCCAACGACTCCAAGGGCGGGGGATGCCGCACCGTGACGAAATCGCCGGGCGCGGCCCCAAGCAACCGCCACGCCGCTTCGGAGACGCCCGCCTCATCCCGGGCCAACAGATCGGACGTGACCACGTTCAAGGTCGCGATGACCGGACGCCCGTCGCGGCGGATCTCGACCCGAGACTGCGCCTCAAATCCCTCGGAGCGGCACACGTCGCAATCCTGCCGCATGTAAATGACCGGCTCTTGGTACGTATCGATGCCCAGCCGCTTGAGTCGGAGTCGGTGCCCGGGACGATTCTCGGCGTTCATGCCAGGCGCGCGACCTCGCGATGTTCCGGAACCCGGCACGGCCATCCCAACTCGTGTTCAATACGGCGGCGCAGCGCGTCGGCCGCCGCGGGTTCGCCGTGCACGAGAAACGTCAAACGCGGCGGCGCGGGCACCGCCCGCAGCCATGCCATGAGTTCGTCCGCGTCCGCGTGCGCGGACACGTTGTTCATTGCCACGACCTCCGCGTTGACCGGGACGTGCTCCCCGTGGATCTTGACCGATCGCGCCCCCGCGACGAGCGCCGCGCCGCGCGTGCCGGGAACCTGATACCCCACGAACAGAATCGTATTCTTCGGATCCGGGGCGAACGCCTTGAGGTGATGGATCACCCGTCCGCCGGTGGCCATGCCGCTCGCCGAAATGATAATCATGGGGCCGTCCATCCTGTTCAAGCGTTTGGACGCGTCCACGTCGGTTACGAACCGCGCGGTCCGGCTCACGGCCTCACACTGCGCTGCGGTGAGACGGTGCTCGCGGTGCGCGGCCATGTACAGGCCCGTGGCGTCCACGGCCATCGGGCTGTTCAAAAACACCGGGATATCTGGGATCTTTCCGCCGGATTTCAACCGCTCGATGTAATAGAGCATGGTTTGAGCGCGCCCCACCGCGAACGCGGGAATGATCACCACCCCGCCGCGACCCGCCGTGCGGTTGATGACCGTGCCGAGCGCCGTTTCGGGATCGGTCGGATCGTGAACCCGATCGCCGTAGGTGGATTCCACGACCAAATAGTCCGGAGCGGCGATCGAGGCCGGCGGCCGCATGATGGGATCGCGCGGGCGCCCCAGATCGCCCGAAAACGTGATCGTGGCGCCCGCGAACGTCAACGTCACCAACGAAGCGCCCAACAAGTGCCCCGCAGGATCCAGCCGGACTTCCAATCCGTCCCCGAGGTCGTGACGTTTTTCGTACGCGATCGGGATGATGTGCGTCAGCGCGCGCTGAGCGTCGAGGCGGGTAAACAGCGGGAGGGCGGGCGCGTGTTTGGAGTACCCGTGCCGGTTGGCGTATTGCGCCTCCTCTTCCTGGAGAAACCCCGCGTCCGGGAGCAAGATCCCACAAAGGTCTCTGGTCCCTCCGCTGCAAAACACCGGGCCCGAGAACCCCTGCTTCACCAACACGGGCAGGTAGCCGCTGTGGTCCACGTGGGCGTGCGTCACCACCACCGCGTGAATCGACGCCGGGTCCACCGGCAACGGAGCCCAATTCCGCAGGCGGAGCTGCTTGAACCCCTGAAACAGGCCGCAGTCCACCAACACGCGTCGCCGACCGGCCGTCACGAGAAACTTTGACCCCGTGACCGTTCCGGCGGCCCCGAGAAACGCCACCCGCATCGCGTCAGGTCGCACCGTTCAGCGCCCCCTCGCGCGTCGCGGGCCGGAGCCGGACGCCGGCGCGCTCACTCGGCCACCGCGGCGGGCGGAAGCGTGGCGATGAGGATCCAATACTCGTGCACGGTGGTCACCACGCGCATAAAGTTCTCGAATTCCACCGGTTTTTGAATGTAGGTATTCACGCCCAAATGGTAGCTTCGCACGATATCCTGCTCCCGCTGCGACACGGTCAACACGATCACCGGGATGGCTTTGAGCGACGGGTCGTCCTTGATCTCGCGCAACACGTCCAATCCGCCGACCTTGGGGAGATTCAGATCCAGCAAAATCATCCCGGGGCGCGGCGACGCGGCGGGATCATGGTACTTACCGCGGCGGCGGAGGTAGTCGAGCGCTTCCTCGCCGTCACGCACCACCACCAGGTCGTTGCGAACCCGCCCCTTGGCGAACGCGCGCCGCGTGATTTCGATGTCCTGCAAATTGTCTTCCACCAGCAGGATGGTGACCGGCCTCGGTTCGCTGGTCATGGCGCTCCTTTCCCTGCCCGGGGCAACGTGAAGAAAAACGTGCTGCCCGCACCGGGCGCGGATTCAACCCAGAGACGGCCGCCGGATGTTTCGACGATCTTTTTACAGATTGCTAGTCCCGCTCCGGTGCCCTCGAACTCCTCCTGGGGATGTAATCGTTCGAACAACTCAAAGATCCGATCGTGATACCGGGGGTCGATGCCGATGCCGTTGTCGGCGACCGCGAGACGGACAAATCCGTCCTCGTCGTCGCGCGCGGAGATCGCGACCACCGGACGACCGCTGACATTGAACTTGATCGCGTTCGAGACCAAATTCTTAAACACCTCCCCCAGACGCGGCGCTTCACCGCTCACGGTCGGCAACGGTCCCTTGACGCGGATCTGGGCGTTCGTGCTCCGTATCGCGTACGCCAAATCCCGCTCCACCTGGCCGACGACTCGGTTTAAGTCCACCGCGTGCGGCGTCGGAGTCTTCCGCGAGAGCATGGTCAGCGTCAAGAGGTCGTGGATCAGGTCTTTCATGCGGACCGCCGACTGCCGAAGAAATCCGAGATATTTCTTGCCCTGCTCGTCGAGCCGATCGCCGTAGTCTTCCAACAAAAATCCCGCAAACGCCTCGATGCCCCGAAGCGGCTCTTTGAGATCGTGCGAGACCACGTGGGTGAAATCGTCCATCTCGCGCACTTTCTCTTCCAGGAGCCGGCTCTGATCCAACAGCACCTTCGCCGCGCGCTTTTGTTCGGTGACGTCTCGGATGATGCTGATGATCAAGGGGCCGTCCGGCGTCGACATCGGGCTCAGGCTAATCTCGACCGGCACCTCCGAGCCGTCCTTGCGGCGCGCCGTGAGGTCCAATCCGCCCCCCATCGGACGGGTCTGCGGATTGGACAGGTACTGCGTGCGGTGGACGATGTGGCGATCACGCGCGGGCAGGGGAATCAACCGCTCGACCGGTTGCTCCAGCAGCTCCTCGCGACGGTACCCGAACAGGGTCTCGGCTTGGGCGTTGAGTAGGGCGATCCGTCCATTCGGCCGCACGAGGATGATCGAATCCGGCGCGGCCTCGAGCAATCCCCGAAACAAGTCCTCGGCGGCTCGAATCTCCACGTCGTTCCGTTTGCCCGGCCCGGCGCCCCCAGACCCGCGTGTCGGCGCCGTCCGGGTGCCGGACCGAGCCGCGGGCTTAGATGCGCTCGAACGAGGTGGTTGTTGAGACCGTTTGTTGACCACGCGAAAAACAACCCGATATAATCAGTTCGCCTCTATCTCAACCGGTCACGAGGGGCGTTTACCCCATGGATGACGCGTCGATCAGCATTCTGCTCGCGGAGGATAGCCCATCCGACGCCCAAATCATACGACGATCGCTGGAAAAGGGGAACCTGACCAACCCGCTGCTGATCGCTCCCGATGGCCAAGTCGCGCTGGATCTGCTGCGAGAGCCCACGTCGCGATTCGGGGTGTTGATCCTCGACATCCACCTCCCCAAGGTCGGCGGGCTGGACGTGCTCAAGGAAGCCAAACGCCTGGATCCTGAGCTGATCGTGATTATATTGACCAGTCACGCCTCGTTCCACACCGCGGTCCAATCGCTCCGTCACGACGGGGCGTTTGATTACCTCGAAAAATCCAAGGACGATCTGCCCAATCTGGTCGCCGCGGTCCGCCTCGCGCTCACACGGTACGCGCTTCGCCGACAGACCCGCTGGCAGGTGCCGTCCAAGAGCGGGGAGCAGCGCACCATTGATATGCAGGCTGTCAAAGATCGGTTTGATCTGTCCGATCGAGAGGTCGATGTGATCAAGTGTTTGTGTCGCGGGGATCGGAACAAAGAAATCGCCGAACGACTCTTTATCAGCGACCTCACGGTCAAGGGACACCTCAAACACATTTACCACAAAATGGGCGTGCATACCCGCTCCGCGGTGGTTTCCACGGTCTTGGCCAACGCCGCGACGTCGGCCGAGACGCCTCACATCCCACGAATCTCAGTCTGACCGAAACCGGGTCGAGAAGGCTATCCCCTAAATGGAGCATTTAGTCGGAACGATCCCTCAGGCCGTCCGCGCTCTCGCGATGCTCGCATAAAGCCAGCCGTCGCCACGCCAACCAGACCCAGACACCGATCATACCCAGCCACCCAAGGCCCGCGACAAACCCAGCGATCGTGGTGTCGGACGACACCACACCCCACCGGCTGAAGATGGTGGTGCAGTCGTGTTCCCCGTGCCACCGACCAACGGCAACGCGTGCGGTCGCGCGTCAGCCGCGCGGGGCTCGCTCGTTGACATCCCTCCTTCCCTGGTTTACAAAAAACTCATGCGTATCATGCCCGGCACCCCGTATCCCCTCGGCGCCACGTGGGACGGCAATGGGGTCAACTTCGCGCTCTTCTCCGCCCATGCAACCCAAGTGGACCTCTGCGTATTTGAATCCGCGGATGCGCCGCAAGAATCCCACCGTATTCGGGTCACGGAACGGACCAACCAGATCTGGCACGTGTACCTGCCGGACGCGCGGCCCGGACTGCTGTACGGCTATCGGGTGCATGGACCGTATGAGCCCAAGTCCGGGCACCGGTTTAATCCCGCGAAGATTCTGGTTGATCCCTACGCCAAGGCGATCGGACGGGATACGCGCTGGGACGACTCCATATTCGGGTACGAGGTCGGCCGTCCCGCCGAAGATCTGATGCCGGATCGGCGCGACAACGCGAAGTTCGCGCCGCTCGGCCAGGTGGTGAACCCCTCCTTCGCGTGGGACCACGATCGCCGCCCGAAAACGCCGTGGCAACACACCGTGATTTATGAAACCCACGTGAAAGGACTGACCGCCAGACACCCGGATGTCAAGCCCCACCTTCGCGGGACCTACGCCGGGCTGGCGTCCGATCCGATGATTCGCTACTTGAAGGATCTTGGGATCACGGCCGTGGAATTGATGCCCGTGCATCACCATCTTGACGATCGCCACTTGGTCCAACGCGGGTTGGTGAACTATTGGGGGTACAACACCTTGTCGTTTTTTGCGCCGGACACGCGGTACCACACCGGCGACCAGGATCCGGTTTCGGGGTTCAAGACCATGGTCCGCAGCCTGCACGCGGCGGGGATCGAGGTGCTCTTGGACGTGGTCTACAACCACACGGCCGAGGGCAACCATCTGGGCCCCACCCTGTCGCTGCGCGGCATCGACAACGCGGCGTATTACCGACTGTCTCCGAAAAATCGCCGGTACTACGTCGACTACACCGGCTGCGGCAACACCCTCAATATGCAGCACCCCCAAGTGCTCCAGCTAATCATGGACAGCCTCAGATATTGGATCACCGAGATGCACGTGGACGGGTTTCGATTCGACTTGGCCAGCGCGTTGGCGAGAGAGTTAAAAGACGTGGACCGTTTGGGCGCGTTCTTCGACATCATCCATCAAGACCCGATCATCTCTCAGGTCAAACTCATCGCCGAACCCTGGGACTTGGGCGAGGGGGGATACCAAGTCGGAAACTTCCCCGTGCTGTGGACCGAGTGGAACGGCAAGTATCGCGACACGGTTCGCAGGTTCTGGAAGGGCGCGGGCGGACAAGTCGCGGAACTCGCCACCCGCCTGGCCGGCAGCAGCGACCTGTACGAGCAGACCGGGCGACGCCCGCACGCCAGCATCAACTTCGTCACGTGCCACGACGGATACACGCTGGCGGACCTCGTCAGTTACGAGACCAAACACAACGAGGCCAACGGCGAAAACAACCGCGACGGCTGCAACCACAACGACAGTTGGCACTGCGGAATCGAAGGTCCCACCGACGATCCGGGCATCTCGCGACTACGCGAACGGCAAGCGCGAAACTTCCTCGCCACGCTGATGCTCTCACAAGGCGTGCCGATGATTTCTGGCGGCGACGAGATCGGCCATTCCCAGCGCGGCAACAACAACGCGTATTGTCAGGACAACGAACTGACGTGGTACAACTGGGACCTCACCACGGATCAGCGGGACCTGCTGGAGTTTACGCAACGGTTGGTGGCGTTCCGCAAGGAGCACCCGGTGTTGCGGCGACGCACGTTTTTTCAGGGACGACGGATCAGGGGGTCGGAGATCAAGGACATCGCCTGGTTTCACTCCTCGGGCCGCGAGATGACCGATGAGGAATGGAGTTCGGGTCATGTCCGCTCGATGGGTATGCGGTTGTCCGGCGACGCGATCGAAGAGACCGACGAACTGGGGCGACCCGTGGCGGGGGAAAGTCTCCTGGTCCTGCTCAACGCCTGGTCATCCGCCGTGCCCTTCGTGCTCCCCGCCCACCGCGTGGATACGCGGTGGATCATGGTGTTCGACACCGCTCGGAACGGCCAGCCCTCGCGAAACCACGCGCGACGCGGAGGCCGGACCTACGACCTGGAGGCGCATTCCATAGCGGTGTTTCGCCTGGCCTCTAGCCTGTCTAATGAAAGCCGTCCCCCCGTGTGATGAGTGCGATCGAACGGCGTCCGACCGTTGGGCTCATTGCCTCTCCCCAAAGGACGACCACACTGCGGCGCCCCACGTCAAACAGGTCAGGAGCAGTAATGCGCTTATCAGAAAGAGACCCATCTTCCTCACCACCTTTCTCGCCCGCTCTGAATCATCGTTAGCTACGACGTCGGTGGCCGGGGCGCGCCCCACCACCTTGCCCTCCATCTCTCGTTTGTCCGTGAGCTTCACCGTAACGGTCTTCGCCTCGCCCACCACGTACGCGTTGGTCAACAGATACCCGTCGTCGCTGATGAGGAATCCGGAACCCATCGAGTGCGTCAGCGGCGCGGGCTGGCCGAAACGAAAGAATTCGCCGAACGGCGGGCCTTCAAATGGATTCTCGGCGTCGGGCATGGCGACCCGTCGCGCGTCGGAATCCACGGTGATATTCCGTTTTATATTAATAATCAGTTTCTTCATCGAGTGATCTTCGTGTATACATTCATGTCATTCAGGAACCTCTTGCGCGCTCGCCGGCCGGTGCCGTATTGCCCCACAGGAGACCGATCGTGCGCAGATCGCGGAGAATGCGATGTTCCACGCCCCAGTCGCTCCAAAACGCGTCGTGCACCCGCAACACGGCGAGGCGCGACGGCCACCGGTCGCTCACCAATTCCAGGATTCCTCGCGACAAATTCACGGGCGCCACGGTCTGGTAGATCTTGTCGATGACGTCGCGCACGCGAGGCGTGTCAATGGCGTCCACGATCTCCATGAAATGGAGCGACAGGGTCGGGGCCACGCACCACAGCAGATCCATGAACATCCGGAGCCGAAACACCAGGATCGAGGTGTTCCACAGCGCCCCGTGTTGCATCAACTCGGCGGCCTGACGCGCACCGGGTTTTTCGATGAAGCGCCGCACGCCCCAGACATCGTCCAGTCCGTCCGAGGAAATTGGGAGGCCGGGCACCACGTAGCCGTAATCGGTTTCCGGCGCATCGGGCCGCACGCCCACGAGGACGAGCAGCTCCGGGCGAGCCTCCACCGTCCGAAACGCCGCGTCCACGCGTTGCATGAGCGCCAGGTCGTTGTTTACGTAGTGATCGGACGGAAACACCGCCACCACGGCGTCCTCGCAGCGCCGTTGCAAGTAGGCAAGCGGGAGCAGGAGTCCGGGTGCGGTGTCCCGGTTCCGCGGTTGGACGACCACGGTATGCGCCGGACGGCGAGCCAGTTGCCGACACACGTCGGGGTAGAGGAGGTGATCGCGGGTGACCACGGTCATGATCCGGTCCGGTAACACGAGTCGTTCCACCCGTTTGAACGTGCGCTCCAGCAACGAGTGCCGCCCGTAAAGGGTGACGTACTGCTTGGGCAATGCGTCGCCCCGCAATCGACGAATATAGGGTTCGAGCCGGCGGCCGTCGCCACCCGCTAACACCACCGCGGCGCGACGACGCGCCCCGGGCAGCGCACTCGTTGACGACTCGGCTTCACACGTGTTTACCTGTTCCACCATCCTCGCGGTCATGACACGACCTCCTGTCCGCTTCAATCCCCTACCTGCGTTTTCCTCCCCGCCGCCTTGCATCGCACGCATTTGGGGAGGGCAAGACCGGTCGCCCTGCCCTCCCCGTGGAGCGCGCTCCCGAATTTCGCGCTCGCAATGTGTTATTTCCCGAGCTTGGCCGGCTCGGCCTCCGCTCCTTTCAGCGCGATGGAGTGGGCCATGTGTTCCCCCTTTTCGGTCGCGTACTGGATGGTCACCTGATCACCCTCCTTCAACTCGCCCACCGGAACGTTCTGTCCGTTCCTGGTGACCTTGGCGTCCGGCACCACGTGGAACGTCACCGCCTGGTCCTTCCTGCCCTGGAGACCGAGACTGGCCACCGTGAGGGTATGGGTGATCGTGTCCACCTTTCGGACTTGCCCGGCCATGGACTGCATGTGCATGGGCGCCGCCAAGACCGGAGCCGCGGCCAGCAGAACCGGCAGCGCCAGCGCTCCGCATACTCGAGACAATCGCGTCATCGTCATCACCTCCCTTCCGTCATGTTTGATGGACCCAGTGTAAGCACCCACGGCTATCGGAACGATGACGGCCGGATGACAAGATTGTCATCCGGCAAACGTCGTCAAGACGTGGGCAGGATGGTGAGGCGATCAACGACCTGGCGCACGTTGAGCGCGTTCACGATTCCGCGAACACCCGGAACAATCATGGCCAGATGTTCGGCAAGTCCCTTGTCGTCGTCCGTGGGCACCGCCCCTCGCAACGTCACCACCCCGTCGTGGCAGGATACCTTGACCTGTCCGGGGTAAAGCCGCCCGTCCCGTTCCATGACGGATTCAGTTGCCGTTGAGATCCAGAAATCCCCCGGCTCGCCCGTTGCGGTTCGCCCAATCGCGGGCGAGCCTCCGACCGCACACAGAACGACCGCCGCTGCCGCCACCCTCTTGACGTGTTGTGCCTTCATGCGCGTGTCCTCCTTCTGGCGAACGTGACCGCGTCGGGACCCGGCCCGACTCCTGCTTTCGGTCTCCGATCGTAGCGACCGGCGCCTGACGTGACGCTGACCAGCGGATGACGATGTTGTCAGAAACGGGGGGGTGAAACGGACTACAGGACGGGGAACTGCAACGAAACCGTGGTGCCCTTGCCGGGTTCGCTCTGCACCGTCACGATCCCGCGGTGAAGATCCATGATGGACTTCACGATGGCGAGACCGAGACCGACCCCGCGCGGAAAACGGGATCGGGCGCGATCCACCCGGTAGAAGCGATCGAAGATCTTTTCCAGATGCTCCGGCTCGATTCCCACCCCGGTGTCGCTCACGCGCATCACGGCTCCGCCGTCGGAAGACGCGGACACCGACATCACGACCCGTCCGCCCCGCGGGGTGTACTGCAAGGCGTTGAACAGCAGATTGCTGACGGCTCGCCGGAGCAACAGTGGATCCGCATGGAGCGTGGCCTCCCCTTCACAGCGCACTTCCACGCCCTGCTCCTGCGTCATCGCGTCGTAGAACTCTCTGACCGCATCGATCTCCTTGCGGCCGTCCAGCACCGGGCGCTGGATCTGCGTTTCCGGATGGTCGGCGCGGGCGAGAAACAGGAGGCCGTCGATGGTGCGGGAGAGTTTGGCGAATTCCTCTAGACTGGATTCGAGGACTCGGCGGTATTCCTCGGGCGCTCTGACCCGGGACAGCGCCAGATCGGCCTCGCCCATCAGATTGTTGATCGGCGTGCGCAGCTCATGCGCCAGATCCGCGGAGAACTGCGACAGCCGTGCAAAAGACGCCTCCAAGCGATCGAGCATTTGGTCGAAGGCCGTGGCCAGCGCGGTCAACTCGCGAGGCCAGCGCGCCGGATTGACTCGTTCGTGCAATTGGGCGGCGCTGATGCGCGTGGCCGCGTGCGTGATGTCGGCCAACGGGAGCATGCCCCGCCGCGCCACCACCGCCCCGGCGCCGGCGGCAAACAACAAGCCCGCGACCAGCACCATCGCCAACCGGCGGCGGTATCCGGAGACGACCGCGTCCTGGCCGGAGACGTCGAGGGCGATCTGCAATAGCGCCTGCGGCTCGTCCGCGCGCCCCACCGGCACCCACAGAGACATCATCAGGTAGGACTGCGCGCCCGTCACCCAGCGGCGGACCGTGGCCTTCGGCCTCCGATCGTACGGCGCCGGGGGCGGAAACCGTTCGGCGGGAAGCCGCTCGCTCATGCCCGGCGTCTCCAGCAACGTCCGCCCGCCGTCGTCGAGCAGCCGCGCGTCGTACGCGCCCAGTCGGAGCTCCTCCACCAACGCGCTCTGGTTCGCGGGAAAATCTTGGAGGATCGTCCAGAGAATCTGCGCCCGCTCGCTGAGCAACGACCGATTCGCCAAATCCACGTCGGTTTTGAGCATCCAGTATAGGAACATGGTGGCTACTACCAGCAGCCCGAACGTGGACACGGCGTAGAGAATGGTCAGGCGCGCGGTGATGGACCAGGACGCGGCGCGGGATCGCGGATGCGCGGGAACGTCGGGAGGATCAGCGCTCATCGAGCACGTACCCGACGCCGCGTACGGTGTGGATGAGCTTCCTGGCGAACGGATCGTCCACCTTGCTCCGCAACCGTCGGACCGCCACATCGACCACGTTGGTGTCGCTGTCGAAATTCATGTCCCACACCTGCTCAGCGATCAGGGTCCTCGATAGAACTTCGCCTTTGCGCCGCGCCAACAACGAGAGGAGATTAAATTCCTTAGGGGTCAGTTCGAGGGACTTTCCTCCGCGCACGGCCTTGTGCTGCGGCAAATCGAGCTCCAGATCGGCAATGTGCATCACATCCGGTTGCCGGCCGGGCCCGCGCCGCAAAATAGAGCGAACGCGGGCCAAACACTCCGAAAACGCGAACGGTTTGACCAAGTAATCGTCCGCGCCCAACTCCAGCCCCTTCACCCGATCTTTGATCGCGTCACGGGCGGTGAGAAACAACACGGGGGTCTGTTTGCCACGGCGGCGGAGTTCGGCCAGAATGGACCACCCATCCCGATCCGGTAACATTACGTCGAGGATAGCCAGATCGTACTGGCCCGTGGTAAGCAGGTACAGTCCGTCTTCACCCCGCCCCGCCACATCCACGACGAATCCGTTTTCCGTCAGCCCATTCCGTAAATAGGCCGCGGCTTTGTCGTCGTCTTCGACGATGAGGACACGCATACCGCTTGCAATTCTACTGCGGCCGGTTCGTCGCGAACAAAGACACCACCGAGTCTCCCTGCACCTGCGGTGCCGCGCCGGTCGTCCAGCAGGGGACATCTGGCCTTCCTGGACAACCCCAAACTGCAGTAACCAGGAACGAACCTGGGTTAGTCGTGCGCGATTGAACGGATAATATACCCGCCGGACTTCTCGTCGTACTCCAACGTTAACAACCCGCGCGCCTGGGCGTCTTCGAGCAATGCGCTGAACGTGCGGAAGCCATGGAACGTCTCGTTAAAACCGGGATGGCGCCGCTTGAGCGCCTGTTTGACCATGGAGCCCCAGACCTTCTCTTCCTCGCCGCGCTCTTCGAACATGGCGGCCGCGGTCTGCATCACTAAGTCCAGCCCCGCGCTCTTGCGTTCTTCGTCATCCTCAGGACCCGGCTTCGCGCCGCGGGCGGCCTTGGCGGTCGCGGGCTTGCGCGTGGAACGGCGCTGTTTCTCGGCTTCCCGCACCAGATCGTCGTAGAAGATGAACTCATCGCAGTTGGCGATCAACAAGTCTGACGTGGACTTCTTCACGCCCACCCCGATCACCACTTTGTTGTTTTCCCGGAGCTTGCTCACGAGCGCGGAGAAGTCCGAATCGCCGCTGAGGATCACGAACGTGTCCACATGCGCCTTGGTGTAACACAGATCCAACGCGTCCACGACCATCCGGATATCGGCCGAATTCTTCCCGGACTGGCGGATGTGCGGAATCTCGATCAATTCAAACGCCGCTTCGTGCATGGCGGATTTAAACTCTTTGTACCGTTCCCAGTCGCAGTACGCTTTCTTCACCACGATGTTGCCCTTGAGCAACAGGCGCTCCAGAACTTTTTTGATATCGAATGCGGCGTACCGCGCGTCGCGGACGCCGAGCGCCACGTTTTCAAAGTCGCAGAATAACGCCAAGTTTTGCGTGTGTGATTTTCCGTTCATAAATCTCCTTCTGATTTTAAAATAGACAATACTACTCTAGTATGTCCGCCGACGCGAAGCGCGGTCGGACAGGACCGTATCATCCGTATATGTTTGATTGCAAGGCACGGTGCAGATTATGCCGACTATGGACTGTCTTGGACGTAGCCTACAGGCTGCTCAAAAAGCCCCAGATGCGAAGCCGCAGGGAGGAGGAAACCGGGGCGTACTGGGTCGTACGTGAGGATTTGCCATGGCCGGCGAACCGAACGGTCGCGTCTTCGACGCGGATCGCATTTCGTGCCCCTGACGGGCCACGGTGCGGTTTCCGACGACCGAGAATCTGCACTGCGCCGGAGGTGTGCAGAATGGAATGGGTCGGTTCCTTGCAGATGGCGAAGCAACGCAGCAGATGGGCTTTTTCAGCAGCCTGCTAAGCGTGCTTCTTTTCCTCAAGCCATGCCATCTGTATGGCTTCGAGTTTCCCTTCGTTGGACTTGGCCGGATCGTCGGCAAAACCCGGCAGCGCGATCACCCACTTGCGCAGGTCGGTGAACCGCACGGTGAGCGGGTCGAGGCCGGGGAATTTATCGGCCAATGCGATGGCGATGTCTTCCGCGTCATCCCAGGTCAGTTTCATCAGCGTCCCTCAGCGAATAGTCGTGGTTAATCCGGGATGACGACAATCACCGGACCCGAAATCTTGGCTTGGCATCCCAGCCGGGACTTCATAGTCAGGCCGTCCGCGTCGTCGAGCTGGTCCTCCTCTTCCTCGGAGCGCTCCGACAAATTTTCCATCCCCTGCTGCACGATCACGTGGCAGGTCGAACACGCGCAGTTGCCTCCGCAGTTGTGCTCCAAGTCGATCGCGTGGTCGAGTGCGGCGTCGAGAATCGACGTGCCATCTTGGACTTCCACGGTCACGTTCGCGGGCAAAAACGTCACGAGGTGTTTCGTAGTCGCCACAGGAGTCGCGGCACGGTCGGTGGATTGGGGACTGGTCATACCTTGGGCAAAATTTCCGAGACCTTGCGGTCGCGCAGCGCTTCTTCCATGGTCGCGTTGATCAGCGCCTCGGCCAGGTGCCGTGTGACCTCGTCGAGCGCGATCTTGCTCTTCTTGATCGCGGTGCGGTCGGTCCCCGCCATCGCGGCCTTCAACGCGGCCATCGCGGCTTCGATCCGCTCGGCCTCGCCGGCTTCCAGGAGATGGCGCCCTCGCTGGAGCGCCCGCTCGGACGCGTTGTAGATCTCGTTGGCCTCGTTTTTGGCCTCGATCAACGCTCGTTGCTCCAAATCGCTCTTGGCGTGTTTAAACGAATCCACCAGCATCTGTTCGATCTGTGCCTCGGTCAACCCGTACGAGGGTTTGACCTCAATGGACTGGAACTTTCCGGTTCGCAACTCAGTGGCGCTGACCTGAAGAATGCCGTTCGCGTCGATCAGAAATGTGACCTCAACCCTCGGCAACCCGGCCGGCATGGGGTCCACGCCTCGCAGTTCAAAGCGCGACAGGCTCCGATTATCCTTCACCAGTTCCCGCTCGCCTTGCAGGACGTGGATCGCCACCGCGGTTTGCCCATCGACCGAGGTGGTGAACGTTTCCTTGGCGCTGGTCGGGATTGTGGTATTGCGCGGAATGAGCACGCTCATGATCCCGCCCATGGTTTCGATGCCCAGCGAGAGCGGCGTGACGTCCAGCAACAACATGTCGCGGATCCCGCCCGCCAGGATATCGGCCTGCACCGCGGCACCCAATGCCACGACCTCGTCGGGATTTAATTCAGAATGTGGCACCTTGCCAAAGAGTTCCTGCACCCGTCGGCGCACGAGCGGCACGCGCGTGGACCCGCCGACCAGGACCACCTCGTCGATCTGTTCTGGCGACACCTTGGCGTCGGCAATTGCGCGTCGGCAAGGCTCCAGCGTAGAAGCGACCAACTCAGCCGTCATGGTCTCGAACTCTTCGCGGGTGATCTCCCTGGCGAAGGTGACCCCGCCAGGCAACGGGACATCGATCCCCGTGCGGTCGAGCTCGGACAACCGGCACTTCGCGGCTTCGGCCGCCACGCGAACCTCTTGCATCAGCTCCGGCGAACCCGCGATCTCAATTCCGTGCCGGCGTTTGATCTCGTCCGTCAGCACTGCGGCCAGGCGTTGGTCGAAGTCGTCACCGCCCAGATGGGTGTCCCCGTTGGTGGCCAGGACCTCGAAGATCCCGTCCTTGAGTTTCAGGATCGACACGTCGAAGGTCCCGCCGCCTAAGTCGTAGACCGCGATCACGCCCTGCTTGCGTTGTTGCAGGCCGTACGCCAACGACGCGGCGGTCGGCTCGTTCACGATCCGCAGCACCTCGAGGCCGGCGAGCCGTCCCGCGTCTTTGGTGGCTTGCCGCTGCGAATCATTGAAATACGCAGGCACCGTGATCACGGCCTGCGTGACGGGTTCGCCCAGAAACGCTTCGGCCTGGGTTTTGAGCTCGCGCAAAATAAACGCGGAAATTTCCGGTGGGGTCCACGCCCGGCCGCCCGCCATCACCCGCACCACGTCCCGGTGCTCTGGGTCCGACGACACGCGGTACGGCAACGACGAGGCCTCTACCTGCACGTCGGCCCAGCCCTTGCCCATGAAGCGTTTGATCGAATAGATCGTCTCTTGCGGGCGCGTGAGCAGCCGGCGTTTGGCCGACACGCCGACCTCCACGCGTCCGTCGTCGAAAATCGAGACAACCGACGGGACCAGCCGCGCGTCGAACGCGTCTGCAATAATTCGGGGGCGGCCGTGGTCCATAAACGCGACCAGACTGTTGGTCGTCCCCAGATCAATACCGACAATCCGTCCCATCACGCCACCTGCGTCCTGACTCCGTCGATGTCCCGAATCAAATTCACTACGTACACCCGCTGCGATAAGAGGTCTTGGAGACGCTCGAGCGTCGATCGCCCCGCCTCGCCCCCGGCGCTCGCCGCGTCCCACACGTTCGCGCGCTCAGCCAACTCCGCGTCCAACGCCGTTAACGCCCCTCGCAGCCGCTCCGCCTCGGTCTTCACGCGCCTGGCCAGTGGGCTCTCCTCGCTCAAACGGCCTTGCGCCCGACACTCCTCCAACAGTTCCTGCACTTCCAGCACGTCCTCCAACAACTCCGGCGGCGCCTTAGGTTTGAGCGCGCCGCCGCCCTCCAACTCGACCAAGTACTCCACTCGCGCGTGAAAATCCTTGAGCGTACGGTAGGCCTGATTCACGAGCGCGGAACGGGCCAGCAGTCGCTCGCGTTCTTCGGCCGGTTTGGTTAGGTGAAAGTCGGGATGAACTTCGCGGCTCAACCGGTGATACGTTGCCTCGAGCGCCGGTGCGTCGATCTGCAGACGTCGCGGCAGTCCGAAGATCGCAAAATAATCCGGTTGTGCGCTCAACGCGTGAGCAGGCGTCTGCTGCATCGTGCGTACCCGCCCGTTCGATCAGACGCAGCGCAGAGCACGGCTCACGCCGAAAACGACTCCCCGCAACCACACGTGCCGGTTGCGTTGGGGTTGACGAACTTAAATCCGCCGCCCATGAGCGCGTTGACGTAATCCAACGTGGTCCCTTTCAGGAACAACGCGCTCTTGGCATCCACCACGAACTTCGCGTCACCGGCGTCGATGACTTCATCGAACTCAGAGACTTTTGAATCGAACTTCATCTGATATGTGAACCCCGAACACCCCCCGCCCTGCACCGCAATACGCACCACCATGTCTGGCGTACCTTGCAGCCCCAAGAGGCGCTTGGCTTCCTTCGCCGCCTCCGGCGTAATCTTGAGGGTCGCCGGTTCGGCCTTGGTTTCTTCCACCATGTTCAATGAGATTTCCATTGTCTCCTCCCTCATGCTCCCAGTGGGATACGTCGATTCGCCACGCTGATTATGACGCCGTGGTCGAAGGCGTAACCGACTCTTGTTTCTTTTTCACGTCCGCCAACGCCGCCTTGATCGCGTCTTCAGCCAACACCGAGCAGTGAATCTTCACCGGCGGCAACGCCAGCTCCTGCACGATGTCCGTGTTCTTGATCTGAGCGGCCTCGTCGATGGTCTTGCCCTTCAACCACTCGGTCGCCAGGCTCGAGCTGGCAATGGCGCTGCCGCAGCCGAAGGTCTTGAACTTGGCGTCTTCGATCACGCCCTGTTCATTGACCCTGATCTGCAATTTCATGACGTCGCCGCACTCCGGCGCGCCCACGACCCCGGTCCCCACGCTGGGATCGGCTTTGTCCAGACTCCCCACGTTCCGGGGGTTGTTGTAATGATCGACGACCTTATCGCTGTATGCCATGACGTGTCCCCCTTACTCGATCCGCGTATTTAATGAGCCGACCAGTTCACCGCTTTCAGATCAATCCCTTCTTTCGCCATCTCATAGAGCGGCGACATCTCCCGCAGCTTCGTCACCGCCTGTACCACCCGGTCGATGACGAAGTCGATTTCCTCCTGGGTGTTGAACCGGCCGAGCCCGAACCGGATCGACGAGTGCGCCAGATCCGATCCCACCCCGAGCGACCGCAACACGTAGGACGGCTCCAGCGTCGCGGACGTGCAGGCGGAACCGGACGACAACGCAATGTCCTTCAGGCCCATCAACATGGCCTCGCCCTCGACGTACGCGAAACTGATATTGAGGTTATGCGGCAATCGCTTGACCTGGTGACCGTTCACATATACCTCATCCAAACCTTTAAAGATTCCGTCGCGCAACCGATCGCGCAACGCCGCCAAACGCACCGACTCGGTGGGCATCACCTCGCCCGCAATCCGGCACGCTTCACCGAACCCAACGATCAGCGGCACCGGCAGGGTGCCGGACCGCATGCCGCGCTCGTGCCCGCCGCCGTCCATCTGCGCGGCTAACCGCACCCGCGGGTTGCGGCGACGCACGTACAACGCGCCCACGCCCTTGGGACCGTAAATCTTGTGCGAGGAGAACGACATGAGGTCGATCCCCATCGCCTGCACGTCCACCGGAATCTTGCCCACGCCCTGGGTCGCGTCGCAGTGAAAGATCACGCCACGTTCCTTGGCGATCTTGCCGATCTCAGCCACCGGGTTGATCGTGCCGATTTCGTTGTTCGCCATCATCACGGAGATCAGAATCGTGCGATCTGTGATCGCGTTTCTCACATCGTCGGGATTGACGACTCCATCGGCCGGAACCGGAAGATACGTGACCGTCAGCCCGTCCTTCTCCAACCGTTTGGCGGTATCGAGAATCGCGCGATGCTCGGTGGCCACGGTGATGACGTGATCTCCCTTTTCGCGATACATCGCGGCCACGCCTTTGAGCGCCAGATTGTTCGACTCGGTCGCCCCGCTGGTCAATACGATTTCCTTCGGGTCCGCGTGAATCAATGCCGCGATTTGCGCGCGCCCAGCCTCCACCGCGGACTCGGCTTCCCAACCGAACGCGTGGTTACGGCTGGCCGCGTTCCCGAACTTCTCGGTGAAGTACGGCAACATGGCTTGGAGCACGCGCGGATCACACGGCGTGGTGGAGTGGTTATCGAGGTAAATGGGCAATTTCAAGGCCATACGAATGCTCCTCCTGCCGGCTGATCTGCGACATCTCGGCCAGCGTCATCCCTTGAAGTAGTTTGCGAATCCCGTCCTGAATCTTATAGAGCGGCGATCGAAGGCTGCACCACGACCACTGATCGCAGGCCCCGTCACCCTTGCCGACCAATGAACAGGTCGTCAGCATGATCGGTCCTTCGATCGCCTCAATAATCTCGGATACCGTGATGTCCGTCGCTGGTCTGGCCAGTGCATATCCTCCCTTGGGACCGTTGTGCGACACGATCAACCCTCGTTTGGCCAGACGTTGGAGGACTTTGGCAAGCAGTTCAACCGGAATGTGGTACTCGTCCGCGATCCGTTTTGTGTTGACGGACAAACTGTCGTGGCTCAAGGCGATATAGTTCATCGCCAATAAGCCATAATCGATCTTTTTCGAGAGCTTTAACACAGCGAGCCCCCTATCCTATATACGACTGCTTTCATCCCCGACCGTTTAAATCTGCGACTAATTGAGTCGGATACAAATATAACGAGTACCGCTCCTCGAAGTCAAGAACAATTTGTCCCTAGTGAAGATTCGGTTGAACAGGGCTAGCCAGGAGGCTAGCCCTGACTTGACGTCATGCGTTCCGACAACGATTTCGATTTTTTCTCAACGTCTTGCGCCATCTTCGCCCGGTACTCCACGAGCCGTTTGGCCAGGCTTTGATCTTGGAGCGCCAGGATACGCGCGGCAAGAATCCCCGCGTTTTTCGCCCCGGCCTTCCCGATCGCGACCGTGGCCACCGGGATGCCTCCAGGCATCTGAACCGTGGACAACAATGCATCAAGGCCCTGGAGCGAGGAGGCTTCCAACGGCACCCCGATCACCGGCAGCAGGGTTTCGGACGCCGTGACCCCGGCCAAGTGCGCGGCCCCGCCCGCGCCCGCGATAATGACCCGCACGCCCTGAGCCTCCACCCCGCGGATCCACGCGCGCAGCAGATCGGGCGCCCGATGCGCAGAGGCGATCGTCATGGTGTACGGAATTCCCAGCTCCTTGAGCACCTTCCCGGCTTCCTCCATAATCGGCAGATCCGAGTCACTGCCCATCACAATACCCACCAATGGTCGTGTCGTTGCGGTCATATCGCCTCCCAGCGTACTCAAAAATGGAGGGCTACCCTATCACCATACTGACCTAGGGTCAAGCGGATATCCGCACCCTCATAACCCCATTTATACGACTAACCCAACCCCTACTTAACCGTTTCTTAATCCATCGAATGTTAGATTGACGACCATGTTCAGCAGGGGAAGCACCCATGCCTGGCCCATTTGTCGTCAGTGACGTCACGAAGTCGGACGATCAGATCGCCCACCCGTCCAGGCCAATTCTCACTGCCCATCGGATTGAGCAAGCCCCTTCCCTATGGTAACGTAGCTGCCGTGGGTACAGTCCTGTTTTTACTCGTTGGTCTCACCGCATACGGAGTCTGGGAGTTTCGGACGCACCAACGCCGACTGAAACGCATTCCCATTCGCATCCACGTCAACGGCACTCGCGGCAAGTCAAGCGTCACGCGGTTGATCGCCGCGGGCCTGCGCACCGGTCCGCGGCAGACTATTGCCAAGACCACCGGAACGACGCCCCGCCTCATTTTGGAGGACGGCAGCGAGCTGCCCATTCACCGCGCGGGCTCCGCCAACATCATCGAGCAATTGATGATCGTCAACGTGGCCGAATCCCGCGGCGCGGACATTCTCGTGATTGAATGCATGGCCGTGCAGCCGCATCTCCAGTGGATCGCGGAGGAGCGGATGATCCAATCCACCCTCGGCGTGATCACCAACGCGCGGGCCGACCACTTGGACCAGATGGGGCCGACCGTGTTCAATGTCGCGGAAGCGCTCGCAAACACCATCCCCAAACGCTCGACCGTCTATACCGCCGAACGAACACTGCTCCCCGTGATCGAGCAACGCGCCGCGGCCAAGGGCTCGACCGTGGTCGCGGTGGATGAGCGCTGGGTCAGCGACGACGAGATCGCCGGGTTCGCCTACGTGGAACATAAAGACAACGTCGCGCTGGCATTGGCCGTGTGCGCCCACTTCGGCATCGAGCGAGCCGCCGCACTCGATGCCATGCAGCGCGCCGCGCCGGACCAGGGCGTGCTCCAGGGATACCGAGTCCATTTCTTCGCGAAGGACGTGCTCTTTTACAACGCGTTCGCGGCCAACGACCGCGACTCGACCCTGATGATCGCGAAACGACTGGGCTTGAAGAACCGACCAGATCACCCGGTGTTCTGGATCGTGAACAACCGCGGAGATCGCCTCCAACGCGCGGAACAGTTCGGGGAGATGATCGCCACGGACGTTGACGCGGAACACGTATTCCTGGTCGGAGACTTCACCAAAGCCACCCACGACATCGCGCTGCGCCTGGGGTATCCCGCCCACCGGCTCAGCGACCTCGGGCAGGTGGGCGTGGACGTCTTGTTCGAGGCGATCATGGGACGCGTCGACCGATCCGCCACCATCTTGGGAGTCGGCAACATCGGCGGGCTCGGCAAGGAGATCGTCACGTTCTTTAAGAATCGGAGTGATGAATGGTCGAACAAGCCATCGGCCTCGGCCTCGTTCTGAGCCTGATATTTTCGGAGTCGCTCGGTCTGGCCGCGGGCGGCATGGTGGTTCCCGGCTACATCGCGCTGTATATTCACCAGCCGTTTCTCGTGCTTGGGACCATCGTCGCGAGCCTGCTCACGCTCGGAACCGTGAAGGTCCTGACCAACTATATTTTGATCTACGGTCGCCGCCGGATCGTGTTCTCGATCATCCTCGGGTTCCTGTTCGGCTGGCTCGCCAAAAATGTGTTCATTGTCTCGTTCCCGGACTACACCGTGGAACTCAAGTCCATCGGCTACATCATTCCGGGCCTGATCGCGAATTGGATGGAGCGGCAAGGCGCGACCAAGACCCTCTGCATCATGGTCACCACTGCGGTGATCGTTCGGTTGATCCTGATGCTCATCTCCGGGGAGGTCATTCCAGTTGAAATGGCGATCCGATAAGGCCTCGCTGCAGACTCTGCTCTTCATCACGGCCGTCGCCGTGTTGTCGCTCGTTTTAGCGGAACAGACCGTCACACCGGTGCGTGAGCCGCATTACACGAAAAAAATGCAAGCCGCAAAACAAACGCTCCTGGCTCAACACACGCTGCGCACGCTCCGTGAAAGCCAAAACATCGTGGTCGACCCGGTCAATGATCCCAATGGCACCGGCATGATCGGCAGCGAGTTCACGCTGATCACCACCGACCGCGGGGACATCACGTCCAAGCTGACCGGCACGAACCCCAACTTCGCCGCGGCGATCGTGCAAATGCTCACCGACGCCAAACTCAAGAAGGACGACGTGGTGGCGGTCGCAATGACCGGATCGTTCCCCGCGCTCAATATCGCCACCCTCGCCGCCCTCGAAGCCCTCGACCTCACCCCCATCGTGATTACGTCGGTGGGCTCCTCGTCGTGGGGTGCCACGGACCCCGCGTTCACTTGGCTGGATATGGAACGCGCGTTGAACGAGGCCGGGGTGTTCCACACGCGCTCAGTCGCCGCGTCGATCGGCGGGGGGAAAGACTCGGGACGCGGACTCTCCCCAGAAGGACGACAGGCCATCGAGGCCGCGGTTGCCCGCAACAAGGTCGCTTTTATCAATGAAGCAACTGTTGAAGCGTCCATCGAGGCCCGGTTGGCGACCTACGACCGGCACGCGGGCGGCAAACGGATCAAGGCGTTCGTCAATGTCGGGGGCGGCATCGCCAGCCTCGGCAACTCGATCAACGGCACGCTGATCCCGGCCGGACTCTCCACCAGCCTCCGCGACAAGAACTTCCCAATGAAGGGCGCGCTGATCCGTATGGCCGACCGCGGTATCCCGGTGATCCACATTTTGGACGTGCAGCGTCTGGCCAAACGGTACGGCTTGCCGATCGACCCGGTCCCGCTGCCGGAACTCGGACAAGGACCGATCTACTTCAAAGAACGATACGATCGCTTCAAACTCGGCTTGATCATCATCGTACTCCTTGCATTGACCGCCGCGGTTGTCCGCCTCGATATGCGGCACTACGTGCAACAGTTCCGGAGCGGACAATACGGCGCGGGCGGATCGACCGTGCCCCCGGCACCCCCTCCAACATCGCGATGACCCAGAAAGGACTACACACATGATGATCACGGTCCGCACGTTCGTCCTCAGCGCGGTCGCAGCCGCCTGCTCCTCGACGCTCCTGCTCACGAGCCCGGCCGGCGCCGCGCCCCGCGTCAAGCCCCGCGTGGTGTCGTTTACTCCCGACAGCTACGTACGCGTGGAGACCGTGGTCACCAAATCCAAGGAGCGCAAGTATTACGTGATGAGTCCCGACAAACCAATCGAGTTTTCCCTCAGCGGCCCCACAACCGTGAACATCTCAACCCGTCTCCTCTTCTCCGTGGACATGAAGGGCGAGCAGCGGTACACGATCAGCGTAACCCAAGACACGTTGCTGGGCCATGCGCAAGAGGTCGCCGCTATGACCTTCACCGCCAGCAAGTCGCCGGTTTCCATTTTGGGAACTGGAAGTCGGCTCGTTCCGGGTGAGGGGAAACGGCTCAAACTCACGGTGCCGTCCGGGCGCCACGCTTACCGAATTCACCTGTCCGGGACCTCGGCCCAAGAAGCCGCGGTCCGGATCATGGTTCCCAGAAAAGCGATTCGTCCCTAATCCGACAAGGAGCACATGATGCGCGCACGTCTACTCACAGGACTATTCGTTGTCGTTATCAGTCTGATCGCCACTGAGCACGCAAACGCCGCTGCGCCGGACCTGCGCGCGGAAGCCGGTCTACGGATCCGTTACGACGATAACGTGTTCCAGTACTCGGATCGCAACCTCGGCCGGTATGATCAGACGCTCCCGAAGTTCAGGACCATTGAATCGACCGACGACATCATCGTGACCCCGTCGATCGACATTCGCGCCACGTGGAAAGGCCGCTACACCACCCGCCTGTTTGGGGGCGTGGACGTCAACCAGTACACGAAGAATACGGATCGCAGCAGCCAGACCTACACCCTCGGCGTGACTCAGAAATTGCCGCACGACACCGGAATCACCCTGCGCTATCGCTTCGTGCCAACCCACTTCGGCTGGCGACTGGCTGATCCACCCAATCAGACCATCACGTACTCGAACGCCGAACTCTCGTCATCCTCATGGCGGTTGGCGGCGGATCACGACTTTACCCGAACGCTTAATGCGGAACTCTACGGCGCGTGGGAGAGCAAGGATTACAATCCCGCGTTCAACCATCGAGACATGACGGTCAAAGAAGTCGGTTTTTCCGGAACCGTGCGGCTTCGTCCCAAGGTTTCGGTCACGCTCGGTGGGAGCCACGAAACAGGCGATGCGGCCGGCGCGGGAGACGCATCCATCAACGGCGGCTCCGACACGTCATACCGCCAGTGGTCGGCCTTTGTGAAGCCTCGGATCTCCCCCACGCGCGACTGGGACGTGGCGCTCACCTACGAGTATCAGAAGCGGGACTTTACCTCGGCATTGGTCGCGGACACCAACTACACTCAGCGCGAGGACACGACCCACACGATTGGACTCGACTCGACGGTGCAGATCAGGAAAAACATTGAGTTGCGCGCGGACTACGACCACATCCAGCGCTCGGTGGCGAGCCTCGCGCCCGGGGTCAACTTGGACTTCGGAAACTACACCGAACAGCGTGTGACGCTCGGCGCCGACTACCGTTTCTAGCCCGCTGATTCGTTCGGTTTTTTCGGCACCGGCGTGACCAGCCACACCAGGCCGCCGATGGCGCTGGACGCGATCAACACTACGAGCCAGAGCAATGCGAGTGAGAGCGCCTGGGCCTCGGGCACGCCGACCTGGGCCATAAAGAAGACGAACGCGCCCTCGCGCACGCCCAGGCCGTTGAGACTCACCGGGATCATGGTGGCCACCGCGATCAGCGGGATCAGGATGAAGTAAAACGCGATAGGCATGTCGAGCCCCAGCGCCATGGCATTGAAAATATTCACCACCACGACCAAACTCTGGAGCAGAACCGACAGTCCTGCGACGAATGCGAGGGTCCCTGGACGCCGGAAGAATTCGATCACCAGTGGCGCCGACGTCCGGAGCGAGGCGAGCGGCCCTCGCGCAACCAGTCCCACCGCGAGCAGCGCGAGTAACGCGACCACGCCGGCCCCAAGCGCCCACGCCATCCACGACGGCAGGTGGACGCGGCCGAATATTACCGTGGCGGTCGCCGCGATCGCGCACATGGTGGCGAATCCGACTCCGCGATCGGCCAGCACGGAAACGATGGCGCGTCGCCAATCTGAAGCCGACCGCGCCACGTAATAACATCGATACACATCCCCGCCCACGCCGGTGGGCAGGAACAAATTGAAGAACATGCCGACGTAGTAGTACCGAACGAACCGGCTCCACGTCCCATGTAAATTGAGCACCTGCGCCAACAGCAACCACCGCCACGCGCAGAGCCCTTGCAGCGCCAGGTACAGGAAGAACCCCGCGATGACCCAGCCCCACGCCGCGTCGGCCATGAGGCTCGCCACTGAGCCGATCTCGATGCGGGAAAACAGGTACGCGAGCAGGCCCACGGTGACCGTGAGCTTGAGCGCGAGCAACCCGGCTTTCTTCATCCGCCGACATTCCGGTCATGTGCGATGACTTCCCGGACCGTGTAAATGGGTTTGCCTTGGGATTCGTGGTAGGTACGAATTTGCAGTTCCGCAAGGATGCCTAAACTGGCGATCTGCAGGCCCGCCAGCATCAGGACCGCGCCGAACAACAACAAGGGACGGCCTGCCAATTGCGCGCCGAACGCGAGCTTTTGTATCGCGAGATACGCCTCGATGCCGAACCCGGCCACCATCATGAGAATGCCCGCCCAGCCGAACGCGTGCATGGGCCGCTGCGCGTAACTCTTCAGAAAGCTCACGATGATCAAGTCCATGATCACGCGGAACGTGCGCGCCAGGGTGTACTTGCTCCGTCCCTGCACCCGTGGGTGATGACGAACCGGCAACTCCGTGATCTTCGCGCCGTAGATCCCGGCGAGCGCGGGAATGAAGCGGTGCAGGTCCCCGTACAACGGAATGTTCTGGATCAATTCGGCGCGGTACGCCTTGAGCGAGCACCCATAATCGTGTAACCGCACGCCCGTGGTGCGGCCGATCAGCCAATTGGCCAGGCGCGACGGCACCACGCGGCTCCAGTGATCGTGCCGGTCGCGCCGCCACCCGCTGACCACGTCGAACCCCTCGTCGAGCTTCTTGAGCAACAAGGGAATATCGTCCGGGTCGTTTTGCAGGTCTCCGTCCAAGACCACGATCGCGGCCCCCCGCGCGTGGTCGAACCCCGCCGCCATCGCCGCGGTCTGGCCGAAGTTCCGGCGCAGGCGGATCACCCGCAGCGCGGGATGCGCGGCGCACAAGCGCCGGTACGCGATCGCGCTGCCGTCCGTGCTGCCGTCGTCCACGAACAGGACCTCCGCGTCCAATCCATACCGCGCGATCGCGCCAAACACGCGCTCACTCAGCGCGGTTAAGTTCTCGGCTTCATTAAAGAGCGGAATCACGATCGACAACGCGGGTCGTGGCGGTTCAATCATCGACTTCATGCGATCCCCCTTCCTGGGACGACGACGCCTGCGGCGGTCGATTGGACGCCAACACGTACCCGCCGCGAGACTCGACCGCGTACGATGGTCCAAGCCGATCCAGCCACGCCGCCTTCGTGATCACGAACCACGCGCGCTCCTGGCGCAGCAGCGCGGCCGCCTCCTCCGGACGGCTCTCGGCGATCACCGTCACCAACCGCTTGGCGTAGAATACCACGCTGGGTTTGTTCAAACCGTATACCGCGACGCCGCCGTCGGGACCGGCCTCGCGGCTCGCCCGGATCGCTACGTCGCGCAACGGCGCCTGCATCACGCCCGCGGCCACCGGCGCCACCGCGGTCAGCAACACGATCGCGACCGCCACCGTGGTCCCGCTGATCGCGGCCAATGTCGCGACAGCCCGCTTGCGGACCACGGTCCAGGCGATGACCGCGGCCCCGATCAGGCACACGGTGCCGAGCGCGCCCGGCCCCCAGCCCACGTCGATGGGTTGGTGCAGGTACGCGGCCTTGGGGAACCGGACGCGCGCCCACTCCAACCACCACGGCACGCCCCAGAACGCGACCGCCATCAACAGCGCGACGACGGCCAGCACCGCCGCGCCCGCGCGGGTCCACCGGTCCGCGCCCGGCGCGCCCGCCACGAACCGTTCGGCCCACATCCCGACCAATAACGCGAGCGGCGGATACAGCGAGGCCACATAATTGGGCAGCTTGGTGCCGGCGGCGGAAAAAAACGCGAAGACCACGCCGATCCACACCAGCGCAAACAGGCCGAGTGCTTCGCGGTCGGTGGGGCGCCGCAGCCCACGCCAACCGGACGGCCACGCCCACCGGGTCGCCGGAAGCAGCACCGCGGTCCACGGGAAGAACCCCACCGCGACCGCTGGCACGTAGTAATAGAACGGCCCGGCGTGTCCGGAAATCACGCCGGTGAACCGCCGGACATTGTGTTTGAGAAAAAATCCCTCGATGAACGCCCAGCCCCGCTCGTGTAATTCGAGCGCGTACCACGGCCCCGCGACCAACGCGAATACCAGCGCCATGCGCGCCCACGGCACGCCGATCAGACTCTCCCGCCACCCGCCGCGCAGCCACAGAAATAACGCGATGATCAGACCGGGCAACACGATGCCCACCGGCCCCTTGGTGAGCACCGCCAACCCCAACGCGGCCGCGCCGATCAGCGCAGACTGGACGCGCGCGCCCGCGTCGCGCGCCTGCACCGCGGCAAACCACGCCAGCAGGCCCGCGGAGATGAAAAAGATCAGCACCATGTCGGTGATCGCGGCGTGCGCCAGCACGATGATCTCCAGCGACGTTGCCGCGATCACGCCCGATAACAGCCCGACGCGAAATCCCAGGCGCCGCCACGCGAACACGGTCAGGAGCGCCACCAAGCCCACGCCGAACGCCGCGGACCAGAACCGCGCCCCGAACTCGTTGACCCCAAACACCCCGTACGCGGACGCCATCAACCAATAAAACAGCACCGGCTTGTCGAACCGATCCGCGCCGTTGTATTGCGGCGTGATCCACTCGCCGCTCTCCAGCATCTCGCGGGTGGCTTCGGCGAACACCGCTTCGTCGATATCAAAGAGCGGGATGCTTCCCAGGCCCGAGAAAAACAGCACCGCACACCCGAGCAGCAGCCCGACGAACGCCGTACGCTCCTTGGTCACGCGCCGCCCGCGTCCGTGCGCAACGGGCGCCGTCGCTCCGCGATGCCCATGGCGAGCCGGCCCGTGGCCCAGCCCAACAGGCCGCCGGCCACCACGTCGGAGAGAAAGTGCGCGTCAACCCCCACGCGCGAAAACGCAATGACCGCAGCCGACGCGTACAGCACGCCCCGCCACGACGGCAACACCGCGGCCAACACCGCGGCCAGCGTGAACGCGGACGTGGCGTGCCCAGACGGAAACGAATTGAACGCCGCGGAAAACGACGGCGCCCACTGCGCGAGCCCGTCGGTGATCGTGCTGGGGCGAGGACGGGCGATCAGGATCTTGAACGCGCGGGCGATCAACCCGGACACGATCAACGCCGGTACCGCGACCAGCCCGGCCCGAACCAGGTCGCCCCGCCCGACCCGGCTCGCGACCCCCGCCATCACCAGCGCCCCCACGCCCAGCAACCACCCCTCGCCGAACGTGGTGATCGCCTTCATGACCGACACGAACTCCGGCGTGCGCCACGGCGTAATGGCTTCGCGAAACAACGGATCGAGCCGCGTCAGCGCCCAAAACGCGCCGACGCCGCCGATGACGGCGACAAGGAGCAGTACCCGCGTTGACGAACGAAATAGCTGACCGGCTCGTTCAGACACCACCACCGACTCGGAGTGTTCGGTCACAATCAGCCCGTTCCTGGGCAGGCAACCCCACAAGAGGTCAAGGAATCGCTCGCGCGGCGATATCCGACCGATACCCCGCGCCCGCGAAATGGATCGTCTTGACGCGCGCGTACGCTCGCTCGCGCGCCGCGGCCACGTTCGGCCCCACGCCGGTCACGCCCAACACGCGGCCGCCCGCCGTCACCAGCCGGTTGTCCTCCCGCGCCGTACCCGCGTGGAAGACGACCGCGTCGCCCTCCGCGGCCGCGTCCAACCCCGTGATCGCGTCGCCCTTGCGATAATCGCCGGGGTAGCCCTGCGCAGTCATCACCACGCACACCGCGGTCTCGTCGCGCCACCGGACCGGCGTCTGATCCAACCGCCCCTCCGCGATCGCTTCGCACACGTCCACCAAGTCCGTGACCAGGAGCGGCAAGACGACCTGGGTCTCGGGATCGCCGAACCGGCAATTGAATTCCAGGACCTTGGGCCCCGATGGGGTCAACATCATCCCCGCGTACAGAATACCCCGATACGGAATACCCTCCGCCGCCAGCCCCGCCAGCGTCGGGGTCAACACCCGCTCGCGCACGACCGACAACACGTCGCGCGTCACGAACGGACTCGGGGCGTACGCGCCCATCCCGCCCGTGTTGGGCCCGCGGTCGCCGTCCAGCGCGCGCTTGTGATCCTGCGCCGCGGGCATCATCACGAACGTGTGGCCGTCGCAAAACGCCATACACGTCGCTTCCATGCCCTGCAGGCACTCTTCGATCAATACGGTGTCGCCCGCGGCGCCGAACGCCCGCCCCTCCATCATCGACTGCACCGCGGCGCGCGCTTCGTCCCGATCCGCCGTGACCACCACGCCTTTGCCCGCGGCCAACCCATCGGCCTTGATCACCACGGGCAACGGGTGCAGGTCCAGCACCGCGAGCGCCTCCTGCGCGGAGCGCGCCACCACCGCCTTCGCGGTGGGGATCTTGTGCCGCTGCATGAACGCTTTCGAGAAGGCTTTGCTGGTCTCCAATTGCGCGGCCGCGCGCGTCGGTCCCACGATCCGGCGGCCGGCCGCCATGAAGCGGTCCACCACGCCCGCGGCCAGCGCGACTTCCGGCCCCACCACGGTCAGGTCGATCCCTTCGCGCTCCACCGCGCGAAGCAGCCCCTCCGCGTCGTCGACCGCGACGGGCAAACACGTCGCACGCTCCGCGATCCCGCCGTTGCCCGGCGCGCAGAAAATCTTGGACACGCGCGGGCTCCTCCCCAGTTTCCACACCAGCGCATCCTCACGCCCGCCGCTCCCAATCACCAACACTTTCATGGCCGGCCCTCGAAACGCAACGGCCCTCCCTGGCCGAAGCAGGAAAGATCGAATGGGAGAGGGGGAGAATGGGAGAAACGGGGAAACAGCTCAGGTCGTTCCGCCCTGTCTCCGATACTCCAATTAGAAAATCCCCCCTCCCCCCCTTTTTTTAAAGGGGGGGATGTAAAAAAACTGAAGTTATATCCAGGCAGACCGAAGGGCTGCATGGGAGCCCGTTCAGGCATGGACAGATGCAAGGCGGAGCGAGAACCGGAGCGGAGCGTACTGAATCATACGCGAGCACCGGAAGCGCAGCGACAACGCAGCAGATGGCCGTGCCTGGACGGGCTCAATGCCTGAAGTGGCGCATGCCGGTGAAGACCATCGCCATCCCATGTTCGTTCGCCGCCGCAATGACCTCATCATCCTTCACCGACCCGCCCGGCTGAATCACCGCGGTCACGCCCGCCTTGGCCGCTTCGTCGATGCCGTCCCGGAACGGGAAAAACGCGTCCGATCCGATTACGGTGCCCGAAAGCGGCAACACGGCCTTCATGGCGCCGATTTTGACCGAGTCCACCCGGCTCATCTGGCCGGCACCCACCCCGACCGTGCGATCGGCCCGCGCGTACACGATGGCGTTGGACTTGGTGTGTTTCGTCACCCTCCACGCAAACGCCAAGGCATCGTATTCCTCGGCGGTCGGCGTGCGTTTGGTCCCGACGCGTAATGCGCGCACGTCCGCGATGCGGCCCAGATCCCGCTCCTGATAAAGCAGCCCCCCCACGATTTTGCGGACTTCCATCACCTCGGGCGCGCCGGTCCCCAACGGACCGATGTCGAGCAGGCGCAAGGCTTTCTTGCGCCCGAGTTCCTCCACCGCTTCGGGCGTGAACCCGGGCGCCACGATCACTTCCATGAACGTGGCCCCGATCTCTTTCGCGGTCTCGCCGTCCACCGGCCGGTTGAACGCGGCCACGCCTCCGAACGCGGACACGGGGTCGCCCTCGCGCGCTTTGCGGTACGCGTCGGCCGGGCTCGCGCCCAAGGCCACGCCGCACGGGTTGTTGTGTTTGACGATCACCACCGCGCACGGCTCGAACTCTTTGACGAGTTCGAGCGCGGCGTGCGCGTCCAAGAAATTGTTGTACGACATCTCCTTGCCGTGGAGTTGGCGGGCGCGCGCGGTACACGCCTCGGTCACCGCCGGATCGCGATATACCGCAGCCTGCTGGTGCGGGTTTTCCCCGTATCGCAGGTTCTGGAGCTTCTCGTACCGCAGGATCAATGTTTGCGGGAACTGCGTGGCCGCGTCCGACGCCGGAACCTGGCGGTCCAGGTATGACGCAATTAAGCCGTCGTACTTGGACGTGTGCGCGAACACCTTGCGCGCGAACAACAGTCGCGTCTCGCGGCTCAACCCTTCGGGCCGCTTGAGTTCATCGAGCAATATCGGGTAGTCAGCCGGGTCCACCACCACCGCCACCTCTTCGAAATTCTTCGCGGCCGAACGCAGCATGGACGGCCCGCCGATGTCGATATTCTCGATCGCGTTCTCGAACGTGCACCCGGGTTTGGTGATCGTGGCCTCGAACGGGTAGAGATTCACGATCACCACGTCGATGGGATCGATGCCGTGCCGCTTCATCTGCTCCACGTGATCCGGGAGGCGACGTCGTCCCAGCAATCCGCCGTGGACCTTCGGGTGCAGCGTCTTGACCCGGCCGTCGAGCATCTCCGGGAACCCGGTGATCTCCGAGATGTCGCGCACCGCCAGTCCTTGCTCGCGCAGCAACTTGGCGGTGCCGCCGGTGGATACGAGTTCGAACCCCAGGCCGACCAATCCCTTGGCGACATCCACCACGCCGTCTTTGCTCGATACGCTGATTAATGCCCGTCGCATGTTCATCTCCCCGTCAGAAGATCGTTGGCCGGTTCACCGGCTAACCGGCTTTCATCCCCACCAACCGTTTCAGCCACCGCCGACTCCAATTGCGCATGGCGATGGCCGGCGTCTGCAGGAACACGCCCTTGCGATACCGCTCGGCCTCCTCGTGCGTGAGCAAGTCCGGCGCTAAGCGCCGTTTCAGCTTGATCACGCCCATGCAGTCGTCTTGTTCGAATAACCGGAACAACGCGTTGACCGGCGCGTTCCACCACGTGCCCCGCCGGAACGACGCGGCGAAGTCGATTACGTACGGCTCGCCGCGCTCGCTGATCATCACGTTGTTCATGTTGCGCAGGTCGCACAACACCACGCCCCGCGCATGCACCGCGTCAACCGTCGCGCTCAACCGCGAAAAAAACGCCTCGCCCACCTCGCCGGGTTCGGCCTCGCCCGCACCTTTGCCCACAATGTACTCCGTGGCCAACGCGTACCGGTCGATGCGCCCCACGAATCCCGGCACGCCGGGAACGCCCGCGAGCGTGCGATAGATCGAGGCCTCGCGCCACACCGAATACAACCCCACGCCGACCCGGTACATCCATCTGCGCGGCGCGTAATCCTTGACGATCACGCGGCGTCCCTCGTGCTCGATCAGCAGGATGTCCGGTTGCCACGGCCGGCCTCGCCGCACGTACTGGGGGGCGGACGCCGCGATCGCCTCGCGCGTGGGCGCGGCCGTCGTCGCCTCACCCGTCACGACGAGACGCGCCACAGCCTCCACGCCAACAGCGCGATACCACACAGCACCGCCATCACGGTCCCGTGTTCGTCGTTGCGAATGAACGCGGACCACTGCCACGGTTTCTCCTCCCGCCCGGAATACGGCGTGAGCCTCGGCACGTAGCCCGGCACGGCGCGGTCGTACCGATCCCAGGCTTCGCCGAACCGCTCGCGCAAGCGGTCGGACTCTCGCCGCTGTTTAAACGGCGCGTAATACGCCACGAACACGACAAGGCCCGCCGCCAACACGATCAGGTTGGACGCCATGGCGCAAAATCCCACCATGATGAGAAACGTGCCGAGGTAAAGGGGATTCTTCACGTACGCGTAGGGCCCGCTCGTGACGACCCGCTCGTTCTTATAGAGGTGACCGGCCGCCCACACGCGAACGGCCTGGCCCAAGACCACGAGGACGAGGCCGGCCGCGAACCACCGGGCGATCGGGTGCGCCCACCACACCAACCCGGCGAGCGCAAGATACACCGGCACCGTCTTGACGGTGATCTTCCGCTTCATCGCGGACCAGGAGAGCGTGGCGTCCATGAAATTGTTGCGCGCGGGCCGATTCGGAGCACGGAGTATAGAAAAAGACGGGTGAAAATTCAACTAAAGACCTCGCCTTGACTTTCCGTCTCGTTTCCTTACAATGGCCCGTACTTCGGCCGACGGATTGCTGTCGGCGCGACTCACGAACCACGGAAGGAGAGCGCATGGCACCGGGACGGGAACGAGCAAAGGAACTACGGAGACGTCAAAAGCGACGTCGGGAACGCCTGCGCGAACGCGTCAAAACCCTCAAAGCCAAGGCCGCGTCGCAAGCCGCCAAGAAAGCGGCCGTCAAAACCAAACCCAAAAAAGAAAAAACCGCGGCGCCGACGGCATAACCTCTCGGCTCGGAAACCGAGCGTCCACGCCTGATCAGCACGTCGGGGTTCGACGCGTCGAACCCCGAACATTTTTCAGCCGCCTAGCTTTAGGCCGCGCGCCGTGCCGATAACCGCCTCCGCCACTTGTTTCATCGGCCGCCGGTTGTTCATGCTCTGTCGCTGAAGGACTCGAAACGCCTCCTCCTCGGTTAACCGGCGCTCGCGCATCAAGATCCCCTTAGCCCGCTCGACCAACTTGCGCAACTCCAATTCGTCGTGCATCTGGGCGGTCTCCTGCATGAGCCGCGTGTTCTCGATCGCCACCGCCGCTTGATTCGCCACCGCTTCCAGCAATTCAATCTCGTCGGGCTGAAACACGTGCGGCGCGGCGGTGTAACTGTTGATCACCCCCACCGCGCGGTCCTTATAGAGCATCGGAACCGACAACAAAGACCGCAGCCCCTCGCGACGCGCCAACTCGCGATACACGTAGGCCGGGTCCTGCGTGACGTCGGTGACCGCGATCGGGCGTTTCTCCTGGACCGCGCGCCCGCTGACGCCTTCCCCGATTTTGAGCGACGGTTTCCCGCGGTACGCGTCCGACAGGCTTTGCGTCGCGGCGATCCGCAAGTCGCCCCGCGCGTCGTCGGCGAGCATGATCGAGCAGATCGCCGAATCCATGGTCCTCGCCGTGATGGTGACGATCAGGTGTAGCATCTCTTCCAAATACCGGGTGGAGGTGATCGTGGTGCTCACTTGCAACAAGGTTTCCAATTGCGAGGTTTTTCGGCGCATCGCGTCGTAGAGCCGCGCGTTTTCGATCGCGCCCCCGACCTGATGGCCGATCGCGGACAACAAGGCGGTTTCCGACGCGGTATGTCGGTGGGGCTCGCGGTGCTGCACGTTGATGACCCCGATCACCTCGTTTTTCGCGATCACCGGAACCGAGAGAAACGCCTGATAGCGGTCCTCCGGCAAATTCTGGAAATATTTGAACCGCGGGTCGTCGCTGGCGTGTCGGTCGATGGCGACCGGCGTCCGCTCGCGCGCCACCCACCCGGTAATGCCTTCGCCCAACTCCAATTTGATCCGGCCGATCAAGCGCGGGTGCGGTTGTTTGGACGCGCGCAGCACCAGTTCCTTGCCCCCCTCGTCCAGCAAATACAGGAAAGCCGCGTCGCAGGACGTGACCTCGACCACCAGGTCGATGATCTGTCGCAACACGGCTTCCTGGTCGAGCGTGCAACTGATCGTCTCGCTGATCCGCCGCAACACGTCGAGTTCTCGGTTGGTCTCGCGCAGCGCCTTGGCGGTGGCGCGAGACGGCCTGGAAAGAGGAGTCACGCGGGGCATTCTAACAAGGGCCGCGCAAACTCTCAATCGCGCCGGCTACGGGCCCTCGGTCACCACGATATCGTAGCTTCCGGTCTCGCCGGCCGAAGGCGGCGCGTCCGGTGACCGCGCGACCCGGATGACGTACGACGCGCCGGCGACGGCTGGGAACGTGATCTTGGACGAGAGGGTTGAGGCACTGTTCGGTGGACAGGTCGAACCGCCGCACGAGGCGGGGTAGGTCCGCCCGGTCAGGTTGTCCACGGTCGAGGCATCCGCCGGGGTGACGCCGAGGACATCGAGGATGGTGTCGGCCGCGTTGGACACACGCGCGACACACCCGCCTCCTAGCGGCGCGCAACGCGAGGTGGCCACCGTATACGTCCCGGTCACCGGCGCCGTGAACGTCACGTAATCCACGTCGCCGGCCGGATACAGCGTATGGTGTTGGATCGCGGACGGATTCGTCCCGGAATAGAGGCTGATCGGCGTAGGGCGCGACGGGTCGTCGTCGTTCGCGCCCGCCTCCCACCCGTCCGGCCATAAGTCGATCTGCAAATCGGCCAGAATCGGTTGGAAATCGCCTGGGTTGGCCGCCTGCCAGTCGGTCCAAAAATCCTCAAACGTGACCGGCTGGGCGGTGAGCCCTCGAACGACCGACCAGATCCGGGCAAGTAGGCCGTTGAGCACGCCGGCGCCTTCATCCGCGTCCGACGCGTCGTGGGCATCCCACAATGCCGCGGCAATGGCCAGTTCATTCGTATCGTAACGGGTCCCTTCTCCGAGCGTGGGCGGCGTTTCGATGTTAAACGAGAGCAACACCTCGCCGTTGCCGGTATCCGTGTGCTGCGGATCGTTGCGCGCCACGCTGGAAAAAAAATCGGCCCACCCTTCGGACCAGGCCAACCGCAGGTCCAGCGAGGACTCGCCGAGCGCATGCGGCCCGCCGGGCGAGTCGTCGCGGGAATACACGTCCAACACGTAGTGACCGTACTCGTGGAGGAGCACCGGGTCATCGAACTCGTCCGCGTCATCATCGGTTCCAAGCACGGTGATGACGCGTGTGGCCGTCGTATACGAGGTTCCGACCGGATTGCCCGGGTACCAGTGCCAGACGAGCGGCGCGGTCGGGGCCGACCCGGTGAGCGACTCCACCGTCTCCGAACCTCGGAGCCCCTGTTCCAGGATGTTGAACACCCCGGCCCCCACGGCCTCGACTGCGTCCAACCCGGAGACCGTCACGGTTTCGCCGTCCCCCGCGTCATCAAAAACCGTTGACGCCAAGCCGTACACAAACGGTTCGGCCGCTGATCGCTGGACGCTCACGGGGTACCGCGAAGACGACGAGAGCACCCGCGCGTACACTCCCACGCGACCGGGGTTGGAGAACGTGATCCGGAAGCGGCCGTCCGCATCCGTGGCGCCCGACGCCAGCACGCCGCCGCTCTGACACGACAGCACTTCGATTTCGGCGTATCGAATCGGCGTGGTCACGGTACTTCCGGTCGGTCCCATGGCCGTGATGACAGGCTTACTGTACGTCGCCAGCCCTTGTGCGACACCGAGTCCGCCGACGTCGGAGCGCAACGCGAACTCTGCGCAAGGGTCCGTCGTGGACTGCGGCGAATCACGGTGACAGGCCGCGGCGAGGACGAGACTGACGGCGAGCAGAAACCCCGCGCGACCCGCGGTCACGACGTTACGCTTTTGGCGTTGCCGGTTCGTCGACCGGCCAGAACAACATGCGGTGGCAATAGGTGCAGGTCAACAATTTCTCGTTCTTGCGCAGGTCCGCGATTAATTGCGGCGGGAGCGCGAGTCGGCACCCCTGACACGCGCCGTTCTTCACCGCCACCACCGCAAGCCCCTTGCGCGTGGACTTGAGCCGTTCGTACGCCTGGCGGCTCGCCGGGGCCAACTGCTGGGTCATGGCCGCGGCCTCAGCCGCCAACCGGTCGGCCTCGGCCTGCATCGCCCGCAACTCGCCTTCCAATCGGGTGCGTTCCTTCTCGAACTCACGTTTGCGAACCGCCACCGCGTCTTCCTGCGATTTGACGGTTTGCTGCGTCACCTCGATACGGTCCATCAACTCGAGCAGCCGCTCTTCGAGCGTTCCCTTTTCTTGTTGCGCCAATTCGATCTCAAAGAGGTGGGCTTGATACTCCTTGTTGGACTTGATATCGCCTGAACGCCCTTTGAGTTTTTCGATCCGATCCTCTCGCTCCTTGAGGTCCTGTTCCTTGTCGCGACGCTCGCGCGTCATGGTCTCGAACGCCGACTTGGCCTTGGCCAGTTCCGCCTCCGCCTCCCGCACTGGTTTGGCCGCCTCCTCCACGAGCGCTGGAGCCTGCCGACGCTGCTCGGTGAGCGCGTCAACGTGAGAGTCCAATTCCTGGAGGCGGATCAAGAGCGCCAGTTGTTCGTTCACGCGGGTTCCTTTATCGGATAAGACATCGAATCAACCCCTCTTCCTGCGCTCAACCCTCATTGCGGCAATGCGCCCCGCACGTCAACCGATCTCGCTGCTCGGCCCGGGAAACCAGGGCCTGCGCTGCGCTCCGCTAGCAGTCGAGTAAACCAACATCCACTGCAACCGATCTCGCTGCTCGGCCCGGGAAACCAGGGCCTGCGCTGCGCTCCGCTAGCGAGGATGGGCCCACCAGGACTCGAACCTGGGACCAACCGGTTATGAGCCGGCAGCTCTAACCAACTGAGCTATGGGCCCAACCTCGCTCGCGGGGCCGAACGCAGGCGCCGCCGTCCCGCGCCGAGGCTCGGAGTCCTCTGCCCTACCCCTCCACAAAACTCTTCAACCGCCGACTCCGGCTCGGGTGCCGCAGCTTGCGCAACGCCTTGGCCTCGATCTGCCTGATCCGTTCGCGTGTGACCTCAAAATCCTGCCCCACTTCCTCGAGCGTGTGGTCGGTGGTCTCCCCGATGCCAAACCTCTTGCGCAGGACTTTTTCTTCTCGACTCGTCAGGGTCCCGAGCACCTTGCCGATCTGCCGCTGAAGATCATACCGAATCGTGGCCTCGAGCGGCGAGGCCACGCGTTTATCCTCGATAAAGTCGCCGAGATGGCTGTCCTCTTCCTCCCCGATCGGGGTTTCGAGCGAAATCGGCTCTTTGGCGATCTTGAGGATCTTGCGCACCTTGTCCAAGGTGAGATCCATCTTCTCCGCGATCTCTTCCGGCAAGGGCTCGCGCCCCAACTCCTGCACCAACTGCCTCGAGGTCCGGATCAGCTTGTTGATCGTCTCGATCATGTGCACCGGGATACGGATCGTGCGGGCCTGATCCGCGATCGCGCGCGTGATCGCCTGCCGAATCCACCACGTAGCGTACGTGGAGAACTTGTACCCGCGGCGGTACTCGAACTTGTCCACGGCCTTCATCAGGCCGATGTTGCCTTCCTGAATGAGGTCCAGAAACTGCAGACCGCGATTGGTGTATTTTTTTGCGATGCTGACCACCAACCGCAGGTTGGCTTCGACCAACTCCCCCTTGGCCCGTTTGATCTTGAGGTCGCCGAGGTACAGGTGCCGAATCGCGTCCTTGAGCTCCGAGGCGGACACGGCCGCCTCCATCTCCGCGGTGCGAACCAGCCGCAGGGCCTGCCGATACCGTTTCTCCGCCTGTGCGAACGCCTCCTCGCTCAACTCCGTTTTCTTCAGCGTGGTTTTGATCGCGCGCGGGTTGTGCTTCATCCTGCGGAAAATCAGCAACGGCTCTTCGGTCGGGTTGCCCAACGCGCGGCGAATCTCCATCATCTCGCGTTCACTCCGATCAATCTCGCCCGCCAGTCCCCTGAGGCGTTTGACCACGTCGTCCAACACATGGGGCTGCAGGTTGAGCGCTTCCATCTTCTCCACCAAATGCTCTTTGGCCTCCTTGAGCGCCTGCTTGGCCTTTTTGCGTTTTGCGGGATCGCTCCCGGCCCGCTTCCATCGGATCGCGACGTGGTTCAGGTCCCGGCACGACCCGCGAATCCCACCCAACATGTGAATGACCTTGGCTTTGATCTCCGAGGTGTCGCGTTGGCCCTCGTCCTGTTCGCCCAGGTCGTCCTCGAAGGCCACCACCAGCGCTTCCACCGGCATCGCGTCCTGCCGGAGCAATTCCCCGCGGGCGAGCACTTCTTTGACCGTTATCGGCATGCCGAACACAATCGAGCTGACCTCGCGTTTGCCCTCCTCGATCCGCTTGGCGATTTCGATTTCCCCCTCGCGGCTCAAGAGGTGCACGCTGCCGATTTCCTTCAGATAGAGGCGAACCGGGTCGTCGGTGCGGCTCAGAATCCCGGGGGTAAGATCGATTTCTTTTTCCTTCTCCTCCCCGTCTTCCAGAAACTCCTCGCCGACCTCTTCCCCTTCCTCGATTTCTTCGAGTTCCTCCTCGGCCTCCTCCAGCGGGGAAAACGCGCCCTCCTCCCCGGAATCAACCACCTCGATGTCCATTTCACCGAACATCACCATGAGGTTGTCGATTTGTTCGGACGACAACACGTCGGCCGGGAGCGCGTTGTTGAGCTCGTCGTAGGTCAGGAACCCTTTTTCCTTTCCCAACGAAATGAGGTTTTTGACTTCGTCGAGTTTCTCGTCTTTGGACATGGACACCCCTGGTCCTCTACCGACCGGCCGTTTGGGACGGCCCCATGCGCGAACCCCGCAACGGAACGAGATCCACCGATTCCTTTGCGAGCCGATCTTGTTCACCCTGAAGTTGCTGCGCTTCCTCGTGCCGGCCCTGCGCCTCGGAGCGCTGAATCGCGCGCGAGAGTTCCTCCACGCGGCGCCGGCATTGCTCGATGCGCAAGGTCACGACGCAGTCATAAATTTCCTGATCCGGGTCGTCGCCGTCGAATTCGTGCGTGGCCAGTTTGGCCAACGCGTCCGCCACGTCATGACGCCCGTCCGCCAATGCGCGATCGCGCGCGAGCACGGTCGCGTCGCCGTCCCCGGACCGGACCTCCCGCTGGACCAAGTCGACCACGGCGCGCAGCGTGCGGTCGGTCATGGTATCCCCCGACACGTCGGCCAGGAGCGCGGGGGCCAACCGGCCGTGCACTACCGCCGCGGCCACGATTTTCTCCGCGTGCGGCCACGCCCGGACCGGGGCGTGCGCGCCGCTCCGACGGACGGATGGCGGAGGCGTGGACATGGGCCCGGCTGGCGTTCGGACGCGGTGCAGCTCTTCGCGTAAGGACGCCTCAGCCACCCCCACCTGATCGGCCAACCACCGGAGATAGTGGTCGCGGTCGATCGCGTTCGTCAGGCCGGCGATCACGGGCAGCGCCCGAGCCACCGCCGCCTTCTTCGCGCCGGGGTCTCGATAGTCGCCGACCGGCGCAAGATGCTCGAGGACGAATTGCGTCAACGGCGCGGCGCGGTCGAGCGCCGCGCGAAACGCCTCGGGTCCGTCTTCGTGGATCACGCGGTCGGGGTCCTTGCCGTCCGGGAGCGAGACCACGTCCACGCGCAGATCGATCGGCGAGAACAGGTCCACCGTGCGCAACGCGGCGCGCACGCCCGCGGCGTCGGGATCAAACACCAGGCACACCCGCGACACCAACCGCCGGATCGCGTCCAAGTGTGCGGGGGTCAGCGCGGTGCCCAATGTCGCCACCACATTCGTGAAGCCGGCTTGGTGCGCCGCGATCACGTCGAAGTATCCTTCCACGACCACCAGGGCGCCGTTTGCGGCCACGGACTGGCGCGCGACGTCCAACGCAAAGAGGTGCCGTCCTTTGGAAAAGAGCGGGGTCTCGGGAGAATTGAGGTACTTGGGTTGCGCGTCGTCCAACACGCGGCCGCCGAACGCCACCACCTGGCCGTGGGTATCCCGAATCGGACACATGACGCGGTGACGAAACCGGTCGTACCGCCCCCCGCCTTGCTGCCTGGGAACCGCCAGCCCCGCGTCCTGGACCTGCTCCGCGGTCCACCCTTTCGACGTCAAGACCGCCAGCAGGTCGTCCCAGGACGAGGCGGCGTAGCCGAGGCCGAACGCCTGCACGCTCTCCGCGCTCAGGCGGCGCGACTGGAGATACCGACGAGCAATATCTCCCTCGCGCCCCGCGAGTCGCCGACGAAAATGTTCCGCCGCGGCTGCGTGGATGTCGTACAAGGTTTGTCGGCGCCGGTCCGCACCACCCGCGGCACGGGTGGGCAACGGCACGTTGGCCTTGCGCGCGAGCCACTGCACGGCCTCGGGAAAACTCAGGGACTCGCGTTGCATCACGAACGCAAACAGATCGCCCCCCGCCCCGCAGCCGAAGCAATGGTACAGTTGTTTGGACGGGCTGACCGTAAACGATGGGCGCTTATCAGCGTGGAACGGACACAGCCCGATCGCGTTTTGTCCGGTGCGCTTGAGTGAGACGTAGGCGCCGATGAACTCGACCAACTCCACGCGCTCCCGGATCGCGCGCAGCGCCGCGTCGCCGAACCCGCCGGCGGGACGGGGTGCTCCCGGCGGGTCACCGGGCTGCGCAGTAGCGTGGCGATCAGGAGCCGATGACGCCATTTACGGTGGAAGTCGCTCCAACACTCGTTTTACGGCGGTGCTGACCGCGCCGCCCTCGGCCCGTCCCGCCACCCGCGACATCACGGCCTTCATCACTTTGCCCATCTCTTTCACGCTCGAAGCCCCGACCTCGGCGGCCGCCTCGCGCACCAAGACCTCCAACTCCTGTTCCGACAGTTGCGCGGGGAGAAACGTCTGGAGAATCGCGATCTCCTCCTGCTCCTTGGCGACCAACTCGGCCCGTCCGGCTTTTTGAAATTGTTCCACGGCTTCGCGGCGTTGTTTGATGCCGCTCTGGATCACATCGAGCACGTCCTGGTCCGTGAGCGGACGGCCCTTGCCCCGATCGATCTCGCGGTTCTTTAACGCGGACCGGACCATTCGAATGACGGAGACCTTGGCGGCCTGGCTGCTCCGCATGGCCTCCTTCATTTCATCGAGCAACCGTTCCTGCAGCGACATGGTTCCGTGAACGATCCCGTGTGGAAAGGGTCGTATTATACGGAACGCGTTTCCGGAGGGTCAACCCGAGGCGCGACGCCGCGCGGCGCGCGAGTCAGCCCGGGGGCCACGCCATGGGGCGTCCGCCAAGCACGTGCACGTGCAGGTGGAACACGGTCTGGCCGCCGTCCGCGCCCACGTTGACGACGGTTCGGTAGCCGGACTCGGCCACGCCGAATTTCGTCGCCAGGCGGCCGACGCACGCAAAGAGCGCGGCCATGATCGACGCGTTGTCGGCAGTGACGGCCTGGAGTCCATCGAGATGCCGTTTCGGAATGACGAGGAGATGGACCGGCGCCTTGGGCGCGATGTCCTGAAACGCCAAGACCTCGTCATCTTCGTGGACAATGGTGGCCGGCAACTCCCGGCGGACGATGCGGCAGAAGAGACACGTTGATGTGGATGCGCTCATGACCGCTCCTGGTCAGGTCCGACGAACTGCGCGGTCAGCGCGCGGCTCGTCTCCGTTTGCGCGTGGGTTTGGTCGCGGTCCGTTTGCGCGACGCGGGCGCACGGTTGGTGAACCGTCGGGCCAATTCGTCGTAGATCGCGGACGGCGGGATATCGTGCCGGCCCAACGCGACCAACGTGTGAAACCACAGATCCGCGGTCTCCCACACGATCTGATCGCGCACGCCGTTCTTAGACGCGAGCAGCACCTCGCCGGCTTCCTCCGCCACCTTCTTGAGAATACGATCCTCGCCGCCAGCGAACAACGACGCCACGTACGAGCCTTCCACCGGATGCGCCTTACGGTCCTGGATGACGCGATACACGCGATCCAACACCGCCCCGCCGCCCTCCTGGTCCGGGATCAATCGTTCGCCATCCACTCGCCGGAAAAAACACGTAGGCGATCCGGTGTGGCACGCGGGCCCGACCTGATCGACTTCAACGACCAATGTGTCGCCGTCGCAATCGAGCCATACGTTCGCCACACGCTGGGTGTGGCCCGACGTTTCACCCTTCTTCCACAACGTTTGCCGCGATCGACTGAAGAAGTGCGTGAAGCCCGACTTGAGCGTCCGCTCCAGCGACTCACGGTTCATGTACGCGAGCATCAACACCCGCCCCGATCCCCGCTCCTGCACCACCGCCGGAATCAGCCCGGCCGTATCGAACCTGACCGCGCTCCAGAGGTTATCGATTTCTGACTTCTTCGCCACACCCACCCCCACTCACTGAAGACCGGTTTTGACTCGTTTTTGCTCCTGATAAGCCTGTTCACCGACGGGCCGGATGCCAGGCGGAGCAAGGGGCCGCCCCGGAGCGTACTGAGTGCGTACGTGAGGAGGCGGTCCCGCAGCGACAACGTCGCAGACGGCCCTCGCTGAACAGGCTCCTACACCAGTCGGACAATGACGCCCCGCTTCGCGAGATACGCCTTCACCTGCCCCACCGTCAACCGCCGATCATGAAACAACGACGCCGCCAACACCGCATCCGCTCCCCCCGTCGTCAACGCGTCGTAAAAGTGCTCCAGCGTCCCCGCGCCGCCGGAGGCCACCACCGGCACCGGTACCGCGGACGAGACCGCGCGCAACAACTCTACGTCGTACCCCTGCTGCGTGCCGTCGCGGTCGATGCTGGTCAGTAACACTTCGCCTGCGCCCAACGCCACCGCGCGCTCGGCCCACGCGACCGCCTCCAGATCCGCGGGGCGTCGTCCGCCGTGGGTGAGCACCTCCCACCCGTTCGCACCTCGGCGCGCGTCGATCGCAATCACGATACACTGGCTGCCGAAGCGCTCCGCGGACTCGCGCAATAACTCCGGTCGCGCCACCGCCGCGCTGTTGATCGACACCTTGTCGGCCCCGGCCAGCAACAACGCGCGAATGTCCTCCACGGTCCTCACGCCGCCGCCCACGGTCAGGGGCATAAACGCACGCTCCGCGGTGCGCCGCACCACGTCCAATAAGATCGGCCGTTCGTCCGACGACGCGGTGATGTCCAAAAAACAGAGTTCATCAGCGCCCCCGGCGTCATAGGCCGTCGCGGCCTCCACCGGGTCGCCGCTATCGCGCAGGTCCACGAACCGTACGCCCTTGACCACGCGACCGTCCTTCACGTCGAGACACGGAATGATTCTCTTGGCGAACGTCGGCGCCTCGACCGTGCTCATACCGTCGTTCCGGCCGCCATCGCGTCGCGCAGCGACAACGTTCCGCGATAGAGCGCCTGGCCCACGATCGCCGCCTCGACGCCTTTGATCGAGGTCAGCGATCGCACGTGCTCCGCCGTGGACACACCGCCTGAGGCGATCACCGGCGTGGGCGTTGCGGCGGCCACCGCGGCCAACGCGTCAAGATTCGGACCCTCCTGCGTGCCGTCGCGTCGGATATCGGTGTACAACAGCGAGACGGCGCCGGCCGCCGAGGCTTCGCGCGCCACGTCGAGCGCGTCGCGGTCCGTGGCCTCCAGCCAGCCGCGGATCGCCACCCGGCCGTCCCGCGCGTCGATCGCCACCACCACCTTGCCCGGAAACCGGGCGCACACCTCGCGCAGAAACGGCGGGTCCAAGGCCGCGCGCGTGCCCAACACCACGCGGTCCGCCCCCAGCGTCAAGTACTCGTCGATGGTGGCCGCGTCGCGCAGGCCGCCGCCCACCTGGACCGGGACGCGAGCGGCCCGCACAATCGCCGCGATCGCGTCACGATTCTTCGGGACCCCGTCGGCCGCGCCGTCCAAATCCACGACGTGCAACCGCACCGCGCCCTCGGAGCGCCAGCGTTCGGCCATGGCCGCAGGGTTGTCGCCGTACACGGTCTCCGCGTCGAACCGCCCCTGTAACAATCGGACGCACCGGCCGCCCCGCAGATCGATCGCCGGAATGATGATCATGACGCGGCCCCGGCCGCGGCGGACCGACATGACGCGAACCGCTCAAGCAGCGCCAACCCCAATGCCTGGCTCTTTTCCGGATGGAACTGGCACGCCGTCACGTTGCCTCGCGCCACGATCGACGGAAACCGCATCCCGTAGACCGTCTCCGCCGCGACCACCGCGGGGTCCTCCGGCGCCACGTAGTAGGAGTGCACGAAGTAGAAATACCCGCGGTCGGGAATCCCAGTCAACGGCTCCACGCGGCGGCGCATCGACACCGCGTTCCACCCCATGTGCGGCACCTTGAGGCCCTTCATCGCAGGCGCATCGCCGGGAAACCGCACGACCTTGCCCGGAATCACGTTCAACCCTCGGTGTAGGCCGAACTCCTCGCTCTCGGTCATCAAGAGTTGCATACCCAAACAAATGCCGAGAAACGGCGTGCCCGCGCCGATCACTTCGCGGATCACGGCAACCAGGCCGAGGCGATCGAGTTGATCCATCCCGGCTTTAAATGCGCCGACTCCTGGTAGCACCACGCGTTCGGCGCGCCGAATCCGATCGGGATCGCTGGTCACCTCCACGGTCGCGCCGAGGCGCTCGAACGCCTTCTGGATGCTGCGCAAGTTGACGACTTGGTAGTCGATGATGGCGATCATGATTCACGGGCCAAGAGGTTCAATAGTTCAAGGGCTCACATTGCACGTTGAACCCCTTAAACATTGAACGCTCCTTCTTCTACTCCAAGGTTCCCTTGCTCGACGGCACGCCAGCCACGCGCGGATCGATCCGCGTGGCCTGTTCCAACGCCCGGCCGAGCGCTTTGAACGTCGCCTCCAGCATGTGGTGCGAGTTTTTCCCGTACGGCACGTCCAGATGAAGCGTGAGTCCCGCGTGCACCACCAACGCTTCAAAGAAGTGTTCCACCAATTCGGGGTCGAACGAGCGGATCTTGCGCGCGGGCACCGGCACCCGGTACACCAGATACGGCCGGCCCGACACGTCCACGGTCGCGCGCGCGAGGGTCTCGTCCATGGGCACGGCCCCGGCTCCGAATCGCGTGAGCCCGACTTTGTCCCCCAGCGCTTGTTTGAGCGCTTGGCCCATCACGATCCCCAAATCTTCAACCGTATGGTGCGCATCCACGTCGAGGTCCCCGACCGCCTTCACGGTCAGGTCTACCAAGCCATGTTTGCCCATCACCGTGAGCATGTGATCCAAAAACGGCATACCGGTGGCGACGCGCGTGCGACCGGTGCCGTCCAAGTCGAGCGTCACGGTGATCGCGGTCTCCTTGGTCTTGCGCGAAATCGCGGCGCGTCTGGCCTGAACCCGGCGCGCGGGCGTGACGCGCCGGCGCATGGCGGTCCGCCCCGGCACGCTCAGTCCTCCGGCCGCAAGCGAATATCCACGGCCTGCGCGTGCGCCTCCAGCCCCTCTACCCGCGCGATCTGCACCACTTTTTCCGCGATGCGTCGAAGGGCGTCTTGGGAGTACGCGATCAGCCCGCTCTTCTTCGTGAAATGGTCCACGGACAGCGGGGAAAAGAACCGCGCGGTGCCGCCCGTGGGCAACACGTGGTTGGGGCCGGCCATGTAATCACCCAACGCCTGCGGCGTTTGGTGCCCCAAGAACACCGACCCCGCGTTTTTGACGTATTTGAGCACCTTGTACGGTCGCTCGATGGACAACTCCAAGTGTTCTGGCGCGATGTCGTTGGAGATCGCGATGGCATCCAGCACCTCGGGCACGACCATCGCGATCCCCCGGTGTTTCAGCGAGGCCTCGGCAATCTTGCGCCGGTCCAGCTTGGCTAATTGCAGCGCGATCTCCTTCTGCACCTTCTTAACGAACCCGTCGCTCAGCGCGATCAGAATCGTCCACGCGTCTTCGTCATGTTCGGCCTGCGACAGGATATCCGCGGCGATGTGCGCGGGGTGCGCGGTCTCGTCCGCGATGATCAGAATTTCGCTGGGCCCCGCCACCATGTCGATGTCCACCGTGCCGTAGACCAGACGTTTGGCGGTCGCGACATAGGCGTTGCCAGGCCCCACGATCTTGTCCACGCGTTTGATGGTTTTGGTGCCGTAGGCCATGGCCCCGATCGCCTGGACCCCGCCGACCCGATACACTTCGTGAATACCCACCAGGTCCGCGGCGACCAACACGTAGGGGTTCATCTCCCCGCGCGGGGTGGGGGTGCACATCACGATCCGTTCAACGCCCGCGACCTTGGCCGGGATGCCGTTCATCAACACCGACGACGGGTACGCGGCCTTGCCGCCCGGAACATACAACCCGGCCGAGGCCAAGGGCCGCAGTTGCTGTCCCAGCGTCACCCCCGCTTCCTCGAAGCTCCACGAGTGCGACTGCTGTTTGGAATGAAACGCATAGATGCGGTCCGCGGCGATCTTGAGCGCGTCCACGACCTTGGGATCGGTTTTAGCCAACGCGGCCGCGCGCTCCTCGATGGTGACCAAGAACCGTTTCGGGGACATCGCGATGTGGTCGAACTGTTTGGTGTAGCGTGAGACCGCGACGTCGCCTTTGGCGCGCACCTCGTCCAACATCCCGCGCACCTTGGTTTCGATCCGACGATCCTCGGGCTCGCCGCGGTTGACGAGTTTTTCCAGCTCGCGCCGCCCCCCGCCGCTCTTAAGTTTAATGACCTTCATCGCCATGCGTTGTCCTCTCTTCCCGTTGCCGGGCGTCACGTCGGAGACGGGCACGCCGCCGTCACCCGTTCGACGAGTTCACCGATCCTCGCGTGCTTGACCTTCATGCTGGCCCGATTGACGATCAACCGTGCGGTGGAGCGCACGATTTCCTCGACGATGGTCAGCCCGTTCTCTTCCAACGTCTTGCCGGTGGACACCAGGTCCACGATGCTTTCGGCCAATCCGATGCGCGGCGCGAGTTCCACCGCGCCCCACAGCTTGACCATTTCGATCGGCACGCCCCGCTGCGTGAAATACCGATCCGCAATGTTCGGATATTTGGTCGCCACGCGCAATTTTCCGGCCCTGGCGCCCGCCCACGCCCCGTTGCGGCCCGCGGGCGCGGCCCACACCACGCGGCACGGCCCGTAGCCCAAATCCACGGGTTCGTACACGTCCTTGGGGTGTTCGAGCAACACGTCCTTGCCGGCCACGCCGAGATCCGCGGCGCCGTATTCCACATACGTCGGGACGTCCACCGCCCGCACCACCATCACCGACACGTCATCCTGGTTGGTGCGGAACAGGAGCTGGCGCGTGTCGCGCGTGAGGCCCTTGGGTCGGATGTCGACCCGGGCGAACAGCTCGATCGTGGGCTCCAACAACCGTCCCTTGGGGAGCGCGATCACCAGTCCCGCGTCGCTCACGCGGCCTCGCGCACGCGCCGGATCACGGCGCCGGCTCGCGCCAATTTCTCTTCCATCCGTTCATACCCTCGGTCGAGGTGATACACGCGAGAAATCACGGTCTCGCCCTCCGCGGCCAACCCCGCCACCACCAGACACGCGCTCGCCCGGAGGTCCGACGCCATCACCGGCGCGCCGCTCAAACGCGGCACCCCGCGCACCACGGCGTGATGACCCTCGACGCGGATGGATGCGCCCATACGTTGTAACTCCGCCACGTGGGTCATCCGATTCTCGAACACGGTTTCGGTCAACACGCTCGCGCCGTCGGCCACACTGAGCAGAGCCATCATTTGCGCCTGCATGTCGGTCGGGAATCCGGGATACGGTGCGGTGGTCACGTCCACGCCGCGCAACGGCCCGCTCCGCGTCACCCGCACGCCGTCCGCTTGGGCGCGGACGTCCACGCCGGCCTCCCGGAGTTTGGCCGACACGGCCTCCACATGCGCCCCCACCCCGCCGCGCAGGAACACGTCCCCGCCGGTGATCGCGGCGGCCGCCAGGTAGGTGCCGGTCTCGATCCGATCCGGCATCACGCGATAACGCCCGCCCCGCAACGACGAGACGCCTTCAACCGTAATCACGTCGGTCCCCGCGCCGTGGATCTTGGCCCCGCGAGCGATCAACGCGTTCGCCAAATCGACGATTTCGGGCTCGCGCGCCGCGTGTTCGATCGTGGTGGTCCCTTCGGCCAATGTCGCGGCCATCAGCAAATTTTCGGTCCCGGTCACGGTCGGCAGATCGAGCGCGATCCGGGCCCCGCGTAGTTTGCCGGCCTTGACCCGGATGTACCCGTGCTCGATTGAGACCTCCGCGCCCATACGTTCAAGGCCGCTCAGGTGCAAGTTGACCGGCCGCGCGCCGATGGCGCACCCGCCGGGCAACGACACGCGCGCCTCGCCCCGGCGCGCGACCACCGGACCCAACACCAGAATCGACGCGCGCATGGTCTTGACCAACTCGTACGGCGCGTCGGCCGACGACAGGGTGCGCGCGGTCACGCTCACGGTTCCGGCGCCGTCTTCCCGCGTGGACGCGCCCAGGTGACGCAAGAGCGTGAGCGTCGTGGACACGTCCCTCAGTCGCGGGACGTTCTCCAGTACGCACTCGTCCTCGCTGAGCAACGCGGAGGCCAACAACGGCAACGCCGCGTTTTTCGCCCCGCTGATCGGGATCTCCCCGATGAGCCGCCGCCCGCCCTGCACCACGATCAGGTCCACGCCGTCGCCTCCGTCAGCGTCATCACGCGGGCGATCCCGTTCGCGTCGTCGTCCAGCCGTTCGAGCGCAAACCCAGCCCTCTCTGCGAACGCACGGACCGCCTCGGCCTGTCCAAAACCCAGTTCGATCACGACCCGCCCGCCTGGCGCAAGCACCGAGCGCGCTTGCTCTACTAACCGGCGATAAAAATCCAACCCATCAGCGCCGCCCCGCAACGCCTCCGGGGGCTCGAACCGCACCTCGGCCTGCAACCGGTCGTAGTCTCCATCCGCCACGTACGGCGGATTCGAGACCACCACGTCCGCCCGCACGCCGTGATCCACCAGCGGCGCGCACCAGTCGCCTTCCAACCAGCGCACGTCCAACAACCCGAGGCGCTGGGCGTTGCCTTGCGCGACCGCCAACGCGCGCACGGACCGGTCGGTTGCGTACACGCGTGCGTCGGGCCGCGCCGAAGCCACTGCCAACGCAATGGCCCCGCTGCCGGTGCCCACGTCCGCGACCACGGGCCGTTCTCGGCCCGCCAAAACAGCGAGCGCGGCCGCCACCACGCCTTCGGTCTCGGGCCGCGGAATCAACACGTCGGGGGTCACGATCACGTCCAATTCACAAAACGTCTCATGACCGATCACGTATTGGATCGGCTCGCGTTGCGCGCGCCGTTGTACCATCGCCGCGAAGCGCGCCTGTTCGTCCTCCGTCAACGCGACTCCCGGGTCCACGTACGACGCGTATCGCGGCCCGCCCACCGCCGCGGACAGAAGCGCGTCGGCCTCCACGCGCGGGGATTCGATCCCGGCGGCCACGAACACGTCGCGCGCCCAGCGCACTGCCGCGCTGCGAGTCCGCCGGCTCACAATTGTTGTAGTTGCGCCGCCTGCGTCCATGCCTGTAACGCGTCGATCAACTCGTCCAAGTCGCCGTTGAGCACCTGATCCAACCGGTGCAACGTGAGCCCGATCCGATGATCCGTGACGCGATTTTGCGGAAAGTTGTACGTGCGAATCTTCTCACTGCGTTCGCCGGTACCCACCTGGGCCTTGCGGTCTTTGGCGATTTCCGCTTCTTGGCGCTCGCGCTCGACCTCCACCAACCGCGACCGCAAAATGCGCATCGCCTTGGCGCGATTTTTGGTTTGCGACCGTTCGTCCTGGCAGCTCACCACCGTGTTGGTCGGGATATGTGTGATGCGCACCGCAGAGTACGTGGTATTCACGCTCTGCCCGCCCGGTCCTGAGGAACAGAACGTGTCGATGCGAAGGTCCTTGGCGTCGATATGATACTCGACCTCTTCGGCCTCAGGTACCACCGCCACCGTGACCGTAGACGTGTGGATCCGACCGCTTGCCTCGGTCACTGGAACCCGCTGCACCCGGTGCACGCCGCTTTCGAACTTCAACCGGCTGTATGCGCCCTTGCCTTCGATCAGGACAATAGCTTCCTTCATCCCGCCGATGCCGGTTTCGCTCGACGACACCAACTCCACACGCCATCGGTGGGTTTCCGCGTATTTGCCGTACATACGAAGCAATTCGGCCGCGAACAAGGCGGCTTCACCGCCCCCGGTACCGGCCCGGATTTCCAAAAAGATATTCTTGTCGTCCCGAGGATCTTTGGGAAGCATGGCCACGCGCAAGGACTCGTACAACGCGGCTCCCTTCCCTTCAAGGACGCGGGCCTCCTCCATCGCCAGGTCACGAAACGTGGGCTCGGAACGAGGATCCTCGGCCAATCGCCGCGTCTGATCCAACTCGGCCACCACCGCGCTGTACGCCTGGTACTGCCCCACCACGTCGGCTAAATCCGCGCGCTCTTTGGACAGACGCTGCAGCGCTTGAGGATCTCCGATCACGGAGGGATCCCCCAGGTTTCGTTCGACTTCGGCAAATCGCGAAGCCAGCGCCTCCAACCGCATGATGAGCGGATCGGCTTGTTCAGTCACGGACGACACGAGTGTGATTGCGCCGCAGGGATCTCCGCCACACCGAATTCCCTGCTCAGGCATGGCGAATAGTGGGCGTTACTTCTTATTATTGCTGTACTTTTTCCGGAAGCGTTCGACGCGGCCTTCCGTATCCACGATTTTTTGCATGCCGGTGAAAAACGGATGACACATCGCGCAGATTTCCACACGAATGTCCTTGGCCGTCGATCGTGTCCGGAGGACGCTTCCACACGCACAGGAAATCAGCGTTTCTTGATAGGTGGGATGGATATCTACCTTCACCGTCTCACACTCCGATCTGGTTGAATTTCAAAGAAAAAATATCACTATATCCCTTGAGAAACGGGTGTATTATACCGCGTCGCGACGGCGTTTACAAGAACATCCTCAATTTTTCTCGAAAATTTATCTCCCCCACGGTATTCGAGGCCGATCGTCACAGGCGGTGTCCGATGGCTACCAGCTCGTTATTTCACCAGGAATCCCAAACAACCGCCATCGCCTGCGCCGCGGGTCACGCCTGCGCTTGCGCACCTTCTTTCCGCTGTGTTACGCTCCAGCCTCATGTTTCGATCGCGTCTTGCGTGCGCCGTGTTCGTGGCCACGGCGTGGATGTTGGGCTGTACAAAGGGCGAACCCACGATCTTCGCCGTCACCGTCCACCCCACCAATCCCCAGATTGTCTACGTCTCATCGAGCCACGGCGTCCTGAAGACCCGTGACGGCGGCGCAACCTGGACCCCGATTCACGAAGGGTTGGAGCATTCCCAGGTCCTGGCGTTCGCTATTGACCCGTCGGCCACCTCCACCGTGTACGCGGGAACCTTTGCCAACGCGATTTATAAGAGCAACGACGGCGGCCAACGCTGGCGACCCGCTAATGTAGGGATGAAAGAGCACGTGTCGGTGGTCAATGCCTTTGCGATCTCCCCGCGCCACTCCGAGGAGATTTTCGCGGCCACCACGGTGGGGGTGTTCCGAAGCACGGACGGGGGCGGACAGTGGGTGGAAACCGTGCACGGGATGGAAAGCGTGTACGTGGTGGCGATCGCGATCGATCCGAAATCGCCGGATATCATGTACGCCGGGACCAGCGGCGGTATGTACCGCAGCGATGATCGCGGCGTACGATGGACGATCATCAATCGCGGACTGATCAAGGGGGAAGTGGGCACCGCCATGGCTTTGGGCGTCAACGCCATCTCCATCGACCCGGACGACACGCGTCGCCTGGTGATCGCCACCGGAAAAGGCCTCTTCACGAGCCCTGACCGCGGCGCCTCCTGGGAACCGCGTCCGACGGGAGCGGACGTGTCTTTTATGACGGCGCTCCAGCGCGACCCGGTCGATCCCTCCCGTGTCTACGCAGGCGGCGACCGCGGGCTGTTCATCAGTTCGGATCGCGGCCACACCTGGAGCGCAGTCACCGCCGAACCCCGACCCGAAATCGTTCGTTCGCTGGCGGCTGACCCGTCTCGCCCCGGCGTGCTCTACGCCGGCACCCAACGCGGACTCCTCAAAAGCGCGGACAGCGGAGCAACGTGGTCGCAGGTTCCACTCGCCCGCTAACGCGCCTGACCGTGATCGCGGTCGCCGTCGGGTGTGCGGTGCTCGGGGGGCACGCGGCCGCGGCGCGGGCGGAGCTCGAACGCCCGTCCTCGCTCGCGTTTAAACTCGGCTACCACATGTATCCGAACAGCCAGTATTTCGATTCCTTGGAACGCGCCGGCGCCGGAGGCGCGCAAGACTTTCGCGGGTTAAGCCTCGAACTTTTTGACTACACGTACCAATGGCCTTCGCGATGGGGGCTCAACGTCTCACTCGGAGGTTTGTACTACCAAAAATTCACGCCCTCTCAAACGGCGCAACACGCGATTTTCGTCCAGACCATGACCGTCACGCCGACCTTTCGCCTATCCGGATCCGACGCGGTCGGCACGTGGCTGGTCTATTGCGGGGTGGGTGTGGGCCGATACGGCGCCACCACTCGCTTCGACTTTCTCCCGGGCGACGCCACTGAATTCCACAACTACACGCTCGGGTACCACGCGTTGATCGGCGCGGAATACCGTTTTAACGAGCAAGTCGGGTTCCTAGTCGAAGAAAAATTCTCGCGCGCGCGCATTCGATTCGGACCCGAATTGGACCGCATGGAACTCGACGTCGGCGGGCACAATATCCTGGTGGGCACCAAGATCTATTTCTAGATTGCCGGTTTGCCGGCCAACAATTCACAGCGCGTCGGCATGTCCGGCGCCCTGCCGGACGTGACTGAGCGTGCGCCGCGCGTGCGCCAGTGCATCATCTGAACGGCCTTGCGTGGCCGCCTCGGCCGCGCGCTCCGCGCTCCGGATCGCCTCGCGGACGTGCTCAGCGGCGTCCCGCGCGTGGCGGTTCCCAGGCGTGGGGAACGCGTCCAGCGCGCGCTGGCCGGCCTCGATCACCCGCGCGGCACCGGCCACTATGCCAAGCAGATCCCCACGGTCGTGATTAGCGGCCATGGCGCGCGACGCCGTCAACATCTCGCTAATCGCGCGTCGGATCGCGGCGGGATCGGCTCCTACCACGGGACCGGCGACCAGCAGCCCCGCGGTCATGCCGATGACCAGCGCCATCCCCGCCTTCCGTCCGGTCATGACCCACACGTCCGTTACTCTCGGTCGAAGAACCCGCGCTTGGGAACCAGATTCACCCCGACGAACACGCCGTGCTCGGACGCGCCCGCCATCACCAGCCCCATATCCGGAACCACAACGGATTCGAACGGCGCCGCCGAAAATGCGCCGTGGGACGGGTTCCAGGGCTTGCCGTCGTCACTCCACCAGAGGCCGCCGCTGGTTGCGGCCAGCACCACGTCCTGGCGCCCGCCCGCGTCCACGGCAACCGCCCGGACATCCACGCCGTGCGGCAACGTCCGGCCGAGGTCCTCCCAGGTGGTCGACCGCCCGCGACGCGCGTATACCGCGCTCCGGGTCCACGCATACGCCGAATGACCCGCCGCCACGCCCAGGACCTCGTCGGTACCGGGGATCGTGCCGAGCGGGCTCCACGGTCCGCGGTCCGACTCCCCGCGGAACACGGCCCTACCGACCGCAGCGACCAGCCGTCCCTCACGATCCAAGGCTAGACGAAGCGCACCGGACTGGGTCGGGACGGCCACCGCGGTCCACTGCGCGTCGCCGGTCCGACGCACGAACGCGCCCGACGACGTCGCGGCATACACCCGGCCCTCGGCGGCCAGCAACGCGGTCGGCGCCCCGGTCAACCCCTCGTTGTGCGGCACCCATCGACTCACCGACCAGTCGGCTTGGTACACCGAGTCCGGGGTCGCGGCATACTGCGTCCCCTCCTGGTCCACCGCAAGCGCCAGGATCGTCCGCGACGGCAGTCCGTCGTGCAACAGCCCCCACGCCTGCCCACCGTCCTTACTGCGATAAAGTCCGTTGGCGGCGGTCCCGGCAAACAGCCCGCGACGAGGGTTCACCGACACCGCGCGGACCGCGGGGAACAACATGCCTCGATCCACCGCGCGCCATGCCCCGCCGGGCGAACGGACGGCCACGCCGGCCGACGTGCCCGCGTAGAGCGCGCCGTCCCGCGCGAGCAACAGACTTTGGATATTGGTGTTGGGCATACCGTCGCTGATCGAGTTCCATCGCCGACCGCCGTCGTCGCTGTAAAACACGCCCTCCCCCGTACCCGCGTAGATCCCCTCCGGGCCGATCGCCAACCCTCGAATCGAGAAATTGGTCAGTCCCTCATTTACCACGGTCCACTGCCGTCCTTGATTCACGCTCTTGAACACGCCGCCACCGAAACTCCCGGCGTACAACGCGCCGCGCGGATCCATCGCCAGCACCCGAATGAAGTTCTCGCGCAAACCGCGATCGTCGGTGAGGCCCTCGTTGATCGAGCTCCACGAGGCGCCGCGATCGCGGCTCACGAACAACCCGTTGCCGCCGGTTCCGGTGTACACCGTGCCGTCCGAACCCAACGCCAAGGACCGCGCCAACGCCAGCTCGAGGCCGTGGTTCGCCGCGGTCCACTGGCGACCGTTGTCCTGACTGCGAAAAACGCCGGCCCCGGTTCCCGCGTAGAGCATGCCCGCGCCGGGATCGTACGCAATCGCGACAACCTGGTCATTGCCGAGTCCCTCGCCGGTCGGACTCCACCGCCGACCGTCTTCGCTGCGAAACAGACCGCCGCGGATCGTCCCCGCGAACAACGTGCCATCGGGCGTTCGTCCGAACGTCATGATAAACGGATCACTTGGCCCGGACTCGGCGGGCGCCCACCGCTCCTGCCCCGGCGCCTTGCGGTACACCCCGTCGCCGAACGTCCCGGCGTAGATCGCGCCGTCCGCGCCTTCCAGCAACGCCTGCACGCTCCCTCCGGTCACCGGGCCGTTGGTCTGATACAAGGTGACGTCATTGGAAACCGGCGGCTGGTATCCGTCCTCTTTGGTCAAATAGGCGAACGGCTGCGCCATCCGGCTCTTCTCATCCCGGTCGCACCCTTCGGGTTGTCCGCTCATGGCCATCCCGACCAGCAGCGCCACTCCCCACATCCGTATCCGCACCGGCAATCCTCCCGCTACCGCCACCCGCGGCGCTGAACGTCCCCCCACCGCTCCGCGGCCGCCCGTGCCACTGCGGGATACCTGACACCGACCAGTCCCGCGCTTTGAACCGGGGCGCTCACGGCGCGCGGGGCTCCGCGGCGACTCCGGTCGCGTCAACCGCGTAGGCTTCGATCGACTGGATGAGCGCCCGCTTGATGCGGTCCACACGCTCGGCATCCAGGATTTTCCCGCCGCCGGCGTCCTGCACGTAAAAGACGTCCACGATCTGATCCAACCGCGTGGAAATTTTGGACGAATGAATGGAGAGCCCCAACTCAAACAACGCGCGCGTGATCACGTATAACAGTCCCTGCACGTCATTGGCGAACACGTCGATGATGGTGTAGGCATCGGACGTTTCGTTGTCGATCTCCACCTGCGTAGGCTCGGCTCCGTGCGGCAACCGACGAGTCCGCGGCAAGCGCCGCCCGCGCGCGAACAAATCCTCCACGCGTTGACGCCCCATCACCACCGCACTGAGCGTGCGCTTGAGGTCCGCGACGCGATCAGGAGACGGTTCGCCGGAGGAATCCGGGTCCTCGAACCGAAACGTATCCAACACCACCCCGTCGCGTCGGGTGAAGACCTGTGCGTCCAAAATTTGAAACCCCAACGCAGCCAACCCCCCGGCCAGCTTCGAGAACAGCCCCGGAATGATCGAGTCGAACGTGGCCACGGTCAGCTCCGTGGTGCGCGGCTCGGCTTCCCACGTCGTGTCCACCAACACGCCGCCGGACGGCAGACGATACACCATGTCCAGGTGGTGCACGATCCGTTCCGGAGACGTGACCGCAAGATACCGATCGGGTATCACTTCGAATTGCCCTGCCAACCACGGCGTCGGGAACCGTTCCCCCGCCAGACTCCGCACCGTCTCCTCGACCCGACGTCGCGCCGCGGGGTCGCCGGCGGTCGAACCGCCCGCGAGTGTCTCCATGGCCTTGGCGTACAACGCATATAAGAGGTCTTCCTTCCATGCCGTCCACGTGCCCGGACCCACCGCGGTGATGTCGGCGTAGGTGAACACGAGGAACATTTGGACCAATTCCGGCTGTCCGACCTGCCGGGCGAACCGCACCAACACCTTGTCGTCGCTCAAATCTCGGCGGAAGGCGATCTGCGACATCACGAGGTGATGTCGGACCAAGAAGGTCAACACGCCGCGTTCGTGCGCGTCGAACCCCAATCGGTCCGCCGCGCGCGACGCAATGGCCTCGCCGATTTCGCTGTGATCGCCGCCCTTGCCTTTACCGATATCGTGCAGGAGCAACGCCAAATGGAGCAGATCCTTGCGGTGAATGCCGCGGTACACGGCGGCGATCCGTCCGTCGTCGCCGTCCAGCGCGCAGGCCGCCTGCACCGCCCGCACGCTGTGCACGTCGACGGTGAACTTGTGGTACTGATTAAACTGCATCAGCCCGCGCGCCGAGGCGAATTCCGGAATGACCCGTTCGAGGATCCCCACCCGGTGCATGGTCTCCAACGTTCGCCCGATTCCGGGCTCGGCAAACAAGGCAAACACCCGCTCTTGAATCGAGGGATCCAGGTACGCGTGGTCGGACAGCCCCGCGACCGCCCGCGCGATCGCGTCCAGCGTCGACGCCGATACCGGTCGCTCCGTCTCTTGCGACACGCCCAACAACCTGATCACCGCGCCCGGATCAGCCGCGAGCTCCTCCCGGCGACGCTCGGGCAACAACACGGCGTTCCGGGTCACCACCACCCGCCCCTCGATTTCCCGCGCCGTGATCGCGGTGATGAACCGCCGCCAGGCGCTCGGGCGCTGCACTCGTCGCGCGAACCGCTCGCTCGTATGCTGGAGCGCGGTGGACAACCGGTAGTACTGCTGCATGAACCGCTCCACCCCGAGTAAGTGCGGGCTGTCCGCGTACCCGAAAAACTCGGCCAGACGGACCTGCTCGTCGAACGTGAGCACGTCTCCTGGTTTGCCCGCGTGAAAGTGCAGCTCGTTCCGCACGACCCACAAAAAATCACGCGCGTCAACGAGGCCTTGCCGCTCCGTCTCGGTGAGCAACCCGCGCGCGACCAGGTCATCCCACGACGCGGTTCCGTAACAGGCGCGCGCCAACCACCCGATGTAGTGCAAATCGCGAAGTCCGCCCTGACTTTTCTTGATGTCCGGCTCCAACAGGTACACGGTTGAGCCGTACCGGTCGTACCCCGAGTCCCGCTCGGTCAATTTTTGCGTCACGTACGCGTCCGCGTCCTTGCGCAGTTGCGACAGAAACGCGGCGGTAAATTGCTCGAACAGCGGCCGGTCGCCGGCCAACCACCGCGCTTCCAATAACGCGGTGCGAATCGTGGCGTCGCGGCGCCCCAGATCCAAACAATCCCGAATCCGGCGGACACTGTGTCCCACGGTGTACCCGAGATCCCAGAGCGTGTGCAGTACGCCTTTACTCACGGCGAGCCCCTCGCCGCGCGCGGGCGGATCAAAGAGAAACATCAGATCCACGTCCGACGCCGGAAACAATTCCCCGCGCCCGTACCCGCCGACCGCAATTACGGCGCAACCCGACCCCGGACGCTCCACGCCCTCGCCCGGTACCACCGTCCGGTACAACGACGCGATCACCGCGTCCATCAAGGCGGATAATCCGGCCACCGTATCCGGGCCGCACCGCCGACGTTCGTGATCCCGCCGAAGGACGGCGCGTTGCGCGGCGACCGCCGCTCGCAGCCGCGGCAAGTCGGCGCCGACCGAGATGATCGCCTCACGATCGAGGGTGACGCTCATTGACTTTTGGTCCCGCAATCCGGCAGTGTAAAGCCTTACCAGTTGATGTGGAGCCCGCAATGAGACTGCCGCGCACGACCGCTCTGGAATCGACTTCGCCAATCGCGTCCGACGCGACGCCCCCCGCGTGTCAAACTTGCGACCAAATCCTCGCGCGGTTCGCCGGCGCCGGGATCCGTCCAGTCCGCGTGGCGATCCGTTGTCGCCGCTGCGGAACCGTGCATCGACACCACGGCGCGACCGACGCAGCACCGAAAACGCGCCGCACCGCGAAAGCGGCCGCGGCCATCGCGCGCGAAGCAGCCTACGAGCGGCTGTTGGCGGTCACTTCCGGCCGGAAAAGTCGTCCCTACTCCCTGTCCGGCGCCTTCAAACCCCACGATGTCATCGAACACCCGACGTTTGGTCTGGGGGTGGTCACCCACCTGGTCGCCGGGGATAAAATTCACGTCGCGTTTAAGAACGGCGACAAACTGTTGGTCTGCCGGCGGTAAGTCGCGCGGCGTTACCGCCGCGCTCTGGCCGCGCGCCGTTTGGACTTGGCGGGAGCCGCCGTATGCGCCCCCTTGGTCGGCGGGGGAGGCGCCACGTAGGAGGCCAGCGCGGGATGGGTCTCGGGGTCGATGGGCTGATCCCACGTGAGTCCGACCAAAAATCCTCGCGGCGACGGCGCCGTCCACGCCACCACCCCGGTCAACTTCTCCTGCGTCGCGGTGCCGGCCTGATCGAGGAACGCCATGGTGACGCTCACCGGCTCATTGGGCGGAATGGCCTCCGGAACCCGTAATCCCGCGCCGGAGGCGCTGACGTTGGTGACCACCGCGGTCACGGCGCGGCCGCCGGACCCCGGAATCACCAAGGTCGCGCCGTCAAGCGTCACGCGACGCGATGTCCGTTTCTCAGTAATCATACTGCCTCCCTTAGTTATCGAGTCCCCATCGTGCGTTTCAGAACGCCCGCGGAACGGTCTGCCGCGAAGCGTTCATCCCTGTCCGTCAGGGTCAAGGGCCGCGGAAGCATACCACAACCCGCGTGCCCGGAGAAGGGGTCTTCTAGACCGCGTCCGCGAGGACCATCACCGGACCATTACCGGCCTTGTGCCCGGCCGTCAAACCGTGTATGATCGCTCGGTTCAAACGCGCGTCTCAGCCCGAAAAAAAAATGGAGCACATGGAGCACTATGTCGACTACCAATGAACTCACCTCGGCACATGCCGCCGAACTGCGCCTTGCAGCGCAGGAAGGACAACTCCGCGATACCCAGAGGGAATTGGAGCAGGTTCGTCGGGAGCTGGACGCGCTTCGCGCCGCGGTGGAGCGCCTCACGGCCAGAAGCGTCGCCACCTGCAAAAAATGCGGAACAACGTACGACATGTTCAGCCATCACTATAGCATCGGGTTGTTCGACAATATCGTCTACGTGAAATGTCCCGCCTGCCAGACCCCGATGCCGGTTGATCCCCGATTGGGAGTTCGAGCGGAGTAGTCACGCGCGTGTTACCGACCGACAAACTCTACACCGGCCTCACCTGGGAACTGTACAAGGAGCACGTCAAGAAATTCTCCCACGCCGCGGTCAAAGGAATGCCCACGGAACAGGAGATGAAAGAAGACTTGGCCGCGCTGGTGGACGCCAGCACGGTTAAAGTGCTCGCGCAGGAACGCGCGGGCATGATCGTCACGTTTCACTGGCTCGACACATTCCCCGCCTTGGAGGTGTGCGAGATCGGCGACGTCAAAGGATTTCTCGCGAACCGCTACGGTGGAGGCAAGTTCAAATTAAATCTGTACCACGGGATCAATTTTCTTTCGACCAAGAACTGGGAGACCGAAGGTCCCCCGCGATGGAAAACCATGATCCGCGGACCGGAAGAAGGGTAACCTGTGCCGAAAGCCGCGTACCAATTATTAGTGGTGTTTCTGGTGTTTTCCGCAACCGTCTACATCCTGCTCATGATCGGGCCCGAGGAATCCGCGACTAAAGCGGGTGAGAAGGACATTACCATTGCGCGGGCGCCCGCCGAAGCCAAGACCTTGGCCAACCCGTTCCCACTCTCGGACGAGGTTCTGCTCGAAGGCGAGCGCATCTACCAAACCAAAGGCACGTGCTTTACCTGCCACGGCACGGCCGGCCGCGGCGACGGGCCCGCCGGTCTGGAGTTGAACCCCCGCCCCCGCAACTTCACCAATCCGCGGTTCCACGAGTTGCGGACCGACGGCGAGATGTTTTGGGTCATCCGCAACGGCAGTCCGGGCACGAGGATGTTCTCGTATTCGCCGTCGATCATCACCGAAGATGAAGCCTGGAAAGTGATCCACTACCTGCGCACCTTGCCCACGAAAGCGGGCATGCAGCAGGCGGGTTAGCAGGCTGCTCAAAAAGCCCATCTGCTGCGTTCTCGGTCGTCGGAAATCCTCACGTACGACCCAGTACGCTCCGGTTTCCTCCTTCCTGCGGCCTTGCATCTGGGGCTTTTTGAGCAGCCTGCTGGTCTTACCAGGTTTTTCAGGGTCCTGTTAGTTCGCGCCCGCCTCCGCCGCGATCAGCGGCCGTCGGTTCTCCAGTTTTGCGCGCGGCGCATCGCGCGTCGAACCGTCCGGTTGTTTGACCGCCACCGAGAGCGGTGACCGCAGCACGGGCCACTCGCCCTTTACCACGTTGGTCGGTTCGTCGCCTTCAAAGCCCAGATACCCGTACGTTCGATAGTGCGGAAGTTTGCGCGCCAGCCCCGGGAGCGCTTCCACGCGGTCGCACCCGATCCACCCGAGCCCGTATTCCGGGTTACGCGGCTGGTGCGCGGCAACCACGACCGCGTGGCCGTCGCGGGCCAGGTCCGCACCCGGCACACGCGCGGTTGAGTCGTGCAGGGTCATCGGGAGTTCCGAGGCGGCGCGTTCGATCGCGGATCGAAAGCGGTTTTCCCAGCCCAGCACCCATACCGCCCGGTCCTCCGGAAGGCGTTCCAGCGTCTCATCGGACACGATCTCGGCGTGCTCCGATGAGTGCGCGACGGCCTCAGCCAACCGTTGATACCCAGCCCGCAGCTCGGCGGGCGCCGCGGCCGGCACAATGACGGCGACCCGAGGCGCGCCGAATAGTTGCGAGAGCGCGGGCGGCAACTCCGCGCGGTCCAGTCGTCGAAACAGATCGAACTCCGGATCGACATCCAGACGCACGGGTCGGCCCGGCACCACCAATTCGACCCCCAACCGTTTGGTATCGAGCCGAACCACGGTCTGGTAGGCGTCCTCTCGGCCTTCAAGGGTCACCGCGACCGGAACCCGCAGGCGGTACGCCGCGCCGGGCTGCGTCTGTTCCAACAATGCGGTGAGGAGAAACCGATCGCCGAGCGGAGCCGCCTGCGCGCCACCGACCCGCAGCGCCGGAGCGCCCACCCGCTCGACCCACGGCGTGATCATCGACGTCCGGTCCGCCGACGCGGCCAAGGCCTGGTCCAGATCCGTGAACGTCGCGCGGTGGAAACGAAACGCCTTAAAAAAAGCGCGTAGGGACCGGATAAAGGCATCATCCCCCAGCTCCCGGCGCGCCATGTGAAACGCCATCAAGGCTTTGCCGTATCCCACCGCCTCGGTCGCGGAATCGCGGCGGGCGCGAAACTCCGTGAGCGGGAAGTCCCGTTCGTGCGTCACGTAATCCGCGTACTTTTGCAGCGCGGCCCGGCGGTAGGCCGCGCCCGCGCCGCGCTGCTCGGCCATCAAATGATCCGCCAAATACGCGGTCAGTCCCTCCGCCCAGTTTCCCCCGCTCGAATCAACAAACACGCCGTTGCCCCACCAGTTGTGCAGGATCTCGTGGGGGTACGACGACGTGAGAATAAACGGCAATCGAATAACCGTGGAACCCAACAGCGTAAACGAGGGCATGCCGTAGCCGGTTTCCCACGCGTTTTCTACCATCGCGAACTTGGGGTAGGGATACGGACCGAACAGCGCCGAGTACATCGCCACGTATCGCGCGGTTGCGTCCAAGTACTGCTCGGCCAAGGCCGGGTCCGGGGCACGCAGCAGCGCCATGGCCGTGACCCCGCCTGCGCGACGCGTGTATTCGGTCAGCGGGCCGCCGACCAGGAAGATATCGTCCTGGGGCTCCGGCGACTTCCACCGAACCAGGCCGGATTCCCCGTCCGCGCGGCGAGCCGTGCGTTGCCCTTGGCTCACCACCACCCAGTCCCGGGGCGCGCGCACCTCTACGGTGAACGTGACTAAGCGATCATCAAACGTCGGGTACCACGCGCTCCCGCCGTCGAGGAACACGACGTCCGATGTCACCGCGCCGTTGGCCGACGGATCATCCGACGGCTCGACCCGCCCTTCATACGCCACCCGAAACCGCCGCGCCGAGTGCGGGAGCGCCACGGCGTATTCATCGCGCACCACGCGCGCCCCCCCCTCGCCGTCGGGCGCCGGCTCGACCCGCCTGAGCCGCACGTCGGTATCCAGAGCTCTCGGCGTCCACCCCGCGCGCAGCCGGAACCGGATCGTGCGGTCGGCGTCCGCAGTGTTGATCGGCGGCAGGGTCACCGCGTCTTCGACCAAGACACGGCCCTGATCGGGGTCAAGCACCACGGAGAGATCGTGGTGGATCGTCGCCATCCCCGCGACCGCCGCGCGACTCAATTCGCTCCCGGCAACGAGGACCGCGGAGAGGACCATCCACACAACGGTTCCACGCGCGAACACCATGGCGCGTATTCCCGCATAAGAGTGGGGCGCGCGTCAAGCGCCGGCCACGCGGTCTTGACTTCCGCTCCGAGCCGCTGGTCTAATTTCACCTCTATGCCTAGAACCGTCGGTCAAGTCGAAGCGGAAATTTCCACCGCGCTGATCCAATTTGAAAAAGACTTCATGGGTCGCGGGCCGCAGGAGACCCGAGCCTACGTGATCGAAGACATGGTGTTGGTGCGACTCAAGGGCGTGTTGACGCCGGCGGAGCAGCAGCTCGCCAAAAATACCGAAGGCACCGAGCTGATCAAACGCCTGCGCTCGAATCTGCTGGAACAGGCCCGCGAGCTGCTGTCAGGCACGATCGAAAAAATCACCGGCCTGAAGGTCACCAGCCTGTACACCGACATCAGCACCAGAACCGGCGAGCGGGTCATTCTGTTTACGCTTCACGAGAATTTGGCGGACCGGTATCGCAATACCTCGGCTTGACTTCGTTCCGGAAGATTCGGTCTAATAGAGTACATTTTCGGAAGATAGCCCAAAGGATTCCCATGGAATCAGTTGGGCTGTAGGCCGACTCCCTGGTTGTAGGCGGGTCGGCCTTTTTTTATTATGAGAAGGGGGGTCAACCGGCTACCGATCGACCCTGGACGGGCCTCAGGGTGGCTCGGTGGATGGCAAGCCGGCAATGGTTCCACTGAGGGATCGATGCTGGCTTTTTCGTTTTTTTTAATGTGCTCGAATCCCGGGATCCGTCGCGACGATGCTCGCTGACTACTATCCGCTGCTGACCATCGCGGCGCCGCTCGCGGCGGGCGCCCTGACCGCGCTGCCCGCGCGGCTCATCACCGAACGACACTACCGCATCGGCGCCGTCTGCCACGCGATCGGGTTCGGCGTCGCCCTCCACACACTCTATGACGTCGCCACACGGGCGCACGGACCGATCCGTCTGCCGCTGTTCGCGTCGCCGTGGAATTTCGTTCCGTCGTTCGACCTGACGATCGACCGGCTGGCGGCGGTCATGATGCTCGTGATTTCGGGCATCGGCGCACTCCTTTACATCTATTCCATCCGCTACATGCAGCAAGAACGCGGGCAAGCGCGCTATCAGACGCTGCTCACCCTGACGATCACCACGCTGCTGTGCATGGTGTCGAGCGCGAATCTGGTGATGCTGTTCGTGTTCTGGCAGCTTCTGAGCTGGCTGCTCTGCCTGCTCACCTATAATTATGCGCACGCGCCGACCGCCCAAGGATCGTTTCGCACGTTTGTCATTCTCCGGGCCGGAGACGTCGCGTTTCTCTCCGGAATCGTGCTCGCCTATCACCTCTATGGGACGGTGGAGTTCTCGCAGCTCTTCTCGCGAGCCGCGGCGGACGCCACCGCCTTTTCACTCCTCTGGCCGAGCAACGGCATCGAAATCAGCGGTGCTACCGCGGTGACGCTGTTGATCTTCGTCGGCGCCATGAGCAAATCGGCCCAGTTCCCACTGCATCGCTGGGTTCCTGACACGCTCTACGCCCCCACGCCCATCAGCGCGCTGCTTCATGCGGGCATCATCAATGCGGGAGGATTTCTCATCAATCGCCTCGCCCCGCTGTATGGTATGAGCCCCTGGACCCTGCACGTCGTATTCGGCGTCGGGGTACTCACGACAGTAGTGGGCGCGTCCATGATGTTGACACAGAACGACATCAAGAAAACGCTGGGCTACTCCACCGTCGGCCAGATGGGTTATATGATCATGGAGTGCGGACTGGGCGCGTTCGCGCTGGCGGTTTTTCATTTGATCGCGCACGGCCTGTTCAAAGCCACGAGCTTTTTGAACTCCGGCAGCGTCATCCAGACCGCTCGGAAGGATCTCCGGCTCCCGCATCAGTCTCACGCTTCGGCGGGACCCGGGTTTTCGTCCTTGACGTGGGCGACCGGATTCATCACGTCGCTCGTGCTGCCGCTCATCATTTTGCTCGCCGCCCACGGCGTCCTGCACATCCCATTGCGAGACGCCCAGGGCGTGGTGATCTTTCTCTTCTTCAGTTGGGTCACAACATCGCAGGCGATCCTGACGCTCTATCGCCTGCAACCGGTCGGCTCGTGGAAGGTCGCGGCGATGATGCTGGGCACCCTGTTGCTGGTGATGTTCACATATCTGTTCGCGGCCGAGCGGTTCACCTATTTTCTGTATCCAGAGCCCGGTGTGGTGACCGCGTATTTCCAGGCCGCGGCTCTGCCGACGTGGCTGTTCGACTCGGTGATCGCGGTCACGGCCCTGTCGATCACGCTCGGCTGGATCGTCATCTACGCGCGGAGCCATGGCCGGTCGATCTGGGCTCCGGGCCATGTCCCGCTCTGGATCAATGAGATTTACGCGCGGCTGTATCTGCTATTCGTCAACAACGTCTATCTGGACGGCCTAGCGCTCAGAGTTCACCGGCGCGTCCGGCACCTCGCCGCGAGCCTCGAGCACAGCCCACGCGTGCTGATGGTCGGGGCGGGAATCGCCCTGGCTGTGGGATGGCATCTCGCACATCCCGCGAGCGGGTGGTCGGTCGAACCGCTCATGAGAATGTTCCTGGTTGCTGCGATGCTGCCGTTGTTCCCTCTTCACGGGATCTATGTCAGCATGTTAACTCGCACGGGGCGGGGCTCCACCGGAGTTCTTCCCGTTCTTCTGGCTGGCGCCCTGCCGTTGGCGGGCTTGTATGCTCTGTCGGGTCTGCTCCCCATGCTGGCGCCCGAGGTCCTGCGCGGCGTGGGGGTCCTTGCCTTGGTTGGAACGCTCTACGGATCGTTCAAGGCTCTGGTCCAGTGCAGGGTGCCACACGTGGTGGCCTATGGGGGCCTCGCGTACCACTCGATCGTGTGGTGGCATATGATCCGGGTCGGGCATGTCACGCCGCAAGCCGTCGTCTCCACGGCCTCGGCCGTGTTGGTGACGTGCGGGTTGCTGCTGGCATGGAATCGGGTGCGGGCGCGCTACGGTGATGTCGAACTGGGCCGAATCGGTGGGTTGGCCCGGCCCATGCCGCGCTTTGCCACATTGATGGCGCTGCTCGTGATGGCCGCCATCGGATTGCCGCCGTTCGGTCTGTTCTTTAGCTACCTCTCCCTGTGGCTCGAACCTGCGCCTCACTTCTCCTTCGGCGGATCGCTGGGCTGGGCGATCTTCGCCCTTGCATGGTTCATGGCATCCTGGTATCTGTTCAGGCTCATGCAACGGCTCTTGTTCGGACCGCACCGCGAGGATCTTCGGTACGACGATCTCAGCCGCGCCGAGGCCGCGCCGCTGGTCCTGGTCCTTGTGCTCCTGTTGGCCATTGGGATGTTGCCGAACGAACTGATCGATGTGAGTAGCGCCACCGTCCTGTGGCCGATCGGCGGTGAGTAACATGTGGCGCGAGTACTACCCTCTGTTAATCCCCGCGGGGCCGGTGGTCGCGGCGCTGCTGACGGCCCTCCCGTCCCGACTGATCCGCGAGTGGCACTATCGGATCGGGACCTTCGCGCACACGGTGGCGTTCGGCTGCGCCGTGGTGTTGCTCATCCAGGTGGCGGGGTCTTCGGAGCAAACACCCGTTCGCCTCGATCTGTTCCCCTCGCCGTGGCGGTTTGTCCCATCCTTTACGCTCGCGGTCGACCGCCTGGCCGCGGTGCTGATGGTGGTGATCTCGGCGATCGGCGCGCTGCTGTATTTCTACTCGATCCGGTACATGCAGCAGGAACGCGGCCGCGCCCGGTACCATGCCCTGCTCTCCGTCCAGATTGCGGTGCTGCTCGGCATGGTTTCCAGCGCCAATCTGGTCATGTTGTTCGTGTTCTGGCAGCTACTCGGGTGGTTGCTATCCCTCCTGTCCTACAACTATGCGCATCCACCGACCTCGCAGGGGGCATTCCGAACGTTTATCATGTTGCGGCTTGGGGACATTGTCTTTTTGTCGGGCATCGTCCTCGCGTTCACCTTGTACGGGACTGTAGATCTCTCGCAGCTCTTTGTCCGGGCCGCGGAGAATCAGTCCACGCTCACCCTGTTCTGGCCCGGAAGCGGGCTGGACGTCAGCGGCGCGACGGCCGTCACGCTGCTGATCTTTGTAGGGGCCATGAGCAAGTCCGCGCAGATCCCGCTGCACATGTGGCTACCGGATTCGCTGTACGCCCCCACCACGATCCACGCCCTGCTTCACGCCGGCATCATCAACGCCGGCGGCTTCCTGCTGACGCGTCTCGCCCCGCTCTTCGTCCTCGCGCCCACCACGCTTCATGTGACGTTCGCGGTCGGCCTGCTCACCGCGCTGTTGGGCGCGTCCATGATGCTGACGCAGAACGACATCAAGAAGACCCTCGGCTATTCCACCATCGGACAAATGGGCTACATGATTATGGAATGCGGGCTGGGCGCCTTTTCCCTGGCCGTGTTTCACCTGATCGCCCACGGGCTCTTCAAGGCGACGATCTTTCTCAACTGCGGCAACGTCATTCATCTCGCCCGCCGGGAACCACGATCACCGCACAGGCCCGATGCGCGCGGGTTGACCTCGTTCTCGGCGATCCCCTGGGCGACCGGTTTCATCACGACGCTGGTGCTCCCCCTCGTCATTTTGCTGGCCGCGCATGGAGTGCTCCAGATCCCGTTGCGAATCGGCGAGGGGGGCGTGATCTTTCTGTTCTTTAGCTGGGTGACGTCCTCGCAGGCGATCCTCACGCTGTATCGTCTGCGAGCGGTCGAGTCGTGGAAGGTCGCGGGCCTCATGCTCGTCGCGCTGCTGCTGGTGATGTTCACGTATTTGTTCGCGGCCGAGCGCTTCACGCGCTTTCTGTTTCCGGATCCCGGCGTGGTCACCGCGTATTTTGAAGCCGCCGCCCTGCCCGGCCCCGTGTTCGACGCGCTCATCGCGGTGACCGCACTCGTGGCCGCCATGGGATGGATTCTGATTTACTCCCGGAGCCACGGTCGACCGATACCCTTCCCCGCGCGGATCAGCGCACTGCACACCATCGGGTACCTGTTCCTGGTGAACCGGCTGTACCTCGACGGTCTTGCACTGCGATTGGGACAGGGATTCAGCCGCGCGATCCAGGCGCTCGATCACAACCGCCTGTTTCCACCGGTTGCGGCGCTGCTTGCCGCGGTGCCCGCGATCGCCGTGTCGGCGGGAACGTTTCCGGATCTCGCGGGCACGCGGATCGCGCTCTGTACACTGACGGCGCTCGCGCTTCCCTTGTTTCCGCTTCACGGCGCGTATGTGCTCGTCCTGACCCGGTTGCCCGGATTCGCCTCCTCGGCCATGGCGCTCCTGTTGCCGCTGGCCGGTCTATATGGAGCGGCGAGTGTCCTCCCCGAGCTGCCCGCCAGGGTATTGACGGGGGTGAAAGTGCTGGCATTGTCCGGGGCTGTCTATGGCTCGATTAAAGCGCTCGCGCAGGTTCGGGCGACCGGGTTCATCGCCTACGGGGGGGTGGCGCTCTATTCGATTCTCTGGTGGCATGTGGCGGTGGCCGGCCGCGTGATGTCACAGGACGCCATCTTCGCTGGGGCCGCCGCGCTGGTCGCCGCGGGGCTGTGTCTGGCGTGGCGCGCACTGCAGATACGGTACGGCGATCTCACCATGAACCGGATCGGCGGACTGGCCCGTCCCATGCCGCGGTTCGCCACCCTGTTGGCCCTGCTGGTCATGGCGGCTGCGGGGTTGCCGCCCTTCGGCCTGTTCTCCGGGTACGTCGCCCTGCTGCTCGATCCATCGAACGAGGTCGCCCTCGGTAGCTCCGTGGCCATCGGGGTCGTGCTCCTGGTATGGTTCATTGCGTCGTGGTATCTGTTCAAGCTGATGCAGCGTCTCCTATTCGGCCCCCATAGGCCGGATCTTCCCTACCAGGATCTTCGCCCTGTAGAAATTGCGCCGCTGGTCGCCGTTCTGCTCATGCTCCTGGCGCTGGGCGTGGCGCCGCATACGCTCATCGCTGAAGTCGACACCCTTATGCTGACAGCTTGGAGTCCTCGATGAACCCATTGGAAGTGGAAGCGCGCCCGCGCTATCAGGAGACCCAACGGACCGAACTACGCACGCTGGTCCGGATCGCGAGCGAGATGGTCGCGCAGTACTGGCCCATGCGGACCTTCGTGCACCACAATCCGTTGCACGGGCTCGAGGAACTTCACTTCGAGGAAGCCGCGCGGCGCGCGCGCCAGGCGCTCGGTGGAATGACCTATCTGCCGAACGAGGTGTTTCGCGACTATGTGCGCACGGGGCGCATTCGGTCAGATGAGATCGATGACGCCCTCAAACCATTGGCCCAGGATCACCAGGTTGCCCTGGGCGATCGCAAGCTGACGCATCTGGACGTGCTGCGTGCCCATCTGCTGCACGGCATGTCCGCCCCTCCGGACGACGTCCTGGATGCCATGATCGAACGGCGGAAAGATCGCCGTGCGATCCTCGCGCTCGCGGACCGCCTGGGCCGCGAAGCCCCACGGGCGATCGAAGAGGCTCGCGCCCAAGCGGAGCTGGCCGCGATCGGCAGATCGATCACGCTGGCCGCCTGGTGCGATCGCGCGTTGGGCACGCAGGTGACCGAACAGATCAACCGGGAAATGATCAAGTGGTGCGAGGCGTTCCTCGACGAGGAGCACGCCGCCTGGTCCATGCCGGGACGAGACATGGGGTTCTACTCCGCGTGGAAGTGGCTCGCGAGCCTGGAGTGGTCCCCCTGCGGTATCGCGCGAAGCCGCCGGAAGCTGGCCGACCTCCCGGACAATGCGGAAGAGGCCTTGCTTGATCACTTGGCGGTCCTGGGCGTTTCGCCGGACGCGTGGCAGGACTATCTCGCGTCCCACTTCGTGGCTATGCCTGGCTGGCCAGGCTTTATCAAATGGCGTGCGGATCAGACCGACTATGAATGGCAGCAGGCCTATCCGATCGACCTGATCCAATACCTGGCGGTGCGCGTGTGGTACGAGCGAGAGCTGGTCCAGCAGGTCTGCCGGCGGGAACTGGGTGGCGACGGGACGGTGGAGGCCATCCGCGCCGCGGCGACATCAAAGGCCGCCCGCGCCGCCGAGAGTCCTGACACCCTTCGGCGCACCGCGGCGTGGCGCCTGCTGGCCCTGGCCCATGCGTTGGACGTGGCACCTCCGGCGCTCATGGACACGGAGCCAGCGATCCTCCAGACGCTGGTGGACTGGCTGGATGCCTTTCCGGAAGCGGCGCACGGACCGGTGTGGCTGCGAGCGTTCGAGGCCGGCTATCGGGACCGGCTCTTGGAGCAGCTCAGGCCGCAAGTGGTCCAGTCTCCCAAGGCGACTGCGGTTCGCCCGCAAGCGCAGGCGGTCTTTTGCATCGATGTGCGCTCGGAACCGTTCCGGCGGCACTTGGAAGCGGTGGGCGACTTTGGCACATTCGGTTTCGCCGGATTCTTTATTGTCTTCATCCGCTATCAGACCATGGGCGGCCACCATGAAACCGATCAGTTTCCGGTGATCATGAAGGCCAAGAACTCGGTGCGCGAAGTACCCCGCATCTATCAGAGTCAATTGCTGTCCCGGCACCGAACCGGGACCAAGCTGGTTCACACCGCTCACACGCTCCTGCATGATCTCAAGGAAAACGTCGTCACCCCGTACGTGATGGTGGAATCGCTCGGCTGGTTCTACAGCCTGCCGCTGATCGGCAAGACCGTACTCGCCACGTGGTACCAGCGAGCGGCCGCACGGCTGCGCCGGGTGCTGGTACCGCACATTTCTACCGCGATGACCGTGGACAAGCTGTCTCGGGAAGAAGTGACCGAGATGCTGGCGGCCGAGCAGCGAGGGGTGATCCGCCGTGCGCTGCAGGAGCGATTCGGCGATCGTGACCTGAATCTGTCGCTCGAGCGGCTCGAATACCTGCGCAAACGCGCGTTGGAGGAACCCTCCGACGATCAGCACCCGCCCAAAGGGGCGCTGACCACCGACGAGGAGACGGCCTTCATCGACGTCTTACGCGAACAGTATCGAATCAACCAAGGCGGCGCCTTTTCGCGCATGGAGCGCATTACGCGCATGGGGTTCACGCCATCCGAGCAAGCCTTCACCGTGGAGACGGCGCTCCGCATGATGGGCCTGACCGAGAACTTCGCCAGGCTCGTCCTCTTCTGCGGCCACCGGAGCACGTCGGACAACAATCCCTTCGAGGCGGCGCTGGATTGCGGGGCCTGCGGCGGCAATACCGGCAAGCCGAACGCCCGCGTCGTGGCCGCCATGGCCAACAAGGCGCAGGTGCGTCATGCGCTGGCGAAGAACGGCCTCATCATTCCGCAGGACACCTATTTCATCGCCGGCCAGCACGACACCACCACCGATACGGTCGAATTGTTCGATCTGGAAGACATCCCGCATACCCATATGAGCGACCTCGATCGCTTGCTTCGCGGGCTGGAGAAGGCGGGCCGGCGGACGAGTCGCGAACGATGCGGTCGATTCCCCGAGTTGCCGCCGGATCTCTCCCTGTCGAAAGCCGTGCGGGAGACCAGCCGGCGGAGCGGCGATTGGAGCCAGGTCAGGCCGGAGTGGGGGCTCTCGGGCAATGCCGCCTTCGTGATCGGGCGACGAGAGTTGACCCACGGCGTGGACCTCGCCGGTCGGGCCTTTCTCCATTCGTACGATTACCGCGGGGACGCCAACGGTCGCCTGCTGGAAATCGTGATGACCGGCCCGCAGGTGGTCGGTCAGTGGATCAATATGGAGCACTACTTCTCGACGGTGGACCCGGAAGTCTTCGGCGCGGGCAGCAAGATCTACCACAACGTGGTGGGACGCTTCGGTGTCATGTCCGGACCTCAGAGCGATCTGCGCACGGGGTTGGCCTGGCAGACCGTCATGGACGGACCGCGACCGTATCACGAGGCCATGCGGCTGCTCACGCTGATCGAGGCGCCCCGCAATCTGATCCTGCAGATCGTGCAGCGCCATCGCGTGCTGCGCAATCTGTACGACAACGAGTGGGTCCGCCTGGTGGCCCTTGACCCGGAAGAGGGAAGTTTCTTTTACTATCTACCCAAGCAGGGATGGACGCCCGTTTCCGACGGTCGGCATTCCGACACCACGTTGTGACGAGGAGGAACATAGCATGACCGGTCTCTCGCTTCACCCGATGAAAGAAATCCGGATCATCATCCAGGGCGAACACATCAAACTCGCCACCGACCTGTTGGACGGCATCAAGGCCACCGGCTACACGATCTTCCACAATATCTCGGGCAAGGGGCATCACGGGTTTCACACCGCCCATCCGATGTTCAACGAAATGGACAGCCTGGTGATGCTCTCGACCGTGGTCCCGCAAGAGAAGGTGGAGCCGATCCTCGCCGGGCTGAAGCCGCTCTTCGAACGCTACACCGGCGTGATGTTCGTGTCCGACGTGGCCGTGAGCCGGGCCGAATACTTTTCCGCGGCCACCGGCCGGAAGTAACCGGTCCTGTCGAGACGATAGTATAGGGCTTGCGCGTTATCCACACCAATTCTTTGACGCCTTTCTTGCGTCGCTGGTGTGTATTCAATACACTGGGTCGCATGGGCCCCATCGCCCGCCTCATCCTACTGGTCGTCTCCATCATGCCCGCGTGCACCGCTCCCCCATCGCCCGAGACCATCTTCGGCGTCGACCAACGCGAACTCGACGCCCTGAAACTGTCCTATTACTCGGACTATGTGTCGTTTATCGGCCGCGATAAACAAGGCATCGTGGCGTTCGCCATCGATACCAATCGGGGACGAGATCAGGACACCTGGCAAGCGGATCACTTCGCGGTCTTGTACGACGAACAGACCGGCTGGCAGCGGATGAACGGCAACGGGCCCTATGCCAACGATGCGCACCAACTCAAGACGATTCCCGACTCCCCGTACTTTGCCTATCGCGGCTCGCCCCAGGCATGGTGGCACATCCGGAGCGCGGTCAACTCACTGGATCTTCACGCCGAACCCGTTCAGTTTCATATCAACCGTCAGCAAGGACTGGCCGAATACCGGGTGGGGTCGTCAGGCGCCGCGCTCACGTTGGGCAACCGCGTCATCGAGGGCCGGATCATCTACGAGCATCTGTTTCTCCCCGGCTACAACCGCCTCTCGCGGCGCTACGTGGGAGACTTGGAGGACTTTCACGGTCTGTATTTGTCCGTGGACAACGGCGCGGGTGACTTGTACCTGCATCGCCAATCCGGTCAGGGATTCGCGCCGTTGATCGACGCAACCGACGGGTTCCTCGCGCTCGCCAACGCCCGCAGTCCGCTGAACGCGCTCACGCTCGACCTCTCCGCCACGCGCCCCGCCATCGGGTTCTACCGCTGGCCCGCAGCGTGGCAAGGCACGTTCTCGTCCGGACCGCCCGCCTACTCGTTTCGCCTCGAATTATCCGAGCGCCATCAAGTGGCCAACTGGCTGGTCGGCGGATTCGCCATGGGCCTCGTGCGCGGCACCCTCGACACTCCCGACGGGCCGAAGCCGCTCATCGGCCTCGGCGAACTGATTATCTAATCATCCGGGACTATCAGTCGCGATTCTGGTAGGGGCACGGCATGCCGGGTCCCTACCCAACGCCCAAGCCACTGCCCAGACGTGGACTTGCGGCAATGGAGAAAATAAATCTGAGGTAGCCCCGCCCGCCAGATCAGCCCAAACTACACTGCGATTTCTCGACGGCGGGCGTGGGCAATGTCCCGAGGCGTAACCGCGCGCACGTGGGAGGCGCGAACCGTGGCCACCGCAACGGTATGGCCATCCAAAGCGACGAATTCTACCTCGAACGCTTCGCCATCGCGGTGAACGTGTACCACCGTTCCCACGTCACCGGCTTTGAGACCTTCGTCTGGGAGGTCGTTGGTTAGAACGATTCGATCATGTTCTTTAATCATGTTCGTCCTCGCAGGGGTACGCCGTGATCAAACGGGGCCGGGTGCCGTCCTTCTCAATGATCCAGACGCTTCGAATTCGAGGATTTCGGCTGTCTGGCGTGTCGAGTCAGCCTTCCACAATATATCGCGTTCCGTAGTCAGATTCCACGAATTTCACGACCGCGCCCGCCTGCCCATGTTGTTTCAAGGCCTCGGCCAATGGCGCCCATTCTCCAACCACGAAGCCAAATCGCGCGAAAAACCGTGCTTTAGCGGCTCCGTCTGGGTGATTCGGAGAGAGCAGATGGTCGGTAATCTTCTCCCGGTCGACTTGGACGCCTTTCCCATTCGGTAACCTCATGCGCTCGCGCTTTGTCCTGGACGTTCCGCGATTCCGAGAACACGACCGTCAGGCCAGCCAACCAGGCGCGAGATTTTCTCGCCCCTCATCAGATCATTTCCCCTTCAGCGTGCTGATATCGATGAACGGCGTGGCCCCGCCAGAGACCTGCGGCAGTTTGCCGTCCCATTTATCGATCGCGCGCAGTTGCAGCATGATGGGCGTGAGGGTTTCGCGCTGGAGGCGCTGGGCTTCGGCCTCGGCCCGGGCTTGGGTGATGCGCTGGTCGGCTTCGATCTTGATGCGGTCTAAATCGCGTTTGGCTTTGAGCGCGGATTGTTCCGCGGTTTGTTTGGCCTCGATCGCGGAGTTGAACTCGTGCGAGAAGTCGAAGTTCACGATCGAAAACTCATCCACCAGGATGTTGAACTGTGTCAACCGCTCGGACAAGCTCGCCTTCACCGCGTCTTTGACCTCGGACCGCCGCGTGATCAGCTCTTCGGCGGTAAAATGCGCGGTTACGGATTTGACCGCTTCCTGCACCGCGGGGTCGATCACGCGTTCTTTAAAACTAAGCCCGATCTCTTGGTACACCTTGTGCGCGCGGCTGGGATCGATGTGAAAATTCACCGCGATCGTGGACGAGACGTTCTGTAAGTCTTTGGACGCGGCGCGCGCGTCGGTTTGCGACTTCTGAACCTTCACGTCGATCGTGATGATCTCCTCGAAAAACGGCAGTTTAAAGTGCAGGCCCTCCCCGAGTTGCACGTCTTTGATCCCGGACAGTTTGCTGAACAACACCCCGCGCTCGCCGGGCCCCACCACTTTAAAGGACGAGGCCGCCACTATCAGCACGCCGATTACGATGGCGATCGTGGTGAGTTGTTTGGTGAAACCGGAGAAATCCGGTCGCTGCTTCATATCAAATACATCTGCCATCGTTGGCCTCCTGGGTCGATGAAATGGAACGGCTCCGTGCAGCGGACCGCATTCTACTCCGTCTCGACCCGTGGATGTAAAGCGCTGATCGCCGGCGCGATCCGCTTGCCAAGTCGGGAATGCCCGACTAGGCTTAGTTCGTCGATGTTGCGGGGGGAACCGTCATGAAGTTTCTGAGCACTGCGATCATCACGTTCGGCATCGTGTTCAACACCAGCCTTGGAATCGCCGGGTCCACGCCGGCCTCCAACGCCATGACCTTGGGAGTCCCGTCCTATCCGGGCTGGACCGTTCACCGGCTCGACGACAAAGTGGACTCATCGGGCAAGACGCACCTCTATCAATACCAGTACTATTCCAACGACCGGGCGCCGCAGATCGTGAGCTTTTACGAAGAGCGGCTCAACACCAAGGCCGCGTTCATGGAACCCACGGCCACGTACACCGTGAACACGCCGGACGGCGCCATGGTCCAGATCACCGCGCCCGCGGACGGGGTGGCCCAGACCGATGACGCAGGCAACCCGACGGGCAAGACGTGGGCCGCGCTGATTACGATCATTCGGTTTCAGGGCCAATAACGCTGATTCGCTGGAGAATCTCCCCTGCCCCCCTTGTCAACACGGGGGCTATTTTTTTGTGGGCGGTACTGGCCTTTTCAGTCGGCTTTTGATATCAGTACACGCCGCGATGGACCACCCGTATCTTTACGCGCTTCGCTCCACGATCCTGGTGGCCTTGGTGGTCTCCGGCGCAGCATCGGGGGAATCATTGGCGACGGCGTCACCGCCCATTCCATCGCTGTCTCCCACAATACCCCTTGCTCCGCCCACGCATTCGGTCTGCGGTCGCTGTCACACCGGGTCCGGAAAACCGACGGTCCAGCCCATAACTGATCCCGCGTGCGCGGAGTGCCACCTGTTCGGACGTACCGATGTGAGCGTCACGCCGCAACTGACGCGCGTGGCCGCGGCCACGCCCGCGCCAGGCAGGTCACCCGGACCACCCGTCACACAGACGATGGTCGCGATTTCCGGCGGCGAGTTCGTGATGGGCAATGACGGTCGTGGCGACGACGGGCCCGGCGATGAAGACGAACGCCCCGCGCACCGCGTCACCATCACGCCGTTTCGGATCGATCGATACGAAACCACCAACGCCATGTACGACGAGTTCATCCGCGCCACGCGCCGCGCACCGCCCTTTCACTGGATCAACGGGCAAGTCCCCGAGGGCAAGGCCGATCACCCGGTGGTGTACGTTAGTTGGCACGACGCGGAGGCGTTCTGCCGGTGGGCCGGTAAACGCCTGCCCACCGAGGCGGAGTGGGAACGGGCCGCGCGGGGAACCGACGGCCGGCGATTCCCCTGGGGCGATCAGTTCGCTCCGACCAAGGCCAACACACCTCAGTACTGGCTGACCCAACACGCGGACGGCGACACCCTGCCGGTAGGCTCGTTCCCTGAAGGACGGACCCCGGAGCGCGTCGAGGACATGGCGGGCAACGTGTACGAGTGGGTGGCGGACTGGTATCAACCCTATCCCGGGAACCGATTTCCCAACGTCCACTACGGGACCAAGAACAAGGTCCTTCGCGGCGGCTCCTGGTACGACTGCCTGTCCTACGGCTGCGGACTGAGCTCACCGGTGTACAATCGCAGCCGGTTTGCCCCGGACATTAAGAACAAAGGATTCGGATTCCGATGCGCGCAATAAAGACGGAACCGGGGGTGGGGAGAGTGGGAGAGCGGGCGCAAGAGCAAAACCATGGTGGGCAAAACGCTCGAAAAGGACTTCAGCTTTTTCTCCGGCTCCCCCGCTCCCCCCACCTCCCCCTCATCCTTCTCGCACTGACAGCCTGCACCCCAATACCTCCCGGCATGGTCTCCGTCCCCGGCGGATCGTTCGTGATGGGGACGGACCAGGTGGATACGGAACACAAGGCCGCGGAGTACGGGATCATCAAACCGTGGTTTGAAGACGAGCACCCCGCGCACGCCGTGACTGTCGCGTCGTATTACCTCGACAAGTACGAGGTCACGAATGCGGATTATCAGACCTTCGTGCGTGCGACCAACCGCCGGCCGCCGCCGGACTGGTCGGGCGCGAGCCATCCGCCGGGCCTTGCGCGTTGGCCGGTGGCGTCGGTCTCGTGGGACGACGCGGATGCGTACTGCCGCTGGGCCGGCAAACGTCTCCCCACCGAGGCAGAGTGGGAATACGCCGCTCGGGGATCAGGAGGACGACTCTTCCCCTGGGGCGGCACGTTCGAGTTAGGGCATGCCAACATCGGCGGCGGCAGAAACGGGCCCGTGGCCGTGGGCAGCTACCCGCGGGGACAATCCCAGCTCGGCGTCCATGATCTGGTCGGCAATGTGTGGGAATGGACCGCGGACTGGTACCAGCCATACCCGGGCAATCCGACCATGACCCCGACTGACCCGCCCCCCGGCCGCGTGCTCAGGGGCTCGTCATGGTCAGGGGTCGGCCACTTTCCGCCCGGAACCATCGAACAGATCCTCGCGCACAACGCGCGCGGCAGCTTCCGGCTGTACGCGGATCCCAACGGACGATTGAACGACGTGGGGTTTCGCTGCGCACGAGATGGAGTGTACCAGACGAGGGGGAGACGGGGCGAAGGAGAGATGGGATGAAGATCGAAAGAACTCTAGTGCCCTGGCCCTTTCACCCATTCGCCCCCTCTCCCACTCACCCCCTCGTGTTTTTCACAACAACCCCCGCTTCCGTAAGAATTCCGCATCGACCTTTTCGGATTTGACGTCGCCGCCGGTCAGCAAGCGTTCGACGTACTTGGCAATCAGATCCGGTTCGAGATTGACGGACGATCCGGGCGGTTTGAGTCCCAGGTTGGTGACGTCCGCGGTGTGCGGGATGATCATCACGCCAAAGGTTTTCTCGGTCAACGACGTGATGGTGAGGCTTACGCCGTCGATCGTAATCGAGCCCTTGCCCACGCAGTAGCGAAGGATCTCGCGAGGCGCCTCGATCGTGAGGTTGATCGCGTTCGCATCCGGTGTGCGGGAGGCCACGCGGCCCACAGCTTCCACGTGCCCGCTCACCAGGTGCCCGCCCAACCGGTCGCCCAACCGCATCGCCCGTTCTAGATTGACGCCGTCGCCGGGCGCAAGGCCGCCCAGCGTGGTCACGCGCAGCGTCTCGGGCCCCACGTCCACGGCAAAGCCGTGATCGGTCAATCGCACCACGGTCACACACACCCCGTTGACCGTCACACTGTCGCCCACATTCATATCTTTGATCACGCGTCGCGCGAGCACGGTCAACACCGCGGATTGCAGCCCGCGCTCCAACGCCTGCACCACGCCCAGTTCTTCCACGATTCCGGTGAACATGAGTTAGGATTCCTCCCCTAATCGATACAACAAGTCCATTGGCCCCTTCCCGTGGCCAATGGCCAGCCCGTGTCGGATCGCCTCGGTGATGTACGATTTCGCGGCCCGCACCGCCGCCACCAAGTCCGCACCCTTGGCCAGGTGCGCGGTGATCGCAGCCGAGTATGCGCAGCCCGTGCCGTGCGTGTGCGGGCTGTCGATCCACTCCCCGGGGATCACGGTCCACGTTGCGCCGTCGAACAACACGTCGGTCCCCGGCGCCTCGGACAAATGCCCACCCTTGAGCAACACGGCGCGAGCACCGAGTTGGTGAACCTTGCGGGCGGCCGCGCGCGCGTCGTCGATCGTCGCAACGCGCATCCCGGTCAGCGCCTCGGCCTCCGGCACATTGGGCGTCACCACCTCGGCCAAGGGCATCAGATCGTGGATCAGCGCGGTGACGGCACCGGGTTCGAGCAATCGCACGCCGGTGGACGCCACCATGACCGGATCCACGACCAACCGAGGCGAGCCGTGCTTGCGTAAGCGCTCCGCCACGGTCCGCACGATCTCGGCCGAATACAGCATCCCGGTCTTGACCGCAGCGATCGCGAAATCGGAGAACACCGCATCGAGTTGCGACTCGATCACGTCGCGCGGCATCGGGTGAATGCGGCTGATCGTGGTGGTGTTCTGCGCCGTGACGGCAACCACCACCGACAGGCCGAACGCCCCGTTCGCGGCCATGGCTTTGATGTCGCCCTGAACGCCGGCGCCGCCGCCCGGATCGGACGTCGCAATGGTGAGGGTTTGATGAATCGTCCTCGCGTCGGTCATACCCATCCGGATATCCGAAATGACGGCATTCTACATGGTCCCCGCGTCACCTTCAACGCACAGCACTTGACCTTCGCGGTTCGAATCCTCACACTCAGCGCATGGACCCGTGGCGACTGATCGTGGACCCGCCCTCGCCCGCCGGATACAACATGGCGGTGGACGAGACGTTGGCCGACGCGTGCCGTCGAGGATTCATCGGCCCCACGTTGCGACTGTATAGTTGGGACCGGCCGTCCATCTCGCTCGGGTACTTCCAGCGGCCCGAGGCGGTCGTGGATCTGGAGCGGTGCCGCGCCGCGGGCGTGCCCGTGGTCAAACGCACCACCGGAGGCCGCGCCGTGTATCACTACCGCGAGGTGACGTATAGCCTGGTCGCGCCGACTCCCCACCCGTTGTTCGCGCCGACCATCCGCGGCGCGTACGAAGTCGTGGCGCGCGCCCTGGCCTCGGGATTGGCCGACCTCGACGTGCGCGTCGAACTTCATCCGCGCGACCCCGAACGTCCTCGCCGCACCGCGCGGACGCCCCTGTGTTTTGATTCGACGTCCCGCTTCGAGTTGACGGTGCACGGGAAGAAAGTCGTGGGCAGCGCGCAACGCCGCTGGCCCACCGCGTTCCTCCAGCACGGCTCGATCCTGCTGGCGTACGATGCGACCGAAGCCGAGTCATGGTTTCCCGGTCACGCAGCCGCCCCCGATTCCATCATCGGCCTCAACGCGTTTCGTCCCGAGATTTCGCCGGATGACATACGTCGCGCCGTGTGTTCGGGCGTGGAACGCGCGTTCGGGGTTCGGCTGGTCCTCGACACGCTCTCGGCCGAGGAAGCGGACGCCGTTGCACAATCGTCACAATCCCGTGACCTCACCGTGACCCAGGTCGTGTAACATCACGGACATGAGTGCCGCCCCCCTCATTCTGGTGGTTGAAGACGATCCCAAAACATCGAACCTGCTCAAAGTCTATCTTGAACGCGAGGGGTACCACACGCGTTCCGCCACCGACGGGGCGCAGGCCGTGGAGATCGCGCAGCGCCACGCCCCGGCGCTGATCATTCTCGACCTCATGATCCCGAAGCTGGACGGGCTCGAAGTCTGTCGTCGCATCCGGCAAACCTCGGACGTGCCGATTCTCATGCTCACCGCACGCGTGGAGGAGGTCGATAAGCTGGTCGGCCTTTCGATCGGGGCGGATGACTACGTGACCAAGCCGTTCTCGCCCCGCGAGGTGGTGGCGCGGGTGAAAGCGATCTTACGGCGCACCGCCCACAAACTCGCGAGCGCCGGCGCCAAGCCCTTGTCCTCCGGCGACCTCGTCCTTGACGAAACCAAAGCCAAGGTCACGGTCAAAGGGAAACCCGTGTCCCTGACCGCGATCGAACTGCGCCTGCTGGCCAGACTTATGCGCGCGCCCGGCACCGTGTTTTCTCGCTCGCAGTTACTCGACGCGTTGTACACGCAGGATGGCGTGCACGTGCTCGACCGCACCGTGGATGTGCATATCGGCCGCCTACGCGACAAGATCGAGCCCGTGCCGTCACAACCCGTGTACGTGTTGACGGTACGCGGGCTCGGGTACAAGTTCCGCGACGAGGACGCCGAATGACGGTCCAACCCACGCCGCGTCCGCGGCGCGTGCCCTTGCTCTGGAAACTGATGGGCATCCACCTGTTCGTGCTCTCGGCCGTGATCGCCATCATCTGGATCGCCATCGAGCGGATCGCGGGCGATTACTTCATGCAGTTGATGAAGGACTACCACATCGACCCGGTCATGCCGCACCAGATGTTCCTGCACGCCACGACATCAACGCTTATTTGGACCAGCGTCGGCGCATTCGCGCTCGCGCTGGTCGCAAGTCTGGTGCTGACCCGTCGCATCCTGCGTCCCATACAAGACATGGGCGCGATCGCGGGACGTATTGCAGCCGGAGACTATTCCCAGCGCGTGGACGCGATGCCGGGCGACGAGGTCGGCGAGTTGGTGAACGCCTTCAACCAGATGGTGTGCAGCCTCCAGCGCGTCGAGAAACTCCGGAAGGACCTGGTTGCGGACGTGGCGCACGAACTGCGCACGCCGTTGACCAACATGCGGGGCTACCTCGAAGCCCTACGCGACGGCGTGTTGCCGCCCTCCCCGGAACAAATCGCGTCGCTGCACGAAGAAGTGTTGCGATTGGTCCGGCTCGTCGAAGGGCTGCACCAGTTGGCCATCGCGGACGCTGGCGTCCAACGATTGCGCCTCGACACCGTGGACATCGGGACGCTCACCGTGAACACGCTGGAACCGTTCAGAGCCCGGGCCGCCGCCAAGGGCATCAGGCTCGTCGCGCCGGCTGAAAACGGACATGACAGGGTCCACGTCGATCCCGACCAATTCATTGGTGTGCTGAACAATCTGTTCGAGAACGCGCTGCACTATACGCCGCGCGACGGCGAGGTCTTCGTCCGGATCAACCGGGAAGGCCCCGCCGTCGTCCTAAGCGTGTCGAACACCGGGGACGGCATCGTTTCCCACGATCTCCCATTCGTGTTCGAACGGTTCTATCGCGGCGAGAAATCCCGCTCCCGCGAGCATGGCGGCGCAGGCATCGGCCTCTCGCTCGTCAAGCAAATCGTCGACGCCCACGGCGGCGCGGTCTCGGTCCAGAGCGACCACGGCCTCACCACGTTCCGGGTTACGCTGCCGCGAACCGGCGCGAACTAGTCAACGGCGGGGCGACTCGATCGCTTCGTCGGCTTGGCCTCCTCGTCCTGTTCCCGCCGCCGCTGGTAAAACGCGGCCACCTTCATGCGATTGCCACACCACTGCATACTGCACCAGCGCCGGCTGTGGTTCTTGGTCTGGTCGTAGAAAAACAGGATGCAGCGATGGTTCTCGCACCGCCGGATCAACGAAAAATCCGCATCACAAAGGAGATCGCTTGCCGCCTCCGCGACCGGGACGAGGAGATCCTCCGGCGCCGCAAACTCGGCGTGCACCCGCTTCGTGAATCCCCCCCGGATCTTTGCCACCTCGACATACCCCGTTCGGGCTCGGAGTCGCTGATTGATCACCCCGACCACCGCACGCGGAACCGATTTTCCGTGAGCGATCCGTTCGACCGTCTCGCGTAACGCGCCGCGAAAGTCCCGGACCTCGGCCAGCGCCCGTTCGGCCGCCGGCTCGCCCGCCCAACGATTGGCGAGCGTTCGCGCCGTCTTGGCGTCGATGACCTGGGCCTGCGCCAGCCACGCCAGCCACGACTCGAAAACCGTCAACAGATCGCGGCGCTGCCCCTTTACGTTGATCTCCGTATTCACAAAATCGAGACACCGGTGGTTGCCGATGAACGGAAACCATGGAACGGATCGAGTCTTCACCATTGCCCCTCGGGAACTCCCCTGTGGTCGCGAGATCCGGTCGCCATCTGAATATTCAACTAACGTTCATATAGGAATATACCAGGTTACGCACCGCCCAGCATTCCCCGCCGCTTGTCGGGATAGCCACCCCTTGACGAGGAATACAGTCCGTGTTTAACTGTCTATTAGTTAATTTACAGGTTATAAATATTTCGACCCCATTTCGGGGTTGATCTCACCAGAAAGGGGATGGGCCATGAGTATTCAGACCGCAGGCATGCACCACCTGGGATTGACCGTGACGAACCTCGATCGATCAAAACAGTTCTACCAAGACCTGTTTGGCTGGAAGGAGCTAGGCGCTGACCTGAAGATGGGCTACGCTTTCCTGACCGACGGCAAAACCATGATCACGCTCTGGCAACAGAGCCAAGGCGCCTACGACAAGGCGCACGCCGGGTTGCACCACTTCGCTCTTGCCGTGGGCAGTTCCGACGACCTCGTCCGCGCGGAGCAGGTCTTGCGAAAGAAGGGCGTCCGCATCCACTACGACCGCATCGTACCCGCGATGGAAGGGGCCAAGGAGGCGGAACTGTACTTCTATGATCCCGATGGCATCAGGGTCGAATTGTTCAGCGCGCAAGGAGGGGAAGGGAAGGAAGCGCCGGTGCGTCACGGGCCGTCGTGTTTCTTGCCGGATTGAGCGGAGAACAACATGAGAGGGGCGATGAGGAGAGGAGCGGAGCGAATCATGTCGCAAGCAAAGAGTAGACGACATAACGAGGTGCACCCCGGCGAGTTTGAGATGCACACCCGGGTCGGCAGCCGGCTGATCGGCCAGCGGATCATCGAGCACATCCGTGATGTCCTGGGCGTGGGGTTTAAGGAGTTCATCGAGGCTCAGTGCATGTTCTTCCTGTCGACCGCGGACGACGAGGGCCGCCTCGACTGCAACTATCGAGGCGGCCCTCCCGGGTTCGTTCGGGTGGTCGACGACCGCACGCTCCTGTTTCCGGACTACAACGGAAACGGCTCGTTCATGAGCCTGGGCAACCTCGTGGTGAACCCGAATGTCGGGATGCTATTCATCGATTTCGAACGGCAACGGAGAATCCGCGTGAACGGTCGCGCCGAGATCCTCGACGACCCGGAACTGGTCTCGCAATTTCCCGGAGCGGAACGCATCGTCAGAGTCACGGTGGAGCAGGCGTTCCCCAACTGCTCGCGCTACATCCCTCGGATGGTCCGCGTCGACCCGCCACCCGAGGACTGGCCTACGCCATGAAGTACGCCAACCTCGGATGCACTGGCTTGAAGGTGAGCCGTCTGGCGCTCGGGACTATGAACTTCGGCCCAAAGACGAGCGAGGACGAAAGCCACGCGATCCTCGATCGCGCTATCGAGATGGGGATCAACCTGGTCGATACCGCCGACATCTACGGATACCGCAGGGCCCGGGGCACGGGCGCACGATGGACCGAGGAAATTATCGGCCGCTGGCTCGCGCACGAGAGCGGGCAGCGTGAGCGGATCGTGTTGGTGACCGAGGTGTTTAGCCGGATCGGTGACGGCGAGAACGATCACGGGCTTTCGGCCTCCCACATCCGACGCGCATGCGAGGACAGCCACCGGCCAACAGGTTGCCTCCCAGCGACACCTCCTGGGACTGGCCGGCGAGCAGAGCGTGTACAACCTCGGCAACCGAGCCATCGAGTCGGAAGTCATCCCAGTCTGTCGTCATTACGGTCTGGGATTGCTGGCATGGAGCCCATTGGCGGCCGGGCTCTTGGCGGGAGCGGCGAACCCGGCGGAACAGGGACGACGAGCCGCTGCACATGTCCGCGAGCAGGTGGATCGTCGAAGGGATCAAGTCATACGCTACGAGGCCCTGTGCGCCGAGATGGGCGAGACCGCCGCGACGGTGGCGCTCGCGTGGGTGCTCGCCAATCCCACGGTCACGGCCGCGATCATCGGCCCCCGCACCCCCCAACAGCTCGACGCGAGCCGTCGGGCGCTCGATCTTCCATTGAGCGATGACGTGCGTCGCCGGCTCGACGCGATCTGGCCCGGTCCCGGGGAAGCGCCGGAAGGGTACGCGTGGTGAGTCGGATCTCATGCCGCTTGACATTCTACCTATTGATAGATAAGATCGCACACCATCATGAAGAGCGTTCCGGTCATCGACCAAATCCTCGACCTCGCCCAACGCCTGGTTCAAACCCGGGGCTACAACGCGATGAGCTACCGTGATTTGGCGGATCAGATCGGCATCAAGACCTCCAGCATCCACTACTACTTTCCGGCCAAAGAAGACTTGGGACGGGCGTTGATGACCCGCTATCGGCAGGGCATACAGTCGGCATTGGCCGGCATTGACGCGAAGACCACTGATCCCCGCGTGAAGATCGAGCGCTATGTCGAATTGTTTCGTGAGGCGGTTCGGTCAGGTCGCATCTGCCTGGGCGGCATGCTGGCGACCGACCTCACCACCCTGCCGCGGGGCGTCCAGGCGGAGGTGAAGACCTTTTTTACCGAGAACGAGGCGTGGGTAGCCAACGTGCTTGAAGCGGGCCGGGAATCAGGGGCGTTTACATTTGAGGGACCATCAAAGGGCAAGGCGGCCACCGTGTTCGCGGCCTTGGAGGGGGCCATGATCGCCGCACGACTGTTTAACGACGACAAACGCTTGGTGAGCGCAGCGGACTGGCTGCTCGATACACTCGCCACGCCGCGCTAATTTTTTTGGCGCGACTGTCTACCTATTAGTAGATCACTTTATGTCGATGGCCCGGTTCCCATCGGGCACAGAGTAACCACCGGCCGTATTGGCTGACAACACGAGGAGGATCCACTCATGAAACGATTCGAAGGAAAGGTCGCCGTGATCACCGGCGGAAACAGCGGCATCGGCCTGGCCACCGCCAAGCTATTCCGGGAACAGGGCGCCAAGGTCGCCATCACCGGCCGTGACAAAAAGACGCTGGACGACGCGGTCACAGCGCTGGGCTCCGGCACGATCGGCATGCAGGCCGACGTGCGTGAAGCGGGCGCACTTGATCGCCTATTCAAGACCGTCTCCAGCCAGCTTGGCAAGATCGACGTGCTCTTTGCCAACGCCGGGGTCGCCAAGTTCGCCCCGATCGCGGACACACCGGAATCGCTCTATGACGAAGTGTTCGACATCAACGTAAAGGGGGTGTTTCTCACGATCCAAAAGTCCCTGCCGCATCTGAATGACGGCGCCGCCATCGTGTTGAACACCACGTTCTTTACCCAGGCCGGCATGCCGGGAACCAGCGTGTACTCCGCGAGCAAGGCCGCGGTCCGTTCGTTCGTCCGCGTCGCGGCCGCAGAACTTGTGGGCCGTGGGATTCGTGTCAACACCGTCAGCCCGGGCCCGATCGCCACGCCGATCTATGGACGACTGGGATTGCCGAAGGAGGCCGTAGACGAAATGGCCAAAGGCATCCTCGCGCAGGTCCCAATGAAACGCTTCGGCCAGCCCGAAGAGGTCGCGCAAACCGTGCTGTTTCTCGCCGGCTCCGACGCATCGTACATCACCGGCGTGGAAATCGAAGTGGGCGGGGGGATCGGACAGGTCTAACCAAGTCTAACGAGGAGAACGCCATGCCACTGACTCTCACACTTTCGGAAGGCGTGTTGCCACCGGGAACCGAACAACAAGCGTTCGCGCGCCTATGCGACGCCATGCTGAAATGGCACGATCTTGCGGGCAATGCGGTCATGACGCCCAACGTCACGGGCTCGATCCACGTCATCCCGAAGGGACTCACGTTCTCTGGGTCGAAAGAAACGCCCGGCGCCTGGATCGAATGGAAAGTGCCGTCGTTTGCGTTCAACACCAGGGAAGTTCAGCAAGGGTATTTCTCGGAAGCCACCGACATCATTCACAAGCTGTCGGGCAAGAAGCTGCCTAAAGAGCGTATCTGGATCAACGTTGTCCACGCGGTCGATGGCGCGTGGGGTATCAACGGCCAGGCACTGACCAACGCCCAGTTGGGCGAAGCGATTTCCAAGGGTTGAGAGGAGACCATGAGCACGAACGATCTACACCAGGTGACCGCGCGGTACTACCAGTTGATTCGGATGGCCGATGTGGAAGGATTCGTCGGTCTCTTCGCGGGCGACGGCGTCAGCCACGATCCCGTCGGCGCGCCTCCCCACGTTGGGCATGACGGGGTCCGTGCGTTTTTGACTGGCGTCCTCGGTCTGTGCGAAAAGTTAGACATTGTACCGGTGGATATCGTGTTCGATCAGAATCGCGCCGCGGTGACGTGGAACGCAACGGCGCGCGGCAAGAACGGCACTAAGACGAAATTTAGCGGGATCGACGTGTTCACCTTCGATCAGGACCTTCGGATCGCGTCGCTCTATGCGTTTTGGGACGCGGGGCCGGTGATGGAGGTATTGACCGCGCGCGGCTGAGTGTTTGATGGGTGGCTCATCTTCGCTGGACCAGTTGGGAACAGGAGTGCCCTTCATGAAGTAAAGAAGCACCATTCCCATATTGCTCGCACTGAACGCTTACGGTTCCACCGTGTCCGGCAGAATCTTGTCCAGCAAGGCGGTGAGTTGCCGAATCTCATTGCTCGTCAAACGGCTCGCAAAGTGCCGTGTGATCGCCGCCGCGTACACTGGCCACATCCTGCGCACGAGGCGCCGGCCCGCGTCCGTGAGGACGACGAGGCTGCCGCGGCCATCCTCCGGACAGGCCACTCGCCTCACGTGCCCCTCCGTCTCAAGGCGGTCCATCAGGCGCGAGACATTGTACTTACTGAGGAGCACCTTCGCCCCGATCTCGTACTGCCGAATTTCATGGCGCGGCATCCGATGCACTTCGATCAGGACGTCGTACCACGTCAGCGGGGGAAGACCGGCGTCCTTCAGTTCCGCCTCGACCCGCTCTAAGAGGACACTCTGCGCACGCAGGAGACGAGCCCAAGCAAGGACCGTTGATTCTGGTATGCGTTCGGCCACGACCCCAGCGTAGCAAATTATAGTTGCATATACAACCAGAATGTGGTTTACTTGCAAATGTAGTTGCATATGCAACTACAAACATTTCGCCTAGGAGGAAGATATGGCACAGGTCATCACCCGCAGCGAGATTCAGCAACACCTTGACTCGACCCGCCCCATCACGCTGGTCGAGGCCCTACCCGAGCGCTTCTACGCGGACGGCCATCTGCCGGGAGCGCTCAACATCAACCACGATGAAGTGGAGGCGAAAGCCCCCGACCTTCTGCCGAACAAGGACGCGTTCATCGTGGTGTACTGCGCCAATTCTGCGTGCGACAACTCCTCGATCGCCGCCAACAAGCTGACTCAGCTCGGGTATCGCAACGTCCGCACATACGCCGAGGGCAAGCAGGACTGGGTTGGTGCTGGTTTACAACTGGAAAAGAGCGCCGGCACTCACGCGACCTGTTAACACGGACCGGTGGGCCGGGCGAACCCCGACCCACCGGTAAGGACGCCGAAATCATTGGCTACGCCGCACCGTACGGGGTGTTCTCCGCGGCAAGACGATTCGATCCAGAACTCGATGTGTTTCTGATCGCCGACGCCATGCGGGCGGTGCAGACGCAGGCGGGATTCACGGTGCTGCTGAATACGCGTTCGCCGACCGCCCTCACATGGACGCTTTTCTCATCCCCAGTGGGTTCGGTACTCGGCAAGAGATGTATAACCAGTATCTGCACGACGTTATCTGTGCGCTGCCCGCGTCGTGCCTGTTAACCAGCGTCTGCACCGGATCGTGGGGCTACGGGAAGATGGGCCTGCTCAACGGCTTGCCTGCGACCAACCGCAAAGAACCTGATCGCCTGGAGGCCTCGGCGCTGGGCAAGGTGCCCATCGATCGCTTGGCCGAGATTGCCCCGGCGTGCCGAATCAGCCGCGCGCGGGTTGTCGACGCCGGGCGGATCACTACCGCGGGCGGGATCGCGTCGGGCATGGAGATCCGAGCGGCCGCGTTCCAGTCGGTTCATGCGTGGGGCGCAATCACCTTCCGGAAGTGCACGCTGGCCCGTTCCATACCTCGCAGGTCGTAGAAACGGTGGGCATCCGTTCTGTGAATTCCCGAGTCGAGGTGCACCTGCTCGCAGCCCGCCTCAGCCGCCTGAGTCATCAACCACGACAACAGCGCGGCGCCGTAGCCGCGTGAGCGATGGCTTGAGCGCGTCACCAGATCATCGACGTAGAGGAACCGCCCCCAGGCCAGGTTCTCCCCGATTCTATAGCCGGCGACGGCCACAGGCTCGATGCCTTCGAGGATGTAGGCGAGGCTGTAACCTGATGGCGCTTGGCGTCGCACTCGGGACACGAAATCGCGTTCGGTCACATGCGGGCGCAGCTCGCGCATCACGGGGAGACATGCCGCAATTTCTTCGTCTGATTTCGCCAGTCTGATTTCCATAGCCTCCAGAAGGCTCTTTCGGTGGTGATCGAATGATGCGCCACCTACGCGCCCACTCGGGATGAACGCTGGTTAGCGCTCCGCTTTGGGGATCACGAGCTTCAGCGCGGTATGCGTCTCAGAAAAACCGACCACCTTGTTGGCAACCAACCCCGCCGCGCGGGCCGCGGCCATCACGTCGGTATCTTTGATGCGCGCCTGCTTGCCCTTGAGCGAGACGACCCAGATCGCCCCGTCGGGCTTGAGCGAGGCCTTGATGCGCGTGAGCGAGTCGAGCTCGTCGAGGCTGTCGGCCGCATAGAAGAGCAGGTCTACATCGCGCTTGGGCTTGGGAGTGATCTGGTCCGTCCGGGTCTGAAGTTGTGTGAGAAACGTCTGATCCTGCACGCCGATCACGCACACACTCGCGCCGGGTTTGACGCCCAGCTTATCGAGTAGGCCTTTGGGGTTCTTGATCTTGCTCGCCCACGCCTCGGCTGTTTTTCCCAGTTCCAACACGGCCGTACCTGCTGGAACGGTCAGCGTGAGGCGGCCGTCTCGCGCCTCAACATGCGTGAGATTCTTGAGTGGGATCGGGAGCCGAAAGTCTCCCCGGAACACCAGGCTGGTTGAATCGAGGTGGGCCGTGCCTTTGGAACTGCGCCCCTCAAACCAGCAGGTACAACGTGCCTCTGACCCCATACCCTCAGCCGATCATGTGACGAGCCATACTGACGATGAGCACCAAATATATCGCAGAACGGCAGCCTCGCCGTCAATCTCGCCTTCCAAGCGCGGTTCGTTCTCACGAACGCGGCGCGCGGGCCGTCTCAGCGACTCCCGCTGACAGCAGTCACCCAGTAAAGCCCGGCCACTCCCCAACATGGCTCCACAACCCGCTCAACCCGCCAGCCGTCGTGGCTTACGCTCGCCATCCCGTACGTTCACACAATGGTCATACGCCGTCATTGTCCTGTCCCGTTCGGCATGTGCGGTGCCTGACGCCAACGCCAACGGGCGATGTACCAAGAAAGACCTGAAGGCGTTCAGCGTCGCGTCGAATATCGCCAAGGCGAACTTTTTCATCAACCCTTGGGTCACCTGTCGTCACGCCAATTTGGAACGTACGTCACGTGGGGTGGGGCACGGACCACCTCACGTTTTCCCCCTGCAAAACGGACATTTCACCATGAGTCGAAGCACCACCGACGCACGACCGCGTCTGAACACCAGAATCCCTAAGACAATGTCATCGAATCGTCACAACCCGATCATGTTCCCGTCAAAGTCCCGGCGTAGAGTGGAGCACGTTGAGCGTGAGCCCCGGCCCGAGCAAGGGCCACAACGCGAGGAGGAGTTAATGGGAACGATGCACATGGCGGGGACCAGGATCGAACGCCTGCTGTTCATCTACAACGCGGACTCCGGCACATGGGGCGCGTTCGTGGACAGCGCCAAAAAGCTTCTGATGATCAACGGTTGCGCCCTGTGCAGCATCACACACGGGCTGGCCGGCGAGCGGTCGGAGTGGAAAGACTGCAAGGAGGAATTGGGGGTGCCGATCGACTACGTGCATCGGGACGAGCTGACTTCGCAGCTCAAGGCATTGGTCGGCGACGCGCTCCCCTGCATCGTGGCCCAGACCCGTTCCGGACCGATCCTCTTGGTGCGGCCGGAAGTCCTGGAGCGTTGTCGGGGCAGCGTCGGCGAGTTGAAGGGCAAGATTCTGTATTACGCCGGGTTGAAAGACCTGGAGCTCGCCGCATGACACGGGGTTCTTGATAGTGCTGGAGCACGCAGCAAGAGAGGAGGATCATGAATGACCACTCGACACCCAAGGAGAACTGGCATGAACACGACTCGATTTTCCGTTGCCGCCCTGTTGCTGGCCGTCGGTCTCGCGTCTCCCTTCGCCCACGCCGAGATGATGGACAAGGGCATGATGCAGGACAAGGGCATGATGCAAGACAAGAAAATGATGGGCGGAGAGATGACCGGCATGTTGATGGGCGCCAAAGATCACCATGCGAGCGGGACCGTGTCCCTCACCAAGGATATGGGCGGTCACACTCTGTTGCGCGTGGAGAATCTGAAGGTTGACAAGGTGCCTGACGGCCGCGTGTACCTGGCCAAAGATGGAGACTACACAAGCGGCGTGGAGCTTGGGAAGCTCACGCAATTCTCCGGCACGGTACAGTACGCGATCCCAGCCACCGTCGATCCCGCTGACTACAACAGCGTGGTGATCTGGTGCAAGAAGTTCAACGTGGAAATCGGCCGGGCCATGTTCGACGCAGATGGAATGACGGCGGACGACCACATGCAGGACAAGGGCATGATGAAGCAGTAGACTGATCAACACGGCTCGTGCATGGCTGTACCACCATACTCACCGTGGCGAGCGGTCACGCGTCGCCGGGAAACGTCGTGGGTGGCCGGCGGCATAGCGGAAGGACCTGGATGCGGCGTCCCAGATTGGTGCTGACGATTCTCGTTCCCCTCCTTCTGGCGTCGGGGGAAGTTCATGGCGCACCGAGGGCCGAGCGTTGGACCTTCTGGGATGCCTCGCGGTCAGACAGCGCGGTACCGGTCGATCACACGGCGTGGGATCGATTCTTGGCATCCTACCTGATATCCGAACATCCGAGCGGGATCAACCGTGTGCGGTACGCCGACGTCACCACGGCCGATCGAAAGGGCCTCAAGGCCTACCTGGCTCAACTCCAAGCGGTCAAAGTGCGGAGGTTAAACCGAACGGAGCAAAAGGCCTACTGGATCAACCTCTACAACGCCCTGACCGTCGACGTGATGCTTGATCACATTCCGGTGGCAAGCATCATGGAGGTCAACATCTCCCCGGGCTTGCTGAGTCGCGGACCGTGGGGGAAGAAGCTGGTTGCAGTCGAGGGCCAGGACCTGGCGCTTGACGACATCGAGCACCGGATCCTCCGGCCGATCTGGCAGGACCCGCGCGTGCACTACGCTCTGAACTGCGCAAGCCTCGGATGCCCCAACCTCCAGCCCAAGGCGTTCACCGCGGAGAACACCGAACTGATGCTCGATCAGGCTGCGCAGGAGTACACCAACCACCCGCGCGGCGTCACCGTCAAGAACGGCCGGATCGTCGTGTCGAGCATCTACGTCTGGTTTCAGGACGACTTCGGGGGCACCGACGCAGGTGTGCTGGCGCACATCCGCCGTTACGCGGACGATCGGCTTCGACGGAAACTCGAGCGCATCACGCGGATCTCCGATCACGCGTACGACTGGCGCATCAACAGCCCCTAATTTCAATCGCAATCGCGCGAGCGTGTGGTCGTTCGATCGTCCCCGTATGCTGCGCGACCGCGTCGCCGGACGGGGTATTGCAATCCTCGCGATTTTCGCCATACTTGAGCCCGCTGCCATGGAATGGCTCGGACCTTTTCAGAGTCGCCGCCGGGAGGGATCCCGGCGCGACACATCGCTGACCACCCGTCTCGTTGGATTGATCGCCGTGGTCGTCGTGGCGACCCTCTCGCTGACCACGTGGCGGATCTACGTGGATCGGAACCGGTCGCTCGAAGACGACCTCGGGCAACGACTCTTGAGCATCGTGCAGACCGCGGCCTTGATGATCGACGGCGCCGCACACGAGGAGATCGCCGCTCCAGAAGATGCGACGATTCCCGAATTCCTCGAACTCCGTTCGCGCCTTCGGCTGGTCCAATCGGCCAACGGCCTGAACTCGTCCATCTACACGCTGCGGCGCCTCGGCAACGCGACCGAGTTCGTGGTCATGACCGATGAGATGCCCTATATCGGCAACCGGTACCAGCTTCGCCGGGAAATGCTCCCCGTGTTCGAACAGGGTCGTTCGACGTATACCCGTCTCTACGTGGATGATCACGGCGAGTGGATCTCGGCGTATGCGCCCATTCGCGACGCCACGGGGCATGTCGTCGGCCTGCTGGATCTCGATTACCCGGCGGACACGTTTCAAACGGCATCGCGCGCCTACCGGAACCGATTGCTCGCGTTTTCCGCGTTCTCGCTGCTCATCGCGGGAATCTTGGGCGTCATGTTCGCACGTTCCGTGGCAAGGCCGGTCCGTTCCCTCACCAACACCATGGCCCGCGTCATCGAGACCGACAATCTGGATGTGACGGTGCAACCTACCGGAACCATCCGCGAGATGAATGACCTCTCCCGCACGTTCAACATCTTGACCCGATCCCTTCAGCACTCGCGGGAGAAGGTTCGCACCACCCAAATCGTCACGATCGGCAAACTTGCCTCGCTCGCCGAGAAACGCGATCCGGAAACGGGCGAACATCTCCTTCGAATGGCCGACTACACTAAGATCCTGGCCCGGCAGCTCCATCGCACCGATCCGTACCAGGACACGATTACGGAAGCCTGGATCGACGCGATCTATGAAGCCGCTCCCCTGCATGACATTGGAAAAGTCGCCATTATTGACCGGGTCCTCCTCAAACCCGGGAAGCTGACCGATGAGGAATTCGCAATCATGAAAACTCACTCCGGTATCGGAGCCGCCGTGCTGGAGGGCGTGGACTTCCTGGACATCGCGAGCCAAATCGCCTGGAGCCACCACGAGAAATGGGACGGCACCGGCTATCCTCGGGGACTTGCCGGAACCGCCATTCCCTTGCCCGCACGGATTGTCGCGCTGGCCGATGTCTACGATGCGTTGACGTCTCGTCGCGTCTACAAAGATGCGATGACCCACGAGGCGGCCCGACGCATCATTCTCGACGGACGCGGCAAACACTTCGCCCCGGACGTGGTTGAGGCGTTCGTCGACGTCGAACACGAATTCCTCCCGGTTCGCGAGCAATATGCGGATCTGAGCGCTCAGCCAAAGCACGAGCCGTACGACCGTGCCGCATAGCCGAAACCGACCGCAACGTGTCCGGACGAGCGATCACACCACCGGTTGCCGGCCGTGGATTCCCGCCGTTGGACTGCTCGCGGCACTTGTGCTCTCCCCGTTTGACACAGCCCTGGCTTCGGGAACGTTCGTTCCACCGCCGATCCCGCAAAACTTCAAGGACATCCCGATCAACGAAAAAATCGCGATTGGTGACGCGCTGTTTCATGGCAAGCCGAACAGCATGACTGGGCCGCTGCCGGGCAAGCCGTGTATCGAGTGCCACATGGGGGACGCGCGCCTCAAACGCAAGCGACTGATCGAAATTCGAGACCATTTGGAAGAAGCCATCGCCAAGGAGCACCTCCTCCGCTACGGCGTTCCAGGAGACGAGGTGACCATCAAATGCCTGTACTACTACCTCTATTCGCGCTGGAGGTTGCAGCGGTGAGGCGCCCCGCGCTGGGCGCAGCGCTGGGGCTGATCGTCATCGCCATGGCCTCCCCCGCATGGGCCGGACCCTGGACCGTGGCCGAAGGCGAAGCCGTGGTCTCGATGACCTACATCCAGACCGAGTTCGACCGCTTCTACAATGTCGACAGGGAACGGCGGACCCTGCCCGGGCCGATCCGGCACCGCGACGCGGTCCTCACCTTGACGTATGGGTTTATCGAAGACTGGGACGCGGCCATTCAGGTCAGTCGATACGACGCAGAGCGATTGTTTCCCGGCAACGAGGCGGCGCAATCAGGATTGGGCGACAGCCGGTTTGGCATCAAGCACCTCGTCTACCACGGCGCAATCGATGTAGCGGCCCAAGCGGGCATCAAGCTGGCTGGCCGATACGATGCTGACGTCATCCACTCACCCGGAGACGGCCAGACCGATTTCGAGGCTCGCGTCCTGGGGGGCAAGTTTTGGGATCGCGCGTTCGTGGATCTCGAAGCCGCATACCGCCTTCGCCTCGGGCCGGTCTCTGACGAGTATGAGATCTTGCTCGATGCCGGGTACGCGATCACCTCCTGGCTCCACGGTCGCCTGTTTTCACGGCTGGTGGACGCGCGAACCGGTGTGGGCTCCACCGATGACCCTAATGTGGAATTGCGGTTGACCGAGGAAGACACCCTCTCGCTCGGGGGGGCGATCTCCCTTCGGCTGCTGTCGGGGCTGGAACTGACGCTGCAGTACACCACGGTGGTCGCTGGTCGCAACACCCCGATCAGGCCCGACCTTGGTGTGAGCGTGGCGTACAGCTTTGACTTCTTTCTGTAAGCATCCAATGGCGCTGGATCGGTTCCTCATCGGCGCCGGGCTCGGGCTCCTCGCTCTCTTTGCCGTGCCTGTGATGATTCCTGACTACCCGCGCGCGGTCGTCCCGTTTCTGGGCGTGTATGGCGCCGCCTCGGTGGTGTGGCTCGCCGCGGTATGGCGCGTGATGCGCGCGGACCACATCGGCCCCCGAACCCTCACTTTGGTCGTGGTCTTTGCGCTCTTGTTTCGCGGCGTGGTCCTCCCGCAAGCCTCGATCCTCGACGATGACCTCTACCGGTACGTGTGGGATGGCCGCATGACGTGGCACGGGGTCAACCCCTATCGTTCTGCCCCAAACGATGACGCATTGTCCGGCTATCGAGATCCCCTGATCTACCCGCACATCAACTTCCCATACGTCCCGTCCATCTACCCTCCGTTGACCCAGCTCGTGTTCGCATCCGTGGTCGGCCTCTTCGGGGAAACCCTGATCGCGATGAAGCTCGCTTGGACCGTGTTCGATGTTCTGCTCATCGCGGCTGCCATCGCCCTGCTGCGCGCCGTGAACCTTAATCCCGCGCGGGTGATTGTCTACGCGTGGGCGCCGCTCGCGGTCAAAGAGGTCGCGGGGTCAGGGCACATGGACGCCTTCCCCGTGTTGCTGACACTCCTCGCCGTATTGTGGGCGGCGCGCAGACCCGTGGTCAGCTCGATCGCCTTGGGTGCGGCCATCGCCGCCAAGCTGTACCCGATCCTGCTCGTGCCGGTGTTCCTGCGGCAACTCCGCGGCCGCAGCCTGCTCATTCCTACTGTCGTGCTGATCGCCTGCGCGCCGTTTGCTTCGGTGCCGGCCAACCAAATGTTGCAGGGCCTCCGCATCTACGGCGAGTATTGGATGTTTAACCCCGGCGTGTTCGACCTGCTGCAACGGACACTCTCACTCATCACCACGCACGGCGTCCTCACAGCCAAGGTCCTCGCGGCCGCCACGGTAATCGCGATCGCGCTGTGGCGGGTCGGACACGGCGCCGACTCGGTCCGCGACCTGGCCGCGTCCGTGGTCTGGATCCTGGGGTGCACGCTCCTGTTGGCGCCGACCGCGGACCCGTGGTACTTGTTGTGGGTCCTGCCGTTTCTGTGCGTGCACCCCAATCCCGGGCTGCTTGCGTGGACAGGACTCGCGGTGCTGAGCTACGGCTACTACCATGCCGGAACGGACATCGCATGGCTGAGACTCATCGAGTACGCACCGGTGCTGATCCTGCTTGGATGGTCGTGGCTGCGCAGTCGTTGGTCCCGAGGAGCCATCCCGGGGCAGGCGGTCTGGACCGCTCGCACCTCACCGTGACGCGCGACGCGCCCGCAGCACCCCGCCGCCCCCGTATCTCGGTGATCGTCCCGGTCCGCAACGACGCAACCGCGCTGCAATCGTGTCTGGGCTCGCTGGCGGCCTCCCCGTCGCCGAACCCGATCGAACTCATCGTGGTAGACGGACAGAGCTCAGATCGTTCGCTGGAGATCGCGGTTCGATTCGGCGCGCGAGGCTTGCGTGCGCCCATGGTCGGTCGGAGCGCGCAGATGCACTGCGGCGCCCAACAGGCAACCGGCGACATCCTGGTGTTCCTGCACGCCGACACCGTCCTCCCCGCAGGCTGGGTCGACCGCATCGAACAGGCGTTTTGGCTGAGTGCGACACCGCCGGCGGCCGCCGCATTCGACGTGGCGTTCGATTCCAGCCGGATGGTGTTCAAAGCCCTCTCGGCCCTGGCCAACCTCCGCAGCCGTCTCACCCGCCTGCCCCACGGGGACCAGGCGCTCATTGTCTCGCGGCAGACGTACATGTCTGCTGGCGGGTTCCCCAACGTACCGCTGATGGAAGAGTACCTGTTCATCCCCAAGCTGAAGCAATTCGGTCGCATCGCCCAGTTCCCGGAGCGAGTCGTCACCTCATCCCGGCGATACGCCCGCGACGGCGCGATCCGCACCACGCTCAAAAAGGTGGGGTTGATCGTGCTGTTCTACGTCGGGGTGCCGCCGGCACGGCTGGCTCGCTGGTATTGGTAACGTTCATCGAATCGTCATACAGCAGTCATCAGGCCTACATGTCCAGCGCGTATGGTCCTTCCTGTTGGGCAGGCAGTCTGCCCGCTACCACCCTCAACAGGAGGATTTCGATGCACACACCATGGCGTTTGACAGTGGCGGCAGGTCTGATCATAATGGCGAGCGGCCTCTCCGCTCTCCCGGCGTACGCGGGCGACGACGACGGCCGCCGCTACGCGGTGACCATCACCAACCTGACTCGCGGACAGGTGCTGACCCCGCCGGTCGTGATCGTGCACAATCGGCAGTTCACCCTGTTCACCCCAGGAGAGCCCGCGCGTCCCGAGTTGGCCCGACTCGCGGAAGACGGCATGACCCAACCGTTGCTCGACCTGCTCGGCACCGAGCACGGCGTGTACCAAACGCAGGTGGGTAGCGTGATTCCTCCCGGTGCGTCAACTACCGTTGAAATCGAGATCTCCGGTCCGTTCCGGCTCCTGACCGCTGCCGGCATGCTTGCGTCCACCAATGACGGGTTCTATGCGGTCGAGGACATCAAGGTGTCCGAAAAGGGCAGCATGGAAGTTGACGCGGATGCGTACGATGCGGGCAGCGAGGCCAACAACGAGTCGTGCGCCTTTATCCCCGGCCCGCCGTGCGGCCACCCTGGCGTTCGCGACACGGTTGGAGCCGAGGGCTTCGTGCATATCCACGCCGGAATTCACGGTCTCGCGGATCTGGTTCCCGCGATGCACGACTGGCGGAACCCGGTGGCACAGGTCACGATCGAGCGAATCCGATGACGAGAGTTCGTGGGTACGGCGCCGGGACCATCGATCGTTGACATACCCGCGCATGCACGGTAGATTCGGCTTTCGGTTCGCTCGGCCGAATCTCTCAGAAACAAGCGGCCGGGACGCGGGTGCGTCCCGGCCGCTTGTTGTGCTAACCACGACCAGGGAGGCGGTATGAATCTGACGCACGAGATGGTCTTGCACGCTCCACCTCGCGAAACATTGACTCAAAACGGGGTCCGCGTGTTGCTCGACCCGGCGGGGCCGAACTGGATCGGCACCGACGAGCGCGGCCGGCGAATTCTGGATCTCTTTGATGGGGCGCACACGTTCGGCCAGGTGGTGCGCGCCTACGCGGCGGAGGCCAAGCTCGACGTGGTCGCAGCCTGGCAGCACGTGGACACGCTCGCGCGCGATGCGATCCGCCGCGGCATGCTGACGGACCGGCCGATCACGCGCCCGCCCTACCTGGGGCGCGCGGCGCATCTGGGGCCGCGGCGTTTGACCGAGTTGTGGCTGCACACCAACAATTCGTGCAACCTCGCGTGCAGCCACTGCCTGGTGTCTTCCGGACCCGACGGCGACAAGGGCCTTCCCACCGACGTGCTCCTGCGCGTGATCGCCGACGCGAAAGCCCTGGGCGTGCGCCGGTTCTTCTTCACCGGTGGCGAGCCCTTCCTCAGAAAGGACATCCTCGCGCTGATCGATGCGGCGTTGGAGGACCCCAAAGCGGAACTGGCGATCCTGACCAACGGCCTCCTGTTCACCCCAAGCCGGATCGAGGAGCTTTGCCAACGCGATTCCGCGCGGCTCAAGATCCAGATCAGTCTCGACGGCTCCACGCCCAAGACCAACGATCCCCTCCGAGGGAAGGGCAGCTTCCAGCGTATTGTCGACGGGATCCGCGCCGCGATCCGAGCCAGCCTCTCGGTCACGGTCAGCACCGTGATCACCGAAGCCAACGCCGACGATGTACCCGAGGTTACGCGTCTGGTCGCCAGGCTTGGCGGCGCCACGCATCACTTGCTTTGGCTGCACAAACGCGGCCGCGCGGATGAGCACGGCGTGGATCGCACCCCGTCGGTAGAACGCGTCATCGAGGTCGTTCGCCGCTGCCGCGAGGTTGGGCAATCCGTCGGCGTGATGGTCGATAACCACGAGGCGGTCAAGGCACGACTCCGGTATCCCGCAGGCACCAAGCGCGACCTCGCCAGCGCCGGAATCTCCAGCCTCTGTCTCTATTCAGACGGGCAGGTCTACCCCTCGGCCGCGATGGCCAATGTTCCCGACCTCGCCTGCGGGTCAATCCTGGATCAATCTCTTCAGGACATGTGGTTGACCAGCTCCGTCGCCACCGAGTTCGCATCGGCGACTGTTGAGGACAAGGTGATCTGCCGGACCTGCCCAATCAAGTTTCTCTGCGGAGGGGGCGACATCGAGCACGCGTATTTCTACGGTGGCTCGATCATGGCGCACGACCCCTACTGCGAGCTGCACCAGGCCATGATCGCCGACGCGCTGCTCGATCTGACCGAGGAACGCAAAACCCTCGTGACCAACCGCAAGTCGGGGTTTTCCGCGCCGATCATCTACACGGGCATGGGCGAGGCCGCGGTCACGTGCGCAACAGACGAGACGCCCGGCGAAGTGCTCACCAGCCACTCGGAGTGCGTGCTGACGTTCGACCTGGACGCCCCGCGCAAGGTCGTCCGCGAGTTTTACGGCAACGCGGCCGAGATGCCGCAGGAAGAGTTGTGCTGCCCGGTGCAACCGAACCCCGAAGACCTCGCCCACATCCCCCGGGAGGTCATCGAGCGCTTCTATGGCTGCGGCTCGCCGGTGGGCGCGGCCGGGATTCAACCCGGCGAGACGACCCTGGATCTGGGCAGCGGCGCGGGCATCGACGTGTTCATCGCCGCGAAGAAGGTGGGCCCCACGGGCCGGGCAGTCGGCGTGGACATGACGCCCCAGATGCTCGCGGTGGCGCGCGACGCGCAGAAGGACGTGGCCGCTGCGCTGGGCTACGACGTCGTCGAGTTCCGGGAGGGATTTCTCGAACAGATCCCGGCCGAGACCCAGTCTATTGATCTCGTGACGTCCAACTGCGTGATCAACCTCTCACCCGACAAGCCCCGCGTGTTCGCGGAGATGTGGCGGGTGCTGAGGGACCACGGCCGGATCGTGATTGCTGACATCGTCGCGGATCAGGAAGTCCCGCCGCACCAACGCAAAGACCCGCGCCTCTGGGGCGAGTGCATCAGCGGCGCGCTGACCGAAGAGGAGTTCCTGGCTGCGCTCGAGCGCGCAGGGTTCTACGGCCTGCAGGTCTTCAAGAAAACATTCTGGAAAGAGGTCGAGGGGTTCAAGTTTTACTCGGTCACAGTCCGCGGCTTTAAGTTCGAGAAGACCTCGGGTTGCATCTATGCGGGGCAAACCGCGACGTACACCGGACCGTTCAAAGGCGTGAGCGACGAAGAGGGCCACTGGTTCCCGCGCAACGTGGCGATCGACGTCTGCACCGACACCGCCGCCAAACTGTCGCGCGCGCCCTACGCGGGCTTGTTCGTCCTCACCGGAGTCGGGGGAGACATCGCGCCGATGGGCGGCTGCAATCCCGCGTCGGATTGCTGCTGATGGCCGACGCGCTCTTGATCGCCGCGGTGGTGCTTTGGCTCGCCTACGCCAACGGCGCAAACGACAACTTCAAGGGCGTGGCCACGCTCTTCGGTTGCGGCGCCAGCGATTACCGCAGCGCGCTCCAGTGGGCGACCGTCGCAACCCTCGCCGGTTCGCTCAGCTCCGTCGCGATCGGGGCGGGGCTTGTCGCGAAGTTTTCTGGCAAGGGCCTGGTGTCGGATGCCGTCCTTGCCGACCCGAGTTTTGTCTCCGCGGTAGCCTTCGCCGCCGTCGCCACAGTGTTGCTCGCCACGCGCCTCGGGTACCCGATTTCCACCACTCACGCGCTCGTCGGCGGACTCGTCGGCGCGGGCGTCGCGGGGAACGGATGGGGAGGCGTGAACCTCGCGGCGCTCGGCACCACATTCGTCGCGCCGCTGTTTCTCGCACCGCTGACTGCGGTGACCTTGACCGCACTCGCCTACTGGCTCCTTCACCGGGCTCGACTGTCGTTCGGGGTTGCGCGTGAAACGTGCGTGTGCGTGGGAGGACACGTTCCAGTGGTCAGAGTGCACCCTGGTCGCCGCCCGCTCGCGGCGGCCGCTGTTGCAATGCCAACCGTCACGATCGCGTCGTCCCAAGAGTGCTTGCAGCGTTACGGCGGTCGCGTGGCGGGGGTGAGCCTTCAGACCCTCTTGGATCGGTTGCACTATCTGAGCGCGGGGGCCGTGTGCTTTGCCCGCGGCCTCAACGACACACCAAAAGTCGTGGCGCTCCTGGTCGCCGCGCAAGCCCTGCACGTGCCGTTTGCGGTCGCGATCGTGGCCGTCGCCATGGCGCTGGGCGGGTTACTCAGCGGGCGGCGCGTGGCCGAGACCATGAGCCACAAGATCACGGCCATGAATCACGGCCAAGGCTTGACCGCCAACCTCGCCACCGCGGCGCTCGTGATTTGGGCGTCGCGCTGGGGCCTGCCCGTCTCAACCACCCACGTCTCGTGCGGCGCCCTGTTTGGCATCGGTGCCATCACCGGTCACGCCCATTGGCGCGCCATCGCGTCGATTGCGCTCGCGTGGATCACCACGCTTCCCCTTGCCGCGTTGCTGGCTGCCGCAGCATATCTCTCCCTCGGCTGACTCAGCCGGACGCCGTGTTCAGCGACATGCCTTGAGTGTGCTTCGACGAGCTCCCCACGAGAAGGGTTTTCGTGTAGGGCCTCGGTGCCAATCCGTTCACCCTGCGCCTGTCGAAGGACAGCCTGCTACCGAATCGTCAGCACACCCTTCATGCCGGACTCATGGTGCGACACCGGATCCTCCGCGTCGCAGCGAAAACCGAAGTCTCCCACTTTCTTCGGAGTAAATCGTAGGACCACCGTCGAGCTAGCGGGAACCTCCAACTCCTCTAGCCCCCGCGCCGCCACCACAACGCCCTGGCCTTCAACGTCGACCACGGTGTCGACCAGGGCGTCGGTGACGAACTCGTGCAGCGCCTTGCCTTCATTTACCAGACGCAGCTCCACTGGTCGATTCCTGCGCAATTCAATGTACGCCGGAGCATACTTGTACTCCGCCAACAACACCGTAACCGCCTGCACCTCCTGCGGCCGCGATCGGTCGTCCGACAACGCGGCCATCGGAAGGCCCACCACGGTCAACATCGCGGCAACGATTCTCCATCTCATCGTTTCACTCCTTTGCTTCGCCATGTGAGCGGATGCCTTCGGCACTATTGTTTGCGCCAAGCGGCGCCGCGCACATTCCACCACATGTCATACATCGGCACGCCGATCAACAACACGGCAGTGCCCGTCATCAGAATCCACGCGACCAGTTGGACCACGGCGAATCCAGGCGCCACAAACCGGACCAGCCAGGGCGACGCCAGGTCGGCGAGCGTGCCCGCGAACGCCGACACGACCACGGTGCGTTTGAACCGACGGCTGCCCCCGGTCGCGACAAACAGGTGCGTCAACACCAACAGGGTGACGCCTTGGATGAACGCGTGAAAGTGGGCTTCCTCCAGCATCTGCCCGACCGGACGCGGCAGGAGGTCTTCGTTCTCGGCCCCCCGGTAATGCTCGACGATCTGCTGATACGACGGCCCGACTCTCGTGAGCGCAATGGCGATCAGCGTGAGATACCCGACCGCGGCGAATACTAAGAACCCGGTATAGATCACCTTGATCTCGGTGGTGGTCTGCCCGATCCGATACCCTCGTCGCGAAAAGTCTCTCACGACGCGGTTCCCGGAACTCCATACACGACCGACGTCAAGGCCAAGGCCCTTTTCACGGCGGCGGCGGTCGAGCGTGACGACAGCGTCGCGCCACTGATGCCGTGTACGTCTCGGCCCAACTTGAGCGGCGCCGCCAATGTCTTGCCGGTAAATTGCTCAAGAAACCGTTTAGACCTGATTTCGGAGCCTTGTGATTCTCGGTACGTCATGACGTGTACGCCTCGGATCGTGCCTTCCGGCGCGACCGCCACCATAAACGTGATGGGTTGTTCTTTGCCGATCACATTCAGCACGGTCGCGTACCCCGTCACACGACCCACCTGTTCCCCGATCCAAAACGTGACCTCGGCCTCCGACATGCGGCCGTTAATCAACGCCGCGACCCGGTCACGCTGAGCCTCGCTCAACGACACCGTTTCTTCCCTGACCGCTTCGGCCTCCGGCATCAAACTTCGAAGGGCCTCCTCTCGGCTCAGATACACCACGCCATGACCGAGCGCGGGCCGGAGCACGATAGCCGCCGCGGCCGCGATCATCCCGACGAGGATTCGCCGCCTGGAGAGACGATTCGCTTCGGGCCTCACCTCCAGGTGATGGCGCCAATCCGGCGTTTCAGCACGCCTCAACCGCCCACTCCCGGCTCGGCTCGTAATCATCCCATCCAGCCCGAGCCGGCGCAGCAACGCGATCCCGTCGCGCGGTCCCGCAACGAACGCCGCGGTGGAGAGCGCGTCGGACTCCAGCGCCGTAGGGGCAATCACCGTCGCAGCCATGGCCTTGTCGGCCGGTCGGCCGGTCCTCGGGTCGATGATGTGCCCGTACCGAACTCCGTTGATAAAATTCACCTGCTGGTCGTCCCCGGACGTGGCGACCGCACAGTCGACCATTCGCACCACGGACACTACTCGATTCGGGTCCCGTGGGTGCCGAAGCCCGATGCGCCACGCGTCATCGTCCGGCGGACGGCCCAGCGCGTAGGTGGTGCTGCCGAAATCCACCAGGGCCGAGGACACGCCGGCCGCCACGAGAGTTCGCACCACCCGATCCACGGCATAGCCTTTGCCCATCGCGCCGAATTCAAGCTGCACGCCGGAGGAACCATAGGCCACCGTACGCCGTTCCGCGTCGAACCGCACATGACGCCATCCGACGTGATCCAATCGTGAACGAATGTCGCTCGGCGACGGCGGCCCCGACGATCCGCCATGACGTTCATCCCGAGACCGCCACAAGCGCGTGAGCGGCGAAACCGTCACATCCACGGCCCCCCCGCTCACGATTGAAAAATGCTGCGCCTGCAAGAGCAACCATGACAGTTCGGCATCCACCGCTAGCGGCCCCCGCGCCGCGTCGCGATTGAGCCTCGACACCTCGCTGGCCGGATCGAACGCGCTCAACAGTCGTTCGATCCGGCCAGCCTCGGTAAACGCGGCGTGGAAAATATCGCCTCGTTGTTCAACCTCGGCGCTCGGCAGCGTGATATGCAGCACGCCGCCCATGCACGGCCGGCTTTCTCTGATGGTTGGCCGTGTCATGCAATCCGTCAGTGGAACTGATAGCCGACGCCCAAGTTAAACCGGCTGCCGTCGTCGTCCGCCCCATTTTCCCAGCTTTCCAGGTCGGCTTTGATCGCCACGTCGGGAATCGGAAAGTACGCCAGGCCCGCGGTCATCACCTGCCGCTCGTGGGCTGGATTCTTGGCGAATCCAGTCGGCATCGACTTCTGGGTGTCGAAGTCCTCATACCGGAGGAACGCAACTACGGACTGATCTGTGTTGGGTGCCAGCACCTTGAGCACATCGTAGGCGGCCTCAAGATACCACCCGAGCATCTCTTCACCGACCGGTGCACCTGGCGTCGGTAGTCCGGCTAGGTACGTGGAAATCTGATCCGCCCCATCCACGTTAATTGATGCCAGCACGCCGCGTAGATCCAAACCGGCCACGCGCAGCCGCGCGTCCGCCTCCAGAATCCCCACCCCGGCATCGCCCAACGCCGCATTGTTCGTCGTATTCGCACCGCCCTGGTACACCGAGAGCCCCAGGTCCACGCCCGGCAAACCGACGTATTCCAACCGGCCCACGACGGCCAGAGAGTCGGAGGGCTGCTCGTTCACGTGACCTCGCCCGCCGCGAATCCCGTTCGACGCAGTAAAATCTTCGGCATTCAGACCGGATACGAGATACACCCGATATTTAAGCCCGGCCGGCACCGATCCGAAGAGCCCCACGCCGCCCTCTTGCCACGAGGTTGGGATGATGGTCCGCTGCACGTACGGCCGCTCTACGCTGTAAAAGAGCGGCGGCTCATGGAATTCGTTCAACGGACCTACCGGCATGAGCATGCTGCCAGCCCGCACGTTGAACGCCGGGGTGATGAGAAAATCTACATACGCGAACTCGAGTTCGATCTCGCCTGCCGCGTGTTCGAAATCCACCTCGGTGTGCACGCTGATGCGGTCGTTGAACTGATAACTGACGCCCCACACCATCCGGTGCAAATCCATGATCGCAGGGTCCGCGTCGTCCGGTACGCTCGCCCCCTCGGGGCTGTTAAAGTGCAACTCGCCGTATCCATGGAAGCTCAGCTTCCCAGCCCCGGACCCGCCGTGCGCATTGTTCTCGCCGGCCCCCAATTGATCAAGCCGCGATTCGATCCGGTCGAGCCGCTGCGTCACCGAGTCTTCCGCCCACGCATTGCCCGTTGCCTGTCCCGCAACCCACGCACATACGCCTAACGCCACCAACGTCCGATTCATACCCCTCCCACCTTTCTCGTGATTGTTCGGGCGCTGGGTGCTGTATTTGCTCTTGGTGCTCACGACCGCTGGCCTCCATGATGTCTCCGCCCGTTAGGGCGCTTCTTGATTACGCGAACGCGGCGACGCTCCTTTGATGCGATCAGAGGAAATCAGCAGCGTTCGTTTGCACCGTCGACACTTCAGCTCGATGGCCTCGCCCCGCCAGCGCGCCAACAGCCCTCCGCACAAGCACCGCACGTCGGGCGCTGCCCCACACCCATCCGGTCCCCGGGCGATCATGCCGCCGAACTATTGATATTGGAATTAGATTTCATTTTCATTTATGAGGCTGCGATCATAGTTGGAATGCAAAAGGATTGTCAAGCGGAGAATACGCCGACGGGCGGGTAAACCGCGGTCGTCCGGTACGACCGACGCGTTGAACTACTCTTTGGTGAGCTGCTGACTGAGGTAGTTTTCAATGCCGACTCGCTTGATGGCATCAAGCTGGGTTTCGATCCAGTCGATGTGGCCTTCCTCCCCGTGCACCATCCGTTCCAACTTGGCGCGGGTGTTAAAGTCGCTCACTTTCACGCAATGCACGATGCCCTCGGTCAGCACGGCGACGGCATCCTGCTCGAGACGAAGATCGAGATTGAGTTGTTCGAGCACCGTTTCCCCGATCTGAACCTGCCCCAGCCGCTGCAGATTTGGAATTCCCTCCAGATACAAGATGTGTTCGATCAGTTCGTGGGCGTCTTTCATCTCGTCGAAGCTATGCTGACGGATCTTTTCGTACAGTCGTTCGAATCCCCAGTGATGACACATCTCGGCGTGCACGAAGTATTGATTGATCGCGGTCAGCTCATTGGTCAACACTCGATTCAACAAATCAATGACGCCCTCTTTCGCCTTCATCGCGGTCTCCTTCGTGGGACTAGATAGCGTAACCGGCGTACGAGAACCAAAGAGGCTGCACCGTATCTCACCCCCACGGAGGATGTCAACCGACGCGAGACCATCACGCGAATCAGGAACGAGACGAGCTATTCGACGGCGTGAGCACGTCCGTGTCAGCCAGCGCTTCTCGGGCGATCGCGACAAGTTTCGGAATGCCCACGACACAACGCCCGCAACAATCGTTGCGATCGATACCCAATTCCTCGGTCAACGCTTCCGGACTGACGACGCCGGATCGCCCCAGGTTTTGGACTTGGGAATCGGTGATGCCCTTACACAAGCAGATATACATGCACGACGACCTTTCGATATGATAATGAATTGCTTTTTCACTACCATAGCCGATCGCCACCCCGCCTGTCAAGAAGTATCTCGATGATTTACTCGTCCAACTCGATGTGGTGCTTGTCCAAAGTCGTCCCTTCGACCCGAGAGAGAGCGACCAGCGACGCGGCATAGTCGGCCTGCGCGCGAATTGCGGCCGACCGGGCCGCGGCCAATTGCGACTGAGCCTGAAGGACGAGAAAACTGGTTGACGTGCCGGCGCGGAGCCGGGATTCCTCAGCCGCAAGCGACTCCTCGGCTAGGCGCCGCGCCGCGCGCGTGGCTTCGACGCGCTTGGCGTTGGTCCTGACCTGACCGACCGCATTGTCCACTTGCACAAGGATGTCTTGCTCCAGCTTGCGAAGACTCAGTGCCGCTCGTTCCGCTTCCAAGCGCGCAATCCGATCCGCGGCGTCGGCCCGTCGATTCCCGAGCGGAACGGTCGCGTTCACGCCTACGCTCCACACCCGATGCTCGCGGTCCGCCAGACCATCCGCAAATCTGCCCGAGGTCTCCCCTCGCGCGTTGAACCCGTAGCTGATTTGCAGATCGAGCTGGGGCCACGCCTGGTTGCGACTAAACGCTCGCAGGAGATTTCTGCGCTGCACCTCGTGTTGGGCTTGCTTGACCTCGGGCCGACGTGCCAGAGCGATGCGCGCACTCTCCACGGCGTCCGTGGAAACCGGCTCATCCGGGAGCGTCTCGGCGGGATGGAGCGACACGCCGCGCAGCGCCGTCACGTCGGCCGCGATCAACCGTTTGAGGGCGTTGTCCGCTTCGATGATCGCCTGTTCCGCGACGATCACGGCCTCTTCCCGTTCGGCCGCGCCCGCATCGGCCTGCGTTACGTCCAATGGCGACATCACGCCGATCTCGACCCGGGTCCGGTTGTCAACCACCAAGGCCTTGGCGCGTTGAAGGTCTTCGCGTTTGGCCTTATGATCCTCGATCGCGAACATCAGCTCGTAATACGCGCGGCTCACCTCGGAGACAATGTCCATCACCCGGCCCGCGGTCTGCTCGAGCGCGATCTGCCGGTCCTTACGGGCGACGCGTAGCGCGACCGTGTTCGACCGGCCGAAGTTTTTGAGCAACGGTTGGGTCAACGTCAGCCCGGTGGTTCCGATATGCACGCCGGAGGTCGCGAGCGTGCCGGAAGTCCGCGTATCGAACGCGGACAGATCGTAGTGCGTACCGGTCGGCAGTGTCCCGGTCAACGAGAGGTCCGTGCGCAACTCTCGGCTCTCCAGCGCGTCGCGCCCAAGCGATACTTGCCGCTCCGGCGAAAGCGGCTCGGACGCGTCCTCGTAGCTGATCGACCCCGTCAACGCTGGATCGAACGCGCCCCGTGCGCTCACGATGTTCCACTCGCTGATCGCGGGCGCCACGCGTTCGATCTGCACGTCCAGATTCGCGCTCAACGCCCGCTCGATGGACTCCTGAAGCGTCAGGGACTGCACCTGATGTCCTTCTTGTGCGCCCCCGACCGCATGGCCCACCCCGATGGCGACACCCAGTGCGCCGGCGATCGTCCACCTCGTCCACGTTGTCCACCGTCGATCACTCATAACGTAATGCGGTGATCGGATCGAGCCGCGACGCCTTGCGCGCCGGATAGAAGCCGAAAAAGATCCCCACCACGGCGCTGAATAAAAACGCCACGGCGATCGAGCCCGGGGAGATCACCGTGGGCCACTCCGCCACCGCGGAGAGTACTTTAGCCGTGGTGATGCCGAGGGCGATCCCAATTCCCCCGCCCACCGTGCTCAGCGCAATCGCCTCCAGCAAGAACTGCATCAGGATGTCCTTCGCATGCGCGCCGACCGCCATGCGAATGCCGATCTCGCGCGTGCGCTCGGTCACGCTGACCAACATGATGTTCATGATTCCGATCCCCCCGACGATGAGCGACACCCCGGCGATCGCGCCCAGCAGCGTGGTCATCACACGCGACGTCTCGGTCGCGGCCTCCGCAATGTCCTCCTGGGTCCGAACCGTGAAATCATCGTCTCGGCCGGGGCCGATCCGGTGGCGCTGGCGCAGCAAGGAAGTAATTTGGTCCGAAACCGGGTTTACCAGTGCCGCCGTCCCGGCTTGAATCGTGATTGAGCGCGCAGTCGTGACGCCCAGCACCCGCTTCATCGCGGAGCTGTAGGGGAGCACGAGCACGTCGTCCTGGTCCGTGCCGTGCATTGAAAACCCCCTGGGCGCGAGCAGACCGACCACCACGAACGGCACGTTCTTGATCCGCACGATCCGTCCGACGGGACTAGCCCCCGCGAAGAGTTGTTGCGCCGTGGTGCGGCCGATCACTGCGACCTTGGCGGCGGCCCGTACGTCGCGCTCGGTAAAGGGTTCGCCCTCCACCAACGCCCACTGCCGAATCGAGAAGTACTCGGGAGAAACGCCCAATATTTGGGTCGACCAATTCTGGTTCTCGGCAACCACTTGGGTGACGCTGCGCACCTCGGGACTGGTGCCAGCCACCCCCGGGATCTCCCGCGCGATGGCTTCCACGTCTTCGACCGTCAGGGTTCCGGCTCCACCCCACCCGGTGCGAATGCCCGTGCTCGTGGTGCTGCCCGAGAATACCTGAATCACATTGCGGCCCAGGCTGGCGATCTGCGCCTCCACCTGCGCCTTCGCTCCATTGCCGACCGCCACCATCGCAATCACGGCGGCCACGCCCACCACGATGCCGAGCGCGGTCAACGCCGAGCGCATCGGGTTCCGGCGCAACGCGCGCCAGGCGAGTTTGGCGGTGGCTGACGGCGTCATCCCGTCACACGCCCGCGACTTCTTTCGGGGGGCACCTGACGCAACGACTCTCCGGCGTTCACGCGATCCATCAGCGGCGAGTCTGCGATGATTCTCCCGTCGCGCATGATGACGGAACGCCTTGTGCACCGCGCGATGTCGGGTTCGTGCGTCACCATGACGATCGTCAGCCCTTCGTCGTTGAGGCGCTGGAAGACGCTCATGATCTCCAAGCTGGTTCGGGTATCGAGGTTGCCGGTCGGCTCGTCGGCGAGCAACACCACCGGTTCGTTGACCAGCGCGCGCGCAATGGCCACGCGCTGCTGTTGGCCGCCCGAGAGTTGATTCGGGTGGTGATCGGCGCGATCCGCCAACCCCACGATCTCCAGCGCTCGCACGGCGCGAGTGCGTTGTTGGGGCGCGGTCAGTCCGCGCGCGTACAACAGCGGCAACTCCACGTTCTCCAGCGCCGAGGTCCGGGGCAACAGATGGAACCCTTGAAATACGAACCCCAGTTTGGCGTTCCTCACGTCCGCCAAGCGATCGCCGTCCAGCTCGGATATATCGACGCCGTCCAACACGTAGCGGCCGCTGCTGGGCCGGTCGAGACACCCCACGATATTCATCAGGGTGGACTTCCCGGAGCCGCTCGCTCCCATGACCGCGACGAATTCCCCGCGCGCGATTTCCAGACCGACGTCCCGCACCGCGTGCACGTCGATGTCCCCGCTGCGGTAGGTCTTGGACACGTTCTCCAACACCATCAACGCGCTCATCGCGCCTCCGCGCGCATCAGAACCGGCCGGGTCCTCTTCCGCCGAACGGATTGGCGGCTCCGCCCCGCGCGCTCGAGATCGACTGGTCGACCCGCAGTCCGATGATCACGCGGTCGCCCTCCTGAAGGCCCTCCACGATTTCGGTCGTCACACCGTCGGTGATCCCGGTTTTGACCGGCACCCGCTCCACCGTCGCCGCTTGTTCGTCCTCAACCCGATACACGGCCCGCCCGCCGGGCGCGCCGCCTCGCGAGTCGGGGCGCATCGCCGCACTCGCCCCTCGGGTTGTCCGGCTTTGTCCACTGGCGGTTTCGGCATCGGCCGGCCGGAAACGTAATGCGGCATTGGGAACAGTCAGTACGTTCTCACGGGCGGCCACCACAATGGACACGTTGGCCGTCATCCCGGGTTTGAGTGTTAGCTCCGGGTTGGCTACCTCGATAATCGTGTCGTAGGTGACCACGTTCTGCACCGTGACCGGCGCGTTGCGCACCTGCACGACCCGTCCCTGAAATCGTTGCGAGGGAAACGCGTCCACGGTGAAGTTGACGTCTTGCCCGACCTCCACGCCGCCGATATCGGCCTCCGCCACGCTCGCGTTGATCTGCATCTTGGCCAGGTCGTTGGCGATGACGAACAATGTCGGCGCGCTCAGGCTCGCTGCCACGGTCTGGCCTACGTCCACGCTGCGAGAAATGACCACGCCGTCGATCGGCGCCTCGATAGTGCAACGCTCCACATCCACCGCGGCCTTGCGAACCGACGCCTCGCGGATCATCACCGCGGCTTCGGCTTGGTGCAGGTCGGCCTGGGCCTGATCGTATTCCGATTGCGGGATCAGATCCTTGCCGCGCAGTTCCGAGGCCCTGGTCGCCTTGACGCGCGCCAGATCGAGGCCCGCCCGCGCATTGGCCAGTTCGCCCTCGGCCTGGCGAAGGTTCGCGACGTAAGTGGAGGAATCCAGTTGCGCGAGAACTTGTCCGGCCTTCACCCGCGAGTTAAAGTCCGCGAACAGCTTCTGGATGATCCCGGAGATTTGGCTCCCGACCTGCACACTGACAACGGGATTAAGCTGGCCGGTAGCCGTCACGACCTGTGTCAGGTCTCCGCGCGCCACCGCGGCGGTCTGGTACTCGGGCGCGTCGTTATGACGCGATGTCCAATACCATACCCCGCCGACAAGAGTGATCGCGAGCGTTCCGACAACCACGGCCCACTGCAGCCGACCGACACCTAGGCGTCGCTTCAACGGCACCCTCTGACGGTTGACACGGAGCTCCCCACGGCGCGGATATTATCTTGGCGCGCCCACGATACCGTACAACCGCCGGCATACGCAAACCCGTTATCCACTTCAGCACAACTGGAACATGATCGGCAACGCCACGGTTGACGCCACGGGTCGCCCTTCGTCGTTATACGCCGGAGTAAAAATCGCCTCCCGCACCTTGCGGAACATGTTTACGTTCTCTGTGGCGTGTCAAGCGAGGTTTTTAATGGCTGTGGTGGTGGGACACGGAGCGGGCCGCCCGGGCTTTGGCGCGGTCATCCGCTTCGCACGATTTGCAGACTCCGTACAGCTCTAACTTATGAAAGGTGATGCGGAAATTGTGTTGGCGGGCCACCTGCTCCTGGAACTGCTCGATCTGGAAGTTTTCGAACTCGATGATGCGGCCGCAGTGGGTGCAAATGAGGTGGTCGTGGTGCGATTTCCACGCGACGTTGTCGTAGATGGTTTTGCCCGTACCGAAGTGCCGTTCCTGCGCGAGCTCCCATTGACACAACAGCTTCAGGGTCCGGTACACGGTGATCACCCCGATCGACGGATCGCGCTTGGACACCTTCTGGAACAATTCGTCGACCGTGATGTGATCCTGTTCGAGAAAGAGCTCCGCGATCAATTCGCGTTGATGCGTGAATTTAAGTCCGTGTTCACGCAATCGCTCTTGGAGCAGATCCCTCGAACGATTCTTGGCTTTCGATTGCGCCATCAAGTGAAATCCTTTTTCATCACGAACAATACGCCGCTCGGCGCGGGCGTGTCAAGACGAGGACCCGTCCGCGCGAACCACCAGGGCGACCCACTCCCCGGCCGTTCGCCGGTGAGCCACGCCGAGTCCATGAGCCGCGAGCGAGGCGGCTACGTCGGCCGCACGCGTCTGGAGTATCCCAGAGAGGATCATTTCTCCGACGGGCCCCACGCGTTGCGCGATCTCGGGCATTAGCGTGATCAGATCATCCGCGGTCAGGTTCGCCACGACCACGTCGTACCGGCCGAGTCGTTCCGACTGCCCCGCGGCCACGACCGACACCGTCTCCGACGCCTTGTTGACCGCCACATTGCGGATCGCGGTCTCGCGCGCCAACGGGTCGATATCACACGCGGTCACTCGCCCCGCGCCCAACTTGGCCGCGGCGATCGCCAGGATGCCCGAACCCGTGCCCAGATCGAACACCGTGGGCCGATCTCCCCGCTGCAATCGTTCGTCGAGCGCCTCCAGGCACATCCGCGTGGTCTCGTGATGCCCGGTGCCGAACGCCATCTCGGGATCCAGGATCACCACCCGCTCGCCTGGCGCCTCGGCATGTCCGCGCCAGCTCGGGACAATGGTCAGACGCGGCGTGACGCGCAGCGGGGTCACGCTCGCTTTCCACGTCGCGATCCAATCCTGATCGTCCACCGGCGAAATCACGCAATCCCCCTGCCCAAGCGATACCGCCATCCCATCGAGCAACTCTTTGACCGCTCTCGGGTCCGACGCCGCCGGAAAATACGCCGTGATCCACCCCGGCTCAGACTCCCACACCCCCGCGCTCCCCCGCGCAATCAACGCCTCGCCGAGGATATCGGCGAACTCCGGCTTGATGCGAAGCGAAATGGCGATCCAGGACATGTCAGGTTTTTTGGTGTTGTTGCCTTAACCGTGTCCGAGGTTACCGGGCACGGAACCTATCCAGGAAGGTGTCGGATGCCCCTTCGGGGACGTCAGTCGTTTGTTGCTTTTTTTGAGACGGCCCGCCGGTCGGAGTGAGGTGTCCCACCGTTGGTTACGGGTCCTCCGGTCGAGCCCGCTGTCCGATCGAGACATTTCCGCCAGCCGCGATGCCGCCTCGGCCCGCGGCGATCCCGCCGCGATCAGCCGCCGCGCCGCTGCCGCGAACGCGCGGACTGCCCGGCCTACCGTCAGCCAGCAGCTTCAGCAGCGCCTCGGCCTGTCGCACAACGGCGTCTTCCGTGTCCGCGCCCGACTCCGTCAGCGCTTTTTCCATGGGCTTCTGCCACGTGTCGGGTTCTTTCTCGTGTTCAGCGAGCACGACATCCGAGTTGGGCGTGCCCGCGAAGCGCCGTTGAATGAGCGATTTGAGCCCTTGGTAGGCGTCTTTGATCGCGGCGCTCGCGGTCTCCTTCCCCGCTGCCGCGTCGCCGGCCGCGAGCGCGGTGACAATCGTGGTCGTGATCGGTTCCATGGAGGGTCCTCCTGTTCGCTCAGGGTGTGCGCGCGGTCCCATAATCCCGATCCAGGGTGCAGACCTGAATGCGGTACTCCGAAAAAAATTCGTCGCGACCGCGCTGGCGCGCCACCCGGTGTTCCGGGTGGTCACGCCACGCGGCAAGGGTTTCGGGAGATTGAAACTCCACGATCGACACGTTTTCGCCGTCGGCCGCCGTGAAGTCCTTGTACGAGATGCACCCCGGCATCACTGAGGCGAGTTCGTACATGCGTTCGCCCAGTTTTAGGAGCGTGTGTTCATCAACCCCTTGGCGTAATCGGGACCTGAAAACGACGACCACCATACATCGCGTCCTGGTTGACGTTCCTAACCGGCAGGTCGTCGCAACCGTGCGCGCCGCTTATAACACGGGCCGCCCGACGTGTGCAACGCGCGGCGTTCCTACCGCGTCGTGCCCCCGACCACGCTTCCACCATACACCGCGGCCACGATCGACCGGGGATTCCACGGATCCAATGCCACGGACACCACCGGGCCCCGAGCCGCCACGCCCGCGACCTGACTCCAGGTCCGGCCGCCGTCGTTCGTGGTGAAAACGCCGTTGGGCGTCCCGGCCACGACCGCGGCCGGCAGTTGAGGGTCCACCGCCAAACACAACACGGGCAGCGACGGTTCAAGGCCCGCCGACGTCCACCGCGCGCCACGGTCCAGGCTGCGATACACGCCGGTGGGTGTGCCCGCGTAGAGCGTGGTGGGTATGCGCGGATCGAGCGCCACCGCGTAGACCGTGCGGTCCGGCAAGCCCGCAAGCGCGGACCATGTCGCCCCCCCGTCGTCGCTCCGGAACACGCCCCCGCCGCTGGTGCCCGCGTACACCGCGGTCGGACGATTATCCAACGCCGGGACGCTGGAGTCACCCGCGTCCACCGTCAGCGTGGTCACGCGATACACGTCGGCTCCGACCCTGGTCTCCGACCACGAGGCCCCGCCGTCGTCGGAGCGAAAAACCCGGCCGCCGAATCCGCCGGCGTACACCATGCGCGGGGATCGCGGGGTCACGGCCACGGCAAATACGCGGGGATCACTCATCCCGTCGGTGTGCGCGGTCCACGTCGCGCCGTTGTCCGCGCTGCGAAACACGCCGTATGGAGACCCGGCGTAGACCACCTCGGACCGGCTCGGATCCACGGCCACCGCGGTGGCGTGCATCAGGCGGACGTCGTCCGTCATGGATTGCCACGTGCGGCCGCCGTCCGCGCTTCGCCGGATTCCCCACCCGTTGCTTCCGGCCGACCACAGGATGCGAGGCGTTCGCAGATCAACCGCCAACGAGACCCCGGCCGGAACGCGGATCGTGCCGGGCGAGGAGACGGGATCGGTCGCGAGTCCGCCCGCGGCGGCGCACCCGTTCGCAAAGCCGGTTTGCCGCGGACAGGGATCGACCGCGTCCGGAAACCCGTCCTCGTCCGCGTCGCGCAGCCACGCCAACCGCTCCCCGTACGCCTCGGACGCGTTCACGCAGGCAAACGACGCGGCTTCCGACCCGTCCGGCGCGCGCACCGGCCCCTCGATCGCACAGGGCGCACGAAACAGCCATTCGGGGTTGAAGCGTTCCTCCCCGGTATCCTTCCCAGCTACCATGAAACGAGGAGAGATCGCGCCGTCACCGTCCAGGTCCGTGGGCAGGCGGTCGCTTTGGTAGAGCACCAGGCTTTGCAGAAACGCAATCAATGCCTCGCGATCGCGCTCCGGCGCGCGACGGTATCGCGAGGCCGCCGCTTCGGCCTCGCCGCCATGGCGGCGAATCACCTCGTCCAACGTGAAACTGGCGCCGTCGTGACCGTACGGCGCCGTACTCCCCACGCCCCATAACGGCGCGGAGCGAAACTTACTGACCTTGGCACCGTTAAACAACGTCTCGGTAAACGCCGGCCCCATGTCGTGGTGTTGAAAATCCGAGTATACGCCGCGAATCATTGCCGCCTCTCGTCGCGGCAACCAGCGCCCATCGCGTTGGTCCGCTAACACAGTCAACGTGCCTTCAAGCCGTTCCGAGCGGTCCCAGTAATCGACCGACAAGTCAAAGAAACGCCGGTCCCCGTCATACCGTTGGTAGGGATCAGGCGCGCTCGGATTCGCGGGGTCCAGAACCCAATCCGGCGTGTGACACGCGGCGCAGCCGAAGGTCCCGAACGCGACGCGCCCCTTGCGCGTCTGCGCCGTCTGCCGTCCCATGCCGGGCGCGGGCGCATTCAGCATGTACCACTCGGCCAGATCCACGTCGCCTTCGGAAATTTCGTTGATCACGCCGTCCCCGTCGGGATCGTCCAGGCTCAGTCCCGCGTCGGTCAGGCGAAGGCCGCGATCCACCGGCGCGTGGATCGCGAACTGGCGCGCCCCCGCGTTGGACACCGCGGACAGGCCGTCGCCGGGGGCCTCGTCTCCGTGCGCGCCGTCGTCAACCTGCATCGTGGGATCGTACACCTGCATACCGCTGTGGGTATCGACCGGGTCGTTGAAAAAGACCCGCAGCGTCGGTGCCATCGCGCCTTCGGTCTCGCCCCAGCCGAATACCATCATTTCGAGGTTGTATCCCGCGACGTTTCCATCGCGCAGGTTGATGACGCCGTCGCCGTTGCCGTCTTCGGTCACGCGGCGTCCCGTCTCGTCCACGTACCAGACCCGAAATACCTTGTTCAGATCCGGCGCGCCGTTCCCGTCGCGGTCCCCGCACCACCCGTAGTCGATAGGCGCTTGCCCCGGCGCCGGGACAATCCGAACCGGCTGATCCGGAACGCCTTGGATCGGGACAAACCCCCGACGCGACGGATCGCACGCCTGCAGTACCTTGAGCCGCGTCTGCAACCCGATCATTTCCACCAAACCGCCGCCAAAGAAATGGGGGGCGTTCCGCCCCTCGCCGCTCCCTTTGGGGATATTGCCGCCGGCGCCCGGCTCTCGGAACGGAATCGCGTGACACACCCCGCACGAACTGACGTGATCGCGGCCCAACCGCGGCGTCACGCGGTCCCCGAGCAGCTTGGGCTCAAAAAACGACCCCGCGCGGCCGAACGCGCCGTCGCGGGCCCGAAACTCCCGTTGCGTGAGGTTCTTGCCCCGCTGATAGGCGAGCCAGGGATCCTGATCCTGAAGATACCGCGACGCGCCTTCCTGCGAAGGATCGGCGCTGTGAACGACCCGGACCCGCTGATCCTTGATCGACCGCCCGGTCACGTCTTTCGCGCCGCGCAGGGTGCTGATCGACGTGCCCGGTCGCTCGGATAATTGCGCGTGCGCCAACGGCCCCGGAACCAGGCAGCAGGCGACCGCCAGGCCGATCCAGCGGCCGGCGCCCGTCAGCACTCCCGCAACCCGCCCTCGTATCATGGGACCCGTCCCTCGGTGATCACCAGGCGCTGATCCGCGATCACGCCTGGCCGTTGTTCGGTCGTCCCGCTCGGCCAGCGCACCGTGATCTCGTCCACGCGGTCGGCCGTGCCCAGGCCGAAGAGGAGCGCTCGTTCGCTCTGCGAGAGATAACTCGATCCGGTTCTGACCATCCGCGTTTGGGTCCGGCCGCCCGCGGTCACGCTGACCATCGCCCCGATCCCGTCTCGATTGCTCCCCGCGCCTTGCAATGTGACTCCAAGCCAGCGGTGTTTGGCAAGGTCATTGCGATAAAGCCGGGCTGGGCCGTTATTTTCAGTGAACACGAGATCGATGTCCCCGTCACGATCGAAATCCGCGGCGGCAAGGCCTCGCCCCACGAAGGCAGCCGCCAACCCGACCATCGTCCCCACTTCGGTATACGCGCCGTCGGCGGTCCCGCGAAACAACAGCGGCCGCTCGTGTTGTCGCGCGCCGCCGTCCAACACGCGCGCGAGTTCCGCGTCCACGTGCCCATTGGCCGCGATCAGATCCAAGCGGCCGTCCAGGTCCACGTCGGCCAGCGCCAGCCCGAACGTCAGGAAGGGCAAACTGGGGGCCGATACCCCCGTCTCGCGCGCGCGGTCGCGGAATCGCCCGTCCGCGTCGCGTTCGTAGAGCGTGATGCCTTCACCGATGAAATTCCCGACGGGCACGCGTCCGGCCGCGTCGTCCACGTCAACACCCATGCCCGCGCGGGCCATCCCGAATCGCCCGGGCCATGGAGCCAGGGACTCGCTCAGGTCCTCGAACGTGCCGTCACCGCGGTTGCGATACAGGAAGTTGGGCATTTGATCGTTCGCCACGAACAGGTCGATCCGCCCGTCGCCGTCCTCGTCGAACATGGCCGCGCCCAACGCCTTGCCTGGCTTGGAGAGGCCCACGCGTTCGGTCACATCCTCGAATCGCGCGCCGTCCACGTTGCGCAGCAAACGAGGGGCCGCCGGCGGGTACGGGTCCGGACCGCAAAACACTTTGACGCGGGTATCCAGCCGACAGACGCGGTCGGTTTCCGGCGTCCAGACCACGTAATGACACAGGAACAGATCCAACCGCCCGTCTTTGTCCGCGTCGAACCAGACCGCGCACGTGCTCCACCCTGTGTCCCCGACCCCGGCTTCGATCGTGACGTCACGGAATCGGCCGTCGCCCTCGTTGTGGAACAACGCCGTGCCGCCGTACCCGGTGAACACGACGTCCTCGCGTCCGTCGTTGTCGTAGTCCGCGGTCGCGCACCCCATCCCATAGCGGGACATGGCGAGCCCGGACCCGGCAGTCACGTCCTGAAAGGTGCCGTCGCCGCGATTCCGATACGCCGCAACGCCCGGACCGGACGACGCATCGTCCCAGGATCGGCCCGTGACGAACAGCAGATCCGGCAGATCATCCGCGTCAAGATTCGCCGCGCACACGCCCGCCCCGAACGTTTCCGGATACCACGCGTTTCCGACGGCCCCGTTGACGTGTTCCGCGCGCACGCCGGAAGCCTGCGTCACGTCGACGAACCCGACGAAGTCGTTCATCCGAACCTCCGGGCGGACACAGGCCGCCGCGGCCAGCAGCGGGATGATCAGCCGCGCGAGGCGTCGGACCGTCATTACGCGTGGTGGACGGCCGGCGTCGAAAACACGAGGCACGTCATGGTTTGAGTCACCCCGTCGATCGCGCGAATGTTCCCGAGGATCACTTCGCCAAGGTGGTTCAAGTCGTGCGCCGACACGTGTACGATGAGGTCGTACACGCCGGTCACCAGGTACACGCCTTTCACGCCCTCCATGCGGGCAAGGGTTTTATATGCGCTCTTGGTATGATCTCCGGTCACATTCACCAACACAAACGCTTCACACGCCATGTATCGCTCCTTCGCCCGTTCCCTCGCCGTGCAACAGCCGCACGTCCACGATCTGCCCGCTCGTTGCGCGCCCGGTTTCCCGATCGAGCACCATCAGTCCGTCGGCCTTGACCATCGACGTGAGCACCCCGGAGTCTTGGGACCCGGTGGGCGCCGCGCGCAGCCGCGCGCCGTCGCGCCACAATCTCGCCCGGACAAAATGGGTCTTGCCCGGTGATTTCTCCACGTCCCCGGACAACTCCGCCGCCACCACCGGACGGTCCACCACGGTCGCGCCCGCCATGCGCAACAGCGCGGGCCGCACGAACACTTCGAACGTGACCATCGACGAGACCGGATTGCCCGGCAGCCCGAACACCGGCCGCCCTCGGATGGACCCGAACGCCATAGGGCTGCCCGGCTTCATGGCCACGCGCCAAAACTCCATCGTCATGCCGAGTTCGGTCAACACGTCCTTCACGAAATCGAATTTACCGACCGACACGCCGCCGCACACGATCAGCGCGTCGAGTCCGTCGAGCTCGGACAAGGCCGCGCGAACCGCCGCCGGGGTATCCCGCGCGATGCCCAGGGCCACGGCAACGCTGCCCGCTTCCGCGACCTGCGCCGCGATCGCGTAACTGTTCACGTCATACAGCCGATCCGATCGTTCCGGTTCACCCACGTCGATCAGTTCGTCGCCGGTGGCCAGAATGCCCACGCGGGGCCGTCGTCCGACCGACGCCGCGGCGTAGCCGAGCGACGCGGCCATGCCCACGTCCGCGGGGCGGAGGCGACGCCCCGATGAGACCACGATCGCCCCCGCGCGTACGTCCTGCCCGCGCCGGCGCACCGAATCACCGACCGGCGCGGCGGCGCGAACCAGGACGCGCTCGCCGTCGAGCGTGGTGTCCTCCACCATGACCACCGCGTCCGCGCCGGCCGGCATGGGCGCGCCGGTCATGATGCGCGAGGCTTGCCCGTCGGATACGGTCCGGGTCGGCATACATCCGGCCGGAATCTCTTCGATCACGGCCAGCGCCGCCGGACGCTCCTGGTCCGCGGACGCCACGTTCGCCGCCCGCACCGCGTAGCCGTCCACAGACGAATTATCCCACGGGGGCACGTCCCGTGGCGCGCAAAGATCCGCCGCGAGCACGCGGCCGAGCGCCTCGCGCAGCGGCACGCGCTCCGAACCCAGCGGCCGGACCGCGGACAGAATGGTCTTGAGCGCGGCGTCCACCGCCAGCAACCCGGGCCGCGACTCAGCCACCCACGCCCTCCGGTTTAATCGCCACGAGCTGCGCCACGTACTGGCCCCCGACCAGGCCTTCGCGGGACGCGAGCGCGCGGAACCCCGGAAACGACGCGGCCAATTCTCCGGGTTGAAAACAGAACTCCGTCCGGCGCGGGCGGCCGAAGCGTTGCTGGTTCTCGATGGAAAACGTTTCGTACACGATCGCGCCACCGGGTTTGATCGCGTCGCGGATCTGAGGAATCAACGCGCGGTCTAAAAAATAGAACACTGCGATCAGGTCGTACGCGTTCGCTGGAATGCGATACGTGTCCAGATCCGCCTGTTCAATCCGCACCGACAGCCCGCGGCGTTGCGCCTCGCGGCGACACGCAGCCACCGCGTCGGGACCGCGTTCGATCCCGTGGACGGTCCACCCCGCCGCGGCCAGATACAGGGCGTGCCGACCGTATCCCATCGCCAGATCAAGCGCGGTCCCCTTCGGCAAGCGGTCCCGGAACTCCACCAACAATGGCGCGGGCTCCGCCGCGTCGTGCGTATTCGTCACGAGACGCCTCTCCCCAAATATCCAGGTGGAGCCTGTTCGCGGATGCCCAGATGCAAGGCGGAGGGAGGACCTTGCGCGCGGAGCGTACTGGGTCGTACGTGAGCACGCAAGGCCGACCAACAACGCCGCAGATGGGCGTCCGTGGACAGGCTCCTACTCGCTCACGTCGATCGCCCGGCCCTCGCACGTCGGACACTGCGTGACGGGTAGTTGCGCGAGGATATCCGCGTACCGAAATTCGTGCCCGCACACGCGGCACGACAGGGCTTTGGCGGAACACCATCCGCACAATTCACCCGCGCCAGTCGGCGCGGCGCAGGCACGGCACGTCGTCATCCTCTTTCTCCTTGGGCGAGCGAGGCCTGCACGTCGCTCCACGCGACCGGTAAGGGATCGGTCGGCCACGCGCCCGCGCGCTCGATTTCCGCGCGCAGTCGATCCGCCCGATCCGCACTCATCGGGTGCGTGGACAACAACGCGATCCCGTTTTCCTTCCCCGCCAATTTTTCAAAAAACGCCACCATCCCTTTCGGATCGATCTTGGCGCGTTGAAGTAATTTGACGCCCTCTACGTCCGAGGCGGTTTCTTGATCGCGACCGAACTTCAGGCTGCCCAGTCGCGAGGCCGCCTCCCCGACTCCCGAGAGCGGCCCGGTGCCGCCGAACAGGATTTGCACCGTGGCGCTCCACCCCAACGAGCGGATCAACCCGTGTACGCTGTGGCGGAGCAGGACGTGCTGGACCTCGTGCGCCAACACCCCGGCCAGCTCTTCCGCCGACCCGGCTTCGCGGAGCAGGCCGGTGAACACCACCACGTGACCGCCCGGCACCGCGAATGCATTGACCTGGCGATCGTCGATCACGTGCCAGCGGAACGTGTAGGGCGAGTGAATTTGCGCGGTGAGCCGATCGCCGATCGCGCGGACCGCCTCCACCGCCGGGCCCTCGGTCAATTCGGTCGCCCCGAGCGTGAGTTGGGCGAACGCGGACTCGCCGAGCTCTTGCTCCCACGCCACCGGCACCTGGTCCGCGGCCGCGCCCACGATGCGATCGGCCTGCCACCACAGCAGCCCCAGCACGAGGATCGGGCCCAGCGCGATCGCGACGATCACGGTCCACCCGACCCCGCTGGTCAACCGCCCGCGCCGCAAGACCGCGTCGAGTCGCCGGACCTCCGCGCGCAGACCCGGCGGCGGATTCGTGCGAACCCGCCCCGCTAACGCGTCGTCGTCCAACACCAACGCCCACCGCGCGTCCGGCTCGGACCACGTCAATTGAAACTGCGACCGCTCGAACCCGCCCGGTTCGATCCGAACCGCCTCGTAGGACACGGCGCGCTCGCGTTCCGATCCGGGCCACAACACCAACCGGTCGGCCTCGAGCGCGAATCCCACGCGCTCCCCCTGCGGCGCGAGGTCCGAGCCGAAACACAGACCCCTCCCCGTGTGGGTCGCGTCGGATGCGTCAGTTGTCACCGTCAAGCAATCCGCCTAACCCGCCTAACAGTGATCCTTCCTCGCGGGCGCCGCCGCGTTGCGGCGCCGCCGCGTAGATCCGGTTGGCCAATCGCGACAACGGCAAGGACTGCAGCCACACGCGACCGGGGCCGCGCACGGTGGCGAAGAACAGACCTTCTCCACCGAAGAGCGCGGATTTGATCTTGCCCACGTACTCGATGTCGAAGTCCACCGAGCTCTGCATCGCCACAATGCACCCCGTATCCACCCGCAGCATTTCCCCGGGTTTGAGCGTGCGCTCGTGGAGCGTGCCGCCCGCGTGGACAAAGGCGAGGCCGTCGCCGTCCAGGCGCTGCATGATGAACCCCTCGCCGCCGAACAGCCCCACGCCCAACCGTTTCTGAAACGCGATCCCCACCGACACGCCTTTGGCCGCGCACAGGAACGAGTCCTTCTGGCACACGATGGTGCCGCCCAACTCGTCCAACTTCATGGGGATGATCTTGCCCGGATACGGCGCGGCGAACGCCACGCGCCGCTTCTCGCGCGCCTTATTTACGAACACCGTCATGAACAGCGACTCGCCGGTCAGCAGACGTTTGCCCGCGCCCACCAGCGCGCCGAATAGGCCCGGCTTGCCGCCCGACCCGTCGCCGAACACGGTTTCCATTTCAACCCCGTCGGCCATGTACATCATGCCGCCCGCTTCCGCGACCGCCGCCTCCTCAGGGTCCAACTCGATTTCGACGTACTGCATGTCGTCGCCGTAAATTTCGTAGTCAACCACGTCCATCCGTGCCATGCCGGTCTCCTAACGGTTCGTGTATTCGCCATAAAGAGGAAGCCTCAGCTCCCTCGGTTTCGGAGAAGTTCATGATAGGACCGCCCTTGCGGAAAATCAATACGGCGGCATGGCGCGGGACCGCGGAGCCGCGCCGTCACGACCCGTTCGTCAAAGCCGTGTTACACTAGTCCCCGCGATGAACGAACCGACCGCCCCCGACAACGACGCGGACTGGCCGGAGGAACGCCGGCAGTGGACCCGGGTCACCACCGGGCTTGACGTGCGCGTGGAAGCCGCCGGATTGACCGTGCGCGGACGGGTGCGCGATCTGAGCCTCGCCGGCGTGTACCTGTTCTGCGACCCGCCGTTCCCGAAGGGAACCGCCTGCAGCGTCACGTTGGTGCTGGTCGGCGCTGATCCGCCGCTCACCATTGAGCTGAACGGCCACGTGGTCCACGCCGAAACCGAGGGCATGGGCATCGAATTCACGGAGATGCCGGTGGACAGCTTGGGGCACGTCCGGAACTTGGTGCGGTACAACACCGAGGACTCGGACTTCGTGGAAGACGAATTGCAACGCCCGCCTTTCCCCAAAAGTCGCCGGCCCACTCAGGACTGATCCCCGCTAGCGGGGTGCTGCGGCGCGTTCGAGCGCGGCGAGAAACGCGGCCGCGCCGGCGTCCTCCGCCGCCGGAGCCCAGGACGCAAACACGCCCGCGTGTTTGGGCTCGAAGGGCCCTTCCTTCATTTCCAAAAAGACCGATCCCCGGACCAAACTCACGACGGTGTGCCACGCCCCGGCCGGAATCTCGACGCCGTAGCCGCCCGCCGTCGGGTCCAGTCGATGGACCTCCGTGATCCGCCCGTCGTCGTCAAACAACACGGCCGCGCCGCGACCGCGCAGGCACACGAACATTTCCCACTTGGGGGGATTGTGGTGGCGGTGCGGCCGGATGTAACTCCCCGGCTCAATCGCGTTGAGGAACCGTTGAACCGGCTCTTCATGTCGATGGAAATTGTGATTCATCCGCAACCGCGGGTGACTCGCCGCTTCGTTGCTGACGCGATCCAACAATGCCTCGTCGATACGGCGCGTCGACGCGCTCACCAATGTTCCCCGCGCCAAGGGGTCCCCCACCGACCCGACGTCACCGGGAGAACCACTCGAGGTAATCAATGTGTCCTCACGTTCTGTGGATGACCTGTGGTCAACCATGTGGACGGCCGTATTCCAACCGCGGTTTGCGGGCTCGTGAACAGATTGCCCAATTCCTGAACCATTAAACACAAAGCTTTTCAGAGAGTTCAACCTCCGACCGGTTGCGACCCGTTGTAAATTCCGGGAACCGCGGTGATCATCGCGGCGATCCGTTGCGGGACATCTAGCCCGAACTGTGTTTTCAGGGGTTCTGCCATCGCGCGCGACGCCAGCAGAGTCCGGCGTCGGACCAGGGGGCCACGGCGCCCTCCACGTATGCCCCCCTTAACCGTTCCTTAATCCGCTGCGTGCTAGATTGGCGACCATGTACCGTCGGGGGACCGCCTTGGTTGGTGTATTCGCGGGACGCGACATCGAAACCGCCGCTCCCGTTTCTTGCGTGTGGGACGCGGCCGTTATTGGCGGCGGCTTTTTCGGCTGCCGTCTCGCGCTTGAGCTTAAACGCCAGGGGTACGACCGGGTGGTGGTGCTGGAGCGCGAGGCCGATATCCTCAAACGCGCGTCGTTTGCGAACCAAGCGCGTGTGCACCGCGGCTACCACTACCCCCGCAGCTTCCTGACCGCGTTGCGCTCGCGGGTCAATGTCCCTCGGTTCGAAGAGGAGTACCGGGACTGCATCGATCGTAGCTTCGAGCACTACTACGCGGTGTCTACGATCAGTTCGCTCACGGGGATCAGCGCGGCGCGCTTTCGCACGTTTTGCGATCGGATCGGCGCGCCGCTGGAGCCCGCGCCCGCCGAGGTACGCCGACTGTTCAATTCCGAGTTGATCGAGGACGTGTTCGCGGTCAGGGAGTACGCGTTCGACGCGGTCAAACTCCGTCTGGCGATCCGCCGGCAAATGTCGCGCATGGGCGTGGCGCTGGCCTTGGACACCGACGTGCACACCGTGGGCCGCGCGCCGGACGGCCGCGTCGACATCGCGTTCGAGCGACTGGGCCGTCCGGGGCAGCTCCTCGCAAACCGGGCGTTCAACTGCGGCTTTGCCCGCGCCAACCGCCTGTTGCATGACTCGGGGCTGCCCGCGCTCCCCCTTCGGCACGAACTGGCGGAACTCGCGCTCGTCACGCCGCCCGAGGCTCTGGTTCGGCGCGCGATCACCGTAGTCTGCGGCCCGTTTTTCTCGCTCATGCCCTTTCCCTCGCGGGGCCTGCACTCGCTGAGCCACGTGCGGTATACGCCGCACGCGGCCTGGACGGACGGCCCGGACGGGTTTCCACCCCCAGCGCGGCTCGGTCGCGCCAGCCGATTCCCGCACATGGTCGCGGACGCGGCCCGGTTCGTCCCGATCATGCGGGAGTGCCGGTACGTGGACTCGCTTTGGGAGATCAAAACCGGGCTGCCGCAGAGCAAGTCAGACGACAGCAGGCCCATCGTGATCGCGAGCACGCCCGGACTCGCGAACCTCCACACGATCGTGGGCGCCAAAATCGACCAGGTCTACGACCTGCTGTCCGAACTCGACTTCCTCGCCAGCTCGGAAAGCCGCGCGTGAGCGTAGGACTCGACCCCGTGGTTTCGGTGGTGGCACCGCTTCACAATGACGCGGGGATCCTCGACGACTTTCTGGCCGAGACGCACGCGGTGCTCCGTCGTCACTTCCGGCACTACGAGATCGTGTTCATCGACGACGCGTCCACGGACCACACGGTCGCCGCGGCTTCGGCATTGTTGGACCGGTATGACCAAGTCCGCCTCGTGCGGTTATCCCGCTCGTTCGGCCGCGAGGTCGCCATCACTGCGGGGCTGGACCTGGCGATCGGCGACGTGGTCGTGGTGATGCTCCCGGACTCGGATCCCCCGGAATTGATCCCCACTATGATCCGCCGCTGCGCGGCCGGAGCGGGCGTGGTATTCGGCGTACACGCCCAGCGCGCGGGCGAGTCATGGCCCGTGCGCCTCGGCTCCAGATTGTTCTATTGGCTGAGCCGTCGCCTGTTCGGGTTGGATCTGCCGAGCCACGCCACGCAATTTCGCGCGCTGAGTCGCCAGGCAGTGCATGCCGTCGCCCAGATCAAGGACCGTCACCGGTCATTATGGGTCTCCAGCGCGTACATCGGCTATACCCGCGAAAGCCTGCCCTATCGCCCGCGGAGCCGATCCGGCGCCCGTACCGGACGACGATTTTTTGAAGGCATCGGGCTCGCCTTTTCAGTCATCGCGGGCAACACCACCGTGCCGTTGCGCCTGGCCGGTCGCGCCGCGTTCATGGGCAGTTTGGTCGGGTTCCTGTGGTTGGGCTCCGTCGCGGGCGCGTGGTTGTTGGCCGGCCGCACGTCGGAGGGATGGACCACCCTGTCGGCGCTGGCCGCGCCGATGTTCGCGATGATGCTGGCCGTGTTGGGCGTGGCGTGCGAGTACCTCGCGCGACTGCTGGACGAATCACGCGATCGCCCGCTGTACTACATCCGCGACGAACGCACCAGTCACATCCTCCTGGATTCCGCGCCGCACCGCAACGTGCTCGTGGACCCGCCGCGGGTGGTGCGCGCATGATGCCGACTCCCGACTTCACGGCCGCGGCTCGGAATACGAACCGCGCACCGGCAAACGTGACCGGGCTCGCCCCCCGCGCATCGCGCTACGCGCTCTGCATTCCGGTGATCAACGAAGGGGCCCGGCTGCACGCGCAACTCGATCGGATGCGCGCCGTGGCCGCGACCGTAGACATCGTGATCGCGGACGGCGGCAGCACGGACGGATCCACTGATCCGGATCGGCTGCGGGGCTTCGGCGTTCGTGCGCTCGTCACCACGCGAGAGCGCGGAGGGCTCAGCGCGCAATTGCGCTCGGCCTTCGCCCACGCGCTCGACGCGGGGTACGAAGGCATCGCCACCATGGACGGTAACAACAAGGACGATCCCGAAGCCGTGCCGCTGATGCTGCGGGCGCTCGACTTCGGTTTTGATCATGTTCAGGGGTCGCGGTTCATCCGCGGGGGCCGCGCCGTCAACACTCCGTGGATTCGCCTCGCCGCGATCCGGCTCCTGCACGCCCCCGCCATCAGTCTGGCGGCCGGCGCCCGGTACACCGACACCACCAACGGCTGTCGCGCGTACAGCCGCCGATTGCTCCTCGATCCGCGCGTGGCCCCGTTACGCCAGACTTTTCAGCGCTACGAATTGCCGTATTACCTGGCCGTGCGCGCCGCGCAACTGGGCTATCGCGTGATCGAGGTGCCGGTCACGCGTCGGTACCCCAGGCACGGGGTGCCCACCAAAATCCGCCCGGTGACCGGGCACCTCGGCATTCTCGCGGCATTATGGGCCGTGTGGCGGCGGCGCTACGACCCAACGGAATCCACGGCCGTCAGGCTCGCGCGATGACCGTAAGCTTGATCGGCGACACCGGCTTCGTCGGCGGCAACCTTCTGCGGCAAGCCCCGATCAGTGATCGGTACAACTCGCGCACGATCGAAACCGTGGCGGGCCGCCGATTCGACCTGCTGATCATCGCAGGAGCGCCCGGCGCTAAATGGCGCGCCAACCGGGATCCGGACGTGGACGCCGAGGCGATTGCGCGCCTGACCGCCGCGCTCGATCGCGCGAGCGCGCGTTGCGTGGTGTTGATCTCCACCGTGGACGTCTATCCCCATCCCGTCGACGTCGCAGAATCCAGCGCGTTCGTCCCCGCCGCAGCGTGCGCGTACGGACGCCACCGTTCGGCCTTGGAAGCGTTCGTGACCAGCCGGTTCAACGCCGTGGTGCTCAGACTGCCGGGCGTGTTCGGCGACGGACTCAAAAAAAACGTGATGTTTGATCTCCTCAACCGCCATCAGCTCGACCGGATCAATCCGGACAGCGTGTATCAGTGGTATCCGCTCGACCGCCTGTGGCTTGACGCTCGACTGGCCTTGGCCCGCAGGCTGCGCCTGGTCAACCTGGTCACGGAACCGATCCGCGTCGCGGACCTCGCCCGAGAGGTGTTCGGGCTCGACCTCGCGGGCTCCGCATTCTCGACCCCGACGGCGCGGTACAACGTGCGCACGGAATTCGATCGCGCGCTGGGCGGACGCAACGGCTATCTCACGAACCGGGCCGAGACCTTGCACCGTCTCACGCGCTTCGTGGCGCGCGCGCGGGCGGGCGCGTGAAGATCGCCGTCTCCAACATCGCGTGGCTTCCGGATCAAGAACCGGCCGCGGCCGCGCTGCTTCAGGCCCGAGACGTGCGCGGCGTGGAAATCGCGCCGACCGCGATCTGGCGTGATCCGACCGCCGCCACAACCGGCGAACGGCGCGCCTATCGCTGCGCATGGGCGCGCCGCGGCATCGCCATCGTCGCGTTCCAAGCCCTGTTGTACGGCCGACCCGACCTCACGATCTTCGAGAGCCCTTCAGCGCGAGCCGCCACGGTCGAGTATCTCTCGCGTTTGATCCGATTGGCAGACGACCTGGACGCACGCGTGCTGGTGTTCGGGGCCCCGAGTCAACGACGGATCGCGGGACTGGCCCCGAACGAGGTCGAGGACGTCGCGGCATCCTTTTTCGGCGCGATCGGCCGGGCCGCGATTGAGCACGGCGTGCGCGTGTGCATCGAACCGATCCCGGTTGCCTGGGGGGGCGAGTTCGTCACCACGATTCGCGAGGCGATCGACCTGGTCCGCCGCGTGAACAGCGAGGGATTCGGCGTGCACGTGGACGCGGCCGCGGCAACGGCGGAACCCGACCCCGTCGCGGCCATCCACGCCGCCCGCGGCACGGTCGCCCACGTGCACGCGAGCGAGCCCGGACTCGCCTCGATCGGAACCGGCGGCGTGGATCACGGACAGATCGGCGCCGCGCTGCGCGGAATCGGGTACACGGGATGGACGTCGATCGAAATGCGCGCCGGCGATCGCGCGGGCGTACTGAAACGCGTGGACGCGGCGCTGCATACCGTTCGCGCCGCGTACGGAACCGAGTGAGCGGACGACTCGACGCAATCTGGCTCCCACGATCCGGACCGCGCACGGCCGTTGCGGCCGTTGCAGCCGTGCTCATCGCCGCGGTCGGCGTCATGAGGGCGTGGCCGTCCCTCGTCGCCATACCCCAACCGTATCCGGATCTCGTGGTCGGGTTCATCGCCGCGACCGACTACCCTAAATCCGCTGAATATCGGGCTGCAGCCGGGTTCTTCCTGCTGTTCGCCCTCGCCTGGCCGATCGTCACCACCGTGGTCAATCGCGTTCCCGTACGGATGCCGATCCAGCCGCCAACCACGTGGTCGATGACGCCGCACGGTCTATTGCTGGGCATTGCCGCGTACTCGGCGACGTATGCGCTCCTCACACGCTCCTGGCCGTGGCTGCCTCTTGGAGCCTGGCTGATCCTGCTGACGATCTGGCGTGCGCTCACACGACCATCCTCATCATCCCACGACGCGCCGCGGGTATTCGCGGTCCTCATGATATTCCTCATCTGCACCTACTTCTCGATCCTCGGCCTATTCGCCGTGCTTGCTGCGGTCAGGCCGGAGTGGTTCGCGGGACGTGAATCCGAGTGCGCGACCGCGGCGCTCATCGGACTGGAATTTAGCGCGGTCGCGCTCATCATGGCTCATCGCGCGATCACTGTTGACGGCTGGCGAACCATTGCGTTCAGCAGCCAAGCCCTGCTGCCCCTACTGGTCACCGTCCTGGCGCACGACGCCTATCGGCACCACGGCGTGATCGCCCATTTGAATATGCCGTTCGCCACGCGCGCGGGCGTGCTCACGGCCGCGTTGGCGGGGTGCGCGAGTCAGATTCTGGCCTGGCGGCGCTCGGCTCCCTGGCGCGAGATCCCATCCGCCGACCGCATCATTCGTCCCGCAAGCGTGGTCTGGATCGCCGCGTTTTTGGCCTATCGCGTCCCCGAATACAGCGGATTCGAGTGGGACTCGCTTCATCTCGGCGAGTTGCTGCTGCCCTGGCACCAGGCCGTGACCCACGACCTACGGCTCTTCGAGGATTTCGTCCCCGTCCAAGGCGGGATGAGTCTGGTATACGGCATGGTCAACGGGCTCTTGTTGGACGGCACGATCTCGTCGTTCCCCATCGCCATATCCTGGATGTCGGTCATCGCGGCCGCCCTGGCGGCGTGGGCTGTGTGTATGTTGGCGGGGCCGGCTTGGGGATTGATCCTCGCGCCGTTTCTGCCCATCGGGTACACCTCGATCATGGTCACGTACAACCGGTTGTTCCTGATGCTGCCGATGGTCGCCGTGCTCGCCCACCCAGCCCTGGTGGCAAAGCCCAGACGGTGGTTGGCGGTCTGGGCCGTCTTGTCCATCGTCGCGTTGCTCTACAACGTCATCATCGGGTCGGCCTGCGTGGCGGCCTCGGTCGTGATCGCGGGATGGATGGCGTGGCGCGCGTATCGGTCCGCCATCGCGGTCGGCGCGCACGGACCCGCGATCACGCGGATTGCCGCTTGGATCCCGGGGCTCGCGCTGGGTATCGGAGTCCTCCCGTTTCTAGCGGGCCAGGTTCGTTTCGTGATGGAGAACGCGGCCTCCAACACCACGGCGTATGGATACGGCGCGCTACAATCCGGTCCCATGCCGGATTGGTTTTGGTGGCCGTCCAAACTCGCCTGGGAATCGATCCGGACCGGAGGATGGGTCATGGGGGTGATCGCCCTGTTCGCCGTCTTCGTCTATGGATTGGTCCGACGACGCTACTCGAGCCCAACCGACGCCGCGGCACTGGTCTTCCCCGCAATGAGCGTGCTATTTCTCATCAGCCTCATTCCTTACAGCCTGGGACAAGTGTGGCCGGATGAGATGAGCCGATCCGGCGCGGCGTCCATGTTGGCCATCGGGAGCCTGGTCCCGGTCGCGCTGATCCTGAGCGCGGGCCGCGACGCGCGCGTGGCGATCGTGGCGGCCGGACTCATCGGCGCGCTGTTGGGCCTGCGCGGCGCGTTCGGCCAGCCCGATCCGTGGCTCCTGGCCCAACGAGCCATGGCCGCGATCGACGCGCCCGACCAAACCATCCGATGGCACGGGGACCCGGCGTTACCCCACATGGGGTCAGGGTTCATTTTACCGACCAAGCTGGACGCCACGAGGAGCCTTGACGCGGCCATGCGCCAGGTGCTTCGAGACAACGAAACCTATCTGGATCTAACGAACCGTCCGGCGTTTTACGTGGCGCTCAACCGGCGGGCTCCGGCGCCCTACGTCGCGGATTACAACGCGCCGAACCACGCGATTCAACGCCGCATCATCGCGGCGCTCGAACGCGAGGCGCCGCCGCTCGCCTGGATCGGCCCGCGTTCATCCGTGTTCACGGCCTCGTTGCGCGCGTACCGCGTCTACCGGTGGTTGATCGAACGCGGGTACCGGTACGTCCGCATGAACGGGTACGAGTTCTTGGTTCGTCCGGACCGCGCGGAGGAGCTCGGCCTGCCCCCCGAGTCCGCGGAAGACCGCGCCGCGCTGCGTCGCCTCGTGACGCCCGATGACCTCGGTCTGATCCCGGCGGCCTGGGGCCGGACGTTGCAAGACCGCCCGGAACGGTTCCGGTCTCGCAGCGCGGCGTTCACCGTGGCATCGGTTGATTCGTCGATCCCGCAGGATGATCCCCTACGGGCTTGGACTCTGGATCAACCGATCCGCGGCACGGACGCGGATTTTCTCGCGCTGCGCGTGACGTGCGGTCGCTCATTACATGAACCATTCGGCGCGCGGGTCTTCTGGTCCTCAACCGAGGACGCGCTCGGGACGGACCGGCCGCTGACCTTCCGCGCGGTGGGCGGCCGACTCCTTATCCCGTTGGGCATTGACCCGTCGTGGCTGCGTGGCCGGACCATCACGCATCTGGCCCTGCGCCTGGATCGCGACGCGATCGAGCGGTGCGGAGTCATCCACGTCGATCACCCAACCCTGCTGCGGCTGATCGACTGAGGACGCGTTACGGCGCCAATGGGAACCGGACCGTAAACGCGGTGCCCTTGCCGACCTCGCTGGTCACCGTGATCCGGCCTTGATGCGCCTCGACCAACTCTTTGACGATGCTCAGCCCGAGGCCGAATCCCGCGTGTTCGTCTCCATTGGTCACGGGCTGAGCGGTGCGGGCCGAGTCCACCCGGTAGAACCGGTCGAACAAATGCGGCAACGCGTCGGACGGAATGCCCACGCCGGTGTCCTCGATCGTGACCGCGACGTCGGTCCGGTCCGAGTCGACCCGAATCGTGACCCGGCCGCCCTCCCCGGTGTACTTGACCGCGTTGTCGATCAGGTTGGTGAACACCTCGGTGAGGCCCGTCTCATCGCCCCACGCCGCCACGGCCCGGGGCGCCAGGTGACAGCGCAGGACAATGTCCTTTCGCTTGGCCAACGGCGTCAACAGCGCCACCGTGGTGCCGATCAAGCGATTGAGATCCACCCGTTCCTTGGTCAACGGAACGCTGCGGTGCTCGAGACGCGAAAGCGTCAACAGGTTATCGATCAACGTGGACAACTTCTCCGTGTGGCGCAGGATCGTCCGCAACCGCTCCTTGTACTCCTCCACGGTGCGATCGCGCCGGAGCGGTACCTCGCAGTAACTCTTGATCACGCTCACCGGGGTGCGCAGTTCGTGCGACGCGTCCGAGATGAACCGCCGTTGCTGGAGGAACACGGTGTGGATCCGACCCAGCATGGCGTTGAACGCCGCGGCCAGATCGCGCAACTCGGCGCTGACCCGATCTTCCCCGACTCGTCGATCCAACGTGTGTTCGCTGATCTGGCCGATTTCGTCCGACAGCCGTTGGATCGGGCGCAGCGACACGCGCGCGATCAGATAGCCGCCGAACGCGGACAACAAAATGATAAACGGCGCGCTGTACAACATGGTCGTGCGCAGGAGCGCGAGGAACCCCTCGATGTCCCGGAGGCTCGATCCGGTTGAGACGATGAACACGCGCACGACCTCGGGCCGGCCCAACGGACTCACGGTGACCCGGCGGGCGTGAACCCGGACGCGGTCCCCGTCGGGCGCCGCGAGGGTGCCGTGGTACGGCTGATACAGCCGGCCGTACGGGATATCGAATGCCCACCCCTCGAGCGAGCGCGAGCGGGCCAGCACCCGGCCCGCGTCGTCGAAGATCTGGTAGTAGTGACCCGCCCCCTCGTAATCGTAGAGCGTGGGATAGCGCTCCTGGTGCTCCGCGGGTTCAAAGTGGACCGACCCGTCCGGGAAAATCTCTATGAGCGACGCGAACAACTCCGCACGGGAGTGCAACGCCTCGTCGATCATCGCCAGGGACGCGTCGCGTTGCCGTTGGTACAGCAACACCTCAAGCGCCCCGAGCCCGCACGACGCGGTCACGATGACCCAGATCACCAACCGGCCAGCGATGGAATTAAGCACGACCAGTCCGGAGCATGTACCCGACGCCGCGCACGGTCTGGATGAGCGTCGTCGAGGAGCGCCGGCCGAGCTTCTTGCGCAGCGCGTTGACGTGCACGTCGATCACGTTGCTGTCCGAGTCGAACGAGTCGTCGTAGATGTGCTCGATGATCTCGGTGCGGGTCACGGCGCGGTCGTGGCGCCGGACCAGAAACTCCAGGAGCGCGAACTCCTTGGCCGTGAGCTCCACAAGCTTGCCGCCCACCCGCACGGCGCGCGTGGCCGGATCAATCCGGACGGGCCCGGCTTCCAGCAGCACGCGGCGGTCCGGGGTGTGCCGGCGCATAATCGTCCGCAACCGCGCCAGCAACTCCCGGAACTCGAATGGCTTGGTTAAATAATCGTCCGCGCCCGTATCCAGACCCCGCACCTTGTCCTCAATGGCTCCGCGCGCGGTCAACAACAACACCGGCGTGGCCTTCCCTTCCTTGCGGAGCGACTTGAGCACGCCGAAGCCATCCAGGCTTGGCAGCATCACATCCAGGATCACCGCGTCGTACGGCACCTCGCGCGCCATATACAGCGCGTCCTCGCCGTCCGCGCACACGTCGACGCTATACCCCTCCTCCTGCAACCCGTCTCTGGTAATGGCCGCAAGATCCGGTTCGTCCTCGACCAACAACACGCGCATACGCTGTCCCTAGCTCGGATTGACTCATAGCATACCAAGAGAGCCCGCGTTACGGAACCACGACGCGCGCGCCGGTGGACGGAAGAAACTGGAGGAGTCGATGTAGCCCCTAATTTAATTCCGATCGAGCAAGCGCATATGGCAAGCGAACGTAAAAAGCTCAGGAGCGCCGCGCTTTTTGCGGCGTCCCATGGAGCGCCATGTTGGGCACCCCTGAACTAAAAGCCGTACTCGCGCTCCACTCGACAAACGCGAACTCGAAACGCCTTATACCAGTCTTTCGCTCGGCGCTGAGCTTGCCGATGAGCGATATTTTCTTTCCATGCTTCTATTGCATCCAGCGAGGACCAGTAGGAGACCGAAATTCCGATTTCCTGCCTTGCGGTCTCGAACCCCAGAAAGCCGGGCTGTCTTGATGCAAGCTCCAGCATTTGTTTTGCCATTTCACCATAACCGTTATCGCCATCAGTTCGGACGGAGGTAAAGATAACGCCATAGTACGGAGGTTGTGGTGTTGTTGCTGGTGCTGGCATTTACGTTCCTTTTTGTGCCCAACTACAATTAGACATCCTAATGATTTCGACAAACCAAGCGCATACCGCTTCCTAACCGCCCCCGAAGGCATGTGACAAAATTACTGATTCTCTTCTAAATTACATGAGGTTATGACATTAACCTCTATCAATCAATGAATAATGAATGCTGTTATGACGCATCTCACGCTTCCTAACATGCCGCGATCCATAACTTCCATTTCCTGGCAGTGTGTCTCGCCATCCCGCCGGATCGGGAGGCGCTTCGTGACTCTCGACGCTATGGGACGCGCCGGGGGTGATCGGACCGATCCATATTTAGCGGCACAATATCTTACTCAACTGCCTCGGTCAAGACCGCGCGAGACTGAACCTGTCCTGAGTCCCTCTGCCGTCATTCCCACGAAGGCGGGAATGACGAGATGAGATACCACCGTATTGATACGACCTACTTCTTCGGTGCAGTTCGTTTCGTGCGTGCGGTCGGTACGGCGTTCCAGGGGTCGTCGGGCCAGGGGTGTTTGGGGTAGCGGGACTTGAGTTCTTTCTTCACCTCGGGGTAGGTGCGGTCCCAGAAGCCGCGTAGGTCTTGTGTGACTTGGATGGGGCGGCGCGCGGGCGAGAGCAGATGCAAGGTGACCGGGACGCGGCCCCAGGCCACGCGCGGCGTGTCGGCGAGGCCGAACATTTCCTGAAGTTTCACGGCCAACACCGGGGATTCGTTGGGGCGGTACTCCAGGCGCACGCGCGATCCGCTGGGGACTGTCAGATGCGTGGGCGCGCCTTCACCCAACTTTTGTCGCTGTTTCCAGTCCAGGCGCGTATTTAGCGCGGCCAACATGTCGATGCGATCGAGCTGTTCTCGCCGCGTGATCTTGTCGAGAAATGGCCCCAGCCAGTCGCTCAGAGTCTCTTGCAGCGCGGCGTCGGACACGTCGGGCCAGGCCTCCTCTGGCAACCACTGACGCAATGAGAGCACGCGCGCTTGCCACTCACGCGCCTCAACTGTCCATGGCAATGCGTCGAGGCCGAGTCCGCGGATTCCATCGAGCATGGCCGCGCGCACACTCTCTGGGTCCGGTTCATTCAACTGCACGCTCTCGATCACCAATTCACCGAGTCGCTGCTCGCGCCGCGCGACCACGCGTTGAAGCGCATGGTCCCATTGCACCAGTTCCTGGGTTTGGAACTGATCCGGCATGGTGGATTGCAGCGCATCGAGGTCCACGCTTACGGCCAGGTAGATCGTGCCCTCGGCTTCACCCGCGTCCAGACTCACCGCCACCAGCCACGGCGGGCGCAGTCGGTGCTCGGACGCTGGCAGGCGCGCGGCGCGGCCCGATGCCAAGACGTATCGGATATCTCCCGGCGCGCGCTGCTTCGCGACCCGATCCGGGTAAGCCAACGCGAGCAAGGTCCCGACCCACTCCGGATCGGGCTGAGCGTTCGACGTCGCTTTCCGCAGCAACCGGCGGTATTGCTTCGCCGCTTGGTCCACGCGCGCGCAGGCATCGCGGTCCACCCGGATCGACTCGTCTCCCCGATGCCCGCGCCCACGGAACGCCCGCAACGCATCCAGCCGTTCCAATAGATCACATGACCGCGCGGTCTGCCCCATAAAGATGTCGCGCTCCGACACCAAGGCCGCAAGGTCGCACGCCAAGGCGCCCAGGCCCTGCCCGTCTGCGCGCGCGATCATGTGCGCCAAGCGCGGATGCACCGGCAACGCCGCCATGGCGCGGCCGGACGGTGTAATCGCACCATGTGAATCCAACGCGCCGAGTTGGGTCAGCAACCCGCGGGCCTGGGCCAAGGCCGCGGCCGGAGGCGGATCGAGCCACGCCAGCGTGTCGGCGTTGCGCGCGCCCCACTGCGCCAACTCCAGGGCCAATGGCGCCAGGTCGGCGGCGCGGATCTCGGGAATCGGTCGCGCGGTCAAGCCGCGCTGCGTCAACTCGGTCCAGAGCCGCTCGCACGCGCCGGGCCCCAATCGGCCCGCGCGGCCCGCGCGCTGCTCGGCCGACGCGCGGGAGATGCGCCGGGTGGTCAGGCGCGTAAGCCCGGTGCCGGGATCGAACTCCGGTACGCGCACGAACCCGGAATCGATCACGATGCCGATGCCTTCGATCGTAATGCTGGTTTCCGCGATGGGCGTGGCCAGGATGACTCTCCGCCTCGCGCGATCGCCGGGCTTGATCGCCCGATCCTGCGCGTCCCAGGGCAGATCGCCGTATAACGGATACACGTCCACGGCCCGCCCCTGTAACAACGGTTCCAGCAGGTGTTGGGTGCGACGAATTTCCCACGCACCCGGCAAGAACACCAGCGCGTCGCCCGCCTCATGGTCCAGCGCGTGGACCACGGCGCGCGCCACGCTGTCCGGCAACCGCTCACCCGCATCCATCGCCGCGTACCGCACGTCCACCGGGAACTGCCGCCCGGACGCGCTGAGCACCGGCGCCTGGCCAAGCAGCGCGGCCACGGCCTCGCCGTCCAGCGTGGCGGACATGACCAGCAATTTGAGATCCTCCCGCAACGCGCGCTGACTATCCAGACATAAGGCCAGCGCCAGATCCCCGTGCAGATGGCGCTCGTGGAACTCATCGAAGATCACCAACCCCACGCCCTCCAACCCAGGGTCGGATTGCAGCCGTCGCGTGAGGATGCCCTCGGTCAACACTTCAATGCGCGTCTTCGCGGATACCTTGGCGTCGAACCGGATGCGGTACCCCACGGTCTCGCCCACCGACTCGCCCAAGATCTCGGCCATTCGTGCCGCGGCCGCACGCGCGGCCAGGCGGCGGGGCTCCAACATGAGGATCGCGCGCTTCTTCAACCACGGCTCGTCCAGCAGGGCCAGTGGGACAAGAGTCGTCTTCCCGGCGCCGGGCGGCGCCTGCAGCACCACGGACGATTGCGCACGCAGCGCGTCGCGTAATGCGGGGACAATTGCTTCGATGGGCAACGTGGGCATCCGGCGTCCGTCGATTCTGAGACCGAGCTCAATGTGGCCCGTACTATACCGCCATTCGCCGGATCCGGGACAGCATGTCCGCCGTCGCTCCGCTGGCGGTTTGCCCCTCGCTCGGTGTATCCTTCACCTACACACGTGTTGTCGGAGATGTTGATGAGCACTGAGCCGAAAAAACCCGAACGGGACACAAACGCCGCGGAGCCGGCCCACGAGTTACCCCTCGCGCCGACGCCGACCGAACAGGCGGCCAAGCCCGCCGCGCCGTCTACCGATGCGGACCCGCTTCAGCGCTGGCGCGAAGCCCGCGAACTCGAAGACGAGATGAACGAGATGTTCGACGAAGACCGGGTGACGCACAAACACGGAAACGCGGAACCGGAGTCGGATTAACCGTGCTTGCCGTCCACGACCGCACGTCACGTCCCGCGTCCGCCGTCGCTCCATAACATGATCCGTTTGTCGCGCCGCGCGCGCCGTCGCGTCCCATACGTTCTGTTCTGCGCCGCGATCGGGCTGTCCTCCTGCGCAACCCCGGGAGTGCGGCCCGCGGCGACCGCGCCCCCGCCGCGGGAAGCGATGCCGAGCGGATCGGCCGAATCGCCGTATCGGCCGCTAGAGGGCTTGCCGGAAGGCACGATTTTCCACGTGCCTTCCGGCGTCGAGCTGACCCGAGACCAACTCTTCGACCTTGTGAGCGCCGCCCGCGTGATCTACGTGGGCGAGTCGCACGACAACGTCCGACATCACCGCGTCCAGCTGGACATTCTGCGCACGCTGGCGGAGCGATATCCCGGACAAGTGGCGCTGGGCATGGAAATGTTCCAACGTCCATCGCAAGCGTCGCTCGATCAGTGGACCCGCGGGGAACTGTCCGACAAGGACTTCGAATCGCTCTGGTACGAGAACTGGACCGAGGATTACGCGTATTACCGCGAAATCCTCGAATTCGTCCGCGACCGCCACGTTCCCCTGATCGCGCTCAACGTCGCCGAACGCACGGTCCACGCGCTCTCAAACGCAGGGCCCGACGCGCTCTCGCCCGAGGAGCGCGCCGCCCTACCGGAGATCGACACCCATGATCCGTACCACCGGCAACAGATGGAGGCAGTGTTCGGGGGACACGTGAAAGGCTCGGGGTTCGATCCGTTTTATCGCACCATGTTGTTGTGGGACGAAACCATGGCGCAGTCGGTCGCCGACTACCTGACCAGCCCGGCCGGCCGCGACAAACGCCTGGTAGTCTTGGCCGGCGGCGGACACATTGCGTACGGGTTCGGCATTCCACGGCGCGCGTTTCGCCGCGCGCCCCTGCCGTATGTCACGGTCATCCCCCACACCGACACGGCCGCGGCGCCTGCGGAGCGTCCCGAAATGGTGATGCCGGTGGAGCCGGTGTCGGTCCCGCTGCCGCTCGCAGACATCGTGTGGGCCGTGGGGTATGAAGACCTGCCCGCGCCGAGCGTCCGGCTCGGGATTCGGGTGGACGCCGCGGAATCGGGCGTGACGATCACGAGCGTGGCGCCGGAGTCGGCAGCCGCGCGCGCGGGGTTGCAGGAGGACGACGTGATCGTGTCGTTCGACGGCGAACCGGTCAAAAAACCCGCGGACGTGGTCCGGCTGGTGCGCCGCAAGTCCCCGGGGGATCAGGCCCGCGTCGCGATCACCCGAGGCACCGATGCGATGACGCTGGACGTATCGTGGCCGAAATGACCGGCCGTCCGCCGTCGACCGAGCGGACCGACGTCGCGCCCGGCGCGCCGTTATACGTCTTTCTGGTCTCCGATGCCACCGGAGAGACCGCGGCCCACATCGCGGAGGCCGCGTTGTCGCAGTTCGAACGTCGCGACGTGGTGTTCATCCGCCGTCCCCACGTGCGCAGCGAGGAACACATCCGGCAAGTCGTCCGGGAAGCCCGATCCGTGCACGGCACCATTCTCTATACGCTCGTCTCCTCCACCACGCGCGCCCGCCTGGTGGAGGCGACTCGGCTGGGCGGCGTGCCCGCGCTGGACTTGATCGGACCGCTCCTCACCCACTTGGAGGCGTTTTTCGGTTCGCGCCCAAAAGCCGAACCCGGACTCTTACACCGTATGGACGAGGAGTACGTCAAACGCATCGAAGCCGTGCAGTTCACGGTGCATCACGACGACGGCCAGAACGTGCCGACCCTCCATCAGAGCGACATTGTCCTGGTCGGCGTGTCCCGAACCGGCAAGACCCCGCTCTCCATGTACATGGCGCAATACGGGCTGAAGGTCGCCAACGTGCCGATCGTGTTCGGGGTCCCGCCGCCCAAGGAACTGTTGGCCATGGACCCGACCAAGGTCGTGGGGCTGACCGTGTCGCCGGACAAGTTGCTCACCGTGCGCGCGGCGCGAGCCAGAAAATTCGGACACGTGGACATGGCCTACGCCACCAACGACGGCATCGCGCAGGAACTGGAATACTGCCGCTCGTTGTTCACCGCGCACCGAGGGTGGCGCATTTTGGACGTGACCACGCGCGCGGTCGAAGAGATCGCCGCGGACATCATGAGCGCGTTGCCCGCCCCCCGATCGGCGTAAATCGTCCGGCTGTACCCGATTGACAAGTCAGCGAGCCCTTTCCTACAATGCTCGCCTCAACGCTCCGCCCGCACGATCCGCGCGGGTCGCACTATCAGCGCCTCGCGAAGGCCGTTGACCTCGAAGGAGACTCCGTATGTCCCAACCCGAAATCGAGTCCGTTCTGACCGAACGGCGCGTGTTCAAACCCAAAGCCGCGTTCAGCCGCGCCGCGCACATCAAGAACCTCAAGGAGTACGACAAGCTCGCCAAACTGGCGCAGAAGAACCCGGAAAAGTTCTGGAGCGACCTGGCCAAGGAACTGTACTGGTTCAAGCGGTGGAAAAAAGTGTTGGAGTGGAAGCCCCCGTTCGCCAAGTGGTTCATCGGGGGTCAGACCAATGTGTCCGTCAATTGCCTGGACCGTCACCTGCACACGTGGCGCCGCAACAAGGCCGCGATCATTTGGGAGGGCGAGCCCGGCGACACGCGCACGCTCACCTATCAGGATCTGCACCGTGAGGTATGCCGCTTCGCGGCCGTGCTCAAACAATTAGGCGCGGAAAAAGGCGACCGGGTCGCGATCTATATGCCCATGATCCCGGAACTGCCCATCGCCATGCTCGCGTGCGCTCGGATCGGCGCCACGCATAGCGTGGTGTTCGGCGGGTTCTCCGCGGAGGCGCTCAAAGACCGCATCAACGACGCCCAGGCCAAACTCGTGATCACGGCAGACGGCGGCTACCGCAAAGGCGCGGTGGTGGCGCTCAAAGAACAGGTGGACCGCGCGATCGAGTCTTGCCCGTCCGTGACCAAGGTCGTGGTCTGCCGCCGCACCGGAACGGCCGTGACCATGAAACCGGAACGCGACGTGTGGTGGCACGACGTCATACGGGACGCGCCGCTGCGCTGCGAGCCTGAACCTCTCGATTCGGAACATCCCCTGTTCATCCTGTACACCAGCGGCACCACCGGCAAACCCAAGGGCATCGTCCACACCACCGCGGGGTATTTGCTCGGCGCGGCCATCACCACCAAGTGGGTGTTCGACCTCAAGGACGACGATACGTACTGGTGCACCGCGGACATCGGGTGGGTCACGGGCCACAGTTACATCGTGTACGGGCCGCTCGCCAACGGTGCCACCGTGGTGATGTACGAGGGCGCGCCCACCCATCCCCAACCCGACCGGCTGTGGGAGATCGTGGACAAATACCGCGTCACCGTGTTCTACACCGCGCCCACCGCGATCCGCGCGTTGCTCAAACTGGGGGATGAGTGGCCCAAGCGCCACGAACTCAAGAGCCTACGGCTGCTGGGCACCGTGGGTGAGCCCATCAACCCCGAGGCGTGGATGTGGTACTACGAGGTCATCGGCAAGAGCCGCTGCCCGATCGTGGACACCTGGTGGCAAACCGAGACCGGGTCGATCATGATCACCCCGCTGCCCGGCGCCACCCCCACCAAACCCGGATCCGCCACCAGGCCGTTTCCCGGCATTGCGGCCGAAGTGGTGTCCAAGGACGGCCGGCCCACCAAGCCCAATGAAGGCGGGTATCTGGTCATCACCAAACCGTGGCCCTCGATGCTGCGCACAATCTACGGCGACCCGGAACGCTTCAAGAAACAATATTGGAGCGAAATTCCCGGCGTGTATTTCACGGGTGACGGCGCGCGGCGCGATAAAGACGGCTACTTTTGGGTCATGGGACGCGTAGATGATGTGATCAACGTCGCGGGCCACCGACTGGGCACCATGGAAATCGAGAGTGCCTTGGTCAGCCACGAGGCCGTGGCCGAAGCCGCGGTGGTCGGCCGACCCGACGAGATCAAAGGCACCGGCATCTGCGCGTTCGTGACGTTGGAGCACACGCACCACCCGTCCGAGGAGCTTCGTTCCGCCTTGCGCGCCCACGTAGTCAAGGAGATCGGAGCGTTGGCCCGGCCCGACGAGATCCGGTTCACGGATAACCTCCCCAAGACCAGAAGCGGCAAGATCATGCGGCGGCTGTTGCGGGACATCGCATCGGGCAAGGAAACCATCGGTGACGTGACGACGTTGGAAGACCTCGCGGTGCTCGCGAAACTCAGACAGGACGAGGAGTAGCGAGACGACCGACGGGGCGAGCGGGCAAATGGGAGAGCGGGGGGAAACTGATCGAGAACTTCTCACCCCCTCACCCCATCGCCCCCGCTCCCCTCGTCTCTGCATTGATTCCCCGCGCTTTGATTGATTATGATGATTGAACCATGAAGATCGCGATCGGTAGCGACCACGCGGGCGTTGGTCTCAAGGACCGTATCGGCGCCCTGTTGGCCGAGCGAGGCCAATCCGTCGAAGACCTGGGAACCAACGGCAACGAGCCGGTTGACTACCCGGTGTATGGCGCCAGGGTGGCCGAGGCCGTGTCCACGGGGGCAGTCGAGCGCGGCATTTTGGTGTGCGGGTCTGGCGTGGGCATGTCCATTGTCGCGAATAAGTTTCCCGGCGTGCGTGCCGCGTTGTGCACGGATCCACAGGTGGCCCGAACCAGCCGCGCGCACAACGACGCGAACGTCCTGGTGCTCGGCGAGCGCGTCCTCGATATGGACACCAGCTTGGCCATCGTGAACGCATGGCTTGACACGCCGTTCGACGGCGGTCGGCACGCCAGGCGACTGCAAAAAATCGAAGAGCTCGAACGTCGGTTCCACCCTCGTCCCGAAAGAGCCGCTATGTCCGCGTTGCGAACCGTTGACCCCGATATTTACGAGGCGATCAAATCCGAAGCCCAGCGCGAGGAGGACAAGATCATCCTCATTGCGTCGGAAAATTACGTCAGCCCCGCGGTGATGGAAGCGCAAGGGTCGGTGCTGACCAATAAGTACGCCGAAGGGTATCCGTCCAAACGGTACTACGGCGGGTGCGAGTTCGTGGACCGCGCGGAAGCGCTCGCGATCGAACGCGCCAAGGCCGTGTTCGGCGCGGAGCACGCCAACGTCCAGCCCCACTCCGGGTCCCAGGCCAACATGGCGGTGTACCTGGCCATGCTCAAACCCGGCGACACGGTCATGGGCATGAGCCTTGCGCACGGCGGGCATTTGACCCACGGCAGCCCGGTGAATTTCTCCGGCCTGCTGTTCCGCATCGTCTCGTACGGGGTGAACAAGGACACCGGATTGATCGACAACGACGAGGTGGAACGCGTGGCGATGGAGCACCGCCCCAAGATGATCATCGTGGGCGGCAGCGCCTACGCGCGCATCCCCGACTTTAAGCGCTTTCGCGCCACCGCGGACAAAGTCGGCGCGTTGCTCATGGCGGACATCGCACACCCGGCGGGACTCATCGCCGCGGGCCTGCACCCCAGCCCGGTCCCGTACGCGGATTTCGTCACCACCACCACCCACAAGACCTTGCGCGGCCCGCGCGGCGGCATGGTCATGTGCAAGGCCGTGCACGCCAAAGCTATCGACAAGGTCCTGTTCCCCGGCATCCAGGGCGGACCGTTGATGCACGTGATCGCGGCAAAAGCCGTGGCGCTCAAGGAGGCGATGTCGGAGGATTTCATCACCTACCAACGCCGCACGTTGGAGAACGCGCGCGCATTGGCGTCCGGACTCACGGCTCGCGGATACCAACTGGTCACCGGCGGCACCGACACGCACCTCTTCCTCGTGGACCTGCGCTCCAAGGGCGTGACCGGCAAGGACGCGGAAGCAGCGCTCGATGCCGCGGGCATCACGCTGAACAAGAACGCGGTCCCGTTCGACGACAAACCGCCGGCCGTCACCAGCGGCATCCGCATCGGTTCCCCCAGCGTGACCAGCCGCGGCATGGGCGTGGCGGAGATGGAACAGATCGCGACCATGATCGACCGTGTTCTGACCAAGGGCTCGGAGCCGTCCGTAATCGAGGACACTGCGGCCAGCGTGAAGAAGCTGTGCGAGCGGTTCCCCGTCTATAAAAGACACTGACAGTCGGGCGAGCCGGTGAACCGGTGAAGCGGCGCCGTAACGAATTTCGCAGAAGTGTTTCTCCGGCTCCCCGGCTCCTCTATTCCCCGGTTCGTCTTTTCACGGTTCACCCTCACTGATGCGATGTCCCTTTTGCGCCGAGCAAGAAGACCGTGTGGTGGATTCGCGCGTCAACCGCGATGGTTTGATGATCCGGCGTCGACGCGAATGCCTGGGGTGCCAGCGGCGGTACACGACGTACGAACGGGTCGAGGAAATTCTCCCGGCGGTGGTGAAAAAGGACGGACGGCGCGAGCCGTTCGATCGCGGGAAAATCATCCAGGGGCTGAAGAAGGCGTGCGAGAAACGTCCGGTCCCGGTCGCGGTGCTCGAAGACATCGCGGATCGCGTGGAAAAACGGGTGCAGGAAATGGGCGACGCCGAAGTCTCCAGCCGGGTCATCGGTGAGGAAGTGATGACGCAACTTCACCACGTGGACCAAGTGGCCTACGTCCGGTTCGCGTCGGTGTATCGCGAGTTCAAGGACGTGACCCAATTTCTCGACGAGTTGACCACCCTGCTCAAACACGAACGCCGTCCCGACGAGAAGCCCGCCCCATGAACCAACGAGCGTTGCGCGCGGGCATGATGCGGTCGCGAGTTCCGCTGGAACCGCGGGTCGTCCGACCCGCGCGGCCGAGGGTCCCGAAACCTCGGGCCCGTCGGGTCCCGGCCGACCATATGATTCACGTGGCCATTATCGGCGCGGGCCAGGGCGGCACGTCGTTGATACGGATCCTGCACGACGATCCGCTCGTGACCATCGTGGGCGTGGCGGACCTGGACCCGAACGCCCCGGGCATGGCGCTCGCCCGCCAACTCAAGATCCGCACCACCACCGACTATCAACGTCTGCTCAAGCTTCCGAAAGTCGATACGCTCATCGACGTGAGCGGGAACGACGGGGTGGCCGAGGCGCTGCTGACGCTGGATCGTCCGGAGGTCGCGGTGGTCGGAGGCCCAGGCGCCAAGTTCATGTGGCAGTTGATCGACGAGCGCATCCGCAGCAAACAAGAGTTGGAGCGTCATCTCCACGAGTATCAGTCGCTTTACCGACTGTATATGAAGGAAGTCCGGCACGCGATCAGCGAAGAACGCACCCGCATCGCGCTGGATATCCACGACGGCTTGGTGCAAACGCTTGCCGGGTTGAGTTACAAGATGGATCTGTGTCGGGAATTCCTATCGTTGGACCCGGCCCGCGGCGCGCGCACCCTACGCGAGACGCAGCACCTGCTCAAGGGCGCGATCGAAGAAGCTCGCCAGGTGGTCTTCAGCCTCAAGCCGCTGCACTTCGATCGTCTGGACCTCCGCACCGCGCTCAAACACTACGCCAAGACCTACGCCAAGCAGTACCACATCGACACCACCGTCAGCGTCCTCGGCAACGAGCGCGGCTTGTCGCCGAAGACCAAAATCTTTCTCTTTCGCATCGTCCAAGAAGCGCTCTCCAACGTCCAAAAACACGCGGGCGCATCCAAGGTCCACGTGCGGGTCGCCATCGAAAGGACCACCCTGACCGCCTCGATCCAAGACAACGGCCGAGGATTCGACCTCCCAGGGGTCTCGGCCAATCCCGAGAAATGGGCGTCGTTAGGGCTCAAAGGCATGACCGAACGAGCCCGGCTGATCGGCGGACGCGCTCGTATCGAAACCCAACCTGGGCAAGGCACGACCATCTCGGTGACCATTCCCCTCAAACACCAGGAATAAGGAGCGGCGCACGTGGCGAAAAAAATTCGGGTCCTGATCGCCGACGATCACCAAGTGGTGCGCGACGGCTTGTCCGCCATCCTCCAGACCAAGGACGACATCGTCGTGGTCGGCGAAGCCAAGGACGGGGTGGAAGCGGTGGAGAAAACCAAACAACTCCAACCGGACGTGGCGCTGATGGACATCAGCATGCCGCGCATGACGGGCGTGGAAGCCACGCGCCGCATCAAGGAGCTCTGCCCGGACGTCCGCGTGGTGGTGCTCACCATGTATGAGGAAGAAGAATACATTTTCGACCTGGTCAAGACCGGCGTGGCCGGCTACCTGCTCAAGAATTCGGACTCCGCGCAGATCGTCAAGGCGATTCGCGCCGCGGCCAAGGGCGAGTCGTTCCTGCACCCCACCATCGCGGGGAAAATTCTAACCGAGTTTTCGCAATTAGCCGAAGGACGCGGCAAGAAGCAAACCAAGGGCAAGAGCGATTTGACCGAACGCGAACAAGGCGTCCTGCAATACATCGCGGAGGGCAAGACCAACAAGGAGATCGCCAACGCCCTGTCCATCAGTGAGAAAACCGTGAAGAACCACGTCCGCAACATCTTCCACAAACTGGACGTGTACGATCGCACCCAAGCCGCGATCCAAGCCATCCGTCGCGGCATCATCCGCATCGACATACAGAAATCGTAGGGCGACCGCCGTTCGGCTCCTACACGCCGTCATGGATGACGACGTTCGAAAATTTCTTCAATTTTTATCCGTTGAAAAAGGCCTTGCGCCGCTGACGCTGGAAGCGTACGCCCGGGATCTGGGGCGGGTCATCGGCCTGCTCACGGATCAAGGCGTCACCACGTGGCGCGCGGTTGAACGCGAGCATTTGCGCTCGTGCCTGGCCGCGCTGCACCGTCACGGCCTATCGGGACGAACCGTCGCGCGCACCATCACCACGCTGCGCGGGCTCTACCGGTTTTTATCGAATGAGGGCGCGATCGAACGAGACCCTACCGCGTGGATGGAGTCCCCGCAACGCCCGATGCGACTTCCACGGTCGCTCCCTTCCGCCGACGTCGAGCGCCTCCTCGCCCTGTCGCTGGGCACGAAACCGCCGCACGCGCGCGATGAAGCCATGATCGAACTGCTCTACGCGACCGGGATGCGGGTGTCGGAACTCGTCTCATTGACGTTGAAAGACGTGAATCTGGAAGTGGGGTATGTCACCCCGTTGGGTAAGGGGTCCAAGGTGCGCATCATCCCGGTCGGCGATGCCGGCCGCGACAAGTTGACCCGATACCTGAGCGGTCCCCGCGCCGCGCTCCTGGACGGACGGTCGTCCGCCCACGTGTTCGTGAGCAACCGGGGTGGGGCCATGACCCGGCAGCGCTTTTGGCAAATCCTGCGCGACTACGCCCGCGCCGCGGGAATCGCCGCGAAATTCTCCCCGCACACGCTCCGCCACTCGTTCGCCACCCACCTGCTCACCCGCGGCGCCGACCTCCGTGCGGTCCAAGCCATGCTCGGCCACGCCCAAATCACCACCACGCAAATCTACACCCACGTCACGAGAGAACGCTTAAAGAGCCTGCACGAGAAACTGCACCCACGGGGATAATCCGCTCATCGTGTAGACAACAAGGTCAGGGGACTGGATTCCCGCCTGCGCGGGAATGACATCAACTTCTATTTACGACAGGAAGTAAATGTGTTCGCGCATTCCGAACACAGAGCCTGTTCAGGGCCGGTCAGACGCCCCCTTCGGGGGCTTCCAGCAATTCCATTCTTGGGGGGGGTCGCAAGCCGCCGCGAGCACCCGCACGTGTAGGGGTGTACGGCCGTACGCCCCTACGAAAACCGTGAGGACCGGACGCGCAGCGGCAACGCCGCAGATGGCCGGTCATGGACAGGCTCCTAGAAGTCGAACTTCAGCGCAGCCACCACCGTTCTTCCACCCAAGTCCACGTCCGAGTCGGTTCCCGGAGCCTGAATCTTGGCCCACTGCGCTTCAACGCGGAAGGACGTTCGCGCCACGCCGTACTCTTCATGAAACGCCGCCGCGGACGAGGGGTCCAAGCCGTTGAGCAGCACATCGATCCCCACGCCGACGAGCAACCCTCCGGCGGCTCCGCGTACGCTGTCCTTCCCGTCAACCGCCAATCGATAGAGGGCACGGCGATACCCCGCGGACAAAAACGGGGTGAGGAGTTGGTCTTCGGATACTCGGAAGGCCCCTTCGAGGCCCACGGTGATCGGCCATAACACAAGCCGCTGGTGATCGCCGCTGACCCGGCCGCTCAGCGACCCGCGCGCGAACGATCCCGCCGTGAAGTACCCGGCATCGACCATGACGGCCACGAACGGGGTCACGGCGTACTTCGCGCCCAGCGTCGGAACCCACCCGCCCGCTCGGCCATACTGCGCTTCCCACCCCTCGATCTCGGGGGTGAAATATCCCACGCCGACCGAAGCCGACCACCGTGTGTCGTCGATGGGTTCGGCCCGTGCGGCGGGTACCGGGGCCCACCACGCGCACGCGACGCCGAATAGAACCCACCGCGCGGCGTGGCCCAATCGGCTACGCACGCGCCCGACCTCGTCGTGATCGAACCACGGCCGCCAATGCGACCATTCCGACGATCCCGCACGCCAGTGACAGCCACGGCCACTCCATCGAGAGCCACGCCACGCCGATCACGGGCGCCAAGGCCCAGCGAACCGTTGTCCGCAGGAGTTCGGAACGACGCAACACGTCCGCGATCGGCGGACTCACGGCCTCATACGTCCGGACAAACACCCGGCCGGGCGGGTTGGTCAGCAAATAGCGATCCCGCCACGCTCGCAACAGGTCCACTTGCGGGGCCATCAGCGATCCGTACGCCGCGGTGGCGATAAAACACCCGCGGCCCTCGGCCAACGGCGGGAACCCGACCACGGGTTCCGGAATCTCCGAGACCTCGGCCGACTGCGCCCCTGTCACGGCGGTCCCGTACTCGGCATGCTCTGGATCGGATCGGTTCCCAATGGTCGGCGAAGCGGTCGGGGTTCCGTACAACGACGCCACCACCGCGGTCAACGTCGGCTCCGTGGCCGCTGCCACCGCCGCGTAATAGATTGTGCCGTTGACCAAGTCCTCCAACGTCGTCGAAGTTTCCGCCACTCGATCCTTTCCCGGAACCACGGTCAGAACCCCTGACGTCGTTCCCGACAACACCTGGTAGGACGTCGCAGCGGCGGACGCGTTCCACGCCAGATAAATTCGGGTGTCGCCGAACGTGGCGGCCAAGCCGGTCGGCGGATCCGGCGCGGTCACGCTCGTGTTCAACCCGCTCAATGACAGGGCGCACGTCGTACCCGTACACGTTGTCTGTGTCGATGCCGAGGTATCGATGATGTGCGGAGAGGTGATCGGCCCGTCCGCCGTGCCGGCATATGTCGCATCAGCCGGCACCAACGGCGCGGCAAACGACACTTGGTACCCGGTGACCAGGTGGTCGGCATTTTTCGTCCACGACACCGTACACGCGGCGGCCGGAGGCGCGCACACCACGCTCACCCCGCGCGGGGGAAACGGCTTGGTGTGGGCGCTTGCCCCGCCGTACGCGCCGAATGTATCGCTGTCGGTCACTTGGCCAAACGCGTTGGTCGATGCCGCGGTCAGGTGGAAATCATTCTCCGTTTCATCAACGAACTCCAACCCCGTGTCCACCCGCGTGTAGGTGCCCGGCGGAGGAGTTTGATAGAACAACTGCTCCCCGGTCAACACGAGGGTCCCCAGATCCACGCCCTGCGTCAGGGTGGAGAAAATCGTGTTGGTGACGGACACCGACTGGGCCGCGCAGACGATCCCGTGCTCCCCGCGATGGATCGTCGCGCGCGTAATCGTGATGGTGTTGCCCGCGGTCTGCTCGCACCGGATCGCGGTCCCGGTGGACGTGTCGGCCGCAATCACGACATTCTCGAGCGTAGCCGTGGCTTGAGTAATCTGCACCCCAGTGGCCGACCTCCGCAGGATCAGCCGCGTCAATTTGGCGGACACGTTGGGCCGGATCGTCACCACCGGTTCCGAGCCCACGCCGATAATCACCACCTTGGCGCCGTCCTCGGCCTGGATGGTCAGATTCTTGTCGATGACCAGATGTTCGGTGTACTCGCCCGTTGTGATGATCAGGGTGTCCCCGGCCGTCGCGGCTTGGATCGCGTCCGCAATCGACTCGCCGGATGATACCGTGGCGGTTTCGGCTTGAGCCGTGGCGGCGCCGACCAATAGGACCGTGACCGCGGTCAGGCACCACGCCCGGCATACACTCCACGCGGATGAGTCGGGGAGCACCGGAGTGGAGTCGTCAGTAACTAAGCAGGGAGAGAATGTGCTGGTCTCTGAGCTTGTCACGGCCGCGCAGCTCCGCCAGCTCGATGAGCACGGCAATGCCCACCACCACACCGCCCAGTTCCTTGACCAGGTGCACGGTCGCGGCCATGGTGCCGCCGGTGGCCAGCAGGTCGTCGACGATCAACACGCGCTCGCCGCGATCAATCGCGTCCTTGTGGATCGCGAGTTTGTTCGATCCATACTCCAAATCATAGGTTTTTTCGTAGACTTCGGCGGGCAATTTCCCGGGTTTGCGTACGGGCACGAACCCCGCACCGAGTTGCGCGGCCACCGGCGCCCCCAGGATGAAGCCCCTCGACTCGATCCCCACCACCTTGGTGATCCCTTCGCCGCGGTAGAATTCGGTGAACCGGTGGACGACGCGGCCGAACGCCTCGGCGTCCCGCAGCAGCGTGGTCACGTCGTAAAACAGAATGCCGGGCTTGGGAAAGTTCGGGACTTCTCGGATCTTGGCTTTGAGGTCCAACGAGCACCGTCCTTAAATAATCTGTTCCGCGGTGATACTCTTCTTGCCGATCAGGCCACGCAACTTGGCGAGCGCGCCGGCTTCGATCTGACGCACCCGCTCTCGGGTAAGACCGAACACCTTCCCGATCTCTTCCAAGGTGTGCGGCTCATCGCCGTCCAACCCGAATCGCATCACGAGCACTTTTTGCTCGTTGGGCTTCAAAATCTTCATCCACCGCACAATGTCCTCGCGGCGGCGAATCCCTTCCGTGGTGGCGGCAGGAGAAATCTGCGACGTGTCTTCGATAATGTCCTTCAAGGTGGTATCTTGCGCGCTCCCGATCGGGCTTTCCAACGAATACGTCTTGCGGATCAACGTCTGCAAGTGCACCACGTCCTCGACCGGAATACGCAGGCGACGAGACAACTCCTTTGCCGAGGGATCGCGGTCGTACTCCTGCATCAGGGCGTCCACGGCTTGCAGATAGTGATTGACCCGCTCCACCACGTGGACGGGCAGACGGATCAACTTGCTTTGGTTGATGATGGCGCGTTCGATGGACTGGCGAATCCACCATGACGCGTAGGTGGAAAACTTAAACCCGCGGCGGTAGTTGAACTTCTCCACCGCCTTAATCAGCCCGATATTCCCTTCCTCCAGAATGTCGGAGAACGGCAGGCCGCGGTTGATATACCGTTTACCAATACTGACCACGAGCCGCAGATTGGACTCGATCATCTGCTCCCGGGCCTTGGCGTCGCCTTTTTCAATCAGCTTGGCGAGGCGCTGTTCATCGGCGAACGTGAGCAAGGTGGATCGACGGATCTCCTTGAGATAACTCTTAACGGCGTCCATGGCGCCGCTGGGTTCGGACTCGGGTTCCGGCTCGATAACGGTCTCACGGGCTTCGAACTCAACCTCCTCATCCCCGCCGCCGTCGCCGGTCCCCTCGTCTTCCATCTCGGTCTTGAGCGGAAACGACTCATCCCCTCCGCCGCCTTCCGACGGTTCAACCGCGGCATCATCGTCCAACGTGACGTCTTTGGGTTTGCGCGGCCGCTTGGGCAACACGACTTTTCTGGACTTGGGATTAGGCAACGTTGAATCCTCGCGATCCGGATGATCCCTCTTGCCACCGCACGTCGACGGATTCGACCCGCGCGGCGGAAGGACCGATCCGGAGCCGGCCGATGACCAGATCGATGGACTCGCGCGCGCCCTCCAGTCGGACCTCCACCCGCCCGTCGCGCAGGTTCCTGGCGTGCCCGCTCAGGCCCATGCGGTTCGCCTCAGCCGCGGCAAAATTCCGATACCCCACGCCTTGTACCTGACCGCTGACCATGACCGTGGCTTGGTAGAGTTTGGTTCCGCTCATGACAAGAAAAAATCGGGGTGAGAGGATTTGAACCTCCGACACCTAGCTCCCGAAGCTAGTGCGCTACCAGGCTGCGCCACACCCCGTTTTTTCAAAATATGAACCGGAGAACCGGGGAGCGGGCGAAGGGGAGAACTCAACCGCCGAGCACCGACCAGCACTTTCCCCGGCTCCCCCGCTCGCCCGCTCCCCGGTTCCATTATTACTGCCACGATTCCAGGCGCATCCCATGCGCCTCGGCCACGCCCTGATGCACCACCTTGCCGTGATACAGATTCAACCCTCCAAACAACGCGGGATCGGCTTTCAACGCCGGCTCCACGCCGCGTTCGACCAACTGCATCACGTACGGCAACGTCACCGCGGTCAAGGCCTGCGTGGAGGTTCGCGGCACCGTGCCCGGCAAGTTCGCGACCCCGTAATGAATCACGCCGTGCGCCACGTACACCGGGTCCGCTTGCGTGGTTTTCTTCGCGGTCTCCACGCAGCCGCCCTGGTCGATCGACACGTCCACGATCACCGACCCCTTCCGCATCTGCGCCACGGTCTGGCCGGCGACCAGGTGCGGGGTGCGCGCGCCGGACACCAACACCGCGCCCACGACCAGATCGGCCTGCACCACCGCCTGGTGGATCGTGTCCGCGCTCGCGATCAACGTGGTAATCCGTCCGCGCATCAGATCGTCCACCACCTGCAACCGGTTCGGGTCCCGCTCCAACACCGTGACCCGCGCGCCCAGGCCCACCGCGATCTTGGCCGCGCTGGTGCCCACCACCCCGCCGCCCAGAATCGTCACGCGCCCGCGTTCCACGCCGGGCACGCCCGAGAGCAACACCCCGCTGCCCCCGTTGGTCCGCATCAAATACGACGCGCCGATCTGCACGGCGAGCCGCCCCGCGATATCGCTCATCGGCCGCAGGAGCGGCCGAACCCCGTCCGCCAGCGTGACCGTCTCGTACGCGATGCCCACCACCTCGGCCGCCAACAAGGCCTCGGTCATCTTGCGGTCCGCGGCCAGGTGGAGAAACGTAAACAGCGTTTGCCCCTTTTGAATCCAGGGGTACTCCTTGGGAAGCGGCTCCTTGACCTTCACGATCAAGTCGCACATTTTATACACCGCTTCCGTGGAGGCCACGAGCAGGGCGCCCGCTTCTTCGTACGCGCGGTCGGCATACCCGCTGCCCTCGCCCGCGCCCCGTTCCACGAACACCTGGGCCCCCAACCGGGTCACCGCGCGTACGCCCGCGGGGGTCATGCCGACCCGGTACTCGTGCTCCATAATTTCCCGTGGAACGCCGACCTTCATCGCGCCTCCCACCACGGACGTCCGTATCCGATCGGCGTAAATTAGCAGGTCAGCCGTGGCAAAGTCAAACCACGCCGAGCCCCGCGCGTGACGCCCCATCCCTCGTCATCGCCATGCCCGGCGGCCGCGGAGTGATGGACTTGCGCGGACAAACCCATTACAGTCAGGGGTCGATGACCCGCGTCTTTCGAGACCGTAGCGTGGTTCGGCGTCCGATGCTCCCGGCGATATCGGCGTACGCGCTCGGTTCCATCCTCGCGTCCTGCGCGCTCGTCGTGCTCCCCGACACCAAGTACCCGCCGTCATTGACCTGGCGAACGATCGCCACCGAGCACTTCGTGGTCGAATTTCACCAAGGGGAAGACGCCCTGGCGCGACGCGTCGCGGACATCGCCGAAGACGCGCACCGGCGACTCGTTCCGATATTACACTGGGAACCCGCCGCGCCCACGCACCTGGTCCTGTCCGACACGTCGGACGACGTGTCCGGCGCGGCCACGCCGATTCCCTACAACGTCATGTACATCAATCTCACCCCGCCGGTCGGGTCGATGTTCCTGATCAACTATGACGACTGGCTGCGCCTGGTCATCACCCACGAATACGCGCACATCCTCCACCTGGATACCGCGGGAGATGTCCCCGGCGGGTTGCGCAGGGTCTTCGGTCGCGTCCCGTTCGTCCTGTTTCCGTTTCTCAGCACCATTCCCAACCTGTGGCAGCCCATCTGGATGGTCGAAGGGCTGGCCACGTATGAAGAAACCGAGCTCGGCGCCAGCGATCGACGTGACGGCGCCTTTGCCGACATGATCTTGCGCATGGCCGTCTTGGAAAACGCCTTCCCGACCATCGACCAGGCCGACGGACTGGACCGCTGGCCCGCCGGCCACACGCCGTACCTGTTCGGCGCGCGGTTCTACCAGTACCTCGCGTCGCAGTTCGGCGACCACGTTCCGGCCGAAATTTCCCGGCTGTACGCGGCGCGGCCGGCGACCTTCTTCGTCGGCGCCACGGCTCAGAGCTTGCTGGGATCGGGGTACGCGCCGATCTGGGAACGGTGGCGCGAGTCCCTCGTCGTGCGATTCCAAACCGAGCGCGATCACATCAGCGCGCGGGGTCTCACCGTGGGCGTCGCGTTGACCGATCGCGGCGGCATGATCCTCGGCCCCGCGGCGTCGCCGGACGGCGCGCGCATTGCCTACACCGAACACAATTTCGAAACGTTTCCCTCGTTGCGGATCGTGCAGACCGACGGCGCGGGCGACCACGAACTCGTCGTTCGCAACTCCGGGTTCCACGTCTCGTGGTCCCCCGACAACTCACAACTCGCCTTCTCCCAGCGCGAGACCTGGAAGAACTATTCAACCTACGACGATCTGTATCTGACGGACGCGCGCACCGGCCGCGTCCGCCGCCTCACGAGCGGCGCGCGCGCGAGCGACCCGGATTTTTCCCCCGACGGCAAGACCCTGGTCTTCGTGGGACGCGAACTGGGGCGAAGTCGGCTCGCGACGTTCGACCTCGCAACCGGCGCGATCCGGCCGCTCACCGAGTGGAACGACGCCGTCCAGTACGCCACTCCCCGCTGGTCTCCGGACGGCGCGCGGATCGCGGTGACGATCCGATCCAACGGCCGGCAAGACATCGCCCTGCTCGACGTACACACGCAAACGCTCACGCCCGTCACCAACGACTCGGCCCTGGACCTCACCCCGAGTTGGACGCGCGACGGTCGCACGGTGTATTTCACGTCCGACCGGACCGGCGTGTACAACGTGTTCGCGTACTCGCTCGTTGACAGGACGCTCTTCCGGGCGACCAACGTGCTGGGCGGCGCGTTCACTCCGACGGCGCTGCCCGACGGTCGGATCGTGTTCGCGGACTACCACGCACGCGGTTTTGATCTGCGTATCCATGCGCCGACGGCCATCCCGGCGTCATCGACATCACCGACACCGGACCGCGCGCAACCGCCGCCCGTGACGCCGACCGTCCCCTCCGCGTCGCGGCCGTACTCCCCGCTCCCCACGCTGGCCCCGCGCTTTTGGGCCCCCGTGCTCAGCGTCGACGAAGAAGGCGGACAATACGGGGTGACGACCGGCGGGCTCGATGTGTTGGGGTACCACAAGTACGCGTTGACCGCGCTCTATGGGCCCAGCAGCGGACGCGGCAGCTACGTCCTCACGTATGGATACGATCGGTGGTATCCGTCATTGACCCTCTCGGTATCCGACGTGGCAGCGCTCTACGGCGACTTTTTTCAGGAACCCAACGGCCGCACCAGCGAATATTGGGAGCAGCGCCAACGCCTTACCGCGGACATCACCCTCCCGATCCTGAAAACACGATGGTCGGCGGCGCTTTCCGTCGGCTACCGCGGAGAACGGTTGAGCGCGTTACGCGTGACGCCGATCGGCGCCCAGGCCCCGGCCGAAGGCGTCATGACGGGGCTTCGCGCGGCCTGGCGATACACCGACGCCCACGAGTTCGGTCGCTCCATCAGCCCGGAAGGCGGGCGACGCCTCCTCGCCGCGTTCCAACGCAACGACGAGTCATGGGGCGGCGACTTCAACACCGTTCGGTATCTCGGCGCGTGGTATGAATACATCAGCCTGCCGCACCTTCCCCATCACGTACTCGCCCTCCGCGCCGTGGGCGGCAGATCATCGGGCGACATCCTCCCACAGAGAATGTTTCAACTCGGCGGGGTGGCCCTCTCCGAGGAAGCGGTGGACGGCGACGGCGAGACCGTGTTGCTGCGCGGCTACCGCGCGCGCGCCATTCGCGGGCAGAAAGTGGCCGTGGGCAGCGCGGAGTACCGGTTTCCGATCCGCAACATCGAACGCGGGTTCACGACCAAGCCCTTCTTCTTTCAACGCGTGCACGGCGCCGTGTTCGTGGATCACGGCAACGCCTGGGACCTCCGGGCCGATGCGTCCAACTATCGCACCGGGGTGGGAGCGGAGCTCGGCACGGACATGACCATCGGATACCGACTGCGGATTCGCGTTCGACTCGGAGTCGCGGTCGGCCGCAGCGACGACGGCGTGACGCAAGCGTACTTGAGCGCGGGCCACGCGTTTTAGCCGAGGCGCTGTGCGGACGGGCTCTCAACCACACGCATCGCCCGCCGCGGTGAGCCGCCTGACCGCGACGATCGTCCTCCCCGCCCTCATGGTAACGGGATGCCTTGCAGCGCTGGACACCGACGCCGTGACCATTCCGCCCTCGCGCATCGAACACTTCACCACCAGGCTCTCAACCCCCGTGCACATCCCCCCGCTCCTGAAGCCTCCCGTCGCCCACCCCGACTACCCCGACTACGCCATGCGCCATCCGAAACCCGGTATGGTGCTCCTTAAAATCGATATCGATGCCCAAGGCCGCGTGAGCGCAGTCGAGGTCATCGAGTCCACCAACATCCTCCTGGAATCGGCCGCGCGCCAGGCCGCCCTCCAATGGTCCTTCGAACCGGCCCGACGACACAGTTTCCCGGTCGCCGCCACCATCGTCGTGCCTGTCGAGTTTACGCAGGGGGAACGGTAGCGACCGGAACGCGTTGCTCGTCGGCATGCCTCGAATCAATCGGACCGGTCTCGATTCGTACCGGCGGATATCCCCGCTTGACAATCGGCTGCTCGCAACTCTACAGTGAGTGAGTATTCACTTCTTCCTGGGCGATTGATGCGTCTACTGACCGAGCACGTCAAACCCGACACCTTCCTCCCCCGGATCATGAAGGCCGCACTCGTCCTTTTTGTGGAAAAGGGCATCGACGGCGCCACGATCAAGGACATCGCCAAACGCGCCAAGGTGTCCGAAGGCGCGCTGTACCGGCACTTCGCGAGCAAAGACGAACTGGCCTGGCACTTGTTTTCCACTCATTTGGCCGCCTTCACCGCCCACCTGAATGCAACGGTCTTTGCGCATGAGACGGCCCAAGAGCGCGTGCGGGCGTTCGTGTCCGAGTGTTTCAAGGCGTTTGACGAACACCAAAATTTGTTCACGTTCCTGATTCTGTCCGAACATCGCGAGCTCAAGAAGTTCCAGGGCCGCGGCCCGCACCCCGGCCATCTGATCCTCCGGATCATCCGCGAGGGCCAACACGCCGGGGAAATTTCTCCCGGCGATCCATACGTCTTGGGGTCGCTCGCGCTGGGCGGCATCATCAGAACCTGCGTGGTCCGCATGTACGGCGGTATCACGAAGAGTCTCGCCGCATGCGAGCGCGAAGTCGCCGACCGCTTGTGGAGCATGTTGGCGCGATGAACCGACGATTCGCTATCATCATGACAACCACCCTGCTGCTGTTGGGAATCGCCGTCCACCGGGGTACCGCCTCTCTGAGCGGCGCTCCGGTTCCTCGCGGTGAAACGGTCGTCCTGCTCCACGGACTGATGACCACCACGTGGCACATGAAACGCATCGAACGGTCCTTGACCCGCCAGGGATATGCGGTGGAGAACTGGGAATACGACAGCCGACACGGAATGATCGAGGATTATGCCCGCGCGCTGCACGATGTGGTGCGGGCCCTCCCGTCTGATCAACCTCTACACTTCGTGGGGTTCAGTCTGGGAAGCCTGATCATCCGATACTACCTCGGTCATTACGAAGTTCCCAGCCTCGGTCGGGTCGTCATGATCGGTCCGCCCAACCACGGCTCGGAATTGGCCGACGTGGTATTCCCCTCGGCGTGGTTCCGCGCCTTGGCAGGGTCCGACGTCACGGCGCAGCTTCGCGCCTCGAACCGCGAGTTTTTCGACGCACTGGACATACCGTCCGTCCCCGTCGGTATCATTGCCGGCGGACGCGGCGACACCGTCGGCTTCAGTGACGCGTTACCGGGCGATGATGACGGACGCGTATCGGTTGAAAGCGCGCGGCTCGACGGTGCCGAGGACTTCATCGTCTTGCCGCACCGGCACGTCATGTTGCTCGTCGCGAACGACACGTTGCATCAGGTCCTCCGCTTCATCACGAGCGGTCATTTCGATCACGCCGTCTGGAGTCACGCGGCCGGGAACACCTACCACCTGCGTCCCTCCGCGACGAACTCTCCGAGCGTTGCTATCCTCCCTCGTCAAGAGATGGCGTCCCCCAACCGCGGGACATGGCCACCCCCAGCCCAAGGAGATTCGCCGTGACTACCGGCACGTACCGTACATTGCTCACGTCCTGGGGCTTCCAATCGTTTCTGTGGACGCAGTTTCTCGGCGCGTTCAACGACAACGTGTACAAGATCGTGGTGTCCATGCTTGCGGTGGGCGCGGCCGTGGGCACGGGCGGCAGCGGCGATCTCTCGCTTGTGGGCGCGGTGTTCATCCTGCCGTTTCTCCTGTTTTCCGGGTACGCCGGCCACCTCGCGGACACGCTTAACAAGCGCCGGGTGCTGATCGCCACGAAAGTGTTCGAAATTGCGGTCATGCTGCTCGCCGTGGGGGCGCTCGCATCCGGACGCATCGAGTGGATGCTCGGCGTGTTGTTCGTGACGGCAATCCAAGCCACCCTGTTCAGTCCGGCCAAGTACGGCATCCTGCCGGAGATGCTGCCCGACCGCGATCTCTCGCGCGCCAACGGCGTGTTGGAAATGAGCACGTTCATGGCGATCATCCTCGGCACGTCGCTCGGCACGTTCCTGTTCGCGGCGTGGCGTGACCAGTTGAGTCTGATCGGGCTGGTGCTGGTCGCTGTCGCGATCGCCGGGACCATGACCAGCCTCGGCATTGCCAAGGTTCACACGCCCACGCGCGGCAAACCGATCCCCCGCAACCCGTGGAGCGAGATCGTCGACGGCCTCAAAACGCTCTACCGAGACCGCACGCTCTGGCTCACCGTGGTCGGGATCAGCTACTTCTGGTTCCTGGGCGCCTTGTTTCAGATGGACCTGCTGTTGCTCGGGAAGGACACGATGCAGCTCACCGACCTTCATGTCGGCCTGCTCGGAACGTTCTTGGCCGTCGGCATCGGTCTGGGCAGCATGGCCGCCGGCCGGTTATCCGGCGACAAGGTGGAACTCGGGTTGGTGCCCTTAGGTTCGATCGGGATGGGTGTCTGCTCAATCTGGCTCGGCTCGTCACCCCACTCGTACGCGCAGGTCTCGGCCCTTCTCGCGGCGCTGGGTTTCTCCAGCGGCCTGTTCATCGTCCCGCTCAACGCGCTGCTGCAACAGAGGAGCGGCGCCCACGAAAAAGGCCGGCTGATCGCCACCAACAACTTCCTCAACACCATCGGGATCCTGCTCGCCTCCGGAGCGTTGTGGGGGTGCCGCGACTCGCTGGGCATCTCACCGCAAGGGATCATCCTGCTCTTCGGGTTCGTCACGCTCGGAGCCACCGCGTACATCGTGTGGATCCTTCCCGATTTCCTCATTCGCTTTTCGCTCTGGATGCTCACCCACACGATTTACCGCATCCGGCTCGTGGGGCAGGAGCACGTGCCGTTTCGTGGACCGGCCTTGTTGGTGTGTAACCACGTCTCACACGTGGACGCGCTGTTGGTGGGCGCCTGCGTGCAGCGCTTCATCAGGTTCATGGTGTACAAACCGTACTACGAGCTGCCCGCGCTGCACTGGCTCTTTTGCGCGATGAAGGCCATTCCGGTCTCTGGCCGCCACCACCGCGAGGTGGTGGACGCGCTCGACCGAGCGCGCGCCGAACTGAGGGAAGGCCACGTAGTCTGCATCTTCGCCGAGGGCGCGATCAGCCGCACCGGCAACCTGTTGCCGTTCAAGCGAGGATTCGAAAAGATCATGGAGGGGATCGACGTCCCGGTGATCCCCGTGCATCTCGACCGGCTCTGGGGCAGCGTCTTTAGTTTCAAGGACGGCAAGTTCTTCTGGAAGTGGCCGCTGCGCGTTCCGTATCCCGTGACCGTCTCGTTCGGTCAACCGATGCCCGCGACCGCCACCGCCGCCGAGGTTCGACAGGCGATTCAGGAAATGAGCAGCGACGTGGTGGAGCACCGCCGCGATACCAACGACCTGCTGCACCGGCGGTTTATCCACGTGGCCAAGCGCCGGTGGTTCTCGTTCTGCATGGCGGATTCGAGCGGCCGGCGCCTTACCTACGGGCAGACCCTGGTCGGCAGCCTCCTGATCGCGCGATGGCTCACCGCGCACCGTCGCGATGAGCCCATGATCGGCCTCCTGCTCCCGTCATCGATCGCGGGGGCGCTGGCCAACCTGGCGGTGTCCTTGGCCGGGCGCGCGCCCGTGAACCTGAATTTTACGGTCGGACGCGAGGCACTGGACTCGTCGATCGAACAATGCGGCATCCGCACCATCATCACGTCCAGGATCTTCCTGGCCAAGGCCAAGCTGGAGGAACGACCGGGTATGGTCTTCTTCGAGGACCTCGTCAAGGAGGTCGGTTCTTTCCAGAAGCTCGCATGGTTCCTCGCCGCGGCCCTGTTGCCGTCCCGGACCGTGGCCGCGTTCGCGGACCGGACCGAACCCGATCCCCGGCGCCTGGCCACTGTGATCTTTTCCAGCGGCAGTACCGGCACGCCAAAGGGCGTGATGCTCTCTCACCACAACGTCTTGTCCAACATCGAATCGCTCGCGCAGATCTTTTGGGTCACCGGACAAGACCGCGTGCTCGGGGCGTTGCCGTTCTTCCATTCATTTGGATTCACCGGCACGCTCTGGTTTCCCATGCTCTGCGGGTTTGGCGCGGTCTACCACCCCAACCCGCTGGACGCGAAGGCGTTGGGCGAACTCGTCGCGACCCGTCGCGCCACGATTCTCATCAGCACCCCGAGCTTCTACAACGCGTACCTGCGCAAGTGCACCAAGGAACAGTTCGCCACCATCCGCTACGCCATGGTGGGCGCGGAGAAACTACGCGAGTCACTCGCCGCGGCCTTCCGCGAGACCTACGGCATCGAGTTATTGGAGGGCTACGGATGCACCGAAATGAGCCCGGTGGTCGCGGTGAACGTCCCGAACGTGGATCACCGATCCGAGCATCAGACCGGACTCAAACCAGGCACGGTGGGGCACCCGATCCCCGGCGTGGCGGCCAAGGTGGTTGATCCCGACACCCGCGAACCCCTGCCCATTGGCGCCGAAGGCCTGTTGCTCGTCAAGGGGGCGAATCGGATGTTAGGGTATCTCGGCGAGCCCAAGAAGACCGCCGATGTCCTGCACAACGGATGGTACGTGACCGGCGACATCGCGGCCATCGACGATGACGGTTTCATCCGGATCACGGATCGCCTCTCGCGATTCTCCAAGATCGGCGGCGAGATGGTCCCGCATCTCAAAGTCGAAGAAGCCGTCAACAACATCCTGGGTGATCACGCCTGCGTGGTGACCGCGGTGCCGGACGAACAGAAGGGTGAACGATTGATCGTCCTCTACACCCGTCGTGACATCCAACCGGACGCGCTGTGGACACAACTCTCCCGAACGGAATTACCCAAACTCTGGATTCCAAAACGGGGTAGTTTCTACGTGATCGAAAAACTTCCGGTGTTAGGGACGGGTAAGGTGGATCTGCGCACCGCGAGGTCGATGGCGCTGGCGTACGCCCGGCCTGAGGACAACCAGGACGAGGCGTAGAACGGGCAAAAGCAAATCCCCCCTTGCCCCCCCATTTTTCAAAGGGGGGATGAGGGGGGATTTTTCAACTTACGCTGAGCGGCGTGACGCCACGCGCGGTCCGCGTGAATGAGAACGATTGTGCTGCGGCCTGCGATCCTCGCGATGTGGGTGCGGCGGACGCCCCGGTCTTGCGGCCGCATGGGTCTGCGAGGGCTCGAACCCTTCGATAACCCGGTGCTCGACCGGCTTGCGCGCGGACCGTTGCATGTCCTTCCAGCGGTCGCGGTCCACTTCCGATACCAACGAGATCGCGCAGCCGCCTGATCCCGCCCTCGCGGTGCGGCCGATCCGGTGCACGTAGTCCTCGTACGTGTTGGGCACGTCGAAATTCACCACGTGCGAGACCTCGGGCACGTCGATCCCGCGCGACGCGATGTCGGTCGCCACCAAGACCCGCGCCCGCCCGGTCTTAAAATCACTCAGCGCCCGCACCCGCGCGGTTTGGCTCTTGTTGCTGTGCAATGCGGAAGCCGCGTGGCCTGCCTTTGTGAGGTGCTCGGCCAAGTGATTCGCACCGTGTTTGGTGCGCGTGAACACGATGGTGCGCTGCATCGCGGCATCACCCAGCAAATGCACCAGCAGCGACTTCTTCCGGCTGTGATCCACGTGGTGCCCGATCTGCGTGACTTCTTCCACCGTGCTGGCGGGAGGCGCCACGCTCACCGTGGTCGGGGTGACCAACAGCGCGTCCGCCAACGCCCGGATCGCGGGCGGCATGGTCGCGGAGAACATCATGGTCTGCCGCTGTTTCGGCAGCAACGCCACCAATCGTTTGATGTCGTTAATAAACCCCAGATCCAACATGCGGTCGGCTTCATCCAGCACCAGGATCTGCAACGCGTCGAACCGGATGGTCCTGCGCTGCACGTGATCCAGCAACCGCCCAGGCGTGGCGATGACGATATCCACCCCGCGCCGCAGCGCCTGTTCCTGCGAATCGTAGCCCACGCCGCCGAAAATCACGGTGGAGCGCAACGGCACAAACGCGCCCAACGCGCGCACGGATTCCCCAATCTGCAACGCCAGTTCGCGCGTCGGCGCCAACACCAATGCGCGCGGCGTGGCCCCCCGTGTTTTGCCCAAGCGTTGCAGCATGGGCAACGCGAACGCGGCGGTCTTACCCGTACCGGTCTGCGCGCACCCCAAGACGTCGCCGCCGGTCAACCCGGGTGGAATCGCCTGCTCTTGAATGGGGGTGGGAGTGGTGTACCCCGCGCGCTCCACGGCGCGCGTCAACTCGGGCTCAAGGCCCAACTTCGAAAACGACATACGTTTCCTTTCTGCGCGGAGCGTTCCTGCTCCGCCGTCTAGACCGGCGACATGCCCGGCGCGTAATACGCGCCGGAGAACCGAGACGGGCTTTGATGATTAGGACCGAGGCACAATCGATAGCGGGGGAACAACGACTCGTGCGGCGGGAGACAGCCAGCCTCATATTCACGGACTGCGGTTACTATACACGACTTGAGCCTGAAAGACCAGAAAAAAAAGGGGCGACCGGTGGTCGCCCCTCCTGACCGAACGCCACGAATCAGACAACGCCTACGTGCCCATCTCCCATGACGCCAGATACTTCTGCTGTTCCTTACTGAGCGTATCGATGGTAATGCCCATGCCATCGAGCTTCAACCGCGCGATTTCGGAGTCGATCTCCGCGGGCACGGGATAGACGTCCTTCTTCAATTTTTTGGCGTTCTTGACCATGTACTCGGCGGAGAGCGCTTGGTTGGCGAAGCTCATGTCCATCACGCTCGATGGATGGCCCTCCGCGGACGCCAGGTTGATCAAACGGCCTTCGCCGAGCAGGTTGATCCGGCGACCGTCCGCCATCGTGTATTCCTCCACAAAGTCGCGGATCATGCGTTTGCGTTTAGCCGAACGCTCCAACGCTTGGATGTCGATCTCCACGTTGAAGTGGCCGGAGTTGGAGATGATGGCGCCGTCCTTCATGACCTTGAAGTGCTCTTTGCCGATCACCTTGATGTTGCCGGTCACGGTGCAGAAAAAGTCGCCGATCGCGGCGGCCTCGTTCATGGGCATCACGCGGTAGCCGTCCATCACCGCCTCGATCGCCTTGAGCGGATCGACCTCGGTGACGATGACGTTGGCGCCCAGGCCGTGCGCGCGCATGGCCAGACCGCGGCCGCACCAGCCGTATCCGCCGACCACGAAGACCGAGCCCGCGAGCAAGCGGTTGGTGGCGCGCAGAATGCCGTCGATCGTGCTCTGGCCCGTGCCGTATCGGTTGTCGAAGAAGTGTTTGGTGTTGGCGTCGTTGACCGAGATGACCGGAAACTTCAGCACGCCGTCTTTGGCCATGCTGCGCAGCCGAATCACGCCGGTGGTGGTTTCTTCCGTGCCGCCGATCACGTCCTTGGAGAGATGGCTCCAATCTCCGTGCAACTGCGACACCAAGTCCGCGCCGTCGTCCATGCTCACGTTGGGGCGGTGCGCCAGCGCGGATTGCAGGTGTTTGTAATAGGTCTTGTTATCCTCGCCCTTGATCGCGAACACCGGAATCCCGGCGTGCGCGACCAACGAGGCCGCCACATCGTCCTGGGTCGATAACGGGTTGGACGCGCAGAGCGCAATGTCCGCGCCTCCGGCCTTGAGCGTTTCCATGAGCATCGCGGTTTCGGTCGTCACGTGCAGGCACGCGGCCACGCGCACGCCCGCCAACGGCCGCTGCTTCTTGAATCGTTTGCGGATCAACCGCAACACCGGCATGTTCTGTTCGGCCCATTCGATGCGCAACCGGCCTTTGTCGGCCAACCCCATGTCCTTGATGTCGTAATCCATCACCACTCCTTCACTGTGAGCTATGAGCCATGGCCTGACCTTACAGGCCCGCGTCCTTCTTGATCTTGTCGGCCAGATCCGTCCGCTCCCAAGTAAATTCGGGCTCGGTGCGTCCAAAATGGCCGTAGGCCGCGGTCTTCTTATAAATCGGACGCCGCAATTTCAAGTGTTCGATGATGCCGCGCGGTGTCATGGGAAAATGATCGCGTACCAACTTGGTGATCTTCTGCTGCGGGATCTTGCCGGTGTTGAACGTATCGACCAGGACGGAAACCGGATCAGCCACGCCGATCGCGTACGCGAGCTGGACCTCGCACCGATCCGCCACCCCCGCGGCCACCAGGTTCTTCGCGATGTACCGCGCCATGTACGACGCGGAGCGGTCCACCTTGCTGGGATCCTTGCCGGAAAACGCGCCGCCGCCGTGGCTGCCCACGCCGCCGTAGGTGTCCACGATGATCTTGCGACCCGTCACGCCCGTGTCGCCTTGCGGTCCGCCCACCACGAATCGTCCGGTCGGGTTCACGTGATACGTGATGCGCTCTTCATCCAACATGGCTTTTGGAATGACCGGTTTGATCACCTTCTCGATAATGTCTTCGCGGATTTCCTTGAGCGTGATATCGGGACTGTGCTGCGTGGAGACCACCACGGTTTCCACGCGGAATGGTTTGCCGTCCTTGTACTCCACCGTGACTTGCGATTTCCCGTCCGGACGCAAGTACGGGAGAATGTCTTTCCGCCGCGCCTCGCTCAGACGGCGGGTGAGTTTGTGCGCGAGCATGATAGGCATCGGCATGAACTCCGGCGTTTCGTTCGTCGCGTACCCGAACATCAACCCCTGATCCCCGGCGCCGCCCGTGTCCACGCCCATCGCGATATCGGGAGACTGCGAGTGAATCGAGGTGATCACCGAACACGTTTCGTAGTCGAATCCGTATTTCGCCCGGGTATACCCGATCTCCTTGATCGTTTCCCGCACGATGTCGGGGATTTCCACGTACACGTCGGTGGTAATCTCGCCGGCCACGAACGCGAGCCCGGTGGTCACCAAGGTCTCGCACGCAACGCGACACGTCGGGTCCTCGGCGATAATGGCGTCCAAAATCGCGTCGGACACCTGGTCGGAAATTTTATCCGGGTGCCCTTCGGTGACCGACTCGGATGTAAACAAAAAATTGGTACGACTCATGACGGCGATCCTCCCTTCCTTGCTTGCGAAACGCACCGCAGACGGCGCTTGCCCGCGCCGAGGCTGCGAGACGAATGTAGGTATTCTCGACGTTGCCCGCCCGGCAAAATCGGCTCATCATATGAAAAACTCGTGTCCTTCCGCAACAAAAAAATATCCGGGGTTCATGACGCATCTCCCGCGTGTGGTTTGACAATCTTTTTCGCCTTCTGGCATCATCCCGCCCATGCCGGTGGCCGCAACCGCGACCTTTCACGCCAGTACCCTGGTCCTGTATTTTGTCAGCGCGTTTCTGTATCTCTTCGACTTGAACCACCACGGACGCGCCCTCAAGTGGGCACGCGCGTTGGTGATCGCGGCCTTTACGTTCAACACCCTCATCTTCGTCCTGGATTGGGTCCTCAAAGGCGGAATGCCGCCGATCGGCCTACGAGAAGGGTTTGCCCTGTTGGCCTGGGCCTTGGCGTTGCTGTTCATCCTCACGGAATGGGGGTACGGCATCAGCAGCCTCGGCGCGTTCGTGGTCCCGGTGATTTTCTTTTCCGCCGCGGCCGCGTCGATTTTTCACCCCGGCGGCCGCGAGGTCGTGCGGGAACACTGGAACCTCTGGCTCAACCTTCACGTGGTGCTCGTGTTTCTCGGACACGGCGCGTTCGCGCTCGCCGCCACGCTGGGCGTGATGTATCTCGTTCAGGAAAAACACTTGAAAGAGAAACGGTTTACCACGTTGTTCTTTCGCCTGGGCGCGGTAGGCGAATTGGACAGCATGTTGCACCGCACCATGGTCCTTGGATTCCCGCTGCTCACGCTCGGGATGTTGAGCGGCGCGGTCTATTCTCGAATGGCCCACGGCGCGTTCTGGGCCTGGAGCTCTAAAGAACTGTGGTCCCTGGTCGCATGGATCATCTACGCCGTGCTGCTCTATGGCCACCGGGCCTGGGGGTGGCACGGGCGCCGCGCCGCGTTTTTCGCCATCGCCGGATTCGTCGCGTACCTCCTGGCGTATCTGGGACTGAAGGTCGTGTCGTGGCTGGTCACGCGCGGCCAATACGTCTGACTCATCTCGTCCGTGACCAACCGCCAACCGCTGCTGTTGACGAGAGCGCTTCCGCCGCGCGCCATGGCGCTCCTACAATCGCGCGTGGACCTCACGTGCAATCCGCACGACCGCGCGCTGACGCGCGACGAACTGCTTCGCATGATCAACGGGCAGCGCGGCGTCATCACCATGTTGACCGACCGCGTCGACGCAGAGCTCTTGGATGCCGCGCCGAACCTACGGGTTGTGGCCAACTACGCGGTCGGGTACAACAATATCGATGTGGCCGCCGCGCGCGCCCGCGGCATCACGGTCACGAACACGCCGGGCGTGCTGACCAACGCGACCGCGGATCTGACGTGGGCCTTGATCCTCGGCGTCACGCGGCGACTCGTCGAAGGCGACCGCCTGGTTCGCGCGGGGCGTTGGAACGGGTGGTCACCCACCCAACTTCTGGGCATGGACCTGGCGGACGCCGTGTTGGGCATCGTGGGAATGGGCCGGATCGGCCGCGCGGTCGCGTCACGAGCCCGCGCGTTCGGCATGCGCGTCATCTACGCCGCGCGTCGCCCCATGCCGGATGTGGATCCGAACTGGAACGCCGTCGCGTTGAACGACTTACTGGCCGCGGCCGACATCGTCTCGCTGCACGTGCCCTTGACCGACGTCACGCGGCATCTAATTGGCGCGGCGCAATTGGCCGCCATGAAACCCTCTGCCTATCTGATCAACACGTCACGCGGCCCGGTCGTGGACGAGGCCGCGCTCGTCGAGGCCCTCAGGACGGGGCGAATCGCCGGCGCCGGACTCGATGTCTACGAACGCGAGCCTGAAATTCACTCCGACCTCTCCGCGTGTGAGAACACGCTGCTCTTGCCGCACCTGGGATCCGCGACCACCGCGACCCGTGAACGGATGGGGTCCATGGTGGTCGACAATGTGATCGCGGTGCTGGAAGGTCGGCGCCCGCCCAACCCGGTTGAGGCATAAAAAAAGGGGCGCACCGAAGTGCGCCCCTTTTTCCCCCCAAAGAACCTTATCCCCGTAGGGTCTGAAGTTTTTTCAGACGATCCGGATACCGGAGCTTCCGGAGCGCCTGGCTTTCGATCTGGCGCACCCGTTCCCGGGTGATGCCCATGATCGACCCGATCTCTTCGAGCGTGGACTCCTTGGCCCCACCGATGCCGAACCGCATTTTGATCACCAGAGATTCTTTCGGCGTCAACGTGTCCAAAATGTCCGCCACGCGTTGCGAGACCTCGCTAGTCAGCAAACGGTCATACGGCGACGGCGAAACCTCGTCTCGGATCAAATCCTGAAGCTGCAGCTCCTCCCCGCCGACCGGATCTTGCAGCCCCAGCGGCTCCTGCACCACGCGAAGAATCTCATCGACCTTCTTCGCCGGAATCCCCGTGCGCCGGGCAATTTCCTTTGAATTCGGGACCCGTGACAACTCTTGCTTGAGTGTCTGATGCGCCGTGAGAATCTTATGAAACGCCTCGGTCAAGTGCACCGGGATGCGGATCGTGCGTGACTGATCGGCCAACGCCCGTGTAATGCCTTGGCGGATCCACCACGTGGCGTAGGTGCTGAACTTAAATCCCTTGGTGTACTCAAACCGCGTGATCGCGCGCATGAGCCCCATGTTGCCTTCCTGGATCAAATCCAGCAACGCAAGCCCTCGCCCCATGTACCGCTTCGCGATGCTAATCACCAACTTAAGGTTCGCCTCGACCAATTCCCGGGTCGCCTCGGTGATGATCGACTCGCCCGCGGCGAGTTGCGCGTTCCAACGCACGACCGTCTTGAGATCAAGACCGTCGGTGCGGAAGCGACGCTCCCACCGCTCGCGGCCGGTTGAATCGTGACCCTCCGTAGCCGCGGCCAACTCCACCAGCGTGCGAATCAACGCCACCAACGGCCGTTGCTCATCCGGCACGGCCGCGGACAGGCGATTCGTCACGTTGGTGAGGCGCGCCTGATCCTCGTCCGAAAAAAACCGTTGGAGTCGATCCAGTCCGGTGCGATCCTTGGGACGCACCGCGCGAATCACGTCGGCTAACATCCGCAGCCCGGATTCCAGGCGCTGAAAGAGCTTGGTCTCCGCCTCTTTGGTTAAGAGTTCCTTCTTGCCCATCGTGCGGAAGTAGACCCAAATCAAATCCTCGGTGGCTTCCTGCGCCGCTTCGGTTTCTCGCTCCGGCTCACGGGGTTCCGCCTCGGGCTCCGTGATCTCGACGGACACGCGGGCCAGATCTCGGGAGAGGTCATCTCCTTCGGCCTCGGTCCGCCCGATCTCATCGCTCTGAGCCCCGTTCGCACGACCTTCCTCGACTTCAATAATCTCTTCTTTGATCGTCGGCACTGCCATTCTGCTCTCCTGTTGACGCCACATAGCACCACATTCGTTCGAATCTCCCTGATCCGAGCGTCCATGGTGCTAATTCCACATTACGATTGTTCGGGAGGTTGCAATTCTAGCAAACAGCGGAGGCCCGTGCAAGCATTTTATTTTTATATTGAAAAATCAAACAGTTATATCACTCAAACCGTTTCTTGATCTCCAAGATTTCTTGCTCCAGCGCTTCCAACCGCTCCGCGATCGGATCAGGAAGTTGCGTGTGGTTGAGCGATTTTTCCGGGGCATCGGCCTCGCCTCTGATCACCTTACCGGGAATGCCAACCACCGTGGAGTGGGCCGGCACGGATCGCAACACCACGGAATTCGCCCCAATTTTGACATGATCGCCGATGGTGATCGGACCCAACACCTTGGCGCCCGCCCCCACCACGACGTGATTTCCAAGCGTGGGGTGGCGTTTGCCCCGTTCTTTGCCGGTCCCGCCCAACGTCACGCCTTGAAACAAGATCACGCTCTCGCCGATCTCCGCGGTTTCGCCGACCACCACGCCCGTGCCGTGGTCGATAAAAAATCCGGGGCCGATCCGCGCGGCCGGATGAATCTCCACACCGGTCAGGAACCGGCCGATCTGAGACAACAACCTCGGGATCATCGGCACCCCGGCGCAACGGAGCGCGTGTGACAGGCGGTGCAGCACGATGGCGTGAAACCCGGAATATGTGAGCAGCACTTCGAGCGCGCTGGTGGCCGCGGGGTCCCGTTCAAACACCGCGGCAAAATCGCGTTTGAGGGTCGGCCAGATCACGGCGCGACGCCCACGACCCGCAGGAGACACACGGCCTGCGCCGCGATGCCTTCGCCCCGGCCCACGCTGCCCAGCCGTTCGTGCGTGGTGGCTTTCACGCTGACCGCGGACTCCGGAACGCGCAGCGCTGTTGCCAAGACTGCGCGCATTCGCGGAATGTACGGCGCCAGCTTGGGCGCTTCCGCGATGACCACGGCATCCACGTTTCCGATCGACAAACCGTGCTCCCCGATCCGGTCCACCACCATCTCCAATAACCTGATGCTCGCAATATTGCGGTACGCTGGATCCGAATTCGGGAAATGTTGCCCGATATCGCCCAATGCCGACGCGCCGAGGACGGCATCCGCCACCGCGTGCACTAGGGCGTCCGCGTCGGAATGGCCGTCGAGCCCCCGGTCAAACGGAATCGTCACCCCGCCCAACACCAACGGTCGACCCGGCACCAGGGCGTGGACGTCATACCCGATCCCGATTCGCATCACGATGACCGCCGCACCGGCCGGCGTCGCTCCGCCTGACGCGCGGCGCGGGCCGTACGCATCGCCACGATCTCCTCCGCTCGCGTCAGATCCTCGGAGCGCGTGATCTTGAAGTTCTCAGGTTCGCCCGCCACCAAGGTCACGGGCCGACCCAGCCGTTCAACCAACGCGGCGTCGTCGGTTCCGGTGAACCCGTCGGCCCGCGCGCGCGCCACCGCTTCGCGCAACAGCTCGGCGCGAAAGGCCTGCGGCGTTTGCGCCGCCCATAGTCCCTCGCGGTCCACCGTCGCGGTCAGGTCGCCGATCCTGCGCTTCAAAGTATCCACAATTGGGATAGCCGCCACCGCGGCGCCGGATGCCCGCGCGGCGTCCACCACCCGGCGAATCAGATCATCCGACACCAACGGCCGCGCGGCGTCGTGGACCACCACGATCGAAGCATCCGCGCCCACCGCGTCAAGCCCGCGCGCCACCGACTCCTGCCGCGCCGCGCCGCCCGGCACGACGGCCAGAATTTTTTTCCATCCGTACGGGTCGATGGCGACGGCTCGGCACCGCGTTTCATCGCCGGGGGGCGCGACCACCACGACGGCGCGGATCACCGCCGACGATTCGAACGCCGCCAAGGTTCGCGCCAACATCGGCATCCCGGCCAGCGCGACGTATTGCTTGGGAGCGGCGCCGCCGAGGCGGACCCCGCTTCCCGCCGCGGGGATAATCGCCACCACGTTCACCCCGAGACCGCCCGCGTCCCGGAAGGACGGCGCCCGAGGAACCGTGTTGCTCATGAGTGGCTCGACCCCGGGTTACGGCGTGAGCGTGAGAAACAACGCTTGGCCCTGCCGGTTCACGAGCAGCAAGATGGATTCGTCCTTCCCGATCTCTCGCGCCATGGCGGCAAACTCCCGGGCATGACGAACCACTTGCCGATTCACTTCCAGGATGAGATCTCCCCGTTGCACGCCGGCCTCTTCCGCCACGCTGCCGGGCTCAACCCGCGTCACCACCACCCCTTCTTCGTCCTCGGATAAGCCAAACCGCTTGGCGAGTTCCGGGCTGAGGTCATGCACGCCGATCCCCGCCAACACACCCTCACCGCCGTCCTCCTCGGAGGGCTCGCCGCTCTTGCCCGCCAGATCTTTCGGCTGCTCACCGATCACCACGTCAACCGTCTTCTCCTTCTTATCGCGAATCACCGTGACGGTGGCCTTTGCGCCGACCGACAGCGCCGCGACCAGGTTGCGAAGCTGAGACGCGTTTTCCACCGGCTTGCGATCGATTTCAACCACCACGTCTCCCCGTTTGATCCCGGCCTTATCCGCGGGACTGCCGTCCAAAATATCGCTCACCAGCGCGCCGCGCGCTTCTTTCAACCCGAACTGTTTCGCCAACTCGGGGCTGACCTCTTGAATCGTGACTCCCAGCCACCCGCGGACCACCTTCCCCGTCCTCACCAGGCTGTCGATGACGGACTTGACCATTTGACTCGGCACCGCAAAACCGATGCCCATGTATCCGCCGCTTCGCGTGAAAATCGCGGTGTTGATCCCGACCAATTCACCCCTCACGTTCACCAGCGCGCCGCCGGAATTGCCGGGATTGATCGCCGCGTCGGTCTGGATAAAGTCCTCGTAATCCGCAATCCCCACGTTGGCGCGCCCGACCGCGCTGACGATCCCCATCGTGATCGTTTGGTTCAGCCCGAACGGGTTGCCGACCGCCAACACATATTCGCCGACCTCCAGCGCCGTGGAATCCCCCCACGGAATGACCGGCAGGTCCGACGCGGGAACTTTGATGACCGCCAGATCGGTCTTGGGATCGGTGCCCACCAACGTGCCCTTGAACTCCCGTTTATCGGACATGACCACTTTGATTTCATCGGCTTTCGAAATCACGTGGTTGTTGGTGACGATGTACCCGCCGTCCACGATCACGCCCGACCCCAGGCTTTGCTCCTTGCGCGAGCGGGGCACGTCGAACTGCCGGTAGAACTCGTCTCCGAAAAATCGGCGGAAAAACGGGTCCTCGAAAAACGGATTGCCCCCCTGGCCCCGGCCGTGGCCCTCGTCGCTCTTGACCAGACGCGTGGTCGAAATATTAACCACGGCGGGTTTGACCGCTTTGGACACCTCCACGAAATTCGGCAGTCCGGCGACCAACGCCGGGCGCGCCGCGGGCTTGGCGTCGTGTTGCGCCTCTCCCAACGGGAGCCAGCCTAAGTCGGACGCCAACGTGAACCCGATCACCACTCCGATCGCGACGAAAATCACCGCCAATGCCGTAGTGCGTACTTGTTTCATAGTCCCCCCGTCTTTCATCAGCGTCCCCCGCCCACCTCCGCCGCCTGGGCGATGTATCCCGCGCGGCGATCGGATTATACGCCTCGATTTTTCGTTATGGCAAGTTGCCACCACACGGCGCTTCCCCCAGGCACGCTCCGCGGGAGCGCGCCTTGACCTTTCCCCGAGCATGGGCTAAGGTACGCGTCGTTCGCGAGCCATCCATCGCCCCATGATTCCCATGCTCCCCGCGTTGACACTGTCCACCGTCCTCATGGCGACGACGCTCACGCTCGGGTGTGGAAAAAACCCCGCCGCGCAAAAAACCGACTACCTCGCCAAGGCCGAACAGTACATGGCCAAACAACAGTATCCCGAAGCGGCAATTGAGTTTCGCAACGCGCTCAAAAGCGATCCGAATGACGCCCGCACGCACTTTCGTTTGGGCGTCGCGTACCTCAATCAACATCAGGCGGCTTCCGCCCAACACGCGTTCGCGGCGCTCAGCAAAGCCGTCGCGCTTGACCCCACGATCCTCGAGGCCCAACTCAAACTCGGAGAACTCCTCTTATTGGGACGGCAGTTCGACAAGGCCAAGGCCGCCGCCCACATCATTTTGGGCAAGGAACCGGAACACGTGGACGCACTCATCTTATTGGCCCATGCCGAAATAGGATCGGGCCACGTTGAGGCGGCTCGAAAAGCCGTGGCCCAGGCCAAAGCCGCGCATCCCGAGAACGTCAGACCGTGGCTCGCCGAAGCCGCCGTCCACGCGCGTACGCAGAACTACCCGGCGGCCGAAGCCGCGCTGAAAGAAGCCGCGCGACTCGCGCCCCACGACCCGGAGCCGCTCGTCGCGCTGGCCGCCGTGTATGGCGCGCAACAACAACCCGCGGAGGCGGAGGCCCAGTACCGGGCGGCGATTACCAAGAAGCCCGACAGCCTCGCGTTGCACCTGCTGCTGGCGCAATTTTACGCGGCCGCCGGCGACGCGGCGAAAGCCGACGCCGCGTTTCAGCGCGCCGTCGCCGCGTTCCCGGCCCAACCCGGAGCGCGTATGGCCTACGCGGAATACCTCACGACGACGGGACACGTCGACGGCGCGCTGGAGCAATACCGGACCGTGGCGACCGATCACCCACGCGAAATCCTCGCCCGCAAACGCCTCGCCGCCATGTTGCTGGAACGCCGACGTGCCGACGAGGCGCGCCCGCTCCTTGTGGCCCTCCAGACCGACCTGGGGGCCGATCCCGACGTGCTCGTGCTCAAATCGCGCCTGCAGATCCTCGACCGCGATATGGACGGCGCGGTCGCGACGCTGCAAGAGACCCTGAAGGCAGACCCCGATCACGCCGAAGCCCATCAGACGTTGGGAAGCCTGTACGCGATTCGAGGCGACATCCAACAGGCCAAGGGCGAGTTGGCCGCGGCGATCAAGTCCCGACCCACCGCCTGGGACGCGCGGCTGGCCTTGGGTGATCTCCACCTGCGTTCCAAGGCCCCGGAGTTGGCGCTTGAAGAAGCGCAGACGGTGCTTGCCGCGGCGCCGAAGCATCCCATGGCGCTCCGATTGGCCGGCGACGCCCTGCTCGCCGCCGGGAAGACCCGCGAGGCCATCCAGCACTATGACGCGTTGATCGTCGCCGCCCCGAATAGTTACATCGGCTACCATCGGAGAGGGGTCGCTGCCCGCACGTTGGGCAAACCCACGGAGGCTGAAGCGCAGTTCCGTCACGCGCTCGACCGGGCGCCCGGCGCGTTCGATGTCATCGAACAGTTGGCGGGCGTGCTCCTCCAACGCAAAGACCGCGCCGGCGCCGCGCACCTAGTCACGGGCCAACTGGACAAGGCTCGGCGCAAAGCGCCGCTGCGCCACCTGCTCGGCGCCATCTACCTCTCAATGAACGACACCGCCAAAGCCGAAGCCGAGTTCCGCCGCGCCATCGAGGAGGAAACCGGGTTTCTCCCCGCGTACGAAGCGCTCGGCGGGCTCTACGCCCGCACCCGCGAACCGGACAAGGTGGTGGCGCAATACCGCGCCATGGTGCAAGCGGCGCCGAACAATCCGGCGCCCCGTCTCCTCCTCGGGATGGCCTACGAGTCCCAACAACGCGAAGAGGACGCGATCGCCGAATACGAAGCCGCGATGAAGTTGGATCCCCGATTTGCCCCGGCCGCCAACAATCTTGCCTGGTTGTACGCCGAACGCGGCAACAATATCGACGTGGCCCTGGGCCTCGCGCAAACCGCGATGGAGCAGTTGCCCGACCACCCCGGCGTGGCCGACACCTTGGGGTGGATCTATTATAAGAAGGGCGCCTACCTGAAGGCCGTCACCCTGCTTCGCGAAAGCGCGGAGAAGCTCCCGAACAACGCCACCGTTCGGTACCACCTCGGCATGGCGTATTTCCACAGCAGTGATCACCCGTCCGCCAAGCGGGAGTTGACCGAAAGCCTGCGCTTGAATGCCTCCGCCCCGTGGGCGGGTGACGCCAAACACACGCTCGCCGACATCGCGGCCGCAACGCGCAGCGCCCGCTGACCCGTCGCGCAGTCTTGCCGAACTCCGCACGGCTGCTACACTCCTGGGTCGAGCGCCGCACATGGACCGAGCACCGATTCTCGACGGGATTTTCGCCCAACTACGATCCGGCATCGTCGCCGTCGACCGCCAAAAACGGATCATCGTCATGAACCCGGCGGCCGGAGAAATCCTCCATGTCGATCCGGCGGCCGCGGAGGGGCGGACGTTTGATCACGCGTTGAACGGACACCCGAAGCTCGTCGAGTTCCTCACCGACGCGTTGCAGGTCGGCACGGTGCTGGACCGCACCGAGGTCAGCATCGGCGGCGGAACGCGGCGTCACACGCTGGGCGTCACCTCCACGCCGCTCCACGCCGCGACGGGCCACGACGGGGGGCTGGTGGTCATCTTCAAGGACCTGACCCAGGTCGAACGCCGGGACGAGCAAGCCGAGCTGAAGGAACGGCTGATCGCGCTCGGCCAGATGGCCGCGGGTCTGGCTCACGAAATGCGTAACCCGCTCGCCGGGATCAAAGTGGCGGTGGGCTTGTTGCGAAAAACGCTCGCGGCCGACCCCGACGCGGACCAGAAACTGCGATCCATCATGGGGGACGTCAACCGCCTGAACCAAAGCGTGACCGACTGCCTGGCGTTCGCCAAACCGATCCGCTTGGAACCCCAGTACGTCCATATCAACGACGTCTTGGAAAAGGTGTTGAGCCAGACCATTTCGCTGGAGCACACGTACCCGTTTCAGGTGGTCCGGCAATTCGGCCGCGAGTTACCCAAGACGTGGGTCGATCCCCAACAACTCGAAATCGTCTTTTTCAACTTGATCAACAACGCGATCGACGCGGTTCGGCAACGCTACGGCACGATTACGATCGAGACCTCGGTGCACCGCAACCACGCCACAGGGCAGGACGACTTGATCGCCGCGATCGCGGACAACGGCGAGGGCATCCCGCGCGATCGCCTGCCCAAAGTGTTCATGCCGTTTTTTACCACCAAGGGCAAGGGATCCGGCCTCGGCCTCGCCAACGCAAAAAAAATCGTGGAGCATCTTCGCGGGTCGATTGAGTTGACCAGCGAACCGGACCAGGGCACGCGGTTTGCGGTCCACCTCCCGGTCATCAGCACCCCGGCGCACGGAGTGCACGCGGCGTGAGAAAACTGTTGATCGTCGAAGACCACGATTCGTTGCGCCACGGCATTGCCGAGGCCTTTCAGCGTTCCGGGCACCGCGTGACCGAAGCGCCGGACGCTGAAACCGCCATCCGGCTCATCGGAGAAGAGTTCTTCGGCGTAGTGATCACGGACATGTCGCTCCCCGGGAAAAACGGGTTGGACGTCCTCAAGACCGCGAAAGCCATCAACCCGTTGACCACCGTGATTGTGATGACCGCTCATGGAACCGTGGACAACGCGGTCGAGGCCATGCGGCTGTGCTGCGACGACTACATCCAAAAACCGTTTCAGTTGGAAGAACTCGAACTCAAAGTTTCCAAACTCTTCGAACACCAAGCGGTGCGCCAGGAACTCGATGATCTTCGCGGTCGGGTCGGATCCGACCATCAACTGGTAGGCACGAGCGCGGCGCTCAAACACCTCCTCGCCATCATCGAGAAGGTCGCCCGCGGCAATTCGACCGTGCTGATTGAAGGCGAAACCGGCACGGGGAAGGAACTGATCGCGAACGCCATCCACGCGGCCGGCCCGCGCAACGGCCGGAGTTTGGTCAAGGTCAATTGCGCCGCGTTGCCGGAACCGCTCCTGGAAAGCGAGCTCTTCGGGCACGAACGCGGGGCGTTCACGGGCGCGGAACGACAACGCATCGGCCGTTTTGAACTCGCTAACGGCGGGACCCTGTTCCTGGATGAAATCGGGGATATGAGTCTGCCCACGCAAGCCAAATTGTTGCGGGTGATGCAGGAGCAGGCGTTTGAACGCGTGGGCGGCGAAAAAACCATCACCGTGGACGTGCGCATCATCGCCGCCACCAACAAACATCTGGAAACCGAGGCGCGGGCGCGCCGGTTTCGGGAAGACCTGTTCTACCGGCTCAATGTCGTCACGCTAACGGTTCCCCCGCTGCGCGACCGGGCGGAGGATATCCCCCTGTTGGCCCGGCATTTCCTGGAACGGTACGCGTGCGAACTGGGCAAACCCGCGGCCGCGATCGAACCGGCCGCGTATCAGGAGTTGGAGCGGTATCCGTGGCCGGGCAACATCCGCGAATTGGAGAACACCATCGAACGGGCCGTGCTCATGGCCGAAGGCGACACCCTGCGCGTGCGCGATCTGGGGTTAGGCTCACCGGAGCGCCGTGCGGTGGACGAGCGCTCGGTCACCGAGAAGGTCCCGATCCCGGCGGCGCATGCGCTCGGCAGTATCGCCGGAACATCCGCCCGATCACAACGCCTCGATGACGTGGAAAAACACGCGATTCTCGACGCGCTTGCCCGCAGCAATTGGGTCCAAAAAGACGCGGCCTTGATCCTGGGCGTCAGTCCTCGGGTGCTGAACTACAAAATCAAGAGCCACGGCATCACCCACCCCTCCTGGCTGAAACATCGCCCGCGCGACGGAGACGCCGCGTAACCGCGCGACGAGGTCCTGGCCGCACCACGCGCGCGTCAGGACCGGATGCGCCACGGCGGGGCCTGCGCGGACACCGTGACCATGACGAGGTGTCGACGCCCGTCCAGCCCGCCCCCTCGCGAGCGCTGATCACTGTAGGAGTAGTCGATGCCCGCCGTCAGCGACCGGAAGAACGTATGGCTCACCCCCGCGCCCGCCTGATATGTCACGACCCGAGTCGTGGGATCGGACGGTTCGCCGGACACCGACACGTTTCCTGAAACGCCAGCCCGCAGCGACACCTCCGTGTTGGCCGTCACCGACCGCGCCGCGGTGGCGTTGAGGTTCCGGGTCACCGACACACTGCGCGTCACGCCTCCCCCGGCGCTGGTTTGTTGTCCGCCCGTGACCAAGACATGACCGTCCCGCCACATGCGTTGAAGTCTCAGGGCCAGGACCAGTTGCGTGCGATCCCCCCCAATAACCATCCCGCCCGCTTCGCCGGACCACGTCATGACGGGCCCGGCGGCGGTCTCCATGCCGATGGTCAGGCGTGTCGTCGTCCTCCGATCCCCATCCGCTGGAGGTGACAACGCGGTCTGGGGGGGATCGACCCGCGTCGCGTTCCACCCAGGATTCAGGGTGAGCGTGGTCACGGGCGATACTCGCACCCGCAACGCGAGGGTCGCGTCGTGGACCACGGAATCAGACAGCTCGGCCGCGTCATACCGCGTTGAGGCAAACGTGTACGCCAGCGTGTTCGCCACGCGGGGCGTCCACGCATAGGCGGCCGTCATCCCCCCACGGCGTTCGGTCGTCTCCGTGCTGGGTAGCAGCACCGCACCGCCCGGCCTCGGTTGCCCGCCCAACGACGCGGTCGGCAGTTCGCGTGCTCGGCTAAACGAGCCGGTCAGCCGGAAGTCCATCCCCCTGACAACGCGTTTGAGCGCGCCCAGCGACGCGTCGAGTTCAGCGAGGTGCGACCACCGTGACCCGGTGTTTTGCTCCCGATACCACTCCCCCGTGACCTGATACCGCACGGCGCCTTGGATCGCCGGCTCCTGGAAGAGCAGGTTCACTCGCGGCGCCACCGTGGTCCGCACTCCTTCAACTGGATCGGTCGGCGAAAGCGACACATTACTGTCGTATTGTTCCGACACCGACAATGAGGACGTGAGCGACAGCGGGGCCGCCCACACCGTCGGCGCGACCGACGCCGCAAGAACCACGCCGATCCATACACCAACCGCCGCTCGCCGCGTCCAACCGAAACCGTCCGTCACGACCACCGGCAGCCCGTCCCGTACCCCGGATGCGTGGTGATCAGCGTCGCGCAAGGAGTTCGTCAACCCGGCTAAGACCCAAGGCGAACAGGCCCGGGGAGAATCGCCCGTCCGGGCCGGTCGAAACGCCTTCGTGCACGCACAAACACCGGAACACGCGGCCTTTGCCGGCCGGCGGGGTTCTCGGACTGGACAGGAAGACCACGCGATACCCGACATCCCACGCCAGAGTCAGCAGGGCGTCGGTATACGCGCCGTGGGGGAATACAAACGACAGGACCGGCACGCCCAACCGGCCTTCGATCACCCGTTTTGACTCTTCGAGTTCAAACCGAGCCTGCTCCGCTGTGAGGGTCGTCAACATGGGCAGTGCGCACGTCTTGGAACCAACCGTGATCCCACCGCAAGCCATCTCGCCGAGCTCCTCCCAATTGAGCATCAACCGTTCGTCGGACCGCGCCCCCTGATCCTCTCCAAGGTGTTGCGCCAAGAACGCCACCAGCCGATCAATCGTCCCCATCTGAAGCGATGACATCAGCCCGATCAGGGGCTCGATCGCTCGAGCCGAGAGATCCCCCTCGATCCTCCCGAGCGTCAGGAGCTCGGATCGCACGGCGTCGGGAAGGCTCATGTCCCGAAGCAGGTCGGCCGTCACGCGGCTCCGACGCCCTCGGCGCAGGAGTCGAATGAGCCGCGAGTACCAGAAGGGTTTCTCCGTGCCGACGTAGTCCGTGGCCACCAAGACCACGGCCGGGATGCTCCTAGCCCGAAGAATGGGGAACGCGAGCGTGTAGTTATCGCGCCACCCGTCGTCAAACGTGATCAGGCACGCGCGCGGAGGCAATGGCCGTTGCGCGTCGCAAAGCGCCTGCAACTCCGGGAGCCCGAGGATCCGATACCGTGCGCTCAAGAACTCGATTTGCCGGGCGAACGTCTCCTCGGTGACGAACATCCCCAACGGGGCCGAATCTTCGTCGGCGTGAATATCCTTCGTCACCCGATGGTACCCGACCACGGTGAGGGCTCGATCCGGATTGGTCCGTCGATGCCATTGTTGCACCAGATTGAGTGCGCCCGAGTGATACCCCACCGCGGCCGCCATCGATTTCACCACGCGTTTCATTCGATCTCCTTCTATCACGTCGCGACACGCGAAGCCGCCGGTCGCCGGAGCCCCCGGGCATCCCAGAATATTCGACCGACCGGGGCGTGAGCTCGCTCACGCGGGCCGAGGCACTCCCGCGAGGAGACCATAGAAGCGACTCGGTCGTCAAGTCGAATCCCGGCGCCTGTAGAGCCCACTCCAGGCTCCGCCGATAACCGGCCGCCGAATCCCGACGGCGCGTTGCGGCCGCGGAACCCGACCTGGTACGATGGAGGTGTCCCGTCACGGTCCGCCGGAACACGATGATCAAGGTCGGCGTTGGCGCGTCAATCGAAAAATCCACCCTGCATGCGGCCGGCTCCGCAGCGCGTCAGGCCATGAGTCGGGCCGGGATCGCGCAGGCCACCTTCACGCTCGTGTTCGCCACCATTCCCCACGCCACGCTGTATGCCCGGATGCTGGAGCGAATCGCCGAGATCACCCGCACGCGCCACGTGGTGGGGTGCAGCGCCATGGGCATCATCACCTCCGAGGGAGAAGTCGAGGACGATCCCGCGATCGCGGTGTTGGCGTTAGCTTCGGACACCATCGTCGCGACCCCCTTTCTGGTGCGATCCCTCCGCCATCAAGGCGCGGGCGCGGCCAAACGCATGGCCGCCATGCTCGGCGCCGCGCGATCGCCGCGCGACGTCTTGATGTTGTTCCCCGACACGCTGTCGTTTCAAGCCGGCCCGTTTCTCGACAGCCTCGTCCGCGCCTGGCCCGGGGTCGCCGCGGTAGGTGGCGGCGCGTCGGAAAACGGCACGCACATGCACACCTACCAGTGGTGCGGCGGCGAAGTCACGTCGGACGCGGTCTGCGGCGCGCTGTTCTCCGGTGGCGTGAGCCGGGCGATCGGCCAAACCATGGCCTGCCACCCGGTGGGCGAGTCGCTCCTGGTGACCCGCGCGGAGGGCAATGTGATCTTTGAATTCGGCGGCCGCCCCGCGTTCGAGGTCTTCACCCGGCTGCTGCGCGAGTGGTCCATCCCGGACCTGCGCGCCGCGGCCGGCCTGGTGTTTCTCGGCTTTCCCTGCGACCCGACCCACACCAGCCTGTCCCCCGGGGAGTATTACGTCCGCAACATCCACGGCGTGGACCCGCATGAGGGATCGTTGCTGGCGGGGTCGCCCGTACGCGAGGGCCAAGCCGTGTGTTTTACGATCCGCGACCCCGACCACGCCCGGCGCGAGACCGCGGCGATGGTGGCGGATCTCTCCACGGTCTGCGCGGGACGGCCCCCGGGGTTCGGGCTGTACGTCAATTGTTGCGGCCGCGGCACCTCGCTCTACGGCCGTCCGAATGTGGATCGGGACATCATCCGCAACGAGTTCGGCGATTTGCCCCTCATCGGATTTTTCAGTTACGCGGAAATCGGCCCGGCGGGAGACCACTCTTGCCTGCACAACTACGCGGGGGTCCTCACGTTGATCGGAGAGACCTGACCGCGAGACGATCGGTTACTGCGCGGGACGGTCGAACAAGCCCGGCACGGTCAGACGATCCATGCCGGTCGCGCCGACCAACGTCACCATCACCCCGATCTCGTTGCGATCGGGCAAATCCTGATACGTCAGACTCACGCTCCAACACTGCGCCCGGTACAGCAGGCCGTAATCGATCTCCGTGTAGGCACGGGTCTGTCGGTTGTAGTAGGTCTTGTTGGCCAACACGAATCCCCCCGGCAGCGCCAGGTGCGCCAGGATCGTGTAGTACTCGGTCTCGACGCGCGGTTCGGTCCGCACCGCCCCCAGCGCCAGCGGGTCCAGCATATCCCCACGCTGGGGCAAGGCCCCGTCTCGGCCCGTTGTCCGCCTCCCTACCGTCAGGTCGCCGTACGTCCCGGCGAGCACGCGCGCGTCGGTGTCGAACGACACCAAGGCGCCCGCCGCGTGGTCGTACAATCCGTCGATCTCGACCTGCAGCGCGCGTGGGGTGCGAACGGCCGCCTCGACCCGCAGCGGCGACCACGCCTCGCCGTCCGGACGGCGCGTCACCCGGAACGATTGGGTGACCCTGGTCCAGAGCGGCTCCCACGCCTCATCACCCGCGCTCCCCGCGCCCGCCGACGCGCCGACGCGGTTGGTGAGCGTGGCCGTGACCAGATTTTGCTCCGCGATCTCATCGACCTCGTCGAATTGCGGGTACGCGGCTTCGCGAGGGTCGCCGACGTATGTATAGAGCAGCGCCGGTTCGACGACGTGATGAAGCGAGGAGAACGCGCGATCCCACGCACCGGACACGCCGAGCCCCGCAACCCCCAAATGCCTCCGCACGTCGCCGCCAGCCGCGTCGTCGCGCCGGTACACGGTTTCGCGAATGCCCAGGCGCGGTGTGACCACCACGCCGGGCGGAATATTCTGCCGCCACACCAACAGCGGGAACGCGTCCATTCGCTGCGTGGACGTCCCGGTACGGCGCCAAAAATTCGTGTACGAGGCCTGCGCCGCCACGGCGAGCGGTGAGCGCGCCACCGGCAGGCTCGGCAGCCGATAGTCGATCCGGGGCAACAGCTGGGTTTGGTCGTCGTCGGGGTTGGCCAGGTCTCGCGTATACCGCGTCAACAGGGTCGCGGATTGGCGCGCGTCGTGATACGTGAGAAACAGATTGGACTCGACGAACTGCTTGGTGCGGTCCGCGGTCTGCGTGTGCAGGTCGCGAAGAATCGCTTCGTCGCTCAAGTACTGGCCGGATATCCGCAGTTCCAGCCGATCGTTGAATCGAATCGCCTGCGACGTGCTCACCCGACGCCGCAACCGATTCTCCTCGCGGTCGCGAAACACGTCCACTTCCACCTCGCCCGATGATCGCCGGCTGAGCTTGTACCGGTATTCGATCGTCCCGCCCACGCCGCGCCGCGTGCGCTCATCCACCGTCACCGTAACATCATGGCTGGGCCCCAACGTGATGAACACGGGCTGGCGAATCTTGAGGCCTTCCCGCGTGCTGTACCCCACGTGGGGCGTGAGCAGTCCGGTTTGCCGCTCGGTCTTGACCGGCCAGAGCAGGTACGGGAGATACAGAACCGGCACGTCGAGCACGCTGAACACCACGCCCCGAGCCGTCAAATAGCGTTCCGGTTCAACGCGGAGCCTGCGCGCGCGGATCTTCCACGGCATCCGGCCGTCCGACGGGTCGCACGACGTGATGGTGGCGCGCTCGAAGCGATAACTCTCGTCCGCCGCGCGTTCGATCCGCGAGCCCGTAATGTAGTAGTGGTCCCGCGCCAGAAACACGCGGCCGTTGGTCAACACGCCGCTTCGGGCCACCAGATCCACCTCGAACGAGTCGGCGCTGAGCGTGTCCTCCCCTTCGCGCGCGCTGAGACGCCCTTCCGCGATCACACGGCCCGTCCGCCGATACAAGAGCGCGCGGTCGGCCGTGAGCGACATCCCGCCCTGGTTGAGCCGGACATTGCCTTCCGCGGTCACCAGATCCTGCTCCCGCGAGTAACTCATGTGGTCCGCGGAGAGATCAACCGGCGTGTCCCCGGTCTGAAACGACCGACGGAGCTGGTCCAGATCGCCGAGATCCGGCGGTTGCGCCGCGGCGGGAGATCCGCCCGTACCGCTCAACAGGAAGAACGCACCGGCCAGGAGCGCTCGACGAATCGAGCGAGGACGCCCCACTAGCCGCGCAGGACCGAGAGCGGTCCGTGGCCTTGATAAATCGCTTTGACTTCGCCCACGGTATACAGCGATCCGGTGACCACGCACCAATCCTCGGGCGTCAAACGAGACTCGACGTCCTCGAGCGCGTCCGCCACGGTCGGCGCCACGCGGATCGTCGCTGTCAGGGACGACGCGGCGTCGCGCAGCCTATCGATCGGCGCCGCGCGTTGATAGGACGGCTTGGTCAATACGACCTCGTCGGCCAGGGCGCCGACGCGCCCGACAATCGTCGGCAAATCCTTGTCGGCCAGAATGCCAAACACGACGACCAACCGTCCGATCCGTCCCGCCGCGCGCTCGGTTGCGAGAAAGTCCGCCAACGCGGCCGCCCCGGCCGCGTTGTGCGCGCCGTCCAGCAGAATGCGCGGCCGCGACTTGATTAGTTCGAGGCGCCCGTCCCACCGCACATGCGCCATCCCGCGTGTGATCGCCGTGATCGGGACGGACAACCCGCGCGCGCGCGCGAGTTCGACCGTGGCCAGCGCCGTGGCCGCGTTCGTGAGTTGGTGCCGCCCCAACAATGGACAACTGAGTCCTTCGATCCGGTCCACGACGCCGTGGTATGAAAACGACGCGGGCGCGTCCCCTTCCACCCGCACGTCGCGGCCGACCACGGTCAACGGCGCCCCTTGCACCCCCGCGCGGGCCGCCAGCACGCTGAGCGCAACGCCCGACGCGGCCGTGATCACGGGCACGCCGGGCTTGATGATGCCGGCTTTCTCGCCCGCGATCGCGGCCACCGAATCTCCCAGATATTGTTGGTGGTCCAGATCCACGTTGGTGATGGCCGACACGAGCGGACGTACCACGTTGGTCGCGTCCAGCCTCCCGCCCATCCCGACTTCGATCACGGCCACGTCTACACGGGCCCGCGCGAACGCGAGAAACGCCATCGCGGTCGTGAACTCAAAAAACGTAGGGTCCACGTCGACCGGTATCCGCGCCCGCAGTTCCTCGGCCAACGAGACCACCGCGTCAGGCGAAATCGGCTGCCCGTTGATCCGGATGCGCTCGGTAAAATCCACCAAATGGGGCGACGTGTAGAGGCCGACCGTGTACCCGGCCTCCCGCAGGATCGACGCGAGCATCGCCGCGGTCGATCCCTTGCCGTTGGTCCCGCCCACGTGCAGCACCGGATACCGTTCGTACGGCCGCCCCACCGCATCCAGCAGCCGGTGCACCGGACTCAAATCCATCCGAATCCCGTGCCACTGCAGCCGATATAAGAACTCAACTGTCTCTTGGTATTTCATTGGTTTGGTTTCTTTGTCCCCGTGAGCCGGTTGAGGAGGGGCCAGATGCCCCCTTCGGGGACTTCCAGCATCCCATTTCTTGAAGGTGGGTCGCAAGGCGCCGGCGAGCACCGAACCGGAGCGTACTGTCTCGTACGCGAGGATCGGATACGGAGCCGGCAACGCCTCAGGTGGCCGTTCATCGACCGGCGTCTAGAGGCAGGCGAGGAGCGCGGCGAGCGTCGCCTTCATCTTCTTGCGCTCCACGATCGCGTCGATCATGCCGTGTTCGAGAAGAAACTCCGCGCGCTGGAACCCCGGGGGCAACTGCTGTTTGATCGTTTGTTCAATCACGCGGGGTCCGGCAAACCCGATCAACGCCTTGGGCTCGGCCAGGATCACGTCGCCCAACGCGGCCACGCTGGCGGACACCCCGCCGTAGGTGGGGTCGGTGAGGATCGACACGTACGGCAGCCCGGCCCGCTGCAGCCGACCCACGGCCGCGGATGTCTTGGCCATTTGCATCAAGGACAGGATGCCCTCTTGCATCCGGGCGCCGCCGGAGGCCGTGACCACCACCAGGGGCGAGCGGTTGGCCTCGGCCCGCTCCGCCGCGCGCACGATTCGCTCGCCGACCACGGATCCCATGCTGCCGCCCATAAATCCGAAATGAAACACGCACAGCGCGATCGCGCGGCCTTCGACCGCCCCGGTCCCGCTGACCATCGCGTCGCGGCGGCCGGTCTGCTCCTGTGCGGTCTTGAGGCGGTCCCGATACCGTTGCGTGTCCCGAAAGCCCAGCGGATCAGCGGGCGCGAGGTCGGCGTCCCACTCCTTAAAACTCCCCTCGTCCAACAGCAACCCGATCCGCTCGTCCACCGTAATCGGGAAGTGATAATCGCACTTCGGACAGACCTTGAGGTTGCGGTCGAGCTCCTTGCGGTAAATGATCTCACGGCAGTGGTTGCACTTGACCCACAGCCCTTCCATGGAGGATTTGCCGCGCTTCTCCGCAGCCCCATCGTCCCCCGGCGTTTGATCCTTGTCTTTTCCCTTTTTCTGGAACCAGGCCACGGTTTTCCGTTAGAAAAAACAGCTCACCGTATCACACCCGAGGCAAATGCGGCAAGCGCGGGGGACCGCCGCAGGGCCTCCAGCCGTGCATGGGGCCCGGTATGGGAGGAACCCGTGTCCGATACGAGACCGGTCGCCCGGCGCCGACACCGGGCGTCAGCTCTGTTGTCCCCGCAGCAGTTTGGCGTGGCGGATGTAGCCGTCGGCTACGGTATGCGGGTCCAGCCCCACGGCGCGCGCGTATTGGGCAAGGTAGCCGCGCAGATAGGCGTCGTGCGGCAAACCTTTGACATGGTCCTCTTCGATGAATTGCAGGTAGGCGATGCTGATGCGCGTGTTGCGGGCGATCTCTTGGAGCGGCAGGCCGATGGATTCACGCCGCGCGCGGAGCGCAGCGCCCGTGACGCCGGTCAGGGACAACGGCAGCGCGGAAGGCGGAACGGTCGGCGCGGAAGCCGTCGTGGGGCCAGTGGAAGCGGGCGCGGCCGGCGCGGGCGCCCGGCCCAACACGTCTTGATCGTAACGCGCGCGCTGTTCACGGTTGGATAAGGTGCGCCACGCCTCTTCGATGCGCGCGAGCACCTCGGTGCGTTCCGCAGAATCGAACAACGAATAACTGCCCAATGACGCGCCGCTAAAATGCCGTTTCGCCAGGGCGTACGCGCGGGCCAGTTGCTCCGGCGAGGCGTCCGGCGAGACTTCCAGGACCTCGTAGAAGTTCTGCTCGCGAAGCGGCTTCATCCCCGAACGCAGAGATCCAACGCGATCTGTTCCCCCTTGAGGAGATTGGTCAGGACCCGCTCGACCCCTCGCTGCGAAGGCGCCTCCGGAAACTCCATGGCCGGCGGGCGCTTGCGTTTCATGGCGCGCCACACGCTGTCGTCGTACTCCACGTACCCGAGGTACTCGACGCGGATGCCGAAATATTTCGAACAGGAGCTGCGCATGGACAACCCGAGCGCGGCGTCGTCCTGCGAACGGACTTGGTTGACGACCAATTTGGGCGAGAACTGCGACATGGTTTTGCGCAACCGTCCGCCCACCTCGGGGTCGATCGCCTCCACGCCGGCGATCAAGTCGTGCGGAGTGCGGATGCCCCGCTCGTTCTTCTGATCCATCGCCGCGGTCACCAAGGCTTTGATCTCCGGGTTGCGCACCGCGCGTTTAAATCGGCGGTAAAACGCGCTCTTGATGAACCGGTACACGTTTTCGATCGAGGTGGGCTCAGGAATGACGGTGAGGATGCCGCGGTCCGCCGCGAGAAAGAAGTCCAAACAATTAAACGAGGTGCCCGCGCCCAGATCCAAGATAATGTAATCCACCTCCAGGTCCTGCACCTGGCGGATGAACCGCATCTTTTCGGTGTGGCGGGGATTGGCGATTTCCAGGAAATCGTGCGCCCCGCTGATCAGTTGCAGCGCGGGCAACGACGTGTCCACCAACACGTCGCCGAGCCGTCTCACGCGGCCTTTGACGAAGTCCGACAACGTGGCGTTGGGCGACTCGGCGCCCAACGCGGTATGCAGGTTGGCGCATCCCAAATCGGCATCAATGGCGATGACGCGTTTGCCGAGCCGGGTCAGCCCGATGGCCAGGCTCGAGGCGAGGAACGTCTTGCCGGTTCCGCCCTTGCCGCCGCCGATCGCCCAGATTTCGTTTTTCGCCAGGCGGCCGTTGTCGTCTGATCCAGGCATGCGGCTAGTTGTAGCCTAAGCTCGCGTCATTTTCAAGTCCAATTCACGCCGCCCCGGGCTCAGCGGACGCGGCTTGCACTCGCGCCGCGATTCGCCGTATAGTGGGACCCCGTGTCGCCCCTCGACGCCCTGACCAACGAACCCAAGATCGCGTACTTTTCGATGGAGATCGGCCTGCGCACCGATGTCCCGACGTACAGCGGCGGCCTGGGCGTGCTCGCCGGCGATACGATTAAGAGCTGCGCGGATCTCAAACTCCCGGTGGTCGCCCTCACCCTGGTCAGCCGCCAAGGGTATTTTCGGCAAGAAGTGGACGCGCAGGGCCGCCAGAGCGCCCACCCCCTGTCGTGGGACCCGAGCCGGGTGATGACCGTGTTGCCGCCCCGCGTGCGCGTGACCATCGATCGTCGCCCGGTGGCGGTGGCCGCGTGGCTGTATTGGGTACAAAGTCCGACCGGCGGCCGCGTGCCCGTGCTGTTTTTGGACACGGACCTGCCGGAGAACGCGGCGGAGCATCGCGCGTTGACCTCAACGCTGTACGGGGGCGACGCGGCGTACCGGTTGCGCCAGGAAGCCATATTGGGCATGGGCGGGGGCAAGATGCTTCAGGCCCTCGGGGTCACGGTCCGCAAGTATCACCTCAACGAAGGCCATTCCGCCTTGCTCACGCTCGAGTTGCTGGAGCGGTTCCGCCGCCCGATCGAAAGCGTGTGGCACGAAGACCTGATCTGGGACGTGGAACGCATCAAGGACCTGTGCGTGTTCACCACCCACACGCCGGTGGGCGCGGGGCACGACCGGTTTGCGTACGACCTGGTTGAACGCGTGTTGGGCGCGCCCATTCCCCTCCCGGTGATCAAACGGTTCGCGGGCGACGAGGAATTGAACATGACCCGGCTCGCGCTGAATTTGAGCCGGTTCGTCAACGGAGTGGCCAAGAAACACGGGGAAGTCTCCCGCGCGTTGTTTCCCGGGTACGAGATCTCCGCCATCACCAACGGGGTGCACAGCTTCACCTGGACCGGCCCGGACATGGCCGCGGTCTACGACGCGTATCTGCCCGGCTGGGCCAATGACCCCGAGTTGTTGGTCCGCGTGGACAACATCCCGGACGACGCGCTCTGGCAGGCGCACCAGACGGCCAAAACCCGGCTGATCGCCTTGGTCAAACGCGCCGCCGGAGTGGAGATGCGTCCGGAGGTGCTGACCATCGGATTTGCCCGCCGCATGACGCAATACAAACGCGCCGATCTGGTCTTCACCGACCTGAAGCGGCTCGCGGACATCGGCGGCGGCCGACTCCAATTGGTGTTGGCGGGCAAGGCGCACCCCCAAGACCTGCCGGGCCAGCGCATCATCGAACGGCTGTTCCAAGCCATGGACGCATTGCGCCAAGACATCCCCGTCGTGTTTCTCCCCGACTACACCATGGACATGGCGCTGACCATCGTCTCCGGCTGCGATCTCTGGCTCAATACGCCCCGCCGGCCGCTGGAAGCCTCCGGCACCAGCGGGATGAAGGCCACCCATAACGGCGTCCCCAATTTCAGCGTGCTCGACGGCTGGTGGATCGAAGGCCACGTCGAAGGCATCACGGGGTGGGCCATCGGGCCCCCGCCCCGCGAATCCGCGCCGACCGAAGGGGACGACCAACGGGACGCGCAGGACTTATACGAGAAACTGGACCAGGTCATTCTCCCGCTGTATCTGCGGAACCGACCGGGTTGGATCGCGGTGATGAAACACGCGATCGGCAAAAACGCATCGTATTTCAACAGTCACCGCATGATGCGTCGGTACGTCACCGACGCGTATCTGCGGTAACCAGGCATCCACCATCGCACCGCGAAAGGACCATTTCCATGAACGCACCCTCTCCATTCGATTGGCTGAAAGACCTCTGCACGCACTTTGACTGGCTGCACGGCAGCGCCTTGGCCCTTGCCGACGGCCGCCCGATTACCCCGCGCAGCGAGATCCCCGATCACGCGGTGGGCGAAATCATGCGCGCGTTCTCCCGGGTCCAAGACACCCTCGCCTCGCGGCAAGCCGAACGCGATACGCTGGTCAGCGCGCTCGCGGCGCGCGACGAGGAGCTCGCGGCCCTGCGCGCGGACGCGGAAGCGGTCCGTCGCGAACTGGTGGAGACCCGCTCGGCGCTGACTGATACGCGGCGAACGCTCGATGACCGTGAGCGCGGGTGGGAGGAAACCCAGTCCAAATGGCAACACGAACGGCGGCTGCTGGACGAGCGCCTCGCCGGAACGGAACACCGCCTGCGCGACGTGACCGCACGCCTGTCCGAACACGCCCGGACGTTGAGCGCGGTGGCCGCTGATTTGTCGACCGCGGCGGCGAATTGACCCGGTGACCCGCGGGGCTCGTTGCGGGCGCCGAGGGCGGTATGGTACAAACAGCGCGTTTGACCCGACCTACAAGGAGTGTCTATGCGTATGGCGCAATTACGCCGACTGATGCCGAGCGCGTCGGCCACGCCTCTGAGCAGACTGGCGAACAAGATCCGGCGATTCGTGTTGTGCCTGACGGCCGCCGATTACATCCAAGAACAGGCCGCGCTCCGGCAAGGCGAGTGCGTGGGATGCGGGCGCTGTTGCAAGCTGGTCTTTCAGTGCCCCTTCCTGGGAGGCACCGACGAGAATCCGCGCTGCCTGATCTATAACAGCGCGCGGCCCAACCAGTGCGCGGCGTTCCCGATCGACGAACGCGATCTGGCCGACGTGAACTATCTGTGCAGCTACAGTTTCACGCAGCCGGCGCCCCAGTCCCAGCAATTGCTGACCCTGGTATACGACTAAGGACGAAGCCCCCCTCGGACAGCACCGGGGGGCCATGCACACTCACCAAGGACACGACCATGCAGGAACGCGTTCGGACGATTCTCAGCGGGTACACCGCGGACAACGCGGGCGTGAAAACCAACCTCGCCCGCCTGCTCAATCACGGCACCTTGGCCGGCACCGGCAAACTCGTCATCCTGCCGGTGGACCAGGGATTCGAACACGGCCCGGCGCGCAGTTTCGCGCCCAACGCGGGCGGATACGAGCCGCAGTACCACTTCCGATTGGCGATCGACGCGGGCTGCAACGCATACGCCGCGCCGTTGGGCTTTCTGGAAGCCGGAGCCGCGGATTTCGCGGGCGACGTGCCGTTGATCCTCAAACTCAATAACCACGACTCACTCCACGACGAGAAAGATCCGCTCCCCTCGCAAACCGCCTCGGTGCGCGATGCATTACGGTTGGGTTGCGCCGCGGTCGGGTATACGATTTACCCCGGCTCGTCGCGTTGCCAGACCATGTACGAGCAGTTGCGGGCCATCGCGGAAGAAGCCAAGGCCGCGGGCTTGGCCGTGGTGGTGTGGTCATACCCGCGAGGATCGTCGCTGACCAAGGAAGGCGAAACTGCGATCGACGTGGTCGCGTACGCGGCCCAAATCGCCGCGCAGCTCGGCGCGCACATCATCAAGGTCAAGCTCCCCACCGAACATATCGAACAGGCCGCGGCCAAGAAGGTCTATGACGCCAAAGCCATCCCGATCAAAACCCTGGCCGATCGCGTGCGCCACGTGGTGCAGTCCGCGTTCAACGGCCGGCGCATCGTCATCTTCTCGGGCGGCGCCAAGGAAGACGACGAGCGCGTGTTCAACGAAGCGCGCGCCATCCGCGACGGCGGCGGCTTCGGCTCCATCATCGGCCGCAACTCCTTCCAACGCGCCAACGCCGACGCGCTGAAGTTCCTCGATGCCATCATGAAGATCTACGCGGGGAAGATCCAGTAAGGGAAAAACGGTGGGGTGAAGGGGGGAACCGGCGATAACACCTAGACCTTTTCCCCGGTTCGCCCACTCGCCCCCTCTCCGGCTCAATCTTCATGGGTGCGTCCGCCCGTCCTACTCCGTCCCCATTAATTCGATCATCGCGTTGTGCCGCGAGTCCGGCGTACGCGTGCTGCTGACGGAAGATCGCGACTTCGACAGATTCACGGGGTTACGAATCGAACGCCTGCCGGGAACGAGCCGAGAAATCGAGAAATAAATCTGCCCCCGGGTCTACTATCCGGCTCAGATCTTCAGGCCGAGGTGTCACCCGCGGTGATCCGACGAACCTTAATACGGTTGGCGCTCTTCTTAGCCTCCGCAAGATCGTACTCCATCTGCAAACCCAGCCAGACTTCGGGGCTGCTGCCAAACGCCTTGGAAAGCCGGATGGACATTTCCGGAGAAATCCCCGCCTTGCCGTTCACAAGGTTGTTCAGCGTCTGGCGCGTGATGCCAAGACGCTCCGCTGCGTACTTAATCGTCAAGCCTAGCGGCTCGATGCACTCCTGCCGGACAATTCTTCCGGGATGCGGCGGGTTCTTCATGGTCGTGGTCTCTCCTTCCTAATGGTAGTCGATCAAATCAACGTCGCACACGTGGCCCCCCTCAAATCGGAAGATCACGTGCCAATTCGCCCGGACCGTCACGCTCCACAATCCTCGCAGGTCGCCCTTGAGAGGATGAAGCCGAAAACCCCGGAAGATTCATGTCGTCCGGCTTTCGGGCACGGTTGAGGACGGCGAGAATGTTTTCGATCTTCTCGACGTGATCAGCGTACAGGCCCTTTGCTTCTCCGCTCTCAAAAAGCCGTTTCAGCCCCTTATGCCGGAAACGCCGAATCACGGCAAGTGATTAAAATGACAAGAGACGATTGTCAATGGTCAACTTGCGGCCTGCCGGCTTCTGAAACACAAACAAGCGAGCAGCGTAGGCGGAGAAATTTGTTTCGGGAGAAACATGTTCGCTATGCTGCATGAGAACCTACGAACTATTTGGTGGTCGGCTCAGGAACCTCCGTAGACGGACGAACCAGACAATAAGTCAATACTCCCGCCTGCCCCTACCTGTTTTCCGAATTTCTCCTCTTCGAACGCAAGCCATTCGCCTACGCTGACTGCCCCTTCTCTCTTGGGCAGAAGTTCCTCGGGCGTGAGTCGGCGCGTCACGGCGGTGGACGCGCAACTCACATGCGACCTGCGATGGCAGACGCGCGCGGCGAGCGTTCCGGATGTCAAAGTCCAGACGTGACCCCGGTGATGTTGTGTAACACAACGTCCCCAACGGATCTGACGCGCCTGATACCGACCGAGGCTTTCACTTCATGGTCCGTGCCTGGTATAATGCGGCGTGGGTCGGCGAATACCCGCCTTCGATTGGGATCCGCCCGATTCCCGCAACGAGCCGACATGCAGGCCTTCACATTTTGGAAAACCGTCACGGTGGACGACGCGAACCTCCTCGATCACCTGATCACGCTCCTCAAGGAGCATCGCGTGCGTTTCTGTGTGATCGGCGGACAAGGCGTCAACGCGTACGTGGAGCCGCTGGTCAGTCTTGATCTCGATGTGGTCATCGCCGCGGAACAGATCGACGAGGTCGAAGCATTGCTGGCGCGCGAGTTTCGGATCGAACATTTCCCCCATTCGCTCAACATCTCGCGACCGGGCTCTGATCTCCGCGTCCAAATACAAAAGGACCCGCGTTATGCGGACTTTGTCCCGCGCGCAACCGCTCGCCGGGTCTTAGGCGTCACGCTGCCCGTTGCCACGGTGGAAGACCTCGTGCGCGGCAAAGTGTGGGCGGCTCAAGACCAGACCCGCCGCGCGAGCAAACGGCAGAAAGATCTCGCGGACATCGCCCGGCTCATCGAAGCCTATCCCGCCCTGCGCCCGCTGGTGCCTCCAGACATTCTCGCCCGGCTGGTGTAAATAGCCCGCCCGGCTGGAGGTCGGTCCGTAGCAGGCCCGTCCCAGACGGAATCGACAGTCAACAAGTCAAGTCCCCAATAGTTCCGTTTGGCATAAGTTCGTCGGGCGTGAGTCGGCGCGTCACGGCGGTGGACGCGCAACTCACGTGCGACCTGCAATGGCAGACGCGCGCAGCGAATGTTCTGGATGTCAAAATCAAGACGTGACCCCAGTGATGCTTTACGTTCACCGGGTGTGACGGAAAATAAGCGGGACAACAACGAGCGTGTTGATCGGGGGGCGATCAGCCGTTTCACGAAGACAGCCTTGTCAGACAGCGTTCTTGCTGGACGCGGAGGCCCCGACGCTCACGCGCGCGTAGTTGACGCTTGCGGAGGCGCGAATCAAGACGTGAACCAGGACATCGTCTCGATTTCTCTTCGGAAAGACGCTACAATTTCATTCAGCCGAGCCGAATCCGCCATGCCGACACGACCGACATATGTGTGGGACTACGATCTCGACGGAGACCGCTTCTCGGAACTGCTCTCGGGGCGCGCAACCGTCGGAGGACTCGATCGGGACTGGGCCACGGTCCGATTGCTGGAGTACGCTCCTTACCGCGAGATCATCCGCGTGCTGGGCTATCGTGAACTCGTTGCGCGATGGCCCCATGTGCGCGCACGGGTTCGCTCACCCGGCCGACGCCGCGGCTTCGACTTCTTGGTCGAGTGGTTGACCGCACATCACCCCGACAAGCTCCTGTAAATGGATCAGACCTTCTACTTCGATGTCCTGTATCCGTTGCAGGATCGGGTCTTGACGGTCATCAATGCGATCGAAACCGGGTTCTATCTGACGGGCGGGACCGCGTCGTCGCGCGGCTATCTGCATCACCGGTTCTCGGACGATGTGGATCTCTTCGTGAATGATGATCCGCGATTCGCCCGATGGACCGACCGGGTTGTCCACGGACTGGCGGACGCCCCTGACTGGACCATCGACGTGATCCAACGAGACGCCCAGTTCGCTCGCCTGTCGCTCCAAACACCAGACGCCACCCTCAAAATCGAACTGGTCAATGATGTCCCGTCGCGAATCGGCGACATCCGCCCACATCCGGTCTTGGGCCGGATGGACAGCCCGGAGAACATCCTTGCCAACAAGGTCACGGCCGTGATTGATCGGCGCGAGCCCAAGGACTTGGCCGACATTTGGGGCTTCTGCAGCCTCATGGGATTGTCGCTCGACCACGCGCTGACCGATGCGCACAGCAAAGCGGCCGGTCTGTTTCCGGCAGATCTGGCCCGCGTGTTGTGCGCCGCCACGCCGGCCGACTGGGCGGCGGTGCGCTGGATCACGTCACCAACGCCGGATGACTTCGTGCGGGAACTTCGACACCTTGGCGAGCGCTTGATTCTGTAATCCCCACGCCCCGAACCGCTTCTTCCGAGCCCCCGGCAAGAAACTCACCTGCTTAGCAGGGTGCTGAAAAACCCTCTTGAAGTCCTTCGACAAACTCAGGACAAACGGATGGGGCATTGAAAGTCCAGTAAAGGATCGAAAGGGGACGTTCTTAACTAATTAAGTAACTTCGCCATGATCGCCCTGGAGCGAATGATAGAAACTTAATTACTTAGGAACGTCCCCTATCGGGTCCCAGCACCAATCTGACCCACAGGCTCAGGGGCCTCAAGTCTTGCCGATGTCTTGCGGCTCAGCCGAGATCGTCCTAAACTTAGTTGAGATTGGAGTAGCGGCTCCTGATGTGGTGAAGTGGGTGTCGGCGAAGACATCCCCAACGCACACACAGGAGGAGCCGCATGAAACGGACAGTAGCGAAGTCGGG
>JBMOMC010000045.1:0-49931 GCA_049325335.1 Nitrospirota bacterium
CCGCCAGCTTCTTGTCCGCCAGCACTTTGGTGATCGCCGCGGTCAGCGTGGTCTTGCCGTGGTCCACGTGCCCGATCGTCCCAATGTTCAGGTGCGGCTTCGTTCGCTCAAATTTCGCTTTCGCCATGGAAATGCCTCCTAAAACCGAACGTCGAAAGATCTCGCTGCTCGGCCCGGGACAATAGGGCCTGCGCGGCGCTTCGCAAGCGAGGGAGAGCCCTTGACCGGGATCGAACCGGTGACCTCTTCCTTACCAAGGAAGTGCTCTGCCGACTGAGCTACAAGGGCACCGCCTGTGAACCGCCCAAACGACTGAACCACCGTGGACGACGTGAACCGCTCGCGCGAGTTGGAGCGGGAAACGGGATTTGAACCCGCGACCCCCAGCTTGGAAGGCTGGCGCTCTACCAACTGAGCTATTCCCGCACGGACCGCGATCATCGCATCATAGATACAAGGTATGGGGAGGGGAGGGTTCGAACCTCCGAAGGCCGGAGCCGACAGATTTACAGTCTGTTCCCTTTGTCCACTTGGGTACCTCCCCTCCTCGCTTGCGGAAGGCAACGCAGGCGCTGATCTCCCGCGCCGAGGCTGCCAGAATATTTTGACCTCTGGTCCTTCGTTTTTCACTCGATCTCGCGAGCTGGCGAAGGGAATCGAACCCCCGACCTGCTGATTACAAGTCAGCTGCTCTACCAACTGAGCTACGCCAGCGCCGTCTCGACTCGGGAAACACATTTTACAAACACACAGTCCTTTGTTATCAATAGCCCGTTCGGCTGACGACGAGTCCGTAACCGGAAGGTTGATTCCCAGAAGAATAAACACGCCATTATAGGAATCGGGATTTTGCTTGTCAAGGGATCGACAACGGGTCTGACGTCCGACGTCGCCGTCGGCAACTCACACAGGGAGGACCACCGACCATGAAAACCGCCATCGATCACCCGCGCCTGCCACGACTTTTCCCCGCGCTCGCGGCAATGGCGCTCGTCGCGCTCGCGGCGAGCATCGCGCCGCCGGTTCAGGCCGCAAAGTACGATATCACGATCCCCGGAGGATACGGCCAGCCCCAATTTCATGATTTGAGCGAAGAAATCGGACTCGCGCTGGCCTATCGGCCGCTGGCGCCGGCTGAGCCGCTCGGACTGCTCGGCTTCGATATCGGCGTCGAAATTACGACCGTCAAGATCGACCATGACCAGGCATTCTGGACCGCGGTCAGCCCTGACATCCCGAGCTACCTCGCGTTTCCGAAACTCCACCTCCAGAAGGGGCTCCCGTTCGGGATCGACGTGGGATTCGTCTACACCAAACTTCCATCCAGCAACGTGGGTATGTACGGGGGCGAATTGAAGTGGGCGATCCTCAAAGGCACGCTCGCAACACCGGCCCTCGCGCTGCGCGGAACGTATACGACCTTGACCGGCGTGGACACCCTGGACGTGTCCACCTACGGCGCCGACCTGTCGGTCAGCAAAGGTCTTGGGCCGTTGACTCCCTATGCCGGAATCGGCGAAGTCTGGATCAAGAGCAAGGAGAACACCGCCGCGGTCGCGCTGAGCGACGAGTCCATCTCGGCCTCACACTTCTTCGTAGGAACCAAGTTGAGCCTGCTGCTGCTCAGCTTCGCACTGGAAGCCGACTTCGCCAAGGTGCCGTCCTACAGTTTTCGGATGGGACTGAGTTTCTAGAACAACCGACGATCGTCGGAACGTCTGAGGGGCGCTCGATCGAGCGCCCCTCGTGTGTTCAGGACTGGTAGAACTGCGCGATCGAGTCGACCACGAACGCTTGCTGGGTCTCGGTCAGTTCGGGGAAGATCGGCAGCGCGAGGGTTTCGCGGGCGGCCCGCTCGGATTCCGGGAAATCACCCGGCGCATACCCGAGGTGGCGGTAACACGGTTGGAGGTGTAACGGAATGGGGTAGTAGACCTCGGTCCCGATTTCCCGCGACGCGAGAAAGGTCTTCAACTCATCACGGCGCTTTGACCGGATCACAAACTGATTAAACACGTGCCCGTCCGTCACCGCGGGCACGGCCAGGAGTTCGGCGAGCCGCGCCTCGGTAAACAGCGCCACGTACCGCTGCGCGTTGCGGCGGCGCGCCTCGGTCCATTCGTCTAAGTGTCCCAGTTTGACGCGCAACACCGCGGCTTGCAAGGCATCCAAACGGCCGTTCATGCCGATCTCGATGTGCTCGTAACGCCGCTCGCTGCCGTGAACGCGCAACCGGCGGATGGCGGCGGCACGCTCGGGATCGTTGGTCGTGACCAAACCGCCGTCACCGAACCCTCCGAGATTTTTTGACGGGAAGAAACTGAATGCGCCGTAGGCGCCGAGGGTTCCCACATACCGGCCGTTGACCGAGGCCCCGATCGCCTGCGCGGCGTCTTCAATCACCACGAGGTCTTCGGCGTCGGCCAAATCCAACACCGACCGCAGGTCCATCGGCCGACCATAGAGATGGACCGGGATGACGGCCTTTGCCTTCGGCGTCAGCGTATCTCCGAGCTTCGCGACATCCAGGCAGTACGTCGCGGGATCGATGTCCACGAAGACCGGCACCGCGCCCAGCCGGGAAATCGACCCCGCCGTGGCAAAAAACGTGTAGGGCGTGGTAATCACCTCGTCCCCGGGTTTCACACCCGCGCCCATCATGGCCAGCAATAACGCGTCCGTTCCCGACGTGACCCCGATGGCGTATTCCGTTCCGAGATACTTGGCGACCGCCTGTTCAAACGCCTCGACATGGGGCCCGAGGATAAACGCTTGCTCCTCGCACACCTGATGAATCACATGCAGGACGTCGGGTTTAATCTTCTGATACTGGAGTTTTAAATCCAGGAGGGGAACTCGCATCGCGGCGGATTGTAACAACGAGGCCAGAGGGTGTCAAACGGCAACAGGAGTGCCGCCGCAGCAATGCCTACTTGTCGGTAACCGGTCGGAGATCGCTCGTCGTCCAGATATTCCCTTCCGGCGTGATGTAATATTCCCCCCCGTAAGGGTCGACCGGCAGGGCGGACAACACGCCGCGTTCTACGAGCGCACCCAGGTCCGATGGCCCTACTCCGAATGCTTGCCGATAGCGTCTCATGGCTTGCTCCAGAATCACGATGCCTTGAAGGGCGTGGGCGCGCCGTTGAATTTTATCGCGGGTCGCACGGTCCGACGTCCGCGCCGCAAATTCGTCAAGGAAGGCCACCGCGACCTCGGCGCTCCCGCTCTTTGAGGCTACGCGTGTTGCGAGGAGGCCAATGAGCGGCGCACTCCCGGGGCGCCGGGCAGCCTCCATGAGGTACTTGCTGGCCAGCGCGTTGTCCTGTAGGAAATAAAACGCGTTGAAACCCATGAAGAAAGGCATCACCCAGTCGTCGGGGCGAGAGATCCGGCCGCGATCGAGCAGGGCGTTGGCTTCGCGAGGCAAATGCGCCTCCCAAGCCAACACCGCTTCGCCGAAGTAGTAGGGATCGACAAAGTACGGATCGAGGTCGGAGGCCGCACTCAGACGCTGATAGATCGTACGATACGTGGCTTCGTCGATGGTCTCGCCTCGATGCCGTTTCCCTCCATAAAAGCTTAGGGTCCGCGAAAACAGCAGATCCGCCACAAGGTTGTGGTACTCCAGCGAAGCCAGTCTGAGAACAGGCGCGGGTAATTGCAGCGGTGGGTCTAGTTGCCGAACGCCCCCACCCCGAACTACCTCCAACTCCGCCAACACCAACACATGGCTGACTACGAGGAGAGCGAGCACTATGGGGAGAGCTGCCGACCGGGCCACGTCAGGGAAACTCGCGCCGACGGAAGATCCACGCGGCGGCAGCGATCAGGGTGGTCGTGTAGACCACTCCATAGAAGATCGTCAAAACCACTGTCGAGACAGCCAGAGGCAGGCCGTGGGCCGCATGCGTTTTGAAGTCGAACGCGTTCAGGTTGGGAAACACATAATATGCGGCCGTGACGATCGCACGGAACGCCGGACTGATCGCGATTCCATCCGCGCCCGCGGCAAGGTAATTTTTGACTTCCTCGACCGATTGTCCGACGAGATAGACAACGAGGGTGAGCCCGAGCGCTACAAAGGTGCTGGACGTAAACGAGGAGAAGAACACCACTACCGCAGTGAGCAGAACAAGCATGAGGGTCATGGTACCGAGGCTGACGAAGAATGCCGGCCAGTGCATCACCCCATACTGATCGGCCGTGAGCCGATCGACGATCCAGGCCGCCATCCCCGCGAACGTCCCAAGGATCGCCATCGCGCAGACGATGATGAGGCTCAGCCCGGCAAACTTGCCGACGATGTACTCGGATCGCGATACCGCCTTCGTCAGCACGCAGTGGATCGTCCGTCGCTCCAAATCTTTGGCAAGCAGATGGGTCCCCAAGAATAATGTGAGCACGAGCCCGATCAGTGACGCGATCCCAAGACCAAGATCAACGGCAACCTTGACCACGTCCCGCGGGAACAGGTAGCTCACGATGTATGTCGCTGACAACAGTGCCAGCGCCAGCAGGAACAGCCCAAAAAACACGCGGCTTCGCAACCCTTCGAGAAAGGTGATGGTGGCGATCGCGCCGAGATTCTTCATTGCGCGTTGCCCCCCGCTTGCTCGACTTCAGCCAACACAATGTCCTCCAGGGTGGGGCGCAGCGGCGAAATCGACACGATCCCGTCTTGAAAGCTACCCAACCGGTCGAGGAGCTTCCCCACGTCCCGTTCCGACGTCCTAACCTCAATAAGCCCCCCCCGTTCGTCGCTCTCATACGAGAGGCCAGCCAGGCGTGCCCGAATCGGCTCCGCGGTTCCGCGCAGCACCACACGCCAGCCGCGCGCCTCGATCGACGCCAGGTCGACCAGTCTGGTCACTCTGCGCAGTCGGCCTTGTACGATGATGCCAACACAGTCGCACAAATCCTCGACGTCGCGCATGATGTGGGAGCTGAAGAAGACCGTTTTCCCCTCGGCCTTCAGTTGCCGAATGACCGCGGCCATGAGCCGTCGCCCGAGCGGATCGAGCCCGGACATCGGCTCGTCCAAGATCACGAGATCAGGATTATTGATAAGAGCCAATGCCAGTCCAACTCGCTGAACCATACCTTTTGAGAATGATCGAAGGCGTTGACGGCGAACCGAGTCGAGCTCTACGAGACCTAACAGCACGTCCGTACGCCTTGCGATTTGACTGGTTTCCATACACGATGTCTTGCCTCCAAACCAGAGAAGTTCTTCTGGGGACAAGTGGTCGTATACGGTCGGGCTCTCGGGCAGGTACCCGATTCGTGTTCTGATCGCGGCGTCGCAGGCGGACTGACCGAACAGCAAGACGCGACCCGAGGTAGGAAAAATCAGATTAAGAAGAATCTTAATCGCCGTGCTCTTGCCTGCTCCATTGGGTCCGAGAAAACCAAACACTTCACCGGGGGGAATGCTTAAACTCAAACTCGCGGCAAGCGCAATCTTCTTTTTTCGGAAACCCGTATGGTACGTCTTGGTAACATTGTCGAACAGAATTGCGTCCACCGACTACGCTCCTTTAGGCGTTCATGCTAATAGCCGCTGGGGGGGGAATGCAACGGGCACGGCAGGACTCAACCCGGCCGTGCCCGTTGCCGATAGCTTACTGAACACTCCAGTTAGCCGTGGGGGCGCCGCCTCCCGCAGCCGCATTGAAATTGTCCGTATTATTGGTCGCGCCAGGAATCGTGGCGGAAATGGCATTCAGTGTCCCGGCCCACCCCGCGTTTTTGACAAAGTACACTGCGGTGGAGTCGCTGTCTGCTCCGTACGCGGTGTCGCCAAGCTCATGCCGACAGACGCCGATATAGCTCCCATTGCCGGCCGTGGTGTTGACTTGTATATTGCTGGCATTCGACGAGGAGAGTCCGATTGCCGAAACCGCGCCAGTCACCGGATGAGTTCCCGTCAACAACGCACCTGCCGCTGTCGCGGATGCCGGACTTGCCGGGCCCAACACCAACCCGCCAGCCCCTCCAGCGCTTCCAGCCGCCGCCGCAAGCGTCGTCCCAGGGAGCGCCACGCTGACTCCATAATATTGGTTGTCGGCAAAAACCGACTCCTGAGCCGTTCGCATATTGCGGCAGTCCGAAGCGGAGCTTGCGTTAAAACTTCGAATCCGGTACGCCGCAAATTGCGGAATCGCGATCGCCGCTAAAATTCCGATGATCGCCACCACAATCAGTAACTCAACGAGCGTAAATCCACCCTCTCCGCTGAGACTCTTGGTTTTTCCTCTCTGCGCCGAGTTATCCATGCCGGCCCTCCGCGATCTTGAAAACCGCCTCTGTTTTATTGCTATTCATAACTCGTACCACATTTAATAGTACAAGACTATTGAAAGTTAATCCCTTCTTATTCAAAAGGTCCTGATGACGGACAAAACTTGGTTCTGGTTATGACAATCTTTTTTCCTCACGTCCAGTGCTCATTTGAACTTTAAAAAAAGAGGGGCCGGTTGCCCGGCCCCTCCAGAGGAAATCACATATTCTTACTGAACAGTCCAGTTCGCCGTAGGAGCACCGCCACCAGCAGCCGCATTGAAATCATCGGTCGCGTTCGTAGCACCCGGAATAGTCGCGGAAACCAAGTTAAGCGTCCCCGCCCAGGTAGCGTTCTTCACAAAGTAGAAGGCCGTGGAGTCGCTGTCTCCACCATACGCGGTGTCCCCAAGCTCATGCCGGCAGACGCCGATATAGCTCGCATTACCCGCCGTGGTGTTGACCTGCATATTGCTTCCGTTGGACGCCGAGACACCAATGGCCCCAATAGCTGCGGTCACCGGATGAGTCCCCGTCAACAACGAACCTGCCGCCGTCGCAGTCGCCGGGCTTGCCGGCCCCAACACTAACCCGCCGGCTCCACCCGCGTTGCCGGCCGCCGCTGCCAAGGTCGTTCCCGGAAGCGCCACGCTGACTCCATAGAACTGGTTATCCGCAAACAACGATTCTTCTGCCGTCCGCATGTTGCGGCAGTCCGAACTCGCACTCGCGTTGTAGCTTCGAATCCGGTACGCCGCGAACTGCGGGATCGCGATCGCCGCCAAGATGCCGATGATCGCGACCACGATGAGCAACTCGACCAGGGTGAAACCCCGCTCGTTGTTGCTCACCTTTGTTCTGAGCTGGTGCATTGTATTAAACATGTGTGCTCCTCCCCTGGTTGATCATTGCCGGCGACCTACCGTCGGCTTCGCCGAATTGTCTAAGCAGGACCCGTGCCACATGAACCGTGGGTGAGTTTGCCATGAAAACCATATCCGTCAAGCCGCCGGCGGCTCGTTTGTTCATAAACGCGCGGTCGGACTGTCAACACTTGTTCAGGGAGTGACGATTTTTGACACGCGGCATTCAGTGAGCCCGCCACGCATGAACTTCCCGTGCGATGGACCTTTATTTAGATACCGGACTGGCTTTGGTCGAGGTTCTGGCGAATCGGTGCGACGGCGGTCGGCTCCTCCGCGTCCTTCTTTGCCTTGGCTTTCCGGAACCGTTCCTCAGCCTCCGGATCACCGAAGCCCGCGCCTTTGAATCGTTCGATCAGTTTCGTGTTGGCTGGGTCAAGTTCCAGCGACTTCAGCCACGATTCTCGCGCATCCCGACTTCGGTCCGCTTTCAAGTACGCGTCGCCCAGGTGCTCGTGAATCACGGGATCATCCGGCAAAGCCGCGATGGCCCGCTCAAGGTCCTTGACCGCGGCATCCCACTGTCCCAGCTTGAAATGCACCCACCCAAGACTGTCGAGATACGCCCCATCCTCCGGCTTAATGGCGAGCGCGCGCTGGATGAGTTCCTTGGCTTCGCCCAGCTTCATGTCTTTTTCGGCATAGGTGTACCCGAGATAATTTAAGGCTTCCGCGTATTGCGGATCCAAACGGATGGCTTCTTCCAACTCGGAAACAAACCGGTCAAACCGTGTGAGTTTGTCGTAGGCCAATCCCAGGTTAAAATGCAGCGTAGCGTTGTCGGGTTGCGCCGCGACCCCTGCTTCAAACACCTCGACCGCTCGGTTGTGGTCTTCGCGTTGCGTGTGCAAGTATCCCAGCACCAGAAATACTTCCGGTCGGTTCTCCCCCTTGGCTCGTATTTTTTCAACAACGGCCTGCGCCTCGTCAAACCGTTTCTCCCGCGCGTAGAGGATTCCCAATTGCAGGTAGGCTTCCGTGACGTCGGCATTCATTGCCACCAATCGTTCGAATTGCGCGATGGCTTTGTCGGGTTGCTTCTGCTCATCATAGAGTCGACCCAGAAAATAGATCGCGGCCGTGTCGCTCGGACGCATGGCCACCACCTGTTCGAGCTCTCGGATGGCGTCCGCCGGTTTCCCGATCTCCCCGTAAATACGGCCTTTGAGCACCCGCGCCTCGACATTTTTGGGATCAGCCGCGAGCAGATCGTCGAGCAAGACCAAGGCTTGATCAAAGGTCCGATCCTGGAGGTACAAATGCACCAGACGACCGACCGCCTCGGCGTCACGCGGGTCAACCCGATCGAGCAGGCGTTTGTAGACTGTGACCGCACGCGCCCGATCCCCCTGCTGCAGATACAGATCGCCCAGCGCAATATACCCAGCCTCCGCGAACGGGGCGACCTCGATCGCGCGCTCCAAATGGCGTTCGGCCGCGTGCCAATGTTTCTGCGCCGACGCGATTTTACCCAAATACAGATGCGCGACGGAGGAGTCGGGAGCGATCTCCAGCACATGCTGGATCGTTCGCTCCGCGTCCGCATACCGATTCAGTCTGGCGTACAACAACCCAAGATTGAGGTACACCTCAGGCTGACCGGCATCAACCTTGGCCATCCGCTCAAAAAATTCGATGGCGCGCTCCGGCTTCGTGTCGTTTGCCGCGTACCAACGAGCCAGCAAAAAAAGCGTGGGGAGATGATCGGGATCGTGGCGCAGCACCTCCTCAGCATGCGCCACACCTTCGTCGTAGCGGCCCAGTCGAAACGCCAAGGCCGCCGCGTGATGCCGAAGCGCAATCGAACCGGGATCGAACTGCAGGGCCCCCTCATAGTCGGCCAACGCCGCGGCGTCTTGGTTCCTCAACTCAAGGAGATACCCACGGATAAAGTGCGTATAGGCCGCAGCCGGCGCCACGCGGGTCGGGCCGGGAGAAGGCGCGGGCTTGGAGTAGCCCGTAGGCAACTGCGCCGCGGCAGGGACCGATGCAATGGGGGCTCGCGCGCAGCCGGCCGCCGCGCAACAGCAGACGATCAGTGCGGAGAAACCAATGCGGAGGGCGCGGAGATCACGCACTCGGCTTCCCGGTGTGACTGGAGTCGGACTTTGACGATGAGCCGACATCGGGCGGCTCGTGCACGCCTTTTTTAAATCCACGAATCGCCTTCCCTAATCCGGCGCCGATCTCCGGAAGCCGATTGGCGCCGAAAATCAACAGCACCACCGCCAGAATCACGAGGAGTTCAGGCATACCAAGGCCAAACATCGGTGACCTCCAAAATGCAAGTGGATTATAGGGTCCGCCTCAAAAATGTGTCAAGAAACCCGCCGCGTCCGGTTACGACTCAGTACGCGGCGGCCCTCCAAGCGGTTTCGATACTCGCGGAGCATGGGGAGCCGTTGTATCGGGTCGGTGAGCGGTTTCGAGGTCTTCGAAGCGGGTATACCGATCGAGGAAGGCCAACTGAACATCGCCGATCGGACCGTTGCGTTGCTTGCGGACCAGGATCTCGGCGACCCCCCGGTTCTCTTCGGTTTGGCGGTACACTTCTTCGCGAAAGACGAACATCACGACATCGGCATCTTGTTCGATGGCACCGGACTCGCGCAGATCCGCCAATTGCGGCTTCTTATCGCCGCCGCGCGTCTCCACCGCGCGTGACAACTGCGAGAGCGCGATCACCGGCACGTTGAGTTCTTTGGCCAGGGCCTTGAGCGAACGGGAGATATCGGAAATCTCCTGTTCGCGGTTGTTCGCGTCGCCGCGCCCCCGCATCAGTTGCAGGTAGTCGACGATCACCAGTCCGAGCTCACGCTCCGCCATCAACCGCCTGGCTTTGGCGCGCATTTCCAGCACCGTCATCGCCGGCGTATCGTCGATGAAAATCTGCGCTTCGGCCAACCGCCCGGCGGCGGCGGTGAGCAGCGGCCAGTCGGCCCGGCCCAAAAAGCCGGAACGCAGTTTGTGCGAGTCCACGCGAGCCTCCGAACACAACATACGCAAGACCAACTGTTCCTTGGACATTTCCAGACTGAACACCGCGACGGTGTGGCGCTTCTGGATTGCCGCGTGTTGGGCCATGGACAATGCCAGCGCGGTCTTCCCCATCGACGGGCGCCCGGCCAAGATAATGAGATCGGACGGCTGAAGCCCCGCGGTCATTTCGTCCAGATCTTTAAAGCCCGTGGGCACGCCGGTCACGCGTTCTTTTTTTTCATAGAGCCGCTCGATCATCTCGAACGCGCCCTTGACGATGTGTTTGACCGGGACGAACGACTGGCGCATCCGGCGCTCCGCCAACTCGAAAATCTTGCGCTCGGCCTGATCGATCAAGTCATCGACCTTTTCCGTATCCTGGTACCCGGACGCGACGATGTCGGTGGCGACCGCGATGAGGTTCCGCAGCAACGCCTTCTCCTGCACGATCTTGGCGTGGTGCCGAACGTTGGCCGCGGTGGGAACCTGCGCCACCAATCGCGAAAGGTACGCCGCGCCCCCGACCTGGTCCAGCTCATTGCGTCGCCGCAATCGTTCGCAGACCGTGATCTGGTCAATCGCCTCGTTCGTCTCGGACAGGTCGACCATGGCCTGGAAGATCTTGCGATGCGCCTCGCGATACCACGCCGTAGGCGAAAGAACCTCCAGAACCTTATTCATCGCCTGATTGTCGAGGAGAATGGCGCCGAGGACGAACTCCTCGGCTTCAAGATGTTGGGGAGGAACCCGCTCGGCGACGGCGATCTGGTTCATCACGCGCGACTGTCCGCTGTCGGCCGTCAACTGCGGCGCCGACCGCGCGCTCCGACCAACGCCGCCGCGCACGCATCGAGACCGACGCGTTTGTTCCGCGCGGTGGTCGTGGAGGTCATGGTCACGCGGCCCCGAGACGGCTCCGGAGCCAGCAGCCAGGGCACTCCGCTGCGTTTGGCGTACGCCAACGGTTCCCCGTCGGCCGCGGTCCACAAGGCAATGCGGAGCCCCATCCGCCGGAGACGCCCGGCTAAGCGGAGCGCATCCCGGCCGCCGTTGACCGCCACCACCAACGCATCGAGCGACCCGGCCGCGTGGTGATCCGCGGTGCGTCCTAAACTTTGTTGGAGCCGCTCCAGGTGAATGGCGAACCCCGTCGACGGCGTCTGAGTCCCGAAGCGGCCGATGAGGTCATCGTACCGTCCGCCGCGCCCGATCTCGTATCCCACGCCGTCGGCAAACAGATCAAAGATCAAACCGGAATAATACTCGCGCCCGCGAACCTCCGCCAAATCAAAGACCAAGGCGTCAGCGATGCCGTACTCGCGCGCTTGGCGGGCGACGTCCCGCAGCGACGCGACGGCCTCCCGCGCCGGCGGGTTGTCCACCACCGCGGCCGCGCGATCGAAGACGTCCGCGGACCCCACCAGATCCAGCAAACCGGCCAAGCGGATCGCAGCCGCCCGGGAACGGCCGCCGGCCGTTAATAACGCGATCACTCCGCTTCGGTCTTTCTTGGCGACCGCTTCTTCCAAATCGTGCGCCCGATCGGGCGGGAGATCGGCCTCGGCGAGCCATCCCAGGAAAAATCCCACGTGTCCGACCGCCGCGGTCGCGCCCTTGACCCCGAACCGGCCCAGCAGATCCACCGCCACCGCAAGCACCTCGGCATCCGCCGACGGATCCGAGGGGCCGATCAATTCCGCGCCGATCTGAAAAATCTCCCGCTCGTGTCCCGCGTGTTCGTCTTCATAACGAAACACGTTGGCGCCGTAACACAGGCGGAGCGGCTTGGGCGCGTCGCGCAGCACGGTGGCCGCCATCCGCGCGATCTGCGGGGTCACGTCCGGACGCAGTACCATCAGGCGACCGGTGCTGCGGTCGGCGACGGTGTACGTTTTCTCGGCAAGGCCGGGACCCAGTCCGGGCGTGATAACGTCGAGGTATTCAAACAGCGGGGTAATGATCTCCTCGTACCCCCAGCTCCGAAACAGGTCGAACGCGGTGCGTTCCAACCGTCGGCGCACGGCGGCGTCGGCCGGCAACAACGTGGCCATGCCTTTCGGCAATAACGCGCGGTCCGTGGGTTTCGTGCGTGTCATAAGGTGGTCATCGGTGGCGATCTGGCTGCCAAGAAGGGGCAAATGCACAGCGGAGCAGGAAGCCTCTCCCCTGTAGGGGCGTATGCAATACGCCCCTACGACACCGTGAGAATACGGATTCGCAGCGACACCGCCGCAGATGGCCCCTTCGCGTCAGATCAGATCACAACCGAATCTGCTTGGCGGACAAAATACCGGGCAGTTCGCGGAGTTCTTGCAACGTGGCCGTGGAGACCGGAGAATCGATGCCGATCACGGAAATGGCGCGTCCTCCCGGTCGCTCGCGGGACAATTGCATCCGAGCGATATTGACCTGGTGGCGTCCGAGAAAGGTCCCGATGGTCCCAATCACACCGGGCTGGTCGCTATTCGACACCGCCAACATCGCCCCTTCCGGCACGACTTCGACGGAAAAGTCGTCGATGCTCACGATGCGTGGTTCCCGCCGATGGAACAACGTTCCGGCGATGCGAGATGTCCGGTCTCCCACCTGAAGCTCCACGACCACCAGGCTGGAAAAATCTCCCGCGTCGCTGCGTTTAATTTCGTTCAACTCGATCCCGCGCTCCTTGGCAACGACCGGGGCGTTCACGTAATTGACGCTCGCTTCAAGAATCGGATTGAGCAGCCCCTTGAGAATCGCCACCGCAATCGGAGCGGTGGGCAGGTTGGCGACGTCGCCGTGGTATTCTACGCTCACCCGGCGAATGCCCCCGTCAAGCCGCTGCGCCTCGAACGCGCCGAGCTTCTCGCCGAGGGCCAAGTACGGTTGAATCTGCGGCAGAAGGTCCGACGGTACCGAGGGGATATTCGCGGCGTTACGCACAATGCCTTTGACCAGGAGATCGACAATCTGCTCGGCCACGGCCACCGCCACGTTCTCCTGCGCTTCGGTGGTTGAAGCGCCCAAGTGCGGCGTACAAATAAAGTTATCCAGGGTCAGTAACGGATTGGCCGGATCAGCCGGTTCTTTCTCAAAGACATCCAGCGCCGCGCCGCCCACCTTCTTACTCGAGAGCGCCTGATAGAGATCCGCCTCGTTGACGATTCCACCGCGCGCACAGTTCACGATCCGTACGCCGTCTTTCATCGTCGCGATAGTCTCGGTACGGATCAGATTCTTCGTCTCCGGCGTCAACGGGGAATGGATCGTAATAAAGTCCGCGCGCCGGAACACCTGATCCAACGTGGCGTGTTCAACGCCCATCTGTCGGGCGCGTTCTTCTGACAGATACGGGTCGTACGCCAACACCTTCATCATCAGACCTTGGCCGAGTTTGGCCACGTGGCTGCCGATCTGGCCGAGACCGATCACCCCGAGCGTTTTCTGATACAGCTCGACCCCCATGAACTTGGACTTTTCCCACTTACCGCCCTTGGTGGACGCCGTGGCTTGTGGGATTTGCCGGGCCAACGCGCAAAGCATGGCGATGGCGTGTTCAGCGGTGGTGACGGTATTCCCGCCCGGCGTGTTCATCACCACCACGCCGCGTTTGGTGGCCGCGTCGAGATCCACGTTGTCGAGCCCGGATCCCGCGCGCCCCACGACTTTGAGCTTCACGCCCGCGTCGAGGACCTTGGCCGTGACTTTCGTGGCGCTGCGAACCACGAGGCCCTCGTAGTGCTTGATCTCGTCCAGTAACTGCTCGGGCGTCAACTTGGTTTTGACGTCGACGTCGAGGCCGGCTTGTTTGAGGATCTCCACCCCTTGGGTGGACAGGCTATCACTGACGAGCACGCGCATAGTGTCTGACTGGGTGAGACCTTATTGAACCAAAATCCCTTGGGCAACCCCGACGCCCTTGCCGAGCGTCACCGAGTGCCCCATCCCCTTCAACACCATCTCCACGGCCGCGACCGCGGTGATCACGTCGAAGGTGTCTGCGTACCCCATGTGGGAAATTCGGAAAATCTTCCCCTTGAGGTGATCCTGCCCGCCCGCAGTGGTGATTCCGTATTTATCCCGCAACGTCTTGTACACGGCTTCGGCGTCAACGCCTTGGGGCGCGTTCACCGCGGTGAGCGCATCGCTCGGCGAGCCTTTGGCGAACAGTTCCAGCCCGATCGCCTTCATCGCCTCGCGCGTGGCGCGCGCCAACCGGCCGTGCCGGGAGAAAATGCCGTCAAGTCCTTCGGGCTTGAGCAGTTCAAACGCCTTCTGCAAGCCGATGATCAACGAAATCGCCGGCGTATAGGCAGTGGTGTTTTTCCGGATGTTGTCGCGCTCACGCTTCAAATTGAAATAGAACTTCGGCAACGCGGCCTTCTCCGCCGACGCCCACGCCTTCTCGCTCAGCGACACGAACGCCAACCCCGGCGGCAACATCAGGGCCTTTTGCGACCCGGTCACCACGATGTCCAGGCCCCACTCGTCGGTCTTGAGATCGAACACTCCCATCGCGGACACCGCGTCGACCACGAGCAGCGTGTTCGGGAAGTTCTTCACGATCGCACCGAGCGCCTTGACGTCGTGGGCCACGCCGGTCGAACTTTCGCTGGCTTGAACGAAGACGGCTTTCGCGGGATCCTTTTTGAGGCGCTGTTCGATTGCGGCGGGATCGACCGCCGTCCCCCACTCGACCTTCACTTCATCGACCGCCAAACCGTACGCCTGGCACATTTTCACCCAGCGCTCGCCGAACTTGCCGCCGTTGATCGCAATGACCTTATCCCCGGGCGACAACACGTTGGCGATGGCGCTCTCCATGCCGCCGGTTCCGCTCGAGGCCAGGATCATCACATCTTGTCGAGTTTGAAACAACCACTTCAAGTCTTCTTTCACAGACGCGACAATGGGCTCAAAATCTTTTGAGCGGTGATGGACCATGGGTTGGGCCATGGCCAAAAGAATTTCTGGGGGAACCGCGGTGGGTCCAGGCGCAAGCAGGTATTTCTTTTTCATAGTGTTACAACTCCGAAATCAGCGAGGGCCACACCCTAGCATTAGCATTCCATACGAGTCAAGAAACCGCGTCACGCCTTGTCACGCCTTGCGTTTGGCCGGGGCAGTCTTGGACGAAGGGGATGGCGTCGTCGCTTCGACCGGCGGGGCAACGGGCTGGCGTCGCGGCGGCAAATAGGCCATGGGAATCTTCTCGACCTTGGGGTCCCGAAGGCTCATCACCCAAGCCGTCAACATCCACGTCTGCTCCTCGGTCAGTTTATGAATAGCCACGAAGTTGGGCATGATGGTTCGCCCGACCCACTCTTCCTGCCCGCTTTCCTTGTTGATCTGCTTCTTGCCCGGCGTAATCTTCTGCGGGTCCAGGAAGTGCTCGAACTCCCATTGCGCCTTGGTATGAGTGGGCGACTGTAAATGTTGGAAGTCGTGCACAAGATAAAACGACAGTTCGGTCCGGCTCCCGAGCCCTGAAATCTCGGGCGCCGCCGTGGCCGTCCAGCCGTACTGTTTGACCGCATGGCACGCGCCGCACTTCATGAACGCGGTCTGGGTCACAAACTGCTTGCCCCACATCACGGCCGGCGCCTCCGGGTAATCCACGCCCGGCTCATGCATATCGATATGACACCGCGCACACGCCGACTGCACCATCACACCGGTCGCCAACTGACGGTCGAGATGATGGACGATCCCATGCGTGCGCTCCACCACCGTAGCTTGGCCGTCGCCGTCATGACAGACGGTGCAGCCGAACTTTTCGAACTTGTGGACGTTCATATATGTATCGAGAAACGGGTGTGACTTAAACGGTTGGGGCTGGTCCGCGAACGCCGGGTTAGCGATCCCCATGTGACAATTCTGGCACCGATCGATCCGGTTTAAGTCCGGTAACCACGTCTGCACCAGTTTGGTCGGCGTGGCGGCCAACTTGGGATCGCCCATTTTCTGAGACAGGATCTTGTAGTACTCGCGTTGATAGGGCTCCCACTCGGGGTTCTCCTGCTTGTACACGACAAAGCCGAGCAGCCCGAGCAACGTGAGGCTCAATACACCGAATAAAATGTTTTTTCCCAGCATCGATGCGCGACTCCGGATAAGGGAGAGGAAGCGTGTCGTTACTTTTTAAACGACCGTTCCAGCCACATGGCAATCCCGACGAACAACAACGTGATGAGCGCCGTACCCACAACGATAAAGGCGCCGATCTCTAAATTTTCCCTACTCATCGTGTGGCCTCTTTCTGCCGCGCGTCAGATCTTGAACCACGGCGTGATCAACATGTACTTGATGTTGAACACCAAACGGATCATCACCTTGAACGGGACCAACATCATGGTCATCATAAACAGCATCATCACGTTGTACCGAACAAAGCCGAGCGAGTCGTAAAATTTCCGATAGAACAGAAACGGGATCGTAAACCCGACGCCGTAAAAAATCCCGGTGAACACGTAGGTCAGCAGATTGGCGGTGGACTGCGCAATCCCAAATTTTTGCGAAAAGATGATTTCCAGGTCGATCAACGCAACCGCCGAGGCTTCCTTATGCAGGCTCCAGTCGTCCCACGGCCAATACCACTGCCAATCCAAACCGCGGGTGTAGACCCCGATCACGATGAAGATGTACCAGAGCGCGAGACCGAACGAGAACGTCCACACCGCGAATTTACGATCCCGGTAGTTGTACTGCCCGATGCCCTTCGGATTAATATCAATATACGGGATCACCATCAGGCCCACGATGATCAGGCCCGGCAACACCACGCCGGCCAGCCAGGGGTCGAAAAAGACCAGCAACTCCTGGAGCCCGAGGAAATACCAGGGCGCTTTCATCGGGTTCGGCGTGGTGTCCGCACTCGCCGACTCTTCCAACGGCGCGCCAGAGATCAGCCCCAGCACGATCATTACGATCGTCGCCGCCAGCATCGCCAAGAACTCGATGTACACGAGGTGGGGCCAGGTGAAGACGACTTCCTCCGGAGGCTTCGTCGCCCCGGGCGCCGTCCCCTTCACGAGTTCGGACAAACCATAGGGCTTTTTCGGGCCCGCGGTTGAAACCGGCGTTTGTGCCTGATCAGCCATAATGACTCCTTACCTCCCGCCCCACATCGGAACCCGATTCCGATGAACCAGTGCCACGCGCTCCAGAACGATTACAGCGGACCCGAGAATCCGTCTTTACGGATACGCCAGAAGTGCACGGCCATAAACACCGCCGCGATCAAGGGCAACCCGACGCAGTGCAACACGTAGAACCGCAACAACGCGCTCTGTCCCACCACGGTGCCGCCGAGCAACATAAACCGAATATCATTGTCCGGCCGCATCCCCATTGCAAGCCCGAAGGGGCCCGCCACGCCGATCACCGGCGTGGCTTCGGCCATCTTGGCGCCGACCGTGATCGCCCACAGGGCCAACTGATCCCAGGGCAACAGGTACCCCGTCCATGACAAGATCAACGTCAGGACGAGCAGCAGGACGCCGACCACCCAGTTGAATTCTCGCGGCGGTTTATAGGCCCCGGTCAAGAACACGCGGGTCATGTGGAGCCAGACCAAAAACACCATGGCATGGGCCGCCCACCGGTGCATATCGCGCATGAGATTACCGAAATACACCACGTACTGGAGGTCTTTAATATCGTTGTACGCCCGACGCGTGTCCGGCACATAGTAGAACATCAAAAACACGCCGGTGATAGTCAAAATGATGAACATAAAAAACGTGAGGCCTCCGAGGCACCACGTGTACCGAATCTTGAGCGCACCGCGTTTCACCTTGATGGGGTGCAGGTGCAAAATCACGTTGGTGAAGACCGCCAAGGCGCGATTGATGTCCGTGTCCGGATACCCGTGTCGGAACACCGACCGCCAGACCTGTGTATTCACGATTTGTTGCTGCAGCTTATCGAACCAACCCATCATGCATCCCCCCTCACCAAGCGTGCTGAGCGCCCCGCCGTCCCGGCGTGTCCGGGCCGAGTCGCGAGTTGTTTAGGGCTTGACCTCGATTCCCTACACGGTGACGAAAAACGGTACGACCTCACGGCCTTCCTCCGGAACCGTCAGCCCATCCACCGTGGACTGCGGATCCGGATCCTGACGCTGGATAAAGTTGACCACCACCTGACCGTCAACCGGGTCCAGGCTCACGGCCGCGCGCCACAACGTGCGCGGAGCGGGGCCGCCGCGGACATTGCCGTAAATATCATAGATGCTGCCGTGACACGGACACCGAAAACGCGCCTGATCCTGAAACCAGTTGGGCGTGCACCCCAAGTGTCGGCAAATCGCCACCAGCACGTACAAGCCCTTCTCGTTGCGCACCACCCAAATCTGTCGTTCCTTCTTGAGCGTATCCGTCACGCCCATCCCAAAATCCATGGGTTTTCCGATCTTGAACACGGTCGGCGGTTCGTATAACACCTCGGGGAACATGAACCGGAACGAGCCGAAGGCGGATCCGCCCACCGACGCGAGAAACCCGCCCCATCCCACCAACGCGAAGAAGCGCCGGCGAGACATGTCCTGTTCCTTCACCTTCTGCTGCGCAACCTGATCGGCGGTCATCGCTGGATTACTCATGGGTTCGCCCTCTCGTACTGTGCCTTACCATATTCGGACCCGTGCTGCACGCACATCGGCAACACTCGCGCCAAGTCGCTCACGCCCGTGATTTCGCCTTGCGGCGGCCGCCGCCCCCAGGCGCGCGGGACGGCTTGCGCGCCCGTCGCCACCAGACGGCAACCACCGCCGCCAGCACGGCCCCGGCGGCGCCATACATCATCCAACCGGATTGCCCCGCGGCGGTTGGCTGGGGCGTTGCGCCGAAATCCACTTGGGCGCCCCGCGGCGTGTGGTGATCTTTGGGATTGAAGGCCGCTTTGATAGTCTTGGTTTCTTCCCCGACCGTGACCGTCACCGGGTCGCCCGCGTCCGGGTCGTGTAAATGCATCAGCACGGAATACCGGCCGTTGCGGTCGGTCAGCGCGGTCTCGCTGAGGTTGTTGCGCGGATGCGCGACCACGACTTTGACGTCCGCCTTCGGCGTCCCGTCCGTCGCGAGCACCGTCCCGGACACCACGAAACGATGATCGACCTCGTGCGTGGCCCACGCGGGGAGCGCCGTCACGAGCCATCCACCGAGCCCAATCGCCGTGATGCACGCCCACTTGCTCACCCACGTTCGGAATTACCGCTCCGCGTCCACCCACGTTCGATTCGCTTCATCCACCACGCCGACCCGTTCGGCGCTCACAGACGTCCCACCGATCCGCGTTGAGAAGAGGCCGTATGCTACACCAGCGATTTTTCCCTTGTCAATCACTTTTTCGCATCATGTTTTCGTGGCCCGCGTTGATCGCGCGTCCTCGCTCCTACTCGACGCTCTTGTCGTCCGGGGATTTCTTGAAGTCGCGTTCTGGAACGTGTCCTAGCGGCGCGAGTTTAGCCGGAGAACGGCCCGGCGCGCAAACGAGAAGACGACCCAAAACAAAAAAAGCTGCCGGCGTCAACGAACCATGCGTTCTCGGAGATGGGACCCTCGGGCAAGCGGTCGAACACCGATTAGGGAGGACCGACCGGCGCCTGACTAGTCCCCCCCCCGGCGCCGTGAAGGCTCCGTCAGCGCCGATCAGACCGTCGCATCCACCGTCACGCAGCGCAGACGCCGCGACGAACGAGTTCCCGCCTGGCGACCTGACGGATGGAGAGGTACCGGACGCTCCATTCCCCGGCGGACGGCCCCTGACCGGACGCCCCGATCGCCACTTTGTCCGCACCCCGCAGCGAGGCGATCGTGCGTAGATCGTCCTCCGCAAGACTCGCGGCGCACGTCTCGACCAGACTCGCCAGGAGTTCCACCACCTCGCGCAACGCACGACGTTTTTGAAACGCCACGACGAGGGGATGCACCGCGGCGGGGCCGATCCGTGTCAATGCGGCGGCGGCAGCCTGACGCACGGCGGGCGCGAGGTCCTCAAGCGCCCCGATCAGCGGAGCGACCGCCCACGAATCCGCGATGCGCCCCATCGCGTCCGCCGCACTGGCGCGGACCGTCGCATCGCCATCCCGAAGCCGGAGGGCCAACCGCTCCAGCGCGTCAACGCTTCCGAGGCGTCCCAGCACGAGAGCCGCCTTGGCCCGAACGGCGGCGTCACCGTCTTGAAGGAGCCGCGCCGCTTCGGGCACCGCGGACGCGCCGCACTCGACCGCGTCGTCCCAGCGCTTCTTCGCAAGGGCAAATCGCGCGCGGGCGGCGGCATCCGGCGCCTGCCATCCCAACCTGTCCAGCGCGGACGCCACGGCGCCGCGAACGCATTCCTCCGGGTCCACGAGTGCGCCGACGAGCGGCGGCACCGCGAGCGGATGCCCCGTGCGTCCCAGCGCCTCGGCCGCGCTCCAGCGCACCAGACTTGCCTCCGCGGCCAGAAGCCGGACCAACGGCGCGAGCGCGTTCTCGTGACGAATGGCGCCCAGCGCCTCGGCGGCCTCGGCCTGCACCGCCTTGTCCGACAGAGCCGCCATCAGCGCATCAATGGCGGGGGCCCCGAGTTGGACGATCGTATGCCAATCGCGGCGCCGAACAAGTTGTTGGACGGAGACGGGCTGACGATGAGGAGCGCCGGCCGGGCGATCAGTGCTGGGGTGGTCGGGGGCCGGATCGCTGGACGGCGTCATCCCCTCACCGGGCCGTGGAGAACCGTTTGAAAGCCGCCACCGGAATCATTTGGAGAGAGGATACCACGGCTTTGACGACTGCCAAGACCGTCCACAACTCGGTCCGTAACCTTTCGCCGACGCTATGGTTTTCGCAATCTCCTGAAGCAACGCTTCTCGTGTCGTCCGGTCGATATCGCGCCAGAATCCTTTTCCAGAACGGATTTGCGACGCATCTAATTCGATGGGCGGAACACCCGGAAAGCGGACCGATTGAATCGCCCCGGGCGGTAAGGTCACCAGCAGCGCCGACTCCTGCGTACCGCCCCCGCGTTTCTTGAAATCGTGTTCTGGAGCGTGTTAAGGTGACGACCGTTTCATCAGGGACGTCATGGCGCGCGAACGCGAAGAAGACCCGGGATTTATCGTGTCGGACCGGCGGGGAACGGTTCGCGAACACGCCCCTTCGAGTGATCCGCCTCGTCCCGCCGTGCCCCCGTCGAACGCGGCATCCGCGCACGCCGCGCACGCCGATGAGCCCGCGCACGCCGGACCGGTCGACTTCTCCGGCCTCCTCCTCTCGCTGGCCTCCACGGCCATGGTGTATCTGGGCGCACCCGGCCCCGACGGAGCGGCCGCTCCGGTGAACTTGCCGCGCGCGCAGGAAATGATCGACCTGCTGGCGGTGCTCGAGCAAAAAACCGCGGGCAATCTCTCCGCCGATGAATCCGCCTTGCTCGGCAATCTGCTGTATACCCTCCGCATGCGGTATGTGGAAGCCGCTCGTTAGCATCGCGCTCACCCGGTAACGCGGAGGGGTCGCTCCCGTTCATGCGCACAGCCCTCCGCGTCGGCGCGATCAGCCTTCTGGCGCTCGTCGTCGCGGCCGTTGTGGTGATCGTCAAGCGCGACGCGATCCTCGAGCGCGTGAGCGCATCCGTCACCCACGCGATCCGCGCGCAGTTCGGCGAGCAGGTGACGCTGACCCGAGTCCATCTCGACCTGATCCCTCTGACCCTGGTGATCGATGGACTGATCGTCCAGTCCGCATCGCCCGACGCCCCGTCGCCCCCCGTGTCGGCGGATCGGATCGTGCTGCGGCCGAGTCTGATCTCCCTGCTCACGCAGACTCCGGTGATCCGGTGGATGCGCGTGGAGCGTCTGCGCGTGGACGCGGTGACGGGTCCGGGGGCCGCGTCGAACATGCCTCGCCCCGCGTCCAACGGTTCGGCCCGCGAGGGCGGCCGCCCCCCGGCCATCATCAAACGCATCGACATCGTGGACGCGGACCTGTCGTACCGCTCGCCCGCCGGCGCCGCGTCCCTCAGCCACGCGGACGCGGTGTTGTCACCAGACCTGATCACCGGACACGTCGACGCCGAGATCACCGCGCCGACCGGGACCGTCGCGGTCGGCGCGCACATGCTGTCGGTCGGAACGACGCGCGCCCGCGTCGCGCTGGACCGCGGCCGCCTGACGGTCCACGAGTTCTCCGCGAGCGCCACCGGATTATCGGCCTCCGGACGCGGTGCGGTTGAATGGGCGCCCGCCCCGCAGTTCGACCTGTCGGCCGATGCGGCGCTTGAGCTGGCTCCGCTGATCACCGCGTTCCTCCCGTCGCATCGCGTCGCGGGACACGCCCGCGTCAGCACGCGGATCACCGGCTCATTTCAGGCCCCGGTGATCCAGGGCGACGTCACGGCCCGCGGCCTGACGTATGACGGCGTCGCGATCGGCGACGTCGCCGCGCGCGTCGAGCAGCGCGGAAAACATCTGGCGTTCACCGACGTCACCGCGACCGTGTTCGGCGGTTCGGCAACCGGACACGGCGCGCTCGACCTCGCGTCGGTCCCGGCCGCGTGGTCCGCGGACCTAAACGCCACGCGCCTGCGGGTCGGAGACCTGCTCCGGCGCCTGGCCCCGTCCCTCACCGTCCTCCCGGCCTTCGAGATCTCGGGGCCGATCAACGCCCACGGTCGCGGATCGGCCGTGAATGCGCTCGACGCCGACGCGCGACTCGCGCTCGCGGCCGTCCCCCACGCGCCCGATGCGCCCGCCGCTGCTCCGCCGCCGCATCCCCGCATCCGCGCGTTGCTGGAACTCATCGCGTCGGCGGATCTCCCGCTCGCGCTCCGCGCCGGACGGGTGGAACTGGTCAACGCCTCCCTCGTCGGCGCCGGCGGACGGATCGCTGTGCGCGGCGCGGTCACGCCAGGAGGCGCCGCGGATCTGATCTTGGACGCGTCCGAGCAGGATACGGCCGCGATCAGCCGCGCGCTGGCGCTGCCGTTTGCCGCGGCCGGGGTCGGCGCGTTCCGCGGGCGGCTCACCGGGCCGCTCGCCTCCCCGAGCGTGGAAGGGCGCGCGGAAATCCGCGACCTGGTCCTGCGCGGCCACCCCGCCGGTCACCTCGCCGCCACGCTGCGGTACGCGGACCACCGCCTGACGATTCGCGACACGGTCTGGCGCAAAGGCGACGGCCGGTACGACACCGTCGGCACCCTCGACTGGACCGGCCCGTCGGTTCCGGCGTTCGACCTGACCGCCTCGTTGCGGCGCGCGCGCGTGGAAGACATCCTGCCCATCGCCTTCCGGGCCTTGCCGATCGTGACCGCGGCGGACGGCACATTCACGTTCAAGGGCGCGCCCGCTGAGTTTCTCCTGGCCGCGAACCTGACGGTGCGCGACGGATCGATTTGGGGCCAGTCGTTCGATCGCGGCACGGTCCGCATGACGATCGACCGTCACCGCGTCACCTTCCCCCACGTCACCCTGCATCGAGCGGACAGCGAGGTCAGCGGCCGCGGCGTCATCACCTATCACGACGGCTTCGACGCCGCGTTCGCCGCGCCGAAGCTCCACCTCCAAACCCTCGATCTCTTCGGGATGAACCGGCTGCCGATCGCCGGAACCGCGTCCGCGGACCTGACCATGCGCGGCACGTTCGATCGCCCCGAAATGCACGGGCGTGCAACCATTTCCTACGTGGAAGCCGCGGGCCAAGCGCTCGGCGGCGGCAGCGCGCGGCTCGACGTCGCGGATCATCAACTGACCCTCGCGGTCTCGTTGGATGACCAACATGCCGCGCTCGCCGCCACGTTGCGCTGGGAACCCGGGTTCCCGCTCGCCGCCGAGGCGACGGTGGAACGCAGCTCGCTCGTCCCGCTCCTGCAGCCGTGGTTGCCGCCCGCGCTGGCGGACCTGTCCGCGACCCTGAGCGGACGCGTCGCGATCAACGGCCCCTTGCTCGACCCGCTCCAATGGCGCGTGAACGCCCGAATCGGGCAACTCGCCGCCGACGTGGGCGAATACGTGGTGGAAAATCAGGGCGACATCGCGCTCGCCCTGGATCACGGGCGCCTCACCGTGGAGTCGTGCCGGCTGCGCGGCACGGACACGACCCTCACGCTCTCCGGGGACGTGGACCTGTTCAAGGAATATCGCCTCCTGGTGGTGGGCGAGGCGGACCTGCGCCTCACCCGCTTGTTCGTCCCCACCATTACCTCGGGGCGGGGGAAAACCTACCTGGTGTTGAAAATCACCGATCGATGGGATCGCCCGAAAATCCAGGGCGGGATCACGATCCAGGACGCGCGCATCAAAAGCCGGGCGCTTGCGCAATCCGTCACCATCGCCACGGTCGGACTGTTTTTCAACGAACGGCAAATCGTCTTGGAGTCGCTCGACGGCTCGGTGGGCAACGGCCGCGTGTCCGCGAATGGACGGATCGAATTGTCCGGGTTCCGCCCGAACCGCTTCGGCGTGCTCATCGACGTGGCGGGCGTGCAGTTCCCGGTCACGGACGCGCTGACGCCCACCTTCAGCGGGCAACTGGTCCTCGCCGGGACCCCGGAGGCCCCGAGCCTGCGGGGCGAACTCACGGTGGACCGCGCGCTCTATCGCGACCGGATCGACATGCAGACCTTCCTGCCCGAGTTACGCAAGCGCACCGAAGCGCAGGCGCCCGTCGAGGCCCCGGCGCTGACGCGCGGGCTCTCGCTCAACATCCATTTTCTCGGGCGCGACAACATCGCCATCAAAAACAACGTCGCGGACGTCGCCCTGGAGGTGGATGTGTTTCTCAAGGGCACGGTTGATCATCCGTACGTGGTCGGCCGAATCGAGACCCGCAACGGCCGGCTCACCTTCCGCACCAACACGTTCGAGGTTCAATCCACCACCGTGGACTTCACCAACCCCGCCAGGTTTCTCCCGGTCATCGACCTGCACGCGACCACCAAGGTCCAGGAGTACGACATTACCCTCCATCTGGCCGGGACGATCGAACGGTTCGACTTAGACCTGACCTCCGATCCGTCCCTGAGCGAAACCGACATCCTCGCGCTGCTCACGGTCGGCCGCACCGCCGAACAGATCGCCAAGTCCCAGACCAGCGTCGGGCGCGACGAGGCCGCTTCCCTCGCGATGCAACAGTTGCTCGAGGAAGGCGTCCAACGCCTCCCGGGTGTCGACCGATTGGTCGATAGCATTCAACTCGATCCACACTATGACCCGACCCTCAACACCAGCGCCCCGCAAATCTCCGTGGGCAAACAGCTCTTGGACGATCGGTTGTCGCTTCGCTACAACACCCTGCTGGATCAATCCGGGCGGCAAGGCGTCCGCGTGGAATACGAACTGAGCCGCAACGTGTTTCTCATCGGCGAGCAGGATTCCACTCGAGGATTCGGCGGAGACATCCGATTCCGGTTCGAATTTCGATAAGTCGCGCGACCTGCGCCGCCGCGCTGGCGTTGTTCGTCCTCGCGCTCTCCCCGCCGGTCGCCGCGGAACAGCCGACACGCCACGGAACGTTCGAAGGCCGTCCTATCGTGTCGATCCAACTGCGCGGCGCGACCGCGCCGACTGTCGAGCGTGTCGAGGAAACGAGCCCCCTGAAAATCGGGCGCGCCTACTCCGCGGTGGCCGTCCGCCGGGCGGTGGACACGCTCATCACGCTGGGCGACTGGACCGACATCCGCGTGGAGGCGGACCCGCGCGACGACGGCGTGGCGCTCACCCTGTCGTTCGTCCCCCGCATTCGGATCAGCGCGGTGGCCTTTCAGGGCCATCACCAATCCGCCGCCGCGTTGCGAACCGCCGCCGGGCTTCGGCCGGGGGATGAAGCGACCGACGCCGCGATCGCGGCCGCCGCGGCCCGCTTGCAGGACTGGTACGATCGGTCGGCGTATCTCGTCGACATCGTTCCGCGAATGACCACCCACTCGGATCAGTCCAGAGCAACCGTCACGTTCGACATCCGGGAACACGATCGCCTCCGGCTGCGCGAGATCACCTTCCCCGGTACTCCGGCGTTTTCAACGTTTCGTCACCTGGTGGCGCTCCGAACCGCGCGAGGCGAATACGTCTCGCGCGAGCACGTGGAACGGGGCATGGAACGTCTCCGTCGGTTGTACGAACGTCACGGGTACCTGTCCGCCGCGATCGGCCCCTTGGAGTGGACCGTCACGCGGCGCGGGCTGGCGGTGTCCCTGCCGATTGCGCGCGGCACCCGGTACCGGGTGGACGTCGCGGGGTTCGATGAGGACGACATCACCGCCCGCATGACCTTCTTCGACGACCCGCGCGACGACGAAGACTCCCTCGCCGAAGAAGGCGAACGGCTCACCCGGTGGTTATCCGACCAAGGGTATCGTCGCGCCGTGGTGCGTCTGGACCGACGCACGGACCCCGACGGGCTCGTGATCATCCGGGTCGCGGTGCAGGCCGGGTCCCGTTACCCGCTCCGGGACGTCGAAATTACCGGCAACGTCGCGGCCTCGGACCGCGAACTGCGCGACCTCCTGGCCACGCAACCCGGCGGACGGTGGCGCGCCCGGTATGTCCGGGACGCCGCGCTGGAGGACGACGGCGATCGTATCCGCGCCTGGTATCGCGCGCACGGTTTTCAGTCCGCCACCGTCACGGCGAGCGCGCGAGACCGCGACAACCCGCCCGGCGCCACCGCCGTGTTCGTGGTGGATGAAGGGCCGCAAACCCGCATCGGCGGCGTGACGCTCGACGGACCAACCACCGTGCCGTTCGACGACCTACTGGCCGCCTACGACGTCCTGGAGGGATCGCCCTATGTGGAAGCGCGGGTTCGAGCCGCGCGGGCGGCCATGCTGGAACGGTACAGCGAACACGGATTTTTGCACGCCGCGATCGACGCGTCCTCGCCCGTTATCAGCGCGGACCGCACGCGCGCCGATCTCCGATTCCGCGTCGTGGAAGGGCCCGCGGTCGTCATCGGCGACATCACGCTCTCCGGCAACGAACGAACCGCCGCGCGCGTGATTCTGCGCGAACTCGATGTGCGCTCCGGAGACGTCTACAACCCGCGGCGCATTTTTGAGAACCAACGCCGGGTGGCGCAACTGGGGTTTCTGCGGGAGGTCCGCCTGGAACCCGAAAACCCCGAACGCGTGGAAGCCGTGAAACCCTTGCGCCTGTCGGTGAAGGAACGCAACGCCGGCAGCGTGGACATCGGGGGCGGGTACGCCAATTACGAAGGCGCGCGCGGGTTCGGCGAAATCACGTACCGCAATCTCTGGGGGCTGGGACGGCGAGGGGGGCTGCGCGTGGAGGGCAGCCGGCTCGAACGCAAGGCCGTGCTGAGTTATCGGCACCCGTGGCTGTTCGACCGACGGATCGACGGACGCGCCGCGCTCTATAACGAGATCCGCGAGGAAGAAAACCGCGGGTACGAACGCACCACCTACGGGGCCGGCGTGGGCGTGGAGCGCAAACTCGCGCTCCACCTGACGGGCGCGGTGACGTACGACTATCAGCTCAATTCCTTCGCGGCGCTGGACCCGGCCAACCCGCCGGCCACGTTTGACAGCAACCGCGCCAATACCGCCAGCCTGACCCCGTCCCTGGTGTGGGACACGCGCGATGACGTGTTCAATCCGCGCGAAGGCACGCTCGCGTCGGCGGCGTTCGAAAACGCCGCCCTGCTCCTGGGGTCGCAGGAGCAGTTCTGGAAAACCACGATCGGCGCCAGCACCTTCCTCCCGCTCGCCGCACCGATGACGGCCGCGCTGTCGGTGCGCGGAGGCGTCTCCAATCGATTCGGGGAGACGCGGACCGATCGGTTCGGCGAAGCCTTGTTGCTCCCGCCCACGGAGCGGTTCTACGTCGGCGGCCGCAGTTCGGTGCGCGGATACGATGAAGACACGCTGGGGCCGATCGGCGCGGACGGCAAACCCACCGGCGGCAACATTTTCCTGGTCGCCAACGCCGAAGTCCGCGCGGCATTGCCCGCGCGGTTCGGTCTGGTGGCGTTCTGGGACGGCGGCAACGTGTGGCACAACCAGCGGGACGTCCGCTGGACCGACATCAAGACCACGATCGGCGCCGGACTGCGCTACCACACCCCGGTGGGCCCGCTCCGCTTGGACTACGGGCATAAGTTGAATTGGCGGGCCGGCGAACGCCACGGGACGTTTCATTTCACGCTGGGTCACGCGTTTTGACCGCGGGCCGGCGCCCATCCAGGAATCCGTCCGCCGGCCCGGTTCGTGTTAAGATCCGGCGATCCATGAAACGGACCACGACGCCGCGGACTGCACCAGTTCGGGACCAGAGGCGGTCCGCCGCGACTGCGGGAGACGCTTGCGCGCTCCTGCTCGCGGCGCTCGCGGCCCTGGCTCTGCTCGCCGCTCGGCCGTCCGCGGCGGCGGAACGCATCGACCACGTCACGGTCGCCCCGCGGGACGGCTACCTGTACGTGTCCGCCGCGCTCACCCCGGGACTCGCCTCCAGCACGGACGAGGATCTCCGAAAGGGCTTGCCGAAAGATCTGTATTACTACCTCGTGCTCAAACAACGGCAGCGCAACTGGTTCGACGAAGAACTCGTCGCGGTCACGGTCAAATACGGCCTCAAATACGACCTGCTCAAGCAGGAATACGTGGTCAGCACGCGCCTGCCCTCCGGCACCACCCACACCGTGGTCCGGGATTTCGCCGCGGCCCGCGAGCTGGTGTCCCGGGTCGATCACGTCCCGGTCGCCGACGTCCGGCGGCTGTCCCGCCGCAAGACCTACGTGGTGAGCGTGAAGGCCGAGATGAAGGCGCCGCGGCTCCCCTTGTATTTGGACTATTTCTTCTTTTTTATTCCATTTTTAGATATTACCACCGAGTGGCGCGACTCCGCGCCGTTTCGAGCGCCCGATGCCCGATAACGTCACGGCGGCTCCGCGAGTTCGTCTCGCCCCGACTCGCCGGGAGGACGGCTGATGGCCACAAGCGCTCCGGCTCGCGGGTGGTCGAAGAAGGCGCTGCGCGCCCTGTGGTTGACGCTGATTCTGGCGTTGCTGTCCGTCTCCGCGACCACGCTCTATTACAAGGGGCTGGGCACGCCGTCTCCGTTCTCCAACAACATCCTCGTCCTCACCCTGGTGAACGTCAACTTCATTCTGGTCATTCTGCTCACACTCCTGTTGTCCCGCAACCTCATCAAGTTGTTTTTCGAGCGTCGGCACCAACGCCTCGGCACCGGGTTCCGGACCAAACTGACGGTCGCCTTCATCGGGCTGTCGCTGATTCCCTCCTTGCTGCTGTTTGTGGTGGCGAGCGGCCTGCTCACCGCGGCGGTTGAAAATTGGTTCGGCCTGCAGATGGAGCGCTCGCTCACCAGCGCGCTGGGCGTGGCCCAAACCGTGTACCGCGAACACGAGGCCGGCATCGTCGCCCATGCGCGGTCGGTGGGGCGAGACGTGGTCCGCCGCGAGTGGTGGCGCCCCGACGCCCGCGGCGAGTTGCTCGCATATCTGCAAGCCGAAGCCGCGGGCGCGGGACGCCGGACCCTCTGGCTGATCCCGCCTCGGCCCACGTCCGACGCGCCTCCCGCGTGGCACGGCCCGCCCGCGCGCGCGGCAGCCCCGGACGCGCGACCGCCGTTCGACGAACCGCCGGAAGACATCCGGAGCGCCGTAAGCAACCGCAGCCTGGTTCGGTCGACCGAACACGGCGACGTGGTCTGGGGCGCCGCGCCGATCGCGGACCGCGAAGGCCGCCCGCTCGGCGTGGTGGTGATCGAAAGCGTGATCCCGGAGGAACTCGTCGCCAAACTCGAAGGGATCAGCAAATCCTACGAAGACTACAACCAACTCAAGTCGTTCAAAAACCCGATTAAGGGCGGCTACGTGCTATCGTTTTTGATCATCACGTTGTTGATCATTTTTTCGGCCACGTGGTTCGGATTCTACGTGGCGCGCGGCGTCACCGTGCCGATCCAAAAATTGGCCGAAGGCACCCAGGCGGTCGCGCACGGCGACTTGGACTTCACCATCGACGTGGAGGCGAGCGACGAACTGCGGGTCCTGGTGGACTCGTTCAACACCATGACCCGTGATCTCAAGGCAAGCAAGGAGCAGGTGGAACGCGCGGCCACCTCGTTGACGCAATCCAACGCCGAACTCCAGGCCCGGCGAACGTATATGGAGACGATCTTGGAAACCATTGCCACCGGGGTGGTGTCGGTAGACGGGCTTGGGCGCGTCACGATCTTGAATCAGGCCGCGGAGCGGATTCTCGGCGTCCCGGCCGCCGAGACCATCGGCCGACCCGCCAAAGACGCGTTCAACGCCCAGGGCCTGGACGCGTTATCCGCATTACTCGACCCGGCCGGCGCGTCCGATGATCTGCTCGAACGCGAGATCCAGGTGGAGACGCGGGAGCGGCCCTTGTCGCTGCGGATCATCGTGTCGCGCCTGCGACGCCCGGATCAGGACCTGGGCCTGGTGATGGTGTTCGACGATTTGTCGGACTTGCTGAAAGCGCAAAAAGCCGCGGCCTGGCAGGAAGTGGCGCAGCGCATCGCGCACGAGATCAAGAACCCGTTGACCCCCATTCAATTGTCCGCGCAACGGCTTCGGAAAAAAGCGGCCGAACACGCGCCGGACCTCCGCGCGGTGGTGGACGACGCGACGACCGCCATCATCAGCGAGGTCGCCAGCCTGAAAACCATGGTGGATGAATTTTCCGGCTTTGCCCGGATGCCGGTCCCGCAGCCCGAGACCCTGGATATCCACGACGTGTTGCGGGAAGTCATCCACCTCTATCAAAGCGCGTACCGCGACGTGTGCTTTCACGCCCGGTTCGCGGACCGGCTGCCCGCCGCGTTCGCGGACCGCAACCAGATGAAACGCGTGTTCACGAACTTGGTCGAAAACGCGGTGGAAGCCGTTCAAAAACGCGGCGAGGTCTGGGTGACGACGTCGTCTTCCTCGCATCCTGCGCGTCTGCGGATCGAGGTGTCGGACGACGGGCCCGGCATTCAGCCGGAGGATCGGGGCAAACTGTTCCTACCCTATTTCTCCAAGAAAAAAACCGGGACCGGACTCGGACTCGCGATCGTGCAGCGGATTATCTCGGACCATAACGGCCATATCCGGGTGGCGGACCGTCGGCCGCGCGGCACCACGTTCGTCGTGGAATTGCCGCCCGCCGCCACCTAACCGACAACGGAGAGTTCCCGTGTCCGAAACGATTCTGATCGTCGACGACGAACACGCCATCCTCCAAGCCCTGTCCGCCATCCTGACGGACGAAGGGTACCGCGTGACGGACGCCCGCGACGGCGCCTCCGCGGTGAAGGCCGTGGCCAAAGAGCCGCCGTCCGCCATGCTGCTCGACATCTGGATGCCGGAGCAGGACGGCTTGGAAACCCTCCGCCAGATCCGAGACCTGGCCCCGCAGGTGCCGGTGATCATGATGTCGGGCCACGGCACCATCGAAACCGCGATCAAAGCCATCAAACTCGGGGCCTACGATTACATCGAGAAACCCCTATCGCTCGACAAGGTGTTGCTGCTGGTCAAACACGCGATCGACACCGGACGGCTCACCGAAGAAAATCGCCGCCTGAAAGCCGCCGTCGCCCAACGGCTGGCGCTGATCGGAGACAGCGCGCCGATGGCGCGTCTCAAGGCCGCAATCGCCACCGCCGCCGCCTCGCACAGCCGGGTCCTGATCTCCGGAGAGAACGGAACCGGCAAGGAAGTCGTGGCGCGTCTTATTCACGCCCAAAGCCCGCGCGCCGCGGGCCCGTTCATCGACGTGAACTGCGCCGCGATTCCCGAGACATTGATCGAGAGCGAACTGTTCGGCCACGAACGCGGGGCGTTCACCGGCGCCACCGGGATGAAACGGGGCCGGTTCGAGGAGGCCGACGGCGGCACGTTGTTTCTCGATGAAATCGCCGACATGAGTCTCGCCACCCAAGCCAAGGTGCTGCGCGTGCTCCAAGAACAACGGTTCTCGCGGGTCGGGAGCGGCCGACCCATCGACGTGGACGTGCGGGTCATCAGCGCCTCGAACAAGGACTTACCCGACGCCATCGCCCGCGGGACATTCCGCGAGGATTTGTTCTACCGACTGAATGTGATCCCGTTGCACGTCCCGCCCTTGCGGGAGCACCGCGATGATATCCCCGCGTTGGTGGAGCATTTCCTCCGGGACATCGCCGTGGACCAAGGCCTCAAACCCAAAACCATCCATCCCCGGGCGCTCGACGCCCTGACCCGCTACCGGTGGCCGGGCAACGTCCGCGAGTTGCGCAACACCATCGAACGGCTGCTGATCATGGCGCCCGGCGCCGTCATCGGGCCCGAGGACCTCGCGCCCACGCTGACCGGCGCGGAGCGTACGCCCGCCGGGCCGTCGGTCGCTGCGCCCGACCACGACGCCACCCTGAAAGACGCGCGCGCAGCCTTCGAGCGGGACTTCATCACCCACGCGCTCCGGGCCCACGACTTCAACGTGAGCAAAACCGCGGAGGCCTTGGGCCTCGAACGCAGCCACTTGCACCGCAAGATCAAGCTGCTGGGGATCGAGGTCCGGCCCGATCACGGCGGAACCGCGTGAGCGACCTCCCCGAGCTCGTGCCGCTCACGATCGAGAAGGTCGTACACGGCGGGCGGGGCATGGGGCGATGGGACGGCCTGCCGGTGTTCGTCGGCGGCGCGCTCCCGGGAGAACGCGTCGACGTCCGCGTGACGGGGCGGCGCAAGGGATACGTCGAGGCCGCGATCACCCGCGTCGTCACGCCGTCGCCGGACCGATTGACCGCGCCGTGCCCGGCGTATCCCGCGTGCGGCGGCTGCCAGCTCCAACACGCGACCTACTCCGCCCAGTTGGAGCTCAAGCGCGCGATCGTGCGGGAAACGCTCCAACGTCTGGGCGGCATGGCGATCGAGGTCCCGCCGGTGGTTCCATCGCCCGAGCCGTTCGGGTATCGCCTGCGCGCGCAACTCAAACTCGATCGGACCGCGGCGCCTCCCGCATTGGGGTTTTACGAGGCGGGCAGCCATCGCGTGGTCGATGCACCCGCGTGTCTGATCCTGCACCCCCGGCTCCAAACCCTGTGGACCGCGCTGCGCGGCCTGGCGACCCGTGGCGATCCCCGTCTCGCGACGGCACGGGAGATCGAGCTGCAGACCACGGCGACCGCGGACGCGGGGTTGATCGTGTTGCACGTCGACGCCATCCGCCCGAGCGCGTTGCGCACCCTCGCACGCGATCTGCGCAACATAGGATCGCTCCGAGGGCTGATCGCGTATGCCGGAGCCCGACGCCAGGTGGACGGCGATGATTGGCTCGAGGAGACTATCGACGGCGTGGCGTGTCGGGTCAGCGACCGCACGTTCCTGCAAGTCAACGCCGGCGTCAACGCCGCGCTGAGCGCGGCCGTCACCGCGTGGGCGGGGCTGACCGGCGGCGAACGCGTCGTGGACCTCTACGCCGGGTTCGGGAACTTCAGTCTTGCGCTTGCGCGCCGCGCTCGCGTCACCGCGGTCGAGTCGTCGTCCCATGCCGTGGCGGACGCGAGATGGAACGCGCGCGCGAGCGGCCGCCCGGTTCAGGTGGTGGACCGACGCGTGGACGATTGGTCGCCCGGCCCGGCGGATCGGCACCCGGATCTCGTGGTCCTGGATCCGCCGCGAACCGGGCTCACCCCCGCCGCGTCCGCGCGCGTGATCACCCTCAACGCGCCGCGCCTGCTCTATGTGTCCTGCGAACCCGCGACCTTGGCGCGGGACATGAAGCGCTTCGCGCAGGCGGGATATGTGTTGCGGCGCGCGGCCGTGTTCGATATGTTTCCCCAAACCGCACACGTTGAAACCCTAATAGAGCTTCGCCGAGCGTGACGAATCACCTCGGCACGGCATAGAAGTTGACAGATTACATCGGCATGGTATAAAAGTGGTCACATACCGGTCCGGAGGGAGCCGACCATGCCATACCAATCACATTCACATCGCGTCCGTCTGTGTCTCGTGTTTATCGGAGTCCTGGGAGTCCTCGTGCCGCCCGTGAACGCGTTTGAACTCCGCGGATTCGCGGACGTCTCGTATCAGCACGACATCCACGACAACAACGTGGAGGAGAACAACGGCGCATTCGCCATCGGCCCCGTGGATTTTTACGTCGCAGAATCCCTCGGACCGCGGATGGACGTGCTCACGGAAATCGCGTTCGAGTCCGGCATCGTGGATCTGGAGCGGCTGCAAATCAGCTACCTCTTCTCCGACGCGCTCAAGGTCTCCGCCGGACGGTTCCACTCCTCGCTAGGTTACTGGAACACGGCCTACCACCACGGCGCGTTTCTACACACGACGATCAAACGCCCCTTCTTCCTGAACTTCGAAGACGAGGGCGGGGTCCTGCCGGTCCACTCGGTCGGACTGCTCGCCTCCGGCCGTCTGTTTACGGACGCAGGCGAGTTCGCCTATGGGGCATTCGTGGGCAACGGATCGTCGATCAGTACCGGCCCACCCCTTGAGCTCGACCCCAATAACGAAAGCGACCCCAACAAGAACAAGGCGGTGGGGCTTCGCGCGATGATTTCGCCGACTGGACTCCATGGCTGGACGGTCGGCGCGTCCGGCTACAGCAGCCGCGTGATCGACGACCAAGCGCCGCTCACACTCGACGTGACCCAGACGATCCTCGGCGCGGACGCCGTGTATCTAAACGGCTCCATTGAACTCATCGCCGAGTACTTTCTCGTACGGGACAAGAATAAGTTGGGAACCGACACGACCAACAACCATCTCTATTACGTCCAGCTCGGCCGGGAGTTCGACGGCCGCGTCACGCCGTACGTCCGCCACGAGCAGATGTCCCTCGACGAAAGCGATCCCTATATGGATGCGCTCTCAGCGATCGACAACCGCACCGAGACCGCGGGCGTGCGGGTTCGAGTGGGCGATCAATCGGTCTTGAAGTTCGAGGGTCGGTTCATCACCGACAACGGCAGTGATTCCCATCAAGAATACGGCGCCCAATGGGCGTTCGCGTTCTAGGAGCCGCCATGAGACCGATTCCTGCTTCTGTGATGCTCCGCGTCGCCACCGTCCTCATGATGGGGTCTCTCCTCACCGCAGGTCGCGTCGCGGCCGATCCGACCGACCTGATCTTCGTGGTCTCATCGGAAACGCCCATTCAGTCACTCCCGGTGGAAGACGTTCAAAATATTTACCTGGGGAAGAAGCGCGTTGTCGCCGGGTTCCCCGTGTCCGCCATCGATCACAGCGAATCCGAACCCATCAAACAGGCCTTCCTCAAACACGTCATGCATCTGACGCATTCCCAATACCGAGAACAGTTGATGCGTCGCCGGTTTCAGGAAGGCGCGGTCACGCCGAAGTTTGTCGGGAACGCCAGCGAGGCCCTCAACGCGATTCGGGAACCCCCCGGCGCCATCGGTTACGTCTACGAGTCGGACGCCGGGACCTTGCTGGGCCTCAAAGTGGTCGCGACCCTCCCAACCAAGTAACGGGCGCTCAGCGGTACCCGCTCTGCGGATCCAGCTTGGACAACAGCGCGGCGCAGGTCTCGCGATGCCGAGCGGCTACGTCAAGGGGAAGGCGCTCAACGCCGAGGCGCGCGTCGAGCGCGGAGAGCACCGCGCGCACGGTGGCGGGTGGCGCGTACTCCTCATCCGCCCCGTATCGGCTGAACTCTTCCTGCGCGGCCCGGTCCACGCGCCCCTCCACGTCGCCGGACTCGCCGGTTTCGCGCAGCGTGAGGACCAGACTCGTCAACAAGCCCTCGCGCACCGCGTTGCTCGATAACCACTTTTTCCGCAATTTTGCGTCGAGATCCTCTCGTGTGCGACTCACTCGGTCCGCTCCTTGCCGGGATCGGCCTTACGAAGGCGACCACCCCGGCGACTGATCGTTTCCGTTCCCGGAGGTCAGGGCTTCCTCCCCGCTGCCGTCGAGCCCGATGACGTACAACTTGGCGTCTCCACCGCGACTGGACTCGAACACCACGTGTCGACCGCCCGGCGCCCAGGACGGGTTCACATTCGGACCCGGCGAAGTCGTCAACTGTACGCGCCGGCTCCCGTCTGGACCGATCAGGCAGATTTGTTCTTGACCGTCCACGCGACACGTATACGCAATCCAGTTGCCCTTGGGGGAAAATGCCGGCGCCGTGTTGTAGGTCCCCTCAAACGTCAAGCGGCGCTGATCGCTCCCCTGCGCGTTCATCAGATAAATCTGCGGCGACCCGCCGCGGTTCGAGTTAAACGCGATTTGTGCGCCGTTGGGCGACCAGGAGGGCGAGAGGTCGTCGCCCATGCCGAAGGTCAGTCGGCGCGGATGTTTCCCGTCCGCGTCCGACACATAGAGGTCGAAGTCGCCGGCCTGGCTGGAGGAGAACGCGAGCAGATCTCCGCCCGGAGCCCACGCCGGCGACATGGTCGTGCCGGGCAACTTGATCACGGGCCACCGTCTCCCGCTGGTCGGCACGTATGAGTGCAGCGACAGGGCGCCGTCCCGGTACGACCCGAACGTGATCAGTGTCCCATCGGGACTCCACCGCGGCGACATCGCGGCGCTGCGGTCTCGGGTAATCTGAACCACGTTCGCCCCGTCGTAATCCATGACGTACAATTCCTTTTTCCCCGACCGGTCCGACACGAACGCGATCCGCGTCTGCGCGATCCCCTGCTCCCCGGTAAACCCCGTGACCACCGCGTCGGCAAAACGGTGCGCCATGGAGCGCGCAGACTGCTCGTCGCGCCCGCGGTACGCCTTTTCCACCACGGCGGCGCCGCTGCCGCCGTCGTACCCGGTTCCGCTCCACAATAGACTCCCGTCGCGCTCGCGCGACAACCGTCCCCAGATCACCACGTCCGCGCCCGCGGCGCCCGCTTCTTTGACCCGCGCGGCGTCGGGCGCCTTGGCCGTGTCTTGCACCGGCAACGTCACCACCGTGAACAACAACGACCGGCGCAGATCCGATTCAATCACCGCGCGTAATGTCGCGGCCGCGTCGGCCACGTCCGGCGCGGCCTGCACGCCCAGCACCGCAACCGGAATTTTCGCGCCGGCGGATCGGGACAACCCCAGGTAGACGTCCGCGCCGTACGCAATCGCGCCCCACGCCGCCAGCGCGGACGCCGACCACCAGATCACCCACCGTGTCGCCCCCGCGGTCACGAGAGCCGATCCGGGTCGAGCGAAAAACTAAAAAAGATCTTCATGCTCTCCTCGGCATATCCGGGCGGAAGCGGCGGAAACGGGTTCGCCCGCTGCACGGAACGAATCGCCGCCTGATCAAAAAACGCGTCCCCCGAACTCTGTTCGATCTCCGCGCCGCGGACGCTGCCGTCGCGCAAGATGGTGAACACCACCAAGGTGGCGCGGGTTTGGGCGAATCCCGCGCCCGGCGGCGACCAGTTCTCATTGATCTTGCGTTTGAGCGCGTTCGTGTAAAACGGGTACTTCAACGCCACGGCTTCCATCAACGGGGTCACGAGCTGAATCCCCGGCTCGGTGGGTTCCGGCACGTTGGCCTCGGGCGCCGGGGGCGGAGGCTCCGGGTGATTCTCCGGCGGAGCCGGCTCCTTCGCGACCTCCGGGATCGGCGCGGGAGCCGGATGTGTCTTGATGGGCGCGGGCTCCACGGACGCCGGAACCGGTTTCTTCACGGGTTTAGATTTGGTCGGCGGGGACGGCGGAGGCGGTTTCGGTTCGACCCGCGGCGGAGGAGCCGGCCGACGGACCGGCGGCGCGTCAACCGGCGCGCTGACCAACTGCACCTCATACGCCGACATCGCGGGCCGACGGGGAATCCATGACGGACCCCACACGAGCGCCGCCGCGAGCGCCGTGTGCAGGATCCCCGACACGATCATCATCGGGCGCAAGGGGGAGCAGCGGGCCGACGTCGTCATGCGATCGATTCGACGCGGCGCCACGTCGCGGCTAGGAACCGTCCGCACCCTCGCCGGACGGTTGAGTGACCATCCCCAAGCGGTCGATCCCCGCGCGTTTGACCGCGTCCATCACTTCGACCACCGCGCCGTACGGCACGTCGCGGTCCGCGCGCAAGTACAACGTCACGTCGGGTTTTTCGCGGGCGATCCGGCGCAACTTCTCGTCCATCATCACCCGCGCCACCCGCTCCTTGTCGAAATACACCGCGCGATCGCGCGACACGGTGAGCATCATCCGCTCTTCGGGCTTGATCGTGTTCACCGAAGACTTGGGCAGATCGATGTCGATCCCACGCAGCATGAGCGGCGCCGTGATCATAAAAATGACCAACAGGACCAACACCACGTCCACGAGCGGCACCACGTTGATTTCGGCGAGCGGCCGTCCGGGATCCGTGCGCCGTCGGTCAGCGAACATGGCTCACAACCGGCGCGAGGGTTCCGGAAGCGCGGCGGACGGCGCGCGCGACTCCACCAGGCCGATCAAGTCCTGCCGAAACACGTCGAGTTCGCTCGCGTGACGCCGGACTTGGGTCAGAAAATAGTTGTAGGCCACCACCGCCGGGATGGCCGCGAACAAACCCGCCGCGGTCGCCACCAACGCCTCGGCCACGCCGGGCGCCACCGCCGCGATGCTCGCGGTGCCCTGCCGACCGATCGACTGGAACGCCTGGATGATGCCGAGCACGGTGCCGAACAGGCCCACGAACGGCGACACGTTCCCGATGGTGGCGAGCGAGGACAAATATTCCTCTTCCGCCATCAAATGGCGCTCGGAGGCCTGCCGCAACGCGCGTTCCAACCGTCGGCCGCCGAGCCCGGCCGGGCCGCCGCTTGCGGACTCCCCGCTCTCTTCGCTCAACGCGGTGCGGTACGCAATGGCGAACAGTTCGGCCGACGGACTGCGGGCGATCGTCGCGCTGCGCCGCCGCACTTCGGTGGGATCATCCACCGCCTCGTACACGGCCAAGAACCGCCGATCCTGGGTTCTCACCACTCGGAACAATCGCCACTTATAAAAAATCACGGCCCAGGAAAACATGGAGAGCGCGAGCAGCACCGCCAGGACCGCCTGGCTCAGCGGACTCGCGGACGTGATGAGGTCGGCCAGATCGATGGAAGAGTTCATGCCGGAAGTCAACGACCCCTCGCAGCCTCGGCGCGGGAACCCGCACCACGCCACAGGCGCGGAGTGCGATGAGCCCGTTCCACACGGGTGGCGGAGCAGACCGCGCCTGCGTTGCGCGTCGGTAGCGAGGAATGGCGGGGCCGGCGGGGCTCGAACCCGTGACCTCCGGCGTGACAGGCCGGCGTTCTAACCAACTGAACTACGGCCCCGCACATCAATACCGCGCAGTTCACACGCGACCGCTCAGCGGTGTCCCGATACGAAGTCGTCTCGGGACGGGTGCGTGAGCGGTCGCGTGTACACTGACGGCTCGCCTTTCGCGCAACCATAGGCGGAAGGCGGATCGAACGCCTGACCTCTGCCTTGTAAGGGCAGCGCTCTCCCGATTGAGCTATCCGCCCGTGGGATGCGTCCGACGCCCCGCGTTGCGACGCGTCGAAAAAGCGCTAGACTATAGCAACCTGACTCGCGTATTGTCAACGCGCAGACCACGCGAACCCCATTGACGCCGACCACTCGCGCCGTGATACCCCGCCCCGTTCGACACGATGACGTTCGCGCGATCAGCGCGCTGCTGCTCGCCGGAGTGGTCGCCTGCTCGCCCGCGCCGCGCCACCAGACACAACCGGTGTGGACGAATTTCGAGACCGGCGCCAACGTGAAGTCCATCGCCATCGACGGACGGACCCTGTGGCTGGGGCTCGCCAACGGCGTGATTCGGTACGACACTGCCACCCACGACTCGCACGAGGTCTACACCGCGGAGCGCACCCACGGCGGATTGCTCAGCAACGGGGTCTACGCGGTTCACCGCGATCCCCGCGGCCGTATCTGGGTCGGCACCTACGGCGGCGGGCTGTCGCTCTTGGACAACGGGAACTGGACCACGTTTACGCCGTACGGCGCGGGACGCACCGCCACGTACGGCGCGACCTGGACCCGCTACCCACGCGGCCGCGGGCTCGGCGATTTGTGGGTCTACGACGTGGCGTTCGACGGCAGCGGCACGACGTGGGTGGCGACGTGGAAAGGCCTGAGCCGGTTCGACGGGACCGACTGTTTTCCGCTCACCGCGTCATCCGCCGCGCCCGCGCCGGCCTGCGAGTTCGTCACGTACACGGTTGATGACGGGCTGGTCGACAAGTGGGTCTACGCAATTGAGGTGGACCGAGACGGCGCGCTCTGGTTGGGCACCGAAGGGGGCGTCAATCGTTTCGACGGCGCGCGCTGGACCGCCTACACCCACCGCGACGGGCTCGGCGCGGACCCCGCGACGCTGCCCTCGCGGCGCGCGGATGAAGCGCCCAGCCCCCATCACCAAAACGAAGACAAGTCCATCGGCCAGGCAAACCCCAACTATGTGTTGGCGATCGCCATCGACCGCGCGGGCGCCAAGTGGTTCGGCACGTGGGGCGCGGGGCTGAGCCGCTTCGACGGCCGCCGCTGGACCACGTTCACCGCACGCGACGGCCTGGGCGGGAATTACATCCATGCGCTCGGCATGGATCGCGACGGCCTGCTGTGGGCCGGCACCGACGGCGGAGCGAGTTGGTACGACGGCGCCCGCTGGCGCACGTACACCACTCGCGACGGGCTCCTGGACAACAACGTATTCTCCATGGCCTTCGACGAGCAAGGCGTGCGCTGGTTCGGCACCTGGAAAGGCCTCAGCAAACTGGAACTCGTTCGCAAATGACGACCGCAGGACACGAAGAGTTGACCATGATTTTCTTCGCATGTTAAGGTACTCGACTGGATTGCGGGGCCGACTGGTCTGATGCGCGTGATCGCGGGACGTTTCAAGGGACGCCGTTTGCGGGCGCCGCGCGGGTTCGCGGTGCGCCCCACATCGGACAAGGTCAAGGGCGCGTTGTTCAACATCCTGGGATCACGAATCGAAGGCGCGAGGGTCATGGACATGTTCGCCGGCACCGGGAGCATCGGCATCGAGGCGTTGAGCCGCGGCGCGGCGCACGTGTTGTTCGTGGAAGACGACCCCGCAGCCCGCGACGCGATCGCGGCAAATCTTGAGGACTGCAAGCTTTCCTCGCGGGAAGCCACGCTCTGGAAAGGCCGCGGCGTGGCGGGCCTGATCCGGCACCTCAAAACGCGCCCCGGGGACGCCGCGGACCTCATTTTCGCGGACCCGCCGTATCGTCAGCCCGAAACGCTCCGATTGCTCCGGCCGTTCGTCGCAGGGTTGGGGTTGACCGATGACGGCTGGTTGGTGATCGAGCACGCCAAGGACGCGGACATTCCTCTTCCCGAACCGCCGGTCGCGCTGGCCAGAACCTGCGCCTACGGCGACACCGTGTTATCGATCTTGACCCGGACCGGAGAACGATGACCCGTATCGGCGTGTGCCCCGGCACATTCGACCCGATCACCAAGGGCCATTTGGACATCGTGCGGCGGAGTCTGCATTTCTTCGACGCCGTGATCCTCGCGGTGGCGCTCAACCCGTCGAAAACCCCGCTCTTCGACATCAAAGAACGCCTGGAGATGGCGGTGGACGCCACGCGCGGGATCGAACGCGTCACGGTCGAGGTTTTTGACGGGCTGTTGGTCGATTACCTGCGACACAAGGGCGCGCACGGGATTATCCGCGGCCTGCGCGCCGTATCCGACTTCGAGTACGAGTTGCAGATGGCGATGATGAACCGCAACCTGGACCAAAACGTGGAGACCGTATTTCTCATGCCCAGCGTGGAATACTCGTTTCTGACCTCGACCATCATCAAAAACGTAGCCAGCTACGGCGGCACCGTGGACGATCTGGTCCCGCCCGTGGTCGCGCGCCGGTTGCGCGACAAATTCGGGAGCCGCCGATGAAATTGGCGCGCCGCGTGGGCCGCATCCAGCCGTCCCCGACGCTCGCCATGGCGGCCCGCGCCAAAGCCCTGGCCGCGCAAGGCATCGACGTCATCGACTTCGGCGTGGGCGAGCCCGACTTCGACACGCCGGACGCGATCAAAGAGGCGGCCATCGCCGCGATCCGCGCCGGGTTCACCAAATACACGCCGCCGTCGGGGACCGACGAGCTCAAGCGCGCGATCATCGCGCGCCTGGACACCGACCTCGGATTGCGGTATCAGCCCAACGAGGTCGTGGTCTCCTGCGGCGCCAAACACACGCTCTATAACTTGGCGCAAGCGCTGTTTGAAGAGGGCGACGAGGTCATCATCCCCGCGCCGTACTGGGTCTCGTACCCGGACCAGGTGTTGCTCAACGACGCCACGCCCGTGTTCGTCCCTACCACGGCCGCGGAGGGGTTCATCCTGGACCCGAAACGATTGGAAGCCGCGATCACCCCGCGGAGCAAGGCGCTGATTCTGAACTCGCCCTCCAATCCCACCGGCGCGGGCTACACCACAGCACAACTGGAGCGGATCGCGGACGTGGCGCTGCGACACCGCTTGATCGTGATCTCCGACGAAATCTACGGCCAGATTGTGTACGACGGGTACCGGCACGTGAGCATCGCGTCGCTGTCCCCTGAGATGAAAGCCAACACCGTGGTGGTGGACGGCGTGTCCAAGACGTACGCGATGACCGGCTGGCGGATCGGCTACGCCGCGGGCCCGGCCGCGTTGATGACCGCGGTGGGCACCATGCAGAGCCAGAGCACCTCGAACCCCGCGTCGATCTCGCAGAAAGCGGCCGTGGCCGCGCTCACCGGCCCGCGCGCGTCCGTGGAACGGATGGTGACCGAGTTCGCGGCACGACGTAACGAGATGGTCCGACGATTGTCGGCCATCCCCGGCGTGACCTGTTTTCGTCCCCAGGGCGCGTTCTACGCATTCCCCCACGCAGGGTCGTATTACGGCAAACGCGCGGGCACGACCGCGATCAAGGACTCCAACGACCTGGCCACTTACCTGCTCGACGAAGGCCGCATCGCGGTGGTGGCGGGCGCGGGATTCGGCGCGGACGGCCACGTGCGCCTGTCCTACGCCACGTCGATGGAGAAGATTCAGACCGGTTTGGATCGGATGACGGCCGCATTGGCCAAGTTGAAATAGGGAGGGTTGCAGTGCCGATTTACGAATACAAGTGTGAAAAATGCCATCACCGAGAAGAGCTGATCCAAAAACACAGCGACGCGCCGTTGACCGAATGCCCCAAGTGCCACGGCCCCATGACCAAGCTCATCGCGGCGCCGGCGCTTCAATTCAAAGGTTCCGGCTTCTACATCACGGACTACTCGGACAAGGGCAAAGACACATCCGAGAGCGGAAAAACTGGAAAAAAGGACGGCGCCGCCAAACCAGCGGCCGAATCCGCATCTTCGACCAGCACGACATCGACCGAGAAGAAGGCCGACTCCGGGGGATCATCCTCTCCCGCCAAGTCATCGGGCGACGGAAAGACCTAACCCGCGTCGGATAAACAACCGCAACATTTCGGAGTCACCGCTATGACCGTTGTCGAATTCATCAGGCGTTTCCGCGAGATTCCGCCGGACCTGCACCACGAATCCGTGCTGGAGGAGTTTGCGGCCACGTTCGATGAGTGGTTGAAAATCGCGAACAAGCCCAGCAACTGCACCACCAACTATGACGCCGGGCACTACGCGTACATGAAGCTGGTCGCGCCGATGGGAATCTATGGGTTTCGGTTGTGTTCGCGGGAAGATTGCTTACAGCAACTGCGAACTCTGATCGAGCAACACCGGGCAGACCCCGCGGGGTTTCGGGCCGGACTCGTCTCGAAGGACACCATGGCAACCGACGATCGGCGGACCGAACGTTGCTGACCGACTCCGACCGGGATGAGACGACGAACGATCCGGACTTACGACGACGTGGTCAAGTCCGCGGCTTCTTCGGGGACCGGTTGATTCGGGCCTGGCACCAGGCCCGCCAAATCGGGATCTTCGCCCGGCGCTAACCCGGCCACGCCTTTGGCTTTTTCTTCTTTGCGCGCCAACTGTTTGGCCGCTTTTTCCTGGTGCTTTTTTTGCCGCTTCATTTCTTTCTGACGTTTTTCAAATCTCGCCTTTGCGTTCCCCGCCATGCATCGTCTCCTCGTTGAAGGTCTCGGCACACGGGACGCCGGTGAGCCGCGTCCCCTCATGCCCCTCTGATTGCTTATACCATAACATGGCTCTGTTCGTAACGCGTAATCTTGTCCTCCTGCTGCAGCGTGAGGCCGATGTCGTCCAAGCCGTTGAGTAGACAATACCGCCGGAACTCCTCGACGTCGAACGCGAACGTGATCCCGTCGTTCGATGCGATCGTTTTCCGTTCAAGGTCCACGCGCAGCCGATACGCCGGCGTGGCGCGCACGCGCTGAACGATCGTTTCGACCTGCTCCTCGCTGAGACGGACCGGCAGGATGCCGTTCTTAAAACAGTTGTTGTAGAAAATGTCTGCGAACGACGGTGCGATCACGCAGCGAAACCCGTAGTCGAGCAGGGCCCAGGGCGCGTGTTCGCGCGAGGAACCGCAGCCGAAGTTGGCGCGCGTGACCAGGATGCTCGCGCCCTGGTACCGGTCCGCGTTCATCTCGAACTCGGGGTTTGGTCGTTTGCCGTCGATAAACCGCCAGTCGTAGAACAGGAATTGCCCGAACCCGGTGCGCTCGATCCGTTTGAGGAACTGTTTCGGGATGATCTGGTCGGTGTCCACGTTGGGTAGATCCAGCACGGTGACCACGCCATCCAAGGTGCGAAACGGTTCCACGTCAGTGCTCCTTCAATTCGTAACGGCGAATGTCCACGAACCGGCCCTCCACCGCGGCGGCCGCGGCCATGAGCGGGCTCACCAGGTGGGTGCGGCCGCCTTTACCTTGCCGGCCTTCGAAATTGCGGTTCGAGGTGGACGCGCAGCGCTCGCCGGGTTTGAGCGTGTCGGGATTCATGCCCAGACACATCGAGCAGCCGGATTCGCGCCAATCAAACCCCGCGGCTTTAAAAATGCGATCCAAGCCCTCGGCCTCGGCGCGCTGCTTGATGGCCTGCGAACCCGGGACGACCATGGCGTAGACCGTCGACGACACGCGCCGGCCGTCCACGAAGCGCGCCACCCGGCGCAAGTCTTCGATCCGCGAGTTGGTGCACGACCCGATGAACACGCGATCGATCGCCAGGTCCGCGATCGGCATGCCGCCGCGAAGGCCCATATAGTCCAACGCGCGCTCCGCGGCCTTGCGGGCATTGGGATCGTTCAACTCGCCGGGATTGGGCACGCGGCCGTCAATGGCCGCCACCTGCCCGGGGTTCGTGCCCCAGGTCACCTGCGGCGCGAGCGACGCGGCGTCCACCGCCAGTGTGCGGTCGAACGTCGCGCCGGGATCGGACGGGAGGCGCTTCCATTCCGCCACCGCGGCGGCGAAATCCTTGGGCGCGTATCGGCGACCCTTGAGGTAGGCGAAGGTCTTTTCGTCCGGCGCGATCATCCCGGCCCGCGCCCCGCCTTCGATCGACATGTTGCACACGGTCATGCGCTCTTCCATCGACAACGCACGGATGGTATCGCCCGCGTATTCGATCACGCTCCCGGCCCCGCCCTCGGTGCCGATCGCGCCGATGATCGAGAGAATGACGTCCTTGGCCTCCACGCCGTAGGGCCGCTTCCCGTTCACGTCGATCAGAAACGTCTTGGGCTTGTCCTGCAACAAACACTGCGTGGCCATCACGTGTTCGACCTCGCTGGTGCCGATCCCGAACGCGAGCGCGCCGAACGCGCCGTGCGTGGAGGTATGGCTGTCCCCGCACACGATGGTCAAGCCCGGCAACGTGATCCCCAACTCAGGGCCGATCACGTGCACAATACCCTGGTCCGGGCTCTTCAGATCGAACAAGGTGACGCCGAACTCCTTGCAGTTTCGCGCCAGCGTGTCCATCTGCAACGCGGAGATCTGGTCCTCGATGGGTAAGGACCGGTCGCTGGTGGGCACGTTGTGATCCATGGTGGCGAACGTCAACTCGGGCCGCCGCACGCGCCGCTTGGCCATGCGCAACCCGTCGAACGCCTGCGGCGACGTGACTTCGTGGATTAAATGGCGGTCGATATAAATGAGGGACGGCTTGCCCGCCTCCGCGTGCACCACGTGGGCGTCCCAGATCTTGTCGAACATGGTCTTGGCGTTCATGACGCGATTCGCTCCTCAATTCTGTTAGCGCGTGATGCGTATTATCGCACAAGAGCCGGGGCGAAATCAGGGGAAGGACTATGTACTTCGACCCATTCAGAACAAACAAGTTTTAAAAAATGTCCCCACAATAATTGCGGTACTCACACTCCGTGCAGCGGGCCCGATGGGGTGTGGGCGGTGGGAGCACTTCGTCTCGGACCATGGTTCGGATCACATCCAAGGCATCGGTCACGGACGCTCGTAACTCCTCCGTGATGAGCACATCTTCGGCGTCTTGACGTGGGATCAGATAGATGAACCCCCGTTCGACCCGTCCGCCCATCACATCTTCGATCAAGAGCGCGTATGCTCCAAGCTGAGCGCGGTGATTGGCCCTCACCCCGCCTGAAGTGAATTTGAAATCCACCGGATAACGTTTAGAGTCGGTTTCAATAAGCAGATCCAGCTTGCCGGACAAACCAAGCCGCTCTGACGAGAGCCACACATGAAAACGGCGACGACCGTCGCCCAACCCGTATCGGACCAACTTCCGTCGCTTTTCCAAAACGTCGAGACGGGCTTCTTGAGCCTTCCCAGCCTCCATCTTATAGGTCGAGACTTTTTCCACCGGCAAGACGTATTGATAAAAGACGATTCGAGGACAATACTCGTACTGCTTGAGATCCGTCACACGCAACTGCAGGACGTTACTTGCCATCGGTGTGTTCCGGGGTAGAAACATCGTCCCCGTTCTTGTCACGTGTCGCGGTCTCCACGAGAATGGTCCGCCCCTCTCGGGCGTCCTTTTCACAGATAGGCTGGATCAGAATCCGACCCGGTTCCTCGCCGAGTTCACCCGACAGTCGCAGCCACAGTTCATCCCGTCGGTTTCTGGACAATGCTCCACGAAAGGCGCTGAATTGGATGCGCGTGAGTCCGTAGTCCTTGCATGTTTCAGACACCCGCAGACGAATGCGGTCGTCTTCGATGTCATAGAGGACCAGTGTCTGTTGCTCGTCCGCGGGCATCCGATTACCACTTGAAAAGAAACGGCCGATACCGCCCGCCATTTCGCAGAAACGCGGCGAGCTGGCGGGCTTGCCGCTGGATGATGGATCGGACCTGTAGCCGCTTGCCGGCAACGGGTTCCGACGCCTCCAACCGCTCCATGACGCGACGGGCAAACCGCCTTCTAGTGTCTTCGTCCAGCATGCCGTCGCGTAGAGTGACCGCCTCTCCCAGGTTCACGTGCGCGATCACCGCGCGATCAACCACCGGCTGCCGGAACTCTTCGACCAAATCGAGGACCAACGACGGTTTGCCCGGACGATCTACGTGCAGGAATCCTGCAAACGGCTCCAACCCCGCGTTGAGCACCGCACCCCAGACCTGGGCGTACAGAATCCCGTACCCATAGTTGAGTAGCGAGTTCACCGCATCAGTGGCGCCCCGGTGCTCGCGGCCAAAGAACTCCACGCGCTGCGAAATGACGATGGTGACGGCATTCCAATAGTGCCGGCCCGCCATTCCCTCGATCGACAGGAGGGATTGCCGCGCTTCATCCACCGACGCGCCGCGCACCGGCGGAACCTTTTTCCGCATCGCCCGGATCGCCCCCACGCACTCCTCCACACGAGCAAAGCGCTCCGGATCGGCCTGCTTGAGGTACTTGCCGAAGTACCTCAACAGTCGTTCTTGATTGGCGAGCTTGGCCGTCACGACCATCTTCGCAAAGACCACGCTCCGCTCATCCGAATACGCCAGGATCTGCGCGCGACGGGCCGTGACCGTCGCGTGGAGCATGGGTGACGTCAGCATGGCATACGGCTGTCCGCCCCCGCGCAGAAAGGCCAGCCGAATTCCGCGCGTACAGAGCTCTTCTACTAGGTCGGATGAAACACTGATGCCTCGCGAGGCCACCACAACATCCGAGAGACGGAAAAGCGGCACTTCAAGATGGAGCGTCTTCCCTTGCTTGACGGTGAGTCGCTCGCTCTTCTTGCCGAGAGAAATCCCGAACCCCGACACGACGAGTTGCGCTTGATCATCGCTCGTGACGAGGACCACGCCGTCCGCCAGCACGCGTTCTTGCCATGCATCATCCAGCGGTTCAACGACGACAGGAACCGTGTCGGGCTCTTCCTTAAACAGGTGATACTGGAGCGGCGTAATGGGCTCGTCCGGCATCCCGGTCTCCTTTGGGGATGATGACGGAGGTCAAGGATAGCTGGAAGGTATAGTGTGGCAAGGAGTCGGCTTGCGACAACGAGTCATACCAGCCAGCGTGGGAAACGACTCCAAGACTTTTGAAACCGCGGAATGATGAGTAACCTACGCAGGTTAAATCATCACGAGACTTCGCGTGCCTTTACACGTAATTCACTTCACCACACACATTGCGAGAACTGCCCTATGGCTGGGAAACAAGGCCCCTTTGCGAAAGCCTCGATGTCGATGACTTCACAGCCATTTTTATACAAAATGGCGTCTGCGCACGGAGGCTTTTTCTCCGTGCGCAGACGCCATAAAAAGGGATTTTCCAAAACCTATCCCTATCTTCGTGAAATACCGAATGTTTGGACACGCGCGGTCACAGAACCTACCGCGGTCTTGGCGTGACTGAAACTGCGATTCCCAGCCGGGTGATCTGGCATGAACTCCTCGTCACAGAACCTACCGCGGTCTTGGCGTGACTGAAACTCTTTTCTTCGCGATGCGTTGGGCCTTCCCCTTCCGTCACAGAACCTACCGCGGTCTTGGCGTGACTGAAACGATACCGATTATCACGCTGTCCGTCGTCCGCGATTCCGTCACAGAACCTACCGCGGTCTTGGCGTGACTGAAACTCGTGACGGGACTCTCGACTGCGTGTGCGGCGCTTTGGTCACAGAACCTACCGCGGTCTTGGCGTGACTGAAACCTGTGACATGGGTTGACGTGACGTGCCGAAGAAACTCCGTCACAGAACCTACCGCGGTCTTGGCGTGACTGAAACCTTGGGAACGTGGGGCCATCGGAGTTGCAAGATTCGTCACAGAACCTACCGCGGTCTTGGCGTGACTGAAACAGAACAACGCGCTGCGGGCGGAGAATGAAGAACTCGTCACAGAACCTACCGCGGTCTTGGCGTGACTGAAACGCGGACTGCACCCGTTCGGCCTGCCGCTCCGTGACCGTCACAGAACCTACCGCGGTCTTGGCGTGACTGAAACGGATGAAGAAATATAGGATTAAGTCTGAGGGGCCGGTCACAGAACCTACCGCGGTCTTGGCGTGACTGAAACAAAACCACAATCAGCTTTCCTCCGATGGCAGCAGCGGTCACAGAACCTACCGCGGTCTTGGCGTGACTGAAACTGATAATACTCATCGGCTGCTGAGCCGACAATCGCGTCACAGAACCTACCGCGGTCTTGGCGTGACTGAAACATCGTCACCGCGATGAGAGGTAGCCATCCCGCGAATGTCACAGAACCTACCGCGGTCTTGGCGTGACTGAAACCTATTCCATATGAAATTCAAGGCACTACCGCCGATGCGTCACAGAACCTACCGCGGTCTTGGCGTGACTGAAACACACAACGAGAATATCAGCAGACACCGGGAAATCATGTCACAGAACCTACCGCGGTCTTGGCGTGACTGAAAC
>JBMOMC010000045.1:50031-218897 GCA_049325335.1 Nitrospirota bacterium
GTCACAGAACCTACCGCGGTCTTGGCGTGACTGAAACAAAGCCAATTATGGAGCGAGATAAGAGGCGGGACGTGGTCACAGAACCTACCGCGGTCTTGGCGTGACTGAAACACAGCAGCACGCCCATCCCCGTCAGAATCCCCATCGGTCACAGAACCTACCGCGGTCTTGGCGTGACTGAAACTGACTCCGCACGTCTCGCCTGGATCGATGCCCTCCAAAGTCACAGAACCTACCGTAGTCGCGACGCAACTGAACCGACAGCAGTGGCCACATACACACCAATAAAAACAGAGCATCTGAGCTCGCCGGGCTCCCTTGATTCAGAAGTACGAAGCAGACCGAACTGCTCAATCCGGCCGTTCACCACAAGGGGTGTCGCGGTCTCCCATCGGTTCGCCCTAGAACCGACGGTCGTACCGCCCGGCTCTTTTCAGCCGTAAGACCAAGACGTTGGGCAAATGCCCAAACTATTCGGTTGTCAAAGAACGGGACTACTTACTTGAACGGAGTCGATTATCGAGAACTTCCCTTGTTGCTGTCAAACGGTACTCGTTACAGCCACCGTTGGCCCAACACGGACATCAGTGATTCGCTCAAACACGCCTGATGGCCAGTCGCCACTCCGGTGGTTGTGATAAAAATACGATGTCCCGTCATCGCGAATCAGCGTGCAGCCCGCACGCACCCAATGAATCTCTCCACAGAGGGCGTGAGTTCGCATCCACTCAGAAATTGCGCGACGTTTCTTAAAGACTCTCGGCCGCAACGGTGTTTTATCGTGCGCCAAGGGCTGAATCAATTCAGCCGGGAGCACGGGGACATCGCGATATGACTTTCGTTCAGGCTCCCGATCGAGCGACCAATCAGCGCGAATGCTCAAGACGATCGGCTTTTCTCTTGCTACGCCGCCAGCAGGCGTCTTTCGATAACCCACGACTTTAAAGAGCACACCAGAGCTCGCCGCCCGATAGTGCGTGTGACTACCACGACGCAGCGGAGTGACTTCTCCCCGCCCTTCCTGTATGAGACGAACGGAGAAGTCTTTGGGAATATCGGTCGGTTTCGCATCAGCCTTTCCAAGAAACTCCTGAATGGCCTGCCACCGCGCCTGGATCGTCGGATGCACCACATGCGATGCGTTCGGCCCCGGCCTGTCATAACCGCGGGCCGTATTACGATACCATACGACCAGAGCGGTTCCCACCGCATCGCGCCCGCCACGCGCGAACGCCTCGCGGAGACATTGCTGAAGGCGCGGGTGACAGATCCGGCGAATTAAGTCGCCTCCATTCTCTGAGTCACTGCTGAGATGATCCCAAAAGTCTTGAACGGATTTCCGAATAGCCAGTACTGGACCGCCGCCATTTTCCCTCGGCCGATAGCTATACAGATTTTTGTCAAACGAGGACTTCTTCACCGTCGGAGGCGCCACTGCAGTCAGCGCAACTCCCGGGTGTTCCGTCGCTTTCTCCTTCGCGCCCCGGGATTTCCGTACGCGCCCTCCCACCACTCCCAGCGTTGTCTTGGCTTCGAGGCCAGCCAGGGGCTCGACGGCGCTCAAGGTAAACCGGCCATCCTGGCGAAAGTGCGGATCAACGGCGTCCGCCGCGCCCTGAATCGCCACATAAGCGTCTCGGCCGAATCGTTCGGCGATGGCCAACTTCGGAAATCCTTCAGCGGCGGCGCCGAGGGCCAACACGTATGCGTCCAGCGCGTGATTATCGACTTTATCGCCCTGACGTTTCGCCACAGTCTTTTCGAAACCGTTGGCCACCGCGTCGCGGAGAATGGCGGTATGGCGACCGGAAATACGCCGGACCTGCGTGGCGTCCTGCAGATTCAACCCGAATTCTTCAGCCAATAATCTTCGAAGATGCGCGGCATACCGAGAGACCGCCGTCGTCTGTACCATCCAACGTCCGGCCATGTCCAATAGTGAGTGCTCCGCGCGCTCAACGTCACCTTTGTTTTGCTTGACGTGCTCAGTCATTCGCTCTGCCGTAAGGTTCTGCAAAAGTCCCTTCTTGACCTCAATGATCGGGTGAATTGCGCCGTTTCGGCTCCTGGCGCGCTGTTTTCGTTCTTCGACTGAATGCCCAAAAGCCGCCAGCGCCTCGGGAGCAATCGACAACCGGCGACGGAACAACGAATGTTTCCCTTTTTCACGGTTGCATCGTGTGTGACAGGGAACGCGCGCTAAATACCCATCCATCGGAAACCGCGAGCCGGCAAACATGTGGTCCTCTTCGAGGTCCTTCTCGATACTCCGACCGCAATAGGCACACAGGCCGCCGAATTCCTCGCGCAGCATCTTCTTCGTGTCACCGTCATAGTCAGCCTTGGGACCATACCAATACAGATCATAGGCCAAGCTCTCGTTCACCCGATCAGAGGAACGCGCGCTCGCCGTTCCGTACGTGCGCGGCTTCTTCCTCAAAATCTTCACCGCGTCGAAACCGGTTGATTCAATCACCAGCCGATCAACCGTCTGCCCGTGAAGCAACGGTAATACCCTCCGTTTCAGGTACGCCAACATTTTGTCGCCGACAATGGAAACCCGCCGCGAGACATCCGCTGATTCGGCCTTCTCGGGCCAACGTTCGCCGGCGCGAAAGCGCTGGATGAACTCCTCTTGATGAACGCGGCACCACCGCGATCGAGCAGCCCGGCCCGATGAATCCCGCTTTCTCGCCTCTTGAAATTCCCGCTCAACTGTTTCTCGGATGTTTTCCCGCTTGGCCTTTCCGAGCCATCGCTGTACGACCTTAAAATCGGATGTAGTGGAGTTTGCCGAGTTTGTTAGCCAATCAGCCAGAATCTGTTTCGCGCTCGCTCGGCGTCCACGCGACGAGGGAGGTTCTGGGTGCTCAGCCTTCACCGCATCAACGATCGCCTGGTCGAATTGACTTATCGCTTCGGAAGGCATGAGTGTGCTCTTCACGGCTTGTTCACACACGCTGGCGATCATCTCGCGGGAAATAATGGCACGGAACGGTTCCAGCTTGCCTTGAATGCCAAGGACAAGCGATCCGACGCCTTGGCGACCAACACGGTTCCGACAACCCTCCCACGCGCAAACACCAACGCCCCGCGCATTGATCCGCATCGGCCTCCGAGATCGCCTCCCCAATATCGAGCGCGCAATCAGGTGTGTCCGTTGGGCGCGGTCTGAGTCGGTGATAAACGATTCCAAGAACGTCCTGAGCTGCTGCAGGAATTCGGCGTTCGGAAGCGAGGCACTCGAAGGCTGTTCATCCTCGGATTTGTTCTCGTCATCACCCCAGAAATGACCGCGGCGCTTGCAGTAGGCGAGCACCACGCGAGCCGTCTCTGCGTCGTCATGCAGAGGACCCGCGTGGCCCGTCAGCGCGTCCTGTAGACGCTTGAGGCGTCTTTTCCGTTCGTGATACGTCCTCCGTATCCGGCGCATCTGGGCACGCGGCTCGACCATCTCTTTGAGGGGTTTCTCTTCGAGATAGAGTGTGCCCACATACAGTGGGGTGGCGACGTTTTGGGTTGGATCAAACCGCACCAATGCCACGCCATGATGAATCTGGCCCGTGTCGATCGCCAAGAGATGGAACGGACGATTCGCGTTCATACTCGTTTCACGGGTTGCGGCTCACGGCGTTGCCCGCACGCCATAGCGAGGCGTCTTCTCTCGGACACGAAACCCAATCCGCGGGCGGGGCGCTTCCGGCTCAGGCTCCCTGGGAGGGCTCAGCAGGGACATGATCTGCTGGATGACGTCGGAGATCACGCGCTCGTGAAGATCCAACCGTTCCGTCAACGTTTTCTCCACGACTGCCAGCTTCCCGGCCGAGTCCTTCTGGGCCGACAGCATGGCGCGCATTTTTACGAATGCGCGCACCACGAAGACGCTGGTCTGGATCGCGCGCTCGCTGCGCAGAATCGTGGCCGCCATGACCGCTCCGTGCTCCGTAAACGCCCAGGGCAGTTTTCGCACGCCGCCGTGGCCTGGACTTGATATCGCAAATTGCGATATCAAGTCGGTCAGTTCTTGCCGTGTAAGCTGGAAAACGAAGTCGTGTGGAAAGCGCTTGCGGTTCCGTTTGACGGCTTCGTTGAGGCGGAGTGTCGCCACGCCATACAGCGCCGCAAGATCTCGATCGAGGATGACCTTGTGCCCCCGAACCGGGATGATGACGGAGTCAATGCCTTGCACCGCGTATCGTCCCGATTTCTGCGTCATGGTTCGTCCTCGATCACCGGTTCATGCCGATTCACACACGACACGCACGCACTCACCGAGTCATTCCAACAATTGCATCGAGAGAATGGCGGCCACCACGTCATCCGTGGCGAAGGAGTGGTCCACTCTAGCAGAAGCGGTCGGCGGGGAACAAGGTTGCCGCCGTTAGCTCATTCTCCGACTACGCCGGGACCACCGCGGGTCACCGGCTCGGGTATACACCAAAATGGTCTTGGAGACCTCGGCCGCAAGGTGCAGGCGGGGCTGCCGGGCATGACGGACGACTTGCCCTCCGGGGTTGACCACCAACAAGCGACGGCGAGTGGCCCACGCGTCCGCAACCTCTCTGGGATGCCGCGCCCGGAGCTTCGATGCCGCTGCAATCGCTTGCTAATCCCCCTGTGCTTGTCCTATAGTGCCCCCGCTGCAATGGATGATCTGAACGATCAAATCCGCTCGCGTCTCGCCAAGCTCGACACGCTCAACGCCCTCGGCATCGCTCCGTTCGGCCGGCGATTCGTGCCCGATGACTCGGCCCAGGACGTGCACCGGCGGTTCGGCGCGCTGTCGCGGGAACGGTTGGACGCGGACACGCCGTCCGCGGAAGTGGCGGGGCGAATCGTGGGGTTGCGGCGGTTCGGCAAGGCCGCGTTCGTCCACCTGCAGGACGCGAGCGGGCGAATCCAAACGTATTTGAAGCGCGACGCGCTGTCGGCCGCGGATTTTGCCGTGGTGGAACAATTGGACCTGGGCGACTACATCGGCGTGCGCGGGAGGGTGTTCCGCACTAAAACCGAGGAACTGACCGTGGAAGCGCGCGAGGTGGTGCACCTCGCCAAGGCGTTGCGCCCGCTCCCCGAGAAATGGCACGGACTCACCGACGTGGAGATCCGCTACCGGCAGCGTTATTTGGATTTGATCGCCAATCCGGAGGTCAAAAATACGTTCGTGCGTCGAAGCCGGATTATCCAAGGCATCCGGAATTTCTTCAACGCCAAGGGTTTTCTCGAGGTCGAGACGCCCATGATGCAGGGCATGGCGGGCGGTGCGGCAGCGCGGCCGTTTGTCACGCACCATAACGCGCTGAGCACGGACCTGTACCTGCGCATCGCGCCGGAGTTGTATTTGAAGCGCCTGATCGTGGGCGGGTTCGAACGCGTCTACGAGATCAACCGCAATTTCCGCAACGAGGGAATCTCCACCATCCACAACCCCGAGTTCACGATGTTGGAGTTTTACCTCGCGTACGCGGACGTGACCGACTTGCTGCCGATGACCGAGGACTTGATCACCACGTTGGCCAAAGACGTGTGTGGCACGTTGGAGCTGACCTATCAAGGCAAAACCATTGACCTGCGGCCGCCGTGGAAGCGCATCGGCATGCTGGACGCCGTTGCGGAACGACACCACGTGACTCGCGACACGGTCCGGGACCGCGACGCGGCCTCGCGCCTCGCGCGGTCGGTCGGGGTGCCGGTCAAACCCGACGACACGCTGGGTCAGATCCAGGCCGCGTTGTTCGAACATTCGGTCGAAGCCGATATCGTCAATCCCACGTTCATCACGGACTTTCCGACCGACATCTCCCCGCTCGCCAAACGGCGCGCGGACGACCACTCGCTCACCGAACGATTCGAGTTGTTGATCGCGGGCCGCGAAGTGGCCAATGGATTTTCCGAATTGAACGATCCCATCGACCAGCGCCAGCGGTTTGAAGCGCAGGCCGCGCAACGGGCGCGCGGCGACGAAGAAGCGCACCGCGTGGACGAAGATTTTCTTCGGGCGCTGGAGCACGGCATGCCGCCCACCGCGGGTGAAGGCATCGGCATCGACCGACTGGTGATGCTGCTGACGGACCAGTCGTCGATCCGCGACGTCATTCTCTTCCCCCAGATGAAACCAGAAGCCCCGTAGGGGCGCACGGCCGTGCGCCCCGCCACGATCAGCCGGTGAGCTATCACATCCTGATCGCGCTCCGTTACCTGCGCGCCAAGCGGCGACAGCGCACGGTTTCGCTCAACACGTTCATCTCGATCGCGGGAGTCACGTTGGGCGTGGCCGCGCTCATCGCCACGCTGGCGGTGATGAGCGGATTCGAGGAAAACCTGCGGGAGAAGATCCTCGGCACCACCGCGCACGTCGTGGTCGTGGATCGGGCTCAGCGGCCGATCGAAGATTACGACGCAACGGTCAAGACCGTGTCGGCCGTGCCGCACGTGGTGGCGGCCGCGCCGTTCATCGTCAATCAGGTCTTGCTCACAGCGGACTCCAACGTACACGGCGTGGTGCTGCGGGGCATCGACCCCGCGATCGAAGGCGCGGTGACCGATGTGGAGCGCAACTTGATCGACGGCCGACTGGCCGACCTCACCGCCGAGTTCCCCCCGCCTCCGGACAAACCCGAGCTCTCGTCGCGCCACGGCATCATCATCGGCAGGGAACTGGCGTTACGCCTGGGCGTGTTCATGGGCGATACGCTCAACGTGGTGTCCCCCCAGGGCACCATGGGCCCGTTCGGCGTGGTGCCCAAACTGCGTCCGTATCAGGTGGTGGGGCTCTTTGAGTCCGGCATGTACGACTACGATTCCTCGTTCGCGTACATCTCGCTCGCGCAGGCCCAAGACTTCTTCCAACTCGGCGCCGGCGTGACCGGAATCGAAATCAAGGTCGATGACATCTTTCGCGCCGCCAACGTGGCGATCGCGGTGGAGGCCGCGCTCGACGGCCGATTCTGGGTCCGGGATTGGAAGGAGATGAACCGCAATCTCTTCTCCGCGCTCAAGCTCGAAAAGGTCATCATGTTCATCATCCTGGTGCTGATCATCCTGGTGGCCGCGTTCAACATCATCGGCACCCTCACCATGATCGTGATTGAAAAGTCGCGCGAGATCGCGATCCTGAAAGCCATGGGGGCGACCCGACGCGCGATCATGGGCATCTTCATGCTGGACGGCTTGATCATCGGCGGCGTGGGCGTGGCCATCGGCATCCCACTGGGGTACCTCGTCTGCTGGGCGATCGAGACGTTCTACACGTTGCCGGCCGACGTGTACTACATCAGCCACATTCCGGTTCGCATCTACGCCTTCGACGTGGCGTTGGTCGCGGGCTCGGCGTTCCTCATCACGTTCCTCGCCACGGCCTATCCGTCGTGGCAAGCCGGGCGCCTCGCACCGGTCGAAGCCCTGCGGTATGAGTGAGCCGATCATCCGGACCGAGGGACTGTGTAAGTCCTTCGCGATCGGACGGGACACGATTCACGTCCTGCGCAGCATCGACTTGATCATTGCGCGCGGCGAAACGGTCGGGCTGGTGGGCGCGTCCGGCGCGGGCAAGAGCACGCTCTTGCATCTCTTGGGCGGATTGGACCGACCCAGCAACGGCGCGATCACCGTGGATAACGTGCGCGTGGATCAACTGCGCGAAGCCGAGTTGGAACCGTTCCGCAATCGTACCGTCGGGTTCATCTTCCAGTTCCACCACCTGTTGCCGGAATTCACCGCGCTGGAAAACGTGATGATGCCGGGGCTGATCCGCGGACTCGCGCAGGCCGAGATGCGCGAGCGCGCGCGACACATCCTGGACGCCGTCGGGTTGGGCCCCCGACTCGCGCATCGACCGGGCGAACTCTCCGGGGGCGAACAACAGCGCGTGGCCATCGCCCGCGCGCTCGTGCTGGAGCCGCCGGTGGTGCTGGCGGACGAGCCCACCGGCAACCTCGACACCCACACCGGCGACGACGTGATGGCCGTGCTCAAGCGCCTACGTCAGGCGCGCGGGACGACCTTCTTGATCGTCACGCACAACGAAAAACTGGCGACTGAAACGGATCGGGTGATCCGGATGGTGGATGGGAAGATCGAAGGGACGAGTGGGGGAGTGGGCGAGGGGGAGAGTGGGCGATAAAGGCGCTAACGACTTTTCACCCCCTCATCCCTTCTCCCACTCTCCCCCGTCGTCCTTGCCCTTCAGAACCCCAGGCTGAGTTGCGCCACGTGGCGGCGGTCCGGGTCTTGGCCTGCGAACGCGCCGACTTCTTCGATGGAATACGCGTACGCGATCTTCAGGATTCGCAGATCCATCGTGGCGCCGGCCGCAAGATATCCTTGATTCATCCCGACGCGTAACGAGAGCACAGCGGGGAACGCGAACTCCGCGCCGGCGTGGAGTCGTTTACCCATGTCGTTATCCGCACCCAACTCTTTGGTCACATCCAACATATCCGCGGCCAGGGTCAACCGGCCGAACCCGAGCGACGGCTCCAGCGCAACCCCCATGTTGATCTGCTGCGGCAAAATTCCCGCGTCCCCCAAGTCTACGTCTCCGATGTTTTGGACCGCGACCCCCACCGAAGGACTCAGCGGCAGGGGGAATCCCAGGATCACACCCGCGTCGAACCCGAACCCGGACCCGTCGAGCAAATCGCGATCCAGGTCGATGCCATCCTGTTGAACCAAGTCGTTCGCGGTGTAGGATTGATCCAGCAACGACCGTTGCACGTATTTGCCGGTCACCCCCACGCGCAGCGTGGATCCGAACGGCGAAAACCCCATGGCCCCGGACACTACGCCCGCGATGTCGTATCCCCCGCGAATATCGAGCGCGTTACTCCCAGCAGCGTTGTGGACGGCCCCGTCGAACTGGCCCTGCCCCAACACCCCGACTCCGAAATTATGAACGGTCAGATTCGGGAACACCGCGGCCCGAGCATGGAAACGTTCTCCCAACCACTTGTCGAGCAGATCCGCGGCCAGGATCGCCTGTTGGGTTTCGTCCTGCGCGTCCGCCACGTCTTGCAGGTCCTGGGCAAATTCGATCGTGTTGGTGCTGATTGCGGCCAACGGATTGAGCAGATCAAACCGCCCGAATCCCTTGATCTTGTTCAGCCCGGCGGGGTTATACATCATCGCGTTTTCATCGTCGGCCACCGCGGTAAATGCGCCCCCCATCCCCAACGGACGGATGCCTTGATAGAACAAGGGCAATGGATCAGCCCACGCGGCGCTCGTGTGCGCGACCGCGAGACACACCCCCAGGGTGACGCCCCTGCCCCAGCCTGACATACCCCGTCTATACAACACAGTTCACCCCCGTCAGATCAAATCCCTGCCTGGTCAGATAACCTTGGAGGTCGTCGCACGTCACGGCATTTCCGGCGTCCCCATCCTCGTTGTTAATGTCGAACAGGATCGTGTTGATCGAGTCCTGTACCTCGGAACTCACGCCCAGCCCTCCCAGCACTCCGGACGCATTGTTGAGCGCATCGACGATGTCGGACACGTTCGTGGTCGAAATATCACACCCCGCGATCGCGCCCTGTGTGGCGGCGCAATCCACCACTCCGTTCACGTAGTTGAGGATGTCGCTCACCGTGAGCACCGCCTTGACCATCTCCACGAGCGCCAAGATAAACGCCGCGTCATCGTCATCGTTGTACGCCAGCGGCGGGCTGGCGCTCAGATCCGCAGCCAACAGCGTCTCGGCCGACGCAATTTCCGCGGGCCACGTAGTGCTCATGGACGTCAGGGCCGCGTCCGCAATCTGTTCGAACACTTGGTTGCTGGTCACGTCGCCGCTGCCGAACATGGCCGCCACGCTGATAAACTCCGTGACATCAAACCCCGCCGCGCACAAATACGCGGCCGAAAGATCGAGCCGGCGCGCCACGTTGGTCGGATCAGCGGTCTGCAACTCCTCGAATAACGTGACGGCGGTGCCGCAATCTCCGCTGTCCAACGCGGATTGCGCCACCGCCAGCTTGGCCTCCGCAGATTCTTCGTCCGCGAACCCGGAGAGCAAATTATTGTCACCACATGAGAGCAGAATCCCCCCCAACAGCCCCATGGCGACCCACCCGGGAATTCGGTACATCAACCCCTTACATGTGAACATGGCTGACCTCTTGCACGATGAACGGTTCGTTGAAACCCACCACCGGCTCACTATATCGGAGCCCGACGGATTGTCAACGACACCCGGCCACGGCGCGTCGAGCGCCCGTCGGGTCGGCGAACGCCTGTTGTCGGCGAGAAAACCGCGATTACTGCGGGCGAGGATCCGGGGCTGCAAGGGTCGTAATCTGGATCGCGCGGAACACGTCCGTCCCGCGGATGTTCTCGAAGAACTCGGCTTGCACCTTGATCTGTTTCCCCTTGGTGAGGCCGGGGTGCAGCCCGATGAGGGCGATCCCCTGCCCCGACGCGAACCCTACCGCGGTGATGGACAACATTTCATTGTCGTACGGCACTTCGGTGTGGATGATGTTGTCGATTTCGCCGGAAAGGGTCGTCTTCGTGCCCTTCTTCATGTGGGTGAACCCGGACCCGCCGCAGCCCACCGGCACCACCACGAGCAGCACCCACACCGCCAATCGCAGCATACGAACGGTCATCGCATTCCTCCGGTCATGACGCTTCCACGGCGGGCAACGCGGCTTTCAGCGAAGCCACGAACGCGCGCGCCTCATTGATCCGACGCTGGGGATCGGACTGCGACTGCAAACGTTTAATCAGCGCGGACGCCACGATGACCCCGTCCGCCACGCGGGCGATGGGTCCCGCCTCTCCGGGCGTGGACACCCCGAAACCCACGGCGACCGGCAAATCCGTCACCCGCTTGATCCGCGTCACGCCGTGCGCCACCTCATCGAGCGCGGGCAGCTTGGACCCGGTGATCCCGGTCAGCGACACATAGTACAGAAATCCTCCGGCCCGCCGCGCGATCAATTTGACGCGGGCAGCCGGCGTGGTGGGCGCGATCAGGTAAATGAGGTGCAGTCCTGCGGCGCGGGCCGCGTCGTCCAAAGGGCCCGCTTCCTCGGGCGGCAAATCCGGCACGATCAACCCATCCACCCCGGCCGCGGCCGCCTCGTTCGCCAGCCGCACGTCGCCGTATTGAAAGATCAGGTTGTAGTAAGTCATGAACAGTAATGGGATCTGGACCGTCGCGCGCAGCCGGCGCACCAAGGCCAGGGCGTCGGCGAGCGTGACCTTCTGCGTCAGCGCGCGCTCGGCCGCGCGTTGCAGCACCGGACCGTCGGCCAATGGATCCGAAAACGGCACGCCGATCTCCAACAGGTCCGCGCCGGCCGCGGCCGCGGCCAGGGCCAGGGCTTCGGTCGTTTCCACGTCGGGATCACCCAACATCACGTACGGGATCAGCGCTTTCGCTCCGCGCGCGCGCAACTCGGCGAACGTCCGGTCGATGCGGTTCGCGGATCGGGTCACAGTTCGATCCCCCTGATCTTGGCCACCTCTTGCACGTCTTTATCTCCGCGTCCGGACAGGTTCACGATGACCACGTCGCGCGTTCGCATCCTGGGCGCGAGCGCGGCCACGTGGGCGATCGCGTGCGCGGACTCCAACGCCGGGATGATGCCTTCGGTCCGGCTCAACACATCGAACGCTTCCAGCGCCTCTTTGTCGGTCACCGACGTGTACTCGATCCGTCCCAGATCGCGGTACCACGCGTGCTCCGGCCCCACCGCGGAATAATCCAACCCGGCGGACACCGAGTGTGTGATCTGGATTTGCCCGTTCGGGTCTTGCAGCACTACGGTCTTGGTGCCCTGGAACACGCCGGTGCGGCCGGTGGCGAATCGCGCGGCATGTTGCCCGGTCTCCACGCCGTGCCCGCCCGCTTCCACGCCGATCATGCGCACCCCGGAGTCCTTGAGAAATCCCGAGAACAGGCCGATCGCGTTGCTCCCGCCGCCCACGCAGGCCACGAGCGCGGTGGGCAGTCGTCCTTCCGCCCGCAGGATCTGACGCCGCGCCTCGCGGCCGATCACGGATTGAAAGTCGCGCACCATCATCGGGTACGGGTGGGGCCCTAACACGGAACCCAGGATGTAGTGCGTGGTCCGCACGTTGGTGGTCCAGTCGCGCAGCGCCTCGTTAATGGCGTCCTTGAGCGTGCGGCTGCCCGCGGCCACCGGCACCACGGTGGCGCCCAACAGCCGCATGCGAAACACGTTGAGCGATTGGCGCGCCATGTCTTCGGTGCCCATGTACACGTCGCACGACAGGCCGAGCAGCGCCGCGGCCGTGGCCGTGGCCACGCCGTGCTGCCCCGCGCCGGTTTCCGCGATGATGCGGCCCTTGCCCATGCGTTGGGCGAGCAACGCCTGTCCAATGGTGTTGTTGATCTTGTGCGCGCCGGTGTGGCACAGGTCCTCGCGTTTGAGATAAATGCGCGCGCCGCCCAAGGCCTTGCTAAGCCGCGCCGCGTGATAGAGCGGCGTGGGTCGACCCACGAACGCGGCGAGCCGGTGATCGATATCCGCGCGAAAGCGCCGATCCGTGCGGGCTTTGGCGTACTCCGCGACCAACTCCTGCAACGCCGGCATGAGGGTCTCGGGCACGAATCGCCCTCCGTACGGGCCGAAGTGGCCCGCCTCGTCCGGTACGCCGGTCGGCCTACGCGTTTTTCGCGGCTTGGATGAACGCGCGGATTTTCCCATGGTCCTTCACGCCTTTGGTCGTCCCTTCCACCCCGCTGGACACGTCCACGGCAAACGGGCGAACCCGCCGGATCGCCTCGGCCACGTTGTCGGGCGTGAGCCCGCCGGCCAAAATAATCCGACCGTACGCCTTGGCCGACACGGCCAGGTCCCAATCGAACATCTGACCGGTGCCCCCGTATTCGCCCTCGCGGTACGCATCCAGCACGAACGCGCGCACGCGATAGTTGTCCATGATATCGAGACTCGCGCGATCTTTCACCCGGATCGCCTTGATCGCGCGCTGCCCGAATCCTTCGCAGTACTCCGGCGTCTCGTCACCCTGAAACTGCAACGTGTCCACCCCGCAGCGCTCGGCGATGACGCGCACCCAGTGCGTGGGCTGGTTCACGAACAGTCCTACCGTGGTCACGAACGGCGGCAGGTGACGGATGATCGCCTGCGCCTGATCCGTGGGGATGCACCGCAGGCTTTCCTTATATAACACGAACCCCAGCGCATCGGCCCCCGACTCTGCGGCAACCATCGCGTCGTCGACGTTCATAAGCCCGCAGATTTTGACCCGCACGCTCACGTTCGCCGCTGCGCCCGCACCGGCGCTTCCGCGCCCATCAGTTCGCGAACCTTCTCCTCGATCACGGGAGCCCGCATAAACGTTTCGCCGATCAACACCGCATCCACCCCGAGCTCTGACAGCCGCCTGACGTCGTCGCGTGACGCGATTCCGCTTTCACTCACGAACGTGCGATCCCCCGGTCTTTCGCGCAACACCCGTTCCGTAGTCGCCAGATCGGTCTCGAACGTGGCCAGATTTCGATTATTGATCCCGATCAACGTGGCGTCATCCACCACCCGCTCCAGTTCCGCCTCGTCGTGCACCTCAACCAGCACGGACAGCCCCAATTCGCGGGCCAAGTGCGCGTACTCTCGGAGTTGCCCGCCATCCAGCGCGGCCGCGATCAAGAGCACGGCGTCCGCGCCCAATGCGCGCGCCTCGCACACCTGGAACTCATCGAGCACGAAGTCTTTTTCCAAAATCGGCAGCGACACCGCGCCGCGTACCGCGGCCAGATACGCCAGGTCGCCCTGGAAAAACGCGCGATCGGTCAACACCGACAACGCGTGCGCGCCGGCCGCGGCGTAGGTCTTCGCGATAGACACGGGATCAAAGTCCGCGCGGATGAGCCCTTTGGACGGCGAGGCCTTTTTGATCTCGGCGATGAGCCGAATGGGGGCGTCGCCGCGTCTGGCCAGCACGGCCTCGAATCCCCGCGTCGGCTCCGCGTCCGCAATCCGCGCGCGAAGCTCCGACGCTCGCGCCGCGCTCTTACGGCCCGCGACCTCGGCCCGCTTGTGCCGGAGAATGTCGGACAAGAACGACACGTCAGACGGACGCCGTGCGTTGTTTCAGCTTTTCGAGTTTTTCCACGGCCGCGCCGCTGTCGATCGACTTCGCGGCCAGCGCAACCCCCTCGGCGAAGTCCTTGGCCAGCCCGCACGCAACTAGCGGCGGGGCAGCGTTGAGCAACACGATGTCGCGCTTCGGGCCGCGCTCGCCCCCCAAGACCGCGAGCAGAATCTTCGCGTTCTCCTCGGGTCCGCCGCCCGCGATGGTCTCGATCCCCGCGAGCGGGATTCCCAGATCGCGCGGCTCGAGGTGATAACAACTGATCCGCCCCTCCTTGCCCTCGCAAAAACGCGTGGGCCCGGAGATCGAGATCTCGTCCAATCCGTCCTCGCCGTGCACCACGAAACAGTGCCGCGAGCCGAGTTTGATCAACACTTGGGCCATGAGATCCGCGAGCGGATCGGCATACACACCAAGGATCTGGATCGACGCGCCCGCCGGATTCGTGAGCGGCCCCAAAATATTGAACAACGTACGGATCCCGATCTCCTGGCGCGGCCCCACCGCATGTTTCATGGCGCCGTGGAACACCGGCGCGAACAAAAATCCGATGCCGATGTCGTTCACGCACTCTTCCACCACAAACGGCGCGACCTCGATGTTCACGCCCAACGCGCGGAGCACGTCCGCGCTGCCGCTCTTGGACGAGGCCGCGCGGTTGCCGTGTTTGGCTACGGTCGCGCCCGCACCCGCCACCACGAACGCGGTGGCGGTGGAAATGTTGAAGGTGCCCTTGCGGTCCCCGCCGGTGCCGCACGTGTCCACCACGAGCGGATCGTTTACCCGGATCTTGACCGCTTTTTCCCGCATCACGCGCGCGGCGCCGACCACTTCATCCACGGTTTCGCCCTTTAACCGAAGCGCGGTCAGAAACGCCGCGATCTGGGCCGGCGTGGTTTGCCCCTCCATAATCTCTCGCATCACGACCTCGGACTCGGCCTCGGTCAACGAAATGCGGTCAGACAACTTGGCAATGGCATCCCTGATCATGCGGGAAGCCTCAAGAAGTTGCGCAACAGGTCCTTGCCGGGGCGGGTGAGGATCGACTCGGGGTGGAACTGCACGCCCTCCACCCGGTGCTGACGATGTCGCACGCCCATGATCTCGCCCTCTTTGGTCTCGGCACTCACTTCAAGGCACGCAGGCAGGGTCTCGCGTTTGACGATCAACGAGTGATACCGCGTGGCCTCAAACGGATTCGGCAAACCCTCGAAAATCGTCTTGCCGTCGTGATGGATCATCGAGGTCTTCCCGTGCATCAACCGGTCGGCCCTCACCACGTCGCCCCCGAACGCGGCGCCGATGGATTGATGGCCCAGACACACGCCCAGGATTGGTATCGAGCCCGCGAACCGCTTGATCAACTCGACCGAGATCCCCGCTTCGTTGGGCGTGCATGGTCCCGGAGAAATCACCACGTGCGACGGTCGCTTGGCCGCGATCTGACCGAGCGTGATCGCGTCGTTACGAAACACCTCCAACGTCGCGCCCAGTTCGCCCAGGTACTGCACGAGGTTATACGTGAACGAATCGTAATTGTCGATAACAAGCAGCATACGTTAGCCGGTGCGCCGGTTCCCCGGTTCGCCGGTTCCGCGGGTCATCATTCCAATCCTTGCTCCGCCATCTCGATCGCCGCGAGCATGGCCTTGGCCTTGTTCACGGTTTCCTCGTACTCCGAGTCGGGATTTGAATCCGCCACGATCCCGGCGCCGGCCTGGATATACGCGGTCCTTTGATCCAGCACGATCGTGCGGATCGCGATACACGTGTCGAGATTCCCGGAAAAACTCACGTACCCGATCGCGCCCCCGTACAACCCGCGGGCGGTGGGCTCCAATTCGTCGATGATCTCCATGGCGCGGATTTTGGGCGCGCCCGACAACGTGCCCGCGGGAAAACACGCGCGCAACACATCGTAGGGCGTCGTGCCGGGCGCCAGATCGCCGCGAACGTGCGAGACCAGGTGCATCACGTGCGAGTACCGCTCGACCACCATAAATTCGTCCACCCGCACGCTCCCGGTCTTGGCCACGCGTCCCACGTCGTTGCGCCCCAAATCAACCAGCATGAGATGCTCCGCCCGCTCCTTCTCGTCCGCGGCGAGTTCGGTCGCAAGGCGCGCGTCCTCCGCCTCATCCCGGCCACGCCGTCGCGTGCCGGCGATGGGACGCACGCCCACCACCCCGTTCTCGCAGCGCACCAACACCTCCGGTGACGCGCCCACCACCGCGAGCGGCCCCAACCGCAGCAGGTACATGTACGGCGACGGATTGATCACGCGCAGCGCGCGGTACAAGTCCGTGGGCGACGCGGCAACCGGCATGTGAAACCGTTGGGACAACACCACCTGAAATACGTCGCCCGCCGCAATGTACTCCTTGGCCCGGCGCACCATGTTCACGAACTCGGGTTTGGTGACGTTCGAGGCCAGCGTCGGATGGGATCGAGCCGGTTGCGGCGTCGGCGGCGCCAGCGGACGGCGCAATACCGCGATCATGGCGTCGATCTTGGCAATGGACTCGTCGTAGACTTCGCGCAGCGGACGGCCGGTCACGTGCGCGTTGGACACCACTTTGATCTTCTGCGCGAGGTTGTCGAAGATCACCAGGGTGTCGGTGATCAGCAAACAGAGGTCGGGCAAGCCGAGCGAGGGTTTAGCCCGCATCGCAAGGTGCTCGAACGAGCGCGGCGCCACGTCGTACCCGATGTACCCGACCGCGCCCCCGACAAACGGCGGCAACTCCGGAACCGTCACCGGGGTGTAATCCGCCATGACCTTCTCCGCAGCCCGGAGCGGGTCGTCCGTTTCGACCACCTCGACCCGTTCGCCGCGACGGATCTCCACGCGCGGCCCGCGCGCCTCGATCACAACCGTCGGACGGCTCCCAAGGAACGAGTAGCGCGCCCACTGCTCGCCGCCCTCCACGCTCTCCAGCAAGTAGGCATAGCGGCCGTCATCGAGTTTGAGAAACGCGGAGACCGGCGTCTCGAGATCCGCCAGGATCTCCTTGTAGACCGGGATCAGATTCCCGTGACGCGCGCTCGCGGCAAACTCTTCAAAGGAAGGACGATACACGGCAGAATGCGCCCCACAGAGGCGCGCGAGCCGTTACCGTAACACGGCGCGGAAGAACTTGTCAACCCACGGGCGGTATACCGCCGCAGCACGCGGCGACCAGGAACGGGTTAACTCGGATTATGTACGAAGGTTCGTCGCGAAACCGCGGATACGCCGCGGTTGCAGCGGGAGGTTCGTGAAGGGGCGGGGCTAAGACTTCCGGCTGGACGCCACGCGCTCCAAGTCGCGTTTGAAGCGCAGCTTTCGGAGAATCTCCTTCAGCGACTCGACGACCGCGTCGTTGAGTTCGCGCTCTCCCAACGCCGCCGTGACTTCCAGATACAACGGCGTGGGAACCATGATCCGCATTTGCGCCGCCGCCCCATTGATCTTGTTATGCTCGGACATCCCCGCCCTCCCAACCTAAATACCACCCGAGGCCCCGGTGGAGATGGCTTCCTGACTCCGCTGCTTATCCAGCCAAACACTTAAACCGGAGGAATCGACGGAATATTCCCTGCTTGGAAGATCGTCAGCGGGTTAATTATTATTACTATTAGTGTTTGTTACCAGTCGTCTGTTGTTCGTCATAATACCCTCGCGAACAACGAAGAATGCGGCACCCAACCGACCAGATGTGATACTGTGGTCCGATGCTCCGCCACCCGTGAGAGCACCCGTTGAGCGAGCCCATGTACATGGAATCAAGGATCACCAGACTCAACAGCCTCCTGAACAAAGCCTCCCGCGTCACCGTCTTGACGGGCGCCGGAATTTCGGCTGAAAGCGGTATCCCCACCTTTCGAGGTCCTGAAGGCTTGTGGCGGAGCTACCGGCCGGAAGACCTTGCCACCCCCGAGGCGTTTGCTCGCGATCCGAAGTTGGTCTGGACATGGTACGACTGGCGGCGCGGAATCGTGGCCAAGGCCGAGCCCAACGCCGCGCATCATGGGCTCGCCGCGCTCGAGCACCAGCGCGCCGTCACCGTAATCACCCAAAACGTGGATGGACTCCACCGCAGAGCCGGCAACCGTGAATTGATCGAGCTGCACGGCAACATCTGGAAGGTCCGGTGCACGCGCTGCGCGTTGATCGCGGGCAACACCGAGGTTCCGTGCGCGACCATCCCTCCGTTGTGCAAGAGCTGCGGGGCATTGGTCCGCCCGCACATCGTGTGGTTCGGCGAATCCGTGGACCCCTACGACTTCCAGCGCAGTGTGGAAATGAGCCGCAGCGCGGACGTATTTCTGGTGATCGGCACCTCGGGTTTGGTCCAGCCCGCCGCCTCATTCGCCCAAATCGCCAAATCTTCCGGCGCCACCGTCATCGACATCAACCCCGACGACACCCCCATCACTCCAATCGCCGACCTGATCTTCCGCGACCGCGCAGTCCCGGTATTCGAAGCCCTCGCCAGTCCCTAAGCCCTCCCACCCCACACAGGTAAAATGCTTGACACCGCCCCGCTAATTCCGTTACGTTTAAGAACCCTCCGGATGGTTGATCCAGCCGCGAGTTAGGTCCCCAAATGGCATCGGATAGGAGATCGGCAAGCGCCGGTCCGGCCCACCAGCCGGACCCGGCGAATTCACCCATGTTCGGCGGACTCCCAGCGCCCGACGGCCTGTATCATCCTTCGCAGGAACGCGACGCCTGCGGCATCGGCTTTGTGGCGGACATCAAGGGCCGCAAATCCCACGACATCGTGCGCAAGGCCATCGAGGTGCTGAACAACCTCGAACACCGCGGCGCGCAAGGGTGCGACCCCTGTACCGGAGACGGTGCGGGCATCCTGCTACAAATCCCCCATGAATTTCTGGCGCGCGTGGCCCCGCAGTCGCGCATCGCCTTGCCGCGCGCCCAGGAGTACGGGGTCGGGATGGTCTTCCTCCCACAAGACGCCGCCGGCCGACGGCTGTGCGAGCAAATCATCGAACGGGTGATCGCAGAAGAAGGTCAGCGCTTCCTGGGCTGGCGGGACGTGCCGGTCAAGGAATCCGAGCTCGGCTGGCTGGCGCGCCAATCCATGCCCGCGATCCGGCAAGTCTTCGTCGCGCGCGACATCCTGAGCGAAGCGGACTTCGAACGAAAACTCTACGTCATTCGCAAACGGATCGAGTCGTCGATCCGGGATTCCGCGATCCCGGGACGCGACGAGTTCTACGTCTCCAGCCTGTCGTGCCGGACCATTGTCTATAAAGGCCTGCTGCTGCCCAACCAACTCGAAAAGTTCTACCAGGACCTGGGCGACGGCACGCTCACATCCGCGATCGGACTGGTCCACTCGCGATTCTCCACCAATACGTTTCCCACCTGGCCCCTGTCGCATCCCTACCGTTACGTGTGCCACAACGGCGAGATCAATACGCTCAAGGGCAACGTCAATTGGATGCGCGCGCGACAGGGGCGCTTGGAGTCCGACCTGTACGGCGAGGACATCCATAAGCTCTTTCCGATTATCTACGAGAACCAGAGCGATTCGGCCTGTTTCGACAACGCGCTCGAATTCTTGGTCATGGGCGGTCGGTCCCTGCCGCACGCGATGATGATGCTCATCCCCGAAGCCTGGGTGGGCAACCCGCAGATGGACCTTGACCGCCGCGGGTTCTACGAATACCACGCCGCGATCATGGAGCCGTGGGACGGCCCCGCGGCCATGGCGTTCACCGACGGCCGGCTGATCGGCGGCACGCTCGACCGCAACGGCCTGCGCCCCGCGCGCTGGCTGACCACACACGACGGGCTCGCGGTGTTGGCGTCCGAAGCCGGCGTGCTCTCGTTTGCGCCCCAGGAAATCCGCGCCAAGGGGCGTTTGCAGCCCGGCAAGATGTTCCTCGTGGATACGGTCGAGGGCCGGATCATCGACGACGAGGAAATTAAAAGCGACATCGCGTCGCGCAAGCCGTATCGCGAGTGGGTGGCCACCAACCGCTTGTCGCTGGACGAGTTGCCCCAGCCCATGAGCGTGCCGCAGCCCGATCACGCCACGTTGCGGCAGCGGCAGCAGGCATTCGGGTACACGGTCGAAGAACTCAAAATGGTGCTCACCCCGATGGTGGTCAACGGCGAGGAAGCCGTGGGCTCGATGGGCACCGACACCCCGCTCGCGGTGTTGTCCGAGCGGCCCCAACTGCTCTTTAAATACTTCAAGCAGCTCTTCGCGCAGGTGACCAATCCGCCGATCGACCCGATCCGCGAAGCCCTGGTCATGTCGTTGGTGACCAATATCGGCCCCAAACCGAACCTGTTGAGCGAAGCGCCGGAGACGTGCCGACGCATCAAAGTGCAGCAGCCGATCCTAACCAATTTCGATTTGCAGAAGATTCGCTCGATCGCGGACCCGGATTTCCGCAGCCGCACGCTTAAAATGCTGTTCCGCGTGGCCGAAGGCCCGGACGGGTTGGCCGGCGCGGTGGAAGACCTCTGCCGCCAGGCCGCGGAAGCGATCCGCGCGGGCGACAAATTTCTGATCCTCAGCGACCGCGGCGTGAACGCGGAGTGGGCGCCGATCCCCAGCCTGCTCGCCATTGCCGCGGTGCACCACCATTTGATCCGCGAATCGCTCCGCACCGAAGCGGGACTGACGGTTGAGACGGGCGAGGCGCGTGAGATCCACCATTTCGCGTGTTTGATCGGGTACGGCGCGGGGACCGTCAATCCGTATCTGGCGTTCGAGACGCTCGTGGACATGACGCGCGACGCGTACCTGCCGGAAGGCATCGACGCGGCCACCGCCGAGTCCAAATACATCAAGGCCATCAACAAGGGGCTGCTCAAGGTCTTTTCCAAGATGGGCATCTCCACGGTGCAAAGCTACTGCGGCGCGCAAATTTTCGAAGCCATCGGCATTGGTTCCGACGTGGTGAGCCGGTACTTTACGGGCACGGCCTCCCGCATCCAAGGCATCGGGTTGCGCGAGATCGCGGAAGAGGTCTTGCGGCGGCACAGCCAAGCCTACGCGCCGGCCCCGGTCCACCAGCTCGATTTCGGCAGCGAGTATCACTACCGGGTCCAGGGCGAGCACCACAATTGGAACCCGCTGACCATCGCCACGTTGCAGCACGCGACCAAGAACAATTCGTACGCCTCGTTCCAGGAGTTCGCCAAGCTGGTCAACGACGAATCCAAGACCCGTTCGAACCTCCGGGGCTTGTTGGAGCTTCGCACCGGCGATCCGATTCCTATCGAGCAGGTCGAGCCCGCCGCGGAGATCGTCAAGCGCTTCACCACCGGCGCCATGTCCTACGGCGCCATCAGCAAGGAAGCGCACGAGACCCTCGCGGTGGCCATGAACCGGATCGGCGCCAAGAGCAACACGGGAGAAGGCGGCGAGGACCCGGAGCGGTTCAATCCCCTGCCCAACGGCGACTCCAAGAACAGCGCGATCAAGCAGGTGGCGTCCGCGCGCTTCGGCGTGACCATCCATTACCTGGCGCACGCCAAGGAGCTGCAGATCAAGATGGCGCAAGGCGCCAAGCCCGGCGAGGGCGGCCAGCTCCCCGGCCACAAGGTTGACGAGACCATCGCGCGCATGCGTTTTGCCACGCCCGGCGTGCAGTTGATCTCCCCGCCGCCGCACCACGACATTTACAGCATCGAGGACCTGGCACAGTTGATCTTCGACCTCAAAAACGCCAGTCCCCAGGCCGCGATCTCGGTCAAGCTCGTCGCGGAAGTCGGGGTCGGTACGGTGGCCGCGGGTGTGGCCAAGGCGCACGCGGACAAGATTTTGATCAGCGGGGACTCCGGCGGCACCGGCGCATCCCCGCTCGCGTCGATCAAGTACGCGGGCATCCCGTGGGAGATCGGACTGGCCGAGACGCAGCAGACCCTGGTCAAGAACAACCTGCGCGGCCGTGTGCGCATCGAGACCGACGGCCAGCTCAAAACCGGTCGCGACGTGGTCATCGCCGCGTTGCTCGGCGCCGAGGAGTTCGGGTTTTCCACCGCGCCCTTGATCGTCGAGGGCTGCATCATGATGCGCAAGTGCCACCTCAACACCTGCCCGGTCGGCATCGCTACCCACGACCCGGTGCTGCGCGCCAAGTTCACGGGGCAACCCGAACACGTGGTGAATTACTTCTTCTTCGTGGCCCAGGAAGTCCGCGAGTTGATGGCGCAACTCGGGTTCCGGACCGTCGCGGAGATGATCGGGCGCGTGGAGCGGCTCAAGATCCACAAGGCCGTGGACCACTGGAAAGCCAAGGGCCTGGATTTGACGCCGCTGCTGTCCAAGCCCGAGGTCGCCGACTCGGTGCCGCTCCGCTGCGTGGAATCGCAGGACCACGGGATCGACGAGGTGTTGGATCGCGCGCTCATCGAGCGGGCCCAGTCCGCCCTGGAACGCCGCGAGCCCGTGGCGATCGCCTTGCCGATCCGCAACGTGCACCGCACGGTCGGAGCCATGCTCTCCAATCAGATCGCCAAGCGGTACGGGGACGAGGGGCTGCCACAGGACACCATTCGCATCGCGTTCACCGGCACGGCGGGCCAGTCGTTCGGCGCGTTCTTGGCAAGAGGCGTCACGCTCACGTTGGAGGGTGAATCCAACGATTACCTGGGCAAGGGACTGTCCGGCGGCCGCATTATCGTGTATCCGCCCAAAGGCTCCACGTTCGTGCCCGAGGAAACCATTTTGATCGGCAACACCGTGCTCTACGGCGCCACCTCGGGCGAAGGTTTCTTCTACGGCATGGCGGGTGAACGGTTCGCGGTCCGCAACTCGGGCGCGCGCGCGGTGGTCGAAGGCGTGGGCGACCACGGCTGCGAATACATGACCGGCGGCGTGGTGGTGGTACTGGGCCGCACCGGCCGCAACTTCGCGGGCGGCATGAGCGGCGGTATCGCATTCGTGCTCAACGAGGACGGTAAGTTCGAACAACGCTGCAACCTCGGCATGGTCGAGTTGGAACCCGTGCGCGAAGCCGAGGATAAGGCCTTGCTCAAGGATTTCATCCAACGGCACTTGGACTACACGGGCAGCCGTAAAGCCAAGACCGTCCTGGATCGCTGGGACGACTTTCTGCCCAAGTTCGTGAAGATATTCCCGATCGAGTACCGCAAAGTGCTCGATGCGCGCAAGGTCTCCGCGCAGAAACACACATCCCAGAAACCGGCGCCGGTCCATGGCTGATATCCGCGGCTTTCTCAAGGTCAAACGCGAAGGCCCCAAGCGCCGTCCGGTCGACGAACGCGTCCACGACTGGAAGGAGTTCTACCAGCCGATCGCGGAAGACACGCTCCGGAACCAAGGCTCGCGGTGCATGGATTGCGGCGTGCCGTTCTGCCAAGGCAACACGGGCTGCCCGGTCGAGAACCTGATCCCGGAATGGAACGACCTGGTGCATCGTGGCCGCTGGCGCGACGCGCTCAAGGCCCTGCACAACACCAACAATTTCCCGGAATTCACCGGCCGCCTCTGCCCCGCGCCCTGCGAATCCGCCTGCGTGTTGGGTGTGATCGACGACCCGGTCTCGATCCGCGTGATCGAATGGAACATCATCGACAAAGGGTTTGACGAAGGCTGGGTCTCCCCGATCCTGCCCGTGGTTGAAACCGGCCAACGCGTGGCAGTGGTGGGCTCGGGCCCGGCGGGCTTGGCCGCGGCCCAGCAACTGCGCCGAGCCGGGCATCAGGTCACGGTCTTCGAAAAAGCCGACCGCGTCGGCGGCCTCCTGCGCTACGGCATCCCCGACTTCAAAATGGAGAAGTGGGTCATTGAGCGCCGCCTGGAGCAGATGACCGCCGAGGGCGTGCAGTTCCAGACCAACGTGGACGTGGGGCGCGATATGCCAGCCGACCGCTTGCGCCGGGAGTACGACGCGGTCCTGCTGGCGACCGGCGCCATGGTGCCGCGCGACCTCAAGGTCCCTGGTCGCGAACTCGCGGGCGTGCACTTCGCGATGGACTACCTGACGCAGCAAAACAAAATCAACGCGGGCGACCCGCCGCCTGCGGCTGACAAGCGCATCACCGCGGAGGGCAAACGCGTGGTGATCATCGGCGGCGGCGACACCGGGTCCGACTGTCTGGGCACCGCACACCGCCAGAACGTCAAAGAGGTCTACCAGTTCGAACTGCTCCCCGAACCGCCGCCCCAACGCGACGCCTCCACACCATGGCCCTACTGGCCCATGCAGTTGCGCTCCTCACACGCGCACGAAGAAGGCTGCAAGCGCGAGTGGAGCGTCTCCACCACCAAGTTCTCGGGCCGCAACGGCCGCGTGGAGAAGCTGCACGCGGTGCGCGTGGAGTTCGAGAAGGATGCCCAAGGCAAGACCAAGATGGTGGAAGTCCCCAACTCCGCGTTCGAGTTGGATGCGGATCTGGTCCTGCTCGCCATGGGATTTACCGGTCCTGAAAAACCCGGCCTGCTCGCCGACCTCGGCGTGGTCCTTGATCCCCGCGGCAACGTGTCCGTGGACGCGAACTATATGTCCAGCGTGCCCGGCGTATTCGCGGCCGGCGACGCTAAGCGCGGCGCCTCGCTCATCGTGTGGGCGATTGCGGAAGGCCGCAAGGCTGCGGCGGGCATCGAACGCTTCCTCGCAACCAAAGTCCCCGTGGGACGTTAAACCATTTACGCGTTGCGTGGTTTGTCTATGGGGAGTCGGGCAACGAGCTACAGAGAATCCGACCTCGCAACAAAGACTCTCCTCCAACAATCATCGGGGCACCTTGGGCGAACACCATCGGGACGCCTCCACGGAGATATTCTCTCTTCGGGAATGGCTAACGTCTCATGACCCCTCGAAGACCACCTCCCTGGACAATCATGATGTCGGTACTCCTTGCCCTGGGAGCAGTACTTTCAGGGTGTGCGGGCTCATGGCATGCTTCCCGTCATGGCTGGCACCAGCAATCAGGCGTATCTGCATACAACCGAGGCGATTACTATAAGGCTGAGCGCGAGTTTACCACCGCAATTGCGGAGGCTGAGTATCCGGGCCAGCCGATGACCTCATTGACACGGAGTATATCCAGCCTCGCCAATCTGTATCGAGTCGTAGGAATGATCGATGATGCTGAGAGGCTCTACCGCCGCGCGCTTGAAATTCGCCTGCAGACGCTGGGCCCTGACCATCCCGACACGGCGGTGGTCTTTGCCAGACTGGCTGAGATATACCATGATTGGGGATTTTTCGATCAGGCCGGAGCGGTGTATTGGCGGGCGCTAAGCGGATTGTCCTCCCAGACACCCGTCGCCTTTCGGAACCAGGCTCAGACCACCGCACTCATCAACGATATCCGAGCGCTATGCAGGGCTGCCCAGCGCGATTGCTCCACGCTCGATCTGTTAACGAGAACCCTGACGGTTCCCGACAACACGGGCGCAGGATTGTCCGAACCGCTTTGGAGCGACCCATCCGTTGTCTATAGCGGGAGGATGTCGTCGTATGCGCTACGAGCGAATATCAGCGGTCATATGGCCGTCTTATGGACCACCGGCAACAGCAGACTCGCGGAAGATCATGAGCTATGGGTGAAACCATATGAACCTGACAAAAAATGGGGAAACCATGAGTTGGTCCGCGCGACCACGGATCGACTCTCCCAGCCTCAACTCGCAATCAATGAAACCGGTGACATGGTGGCCCTCTGGCTCGAACGTACGGCGTCGGATGTGGATGTCTGGTCGGCGCACTACACCATTGGCAGAGGGTGGAACCAGCCTGCGCTTGTCGAGACAATCACCGGCGAGGCGGATCACCCCGACATCGCGATTGATAACCAAGGAAACGCCGTCGCCGTGTGGAGCCGGTTCAGCGGGTTGCAGAACGATCTTTGGGCAAACCGGTATGAGCCTGGGATCGGCTGGAATACGCCCGTCCTGATCGAGACTCATGATGGCGACGCGTTACGCGCTCGCGTCCAAATCAGTCGACATGGCCATGCGCTGGTGGTGTGGACCCAAAGCGGCCACGTGTGGGCCAACCACTACAAATCGAATATCGGGTGGGGGGCGGCCACCGCGATCGAATCGAACTCCGGACCGCCGTCCCATCCTACCGTAGCCTTCGACCGCGAGGAGAACGGCGTCGCGGTGTGGTTTCAAGATGCCGGTGTTTGGACAGGCCGACGTCTCCTCGATGGACAATGGGAGTCTCCACGACGAATCGGCGAAGGGTTTCAGGCATGGAGCCGCCCGCAGATCTCTGCGCGTCATGACGGCAGCCTGCTGGCCGTTTGGAAGGAGAGCAGCCTCTCGAACGACTTCCTCGTCAGCCGCTACGATGCTGCGTCCGGCTGGAGGAGCGCGACACGGATCAAGAGCCCCCACAGTGCCGATATATTTGAGCGCGGCCAATACCTTGTCGCGCGACAGCGAACGTCGGCGGACGAGTCTACGCTCACGTTGCGTGTATTCGATACGCACGCTTTTCTCGCGAGCGATCCGGGGCACTCTAACGACCGGCCGTTTACAGTGCCTCCCGAGGCAGTGACGATGCCCGACCACCCCGACGTTGCGTCAAGCCTTAACCGGTTGGGAGTTTCCTATCTTCAGGAAGAAGCCTACGCGCCCGCAGAAGCGCTGTTCCGCTCCGCCCTCGCCATGCAAGAACGGACCCTCAAGCCTCACGATCTGCGGATTGCGAGAACCCTGCGGCTGATGGCCTATACCGAACACCGGCAACAGCACTACGCTCCGGCGGGACCTTTGTACGAACGCGCACTGACCATCTTGGAGAGAGGGGTTGGCCCAACTCACCCGCTCGTCGCCGTGACGCTCCGCGACCTCGCCGCGTCATATTTCGCACAGGACCGATTTCATGATGCGCGGTCCCTGCTCGAACGCCAAGTCACGATGCTGAAGGAAGTCGGGGCTTCGGTGCAGACCGAAACCGCCGCGGCCCTTGTGAATCTCGCCCGTACGGAATTCGAACTCGGAGCCCTGCCACCCGCCGAGGGCCACGCGAGGGAAGCTCTTCTGATACATGAAACCGCGGGAACCGGTGGCAACGATCTCTCCCAGACGCTCAAAGTCTTGGGGGGAGTCCTCTTGGAGCAAGAGGCCTATGGTGATGCGGAATCGCTCCTTCGTCGCGCGCTCGCGATCGACGAGACGACGTGGGGAGCCGAGCACTACGCGGTTGGAGACGGGCTCCGAGCATTGGGGCGCATTGCCAGCGCGCAACGGCGATGGTCCGACGCCACGGAGCTGTACGACCGCGCCAGCGCCATTTTCGAGAAGACCGTCGGGCCTGACCACCGAAATATGGCGCTCCTGATGGTCAATCAGGGCGATCTCCACTTGAGCCAAGCGGACTACCTGTCCGCTGAGAAACGCTACCGCAGCGCCATCCCGATTCTCGAGAAGACGTTGTCGCCTGCGCATCCGGATATCGCATACGCCCTGACACAGTTGGCCGCAAGTTTGCGCGCCCAGCGAAAGGACGCAGATGCCGAGTCCCTACTACGTCGCGCCCTCGATATCAGGGAGCAGGCATTCGGGAACGACGCCCAGGTCGTCGCATCGAGCCTCGGTGATCTGGCCACGGTGTTGATTGAGCGGGGGAGCTACGACGAGGCTGAGTCCCTGCTCACGCGAAAACTGGCCATCCTCGATAGCGCCGCCGAGAAAAGCGATCAGCAGGTCGCCGACACACTCCAACTCTTGGCCTGGAGTCACTATCGTCAAAAAGAATTTGCCCTCACTGTTCCATTGTTGGAACGTGTGCTCTCGATTCGTGAACGCACCTTAACGTCGGAGGATCATCGGGTCGCGCAGGCATTGGAAGACCTCGCCGGTGTGTATCTGATGCAAACCAGATATCTCGACGCAGATTCCCTCTACCGACGCGCGATCACCATCCTTGAGAAGTCTCCCGATCGCTTGTTCGATCTGACTCGAGTCGTTGAGACATACGCGGATCTCCTATGGAAAATGAAGCGGCCGCTTGAAGCGATGGAGTGGCAGACCAAGGCTCGGAATATGTGGTCGCTCGCGCTTCAACGGTCATCCTACATCCGGAAGGGAATCCTTTAACCGTCTGAGCTCACCTCCCTCCGAAAAATCAGATCCCTGGCCACACAGTCTCGCAGGTGCGAGCAACGCCAACCGCGGCGCCTCGCGGATCGTCCGGGCGATTGCGGAAGGCCGCAAAGCCGCGGCCGGCGTCGAACGCTACCTCAAAACCAAATCGCCCGTCGGGCGGTAAGAATCCCCGGGCATCTTCGCTGCAGGTCATTCCCGCGAAGGCGGGAATCTAGATGCCCCTGCCGTGAGAATCCACGCGTGGGGTCGCTTGACCTCGACTGCGTTTTACCAGACAATGATCGATAGTTACGCCTGAAACGGAGGCCTGCCGTGTCGACCACGACGATTTCTTCAAAATTTCAGATCGTGATTCCCAAAGATATCCGGGACAAGCTCGGCTTGAAACCCCGACAGCGGTTTCATGTCCTCGAGAAAGGCCGGACCATCATCTTAGTCCCCGAAGTCCCGTTGTCATCTCTGCGGGGAATTGCCAAAGGAATCGATCGTTCTGGAATTCGTGAAAAGAAAGATCGATCGTGAAAGCACTGGTCGATTCCAGTGGCTGGATCGAGTTCTTTGCCGAAGGCCCACTGGCGGACCGTTAAGCATCTTACCTGCGGTCCCCGGCTCGGCTCGTCACGCCAACCGTCGTACTGTATGAGGTGTATAAGCGACTGAAACGTGAACTCGGAGAAGACCTTGCGCTATTTGCCACCGAGCAGATCCGGGCGACCCACATCATCCCCCTCACCGAGTCCCTGGCTCTGCTGGCCGCTGACATGAGCCTTGAACACGGTTTGGCTATGGCCGACGCAATCGTGTACGCCACGGCACAAAACCAGAATGCGCGGTTAGTCACCAGCGATGCGGACTTCCAAGACCTCCCAGCCGTCGACTACGTACGCTAACACGATCACCGTCTATGGTCGCGAAGGCTGTCCCATGTGCGCGGACGCGAAACAGTGGTTGACCGAGCGCAAGATCGCGTTCACGTTCCGGGAAATTTTCGAACAGCCGCTTTCCGCGGATGAATTGCGCGCCCTGGCCCAAAAAACCTCGAACAGCACCTATGATCTGTACGCCCCGAAAGGCGCTCGAAGAGTCGGTTTGCCCGAGGATGGACGCGCACTCACCTCTGATCAGATCGTGAATCTCCAAGTCGGCAACCCCGATTTGATTCGTTACCCGTTGTTCGAGTTCGACAACCGACTGCTCTTTGGTTTTCACCAGGCCACGCGTGATGCGCTGATGGCCCTCGTAGGAGAATCCGGATGACCGAGAAGATCACGAAATCCGATGCGGAATGGAAAGCCCAGCTCACGCCCGAGCAGTACCAGGTGACGCGCAAGAAAGGCACCGAACGCGCGTTCACGGGCCAGTACCACGACTCCAAGGAACCCGGCACTTACACCTGCGTGTGCTGCGGCAACCCCCTGTTCAGTTCGGAGACGAAATTTGACTCGGGCACGGGCTGGCCCAGCTTCTATCAACCCATGTCTCCCGACGCGGTCAGCAGCGAGGACGACAGCAGTTTCTTCATGCGCCGCACCGAAGTCCTCTGCAGCCGCTGCGACGCCCACCTGGGCCACGTGTTTCCGGACGGACCGAAGCCGACCGGACTGCGCTACTGCATCAACTCCGCGTCGCTGAAGAAAACGAAACCATAACGAGAGGTCGATCATGGGACGATTCCGCAACGCCCTCCCCCAACTCGGTGGTGAGTTCTTTCTGGCCGACGGCGGCATCGAGACCACCCTGATCTTCAACGAAGGACTCAACCTGCCGGACTTCGCGGCGTTCGACCTCTTGAAGCGCCCGAATGGTGAGGATGCGCTCCGCAAGTACTTCCGAACCTATGCGGAAATGGCCCAACGGTTCGGCGCGGGATTGATCCTGGAAAGCGCCACCTGGCGGGCCAGCGCGGACTGGGGCAAGCGGTTAGGTTACGACGACAAGGCGCTGGTTGACGCGAACCAGCGCGCAATCCGGTTGCTCGAAGCGATCCGCGACGAGTTCGGCCGCGACGCCAACAACGTGGTCATCAGCGGATGCGTGGGCCCGCGCGGCGACGGGTACAACCCGGCGCACATCATGTCCGAGAAAGACGCGGAAACGTATCACCGCAAACAGATCGACACGTTCGCGGATAGCGCGGCGGACATGGTCACGGCGATCACCATGAATTACGCCCAGGAAGCAATCGGCGTGACCAGGGCCGCTCAAAAGGCCGGCATGCCGGTCGTCATCTCATTTACTGTGGAGACGGACGGCAAACTCCCGACCGGTCAACCGCTGCAGGCCGCGATCGAACAGGTGGACTCCGCCACCTCGAATTATCCTGCCTACTACATGGTCAACTGCGCCCACCCTGCGCACTTCGACCACGTGTTATCTGAGTGTCGGCCCTGGACAAACCGCATTCGCGGACTGCGGGCCAATGCCTCGCGCAAGAGCCACGTGGAACTCAACGAATCCCCGACTCTAGATATCGGCAACCCGACTGAATTCGGCACCGAACACGCGCAGCTCAAGAAACGGCTCTCGCACCTCAACGTCCTGGGCGGCTGCTGCGGCACGGACCACCGTCACATCGAGCAAATCGCCTCGGCCTGTTCCCCGCTGTTTCGGAAACCAACCTGACAGACGCCGACGAGCCCACATGCCTCCAGGTCAGGACCGGCGCAGGCAAGAGATTCGGGGAGGGCGTCGCTTGACATACTATATTTGATATAGCCATAATGCGGCATGTGGCGCATTGAGGAACACCGACGGGTCGATAAGCAGGTCGGATCGGCCCCTCGGGAGATTCTCATGCGATATGAAAAGTGGAAGGACATCGCGGCACTATCTGGCCCGGCCGGGCTTCGTCTCATCAAGGGGTTCCATGACGAAGCGCTTTCCGGCGAGTGGCGCGGGTATCGATCCTCCCGCCTTGGAATTCAGTGGAGGGTCATTTACCGCGTCGTCACAAAAGAGATGCTTTTCCAAGTTGCGTCGATCACCGCGCATGACTACCGGAGGCCGTAAATGAAAGACTATCGTCCCGCGAAAAAGCGCATCACCGTCTCGGTCGGCGAATCCGTCCGGATTCTTCGCGAGCTGCAGGAGCTGAGCCAGAACCAACTAGCCCGACTGACCGGCATTCCACAGACAACGATCTCGGCCATCGAGAACGGTCGTGTCCGTCTCGGTGTCGAGCGAGCCAAAGTCTTGGCCCGAGCACTCAAGTGCCACCCCGGAGTGTTGGTGTTCCCGGGTTGGACGCTTTCCGACGAAACGGCCGCATAACGACGAACGGCGCTTAAGGCAACCGCATGGAACCCCGAATCAGCTTCATCACCCTCGGCGTCGCGGATCTCGATCGAGCCACGCGCTTCTACGAACACGGCCTTGGCCTGCCGCGACTCGAAACTCCGCCATCCGTCACGTTCTTCGAACTGGGCAAGACCTGGCTCGCCTTGTGGCCGCGGGAGAACCTGGCAGCGGACGTAGGTTTGTCGCCGCAAGGCTCCGGATTCTCCGGCTTCTCCCTAGCCCACAATGTCCGCTCCCCCGCCGAAGTCGATGCGCTGCTGGCACACGTCGCCACGTTCGGCGCCAAAGTCGTGAAGCCCGGCCAACCCACATTCTGGGGCGGCTACGCCGGCTACTTCACCGACCCCGACGGCTTCCTCTGGGAAGTCGCCCACAACCAGGACTTTCCGCATGTGTAAATATTCAGGGGACGGTCGACCCCTGAAAAATTCGAGGTATATATATGGCTCACCGCTGGCCTACCACTAATCTCAACTCCGAAGTGGACGTTCTACAAGTGTGTGCTGAGCTTCGCGGCAAGAGATGGTTATGTCGTGGGCAATCGAAATGCTATGGCAGCCTTATCCCATCGATCGACCACGAGCCGCGACACACACTCTCGCGTTCTGAAAAGCTTTCGCTAGAACGTCAGAGCATCGATGTCTTTCGTTCAACGGCGAAGTTCTTCGCACATCCAGGCGAACAGGGCGCTTTGACTGATGACTTTATTGCATTGATGGTGTTGCGACACTATGGAGTACCAACCCGGCTTCTCGATTGGACCATGTCTCCCTATGTAGCAGCGTATTTCGCTGCTTGCAGTCGCGACACGGAAGACGGCGAGATTTGGAGTTTTGACGAACCTTTTTATGAGCAAGAGGGAAAGAAACAATGGGTTCGGTGGCCGGAGACAACGACTGATGGTACCGGCGGCGATTCCAAGTTCGCTGCCGGGCTGACGGCCTTTACTCTACATGAGCCACCCGATTGGTTCATCTGCGCTTTCTACCCCGGAGGTTTCCCCCGTCAACTTGCTCAGGTCGGTGCCTATACTACCACCGCCCGGTTCGGTCAAGACCATACCATTGCTATTGCTAACCTACTGTCCGACCCGGCTCGCTACCACCTTTACATCATCAGTGCCAGACTGAAGCAAAAACTACGAACAAACTTACGCGAGAGCCACGGTATTTGGCGCGGATCACTTTTCCCGGATTCTGCCGGAGCTGCTGCCACTGCGGCAACAGGGTTCGAACAGTAGGTTATGCCCAATATGGGTAACGAATCCCCTCTTCCAAGTCCCCTCGCCACTCCCCAGCCCTGGAGCCTGGTGGCGGACGCGTATACCGCGGAGTTGTTGTCGCAGTTCGAATTATTCGCTCGCGACGCGCTGCGGCTTGCCGAGTTGCCGAGGTCGCCGCGCATCGTGGACGTGGCCACGGGGCCGGGAACGCTGGCGTTGATTGCGGCTCAAGATCATGGCGCGCAGGTCAGCGCCATCGACTTCTCTCCCGTCATGATCGAGCATCTGCAACGGCGGGCCAAGCAAGTCCGGCTCGCTTCCATCGACGTGCGAGTGGGCGACGGCCAGGCGCTCCCATTTGCCGATGACGCCTATGACGGCGCGTTCTCCATGTTCGGTCTGATGTTCTTCCCAGACCGCGCGGCCGGGTTCCGCGAGCTGCGTCGTGTGCTGCGGCCTGGGCGGCGAGCGGTGGTGGGCAGTTGGGCCCCGCTCGACGGCGCGTTCGCCCTTGTCATGGACGGGATTCGCGCCATGCTACCCGATTTGCCGTTCGGCGACGGCAAGGGGCCGTTGAGTGACCCGGAGGAGTTCAGGGCAGAGATGACGGCGGCGGGATTCCGCGACGCAACGGTCCACACGGTCACGCATCCGTTCTCCATCCCCTCGTTGACCGAGTTCTGGGGCGTGGTGCAGCGCACCACGGCTCCGGTCGTGCTCCTGCGCCGCAAGCTGGGCGAGGAGCGCTGGGCCGACGTCGGGCGCGGAGTGTTCGATCGACTGCGCAGCGCGCTGGGCGACGGCCCGGTTACGGTTTCCGGCGTGGCGCGCTTGGGCGTTGGCGTGAAGTAAGGCGTCAGGCGCCCACTACGCACGAAACCTCTATGTCCTGGCGCGATTCGATTCGGCAACTCAGTCCGCGATCTGAGTTTCTGATCGTCATCGGTTCGACCTTCGGGATCAACTTCGTACTCTTTCTCGCAGGCCTCGCGCAGCAAGACATCCCGCATCAGATCGAGTTCAACGACGCGCGCCTGCTCTGGCTCCTGACGTATGAAGTCATCGTCAGTACGTTGCTCGTAGGGTTTCTGTACGTGCGAGGCTCGCGGCCGGCGGACTTTAATCTCCGGCTCACACGCCGAACCTTCGGAATGGCCGGGTTCTTGTTCGCGGGGTTCTATCTATATGGAATCGTCATGGGGGTGATCGCCAATGCGTTCGGCGTGTCGCACGTTTTCACCCAGATTTCGTTCCAGGGTTCAGTCAGCCTCCCCGTCATCTTTTTGGTCTCGGTCATCAATCCGGTCTTCGAAGAGGTCCTGACCATCGCCTATGTTATGAAGGCGCTCCGCCCGCACGGGGCGGCCTTTGCAATCGGAACCAGCGCGTGGCTCCGCCTCGTTGCGCACGCCTACCAAGGCCCGCTCGCCGCGGTGGTGGTGTTTCCCCTGGGAATCGCGTTCGGCATGGTTTACTGGCGCACGCGCGAGCTCTGGCCGTTGATCCTCACCCACGGGTTGATCGACCTCGTGGGCTTGCTGAGCATCCGGGCAGCCGGATCGTCCTAGCGTCTGCTCGGCTTTCGACGAGTCGATTGCCCCGCCACAGTTCCTTTGTTCGGGTACGCCTCTCGAATCGTCCCGGCAATTTCCTTGAGCGCCCTCCCGAGCGGAGAGGTCTTGCGCCACGCGAGCGCGATGGTTCGACACGGCGCGGGCTGCGCGAATGGACGGACGGCGAGGCCCGCGCGCCCAGCTTCCGTCGGGACGGCCAGCTCGGGCAGTAACGTGACTCCCCCACCGCCCGCCACCATCTGAGCCAATGTCGAGAGACTGGTGGCGCGGAACTCCAGTTCGCGGGCTTTGGCACTCGAACAGACCGCGAGCGCCTGGTCGCGGAAACAATGTCCGTCGTCCAAGAGCAACACGCTGGCCCCGCGGAGTTCCGACGGCGCGGCCGGCGATCGTTTGGCCCCAAGCGGGTGCCCGGGAGGCGTGGCCAGCACGAACGGATCGCGGGCCACCACTTCGCGTTCCATGTCCCCGATATCGGCCTCCAGCGCGAGGAGCGCCGCGTCCACCTTCCCGGCATCGAGCTGGCGCAGCAGCGTCTCGGTCTTGTCTTCCACCCAATGCACGGTCAATTTCGGATAACGCGATCGCAGCGCGGGAGTGATCCTCGGCAGGAGGTACGGCGAAATGGTCGGGATGACGCCCATCCGCAGCGTACCGGTCAAAGGGTCGCCCAGTTGTTTGGCGGCTGCCATTAGGTCGTCCGCTTCAATTAGGATCTGCCGAGCGCGCCTGACCAGTTCGTTCCCCGCTTCAGTGGGAAACACTCGTTTGCAATTGCGCTCGAACAGACGCACACCCAACGCGGATTCGAGCTGGGCGAGCTGCGCGCTCAGGGAGGGCTGGGAGACGTGGCACTGCTCCGCAGCTTGGCGGAAACTTAGCGTCTCCGCCACCGCCACCGCGTATTGGAGTTGCCGCAGGGTATAGGGATGGGACCCTAGCTTCATAGCTACAGACTATCACATCTATCGAAACGATGTCTTAGACCTTTCATGAGGTTTCCCGCATAGTGGGCACAACATGAACACCACTCCACAACCAACCTTCGCGTAAAAGGAGAGCGCACATGTCAACCGAAGCCAAGTGCCCGTTCAACCACGTCGCCGGCGTCGGCAGGACCAACCGCGATTGGTGGCCGAACCACCTGCGGCTGGACCTGCTGCACCAGCATTCCTCGAAGTCCGACCCTTTGGGCAACGGCTTCAACTACGCAAAGGAATTTAAGAGCCTCGACTACAAGGCGCTCAAGAAGGACCTGGTCAAGCTGATGACCGATTCGCAGGACTGGTGGCCGGCGGACTTCGGCCACTACGGGCCGCAGTTTGTCCGCATGGCCTGGCACGCCGCCGGCACCTACCGTATCCACGACGGCCGGGGCGGCGGCGGGCGCGGTCAACAGCGCTTCGCGCCCCTCAACAGTTGGCCCGACAACGTCAACATCGACAAGTCGCGCCGCCTGTTGTGGCCGATCAAGCAGAAGTACGGCCAGAAGATCTCCTGGGCCGATCTGCTGATCCTCGCCGGCAACGTGGCGCTGGAGTCCATGGGCTTTCGGACCTTCGGCTTCGGCGGCGGCCGCACGGACGTGTGGGAGCCGGACCAGGACGTGAACTGGGGAGCCGAGATCGCGTGGCTGGGCACCGACAAGCGCTTTGCCGGCGATCGCGACCTGGCGCAGCCTCTTGGCGCCACCCACATGGGCCTGATCTACGTGAATCCGGAAGGCCCCAACGCAAGCGGCGACTACATGGCCGCGGCCAAGGACATCCGCGCCACCTTCGGGCGCATGGCGATGAACGACGAGGAGACCGTCGCGTTGATCGCCGGCGGCCATACCTTCGGCAAGGCCCATGGCGCCGCGCCGGAATCGCACAAGGGCCCGGACCCGGAAGCCGCGCCGCTGGAAGCGCAGGGCCTGGGCTGGATCAGCAACTACGGCACGGGGCGCGGCAAGGACACCATCTCCAGCGGCATCGAAGTGACCTGGACCAAGACCCCGGCGCTGTGGAGCAACAACTTCTTCGAGAACCTGTTCAAGTACGAATGGGAACTGACCACGTCGCCGGCCGGCGCCAAGCAATGGGTGGCCAAGAACGCGCCGGAAATCATTCCGGACGCGCACATCCCGGGCACGTTCCACAAGCCGACGATGCTCACCACCGACCTCACGTTGCGCTTCGATCCGGAGTTCGGCAGAATCTCGCGCCGATTCCACGAGGACCCGCAAGCCTTCGCCGATGCCTTCGCGCGCGCCTGGTTCAAGCTGACGCACCGCGACATGGGGCCGCGCGCCCGCTACCTGGGACCCGAGGTTCCGAAGGAAGAGCTGATCTGGCAGGACCCGCTCCCCAAGGTTAATCACAAGCTGATTGGCGAAAAAGAGATCGCCGACATCAAGAAGAAGATTCTCGCCTCGAAGCTGTCGATCTCGCAGATGGTGTCCACCGCCTGGGCGTCGGCATCCACGTTCCGCGGCTCCGACAAGCGCGGCGGCGCCAACGGCGCGCGCATCCGCCTTGCGCCGATGAAGGACTGGGCGGTCAACCAACCGGCGCAGCTCGCCAAGGTGCTGAAGACGATCGAGGGCATCCAGGCCGACTTCAACAAAAAGGCAACGGGCGGGAAGCAGGTGTCCCTCGCCGACCTCATCGTGCTCGCTGGCTGCGCGGGCGTTGAGCAAGCCGCGAAGAAAGCCGGTATCACCGTGAAGGCGCCGTTCAGGCCCGGACGCATGGACGCCAGACAGGACCAGACGGACGTTGCGTCTTTTGCGGTGCTTGAGCCGCTGGCCGACGGCTTCCGCAACTATCTGAAGGGCGAGTTCACGGTCGCCGCCGAGCAGTTGCTGGTCGACAAGGCGCAGCTCCTGACGCTCACCGCGCCGGAGATGACGGTCCTGGTCGGCGGCATGCGCATGCTGGGGACCAACGCCAACGGCACGAAGCACGGCGTTTTCACCAAGAAGTCTGAGACGCTCTCCAACGATTTCTTCGTCAACCTGCTCGACATGGGCACAGAGTGGAAGCCGGCCTCGGACGCAATGGGCGTGTTCGAGGGACGCGACCGCAAGACCGGGAAGGTCAAGTGGACGGGCACCCGCGTCGACCTGGTGTTCGGCTCGAACTCGCAACTTCGGGCGTTGGCCGAGGTCTACGCCGGCGCGGACGCGAAGGAGAAGTTTGTCAAAGATTTCGTCACGGCCTGGACCAAGGTGATGAACCTGGATCGGTTCGACGTCGCCTGATCGGAACCCCTGCCGGGGCCGCTCGGGTACCGGGCGGCCCCGACGGGAATGGAGAGATCCCGTCATGCACTATTGGGGATTCGACCTCCTCCGGCTCTCTTCGTATCCCGACACCCAGCGGAACCGGCTCGGCCCCAATTACGCGCAGATCCCGGGCAACTGCCCGTTCTCGACAAAAGCCATTAACGATCAGCGCGACGGGTTGATGCGCGTAGACGGCAACGGCATGAACGCACCCAATTACTCGCCCAACAGCCGTGGCAGGCCGGTCGCGACATCCAGCGGCGGCAACTGCACCACGTCCTCAACGCCGACATCGAATACGGCACGCGGATCGCGAACGCCCTCGACCTGCGCCCCTCCGACCCGCCATCTCCGCCGCCAACCGGCCGTCAGCCCGATCGCCTTCCGTGTTTCCATCCCGACAGTACACACCGCTGAGCTGTCAGGGGTGTGAAACTCGCAATGTCGTGGGACACCTGTTTCATAACGTCTTCCGCGACGCGCGGATCGTCGAAACAGTCATACACGTCGTCGAGAAAACCTCCCCGAAGGATCGGATGACGAAGAAACGCCTGGCCGGGGCCGGTGGGAATTTCCAAGGGCCACTCGGTCACGTCAATCCGTTCGAGCCCCAGCATGTCGAGCCACGCCCGGCCTTCGTCCGCGGACGGCCGTTCCGCCACATACGCATCAAGGGATTGTCGCTCCGCGCTGAGACCGCGCGCGGCCAGTTCCCGGTCGATTCTCCGCCAGAGTAGATCAAACGTGCCGCGGGACGGGAAGGTCAGGACCAGTTGACCGCCGGGATTGAGATGGTTGACCAGTCCTCGGATCGTGTTGAACCGGTTCGGACGAAAAAACAACACCGAGAGATTGCCGGTGATGCGATCAACGTTCGGGACGCGCGAGGGCAGAAACCGCATGTCCAGGCACTCGAAACGCAGCCACGGAAGATGTTGGCGTTGCACCTCCCGAGCGCAAGCGACCTTGTGCTCGCTCACGTCGATCCCCAGCACCTCCCCGGCCGGCCCCACCTGCTCCGCCAGATAGAACGCGGGGATACCCCGGCCGCACGCCACATCCAGGACCGTCGCTCCCGGATAGAGATCCAGATGGTGGAGCAATACCTCGGCAAACGGCCTGGACCAATGGTCCTGCTCGGGAAGCGGCCAGCGTAACACCCTGTCACGTTCCGAGGCGATCATGCCGCCGACGCGCGGGGCGTCTTCGGCGACCCCTCATGCCCCTGCTCCGCGAGCGCGGGGCAGGGGCGTGTCCCGGCCGGATGATGCATCAGGCCGACGCGTGTAAGGAGGCCTTCAAATCCTGTACGGCCTTCGCCACGTCTCCCTCCGTGGACCCGAACCGGTCGCTCATCACCTTGATGGCCTGATTGATGGCCTTTGTCATTTTCGCGATGTGTTCTTCCGGTGTCACGATATTCCTCCTGAACGCGCCGCCTCCCGCTCGTTGCCAATAACAACAGACGACCGCGGACCACTACTGATGAACGATGCTCGACGAGGACGCTTAGCCCCGCTTCTTACTCACGGATCCCCACATGGCCAAACCCAACGTCAGACACAACACCCCGACCAACCCCACGATACCGCTCCACGCAAGATACATTCCGCCTCTCTCTCCCTCGTCACGAGGATCAATCCTTCCTGAGCCCGATACAAGACAACCGGGCCCTCACCTGATCAGGAGACGACCCGCACTCCAGCGAGAAACAGTTGCCCGCAGACCGTACATACGGTCTTTCCCGTGTCTTTCCCCATAAAAAACTCAGACTCCTTAGTGGGATGCTTACACGGCTTGGTTCCCCATGCCTCTCGCGTCACTACGGCTTTGTTAAAGTCCATACCGCCTCCTTGATAAAGTGTAGGTGCTCATGTCCTTCACACGGCCATCACCCCCAACATGCGCGACTCCTTCCAACATGTCGGGCTCGAAAGGGAAAATCCCCTCGTTCACTGCGCTCTCCCCGGCAGACCGCTGACGGGTCTCCCCTGGGCGGATCAGTGCAATGGTCACACGACGGTTGCCGTTCGTGTGCAGGAAACAACTACAGGGACTTCGGCGTAGAAGCGGCGGAGACTGGGGAATCGGTCGCGCGAAGGAGAACTGCCAGCGCGAAGGATAGGACAGCCAGCGAGGCTAGAACGTCATGGGCCGATAGTACGCTGATTGGGAGACGCGGTCAAGCGCGATGGCTGAAGCTGGGAAGTGGGACTGAAATTGCTCACCAATTTAGCGCCTCTGAAGCCCCTGCGTCAAGGCATGGGGACGGCCCAAGCATGTAGATGGTCCATAACTTGCGGCCGATACAACCCAGAACGTGTGGAATGCGGCGTTGTCGATTGTACAGTTTTTTGTTTACTTGGGACCGTCCCCAACCTTTCCTGAACGGCAGGCATCAGCCGCGCGAGCCGCCTGCGGCGAAGCGTCGGCTGCATGCGGTGCTGGGCCGCCCCACACCACGTGGATTGAAGATTCCCTGCAGCAAGCTGCAGGGAATCTTCGAAGTGCAAGCAGGTAAAAGAGCACGGCTTCCATGTTGCTCGCTTACCCGTAGCAAGCTGCGGGGAATGCGCTCGCAATGCACTTTCAGGCTCCAGGCTTCGGGTGGGCTGGATCAATCCAGTTCACCTGTTCAGGGCGCTCCACGACCCGAATATCCAGATTGACCACAATCGGCTCCTGATCGCTGCGCACCACCACACATTCCAAGGGCTGATCCGCTTGGGCGTTCATTTCTTGATGCGGCACAAACGGCGGCACGAAGATGAAATCCCCTGGCCCCGCCTCGGCCCAATACTCCAACTGCTCCCCCCAACGCATGCGGGCACGACCGCGCACGACATAAATAATGCTTTCTAATGCCCCGTGGTGATGCGGTCCGGTTTTCGCATTCGGCTGGATAGTCACCGTGCCGGCCCAGAGCTTGTGGGCCCCCGCGCGGGCCGAGTTGATCGCTGCGGCACGGTTCATGCCCGGCGTTTGGGGCGTGTGGAAGTTGAGTTGGTCGCTGCGAATAATGCGGACGCCATTCTCACGCCAGGGTGGTTTCGAGTCTGACATACATCTGCTCCTTACCTAGATAGTCCGCCGACTCCCTTGAGCCAGTCGCACTCGATATGGTCTGTGCCGCCCAACGCCCAGCGCTGAGCGGCGCGCCTGCTCCTAGCGCATCCGCCTCCGGCGCCGTAGTAGGCGAAGGTCAATTCATCCGGATAACCACCTTTTCCACGAGCTTGCCATCTCGAAAAACAGCATATCCCTCCCTCCCGAACATGGCGGTCCAAGAAACCGGCGAAGATTCATAGAAATAGATCTTGTCATTCAGTTTTATTGGGAACCGGCTTCCAGAGCGTTCACGGAATTCCATCTCGCCGACGCTGTGTTTGATCCAACTGATAATCAGGTCTGTTTCGGAGTCGGCAGAAAGCGTAAAGAGGGGTGCCGTCACGTCATCCGGTTTGAAGAACTTTCTGATATAGACATCATGAGCGTGAGACACCGCCATCATTGCCATATTTCGTGTAACGTACTCGCACCGCGCGCGTTCCTGTTCGTATGTAGGAGTCGAACGTAGCGAATGATCTGTATGACCTTGCTTGAGCATGTCGTAGTCAGTAAGCATTTCTTTTCGAAACTATTTGCTGACATCCGCGAGAAGAGGTAGCCCCGATTTCCTGGACAGGTGGTTAAGCACACGCGCCTCGGCGTTCATACTGCTCCGGAGTCTGATAGTCGAGAGTGGCGTGCACGCGACGGAGCGCGCCGCTTGCTTACGGTTGCTGACGGTCGCGCTCTTCGCGCAACGCTTCGAGTTCCGCGATGGCCTCCAGATCTTTGGGCCGACCGGCCGCCCGCTTCACCCGGATCAGCGGATCGAGATCGAGACACCGACACGACACACCGAATACTTCGACTTCGATCGAGTCTGGGAGCACGTCAGCGTACATCCCCCCACCGGCGATTTCACCCAAGAGGTCCAAGCTACCCAGCGTGGTCGTCAGCGTGAAGTTCAGTCCGCGGCGGAGCGTCTCGACATCCCAACGAAACGGCAAGCCGGGAGGAGCTCCACGGAGATAGGGGGCGAACGGCGTCAGCGCCGCGACAAGCCGCGTCATGTTCTGCGGCGTGCGGGCGTAAACAATGTCCACGTCTCTGGTGAGCCGGGCCGACCCGTGGGCCGTGGCGGCCAGCCCTCCCACCAATACGAACTCGACGCCGGCATCGCGTAACAGGGTGAGGATGGCCTTAAGATCGGTCATGCCGCGCGACGGCTCCGGCGCGTTGTAGTTCCTCCGCCGCGTGTTGAAGGGCCATCAATTCCAGGAACCGCTCTTCAACCGTCAGCTTGAGGTTTTCGCGCAGCAGGGTCCGATCTACGTCCTTCTTGTACGCCTCGATCACCGGGTCGGGATCAAGGGAAATGTCGTATCGTGGATTCATCGTCGTGTCAGGGTCGGCAAGGCATCATACCGCAGACCCAAGGACGCGGACAAGCCAACGGAGTGTTCCCTCCGCAGCATGCGCCCGTTTCTGACGAATCAGACGTTGAAGCGGAAGTAGATCACGTCGCCGTCTTTTACAATGTACTCCTTGCCTTCCAGGCGCAGAAGGCCTTTCTCTTTGACGGCGGCGGTGGATTTGAGGGCGAGGAGGTCGGGGCAAGACATGACCTCGGCGCGGATGAAACCTTTTTCAATGTCGGAGTGAATCTTACCCGCGGCGGCAGGAGCCTTGGTGCCGGCGGTGACGGTCCAGGCGCGACACTCATCTTCGCCCGAGGTGAAAAAGGTGATTAGACCAAGCAGGCCGTAGGCGGCATGGGCCAAGCGGTCCAGGCCGGATTCTTTGAGGCCAAGACCCGCGAGAAAGTCGGGACGATCCGCTTCGGGCAGTGCGGCGATTTCTTCTTCCACCTTGCCGCTAATCACCACCAACGGCGCGCCTTCGCGCGCGGCCAAGCGGCGCAAGGGCGCGACCAGCGAGTTGGGTGGTTCACCAGAGGTTTCCGCGGCCACGTCGGCCTCGGCCACGTTCGCCACGTAGAGCAAGGGTTTGCCGGTTAACAAGCGCAGGTCTTTGAGGATCGGCTCATCTTCGTCCGTGGCCGGGAAGCTGCGCGCGGGTTTGCCTTCGCCCAGGTGTTTGACCACGCGCGCCATGAGTTCGGCTTCGTGGCGTGCGGTCTTGTCCGCGGTCTTGGTCTTTTTCTCCGCGGTTTGTTTACGCCGCTCGGCCGTGTCCAGGTCAGCCAGGATTAGTTCGGTGGTAATGATCTCCACGTCGCGGTCCGGGTCCACTTTGCCGGCCACGTGGACCACGTCGGGATCTTCGAAACCGCGGACCACGTGGACGATGGCATCCACTTCGCGGATATGGCTCAGAAACTTATTGCCCAACCCTTCGCCCTGGCTTGCGCCTTTGACCAGGCCCGCAATGTCCACGAACTCCACGGTGGCGGGCGTCGTCTTTTTGGGCTTATAGAGCGCGGAGAGTGCGGTCAGCCTCGCATCCGGCACCTGCACAATGCCCACGTTGGGATCGATGGTGCAGAACGGATAGTTGGCCACGGCCGCGGCCTTCGCCGCGGTCAGCGCGTTGAACAAGGTGGACTTGCCGACGTTCGGCAGCCCCACGATTCCACAATTCAATGACATGCTGTTCTTTTCTTTTTAGGAGGACGCGCCTCACCTGGCCGCGGAGAAGGTGGCAGTGCAAGGCGGAGGGGAGGCCTCGCGCCGCAGCGTACTGTACGTACGTGAGGACGCGAGGCCTCCCCGACAACGCCGCAGATGCCGCCTTCTCGGCGGCCAGACTCACACGATCAGCGGTACAACCAACAGAGCGACGATGTTAATGATCTTGATCATCGGATTTACCGCCGGCCCCGCCGTATCCTTATACGGATCGCCGATGGTATCCCCGGTGACCGCGGCCTTGTGCGCGTCGCTGCCCTTACCGCCGTGATGACCTTCTTCGATGTACTTCTTCGCGTTGTCCCACGCCCCGCCGCCGCTGGTCATGGAGATGGCCACGAACAGGCCGGTCACGATACACCCCACCACCACGCCGCCCAGGGCCTTCGGGCCCAGAACCACACCCACCACGATCGGCGTGAGCACGGGGATCAACCCCGGGATCATCATCTCTTTGATCGCGCGACGGGTCACGATATCCACGGCGTTACCGTAGTGCGGCTTGGCCGTGCCTTCCATGATGCCCTTGATCTCGCGGAACTGCCGCCGGACTTCCTCGACCACCATGCTGGCGGCCTTGCCCACGGCTTCCATCGACATGGCCGAAAACAGGTACGGCAGGAGGCCGCCGATGAAGAGCCCCACCAGGACATACGGATCGCTGAGCGTAAATTCCATGACCTGGCCGCCCGTGCGGATCGAAATTTCTTCGGTATACGCAGCGAACAGCACCACCGCCGCAAGCCCCGCGGACCCGATGGCATACCCCTTGGTCACGGCCTTGGTGGTGTTCCCCACCGCGTCCAACGGATCGGTCACGTTGCGCACCGACTTGTCCAGGCCCGCCATTTCCGCGATGCCGCCGCCGTTGTCCGTGATCGGGCCGTACGCGTCCAGGGCCACGACGATGCCGGCCATGGAGAGCATGGACACCGCGGCGATGGCCACGCCGTAGATGCCCGCCAGCTCGTATGAGGCCAACACGCCCGCGCCGATTACCAGCACCGGCAGCGCGGTGGACTTCATGCCAACCGCCAACCCCGCGATCACGTTGGTGGCGTGTCCGGTGGTGGACGCCTGCGCGATGTCCCGCACCGGCTTGTACTCGGTAGACGTGTAGTATTCGGTGATCATCACCAACAACGCGGTCACCGCCAAGCCGACCAACGAGGAGAGATAGATGTCCATCACGCTGGGTCCGCCGGTGCCGCTCATCATCCAGGAGGTCACCGGGTAAAACGCCGCCGCTGAGATCAGCGCGCTCCAGATCAGGCCCTTGTACAACGCGCCCATGATGTTGTTGTTCGAGCCCAGCCGAACGAAAAACGTCCCGATAATGGACGCGATGATCGAAATGCCGCCGAGCACCAACGGATACACCAGCGCCGTGTTCACCGCCGAACCCGTGAACGCCAGCGCGCCCAGCAACATGGCGGAGATGATGGTCACCGCATAGGTCTCGAACAGATCAGCGGCCATGCCCGCGCAATCGCCCACGTTGTCGCCCACGTTGTCCGCGATCACGGCCGGGTTGCGCGGATCGTCTTCCGGGATCCCGGCTTCGACCTTGCCCACCAGATCCGCGCCCACGTCCGCGGCCTTGGTGAAGATCCCGCCGCCCAAGCGCGCAAAGATGCTGATCAGGCTCCCGCCGAATCCGAGGCCCACCAACGGGGTGATGTTCACGGCCTGGCCTTCGGGCGTGGTCGCCTGCAGGAACCAGTAGTAACCCGCCACTCCCAGGAGGCCGAGACCGACCACCAGCAGGCCGGTAACCGCGCCGCCGCGAAACGCCACGTTGAACGCCGCGGCCAGCCCGCCGCGCGCGGCTTCCGCGGTGCGCACGTTGGCGCGGACCGACACGTGCATGCCCACGTATCCGGCCAACCCCGAGAGCACCGCGCCGATCGCGAAGCCCACCGCAGTTTTCCAATCCAACGCGACCAGCAACGCCACGAACAACACCGCGCCGACCATGGCGATGGTGGTGTATTGCCGGTTCAGGTACGCCATCGCGCCCTCTTGGATCGCGCGCGCGATGTCCTGCATGCGCGTATTGCCCGCGGACAGCCCCACGACCCACTTCGCGCTCACCGCGCCGTAGACGATCGCCGCCGCGGCGCACGCCAGGGCGAACACCATCGCCAGTTGCTCCATTGCCATCACTGCGCTCCTTCTCGGTATGGAATGCTCGTCGTGTCGAGCCGACGCGCGGTGCCCGCCGCGCGCTCGATCACGTCACAAAAAACGCGACCGTGGTCGCGTCCCCTCGTTACTCGCCCGTTCCGGAACCTTCGGCGTGAAAGCGATTCATCGCGACGCCCGCGCCGTCGGTCAACGCCACGGTCACGGCCTCGCGCGCCCGCTCGACCACCCCCGCAACCACCGGCTCCTCATCGCGGGAAAACCGCTCCAACACGTAGTCGGCGCTCTCTGAACCGGCCGACGGCCGGCCGATGCCCACCTTCAATCGCAAAAACTCGTTGGTGCCCAGCGCCTCGATGATCGACCGGACCCCATTGTGTCCGCCGTGTCCGCCCCGACGCTTAAACCGCAACTGACCCAACGGCAGATCCAAATCATCGTGCACAACCAACAAGGCGTCCGGCCCCGCGCCGGTCTCGTTCAAGAGCCAGCGGACGGCCGCCCCGCTGCGATTCATATACCCCTGGGGCTCGGCGATCCAGACCTCCTCACCCGCCAACACTCCGCGTCCCGCGACCGCCGGTCCGCCCATCGAACGCAGCCGAATCGCGCAGGCGGCGGCCACCGCCTCGGCCACGAGAAACCCCACGTTGTGGCGGGTGGCGGCGTATTGCTCGCCGGGATTTCCCAACCCAACCACGCACTTCACGGACCGTTACTTCTTGCCTTCCTTTTTCTCTTCCTTGCCCTTGGCCTCGACCTTGGCTTCCGGCTTGGCGCCCGTCGCGGCTTCGCCCTCGACCTTCTTCGCGGTCAACACTTCGGGCTCTTTGACTTCCTTGGGCGCTCCGGCCAAAATTTCGGCCAGTTTTTCTTCCGACATCGGCATGGTCACGGAGACAATCACCGTGTCGGGATCACCCAGCACTCGAATGCCTTCACCCAACCGCAAGTCCCGCAGATGCACGCTGTCGCCGGTCTTTAACTGCGACGCGTCCACACGCACCGCGTCAGGAATCAACGAGGGCAGGCATTCGATTTCGACCTCGCGCGTCCCGTGCTGGAGCACGCCGCCTTCCTTGACCCCCAACGGCGTCCCGCCCGTGATCTCCACGTGCACCCGCAACCGCAGCGCGCGATCCAGCGCCACTTCGAACAAATCAATGTGCAGGGGTTTGCCGGTGATCGGATCGTGTTGTACCTCGCGCAGGACCGCCAGCCGTTCCTTGTCCCGCTTCCCGTCGATGCGAATGTCGATCAAGGTGTTTTCGCGCGCGGCCGAGTGCAGCAACTTCGACAGGTCCGCCGGATTGAGACTCAACTTGGTGGACTGCCCCCCGCTGTACAACACGGCCGGAATCCGTCCGACTCGCCGGAGGCTCCGCGCCACGCCTTTACCCGCTGTGGTTCGTTGTTCAACCGCCAATTCGACACGCTGCATGTGCTGCTCCTTCCTTTCAGACTGTCACACAAACAGAGAACTGACCGATTCTTCCTCATGGATCCGCTTGATCGCCTCGCCCAACAACGGCGCCACGGTCAACGATACGAGTTTGCGACAGGCTTCTTCCTTGCCGTTGAGTGGCACGGTGTTGGTCACGACCAGGGTATCGATGGGCGAAGCGGTGATGCGATCGAGCGCGGGGCCCGACAAGACGGGATGCGTGCAGCCGGCCATGATGGCGCGCGCGCCCTTGTCCCGCAACGCCTGCGCGCCTTGCGTAATGGTGCCGGCGGTATCGATCATGTCGTCGAGCAACAACACGTTGCGGCCGGAGACCTCGCCGATGATGTTCATCAATTTGGTTTGATTCGGGCCCTCGCGCCGTTTGTCGATGATCGCCAGGTTGGCTTTGAGCCGCTTGGCGAACGCGCGCGCGCGCTCCACCCCGCCCGCGTCCGGCGAGACCACCACCAAGTCTTCGGGTTCCGCCTGCCGGAAGTGCTCCAACAACACGGGCGTGGCGTAGAGATGATCCACCGGGATGTTGAAGAAACCCTGGATCTGCCCGGCGTGCAGGTCAATGGTCAACACGCGGTGCGCGCCCGCGGTGGCGATCAGGTCGGCGACCAGTTTGGCCGTGATCGGCACCCGCGGCTGGTCTTTGCGGTCCTGGCGAGCGTAGCCGTAGTAGGGCAGCACCGCGGTGATCCGGTACGCGGACGCGCGTTTGAGCGCGTCCAGCATAATCAACAATTCCATGATGTGTTTGTTCACCGGGTCCGACGCGGATTGCAGGAGGAAGACGTCCATCCCCCGCACGTTTTCCTCGACGCGCACCAAAATTTCCCCGTCGCTGAAATGGCCGACCGTGGCCTCCCCCAGCGGGATGCCGAGGTACTCGCAGATTTCCTGCGCCAACGCGGGGTTGGAGTTCCCCGTGAACAGTTTCAATTCTCTCATCGCGTCACCACGTCATGTCACCCGCGCTCAATCACAATGGTTGGGGCGCCAGGATTCGAACCTGGGAATGGGAGATCCAAAGTCTCCTGACTTACCGCTTGTCGACGCCCCACCATTCGACTCGGCGCCCGCGTTACCACGGTGCGCGCCTCAGCAGTCGCACCACCCATCGCCGCCACGAGGGCGACAGATCCTGACACGCCTCGGCCGCCTCCGCGCGGGTCGCGAACAGCCCGAACACCGTCGGCCCGCTCCCCGACATGCGCGCCGCGCGCGCCCCGGATTTCAGCAGGCGGGCCTTCATCTCCTCCACGACCGGGTATGTTGCGGCGGTGACCCGTTCCAAATCATTCGGGATCGACCACGGCACGGCGGGAGGGGCCTCAAACGAACGTGGCATTCTATCGACCCCCCTACCGTTTGTCAATCCAAACGCCTCGAACGCCCATTTGGTGGACACGGTGATCCCCGGGTTCACCAGCACCGCCCACGGGAACACCGGTCCGGACAAGGATGGCCGCGCCTCGGGCAGGGGCGCGACCCGCTCCCCGCGCCCGGTGACCCACGCCGTGGGGCCGAAGAAAAAAAACGGCACGTCGCTGCCCAGCGTCGCGCCCAACTCGGCCAGACGAGCACGCGACCAGCCCAGGCCCCAGACGCGATTGAGCCCCATCAGCACCGCGGCCGCGTCGCTGCTGCCGCCCCCGAGTCCCGCGCCGAGCGGGATCCGCTTGGTCAGGTGGATCGACGCCCCGCGCGAGCCGCCCGCCTCCCGCGCCAACGCCGCGGCCGCCTCGTACGCCAAATTCCCGGGCCCGGCCGGCAACGGCGCGCCTTCAACGGTCAGAACGATCCCGGAGCGGCGCGGCCGGATGGTTACGTCGTCGTACAAGCCCGCCATCTGGAACACGGACTCCAGGTCGTGGTACCCGTCGGGCCGCCGCCCGAGCACGCGCAGGCACAGATTGATCTTGGCCGGCGCGCGCCACGTCCTCATCACGCGCCCCCCACCACCTTGGACAAGGACAGGAGGACCCGAATCACCAATGGCAAGAGCGCCAGCCCGATGCCCACCGCCACGAACACCCGGCGCAACCGCGTTTGTCGCCCCATCCACGCCGCGAGCCGCTCGCGATCCGCGTGCCGATCCGACGGCCGCGGCCCCAGCATCCGGTCGTACAGCCACCGCAACGGGAAAAAGAGAATGGAAAAGTAGATCAACCACACGCCGATCGAAATCAGTAAGTCCCCGATCATGCCGCGCTCCCCAGAGGCGCCTACGATAGCGCAGCGACCGGGAAAGACGCAACGCGCTTGAGTCGGACGCGCGCGGACTGCTACAGTGGGAGCGGCTCGTCGCCTACTCCGAACGGCACGCGCGACGGAGCGACGCGAACGCGGCGATCTCACGGGAACCGACACAACCGAATCGTTTCGGAGGACCGGCCATGTCAGACATCTATCACCACGAGCACCACCAACTCCAGGAACGCTTCGACACGGTGAGGCTCGCCCAAAAGATGGAAAGCGACCTCGTCCAGGACTACATCACGGACGAAGACAAGGCGTTTATCGAAGGGATGGACATGTTCTTCCTCGCCACCGCAGACCAGCGCGGCCGCGTCAACTGTTCCTACCGCGGCGGCGATCCGGGATTCGTGCGCGTGGTGGACGAACGGACCATCGCGTTCCCCAATTACGACGGCAACGGCATGTATCTTTCGATGGGCAACGTGGCGCAGACTGCGGAGGTGGGCCTATTGTTCATCGACTTCGAGCAGCAATCGCGGATGCGACTCAACGGCACGGCCGCGATCCGCTACGATGATCCGTTGCTCGGGGAGTACCCGGAAGCGCAGTTTATCGTCCGCGTCACGGTCCGCGAACTCTTCACCAACTGCCGGCGGTACATCCACAAGATGCAGCGCGTGGCGCGCTCGCGGTTCGTGCCCAAAGCCGGATGCAAGACGCCGGTGCCGGGGTGGAAGACCGGAGCCTGGGTCAAAGATGCGTTACCAGCGAACGATCCGGCAAGGGATCCGTCCCGAGAAGCATTGGATCGCTGAGCGCACCGGGTGGATGCGGCGCGTGTGCGCCGGGCTCAGCCCTGCCGACACGACCGACATATTAGGGAGCCAAGTCGAACCATGCCACCAAATCCGCAACGGCCCCTCAGGCGCGTCCGCTCAAGCGTCCCTTGCGCTTTAAGGCTTGATCCAGATGGTGGTATTCATCGTCCTCTCTGGTGTGATCAGTTTCACTGAGTACTCTCCGACCGGTAATGCCTCAAGTGTGACCCGCCCAACGCGGGAAAGCATTACCATGAGGCAGAACACCCCAGGCGGGTGAGGATTGACTGGTTCGAGTTCCACGACGATCTGAAAGCCTTCGACTCGAACGTTACCTCCCAGAATGTCACATGAATTTGTCGTTCCTATTCTCTCCGTGATTACCAGCGTACTTCCGAGTACCTGAAAACTCGGGAGGGGTCCGCTATCCCGGTAGGATGCGGTGATATCTTCAATGGCAGACGTAATGGGTGGCACGTGGGTGGTGAAGCTCCAAACATATTCTGCCCCCAAATTATTTCCAGCCAGATCCCGCACCCCATCCGTAACCCTACAGGTGTACGTGGTTCCAGGCGCCAATTTTCCCGCTGGACTGAATGTAGCTGTCGTAATGGGTTTTGAACTCGGATCCACCGACGTACCGACTGACAGCACTCCGTCGATACTATGGTTGTCCGCTGATACCATGAACGATTCGCTCGTTAACGTCGAGGAATCTATCAGCTCGGAAAACCTGACATGGATCGAGTCCGAAATCGGCACCCCGGCGGCTCCGATAGCTGGAGTGGTGTTTGCAATGGCGGGTGGCTCGGAGTCGATGACCCCCTGATTGGAATCGTTGGCCGCTTCATCAGACGCGCAGCCGACCAATACACTACCTGTGATCGTGACCATCGCGATCACCCTCAGATCGGGTATCCACCGTCTCGCTCGTAGGAACCATTTCACGGGCGGCAGCTCCTTTTGGTGAGCGTGTACCGCGATCCTGCCTCGAAGAGAATGCACTCAAATCGCGCCATACAGGTGAGGGCGATCGATATTGGTAACGGTATGCTATCCGGACTCGACGCAGCGGGTCAAGGCTTGCGTCACTTGGCCAAACTGCGCTTGGTGCGCGCGGTCGGCACCGCGGTCCAGGGGACAACATTGGGGACGCTCCTTTTATGATTTGATGGACCAATAGCAGAAGCAATGAGGCATGAGTATTGTCTGGTTCGTCCGTCGACTGTCGTTCAATAGTGAATACCCATGCCTCACTCCATCTGCCATCTGATCCGAGGGGCTCAGCCCTGCCGGCGGTCCACCACGTATTGATTGCCGCCGGCTTTCTTGGCGAAGGTCTTTAACTCGGCGGCGGCCGCGGCCACCTTGCCGTAGTGCGCGATCGCGGCCACCGGGATAACCGCGATCACGAGGCTGACGAGCGGAATCTTTTTGACCTGGCCGCCCCGGTCCTTGGCGACGTAGTATCCGTTGGCGCGCGTCTCGTCGTCGAACAGGCCGGCCGCGACCCGTGTAAAATTGCCGATGATGGTTTTGCACGCGGCGTCCACCTTCTCCATGGCCACGATGAACACGAAATCATCGCCCCCGACGTGCCCGGCAAACCCCGCCTCTCCGGCTTCGGTCACCGCGTTGGCCATGATACGCGCTACCATTCGGATCACTTCGTCGCCGCGCACGAATCCGAACGCGTCGTTAAAGGGCTTGAAGTCGTTGATGTCGAGATAACACACCGCCACGGGTTTCCCGAGCGCGCGCTCCACCGCGCGTTGGATCGAGATGTTGCCCGGCAGTTTGGTCAGCGGGTTGTTGTCGAACACGCGCTGAATGCGCTGCATGGCCAACCCCAGTCGGTTGAACAGTTCGGGGTACACAACGGGATCGGACACAAAATCGTCCACCGGGCACCGCGCCCATTCCACATCGTCGTGGAGCGACTCGTGCCAGATGCCGAGCACGGGAATGGTGGAAAAATTGGCGTCCTCTTTGAGGTCGCAGACCAACTTGCGGGCCGGCGCGTCGTCCGTCGGGAGGTCCACGATCACCACGTCGGGAGGATCGGTGTACAACTGGCCGAGCACCGCCGCGTGCGGTGACAATCCAATGGTCTGATACCCGCGGCTGTGCAGGCGCAGGCGTAAATCCTCGGTGGCGCCGGGGGCCTGGGCGACGACCGCGACTCTAAGCGGCCGCGTCATCGGCGGACTGGATCTCGAGGCTGAAGTGCTTGGCGTCCACCAGGCGTCCCTCCGCCTCGTCGAGCACTTCGTTGAGCAAGACGTCGGACAGCCCCAAGGTCTTCCACGCGTGCGGATGGATGCGCGGCACGAAGTCGTCGCCGGAAAACCCGAACCCGAACGCCTTGATCAACGCGTCCGATACGTGGACCACGGCGGTGCGGGTGCGGTGCGTGACGGACCGCTCCACGTCATGGTGGCATGCGATGGGCTCGGCCAACTTCTCCGGCAAGAACCAGTTCTTGGCCAGCCATTCGCCGACCTCGGCATGGTCGGTGGACAGGCGCGCGCGTTCCGCATCCAGCATCGACGAGGGCCCTTGGGCCACGGTCGCTTCCAACTCGGCGTAGCGATCTTCGAGATGGAGCTTGACCAACACCCGTCCCAGGTCGTGCAATAACGCGGCGGTGGAGATCTCCTCGGGCTCCGGCAACCCCATTTTTTTGGCGATCACGTTCGCGACCACCGCGGCGCCCATGGAATGTTCCCACAACCCCACGACGTGGCGCTCCATGATTTCAAAAATCGACGAACTCAGCACCAACCCTTTGACCACGTTGGCACCCAGCAGGATCAACGCGTTGGACACCGTGGACACGCGGCCGGGAAACCCGTAGAACGGCGAATTCACCAGGCGAAGGACCTTGGCCGAAAGCACCTGATCGGCCGAGACCACGCGGGCCATTTCATTGACCGAGGCCTTCTCGTCGTTGGCCAACGTGTTGAGTTTGGCCAGAATCCCGGGCAAGGTTGGCATGGTGCGGATGCCGTTGACGAACAATTGGAGTTCGTTGCGCGCGGTCACGGGGACTCCGCTCGGCCCAACGTCCGTAGCAGGCGCCCGCGGAAAATCGTTTTCAGTCGCGCCATCAACAGATCATCACCCACGCGCGAGAATCGTCGATCCAGCGCGGCCACCTGCTCGTCCGGCGACGGCTCGCCCTCCACCACCACCGGATGCCCCTCCACGACCACCGACGCCACCTCCATGCGGGCGAGGCGTTCGATCAGGGCGACGGTCAACGCGGTGCCCTGGCCGCAAATCGGCGGGCCCTGCGACACGCCGGGACGCGTCACGTCGCGCGCCAACACCATACCCTCTGTGGCCAGAGCCAGCGGAATGTGCTGCATCAGGCCTCCCGCCGTGGGTCCGGCGAACAGCGCGACCGTCGATCGCTCGCGGCGCGTTCCCGCGTCCCGACGTTACTTGATGCCATACTTACTCAGCCGGTAACGGAACGACCGGAAATCCAGTCCCAACAGACCCGCCGCGTCCTTCTTCACGCCGCTGGCGCGCTGAAGCGCCTTGAGCAAGAGGTCCTTTTCGATCGTCGCCATCACGCCCTCGAGATCAAGCCCCTTGGCCGGCAGCGTCATGGCCACCGCGTCTTCAGCGCTCCGGGGCAAACAGTCGCGCACTTGGTCGGCCCCGATCGTTCCGCCCGACGCCAACGCCACGATCCGCTCCATCACATTTTCCAACTCCCGGACATTGCCCCGCCACTCCTGTTTGCCCAGCAGCGCAACCGCATCCGGCTCGATCCGCATGAGGGTCTTACCCATTTCCCCGGCGAGTTTGCGCAAAAACGCGTCAACCAACAACGGGATATCCTCGGGCCGTTCGCGCAGCGGCGGCAGCCGAATCGGAATGACGTCCAACCGGTAATAGAGATCTTCGCGAAACCGCCCTTCGGCGATCGCTTTCTCCAGGTCGCGATTGGTGGCGGCCACGATGCGCACGTCGCTCTTGAGATCCCGGGTGCCGCCCACGCGTCGAAACTCCTTTTCCTGCAACACGCGCAACAGTTTGACCTGGATACCGAGCGGCGTGTCCCCGATTTCGTCCAGAAACAACGTGCCTTCGTTGGCGATCTCGAACAAGCCTTCCTTGTTGCTGACCGCCCCCGTGAACGCCCCCTTCATATGGCCGAACAATTCGCTTTCCAACAGGGGTTCCGGCAAGGCGCTGCAGTTGACGGTCACAAAGGGGCGTTCTTGGCGGCGACTGTTGTAGTGGATCGCCCGCGCCACCAATTCCTTGCCGGTCCCGCTCTCCCCGAAAATCAGCACGTTGCTGTTGGTATCCGCGACCTTGCGGATCAAGTCCAAGACCTTGGTGAGTTTCTCGCTGCGGCCGACGATCTGCTCGAACGACGCCCGGTCGCGCACGACTTGTTTGAGACGACTATTTTCCGCCTGGAGCTGTTTTCGCTCCAAGGCGTTTTTTACGACCAGTTTGACCTCGTCGATCTTGAACGGTTTGGTCAGGTAATCGTAGGCGCCCTCCCGCATGGCCTCCACCGCGGTCTCGGTGGACGCAAACGCGGTCATCATCAAGACGATCGTGGTCGGCGACGCGGCCTTCACGGCCTTGAGCACGTCGATGCCGGATAACCCAGGCATTTTGACGTCAGAAATCACCAGATCGTAAATCTCCTTATCGATCAAGGAGAGCGCCTCCGGGCCATGCGCGGCCACGGTCACTGCGTACCCTTCTTTTCTCAGCATGATCGAGAGCACTTCCCGCATGCTTTTTTCGTCGTCAACGATCAAGACCCGAAACACGTTGAGAGCCGCCTCCTCGTCACAGACCGCGGTCGTCACGACGGCGCGGCCCCCGCCTGCGCGGAATCGCGTGCAACCCCGGGGTCGTCGGCCGCCCGTGTCGACTCATCCGACGTTCCGGCCGGCAGCGTCACCGTGATCCGCGTGCCCTTGTTCCACTCGCTGTGCACGTCCACCTGGCCGCGGTGTTCCTCCACGATGCGGTGCACGATCGCCAGTCCCAACCCGGAGCCGCCGGTCTTGGTGGTGAAAAACGGGACGAACATCCGAGGGAGATCCTCCGGTTTGATGCCGTGTCCGGTATCGCCGACCGTGAGGTGGACCACGGGTCCGCGCTCTGCCGCGACGGCGCGCAGGCGGACGCTCAATTGCCCGCCCTCCGGCATGGCTTGCAGCGCGTTGAGGACCAGGTTCCAGACCACCTGTCGGATTTGATTGGCGTCCGCTTGGACCCACACCGGCGAGTCGGACAGGTGCTCGCGCACCTCGACCGCCGGCCGAAAGTCATGGTGCGTGCGCAGCAACGCCAACGTCTCGCGGATCAACCGGGCCAAATCACACGAGCGTTTCCGCGGCGAGGCCGGCCGCGCGTATAAGAGAAACTGTCCGATCAGCCCATCGAGCCGCTCGGTCTCCCGCAGCACAATGCCCATCAACGCCCCGGGCTCGCCCTCCAACCGCAGGTCCTGTTGCAGGACCTCCATCGCGCCGCTGATCGACGCCAGCGGATTGCGGATTTCATGCGCGAGTCCGGCGGCGAGCTCCCCCACGCTGGCCAACCGTTCGCGCTGGTGGACCGCGTCCTCCAGCGCCTTGATTTCGGTCAAATCCTGGAAGGTCCCGACCATCCCCATGGGCTCGCCGTTGGAATCCTTCAGCCACGACAACGTCATGCCCAACAACACGCGTCGACCGTCGCGTCGCGCCACTTCCCGCTCGAACCGATACGGCACGTTGCGCGTGGCGACGCGCGCGTAGAAGTCGGGACCGTCCTCCCACGCGAAGAGGTCCCAACACGGCCGGCCCAACGCGTCATCGGGAGACAATCCCAGCATTGTATAGGCCGCGGGATTCAACGACGTCACGCGGCCGTTCAGGTCGGCGGTCACGAGCCCGCTGCTCATGCTCTGGACGATGTTTTCATGGAACGCGGAGAGGGTCCGAAACCCGGTTTCGCGTTCGTGGAGTCGGCGCGTGGCGGCGGTGGCGGTCGCCACCAGGTGATTGCCCAACAGGAATACCGCGACGAACGCCACCACGCGCATGACCACCGGCGTAAGTCCGCTGCGCTGCGCCCACCAGCTCGCCACGTCCACGCTCGACATGGACGGCCATGCCACCGCCGCGTAAATCGCGCTGGAGGCCACCGTGGCGACCAAGCCTCCGGCGGGGCCCAAGACCATGGTGCCCGCCAAGATCACCACCGGATACAAAAACGTAAACGGGCTCTCGATCCGTCCGGTCATCCCGACGACGACGGTGATACACGCCAGATCGCCCGCGAGCTGCGCGATGGCGAACAACTGATCCCATCGCGAACTGAGCCACTTGAGCGCGAGCGCATAGACGATCGTCAACGTATACGTGCCGACGATCAACAGGCCGAACAGGCGGGTGGTCGGGTCGTCCGAGCCCCTCGTATTGAGAGCCAAGAAGAGCCCCAGGAACACGGTGACCACCACCACGCGGAGGCCGATCACCCACCGCAGCTTCGCTCGGATCGGCTCCGCGCTCACGCGCCGGCTCCCACGCCCGGCGTTGGGACGTCGCGACGAGGGAACCCCGCGCGCACATCAGCCCACGACGGATCCCATCTGGAAGATGGGCAGGTACATCGCGATGACGATGAACCCGATCGTGATACCGAGAAACACCATGAGCATCGGCTCAAGGAGCGAGGTCAACGCCCCGACCGCGGTGTCCACCTCGTCGTCGTAAAAGTCCGCGATCTTGGACAACATGGCGTCCAACGCGCCGGTGGTTTCGCCGACCGAAATCATCTGGACCACCATCGGCGGGAACACTTTGGTCTGCGCCAACGGCTCGGACACGGTTTTCCCTTCGCTGATGCTCTGACGCGCGGTCATCAGGGCCTGTTCCACGGTTTTGTTGCCCGCCGTTCGTGCCACGATCGAAAGACCGTCCAGAATGGGGACGCCGCTGGAAATCAGCGTGCCGAGCGTGCGCGTGAACTTCGCCACCGCGGCTTTTCGGATCAAGTCCCCGACCACCGGAATCTTGAGCGCGTTGTGATCGATCAGCTTTCGGCCGCCCTCGGTCGCGTAGTAGCGCTTGACGGCCCAGCCGGCTCCGACCGCGCCCAGCACGATGAAGATAATGTTGCTCTTCATAAAACCGCTCGCGGCCATCACAATCCGCGTGGGAAGCGGCAACACCCCGCCGAAATCCGTGAACATGCTGGCGAAGATCGGGATCACCCACACCATCAACACACCGATTACGATGACCGCGACGCTGATAATGATGCCGGGATACACCATCGCGGCCTTGACCTGCTTCTTGAGCTTCATCGACTTCTCGATGTGTTTGGCGAGACGGCTCAGGATCGTATCCAGAATCCCGCCGGCTTCCCCGGCCGCCACCATGTTCACATACAAGTCGTCGAACACCTTGGGGTGTTTGCGCAACGCGTCGGCGTACGTCGCCCCGCTCTCCACGTCGGCTCGGACCACTCCGACCGTTTTGGCCAGGGTCTTATTTTCGGTTTGGTTGGAGAGAATCTCCAGGCACTGCACCAGCGGCAACCCGGCGTCGATCATCGTGGAAAACTGTCGGGTGAAAATCACGATATCTTTTTCGCCGACCTTGCCGCCAAAGCGCCCTCCGACCTTCTTCTCGGCCGGCTTGGGCTGCACCGACGGCGACACGATGTTTTGTTTGCGCAATTGCGAGATTGCGTCTTCCTTACTCTGAGCGACCAGTTCGCCCTTTTGGGCTTGCCCCTGGCGGGTTTTGCCGCTCCACACGAATGTCGTCGCCATGGTGTCCTAGCCTCCTCCCGGCCCCGTCAGGGCTATTTAACGATCCCGACCCGTCGCGGCGCCGGCGCGTGACTGAGCCCGGCGCGGTCCATCATGGAGAGCAGCTCGTCGGTCACGCTCGACCGCGCCATCGCGTCTTCATACGAGATGTTGCGCTTGCTGTAGTGATCCAACAGGGACTGGTTCATGGTCTGCATGCCGAACTTGTTCTGCCCCGTTTGCATCGTCGAATAAATCTGGTGCACCTTGTCCTCGCGGATGAGATTGCGGATCGCAGGGTTCGGCACCATCACTTCCATGGCCATGACGCGCCCCTGGCCGTTGGCTTTAGGAATCAATTGCTGTGAAATAACCCCCTCCAGCACGAACGAGAGTTGCGCGCGCACCTGCGGCTGTTGGTGCGCGGGGAACACGTCCACGACCCGGTTGATGGTCTGCGCGCAACTGTTCGTGTGCAGCGTGGCCAAGGTCAGGTGGCCGGTCTCCGCGATGGTCAACGCGGCCTCGATCGTCTCCAGGTCGCGCAACTCGCCGACCAGCACTACGTCGGGGTCCTGGCGGAGGATGTATTTCAACGCGGACTTAAACGTCTTGGTGTCCGACGTCACTTCGCGCTGGTTGATAAGCGATTTTTTATGGCCGTGAATAAACTCGATCGGGTCCTCGATCGTGATGATGTGATCGTGGCGTTCGGAGTTAATCCGGTCGATCATGGCGGCCAATGTGGTGGACTTGCCGCTCCCGGTGGGGCCGGTCACCAAAATGAGGCCGCGAGGCCGCTTGATGAGCTCGGAAATGACCGAGGGCAGGCCCAGCTCCTCCATGGTTTTGGTTTGGATAGGGATGACGCGGATCGCGGCCGCAACCGCGCCGCGTTGCATGAACACGTTCGCCCGAAACCGGCTTAATCCCTTGAGGCCGAACGAGAGGTCAAGTTCGCTCTCTTCTTCGAACCGATGTTTCTGTGCGTCCGTCAACACGCTGTAGATGAGCTGCTTGGTTTCGGCCGGCCCCAACACGGGGTGGTTCATCGGCGTCAGATGGCCGTTCAACCGCATTTGCGGAGCCGTGCCGGTCGTAATATGCAGGTCCGACGCGCCCTTTTCGATCATCTGTTGCAGCATCTCGTACAGCGTGGACATCAGCGATGACCCTCCCTCTCGTCAAGTGAACGCGGCACGCTCAATCGGCAAAGGTCGTACCGACCACTTCCTCAACCGTGGTGAACCCTTCGCGGACCTTTTGCAACCCGGCCATGCGCAAGGTTTTCATCCCGGTTTCGATGGCCTTGCGTTTGATTTCATCCGCGGTTCCTCCTTGTAGGATCAACTCGCGAATCCCTTCGCCGACCGGCATCACTTCATATAACGCGACCCGGCCCTTGTACCCGGTGTCCGTACACGTCTGACACCCTTTGCCGTGATACGTTTTCAACGAGCCGACCTCGGACGGCGAGAACCCGGCCGTGATCAGCGTCTCCTCCGAAAGCTTGATCTCTTCTTTACATTGAGAACAGATCCGCCGCGCCAAACGCTGAGCCAAAATCAGGACCACCGACGACGCCACCATAAACGGCTCGATGCCCATGTTCAGCAATCGGTTGATGGTGCTCGGCGCGTCATTAGTGTGGAGCGTGGACAACACCAAGTGGCCGGTCAGCGCGGCCTTCACTGCGATTTCGGCCGTTTCATAGTCGCGGATTTCGCCGACCATCACCACGTCCGGGTCCTGACGGAGAAAGGACCGCAGCGCCGCCGCAAAATTCAGCCCGATATCGTCCTTCATCTGCACCTGGTTGATGCCCATTAGGTTGTATTCGACCGGGTCTTCCGCGGTCATGATGTTGATGTCCGGCTGATTGATCGTGGACAAGGCGGAATACAACGTGGTGGATTTGCCGCTCCCGGTCGGCCCCGTCACCAACACCATGCCGTAGGGCGAGTTGATCGCCTTCATGAAATCATCCATCGCCTTTTGTTCGAACCCCAGTTTGCCGAGATCAAGCGACAGATTGCTCTTGTCCAGAATACGGAGCACGACCTTCTCGCCGAACAAACACGGCAGCACCGAGACGCGGAAATCCACGTCGCGTTTCTTGCTCAGTTTCAGTTTGATGCGCCCATCTTGGGGCAGCCGCCGTTCCGCGATATCGAGTTTGGACATGATCTTAATTCGCGATGTCGCCGCGTTGCGGATCTTGAGCGGAAGATTCATCACCGTCTTGAGCGCGCCGTCCACCCGGAATCGGACGCGGAACACCGTCTCAAACGGTTCAATGTGAATATCACTGGCGCCGACTTTGATGGCGTTGATCAACACGCCGTTGACCAATTTGATGATCGGCGCCTCGATGTCGGTCTCTGCGCCGGTGTCCTGCTGTTCTTCGACCACATCGACGTTGTCGAGCGCGTCGCCGACGACTTGATCGAAATCTTCCACGTTGACGGTGGGGCCTTCCTCGGTCTCCGCGAACGTGGTCTCACCGATGTCGTCCACCGTGTAGTCTTTCGCGCTCAGAATCGCGGCGCGGTCATGCTTGGCGGCCTCTTGCGGCTGCCCCTGCCCGCCGCCGTATGCGGCTTGGATGGCCGAGATGATCGAGGACTCGCTTGCCACCACCGGTTCGATGGTGTAGCCGGTCAGGAATTTAATGTCATCGAGCGCGAACACGTCGCTCGGGTCGGCCATCGCCAAGGTCACGACTGATCCGGTTCGCTTCACCGGGACCACCTTATATTTCTTGATGGCGTCGGCCGGTATCAACTTCATCACGGCCGGGTCGACTTTGATCTTGGAGAGATCAACGGACGGCATCCCGAACTGCTGGCTGAGAAACGCGAGCAATTTGGCTTCATCCAGAAAGCCCATCCGCACGAGAATACTGCCCAAACGCCCGCCGGTTTTTTTCTGCGCGATGATCGCGCGCTGCAGTTGATCGTCGGAGACCAGTTGAGCCGCAACGAGAAGGCGCCCCAGCTTTTCGCTGGCGACCGTAGAAGGCGGCGGAGAAGATGGGGTTGCGGGCATCGTCCGTGATGTCTGAAGAACGGGCGAAAGTCTAATCGAGGGGTCAACCTTTGTCAAAAAGTTGACATTTTTTGTCTCCGCGCCACGGTCATTGCGTGTGAATAGAATGGATCAGCGCCCGCCGCATGACCTGAATGGGCGGTCGACGACCGGTCCACACCGTGAAGGCCAACGCGCCTTGGTGCAACAACATGCCCACGCCGCCCGCGCAGGCCGACCCGAGGGCGCGGGCGCGGCGCAGCAGGGCGGTCGGGGTGTGATAGATCAGGTCGTACACGGCGACGCGCGGCTCCAACCAGTGAATGGGCACCGGCGAGCCGTCTTCCGGCCGCATGCCCACGGACGTGCACTGAATCACGGCCCGCAGGGTCCGGGCGGGCGGCAGCGCCTCCAGGGAACGGCCGACCCATTCCACCCCGGGAAACAACCGCCGAAACCGGCGGACCAGGCCCTGGGCTCTGGACGTCGAACGGTTCGCGACCACCACGGCTCGCGCGCCGGACATCGCCAGTCCCGCGGCCACAGCCCGCGCCGCGCCGCCCGCGCCCACGACCAGAAAACGTCCGCCGCGGACCGTGACCCCGGTATCCTCGCGCAACGACCGCAAAAACCCCCGGGCATCGGTGTTCTGCCCGATCAGTCGCCCGTCCCGACAGACGATGGTGTTGACGGCCCCGATGATCCTTGCCTCCGGCGACACGTCATCTAACATCGGGATCACCAGTTCCTTCAGGGGAATCGTCACATTGGCCCCGACCATGCCCAGCGCCCGGAGGCCGTGGACCGCGTGTCGCAGGTTTTTCGGCGGCACCGCGAAGGCCACGTATCGGTAATCGAGCCCCAATGCGGCAAAGGCCGCGTTGTGCATGGCCGGGGACCGACTGTGCGCAACCGGCCACCCCAACACCGCCACCACGCGCGTGCGGCCGGAGATGGCCGGCACGGGAACCCGCGCCGCGAGCCGGCTCACGCCCGCACTCCCTGCTGAGCGCCAAGAATTTGCACCCCTCGTATCAGATAGTGCAGACCCGACGCCACGGTGAGGACGGAGACCCCGCCCAGCGATACCAGGATCACCCATCCGGGCAACGGCATGGTGGTCCCCGCCAGCACGGCCAGGATGTAGACGAGTTGGAGCACGGTCGTGGCCTTTCCCATCAAAGTCGGAGCAATGTCCGGTTGCTCACGAAAGAGGTGGAGCACCAGGGAACCCACGCTGATGATGATGTCTCGGCTCACCACAATAATCGTGACCCACAGCGGCACGAACCCTCCCACGGACAGCACCACGAACGCCGCCACCAGGAGGAGCTTATCCGCCAACGGGTCCAGATACCGGCCCAAGGTCGTTTGCTGATTGAGCAGGCGCGCGATCAGGCCATCCAGGGCATCCGTCAGCCCGGCGACCAAAAACACCACTAGTGCGGTTGAAAGATGGCCGTAGAGTACGAGGCCCACAAACAGCGGGACCAACAGGATACGAAGCAGGGTCAATGCATTCGGGATATTCACGGACGGCTCCCCCCCATGACCACGACCAACGCCCCTGCGGATGGCGCAATCCACAAAAACTGTTGACAACGTGTGCACAACCGCGCCTTCGCGTCAAGAATCGCCCGGCATCATCGGTGTTTCAAGCGTGTTGCCTAAAACGTGGGCACACGTTTGCACAGTATTTCAATGAGTTCGATTCCGATAGGGGTACCCGGTCCACGCCAACGCCGCTGTGGGCCACCCCACACATGGGGCTTGCCCTCGATCCTTTGACACAGGTATAATTCCCGCCTCTTACTCGAGGGATACGCCGGAATGGTTGGACCGATCCTCCGCACGGCTCGCAAGGGAGAGCGTCTATTATGATGATGGAAATTCACCAAGTTGAAGGGTTTGATCCTCAACATCGCTCGTTTAATCGCAACGCGGAGATCCACCGCGGTGAGCAAGGCCTGTCCGCCCGGTTTTTCTATGAAGGGCTCCGCGTGGATACCGGGACGTTTTTTGAGGTCGAGCAGGTCATGCACGATCTGATCGAACGCCTCCGCCGGGTGGGCTTTACCCTGCTGCGGTCGCGCGTGAATTTTCGAGGCTCCCGCTACCTGGCCGAACGCCAACCCTGGATCGACTATCCGGACCCGGTCGCGCGTTGACCTCCGGTCACGCCACGCGGGGGGCTCCGACCACCGAATCCTCGCGGTGAGCGGATTCGGCGGCCAAGTCCAGACTCTTTTCAATCCCCCGAAGGAATCCTCGGAACTGCTCCACCAGTTCGATCTGTCGGCGACGCCAGGTAATGACCTCCTGCTCAATGTCATGACGTTCGTCGCGGGCTTTGCGCGTCAGCGAATCCGCCGCCACCTCCGCCTCCCGGATGCGGAGTTCGGCTTCACGCTGGGCATGCCGCTTCATGTCGTCAACCATACGTTCGGCCGACACTAATGTCTGATTGATCAACTCTTCCTTACGCTTGAGCTCTTCAAGGGCCGCCTCGAGCGCGGTAATCCGGTCCTTCGAGTCTCGGTTCTCTTTCATGAGCTCCTCGAACGTCTCCGACAGGCTCGACACGAACGCATCGACCTCGTGACGATCGTACCCGCGGAACGCGCGACGGAACCCGATTTGCTGAATGTCGGCCGGTGTCACCTTCATAAGTATTGCCCTCCGTTGTTCATGTCCGGCCCGGTCCGTCCGCCAACGGACATCATGAGCCAGCGTACTCGCTAGGAACCCGTCCGAGCAAGCCCAGTTGGAGCCTGTTCAGGGAAGGCCAGATGCCAGGCGGAGGGAGGATCTTGCGCGCCTGTAGGGGCGTATGGCCATACGCCCCTACGATAACCGTGAGCACGCAAGACCGACCGACAACGCCGCAGATGGCCTTTCATGGACAGGCTCCTAATGAAACTGCATCGCCGCCTGCCGCAGGCTCGCCACCAAGAACGACTGCAGGAAAATAATGATGACGATGACGATCAATGGCGACAGGTCGATTCCCAGCCCGTACCCGCCCATAACCCGGCGAATCGGGTAAAATATCGGTTCGGTCACCTTGCGCAGAAACTGCACAATGGGGTTGTATGGGTCAGGATTGACCCACGACAGTAGGGCGGCGATGATCACCACCCACTTGTAAAACTCCAAGACCATGTCCAGCACCGTGGCCACCGCCCCCAAAAAATTCCCCGCGACGAACATCCGCCTCCCTCAGACCTCGCCTATGACGCGTTCCGATTGAACGCCAACCGGAGTTCGGGCGCCGAAAATCGCGGTCCCGACCCGCACCATCGTCGCGCCTTCCTGCACCGCGATCTCAAAATCGTGACTCATCCCCATCGAGTATTCGAGGCGACGCTCGTCACCGCGCGACCCGCGCAGGCGATCGCCCAGGCGGCACAGTTCCCGAAAATATGGCCGTGCCATTTCCGGATCATCACCCGCCGGAGGAATCGCCATCAACCCGTCGATTCGGAGATGGCGGCATGGCGCGAGTCCGCTCCACAAGGGCTCCAGGTCCGAGGGCGCCACGCCGCCTTTCTGCGGCTCGCGACCGATGTTCACTTGGAGGAGCACGCGCTGGACGATCCCGGCCCGCGCCGCGACGTCGTCGATCGCGAGCCCCAGCCGGACGCTGTCCACCGATTGAATGAGAAAAAACCGCCCGACGGCGGCGCGAACCTTGTTGGTCTGCAAGCGGCCGATGAGGTGCCACGACCAATCGCCGACGCCTTGGTCCCCGAGAACGGTCATCTTGTCGATCGCTTCGTGAACGCGATTCTCACCGAAGTCGGAGAGCCCGGCGGCCGCGGCGGCGCGAATCGCGTCGAGACCGATCCCTTTGGACACGCCGATCAACCGCAGGTCATCCGGATCACGCCCGGCACCCGCCGCGGCGCGCGCAATCCGCGAACGAACGTCCGCAAGGCGCTCGGCAACGGTCTCCGTCGCCATCATGCACGCGGTCCGACGCGCACCGCGCTCAACATGCCCGGCGGCCGTCGCCCTTCCCGACGATACGACGAAAACCGCGACGGATCGCACCGGGTACACAGTCCCAGCGCGGTCACGCGCGTCGACTGCAAACCCGCCTCCTCCAACTGCCATCGGACGAACGCGCCCAGATCGACGTACCCCTTGTCCCCGGATCGTCGCGCGAGCCAGCGTTCCCACCCCGGGATCTTGGACAACGGATCCAGCACCGCGTGCCCCACTTCGAAACAACAGGCCCCGATGTGCGGACCGATCGCGGCGTCGATCCGCGACGGGTCGGCCCCGAAACGGGCCGTCAACGTTCGCACCGCGGCCGGCGCGACCCCCATGAGCGCCCCGCGCCACCCCGCGTGCACCGCGGCCGCGGCGCGGGCAACCGGATCGTGCAACAGGAGCGGCACGCAATCCGCGGTGGTCACGCCGACCCAGCAATCCGATCGATCGGTAGCCACGCCGTCGGCATCGGCCGACGCAACCTCGGCCTGCCACCGCGGGGCGTCGTGTTCCCCGGACGGCACAACCAACACCCCGTCCTTATGCACCTGTCGCGCGGTGAGGACGGGCGCGCCTCCGATCGACCGCACGGCGGAAGCCGGAAAGCGCCGGGTGCCGAACCGGTGCGGCGCGGAGAAGCGGTCCAGGACGATCCACTCCCCGTCCGGCCCGGTTTCGACGCGATGCGCAGCGATCGACACGCGTTAGTCCAATTGTTTGCGAAGGAAGGTCGGCACGTCCCACTCGTCCTCGGTTAACCCGTCTCGCGATTTCACCCCGCTCGATTTGCGAAGCGGCGGAATCGCCTCGATCGACAACGTGCGGGACGACGCCGAGACGATCGGTCCGGTCATGGGCGCGAGCACGCCCCCGTCGCCCGCGGGGCGCGCGGTCGGCGCCGTGGGCGGCGCGTCGAACCCGGTGGCGATGACGGTGACCAGAATGTCCTCTCCCATCTGCTCGTTGACCACGGATCCGAAAATGATGTTGGCGTCCTGGTCCGCGGCCTCCTGGATAATGGAGGAGGCTTCGGTGACCTCATGCAACGACAGGTCGGCACCGCCCGTGATATTGATCAACACGCCGCGCGCGCCCTGGATGGAGCCGTCTTCCAGCAACGGGCTCGCGATCGCGCGCTGGGCGGCTTCCACCGCGCGGTGTTCGCCGCGGGCCCGACCCATGCCCATCACGGCCCGACCCATATGCGTCATGATCGCCCTCACGTCGGCGAAATCCACGTTCACCAAGCCGGGCACCGTGATCACCTCGGAGATTCCCTGCACTGCTTGGCGCAAGATATCATCGGCGACCGCGAACGCGCGTGTCAAGGGCGTGCCCTTTTCCACCACGCTCAACAACCGCTGATTCGGAATGACCAGCATCGTGTCGCACGACGAGCGCAATTCGCGTACGCCGTCCTCGGCCTGGCGCATCCGGCGCGCCCCCTCGAACGTGAACGGCTTGGTCACCACCGCCACGGTTAATGCGCCCGCTTCCTTGGCAATGCCCGCGATCACCGGCGCGGCGCCGGTCCCGGTCCCCCCGCCCATGCCCGCGGTGATGAACACCATGTCCGCGCCGGAGAGAATTTCGCGGATGCGTTCGGTGTCCTCCAACGCCGCGTCGCGTCCCACTTGCGGGTTGGCGCCGGCGCCGAGCCCCTTGGTCAGGCGAGTGCCCAACTGGATCTTGGTGCCGGCCGGGGACGAGCGCAACACTTGGAGATCGGTGTTGGCCACCACGAACTCCACCTGCCCCAATCCGCCCGCGATCATGGTCGAAATCGCGTTGCACCCTCCGCCTCCGACCCCCATCACGATGATACGCGCGGGCATCCGTTCCTGCGTCTCGTCATCGAATAGAAACATGCCGGCTCCCTCCTTGATTATTGGGACTCACCCTAAAAAAATTCCTGCGCCCAGTCCTTCATTTTCCTCACCACGCGTTGCCACCCTCCGCCCCCGTTGCGCGAGGCGCGGGTGGGTTCGCGGTGTTTGGCTCCATAGAGGATCAGCCCGACGCCGGTCGCGTACATCGGACTGTTGACGATATCGACCACCCCGCCCACGTCGGTGGGAGACCCGCGTCGGACCGGCAGGTTCATCACCCGCTCGGCCAGCTCCGGCATCCCGTCGAGGATCGACGTCCCGCCGGTGATGACCACGCCCGCCGCCACCCGGTCCTCGTACCCCATCTTGCGCAGTTCCTGCGCCACCAACGAAAACATTTCTTCAGCGCGCGGCTCGATGATTTCGGACAAGAGTTGCCGCGAGAGCACGCGGGGCGGGCGGCCGCCCATGCTGGGGACCTCGATGGTCTCGTGGTCGCGCACCATGGCGGTCGACGCGCAGCCGTACCGGATCTTGATCTTTTCCGCCTCGTACGCCGGGGTACGTAGCCCGACCGCGATGTCGTTGGTCAGGTGATTGCCGCCGATCCCCAACACCGCGGTGTGCCACACGCCGTTGTCCACGATCGTGGCCAGGTCGGTGGTGCCGCCCCCGATATCCACCATCGCCACCCCCAGCTCCCGCTCCTCCGCGGTGAGCACGGCCTCGCTGGAGGCCAGCGGCTGCAGGATGAGGTCGATGACCTCCAATCCCGCGCGGTTGATCGAGCGCACGATGTTCTGCGCCGAGGTCACCGCGCCGGTGATGATATGGACCTCCACTTCGAGACGCGTCCCGAACATCCCGGTGGGGTCTTTGATGCCCTCTTGATCGTCCACCGCGAACCCGCGCGGCAACACGTGGAGGATTTCGCGATCCATCGGGATGGCCACGGCCTTGGCCGCCTCCACCACGCGTTTGACGTCCGCCGCGGTCACCTCGCGGTTTCGAATCGCGATCACGCCCCGGCTGCTGAAGCCCTTGATGTGCGAGCCCGCGATGCCGGTGTACACCGAATTAATCTCCACCCCGGCCATGAGTTCGGCTTCTTCCACCGCTTTTTTGATCGACTCGATCGTGCTCTCGACGTTGACCACGACGCCCTTGCGGAGCCCGCGGGACGGATGGGTGCCGATCCCGATGATCTTAACGTGCGGACGCTCGCCGGGGAGCGCCCCTTCGGACACCTCCCCCACGATGGCGCAGATCTTCGTCGTTCCCACGTCCAACCCGACGATTATCTGGTCGCGTTTCGCCATGTGTTTCCTCCTATCTCGGCGCCGGATAATTCCCGGCTGTCTGCGGCTCTACAGCGCCCCCGACCACTCGCTGACCACCGCGCGATCCGAAAACCGCACATCCACCATTCGCGGGACCGCGGGGCCGGACGACGCGGCCTGGATCGCTTGCACGCGGCGCCACTTTTCGGCAAACCTGTCGCGACCGAACCGCACCCGCAGCGCGCCGGGCAATTCCACGATGGGATCCTCGGGATGAGATACGTCGATAACCACCGACTCGATCGCGGCCAGCGACACAGCGGCGACGCGGAAGCCCGCCAAAATGTGCGCCGCGGCCGCCAATCCTTCCGGACGGACGATCGCGCCGCCCCGCACCACCGGGAACCCGCGGTCGATCGCGGTGGGCCCGATCACCAGGCCGTCCGCGTCCAGCAGCACCCGCCCGCGATCGGTGACGGCCACGGCGGCCGGCACCCGCTCCGTCACGTCGAGCACCACCGCGTGAGGAAATCGTTTGCGTACTGTCACGGCCCGAATCCACGAACGGCCGTCGAGCCGCGACGCGATCTGTTCCCCGTCAAGATTCCACAACGACGCCCCCATCGGCACCGCGGCCCATTCGCGAACCTGGCGTTCCGTGAGCCGCACCGTACCCCGCACATCCACCTGTTCGATCGCGTCCAAGCCGCACAACCCGTCTCGTCCCTCGACCCAACATACGGCGTTCACCGTCCAGCCCGCGATCACCACCCCCCCCGCGCACAGCACGACGGACCCCAGGAACCGGCGAACCCGGCCGCGACGCTTCATCCCGCGCGCTCCCATGCCCGGCGCACGATCTCGGCCACCAACTCGTCGAACGACAAGCCCGCCCCGCGCGCGATGTCCGGCAACAAACTGGTCTCGGTCAACCCGGGCAAGGTATTGACCTCCAACACGTAGGGTGTTCCGGCTTGGTCCACCAGGCAGTCCACCCGTCCGTAGCCCTGCGCGCGCACGGCCCGAAACGCGGACAACCCCGCGTCCAAGGTCCGTTGCATCACGTCCGGCGGCAACGTGGCCGGGAAAATGTGCTCGGACATGCCCGGCGTGTATTTCGCGGTGTAATCGTAAAACGCGGTTTTGGAACGGATCTCGATCGCGCCCAGCGCCCGGTCCCCCAGAATCCCGATCTGCACTTCCTTGCCCGCGATGTAGGACTCGATGAGCACGCGCCGGTCGTACCGAAACGCCTCGGCGATCGCGGCCGGCAACTCCTCGGCCCGCGGCACCAGGCTCACGCCCACGCTCGATCCTTCGCTGTTGGGTTTGACCACCACGGGAAACGGAAACGGCAGCGCCGGCGGCGTCGGCTCCGTCAGCAGCACGTATCGCGGCACGGGCAGGCCCGCGGCCGCGAACAGGGTCCGGGAAATCAGCTTGTCCATGCCCAACGCGCTTGCCAACACGCCCGATCCGGTGTAGGGAATGCCCAACATTTCCAGCAGGCCTTGGATCGTGCCGTCCTCGCCGCGGCGGCCGTGCAGCGCGATGAACGCCAAGCCCACGCGTTCGCGGGCCAAGCGATCGACCACGGTCGCGTCCACGTCGATGCCCACCGCGTCGATGCGCAGGCGGCGCAACGCGCCCAGCACGGCCTCACCCGAGCGGAGCGAGACCTCGCGCTCCGCCGAGGTCCCGCCCATCAACACGCCGACCCGCACCGCGATCGTCATCCGCGCCCCACCAACCTGACTTCCAACTCCAACGTCACCCCCTGCTCCCGTTCGATCCGGCCGCCCACGTGACGGATCAAGGCGGTCAGGTCCTTGGCCGTGCCGTCGCCCAGGTTCACCATGAAGTTGGCGTGCCGCTCCGACACCTGGATCCCCCCGATGCGATATCCCTTCAGCCCCGCGTGGTCGATGAGTTGTCCCGCGGACCGCCCCGGCGGGTTTTTGAAAATACACCCCGCGTTGGGCAGGTTAAGCGGTTGCGTGCGCCGCCGATACTCCAAGATGGCCTGCATCCGCGCGTCGATGGCGTCGGGATCGTCTGGCCTCAACGCCACCGTTCCTCCCAGTAACACGCCGGACGGGAGGTGCGACTCGCGGTAGCGAAACCCGAGCTTGGCCGCGGGAATCTCGACGACATCGCCCTCCCGCGTCATCAGCCGAACGCTCTCCAACACGTCGGCGATCTCGCCGTCGCGCGTGCCCGCGTTCATCACGATCGCGCCCCCCACGGTGCCCGGAATCCCGCAGGCAAATTCGAGCCCGGACAATCCCGCGTCCTTCGCCGCATGCGCCAGCGTCGGGAACAACCCGCCGGATTCCGCGTACAATCGGTTCGCGCCCGCGGGGCGGATCGCCTTGAGCGCGGAAAGCCGCAGCACCACGCCGGCCACGCCGCGGTCGCGCACCACGACATTGGTGCCGCCCAACACCATCACGGGCGCGCGCGCCGCGCGCGCGCCCAGCACCGCCGCGCGCAGATCCTCTTCGTCCGCGGGAATGACCAACGCGTCGGCCGGCCCGCCGACCTTCATCGACGTGTATTTGGCCAGCGGCTCATCGAACCGCACCTCGCCGCGAACCCCGGCCAAGGCCTCACGCAACGTCGGTCTGGCCGCAACGGCCGCGCGCGTCATATTCTCTCCAACAAAGCGGGTCCCGCTTTCCACACGTCCCCCGCGCCCAGCGTAATCACCATGTCGCCCGGCTGCGCCACCTGCGCCACGCGCTCCACCGCCGAGGCGCGGTTCTCCACCCAGGACGCGTCGCGGTGCCCGTGTTCGCGGATGCCCGCCACCAACGCCTGCGAGTTGACGCCCTTGATCGGCGGCTCGCCCGCCGCGTACACGTCGAGCACCAGCAACACGTCGGCCTGATAAAACGCGGTGCAAAAGTCCGCGAACAGATCGCGCGTCCGGGAATACCGGTGGGGCTGAAAAAGCACGATCACGCGCCGTCCCCAGCCCTCCTTCGCGGCTGCGAGCGTGGCCCGGATCTCGGTCGGATGGTGGCCGTAGTCGTCGACCACGAGCACGCCGCCGCGTTCGCCGCGGATTTGAAACCGACGCTCCACGCCCGAGAACTGCGCCAAGCCTTCCCGGATCGCGTCCACCGGCAGGTCCAACTCCAGCCCCACCAGGATCGCGGCCATGGCGTTGGACACGTTGTGCGTCCCCGGCGCGCTGAGCGAGAATCGGCCCAAATCCGACGAGCCCAACCGGGCGTGAAACTCCGCGCCCTTTTCGCTCAACCGGATCGAGGTGGCGGTCAGATCCGCCTGCGGGCTGCGGCCGTAGGTGCGGACTCGTTTCTCGATCTTGGGAATCAGGGCTTGCAGGTTCGGTTCATCCAGGCACAACACGGCCGCGCCGTAAAACGGCACCTTGTTCACGAAGTCCAGGAACGCGCGTTTGATCTCGTCGAATTCCTTGTAGTGGTCCAAGTGTTCGCGATCGATGTTGGTCACCACCGCGATCGTGGGCGAGAGCTTGAGGAACGAGCCGTCGCTCTCGTCCGCCTCCGCCACCAAGAACTCGCCCTGCCCCAGTTTGGCGTGCCCGCCGAACCGGTTGAGTTTGCCCCCGATCACCGCGGTGGGATCCAGCCCCCCGTGCGCGAGCACGGTGGCGATCATGGACGTGGTCGTGGTTTTACCGTGGGCGCCCGCCACCGCGATCCCGTATTTGAGCCGCATGAGCTCGGCCAACATTTCCGCGCGCGGGATCACCGGGATCATGCGCGCACGCGCGGCCGCGACCTCCACGTTGCTCGGCGCAACCGCGGACGAGATCACCACGACCTGCGCGCCCTCGACCTGCTCTGCGCGGTGCCCGATGTACACCGTCCCGCCCAACGACTCCAAACGACGGGTCACGTCGGAGGCCGCAAGGTCGGACCCGGTCACGCGATACCCGAGCGTGAGCAGCACCTCCGCGATCCCGCTCATCCCGGACCCGCCGATGCCCACGAAGTGCAGCCGCTGGATCTTCTTAAACACCGATTGCCCTCATCGTTCCACCAACGCCAAACATGCGGCCGCGATGCGTTGGCCCGCGTCGGGCCGCCCCAAGCCGCGGCTGGCCGCGGCCATGCGCGTCAGACGCGGACGGTCCGCGAGCAGCCCCGCGATCACCTCCCCGAGCGCCGCGCCCGTCAGGTCGCGCTCCAATATCATGAGTCCGGCGCCCGCCGCCTCCACCGCGCGGGCGTTCTGTTCCTGGTGCCCGTGCGCCGCGTGCGGGTACGGGATCAAGATCGCCGGCCGTCCGCAGGCGGTCAGTTCCGCCACGGTGGTCGCGCCCGCGCGCGCCACCACCAACGCGGCGCGGGCGTAAGCCGCGCCCATGTCGTCCACGTACGGCGTCACCGCGGCCGCGACGCCCGACGCGTCGTAGGCCTGCTTGGTCTCGGCAAAATCCGCCTGACCGGTTTGATGCACGATCGACAGACCCGCGATCTTGGACAACGCGGGCAACGCGCCGACCACGGCGCGATTGATCGCCCGCGCGCCCTGGCTGCCCCCGAACACCAGGATCGACGGCGCATCCGGCAACGCGGTTCGCCCCGCGGACACCACCGCCGGGCGGACCGGATTGCCCAACACCTCCACCCGCCCCCGGAACGCGGCCCGCGACTCCTCGAACGACGCCACCACCAAGTCGGCGATCGGGGCCAGCCACCGGTTCGTCACGCCCGGCAGCACGTTCTGTTCCAGGAGCACGATCGTACGCCGCAAGAGCCTGGCCGCCGCAATGGTCGGGCCCGCCGCGTAACCGCCCACGCCCACCACCAGATCGGGCCGAAACCGTCGGAGCACGGTGACCGCTTCCCGCAACGCCATGGGCAACCGCGCAATCGTGGCCGCCGCGCGCACGACCCCTCGTCCCACCAACCCTTGCACCCGAATCGTGGCCAATTCAAACCCTTCGCGCGGCACAACCCGAGCCTCCAAGCCGCGCTCGGTCCCGACAAAGAGCACGGACGAGCCGGGACGAGCCCGCACGAACTCGTGCGCCAGCGCGATCCCCGGATACACGTGCCCGCCGGTTCCGCCGCCCGCGATTACCACGCGCATCCCGACGCTCCGTCGCGGAAACCGGTTAAGCGCCTCATCCCTTGATTCCCCGCTGTCGCGAGACATTGAACACGATCCCGACCGCAAACAGATTCGCGACCAACGACGAGCCCCCGTAACTCACCAACGGCAACGGAAGCCCCTTGGTCGGCAACATCCCCGTGGCCACCCCGATGTTCAGGGCCGCGGCCAACCCGATCGTGGTCGCCAACCCGAAGGCCAGCAAACGCCCGAACGGGTCCGCGGTCGCCAGCGCCACCCGCCACCCGCGCCACAATAACACGGCGAACAACGCCAAAACCGCCAAGGTGCCCAACAACCCCAGTTCCTCCCCCACCACCGAATAAATAAAATCGGTATGCGGCTCCGGGAGGAAAAACAGTTTTTGCCGCCCTTCCCCCAGTCCGGCGCCGGTCGCCCCGCCGCCCCCGAACGCGAGCATGGACTGGATCACCTGAAAACCCGAATCGTTCGCGTCGCTCCACGGATCCAGAAACGCGGTCCACCGGCGGCGCCGATACGCCGTGCTCAACACCGCGTACGCCACCAGCGGAGCCGCGCACGCCGCCAAGGCGCCCAGGTGCGACAGACGCGCGCCCCCGAGCACGCACAACGCCGCGGTCACGGTCGCGAGCACCACGGCGTTCCCCAGATCCGGCTCCGCCAGAATCAATCCGACGCCCACCCCGACGACCACGAGCAGCGGCGCCAGGGACTTGAACGACCGGATCGTCTCCTCCCGCTTCGCCAACATGTGCGCCGCGTAGACGATGAACACGACCCGCGCGAACTCCGACGGCTGGATGGTGAACCCCGCCGCGCGCAGCCAGCGTCGCGACCCGTTGACCGACCACCCGGCCGCGAGCACCACGGCCAGGAGCGCGATCATGCCCAACGTGAGCGGCGCCACGACCCGACGCCACGTATGGTAATCGATCCGCGCACCCACACCGAACGCGGCCAGGCCCACCAAGGCCCATGCCGCTTGGCGGAACAGAAAGTACGTCGCGTCGCCGTACCGCGTGGTCGCGATCGCGGAACTGGCGCTGTAAATCATGACGAGCCCGATCACCACCAACACCCCGGCCGTGAACGCCAACGCGTGGTCGCCGCGGCCCCACGCGCGAGGCGTCCAATACCCGCCGAACCACCCCCACCCGGCCGCGGCCGGACGAGACGATCGCGCGTTCACAACGCATGAACCAGCGTTTTGAACCGCCGGCCCCGATCTTCGAAATCGCGGAACAAATCAAAACTCGCGCACGCGGGCGACAAGAGCACCACGTCGCCGGGCACCGCACTCTCCGACGCGATCCGCACCGCCTCCTCCATTCCGCTCGCCTCCGCGATGGTGGTGACGCCCTCGAAGGCTTGCCGGAGCTCCGGTCGCGCTTGGCCGAGCAACACCGCTTTTTTGACCCGCCGGGCCACGAGCGGGCGCAACGCGGAAAAATCCGCGCCTTTGGCCACGCCGCCCGCGATCAAAATGACCGGACTGGTCAGGCTCTCGATGGATTTCTGGACCGCGCCCACGTTGGTGCCCTTGGAGTCGTTGATGTACCGCACATCCCGCAACTCCCGGACAAACTCCATGCGATGCTCCAGGCCCCGAAACTCCGACAATACGCCCGCGATCACGGCCGGATCGACCCCGCGCAACAGGGCGATCGCGGTCGCCGCCAGCGCGTTTTCCACGTTATGGACGCCCACGATACGAAGCCGATCGATCGCCAGCACGCGCCCGCTGCGTTCGCCCAGTCGATAGACGATCTCCCCAGCGTCCACCCACACCGCATCGCCGGCGGGCGCGGTTCGTCGCGAAAAACACACGCGCCGCGCGGCCAGTTTCGCGGTAAACCCGGGATCCATACACGCGGGGTCATCCGCATTGAGCACCGCGGCGTCCTCGGATGTTTGCCGTTCAAAAATACGCCACTTCGCGGCCGCGTAGGACCCGAAGTCCGGGTATCGGTCCAAGTGATCCGGCGTCACGTTCAACAACGCGGCCACCGAGGGATGAAACGTGGCGACGGTCTCCAACTGAAAACTGGACACCTCCGCCACGATCTCCCCCCACGCCGCGCCGGGCACGGTCGCCTCGGAGAGCGGCACCCCGTAATTGCCGCCCACGAACGTGCGCCGCCCCGCGGCCGCACACATCTCGCCGGCAAGCGCGGTGGTGGTGCTCTTCCCGTTACTCCCGGTAATCGCGCTGATCGGCGCGGACACGAACCGCGAGGCCAATTCCAGCTCGCTCCAAATCGGGACCCCACGGGCCCGCGCGGCCTGCAGCGGGGGACTGGCCAGCGGCACGCCCGGGCTCAACACGATCAGGCCCGCGCCCCGGAACGCCTCGTCGGGATGCCCGCCCAAAAACCACGCGACCTCCCCGAGGGCAAACCCCGCTGTCCATTCGGTCAGTTCCCCGGCCGGCCGCCGGTCGGTCACCGACACCACCGCGCGTTCTCGCAGCAGCAACCGGACCGCCGCCGCCCCGCTTCGCGCCAGCCCCACCACGGTCACCCGATTACCTTTGAGATCCACCCGTCACCGTTACCTGAGTTTTAATGTGCTGAGACTCAACAACGCCAAGATGATCGCGATGATCCAAAACCGCACCACGACCTTCGGCTCCTCCCACCCCTTGAGTTCAAAATGGTGGTGGATCGGCGCCATCAAAAACACCCGTTTGCCGCGGGACTTAAACGACGCGACCTGAAAAATCACGGACAGCGCTTCGATCACGAAGAGGCCGCCAACCAGCAACAACAGCAACTCGTGTTTGGACACTACCGCGACCAGTCCCAGCGCGGCGCCGAGCGGTAGGGACCCCACGTCGCCCATGAACACCGTGGCCGGATACGTGTTGAACCATAGGAACCCGAGACTCGCGCCGATCATGGCCCCGCAAAATACCGCGAGTTCCCCTGCCCCCTCGATGTACGAAATCAAGAGATAGTCCGCGATTTTGCGGTGCCCCGCGGCGTACGCCACGATCATGTACGCGGTGGCCGCCACGATGATCGGGCCGATCGCAAGCCCGTCGAGGCCGTCGGTGAGGTTCACCGCGTTGGACGACCCCACCACCACCAACACCACCAGCACGAAATAGAACCAGCCCAGATCCACGGTGACGGATTTGATGAACGGCAGCGCGATGTGGGTCGAGAACCCGGGGCCTGTGGCCAACACCGCCGCGGCCACCGCGGCCACCACCACTTGCAGCGAAAATTTGTACCGCGGGATCAAGCCGCGTGAATGGCGCTTCACCACCTTGAGGTAGTCATCCCAGAATCCGATGAGCCCGAATCCGATGGTGGCCAGCAACACCACCCACACGTATCGCTTGCTCAGATCGGCCCACAACACGGTGGAGCCGACCACCGCGATGAGGATCAGCAGGCCGCCCATGGTGGGGGTTCCGGATTTGGCCTGGTGCGACTTGGGTCCCTCCTCGCGGATCTGCTGGCCGATGTGCAGGCGCTGCAGCCAGCGGATCACCGCGGGGCCGAGCAGAAAACTGATCACCAACGCGGTCAGCACGGCGTAGATCGTGCGGAACGTGATGTACCGGAACACGTTGAGGAACACGTATTCGGTGTGCAGCGGGTACAGCAGGTGATAGATCATCCGGACTCCGTGAGACGGGACGTCGTCGCGCCCGCCATCAACCCCTTGACCACGCGCTCCAACCCCACGGCCCGCGAGCCCTTCACGAGGACGACATCCCCCGGCCGACTCCGCGCCGCGATCACCGGCACCGCGTCCTCCGCGGTCGCCACCCACGTGATCGCGGCCGCCGACATGCCCGCGCGAACGGCTTCGTCGGCCATCCATCGCGCGGCGGGGCCGACCGCAACCAGGCCGTCGAGCCCCGCGGCCGCCGCGGCCCGTCCCACCTCCCGGTGCAAGGCCTCGGACGCGTCCCCCAGTTCCCGCATCTCCCCCAACACGGCCCACACGCGGCCCGCGCCGCGCAAGCGCATCACCGCCTCCAGCGCTCGCTCCATGGACGACGGGTTGGCGTTGTAGGCGTCGTTGAACACGTCCACGCCCGCCGGCGTGGTGAGCAGTTCGCTGCGCATCGCGGCGGGCCGGAACGATTCGAGCCCCGCGCGGACCGCGTCGAGATCGACCCCGACCGCCGCGGCCACGGCTGCCGCAGCAGTGGCATTGGCCGCGTTGTGTCGGCCCACGACCGGCAACACGCACTCAATGACCGATCCGCCGTACCGGATCTCCACCCGCGTGCCGGCCCGCGTGGGTTCGCCGACGATCCGCCCCCGCACGTCCGCCTCGCCCAGGCCGAACGTCAGGGACTCGCCGCGCAACCCCTTGCGGAGCGCCATCACGTGTGGATCGTCCGCGTTGAGCACCGCCGTGCCGTCCGCGGGCAACGCCGCGAACAACTCTCCCTTGGCGCGGGCCACGCCCTCGAGTCCGCCGAACCCTTCCAGGTGCGCGCGGCCGACGTTGGTGATGACCCCCACCGTGGGACGGGCGATCTCGCACAACCGCGTCATCTCGCCGTGGTGATTGATGCCCAGTTCCACCACGGCCGCACGATGGTCCGGCCTGAGGCCGAACAAGGTCAGCGGCACCCCGATGTGGTTGTTGAGGTTGCCCTGCGTCTTGAGCACGCCGCCGCCGCGGGCCAGAATCGCCGCCGCCATGTCCTTGGTCGTGGTTTTGCCGTTGCTGCCGGTCACCCCGATCACCGGAATCGCGAACCGCGACCGATACGCGGCGGCCGCGTCCTGCAGCGCGCGCAACGGATCGTCCACCGCGATGATGACCGCGTCGCGCCCGTGCCACACCGAGGGATCGGGCGCCGACGCCGCGGCCACCACCGCGCCACACGCGCCCGACGCGAGCGCGTCGGCCACGTACGCGGCCCCGTCGAATCGCTCGCCGGCGAGCGCCCAAAACAGGACGCCCGGCTCCAATCGGCGCGAGTCCGTGGAGATCGCCTCGATCACGGCGTCCGGTCGGCCCACCAGCACCCGACCCTGTACCGCGGCCGCCAAATCACGCGCAAGAAACATGTCCACGCACCCCGCGGTCCGGTTCACGCGGACCGCGCTCGGCGCGCGAGCCGCCGCTCGATGGCGTCCCGCGCCACCGCGCGGTCGTCGAACGCGAGCCGCCGCTCGCCGATGAGTTGATAGTCCTCATGCCCCTTTCCCGCAATCACGATCAGATCCCCGGGCTCCGCCGCCTGCACCGCCCGCTCGATCGCCTCGCGTCGATCCGGCACGGTCAGATACGGCTGCCGGGAGACCGGGTCCGGTTGCTCCGGACCGCGCGCGGCGAGTTCCTCGCGCAACCCGCGTTCGATCGCGGCGAGGATCGCCTGGGGATCTTCTCCTCGAGGATTGTCCGAGGTGAGGATCACGAGGTCGCTGGCGCGGGCGGCCACGCGGCCCATGGGCGCGCGTTTGCCGGGGTCGCGGTCCCCGCCGCACCCGAACACGGTGATCAGGCGTCCACGGCACACCTCGCGCGCAACCGCCAACACCCGTTGCAGCGCGTCTTCCGTGTGCGCGTAGTCCACCACCACGGTAAAATCCTGGCCCGCGTCGACCTTCTCGAAGCGGCCCGGCACCCGGGTCATTCCGGCCACGCCCGCACGGACCGCGTCCATCGGCACGTCTTGCCCCACCGCGGTCGCGGTCGCGGCCAGCAGGTTCGACAGATTATACGACCCCAGCAACGGCGAGGTGAGGTCGAGTCCCCCTTTCGGGGTCCGCACGCGACAACGAAGCCCCTCCACGGTCGAAGACACGGATTCGGGACGCACGTCGGCCGCGGGGTCCAAGCCGAAGGTCCACACCGGCTCGCGCGAGGCGCGCGCCATCTCGTTCCAACGCGGGTCGTCGCGGTTGATCACCGCGAGCCGCGGTCGGTCCTTCGGATTGTCCCGTCCCAGGGATTCGAACAGCCGTTGCTTGGCCGCGGCGTAGGCGTCCATGGTGCCGTGAAAATCCAGATGATCCTGGGTCAGGTTCGTGAACACGCCCACGTCGAACGCGCAGCCCGCGACCCGATCCTGCGCCAATGCGTGCGACGACACTTCCATCACCACGTCGCTCACGTTGCGGTCCGACATCTCCGCCAGCAGGGCCTGAAGCGTCTCGGCATCCGGCGTGGTATGCGGCGCGGGACGCACGTCCTCGCCGATCGCGTACGCCACGGTGCCGATCAGGCCGGTGTGACGGCCCCCCGCCTCGTACATCGATCGAATCAGGTGCGTGGTGGTGGTTTTCCCGTTGGTGCCGGTCACCCCGATCATGCCGAGCCGGTGCGAGGGCTCGCCCCACCACCGGGCCGCCACCACGCCGAACCACGCGGCCCCGTCAGGGGCCACGACGCGCGCGAGATCGGCCGGGCCCGCCACGCGCCGGATCGCGTCGGCATCCGCCCCCGCGATCGCTGCGGCGCCGCGCGCGATCGCGTCGTCCAAAAACCGATGCCCGTCTACGCGCGCGCCGCGCAACGCCACGAACAACGTCCCGGGAATGACCCGGCGCGAGTCCGCGGTCACACGCGTGATCTCGCGCTCCAAACCGCCCGAGACCGATAGGCCGGCAACCCCGTGGAGCAGATCGCCGAGGCGACGCGACGCGGTCATCGCCACGCCACCCGCAGCAAATGCTCCTGCGGCGCCGTCGGTGCCGCCGGCGCGCTCAGGTACCGCAACGAGGCCTCGGCCACGCGCGCGAACACCGGCGCCGCGGTCCGTCCGCCCCACCCGCGTCCTTTCGGATTGTCCAACACCACCGCGATCACCATGGCCGGACGGTTCGACGGCGCAAAACCGATGAACGACGCGGTCTCCCGATCCGCCGAGTATCGTCCGGTTTCGGGATCGATCTGCTGCGCGGTGCCCGTCTTGCCCGCCACGCGCACGCCGTCGATGGCCGCGAGGCCTCCCGTGCCGCTGCCACCGACCACCCCTTCCAGCAGCCGCGCCATCCGCGCCGCGGTCGCCTCGGACATCACGCGAACCCCCGGTGCCGCCGACGCCGCGCGCTCCAAGTCACGGCCGTCCGCCCCACGGACTTGGGCCACCACGTGGGGCGTGACCAGCCGACCGCCGTTGGCCACCGCCGCGTACGCGGCCGCCAGTTGGACCGTCGTCACCGCGATTTCTTGGCCGATTGCGATCGTCACCGCCGACCGCTTGGACCACCGCTCCAACGGAGGCACCCGGCCGGCCACTTCTCCGCCGAGGTCGATCCCGGTCTTCCGCCCGAATCCGAACGTCGTGATCGCGCGACGGAGCCGATCCGGTCCCAGCCGCTGCGCGATCTTGGCGGTCCCGATGTTGCTGGACTTGGCGATCACTTCCGAGAACGGCACCCGCCCCAACGGGTCGTGGTCGTGCAGCGCGCCACCGGGAATCGGCCATCGTCCCTGTTCACAGTCGATGATCTCATCGGGGCGGACCACGCCGGCATCCAGCGCCGCGGCCGCGGTCACGATCTTAAAGGTCGAGCCCGGCTCGAACGTGTCGGTGATGGCCCGGTTGCGCCAGGACTCCGGACGCGAACCGCTCGGTTCGTTCGGATTAAACACGGGACGGATAGCCAAGGCGAGCACGCCGCCGTCCCACGGGTCCATCACGATCACGGTGCCGCTCTCCGCGCCGGTTTCGGCGAGGGCCGCGTCGAGCTCCCGCTCGCTGATGTGTTGAATGCCTTCGTCGATCGTCAAGATTAGGTCTCGGCCGCGCGAGGGCGCCACGTATTCCAGTCCCTTGGGGAACAGTCGTTTCCCCGCGCCGTCACGCTCGTACACGAGCCGTCCCTTTTCCCCGCGCAGTTCGCGGTCGTAGAACCGCTCCACCCCCTCCAATCCGACGTGATCGGTTCCGGCGAATCCCAACACGTGACTCAACAACGTCTTGCGCGGATATATGCGCGCGGGCTCGGGCACCACGCGCACACCCTCGGCGCCCAATTCTTCCACGGCGCGGGCCACCGCGGGATCGACCCGACGCTCCAGCCAAATGAACCCGCGATCTTCGGCCAATCGTCTCGCCAACGCGTTGGCGTCCACGCGCAGCACCGTGGCCAGTTCCCGGGCGATGGACATGGGGTTGTCGATCAGCGGCGGCGCCGCGTACAGCGATGGCACGGTCAAATCCGTGGCCAACACCCGGCCGTTGCGGTCGAAAATCGTGCCCCGTTCGGCCTCCACCGTGATCGATTTTTCGTGTTGACGCTCGGCCCGTTGTGCCAGCTCCGGACCGCGGATCACGTGCAGGTATACGACCCGCGCGGCCAACGCCGCGTAGAGCAATGCGAACGCGCCGAACACCCACAACGCGCGACGGCGCGCCGCGCGATCCGCGTCCTCAGGGCGCCGCATGCGCTTCCGTCGCGAGCACGCCGCGGCCGACCGCCGCGACCAGCGTCCGCCCGTCCTCCGACGAGGGGTCCGGAAGCCGCATCACCACCGCGTCGCGGGGCGGCGTGTGCGTCAGGCCCATGGCCCGCGCCAGCGGTTCGATCCGGTCGAGCGACGCCAGGCTTTCCCGTTCAATCAACAATTGACGCTGCAACCGCTCCAGACGAGCTTTTTCGGCCTGCAGGTGCTCGGTTTCATACCCCAACTGAATGGTCCGATGATGGTGCCACAACGCCGCGACGCTCAGCGCGATCACCACGCCCCAAATCGCCCACACGCTGCGCGGGCGACGGCACCACTCCGTCACGCTGTTGATCATGCGCGCCCCATCACCACCGACGTACGACGCCCATTGGCGTTACGCGGCCGCGCGTTCCACCGCGCGCAGCTTCGCGCTCCGCGCGCGGGGATTTCGCTCGATCTCGTCGGGATCCGCGACGACCGGCCGCGCGGTGAGCACCCGGGCCCGGCGCACCCGGCCGCACCCGCACACGGGAAGCCCGGGCGGACACACGCACGCGCCCTCCCAACGTCGGAATGTTTGTTTGACGATGCGGTCTTCCAGCGAATGAAACGAGAGCACGACCAACCGCCCGCCGACCGTTAAACACCCGCGCGCGGCCTCGAGTGTGGGCGCCAGATCCTCCAGTTCCCGGTTCACCGCGATGCGCAACGCCTGAAACGTGCGGGTCGCGGGGTGCGGGTGCGGCGCGCGAAATTTGGCCGGCAGCGCGCCGACCACGAGGTCGGCCAGGTCCTTCGTGCCCGTGAGCGGACGCACGTCCCGCGCGCGCGCGATCGCGGCGGCGATCCGACCGGCCCACCGTTCCTCGCCGTACTCGCGAAGAAGATCGGCCAACGCGTCCTCGTCCCATTCATTGACGATCACGGCCGCGGTCAACGGGTTGCGGCGATTCATGCGCATGTCCAGCGGCCCATCGGCCTGGAACGAGAAACCCCGTTCGGGCGTATCCAACTGGAGCGACGACACCCCGAGATCGAGCAGCACCCCGTCCACGCGCTCCCATCCCTCCCGCGCCAACACGTCGGGCAACGCGCGCGCGTCGGCGTGGTGCAGCCGCGCGCGGTCCGCGGGCAACCGCGTCCGCGCGATCGCCAACGCGTCCTCGTCGCGATCGAGCCCCACCAAGAGGCCGTCGGGAGCGCACGCATCGAGTATCGCCGCGGCGTGTCCACCCAAGCCCACGGTCAGATCCGCCATGCGACGCCCAGGCGCGCACGCCAGCCACTGCACGACCTCGTGAACCATGACCGGGTGGTGGATCGCCGCCATGCACGTCACTCCGATCAAGCATCTAGACTCCGTACTGCGCGATCGTGTTGACTATCTGGGCCAGATCCCGCGCCACCTGTTCGGATTTCGTCGCCCACCGCGCGAGCGACCATGCTTCCATATGGCCGTCAACCCCGACCAACATCACATCCCGCTCCAACCCCGCGTACCGGCGCAGCTCGGGCGGGATGAGAATCCGTCCTTGTCCGTCGAGCGCGCAGTCCGCCGCCTCGCTAAACAGAAACCGTTTGTAGTCCTTCACCGCCGGCCCTGAATTGGGAATCGCCTGTATCTTGGCCGCGCGCTGTCGCCACTCATCCAGCGGCAAAATGGCCAAACACTGCTCCGGGTCCTTGGTCACGACCACGGTCCCGGATGCCCGCTGAGCCAACAGCTCGCGATACTTTCCCGGAATGCTCAACCGGCCTTTGGCGTCGATCGTATGTTTGTACTGACCAAAAAACATATGGCGCATGAACCTACCCTATCCCACTTTGCCCCACTTTGTGGGTTGAAACGTAACTCAAATGGGCCAATAAGGTCAAGCGAAAAACGCGGCAAATACGCGATCGATCAAGATTCGGCCGTGATTCAATTCGAGTCGGCAACCATCCGCCCTGCCTTGACACGTTTTTCCCCTATTTGCTAATAATGAAGTTCTTTTTGAATGTGCGGTGGCTCCGACGCGCAGAGGACGCGGTGATGCGCGCCGGCGGCGATGACTTCCGACAACCGGTACAGGGATCGCGATGAAGGTCAAACTCAACGGCAAGAGCGAAGATATCCCAGAAACAACCGTGTTCGACTTACTAAAAGCCCGCAACATCGAACCACAAATGGTCTCGGTGGAACATAACCTCAAAATCCTCGAAAAAGAGGAATTTGCGGCGACGAAGATCCGCGACGGCGATACGATCGAAATTCTCTATTACATGGGCGGGGGCGGGTGAACTCGGCGTCGGACGCCACGGCCCTGATCGGGGGCACGCCGCTGGTAAAAATTCAGGATGACGGCGACGGCGCGGAGATTTTCGCCAAACTCGAATCCGCGAATCCGGGGGGAAGCGTTAAAGATCGCATTTGCCTGAACATGATCGCTGCGGCTGAGCGCGCGGGGCGGCTCTCGCAGGGCTCGACCATCGTGGAGCCGACCAGCGGGAATACCGGGATCGGTTTGGCGCTCATCGCCGCGGTGCGCGGGTACCGGCTCATCCTGCTCATGCCGGAAAGCATGTCCCGCGAACGGATCGATATTCTGAGGGCGTTCGGCGCGGAGGTCGTGCTCACAAAAGCCGCCCTGGGAATGCCTGGCGCGATCGACGAAGCCCGGAGACTGGTGGCCACGCATGCGGACTACTTTCTCCCGGATCAATTCGCCAATCCGGCGAACCCGGACATGCACCGACGCACCACCGGCCCCGAAGTGCTCGCCGCGACCGACGGGCGCGTCGACGCGTTCGTGGCGGGCGTGGGCACCGGCGGAACGATCACCGGGGTCGGCGAGGTGCTCAAGGCGCACAACCCCGCGGTGCGGATCGTGGCCGTGGAACCCGCCGCGTCGGCGGTGCTCTCGGGCAAGCCGCCGGGACCGCACAAGATCCAGGGCATCGGCGCCGGGTTTGTGCCGAAGGTCTTGAATACCGCGGTCTTGGATGAGATTATTACGGTAACGGACGACGACGCGTACCGGACGAAGAAGGCGCTGGCGGAACGCGAGGGTCTGTTGGTGGGAATCTCTTCCGGCGCCAACGTGTTCGCCGCGAGACAGGTCGCCAAACGATTGGGCAAGGGACGCCGCGTGGTGACCGTGCTTCCAGATCGCGGCGAGCGGTATTTCAGCATGGAGCGATATTTCAACACGGCGTAGCGGAGAGCAAACATGGCAATGACTGAAGATCAGATCAAACGCTACAGCCGGCACATCCTCTTGCCCGAAGTCGGAGGTAAAGGACAGAAGAAAATCGCCAACGCCAAGGTGTTCATCGTCGGAGCCGGCGGTCTCGGGTCACCCGCCGCGTTGTACTTGGCGGCCGCCGGGGTCGGCACCATCGGCCTGATCGACGGCGACGCGGTGGATTTGTCCAACCTCCAACGCCAAGTGATTCATCACACGCCGGACGTGTCGCGCCCGAAGATCGACTCCGCGCGCGAGAAGATGACCAACCTCAATCCGGACGTCACCGTGGTGACGATTCACGATCGCCTCACCGCGAAAAACGCGGTCAACGCGGTCAAGGACTACGACATCATCATCGACGGCACCGATAATTTCCCGTCGAAATTCCTGATCAACGACACCGCCGTGTTCGCCAAAAAACCATTGGTCCACGGCGGGATTCTGCGTTTCGTGGGGCAGGTGTTGACGATCCTCCCGGGGCAATCCGCCTGTTATCGGTGCCTGTTTAAAGCGCCGCCGCCCTCCGGCGTGGTGCCGTCCTGCCAAGAAGCGGGCGTGTTGGGCGCGTTGGCGGGACTGATCGGCACCATCCAGGCGACCGAAGCGCTCAAATTGATTTTGGGCGTGGGACAGCCGTTGACCGACCGGCTGTTGACCTATGACGCGCTGGCCACGCGGTTTCGCAACGTCCCGCTGCGCAAGAACCCCCAGTGCCCGGTGTGCGGCGACCACCCGAGCATCACGGAGCCGGTGGACTACGAGCAGGAGGTCTGTCGGACGGCATAACGCCGAACGATGAACGCCATGGACAAGATCAAAGGGTTAAAATGCCGCGAGTGCGGCAAGCTCTACCGCCCGGACCCCCTGCACGTGTGCGAGTTCTGCTTCGGCCCGCTCGAAGTCGACTACGACTACGATGCGATCGCGAACGCGATCACCCGCGACTCCATCGCGCGGGGCCCCAATAGTCTGTGGCGCTACATCGACCTGCTGCCGGTTGAACGCGAAGCCACCGTGGGACTCCACGGCGGGATGACTCCGATGATCCGGGCGCACCGCTTGGGCCAAGCCCTGGGCCTCGACGAGTTGTATCTGAAGAACGACACGGTCAACCATCCGACGTTGTCCTTCAAGGATCGCGTGGTGGCGGTCGCGCTCACCCGCGCGCGCGAGTTCGGCTTCGACACCGTGGCCTGCGCATCCACCGGCAACCTGGCCAATTCGGTCTCCGCGCACGCCGCGCAGGCGGGGTTCCGCTGCTTTGTCTTTATTCCGTCGGATTTGGAAACCGGCAAGGTGCTCGGCAACCTGATCTATCACCCCACGGTCGTGGCGGTGGAAGGCAACTACGACGACGTGAACCGCCTGTGCAGCGAAATCGCGGGCGAATACCGCTGGGCGTTCGTCAACATCAACATTCGGCCGTATTACGCCGAGGGATCGAAAACCCTCGCGTTCGAAACCGCGGAACAACTCGGCTGGCGCGCGCCCGACCAGGTCGTGGTGCCGATCGCCTCGGGCTCGCTGCTGACCAAAATCTGGAAGGGCCTCAAGGAATTCGAGCGCGTGGGCCTGATCTCGGGCGTACAGACCAAGGTCAACGGCGCGCAAGCCACCGGCTGCTCGCCCGTGGCCGCCGCGTTCGCGGAGGGCCGCGACTTCATTAAGCCGGTCAAACCCAAGACCCTGGCCAAATCGCTGGCCATCGGCAATCCTGCGGACGGCTTCTACGCGGTCAAAACCGCGCGCGAGACCGGCGGCATCATCACGAGCGTGACCGACGACGAGATCGTCGCGGGCATCCACCTCTTGGCCCGGACCGAAGGCGTGTTCGCGGAGACCGCGGGCGGGGTGACCATCGGCGTGCTCAAGAAACTGGTGGAGGAAGGCAAGATCGCCAAGGACGACGTGACCGTCGCCTACATCACCGGCAACGGGCTCAAGACCCAGGAGGCCGTGGCCGGCACCTTGGGTGAAGCCGTGTATATCGAGCCCTCGCTCGAAAAATTCCAACGACGATTTCGACTGAAGGAGGCGTAAGATGGCGGTGACTGTTCGGATCCCGTCCCCGCTGCGCAAACTGACCGGGGGCGCAAGCGAGATCGAGGCCAAGGCCGACTCGATTGTGGACTTGATCAGCGCGCTGGAATCCACGTATCCCGGCATGCGTGAACGCCTGTGCGACGAAACCGGCACGGTCCGCCGGTTCGTGAACATCTACGTCAACGACGAGGACATCCGGTTCCTTTCGAATCAGAGCACGCCGTTGAAAGATGGGGACCAAGTCTCCATTGTCCCCGCTATCGCGGGAGGAGCCTGACCTCAGACCATGGCGAGCCTCAAACTGCACATCACCTTCCCCGAGAACCGGATCAAGGACCCGATCATTTACCAGATCGGCCACGAGTTCAAAATCGTGACCAGCATCCGGCGCGCTGACGTCACCGGGAAAATCAGTTGGATGGACGTGGAGTTGACGGGCGAGGTCGCGGAGATTGAACGCGCGGTCGCGGCGCTCAAGAGCAAGGGCGTCAAAGTCGATCCCATCGAACGCAACGTCATCGAGTAACGGAGCGCCCATGTTGACCGATTCGCAAATTCAGCGGTATAGCCGACACCTGATCCTCAAAGAGGTCGGGGGCAAGGGCCAGAAGAAGATCAACGACGCCAAGGTGTTCTTGGTCGGCGCGGGCGGCTTGGGTTCGCCCTCGGCCTTGTACCTCGCGGCCGCGGGCGTGGGCACATTGGGCATCATCGACGCGGACACCGTGGATCTCTCGAACTTGCAGCGGCAGATCCTCCACTCCACGGAGCGCGTGGGCGTGGCCAAGGTGGAGTCCGCGCGGCAAACTCTGTCCGCGCTCAATCCCGACATCACGATCAACACGTACCAGGACCGCATTTCATCCGCCAACATCATGGACTTGATCCGCGACTACGACATCGTGCTCGACGGGTCCGACAACTTCCCCACGCGTTTTCTCGTGAATGACGCGGTCTTCTTTCAGAAAAAGACCTTGGTCTCGGGCAGCATCTTTCGGTTCGAGGGCCAGGTCGCGGTGGTCAAAGCGCATCAGGGCACGCCCTGCTACCGGTGCCTATACCCGGAACCGCCACCGCCCGGGCTGGTTCCCTCGTGCCAGGAAGCCGGGGTGCTTGGGGTGTTGGCCGGCACCATCGGCATCCTGCAGGCGGCCGAGACGCTCAAGGAAATCCTGGGCGTGGGTGAATCGCTCGCCCAAGGCTTGGTGATGTACGATGCGTTGGACATGTCGTTCCGCACGCTCAAAACGCGCAAGAACCCCAACTGCGCGCTCTGCGGCCCGAACCCCACGATCACCACCCTGCTCGACTACGAGCAGTCCTGCACCCTGCCCGCGGCCGGCGCGCCGCACGCGTGAAGATTCCCCGGCGTCTCGTCGCGGCGATGATCGCGCACGCCGAGGAAGCCTATCCCGAAGAGTGCTGCGGGCTGTTGGCCGGGACGGACGGCGTGCCGTCTCACGTGTATCGCGTGCACAACATCCACGACACGCCGCGCGTGTTTTTCGAAATGGCGCCCAAAGAACAGTTCTGGGCCTTCAAGAACATGCGGCACAACGGCCAAGACCTCGTGGCCATTTACCACTCCCATCCCGAAACCCCGGCCCGGCCGTCGCCAAGCGATATTCGCCTGGCCTACGACCCGGAACCCTATTACCTCCTCGTGTCCCTGCAACAGCGCGACACACCGGATCTGCGGGCGTACCGGATCGTCGACGGACGGGTTTCCGAAGAACCGGTCGAAATCGCCTGACGCGACGTCGTCGCGTTCAGCCGCGTTTCGGCGCTTCGCTGAGCATCCGGGCCAGGGCAGTGACCAGGTCGGCCACGGTATTGGGCTTATAGATCACTTCACGAATGCCCAGCGTGAGAGCCTGCGCGCGCAGGTCTTCGGTGACATAGCCGGAGGTCAGCGCAATCGGCAGCTCGGGCCGTTCTCGCAACATCTGTGCGGCGACGTCCACCCCTGAAACACCCGGCATGTTCAGATCCGTGACAACCAGGTCGAAGGCCGCGGGGTCGGCATGAAACGTCTCCAGGGCCTCGGCCGCGTCGGTGCATCCCGTGACAGAATATCCCATGCGTCCGAGCAGGCGCGTCGCCAGGTGCACCAACGCCTCTTCGTCATCGAGATACAGGATCCGTTGACCCCGACCGCGCTGCAGTTCCGACGCAACCACGCCGTGCGCCTCGGCCGCGCCTTCGACCGCCGGGAAATACAGATCAAATACCGTGCCGATCCCCGGCGTACTCGACACCCTGATCACGCCGTCGTGGCCCTTCACGATCCCGTCCACCACGGCCAGCCCAAGCCCCGTGCCCTCGCCGACCCCTTTGGTGGTGAAAAACGGCTCGAAGATGCGATCCAGCGTCGCCTGATCCATGCCGTTGCCCGTGTCGGCCACACGCAGCCTCGTGTATCGTCCCGGAGGCACCGCGCCGTCGCGGTCCACGCCGACCACGGCCACGTCAATGGAGATGCGGCCCGTCGTGCCCGCCATGGCCTGCCAGGCATTGGTGCACAGATTCATCAGGACTTGGTTGATCTGGGTGCGGTCGGCCAACACATTCGGCGTATCGGACGCACAGGAGGCGACCAGCTCGATACCCGACGGCAGCGTGGCTCGCAGCAGCTTCGTGGTTTCGTCCACGACCTCGCGTAGGGCCAACACGCGGCGTTCCTGCGGTTGCCGACGGCTGATGGTCAGGATCTGGTGCACCACATCGCGCGCGCGCAGCGTCGCTTTGTTGATCTCGGCCAGGCTCTGTTGCACGGGGTGATCGGGCGCTGCGTCTTGTCGCGCGAGTTCGAGGTTGCCGACGATCGCGCCCAGAATGTTGTTGAAGTCGTGCGCAATACCGCCCGCTAAGGTGCCCAAGGCTTCCATCTTCTGCGCCTGGCGCAATTGCGCCTCCAACCCCTCCCGCGCGGCCTCCGCCTCCTTGCGCGCGGTGATGTCGACCATGATGCCGCGCAGCGTCACCGGGCGATCGTTTTCGACGATCACCGTCACCAGGTCGTGGAGCCAGACGATTCGGCCGTCCGCCGCCACCATCCGGTAATCAAACTGGTGGGCCTGCTTCAGGGTGGTGCACGAGACGCAGTACGCCACCGCCGCGTCCCGGTCGTCCGGATGAACATGGTTGGACCAAAACCCCGGCTCCTCGATCCATCGGCGAATGGGGTACCCCAACAACCGCTCGGCTTGCGCGCTGACGAACGTAAACTGAAAGGTCGTCGCGTCCGCCTCCCAGACAATACCGTCGATCGTGGTAATCAGGTCTTCGCGCCAGCGCTGGGCCGACCGCGCGGACTCCTCGGCCTCCCGACGCGCGGTGACGTCCAGATGCGTGCCGCACGCGCGGATCGGGCGACCGTCGGCATCGCGTTCGATCACCTTGCCTTTGTCGAGCACCCAGATCCACCGACCCGACCGGTGCTGCATCCGGTGTTCGGACTCGTATCCCTCCGTGGCGCCGTCGAGGTGGGCGCGTAAGCTGACCTGAACGCGCGGCATGTCCTCCGGATGCACGAGGGCCTCCCACGCGCGCAGGTGCGGCTCGATGTCCTCCGGCGCGTACCCCAGCATGGCGGCCCACCGTTGATTAAACGTCACCACGCCGGTCCGCACGTTCCAGTCCCACGTGCCCAGATCAGCGCCCTGAAGGGCGAGGTCCACCCGTCGCTCGTTTTCGCGCAGGGCCGCTTCCGCGCGCTTACGGTCGGTAATATCCGTGATCAACCCCTCGATGCGCACGAGGTCGCCCTGATTCGAGTAAATGCCCTGCGCTTGATCCCACACCCAACGGATCTCGCCGTTGCGGTGCCCGATCCGGTACTCGTTGCTACACGCTCGTTTAGCGGCGAGATTGGCCTGGCATTTCTCCCAGACTCCCTGCGCATCGTCCGGATGGATGAGGGCGCCCAACGACGTCACGCGGTTGTGCAATAACTCATCGGCTCGATACCCCGTGATGGATTCGCAGCCCTCGCTGATAAAGTCCACGGTCCAATTCGCGTCGTTGCGACAGCAATACACGGCGCCGGACAGATTCTTGACGAGCGTAGCGTATGAGGCTTGTGAGGCGCGCAAGTCCTCGTCTATGCGTTTGCGTTCGGTGATGTCGATGATCACGCCGTCCAGCCACCGCAACTCCCCGTTGACGTCAAATACCCCTTGACCTTTTTCATGGACCCACCGTTGGCTGCCGTCCGCGTGCCGGATCCGGTACTGGATTTCATACGGTTGGCGCCGTCGCAAGCAGTCCAGGGCCACCCGTTCCACCTCCGGCCAGTCTTCGGGCTCAATGATGCTCACGTAACTGCGCACCGCGTCGTGCACAAAGTCCGACGCAGGGTATCCCGATATCCGCAGGATCGGTTCGCTGATAAACTCGATGGTCCAATTCGGGGCGTACCCGCACCGGTACACCGCGCCCGGGATATTGGCCACCAACGCCTGCAACTGCGTGTCGGTGGCCCGCATGTGATCTTCCGCCTGTTTGCGATCGGTAATGTCCGCGGCAAACCCCTCCAAAAAGAGCAGGTCCCCCTCCGGACTCACGATCCCTTGCCCTTGCTCCCACACCCACTTTTCCTCCCCGGAAGCGGCGCGTATGCGATACGTCAGTTGATAGGGACGATTGGCCTGCAGGGCCTCCTGGATCGCATCCCACACCGGTCCTTGGTCATCGGGATGGATCAGTGACCCGATCTGAAGTTTCCCGTCAAGAAAATCAGCGGCGGGATACCCGGTGAGGGCGCGAACCCCTTCGCTCACAAAAATCGTGGTCCAGTCCTTGTCGTTCCGACAGCGATACACCGTGCCGGGCAGATTCTCGATGAGGGTCATCAGCGCGCGCTGGGTCTCGCGGAGCGAGGCCTCGGCCTGTTTGCGTTCCGTGATGTCGTGGGCGATACCCAGAATCTGCGTGGCCTGCGCGGCCTCGTCGCGGGCAAACACGGTTTCGCGGCTGTGCAGCCACCGCCACTCCCCTGCTTTGGTGCGGACCCGATACTCGATGTCCCAGATCGCGTGATCGCGGACCTGACACCACGCCTCATGGTGGGCCGCAAGCCGCGTCAGATCGTCGGGGTGGAAGATCCGCGCCAGCAGGTCGCCGCCCAGGGCCCGGGTTTCCTCCTCGGAATACCCGTACGCGGTCAGCCAGTGGCGGTTGACGTACACGTTGCTGCGCGTGGTCAGGTCGTAGATGTACACCACGCCCGGCTCGGCATCCAGCACCTGCTGCAGAAAATAGCCCCGCGCCTGCAGCCTCAACTCCGCGTGCCGGCGCGCGGCGAGCTCATCGGCCAGCGCACGGTTGGTCTCCTGCAACTGGAGGATCTTATCCTCCAGTGTACGGATGACTACCTCGCGGTCATCCCTCGCGGTGTCCTGGTCCGTGGGCGCGCGGGCCGGCGCACCCCGCGAGGCCAGGGCCAACACGTCTTCGAGGCGGGCCAGCAACGGTTCCGGCTCGGTTGGCTTGACGATGAACGCGTCCGCGCCCAGGTCCAATGCCAACCGTTCATCGGCCGCGTCGGTGTAGGTGGCGGTATACACCACGAACGGAATCCGCCCGAGCCGCTCGTCCGCCTTCCAGTGGCGCAGCAAGGTATAGCCGTCCATCACCGGCATCAGCAGATCGGACACGACGAGATCGGGCGCGGCCTGACGCGCCTTGACCAACGCCTCGGCGCCGTGGCGCGCCGCGTCCACCGCGTACCCGTGCCCCGTGAGCAGGGCCTCCAACAAGTACCGGGCCTCGTCCTGGTCATCCACCACCAGAATCCGCGTCATACCGAACCGCCCCCGCGCACGGGAAGATACCCCATGACGTCCGCGACGAAGGTGTCCGGGGGGGATGGGTTTTCCACATACTCGTTGCACCCGGCTGCCAACGCTTGCACCGCGCGCTCGGCCACGGCACGCGCCGCGGCTTCGGTCGGATCACCCGGAGACAACAGAGTGACGGACTTGGTCCCGATCTCGGTTCGTTGAATGGAGGCAGGCACCGGGCCCTGCTCGTCGAACAGGACGGCCCACACGATGCTGGCGTCCGCCGCCACCAGGATCACGGGCACCATGGCGCGGAGCCGCCACCATATGCGATGATCACCGCCCCGGAGCCAGAACCGCATGCGGGTCACGGCGCGATCCTCAACAACGGACGCGGGTCCACGAGTCCCGCGGGTTCGACGGGATGTTGCAGCAAGCGATGGTCGACCATAAACGATGAAAGGCGCCGGATCGCCGCGTCCAGCGTGGGCGGCTCGCCGGCCAGCAGCGCCCGATTCTCCGTCGGACTCGGCAGCCATACGCCGCGATAACTCATCAACACCTGATCCGCGTCCAGTACCAGCCGTTTGGCCATGACCGTGGCCGCGTCGTGTGGGGTCCGTTTGATGTCATCGAGCGCGCGGAACCAGCCCCGCAACAGCAGATCGAGTTGGCCGCGAAGCGCATCGACGCGATCGCCCCGTACGACCAGCACGTCTAAAATCTCGTCCGGGATATCGGCGCTGCTGAAGAGCTCCGTGGCGCCGGCGGCCAACAACGCGGTGCGGACCGGCTCGAAGGTGACCACGGCGTCGACGCGGCCTTCCCGGAAGGCGCGTTCGTGTTCGTCCACCGGCACCGAGACGATGTGAATATCCGCATTCGTCAATCCATGGAGTTGGAGAGCTCGAGTGAGTAGATAGGCGCCGACCGCGCTCTCTTCCACGCCCACGCGACGGCCTTTGACGTCCGACCAGGCGCGAACGCGCGGCCCGCCCAGCAACACGTCTCCGCCCCGCGACCCGTCCATCACCAACAGGACCCGCACCGAGTGCCCTTGCGCCACCAGCACCAGAGCTTCGTCCAAGGTCAGGGCCGCGGCCTCGATCGCGCCGTTGCGATACGCGCCCAACACTTGGGAGGCGGACGAGTACTCCACCAGCCGGATGGTTGAATCAAAATAGCCGCGGTGGCGCGCCAGGTACAGGGGCTCGTATCCGGGCCAGACATTGGTCCCGATCCGTAGCACGGGCGGCGGCTCCGGGCGGCACCCGCCCAGCACCAACGCCGTCAGGATCAGGAGACACGCGTGGAGCCACGCGCTCTTCAGGCCGCCCGGCAATCGGGCGGTTGTTGCGGGGTGGCCCATGGCAAACCCCAACAGGGTGGTTGATCCGCGGCCCGCCGCCCGACACCCCGAAGCGGCGCTCGCACTGTACCACGCCCAGCCCCGTAGGGTCGAGAGGACCTCGACCGTCCGGTGGTCTGCGTGTCGCGGAGGCGACGTCCCCGAACGGGCTGTTGACACCGAGCCCCCGATCGGCGCAAAGTAGGGCTCCAGACGGTCCGTCACGTGGTCACTCGTTCGCAGGAGGACTCACCAGTGTCCCGCACCGTTCAGCCCCGCATCCTCGCCATGATCATGGCCGGCGGCCGCGGCGAGCGGTTGGCGCCGCTCACGGATTTTCGGACCAAGCCCGCGGTGCCGTTCGGCGGCAAGTACCGCATCATCGACTTTGTGCTCAGCAACTTCGTCAACTCCGACGTGATGGCCATCTACGCCCTGGTGCAGTACCGCTCGCAATCGCTCATCGAACACTTGCGGCGCGCGTGGCGGATCGGCGGACGAATTCCTCAAAATTTCATCACCGTGGTCCCGCCGCAGATGAAAACCGGCGCCATGGTCTACGAAGGCACGGCCGACGCGGTGTTCCAGAACGTCAATTTGATCCACGACTTCGCCCCCGACCTGGTGGCGGTCTTCGGCGCGGACCACATCTATCGCATGGACATCCGCCAGATGGTGGACTTTCACCTGGCGCGCAAGGCCCAAATCACGGTGGCGGCGTTGCCGGTGCCGCTGGCATCGGCGTCGGCGTTCGGCGTGATCGAGGCCGACCAGGAAGATCGAATCGTGGGATTTGACGAAAAACCCAAGCGCCCCAAGCCCATGCCGGGAGACCCGACCCGCGCGTATGCCTCGATGGGCAACTATCTGTTCGAAGCCGACGCCTTGGTGGACGTGCTCAACGAAGATTCCATGCACGGGGGCTCCCACGACTTCGGCCGCGACATTATCCCGCGCATGGTGGGCGGACATCGCGTGGTGGCGTACAACTTTCTGACCAACGACATTCCCGACCTCCAAGCCTACGAGGAGCACGGGTACTGGCGCGACGTGGGCACCATCGATGCGTATTGGCAGGCCCACATGGATCTGTTGGGGGAACGGCCGCGGTTTGACTTACACAACGCGGGCTGGCCGATCATGAGCGACAGCTACGACGGCCCCGCCGCGAGCCTGGTGCGAGCCCGCGTGGACGCGTCCATGATCGGCCAGGGCAGCCACATCGTGGACTCGGACATCATTCGCTCCGTGATCGGCCGCAACGTGCGCATCGACTCCGGATGCCGGATCGAAGAGTCCGTGATCCTGGACGGTTCCATCATCCGCGAAGGCTGCCGCCTGCGCCGCGTGATCGCGGACCGCTTCAACGTCATCCCCCCCCGAACCGTCCTCGGCGACGACGCGATCACCGTGCTGCCGCGCGGCCGATCGGTCGGAGGCAGGGCCGTCAACGTCACGGGGAGCTGACCGCCTTTGTCACGGGGATCAGCGAGCCTACAAGGCCTTGCCGTCAACCAACCATTACCCTACAATGGGAGCAATTCTCACACAATCAGAGGATATTACATGGCGTCGGAAGAACGGATCGTAATTGACGACCGCATCATGGGCGGCAAACCCGTGATTGCAGGCACGCGGGTCCCGGTCCAAGTGATTGTCGGAGCGCTCGCCGGCGGCATGAGCCGCGACGAGATCTGTCGAGAATACCGGATTACCGACGCCGACATTCAGGCCGCATTGGCCTATGCCGCCCAGGCGCTGGCCGACGAAAAGGTGCATGCGATTCCTCGTCGATGAGAATCTTCCCTTCAGTCTCATTGCACTCCTTCGACATGTCGGCCATGATGTGCTGGATGTCGCGTCCAGCTCTCTCCGCGGACATCCCGACGACGAACTGTGGACCGTCGCCCACCGCGAACAACGCATTCTAGTCACCAAAGACATCGACTTTCCGCTGCGCCATCTCCGCCCCTTTCCGCCAGGGCTCGTACTGGTGCGGGTTCCCGACACGTTCACCGGTCAACAAATTACTGAACTGTTCGCGAAACTAATCACCGCTCCCGACATTCAACTGGCCGACGGCTCCTTGGTCGTCTTGACGCCAGCCCGAGTCAGAACCCGCCGCCTCGAATAGCGCCGCGCTTGATCAGGCCTGGCTTGCCAGCGGGTCTTCAGTCCTATCGTTGGGTCAGCTTGAGGTAGCCCCGATTTCCTGGACAGGTGGTTAAGCACACGCACCTCGGCGGTCATACTGCTCCGGGGTCTGATAGTCGAGGGTGGCGTGCACGCGTTGGCGATTATAGAACAGCTCGATGTAGGCGAACAACGCCGTGCGGGCATGGTCGCGGTCGGGGAAGGTGGCATGGTCAGTGCCCTCGTTCTTGAGCGAGCTGAAGAAACTCTCCACGACGGCGTTGTCGTAGCAGTTGCCCTTGCGACTCATGCTGCGACGGCTGAGGGGACGTTCCTAAGTAATTAAGTTGTCTGCTTTGAAGTTCAGGCCAGGCGATGTGCGGCTCTGAGAAAGTTTCTTAAATACTTAGGAACGTCCCCTCAGCTTTTCAGGCGGTCCCGCTGAGAGATCAGCGCAGGAATGCCCACCCCAGTCCTCAACTCAAGCGGCGACTCGTGTTGCAGTGCAAGACCTGGCCCCCAAGACCTTCACGTGTTGCAAGACCTGGCCCCCAAGACCTTCAAACTCGACCAAGCGAGGAGGAGGCTCATACTCCACAAGCAAAAAATGCAGTAGCCAGCAGATACCAACAACCCCAGTAGTTCCTGCTAATCCACGCCACCAACCCCATGTGTCGACGATCGCGACGAAAAAAATGACTCCCAGGACTACGACTGGCCACAACGAAGCCCACTTTCTTATCTCATCTTTTATCGTTGGTATGTTCACCTTAAAACCGCCCAGGGGTTAGCCTCTGACTTGTGACAAGCCGCCCGCGCTTCGCCGTCTTTTAGATATCGAGCCTGAACATGCTGTCACAAAACAGGCCACCCCCTCCGGGCTCTCGAACGCCTCTCATTAGTCCACTGGTTCAAGAGAGCCAGACTTAGACCAGCAGGAGGAGGCCTTTGTCGCGCTTGACGGAGTCGTCCGGCATCTCGTCCCACACCTGGCCATCGAGGAGACGGCCGGCCTGTTTCTTGTTTTTCCCGCCCCACTGCTTGAAGAAGAACGGCACGTTCGCCCGGCGACACTGGTCGCGCAGATCAGCGGCCCACGCGGGCGCCATGGGCCTCGACTTCGGACCAGACTCGCCGCCCACGATGACCCAGTCGATACCGGTCAGATCGAGATCCGGCAGCGGACCTAAGAGGGGCTCAAGCGACAGAAACTTGGTTTGCGCGCCGGTTTCACGAAGCCGGTCGATTCGGTGACGGTAACGGTCACCTTCGACGCTGACCCCCATCCAGATGTCTGGCGCCCAATCGAGTTCCGAGTTGAGTTCCGCGAGACGATCGGCCCGTTTGGTGAGAATCTGAAATCGGTGCCAGTACGCACGAGCCATCACGTCGAAGACCCGGCAGATATAGCGAAGCGGCACGTCCTCGTGGAACAGGTCACTCATGGAGTTCACGAAGATGGTCTGCGGCTTCTTCCACTTCAGCGGCAATTCGAGCATGTGCGGATGGAGCGTGAGCCTAAATCCATTGACATAGTTTGCTTGCCCCATGGCCTGGAGGCGCTCCGCCATGCGCTCGGCATAGCAGTGTTGGCAACCGGGACTTACCTTTGTGCAGCCGGTGACCGGATTCCACGTGGATTCGGTCCACTCGATTCCGGATCCATGTGCCATCAGCGCACCTCCTTCAGCAGATGATTCGCGATACGCAACGCAATGTCCTTGCCGCGTTCGTTGCCGACCGCGAAACACAGGAGATAAAGCGGACTGTTCGTCGAGTTTCTCAACACCCCAGGCTCGGCTGCCACGCCCGCGAAGATATCTTTGAGTCGATCATTAAAGTACTGGCCGATGGTCTCCATCTTCGCCTTGACCAATCGTTCCTCGTCGTCACCGAAGAGGGTCGGCGTGGTCGCGACCTGATAAAACGCATTGTACCAGTCCTCCGTCCCCAGAAGCAGGGTGAGCCGCCGGCGCCAAGACCCTGGATGTCACCGGACCTCGTGAGCAATCGATTCACCCCGATGCCAAACGGGAAGAGAATCCAGAGATCAATCGCCTTCGTCCGAGCGATCGCCTCAATCGTCGCCCATTCGACCTGCATGCCATAAGGATCAAGGAAAATCACCGCCCGCTGCATCCCCCAATCCTCGGAACACAGTTCCTGGATCTCGGTATTCGCGTCCCCGTGACGTATTGCGATCCGCTCCGCGAGATTGGGAAAGTCGGACTTCAACGCTTCGAGGCGAACACAACGTTCGGCGCTCCGCTCGATAAACACATATCGATCAAACGGTGGATCGGTTTTCAGCGCGATACGCGCGGAGCCGTCCAACAGGGATTGGGGTTCCTGCTCGACAAGGTCGGGGAACAACGCGTCCTGTGAAGACCCCGCACTGTCTCGTCGTGCCTCCCGGTAACCAGTTCCAGCGAAGGCATCGACGAACAGTTTCCGAAACGGACGCTGGGGCTTCGGTTGGTTCTTCAGGGCGGTCGTATAGCTTTGCAGGTATCCTGCGAGCACATCGAGCTTGCGGGTTGTCCAGTCCCCGCCAAACCGATGCTCTCCATCGCTTCGGTCCCTGGCCATCGCTCGCCCAGCCTCACATCGTCTTGGGAGTGGTCGCCCAATTGACAGATACCGGTCCAGATTAGCCCGTTACGGGCTTCTTGGTCAAGACAGAAATGGCACGCGGGTGTCGGAGATCACGTCAGGGCACAGGCGCCTATCCACGAACCACGCCTCCTGACTCATCGGCTACTTTAGCCCCTGGCAACGCGGGCAGTAGAAGCCGGGTTGGGCGTCTTTCGCGGCTGAGAGTTTTTCGATGCGCGCGCCGCAGCGGCGTTTGCAGGGGAGGCCGGTGCGGGCGTAGACGCGGAAGCGCTCTTGGAATCGACCGCTTTCACCGTCCGGGGTCCGGTAGTCGCGGATGGTGGACCCGCCCCAGCGGATGCCCTTTCGCAATGTGGATTTGATGGCGCGGTAGAGCACGTCGCGCTGCGTCTGGTTGAGGCACGAGGCTTCTTGGCGCGGGTGCAGGCGCGCGGCGAACAATGCTTCGTTGACGTAAATGTTGCCCAGGCCAGCGATGACGGTTTGATTCATCAGCAGAGGCCGGAGCATGCCGCGACGCTCGGCCATGATCCGTCGCCATGTCGCGCGACGCAAGGTCAGCGCGTCGGGGCCAAGACCGATGTCCGCGAGTGACGTGGTCGCGCGCCAGCCCCCGAACCGGCGGGGGTCGCGGTAGTGCAACTCCCAGGGCTCGCCGCCGAGGGTCAGCACCAGGTGCGTGTGCGGGGCGCGATCCGCGCCGCGCGGGACCATGAGGCACTGCCCCGTCATCCCGAGGCGCACCACCAGCCAGAGCGTCGGAGCGGTTTCGATCACGATGGACTTGCCATGACGGCGGACCCTTGTGATCGCCCGCTTGGGCAGATCAGTGACCGACGCGTCTCCGGTCCACACATCGCGACGCAGGAGTTCGACGGACTCGATCGTCCGTCCCGTCAGCGCGGGCCGTAACCGCCGGACGATGGATTCAACTTCCGGAAGTTCGGGCACGGGTCAGGACGACGCGGTCGCGGTTTCCGGCGCGGGTCTTCGTTGTCCGAAAATCCGCACGCCGAGAATCCCGATTTCGTAAAGCACGGTCAGCGGCACCAACATGATGGCCATGTTGAATAAATCGGACGTCGGGGTCAACACCGCGGCGAGCACGGCGTTGACCAGCAAGGCGTAGCGGCGGTTGCGGGCCAAAAACGCGGGCGTGACCACGCCCATGCGACCCGCCAGGGTCACGGCCAACGGCACTTCGAAAATCAGACCGAACGCCAGATACATTTTGAGCGCAAAGTCCACGTACATCTGCGCGGAGATCATGGGTTTCATCCCGCGCTCCACGCCGAACGCGATCAGAAACTTGAGCGCGAACGGCAAGGCCACGAACGCGCAAAAGACCAATCCCAACGCGAAAAACAGACACGAGCCGATCACGAACGCGGCCGCGTACCGTCGTTCGGTCCGGTACAACCCCGGCGCCACAAAGCGCCACCCCTGATACAGCACCACGGGCAACGCGATGAGCAATCCGACGATCAGGGAGACTTTGAAGGAGACCCAAAACGCTTCGGTGGGAGACAGAAAGACCAGTTCGGCCCCGAGCGGCTCGGTCAACCACCGCAAAATGTCGGAGGAAAACGAAAAGGTCGCGGCGGCCGCGGCTAACACCGTCATCGCGCACACGAGCAGCCGGCGGCGCAGTTCAGCCAAGTGCTCAAACAGCGACATACGGACGCCGGATTCCGAGTCAGCCATCAATCTTCTGCGCGGGCGGCGCGGAGTCCGGCCGGCTCGGGGGTTGGTCCGCCGCGTCGAGCTCGACGCGCACCTGCGCCTGCGCCTCGTCGGCCGCGCGTTTGATCGCGCCGAACCACTTGCCCGCGGTGCGCGCCAGTTCCGGGAGCCGCTGCGGGCCCAGGACGATCAGCGCGATGAGCAATATCACGAGGAGTTCCGGGAAGCCGACGCCGAACATGGGAGCGGGATGCGACGGGGGCGGGTCAGTGCCCGCGTTGGGTTTCGAGTCCGCGCAGGAGGTCCTGCATGCGGTCCTTGGCAGCGAGTTTCTGCTTCTGCACGGTCTTCTTTCGCAGTTCGTCCTCCGCGGAGAGTATCCGCTGTTTCAGCAACGCGTCCAATTCCCGATCCAGTTCATGGTGCTTTCGCTCGAGTTCGACGAATTCTCGGTTCGTGTTCCGGAGGTGCTGGATCCGCGCGACGTTCTCGTTGAGCATCGGACTCCTCCTGGTTACCCTCGTCCCGGCTGGAACCCTCTCGTGTCACCGCACCCACTCCATCAACAACGCGTCTTCCCTCGGGTCATCATAATAGCCGATCCGCACGCCGGCCTCGCGAAACCCGAACCGCCCGTACATCGCGATCGCGGCCTGATTGGACCGCCGGACTTCGAGCGAGGCCCGCGCCAACCCCTCACCCGCGGACGTAAACAGCCGCTCCAGCAGTCGGCTCGCGAGCCCGCGACGCCTCGCGTCAGGCCGCACCGCCAGACTGATGACCTGCATCTCGTCCACCACCACCCACCCGCCGACGTACCCCACCACCCCGCCCGCAGTCTCGGCCACGAAAAACCGCGAGCACGGGTTCTCGGACACCTCGACCCAAAACATGTCCCGGGACCACGGCTGCGAGAACGACGCGCGTTCGATGACCAGCACCGCGTCAAGATCCCGGATTGTCATCGGGCGAATCCGAACGCCGGCGTCGGCGACGGATGGCGCCGCCGGTTGTCCACCCTCCAACACGTTACGCGCGACCATGCGCCGGGTCCCAGCCCAAGAGCTTGCGCCGACGACTGCCTACCACGCCGCGTTCCCAATTGGTTTCCGCGGTGGACCGACGGAGGTACCGCGGCAACAGTGCCCCCACCGGTGTGTGTGCTCCGCCGATCAATCGCGCAACGCCCGGACGCAACGCCCCGGCCGCCGCGCTCATCATCGTGTCCGGCACGATCGCCGCGCGCGGCCCCAAGGCCGCGCGCAATGCGTCCGCGTGTCGCGCCGCGCCAGAGCCCACGCAGCACACCGGCGCGTCACCCGCAACCGTCGCGGCCCAGGCCTCGGGCAATGCCAGCGTCTCATTGCTGATCGGCGCCGCGGCGCCGTCGCGGCACTCGAACACGCGCGCGTAGACTTCGCCGCGCCCCGCGTCAACCACCGCCGCGACAGACCCGGATCTCCCGGACGCGGCGGCCACCGCGTCCAATGTCCCGACCGCCGCCACGCGCAGCGGCCGCGCCGCGGCCAACCCCTTCACCAGACTGACCCCGACGCGAAGCCCGGTAAACGAGCCCGGGCCGATCGTGACGATCACGCCGTCCAGTTGCGCCACGCTCCACCCGCGACCGGCGAGCAGTCGGTGGATCGCGGGCAACAAGTCGCGCGAGGCCGCGCCGCGCTCGGCGAACCGCACCTCATCCACCGCGCCGCGGCTCGCCGCGTCCTCTCCCTCCCAGACCGCCGCGCTCACGGTGTCGAGCGAGGTATCGAGCGACAAGACTTTCATCGCGATCGCATCACGACGGCTCGGCGGTGATTTCATGGAACGCGATGCGCAGCGAGCCCGCCCCGTTCGTGGCGCTCACCAGAAACGGGCGCCACCGACCGTCCGCCTCTCGGTACCGGCCGAACTCCACGCGTAACCGCGACGACCCGTCCTGATCGAACCACTCCTCGCTCACCGGCAAAAACCGCGTGCGTTCCAATCGGATCTTGCGCTCCAACCGCGCTCGGCCGTCATCCATCATCAACACATACACCGTGTACACGTCGTCCCCCCGTTCCAGCGCGAGCAGATCCAGCGGGTCCACGAACGGGCCTTGCCCCGAACCAGCCACCCGGAGCACGTCCGCAACCCGCAGCGACCCCATCCACGGCCCCAACGCGGTCTCGATCTCCTCCGCGCTCGCGAGCGCGGGCGCGCCGTCGGCCCGCTGGAGCGTGACGGACTCCCCTTCGGCGCGCAACGCGAACACATCCCGGCCCAGCGGGTCCAGGCCGCGTATGTCGAGCGTGCGCGGCGGCGTGAACCGCACCGTGCCGCTGACGCTGCCTGAGCGATTCCCGTGCGACACCTCGAACGTCACCAACGCGCGATACCCGGTGCTCCGCGCACGGTCAGCCAAGATCCGTTCGATCTCCGCGAGCGTGGCCTCTCGCTTGGGAAGCGCGTCGGACTCCCCCGCGTGACGGTGCGCGGCGCAGCCCGCGATCAGCGCCACACAACACGCCGCGGCCAGAACCAGTCCGCGGCGCATCATGTGCCGGAGGCATGCCGCCCGATTCGCGGCCCGTGGAGTCTCATCGGATGCCCAACGCCTCAAGGGCTTCATGCACGTCTTCAACCCCGATCACGCTCACCCCGGCGGCTTCGGCCCGCTCCGCGTTGCGGCGCGGCATCACACAGCGCGCAAACCCCAAGTTCGCGGCCTCGCGCAGGCGAATGTCGGCTTGCGGCACTGCGCGAATCTCGCCCGCCAAGCCCACTTCACCGAACACCACGGTTTTCGGGTCGAGCGCGCGATCCGTCCAACTCGAGGCCACAGCCGAGGCCACGGCCAAATCCGCCGCGGGTTCATCGAGCGACAACCCGCCCGCGACATTCACGAACACGTCCTGGCTGCCCACGCCCAGGCCCACGCGTTTTTCGAGCACCGCCAACAGCAGGCCCAAGCGCGCGGGCTCGATCCCATTGGCGGATCGCCGCGGAGTCCCGGCCGCGGGCGACGTGACCAACGCCTGCAACTCGACCAGGATGGGCCGCGTGCCCTCGGCGCTCGCCAAAATCGCCGACCCGGACGTGCCGTGCGAGCGTTCGGCCAGAAACAACTCCGAGGGATTCGCTACCTCGGATAAACCGTAGCCCTTCATCTCGAACACGCCGATTTCCTGGGTGGACCCGAACCGGTTCTTCACCGTGCGCAGGATGCGATACGGGTGGCCCTTCTCGCCTTCAAAGTACAACACGGTATCGACAATGTGCTCGAGCACGCGCGGGCCCGCAATGGCGCCGTCTTTGGTCACGTGGCCGACCAAAAACGTGGCGGTTCCGGTCTGCTTGGCCAACACCATGAGCCGGCTCGCCACTTCGCGCACCTGGCCCACGCTGCCCGCAGAGGACTCCAAGGCGTCGCTGCGCAGGGTCTGGACCGAGTCCACGATGAGGGCGTGCGGAGTCTGGGTGATGGCGGCTTCGATCGTGCGATCCAACGACGTTTCCGCCATGAGCCATACGCCGTCGCCCGTGGCCCCAATGCGCTCCGCGCGGAGGCGAATCTGCTGGTTAGACTCTTCCCCCGACACGTAGAGCACGCGACGTCCCGACCGTGCCAAGCGATCCGCCAATTGCAGGAGCAACGTGGATTTCCCGATGCCAGGATCGCCGCCGATCAGGGTGACCGAACCGGCCACCAGCCCGCCGCCCAAAACGCGGTCAAGCTCGCTGATGCCGGTTGGAGAACGGGCTTCCGTGGGTTCCAGCGGGACATCGATGAGGCGAATCGGCGCGCCGGCCGCGACGCCGACGGGCGGCGCCGCGCTCTGGCTCGCGGCCTCCTCCACCAAACTGTTCCACGTACCGCACTCGGCGCAGCGGCCGAGCCACTTGGGGTGCTGCCCCCCGCACGACTGGCAGACGAACACCGTTCGGGCTTTGGGCATAGCGGAATCATAGCGGTCGGGCGGGCGAAAAAGCAACGAACCAGGCGGGGTGGATGGAGAGGCCCGGGAAACTGTCACGATCGTTGCAAATTTGCCAGGCATTTTTGCACTGATCGTACAAGAATGCCGTGAGCACCCACGCGCGTGGGGCGATCAGGTTGCCGGAACGGGCTCAGCGTTTGAAGTGGCACCGTCGGCACCCGTTGCCGAACCCGCTCGAACCGGAACCGCGCTCCCCAGCGCTGACAGATTGAGCCCGGCGGGCGGCCCGGTCGTGGCCTCGGCGCAGTCCGGTCCCCGAGCCTGCGCCTGGATACGTACAGACCACATCCCAATAGCCATCTGAAACCGTCACGCTGACGGTCTTCTCAGACACGTGGGTGGGGTCGGCCTCGCACGGCAGATGGAGATGGGCCCAGACCACGGCGCCGGTGCTTTCAGTCCCGTGGGTGGTCGTCGTGGGGTCGTACAGCGTCCCGCAACTCGGCGTCCACTACGTAAACGTCAGGGCGTCCCCGCTGATATCCGAGGCCACTACCGCATAGGTCGTGATGGGAGGCGACAGTTCAGTGGTGGCGGACTAGTCATACCGTCCGACAACCATCATGTGCCGGTGGTACGGCGGGTAGCCCAGAGGGTCGCGTCCTCCAGCGGCTTGGGGCTGCTGACCAGAATCACCCACAGTCGTATTCAGATTCGGGGCATTGACTGTAACAAGCGCGCGACTATTGTGCCGGGGCGTCAAATCTGGTTCCCCAGACCTGGCGCTGGTCGCCGAGAAATCGCTCCCACACGAGTACCGTGTGCCCGTTGGCCGTCGCCATGGCGGGATGACCGCTTTCACCTCCAATGTTCAGGACGCCGGTGCGCCGCCAGCCCGTTTCCTTCGAATCGCGACTCAACACAATGGCCGACCGGGTCCCCAGCAGGCCACGGCGCTCGGCCCACACGGCGTAGGCGGTGCCATCATGATCGAGCGCGACCTGAACATCCCAGCCCCGCGAAGACATCCGTGTCGGCTCGGACCACCCCAGCCGGCGGTCAAATCGGCTCAACCACACATAGGAGTAGTCACAGTGGTGAGCGAGACAGCGCCGCTGCACCCACGCCGCGACGGCCTCACCGAGCCGGTTCATGGCGACTTGGGGATACACCGAGTCATCGTGCTGCCGTTCCACGGCCATCGGCGGATTCCAGGTACCGGTCGAATCGCGGTCGCGAGCATACACGCGGAAATCCGAACCTTCGAATTGGCGCCACACCACAACCGCACTGCCGTCCACGGAGAGCGCGACCTGCGCATGGAGTGCGTCTCCAACACCGAGATCAAGCGTAGTGGCTGGCTCCCAGCCGTGGTCGGGCCCAGCGCTCGCGGCCACCACGCGGTACCGATCATCGCCCCATTGTGACCAGACAACCGCCGCCTCACCGGCTCCACCTATCGCCAGACGCGGGCTGACGGCGGGACCTGACATCGTCGCCACAACCTCCTTGTCGCCCCAACCATGGTCAGGACGGTAGCGCAGGGCCCAGAGGCGCGTTTGTGGGTTGTCCTTCTCTTTCCATAAAACCATCGCGCCGCCCGATGAGGGTTCCATGGCGAGCGCGGGTTCGGCTCCACCCCGCCCGCTGATTTGCGTCGCGGGCGTACATCCCACATCCACATCGCAGCGGGTGGCGAACACGGCTCCGATTCCATGACGCGCTTCCACCCATACGACGATGGCATGCCCACGGCGGTCCATCGCGAGTCGCACATCTGATGCCGTCGCGTCTTGTGAGCTCACGATGAACGGCTGTTGCCATCCGGCTCCGGGTACATACCAGCTTGCCAACAGCGCCAGACCCGTGGCGTCCCGCGCGATCCACGCCGCCAGGCCATTCCCGGTGTCATCGACAGCGGCAGATGGTGAGAATCCTCCAAACCCTGATCCGGTATCGGCGTGCAGCATACTCGTCGCCAAATTTCCAGTGGCGGTCGGATTCAACAACTGGCAGGCTGTCAAGGATAGGGATGCGTACCCGAGCATCACTAACGGGAGAACGCGACTCAGTCTAACAGACGGAGACGGTCTGGCAGGGTGCTGAGAAAGTCCCATGACGGAGAGTCCCATTCTGGTATACAGGCGCCGTCCTTCCGGGGGGTGCGCGATGTGTGGCAGCCAGGACCCTCAGAGCGGGTTGTTCAGTTACGTGGCCCCGGAGCACCGCTGCGCATCCCCAAGACGGGGGCGGGAGACCGCCCCCGCTGCATTACGATGCCGCTTGCGCGACCCCGGCTTTCTCGAACTTCAATCCCCCCTCATGTACATCCACGCGGATCACGTCGCCGTCGCGGAACTCGCCTTGCAGCAGTTTGAGTGACAGCGGGTTCAGCACGTCGCGCTGGATCACGCGTTTGAGCGGTCGCGCGCCGTAGACCGGGTCGTAGCCTTCCACGGCCAGCACGGCTTTGGCCGCGTCGGTCAACTCGACTTTGACATGACGTTCTTCCAAGCGCTTCGCCACGGCTGCGAGCTGGATATCCACGATCCGGCCGATCTGGTCTGCCCGCAACGGGTGGAAGATGATGATGTCGTCCACACGATTGAGGAACTCGGGCCGGAACTGTTCACGCAGCGCGGCCATGACTTGATTGCGCATCGCGGTTTCATCATGGCCTAGTTCCTGGATAAATTGGCTACCGGCGTTCGAGGTCATGATCACCACCGTGTTCTTGAAATCCACGGTGCGGCCCTGGCCGTCGGTAAGCCGTCCGTCGTCTAAGAGTTGCAGCAGGATGTTGAACACGTCCGCATGCGCCTTCTCGATCTCGTCGAAGAGCAGCACCGCGTACGGACGCCGCCGCACCGCCTCGGTGAGCTGCCCGCCTTCTTCGTACCCGACGTAACCCGGAGGCGCGCCGATCAATCGTGCGACCGCGTGTTTTTCCATGTACTCGGACATGTCGATTCGCGTGAGCGCCTGTTCCTGGTCGAACAGGAACTGCGCCAAGGTCTTGGCCAATTCGGTCTTGCCCACGCCGGTCGGCCCCAGAAAGATGAACGAGCCCATGGGGCGATTGGGGTCGGCGATCCCGGAGCGCGCACGACGGATCGCGTTGGACACGGCCACCACGGCTTCCTCTTGGCCAACCACGCGCTCGCGGAGGCGCTCTTCCATGTGCACGAGTTTCTGGATCTCGCCTTCCAACAACCGCGTGACCGGAATCCCGGTCCATTTGCCCACGATCTCGGCGATGTCCTCTTCATCCACTTCTTCCTTGAGCAGGCGCGTGGTGGAATGCGCGTCCTTGAGGCGCAGTTGTTCGGCCTCCAGCTTCTTATTCAGCTCGATGAGCCGGCCGTACCGCAGCTCTGCCGCGCGGCCAAGGTCGCCCGCGCGTTCGGCGCGCTCGGCGTCCGCGATGGCCTTTTCGATCTCCGCCTTCAGCCCGCGCAGCGACCCAATCGAGGCTTTCTCGGTCTGCCACTGCGCGGTAAGACGGCTCTTCTCCTCGGACAGACCCGCAAGATCTTTTTCAATCCGCTCCAGCCGCGCGCGCGAGGCGTCGTCATGTTCTTTTTTCACGGCTTCACGCTCGATCTCCAACTGCCGGATCTTCCGCTCCACTTCGTCCAACTCCGTGGGCAAACTGTCGATCTCGATTCGGAGTCGGGAGGCCGCTTCGTCGATTAAGTCGATCGCCTTGTCCGGCAGGAAACGATCCGTGATGTAGCGGTGCGACAACACGGCCGCGGACACCAACGCGGCGTCGCGGATGCGCACCCCGTGGTGCAGTTCGTACCGACCCTTAAGGCCGCGCAAGATCGAAATCGTCGATTCCACGCTGGGCTCCGCGACGAGTACCGGCTGGAACCGTCGCTCCAGGGCCGCGTCCTTTTCAATGTGCTTGCGGTACTCGTCGAGCGTGGTGGCGCCCACGCAGCGCAGTTCGCCGCGCGCGAGCGCGGGTTTGAGCATATTGGAGGCGTCCATGGCGCCCTCGGCCGCGCCCGCCCCCACCAACGTGTGCAATTCGTCGATAAACAGGATCACTTCACCTTCGGCCGTCGACACCTCTTTGAGCACGGCCTTCAGCCGATCTTCAAACTCGCCGCGATACTTGGCGCCCGCGATCAAGGCCCCCATATCCAGACTCATCACGCGTTTGTTTTTGAGCCCCTCGGGCACGTCCCCATGCGCGATCCGTTGGGCCAGGCCTTCCGCGATCGCGGTCTTGCCCACGCCCGGTTCACCGATCAACACCGGGTTGTTCTTACTGCGACGCGAGAGCACCTGGATCACGCGGCGAATCTCCTCGTCGCGGCCGATCACCGGATCGAGCTTGCCCTTGCGCGCCAGATCCGTGAGGTCGCGGCTGTACCGCGTGAGCGCTTGATACTTGTCTTCGGGATTCTGGTCCGTCACCCGCTGGCTGCCGCGGATCTCCGTCAACGCGGCCAACAGACGATCCTTGGTGACGCCCGCGGCCTTGAGCAACGTCGCGATCTCCCCGCCGGCATCCACCAATGCGATCAAGACATGCTCGGTGCTGATGTAGTCGTCCTTGAGCCGTTCGGCTTCCTGCTCCGCTTTGCTCATGGCCTCCTGGAGCCGGGGCGCGACGTACAACTGGCCGGTGCCGCCCGTGACCTTGGGCATACGATCCAACGCGCGTTCGAGGCCCTGCCGCAGCCGGCCCACGTCCACGCCGATTTTTTTGAGCAACGGCGGAACCACGCCGTCGTCCTGGCCCGCCAGCGCCAACGCCAGGTGCTCGGCATCAAGCTGCTGGTGCCCCCGTTTTTCCGCGCTCCGTTGGGCCTCCTGCAGCGCCTCCTGGGTCTTGACCGTAAACCGATCAGCTCTCATCGCACGCCCCCCTCCGCTCCATCATCAAGACCGCGACTACCGAACCTATCCGCGGCGAATAGATACGGGAATCGCCCGCGAGGCGGGCGGTTCCGCGTGCAATCGCTCGTGGCGGTTGGCGAGTTCACGCGTCATTCGCTCATGCCACTCCTGCATCCACCCTTGGATCACGGACGCGACATCCTGCACGTGATCCTGCAACTCGAGAATCTTGGCCACGCCCGCGAGGTTGATCCCCTCATCCCGCGTGAGATGCACGATCAGTTTGACCCGTTCAACGTCGCGGTCCGAATACAACCTGGTCTTCCCGCTACTGCGCGATGGCTTCAGCAACCCCTCGCGCTCGTACATCCGTAACGTCTGCGGATGCACCCCGGCAAGCGCCGCCACCCCGCCGATGTGGTACATCGGCCGCGCCCCATCCTCGGACATCAGATCACTTGACCTCCACGGTGATCGACCGACTGGAACCTTGGGTCCGCTTAGGCAGCCGCACTTCAAGAATCCCGTCTTTGAGCCGGGCTTCCACGCGCTCTTGGTCGATTGTTGACGGCAACGTGAACGAACGACTGAAATTGCCGTACGCGCGCTCGATCCGGAAATAGTGTTCTTTCTTGACCGCGTTTTCGATCGTACGTTCGCCCCGAAATGTCAGCACATTGTCGCGGATCTGCAGCTCAACGTCCTCGAGGTCCACACCCGGCACTTCGGCCATGAGGACAATCTCGGACTCGGTCTCCAAAATATCGACCGCCGGACTCCAGTGAGCGGGACGTTCGTCAGGCTGTTTCGCCGTACCACGAGCCAAGGATTCTTCGAACAATTGGTTCATGCGATCCTGCAGCGATAACAAGTCTTTAAACGGTTCCCAGCGCATGGAGGCTCCTTTTTATTTAGAAAATATAAACTTAGTGTCACTATAAAACATGATTGTATCGATGTCAAGAAATGGCGACAGCGGAATCAACGGGTTTTGACGGCTGTCAGCACCGTATGATACGTTTACCAACCGTGATGTCGGGACGCACGTTCATTGCCGCGGGACTTATTGTCGCCATCGCCGGCCTGGGATTTCCTGGTCTTGCTCCCGCCGATACGCAGATCTTTCGGTACGTCGCACCGGACGGCTCGATCCACTACGCGAATGCCCCCATGACCGGCAGTTACCGTCCGTACTCCATGCGGTCCGACGTCGGATTCTCCAGGCTGAAACCGGGGAAAGTCCACCGAAGCCGGTATTACACGCTGATCGACAAAACCGCGCGCGATCATCAGATGGATCCCGCCCTCATTCGAGCCGTGGTCAAAGCGGAATCCGATTATGACCCGCAGGCCGTCTCGTCAGCCGGCGCGCTGGGTTTGATGCAGCTCATGCCGGGCACGGCGCAGGATTTGGCCGTGCGGAACCCGTTCGATCCGGAGGAAAACGTACGCGGGGGGGTACAATACCTCCGCTATCTCTTAACCAGGTTCAACGGAGACACGGCCCTCGCAGTGGCCGCGTATCACGCGGGCGAACAGAACGTGGAGCGACACAACGGCGTTCCACCAATCGAGGCCACCAAAGCGTACGTCAAACGCGTGCTCACCTACCACAAGCAATACCGGCAGACCATGCCGGAGACCGAACCCGCGATCTACCGCGTACGTTCAGGCGACGCGGTGCACTACACCACGACTCCGCCCCCCGACTACCGCTGACCGGTCGTGACACCCCCGACTGAAGAGCCGAGCGCACCGCGTTGTTCGCGGTGAACACCGAACACCCGCGACACTCGCCGTCGCAACAGACCGGCAACCTTTCTTTCTAACCAACCGATTCCTCACGGGACACGGAGATGTGTCGCCGCCAACCCGGTCCCTTCACCGGGGAATCCCGGCGGAAATGACAGCCGAGACTGCCACGACGTTCGAGGGCCGAGCCGGCGACCAACGCCGCAACCAATCGGAGATTTTTCACTTCCATCGCCTCGCGCGAGCGAAACATCGTGTCGTCCAGCCACGACTCCCGACGCAGGCCGTCGAGCGCGCGGCGGATCGAGGCGGCGCTCCGCACGATTCCCACGCCCTCCCACATCAGACGACGCACGCTCTCGCGGATCGCGGCCAATCGCGCACGGTCCACCCCCTCCACCGGGGCCGGCACTTCCGCGTGGACCGCTGATCCTGAGCGCAATCCGCACGCACGCGCGGCCGCCGAGCCCGCGCGCGCGCCGAACACCAGTCCTTCCAGCAACGAGTTGCTGGCCAGGCGATTGGCGCCGTGCACCCCGCTACAGGCCGCCTCGCCCACGGCGTACAGCCCCGGCACGCTCGTTCGACCACGGACGTCGGTCTTGATCCCGCCGATCATGAAGTGCGCGGCTGGCGCCACCGGAATCGGCGCGGCGGCGATGTCCACCCCGTATCGTCGGCAGGTCTTGGCGATCAAGGGGAACCGATCCCATAACCAGGCGCGAGGCAACGCGGTGACGTCCAGAAACACGTGATCGTTCCCGCTGAGCGCCATCTCCTCCCAAATCGCCTGCGCCACCACGTCGCGCGGGGCCAGATCGCGCCGCACGTCGTACCGCGCCATAAACGCCTCTCCCGCCGCGTTGCGCAAGATCGCGCCTTCGCCCCGCATCGCCTCCGACAATAAAAACGGCGGCGCGCCGGGCACCGCCAACGCGGTCGGGTGGAACTGGACGAACTCCAAATCTTCGAGCACGGCGCCCGCCCGATACGCCATCGCCAGCCCGTCGCCGGTCGCGACCGCGGGATTGGTCGTGCGCCAATACGCTTGCCCGATCCCGCCGGTGGCCAAAATCACGGCGCCGGCGCGAATCACGCGAAAACGCCCGCGATCAAGCACCCGCACGCCGACGCATCGGCCCTTCTCCACGCACAAATCCACCGAGAACACTCCGGCCGCGGCGGTGATGCGCGGGTGGGACTGAACGAGCCGGAGCAACACCGTGGTCATTTCCTTGCCGATGCGGTCACCTCCCGCGCGCAGGATCCGTCGGCGGGAGTGCGCACCCTCGTGCGCCTTGGCGTACCGCCGTCCGTCGCGATCGAAACGAACGCCCCAGCGAATCAGCTCCCGCACGCGCCGCTCGCCCTCATCGACCAAGATCCGCACGGCCTCCGGCCGACACAGTCCGCGACCGGTCCGCAACGTATCCGCGACGTGCGAGTCCCGCTCCTCGCGGCCGCCGAGCGCCACCGCGATGCCGCCCTGCGCGTAGGCACTGTTGCTCTTATTCCCCCGTTCTTTGTTGATGATGAGGACGCGCCGAGTCCTGGCGGCGGCGATGGCCGCTCGCAGGCCGGCCACGCCGCCGCCCACGATGAGAACATCCGTTGATGCAGGCACCACGCGAGGGGGGAATTACGGCGTGACGGCCGGAGCAAACGGCATGTCGCCGACCACGGCCGTCAGCAGGACGCGCTCGCGCGTCTGAACGATGAACCGAGCGGCGCCCTGCCGCACCACCGGGTCGCGTCCGGGCCCGCGCCATCGCCCGTCCCATCGGACATACACCGTGGCGGTGTCGGCGTCCAGATGGATTCGCTCGATCGTCACCGGCAAGTCGATGTCATCGAATCCGGCGGCCGCGGCCTCGACGGTGCGCTGCAGCGCATCGCGGTCGGCGAACGACGGCGCAATACCCGCCATGACGGCGGCCGCGTCGCGACGTTCATAGGCGCGACTCAGGTCGGCGACGAACCCGGCCACGGACTGTACCCGCCGCCCGTCTTCGGTCAGCTTGGGCGCGCCCGCGCACGCGCTGAGCACCGCCAGCAACACGACCGCCACTCGACATCCCCTCGCCATGCGGCGCATTATAAAAACCTCGCCACCCACGGTCAAGCACGACGCGGCTTGCATTCCGTCGGGCAATCGCCCTACAATGCGCGCCACACTGTGGAACTGGTCGAGGAACCCGTATGTCACGAGTCGTCAAAAAGCGCCGCAAAAAAATGCGCAAGCACAAATACAAGAAGCTGCGCAAAAAGATGCGCCACAAGCGTAAATAACTCGTCCTGGCGCGGGTTCGCGGTTTTTGGTACGCTGATCGGGTGTTAGGTCGTCTCCCTTGGCCCCGCCAGCTCACGCGGGGCATCGCGGCGATCACCGTCGCCGCGATCGTTCTATGGGGCTGCGTTACCGCACCGGAACACACGTCGCAGGCTGAATCCAGCCAACCGACGCCGTCCAAAGCGTACGGTCGCGCCTTTCTCGCCGAAGCGCGACAGACGTTTCGGTTCATCCTGGACCCGGACGTGACCGGCCCGGTCCAGGCCACGGGCGCACGACTCGTCCGCTCCATGGGGGAAGACGTCGAGGCCGTCCATTTTTTCGTCGTTGACGAGCCCCAACCCAACGCGTTCGTGGTGCCGGGAGGTTACGTCTTCGTCTTCTCCGGCCTCCTCGCCAAACTCTCGGACGAAGAAGAACTCGCGGGGGTGCTGGCTCACGAACTGGGCCACGTCTCCTACAATCATTTCTTTCAGAACCGCAACCAGGTGCTCGCGCTCAACCTCGCCACGGTCGCGGCGTTGTTGCTGAGCGGAGGCCACCCCGCCGCGCTCGCCTTCGGCCTCGGCGCCGACTACCACCTGAAGCTCGCCTACAGCCGCGACAACGAGAACGAGGCCGATGCCGCGGCCGTGAAATTCCTGCGCCGAGCCGGATATGATCCGTCCGGGCTCGCCCGATTTTTTCGCACGCTCGAGATTTACGAACGGTTCAATCCGCCGCTGGTTCCCGCCTACTTCACCACGCACCCCGGCGTATCCGATCGGCTACGGGTGGTTGAAACCATGATCGCTGGGACCCCACCGCCGCCCAGCGCTCCCCGCGCGGAAGTTATTGACTGGGGGCGGCTCAAAGCCAGCCTGAACGCGCCCCCGGATGAACAGGCCGCGACGCCGCGCGACCGCTACCTTCGCGGCGTCTATTTCGCAAAGAACCACCGTGTGACTCCCGCTATCACGGAGTTTCGTGCCGTCCTGGCAGCGGACCCTCGTCACGGCACGGCGCGCGCGGAATTGGCGTGGGCGCTCTTACTGGATCAACACCGGGACGACGCGCGCCGGGAAGCGCGCCGCGCGCAACAAGACGCCCCCGAAAGCGCCGGCCCCTATCTCGTGCTCGGCATTCTGGCGCAAGACGCGGGCGATCATCGGGAAGCCGTCCGGTATTTTCAGGACGCCGTGACGCGGGCGCCCGAGGACCCCACCACGCACCTTCGTCTGGCGAGCTCATACGCCGCGTTGAACGACCCCGCGCGCGAGCGGTACCATCTGGGGCGACATCTCCGCCTGTCATTAATGCCGGAACGCGCCGCGGCGCTGTACCAGCAACTCTTAACAACGCCCGGAGCCGACCCTGAGCTCAAACGCGCCGCGGAACACGAGATCCAGATCATCACGCGCGAAGGTATTTGAGCCTCCCGCGCAGTTGCTTGACAAGGTTCGCCGTGATTTCTTATAGTCAGCGCGCTGTTTACGGCCATGAAGGCATTGCCGATCCGGCTCTCTGACATTCCGGCCGAGGGCGTGTCCCTGGCGTTTCACTGCGACCCGCCCCTTCTGGACCCCTTGGGTGAGGGGGTGAATCTCCTTGAGCCGGTTGCGGTCTCGCTTCGGATTACCCCGCAGGACGATCGATATTTTATCGAGGGGACGGTTCGCGGGAAGGTGCGGATCGATTGTGATCGCTGCGCCGCCCCCGTCACCTTGGCCGTGAACGCGCCGTGCGCGCTGGACGCAGTCCCGGCGCCGACCGGAACCGAGTCCGGAGAAAGCGGCGGCCTCGGTCGAGGGGAGTTGGACGTGATGTTCGTGCCCGGCGCATTGTTGAACATGGAGGATTTGGTCCGGGAACAACTGCTGCTGCAGGTCCCGATGCGGGTGTTGTGCCGGGAGGGTTGCGCCGGCCTCTGCCCGCGCTGTAGGAAGAATCTCAACGCGGGTCCGTGCGGATGTCCGGCGACACCCGACATCGACCCGAGGCTGGAAATACTCAAGAAGGTCCGGCGCATCCCGGAAAGTTGATCGCACAGCAGTGGGCGTGCCCCGGGTGGGACCCCGCAGCGTAACGTAAGGACGAACATGGCCAATCCAAAACACAAAATCTCCCGTGCGCGGCGCGATAAACGCCGCGCGCACCACGCGTTGGGCGCTCCGACGCTCACCACGTGCCCGCAATGCCGGGAACCCAAACTCCCCCATCGGGTCTGTCCGTCCTGCGGCACCTACCGCGGGCGCGACGTGATCCCGGTCAAAGAGGTTTAACCCGTCCCGATCCGCGTGGCTTCGCACACGTCGCCAGGCGGAAGCCCGGAACACAGCCCACCCATCAGCGCGCAACCGCCTCCGTCGGCGTCGACCGCCGTCACCACGATCGCGGTCGACGCGATGGGTGGAGACGCCGGCCCCGCGGCCGTGGTGGAGGGCGCGATTCTGGCGGCTGCGGACCCGCGCGTCGGGTTGATCTTGGTCGGTGACGAAGCCAAACTCCGAACCGAACTCGCGAAACACCCGATATTTCCCCGCATCCGCACCATCCACGCCCCATCGGTCGTGGCCATGGAAGATAGCGCATCCTCGGTCGTCCGCCGGCGGCGGGACTCCTCGATTTGGCGCGCCACGGAACTGGTCAAATCCGGCGAGGCCTCGGCCGTGGTCAGCGCGGGGCACACCGGCGCCTCGATGGCCACCGCGTTTTTCCTGTTGGGCACCCTGCAGGGCGTGGAACGCCCGGCCATCGCCACCATCCTCCCCACCAAGAGCGGCCGCGCGGTGTTGTTGGACGTGGGCGCCAACGTGGACTCCAAGCCGCAACATCTGGTCCAATTCGCCATTATGGGCCACGTGTACGCGCAACGCATGCTCGCCGCGGCGCCCCCCCGAGTCGGCCTGTTGAGCATCGGCGAAGAGGACACCAAAGGCAACGAACTGACCAAGGAAACGTTCAAGCTGCTTAAGCAGACGCAGATCAACTTCATCGGCAATGTGGAAGGCCGCGACGTCTACACCGGGACCGCCGACGTGGTGGTCTGCGACGGGTTCATCGGCAACGTCGCGCTCAAACTCAGCGAAGGCCTCGCGGAAACCATCATGCAGGTGCTGCGGCGCGAGATCACGGCGTCGCTCCTGGGCCGTGTGGGCTTTCTCCTGTTGCGCCCCGCGTTCCGCCGCTTCAGACGCCGCGTGGATTACGCGGAGTACGGCGGCGCGCCCCTGTTGGGCGTCAACGGCGTGTCGATCATCTGCCACGGCCGCTCCTCGCCCAAGGCGATCAAGAACGCGATTCTGGTCGCGCGCGACTTTGTCGCGGGCCAGGTGAACCGACACATTCGCGACGACATCGAACGGCACCTGCACCGCGCGCCCGGAGCCGTCGGATGACGGCCGCGACGCGATCGCGCATCGTGGGCACGGGCTCGTACGTGCCCGAGCGTGTGATGACCAACGCGGACATCGAGCGCTTGGTGGAGACGTCCGATCAATGGATCGTCGAGCGCACCGGCATCCGCGAACGCCGCATCGCCGACCCGTCCGAAGCCACGTCCGATCTCGCGGCGGCCGCCGCGACCCGGGCGCTGGAGGCCGCGGGGGTCCACGCGCCGGACCTGGACCTGGTCTTGGTCGCCACCGCCACGCCCGATATGTTGTTTCCGGCCACGGCGTGCCTGGTGCAAGCGCGGCTCGGGGCCAAACGGGCGTTCGCGTTCGACCTCTCAGCCGCGTGCACCGGGTTTCTCTACGGATTGTCGGTCGCAGATCAGTACCTGCGATCCGGCGCCGCGCGCACGGTGCTGTTGGTGGGCGCCGAGGTGCTCTCGCGCGTCACGGACTGGACCGATCGCGCCACCTGTATCCTGTTCGGCGACGGCGCCGGGGCCGTGGTCCTGCGCGCGGAGCGCGGCGAGCGCGGCGTCCTGTCCACGCACATCCACGCCGACGGCTCGATGTGGGACTTTATCCACGTGCCCGGCGGCGGATCGCGTCACCCCCCGTCCGAAGACACGCTCGTGCGCGGCCTGCAATTTCTCCGGATGAAGGGCAGCGAGACCTTCAAGGTCGCGGTGCGCACGCTGGAAGAGACGTCGCTGGAAGCCCTCAAGGCCAACGGACTCACGATCGCGGACGTCCGGTGGCTGATCCCGCACCAAGCCAATCGGCGCATCATCGAAGCCGTGGGCGCACGCTTGGGCCTGCCCCCCGAGCGCGTGGTGATGAATCTCGAGCGGGTAGGCAACACCTCCGCGGCCTCAATCCCCATCGCGCTGGACGAGTTGATCCGTCGCAACGGCGTGAACGCCGACGACATCCTCCTGTTCGCCGCGTTCGGCGCCGGATTGACGTGGGGATCCGCCGCGGTGCGCTGGTAGCCGCCGCGCCATGACGTCGGGAACGCGAATCGCTTGACAAGCCGCCTGGTTTTCAGCAATATCAGGCCACCGTTGACCCGGATTTTTTGATCGTGACGGCCTCTCCACATATTGCATGGCTCTTTCCCGGACAAGGCTCGCAGGCGGTCGGGATGGGCCAACTGTTGCACGAGCGCTACGCCGAGGCCCGCGCCGTGTACGCCGAAGCCGCCGACGCGTTGGGATGGGACGTGGCCCGCGTGTCGTTCCAGGGCCCCGAAGCCGAGTTGAACCGCACAGCCGTTACCCAGCCCGCGTTGCTGACCGCCAGCGTGGCCGCGTGGCGGGTGTTGGCGCGCAAACCCACGACGCCGTCGTTTGTCGCGGGCCACAGCTTGGGAGAATACACCGCATTGGTGTGCTCGGGCGCCGTGCCCTTTGCGCAGGCGGTCACACTCGTGCACCAGCGGGGCCGATACATGCAGGAAGCCGTGCCGGAAGGCGAGGGCGCCATGGCCGCGGTCCTGGGATTGGAGCCCGCCGCCGTGGCCGCGGCCTGCCGCGACGCCTCGACGGCGGGCGTGGTGGAGCCCGCGAACCTCAACGCGCCCGGCCAAGTCGTGATCGCCGGGGCGCGCGCCGCGGTCGAACGCGCCGGGCAACTGGCGAGCGCGGCGGGCGCCAAACGGATCGTGCCCTTGCCGGTGAGCGTGCCTTCGCATTGCAGCTTGATGCGGGACGCGGCGAACCGGTTGGAACGCGACTTACGGAGCGCCACGTGGTCCTCGCCCGCGATTCCGGTGGTGACCAATGTGGACGCCACGCCGCTGACGTCGACCGACGCGATCGTGCCCGCGTTGGTGCGGCAACTCTCGTCCCCGTTGCTCTGGGAGGATTCGATTCGATTCATGCTCTCGCAAGGCGTGACAACCTTCGTAGAAATCGGGCCCGGGCGCGTGTTGTCCGGATTGACCAAAAAAATCGACCGCTCCGCGCGCACGTTGCAAGCCGACGCGCCGGAATCGGTCGAGGCGGTGTGGGCGGCGCTCGACACCCTGACAACGGAGGTGGCGCCATGACCGACGGGACAGCCAACGCCCCCACGTTCGACGCGACCGGGTTGGCCGATCGCGTCGCGGTGGTCACGGGCGCGGCCCAAGGGATCGGATTGTCCATCGCCCGCCAGTTGGCGGCATGCGGCGCGGTCGTCGTACTCGGCGACGTGGACGGTGACAAGACCCAGGAGGCGGCCAAATCCATCGGCGGTCGCGCATTGGGCGTGGCCATGAACGTGACGCGCGGCGCCGAGGTGTCCGCGGCGGTCGAACGCGTCATGGCGGAGTTCGGGCGGCTCGACGTATTGGTCAACAACGCGGGGATCACGCGCGACGGCCTGCTCATCCGCATGAAAGAGGACGATTGGGACCGCGTGCTCGACGTCAATCTCAAAGGCACGTTTCACTGCACCAAAGCCGCGATGGGCGTGATGGTCAAGCAGCGACGGGGACGCGTCATCAGCATCGCCTCGATTGTCGGCGTGATGGGCAACGCGGGCCAGGCCAACTACGCGGCGTCCAAGGCCGCGATCATCGGATTCACCAAGAGCATCGCGCGCGAGTACGCCAATCGCGGCATCACCGCCAACGTGGTGGCGCCGGGCTTCATCAAGACCGCCATGACCGACCAGCTCCCCGAGGACGTGCAGACGACACTGCGGGACCAAATCCCGCTGGGTCGGCTCGGCACGCCGGAAGACATTGCGCAGGCCGTCGCGTTTCTGGCGTCGGACGCCGCGGCCTACGTCACGGGGCAGGTGCTGCACGTCAACGGCGGCATGTGGATGGGATAGGCGGCCGACCACGGGCAGGATCGCCCGCGGCTTCACCGGCGTCGTCAGGCACGACACGAAACCAACAGGAGGCCAGAAATCGTATGGGTGCAGAGGATCGCGTCAAAAAAATCATCACGGAGCAACTCGGCGTGGACGATGAAGACGTCACGCCCGAGGCCAACTTTGTCGAGGATCTGGGCGCCGACTCGCTCGACACCGTCGAGTTGGTCATGGCGTTCGAGGAAGAATTCGGCATCGAGATCCCGGACGAAGACGCCGAAAAGATCCTCACGGTGCAGCAGGCCGTCGACTACATCAACGAGAAGTTGTAACCGATTGTGACCCGCCGCGTCGTCATCACTGGATTGGGGGTCATTACCCCCCTGGGCCTCGACGTCGAAGAGACGTGGACGGCCTTGTGCGCGGGCCGATCCGGCGTGGGCCGGATCACGCGCTTCGACACCACCGACTTTCCGGTGACCATCGCGGGCGAAGTCAAAGGGTTCGACCCCGCCCGCTATATCGACAAAAAAGAAGTCAAAAAAATGGACACGTTCATCCACTACGCCATGGCGGCGGGCCAGATGGCCGTTGCCGACGCGGGGCTGCGGGTGGACGCGGTGGGCGAGGAACGCGTGGGCGTGTACATCGGCTCCGGGATCGGCGGATTGCAGGCCATCGAAGAGTGGCACACGATCCTCCAACAGAAGGGGCCGAAACGAGTCACCCCGTTTTTCATCCCCATGTCCATCATCAACATGGCTTCCGGACAGTTGGCGATTCTGTTGGGGGCGCGGGGCCCCAATTCCGCGGCGGTTACCGCCTGCGCCACCGGGAACCACTGCATCGGCGACGCGTTCCGCTTGATCCAACGGGGCGACGCCGACGTGATGATCGCGGGCGGGACCGAAGCCGCGATCACGCCGCTGGGCGTGGCCGGATTCGCCGCGTCACGGGCGCTCTCCTCCCGCAACGACGACCCGCAGCGCGCGTCGCGTCCGTTCGACAAGGACCGCGACGGGTTCGTGATCGGCGAGGGCGCCGGGATCATGGTCTTGGAGTCGTTGGAGTCGGCCCGCAAACGCGACGCGAAGATTTACGCCGAGATGGTGGGCTACGGCGCGTCGGCCGACGCCTACCACATCACCGCCCCGCCGGAGGACGGCGAAGGCGCGGTGCGCTGCATGCGTGCCGCGCTCGCGGACGCGGGCGTCAAGCCCGAAGAGATCGGCTACGTCAACGCGCACGCCACGTCCACCATGGCGGACGCGATCGAGACCCGGGCCATCAAAACCGTGTTCGGCGCAACCACTCGGATCCCGATCAGTTCCACCAAATCCATGACCGGCCATCTCTTGGGCGCGGCCGGCGGCATCGAGGCCGTCTTCTCCGTGCTCGCGATGCACCGCGAAGTGCTCCCGCCCACCATCAATTTAGACGCGCCCGACCCGGCGTGTGACCTGGACTACATCCCCAACACCGCGCGCCGCGCGCGTGTGGACGCGGCCATGTCCAATTCGTTCGGCTTCGGGGGCGTGAACGCGTGTTTAGTTTTCCGCCGCTTTAATCCCTAACCCGTTTTCCCCGTCCCGGTCGCACCGAATGCCTGACGCCGCGGCCACCGAACGCCTGCTCGACCGACTCAACTACCGGTTCCAAACCCCGACGCTGCTCGACGAAGCGCTCACCCACAAATCCTATCTGAACGAAGCGCCCGACCCCTCGTGCCGCGACAACGAGCGGCTGGAATTTCTGGGCGACGCGGTCCTCGACCTCGTGATCAGCGAATTATTCCTCTCCCGCTTTCCCGAGGCGCCGGAAGGCATGTTGTCGAAGTTGCGGGCCAAGACCGTCAGCGAGGCCGCGTTGAGCCAGGTCGCCAGGACGCTCGATCTCGGAAGCGCGCTCCGGCTCGGACGCGGCGAGGAGATGACCGGCGGGCGCGACAAGTCGTCGCTGCTGGCCGACGCGCTGGAAGCCGTCATTGCCGCGGTCTACCTCGACGGCGGCCTCGCGGCCGCGCGCCACATTGTCTTGCCCGCGTTCGCCGACGTGATCGACAACCTCTCCCACCCTGAGTCGGCCGACCACAAGACCGAACTCCAGGAACTCTGCCAGCGAGACTTCGGCGGCCTCCCCGCGTACCGCGTCATCAAGGAATCCGGCCCGGACCATCACAAACAATTCGAAGTCGAACTCTCCATCCGCGGCGAGGTCTACGGCCTCGGCACGGGACGCAGCAAAAAAGAAGCGGAACAGCAGGCGGCACGGAGCGCTCTGGAAAAGCTGAAACACGTGTCAGGCTCCTAAAAAACCATTCAAAGGCCACACCGACTTCTTCCCCTGGCCAAGAGCCCTGAATCCAAGTCCCATCCACGAAACGTTTCTTGACCCCTGAGCCCGCAACGGGCTAAGCTGGGCCTCTACTTTTAAATATGAGGGGGCTGACGCTGGTCTGCGGTCGCCTGCGTATCACCCATTCCGATTCCGTATTGCTGAGGCCGAATTCATGGGGTTAGGCGAGGCGGATACCCGAGCGAAGCTGATCGATCCGGCGCTCCATACGCGCGGCTGGACCGAGGACCTGATTCGCCGCGAGGAGACCGCCGGCGCGATCGAGATCATCGACGGCAAGCCGCGTAAACAATCTAAAGGCCGGGTGGACTATGTGTTGCGGATCAAGGTCAATCCCGATACGCAACCCGTGGCCGTGGCGCTCATCGAAGCCAAGGCCGAAGACAAACCTCCCACGCACGGGTTGGAACAAGCGAAGACCTACGCGGCCTGCAAACGTCTTAACGTCCAATTCGTGTTCTCCAGCAACGGCCATCTGTTCGTTGAATACGATCGCGCCTCGGGCAAGACCACGGCGCCGCGCCCGCTGGAGAGCTTCCCCAGTCCCGCGGATCTCCGGGCCCGCTACGAAGCCGCCATCGGGTTCAGCCTCGCGGACGAAGCCGCCAAGCCGTTGCTGGTCCGCTATCCGGGCGGCGAAGCCACGCGCCGATACTATCAAGACGCGGCCATCCGCGCCGTGTTGGAACAGATCGCGCGTTGCGAAACGACCGGCAAATCTCCGCGCGCGCTGTTATCGCTGGCCACTGGCTCGGGCAAGACGTTCATTGCCGTCAATCTCCTCAAGCGCATTGCGGATGCCGGGCAACTCAAGCGGGCGTTGTTCTTGTGCGACCGCGACGAGTTGCGAGGGCAAGGCATCGGTGCGTTTCAAAACGTGTTCGGCAGCGACGCTGCCGCGGTGTTTCAACAGTCCGACGGCACCAACAACGCCCGCAACGCGCGCATCCATATCGCCACCTACCAGACCCTGGACGTGGACTCCGAGGACGGCACCGCGAACTTCCTGACCACCCACTACCCGGAGAACTATTTCACCCACATCATCATCGACGAGTGCCATCGCTCGGCCTGGGGCAAATGGTCGCAAGTGCTCACGCGCAATCCGAAGGCCGTGCAGATCGGTCTCACCGCCACGCCGCGACAACTCAAGATTACCGAAAAGACCAAAGAAGCCCAGGCCGACGCGCAGATCACGGCCGACAATCTCCAGCACTTCGGCGAGCCGGTCTACGAATACGACATGAGCCAGGGCATCGACGATGGATACCTGGCCGCGTGTGAGATCCATCGTTTCGATTTGTTCCATGACAACAAGGAGGCGAATGAACGGGAACGCGGCGTGACTCGGAAAGATTTGGCGGGCAAGACGCTCACCGATGCCATGACCGGACATGAGATCACCAGCGATAGCGCGCGGGAGCACTATGATCCGCATTCGCTCGAAGACAAGCTGCTGATGCCTGAGCGGGTCGCGGCCATGACACGGGACCTATTCAACCATCTCGTCGCCACAGGTGGGCCGGAACAAAAGACCATCATCTTCTGCCGTCGCGACCGGCACGCGGACGACGTGGCCGCGGCCATGAACAACCTGTACGCGGACTGGTGCGCCAAGAACAACAGGCCGCGCCTGGAGTCCTACGCATTCAAGTGCACGGCCTCGGTGGGGGGCGCGGACTACATCGCGGACCTGCGCGGCGGGTCGCGCCACCATTTCATCGCCACCACGGTGGATCTGTTGACCACGGGCGTGGACGTGCCGGTGGTTCGCAACATCGTGTTCTTCAAGTACGTGCGCTCGCCCATCGCGTTCTATCAAATGGTGGGTCGCGGCACGCGCCTGGACGCGCCCACCGGCAAGCTCATGTTCCGCGTGTACGACTACACCGACGCCACGCGCCTGTTCGGCGAAGACTTCATCACCAAGGCCCGTCCGCCGAGAGAGCGCGGAGTCGGACCGGAACCGCCGCAGCCGCCAGAGCCCACGATCCAGGTCGAAGGCTTCGACGTGCGCGTGTCGGACGCGGGCCGCTATATCGTGACGCAGGTGGACGGCCAGGCCATGCCCGTAACTGTGGAAGAGTACAAGGCGCGTCTGGCCGCCAAACTGGTGGAAGAAGCGCCCACACTGGAGCAGTTCCGCTCTCGGTGGATCACCCCGGCAGAGCGCAAAGTGTTGCTCGGCAACCTACCGGACGCGGGCCGCTCGCCGCGCCTGATCCAATCCTTGGAAGATATGACCGACTACGACCTCTACGACGTGCTGGCCGAACTGGGCTACGGCATGAACCCGCGCACGCGAACGGAACGTGTAGACGCCTTCGGCTACAAACACGCAGACTGGCTCGCAAACCTCTCCCAGAAAACCGCGGCCACGCTCAAAGCTCTCGCTGCGCAATTCGGCCGCGCCGGCACAGACGGACTGGAGAACCCGCAGGTCTTTGAAACGCCGGAAGTCGTCAATGCCGGCGGTTTGGCTGCCCTCAAGACGCTAGGCAAACCCGCCGAAGTGTTGAAAGAAACCAAAGAGCGGATGTTTGCGGCATGACGAATACTGAAGTCGATAGCCCACAAGTGAGGAAGCGCTTTCCGAGGGGATGGAGGTTGGTGCGCTTGGGGGAAGTATGTCGCGTGGTCAGTGGTTCAACACCAAAGTCCCATGTCAATGAGTTCTGGGACGGCGATATCACCTGGATCACGCCTACGGACCTCGGCAGATTGAACGGAAGGCAGATTGCCAGCTCAGCGAGAAGAATCACCCCGTCTGGGCACGAAAGTTGCGGTGCCGAAGTAGTTCCTCCTGGTTCAGTAGTTCTTTCGAGTCGTGCTCCTATTGGTCATCTTGGGATAGCTATGCTTCCGCTGTGCACCAACCAGGGCTGCAAGAGCTTTGTTCCTGGAACAGACGTGGATTCACAGTTCATTTATTTCGCACTAAAGAATGCCGTGCCGTTGCTCAAGACGATGGGGAGCGGTTCTACGTTTGCTGAGGTTTCTAAGTCACAAGTTGAGAGTTTTCAAATCCTACTCCCTGCACTCAATGAGCAGAAGCGGATCGCGGCGATTCTAAATGAGCAGATGGCGGCGGTGGAGCGGGCGCGGATCGCTGCCAAGGCGCAATTGGAGGCCGCCAAAGCTCTCCCCGCCGCCTACCTCCGGGCCGTCTTCAACAGCACCGAAGCGAAGCAGTGGCCAATCAAGCCGTTAGGCGAGGTCGGAGAGATCGTGTCCGGTGTAACGCTGGGACGAAAGATACGTGGGGTCGAAACACGCGCTGTGCCGTACCTACGCGTTGCCAATGTGAAAGACGGCCATCTTCTCTTATCTGACGTTTATCGGATTGAGGCCACGGAGGCGGAGATTAACAAGCTACGCTTGAAGTTCGGAGACCTCCTCCTCACTGAAGGCGGTGACCCGGACAAGCTGGGGCGCGGTACGTTTTGGGAAGAACAGATTCCTGAATGCATCCATCAGAATCATATTTTCCGAGTCAGGTTTGACGCCAATCAGTTTTTCCCTCAGTTTGTGTCTGCCCAAATCGGATCAGCGTATGGTAAGGCGTACTTCTTGGCGCACGCGAAGCAGACGACCGGAATCGCCACCATCAACCAGAAGGTGTTAGCCGGTTTCCCGTTGATGGCCCCACCACTCGCCGAACAACAACGCATCGCCGCGCGTCTCTCCGAGCAGATGGCCGATGCCGAGCGAACCCGTCAGGCGCTCGAAGCTCAACTCGCCACGATCAACGCGTTGCCCGCCGCCCTGCTCCGTCGGGCGTTCAACGGCGAGCTGTGAGCGTCTGTTTTCAACTTGACGTAGCTGGACTGACGGGGACGTCTGGCGGGTTTGAAAGGGATTTTTCAAAGCCAGCGCACCTTTGAAAGTATTCGGGGGCTTTTTTACAAAGCATATTCTCCTTGACTCACTATTTTCGATTCGCCATACTTTCGCAAATAGTAGCGTCCGCTATTTTCACTCCCGCTAATAAGGACATGTGCTGATGACCACTCCGGCTCAGATGCCCGGGCGACGGCTGCGGTGTCCGGAGGGCTATACCGCCTTTGTGCCGAACCCACTCCCTCCGGCCCTAGCCTGGACCCCGGAGTTGGTGCGGGCGCTCTCCGACGCGGATCGTTTGATCGGTCGATTGGCGGGCGAAGGGGGCCGGTTGCCCAACCCGCATTTGCTTATCCGTCCGTTCGTCAGGAGGGAGGCCGTCCTTTCCAGCCGTATCGAAGGCACGCAGGCTACATTGGGCGAGTTGTTGGCCGCGGAGGCCGGCGCCGTGGTGGATCGCAGCCCGACCGATCTTCGCGAGGTAAGCAATTACGTCACCGCACTGGAGTACGGGGTCAAGCGACTGGCCACGCTTCCGCTGTCGCTTCGCTTGACCCGTGAAATCCACGAAAAACTTCTGACCGGCGTGCGTGGCGCACATCTGACGCCGGGAGAGTTTCGGCGTTCGCAAAACTGGATCGGCAGGCCTGGGTCCACATTGGCGGACGCGATCTATATTCCTCCGCCGCCGTCCGAGCTGATGACGTGTCTCGGCGCATGGGAAACATTTCTTCACGATCGGTCGCTGCCGCCGTTGGTGCAGGTGGCGCTGGCGCACTATCAATTCGAAGCGATTCACCCATTCTTGGACGGGAACGGCCGTGTGGGGCGACTGGTCATCACGCTGTTCCTCGTCGAACGCGAAGTCCTCCCGACGCCGCTGTTGTATTTGAGCGCGTTTTTTGAGGCCACGCGATCCGACTATTACGGCGGTTTGCGCGGCATCAGCGAACGGGGGGACTGGTTGCCCTGGCTCGTTTATTTCCTCAACGGTGTAGCGCGCCAGTCTGAGGACGCGTTAGGGCGGGCCGAACGCATCAACGGGCTGCTGACAAAATGGCGGACAGCGGTGGCCGGCGCTTCTTCGAGAGTACCCATGGCACTGGTCGATCTCCTCGCCGCGAATCCCTACATTACGGTCAACGGCGCGGCGAAGAAGCTGAAGGTGGCCTTCACCACGGCCCAGCGCGCCGTCAACAGACTGGAGAAGCTGTCGGTCGTGAAAGAAGTCAGCCAGGCTAAACGCGATCGCGTGTATTGTGCGACCACTCTATTGAGCATTCTTGAAGAACCGGCCCGGCTCAGCAGCCCGGAGACCGTCTGATGCCGCGCGGGGTCGGCAAGACATCCGGTAACGGCAAACGCCTCGCCACGCAGCAGTCCGTCAACGGCGCGATCAAGAGTATTTGCGACATCATGCGCCGGTCGAATTGCGCCGGGGCGTTGCAGTACGTGCCGGAACTGACGTGGATTCTGTTTCTGCGGATTCTGGATGAGCGCGAGATGCACGAGGCTGAAGCGGCCGAGGCCGTGGGCGCGGACTTTCTGCCGTCGCTCCGTAAACCGTATCGCTGGCAGGACTGGGCGGCGCCCGAGGGGCCAACGCGCAAAGAGCTGCAGGCCGGTGCGATGGGTGCGTTCTTCGGATTCGTTAATGGCGAGTTGATTCCCCATCTCAAGAAACTCCGCGAGCGTCCCAACGCCACGCCGCGGCAGAAGGTCTTGAGCGAGATTTTCTCCGGGGTGGAGCGAACGCGCATCGATACCGAGCGCAATTTGCTCGACGTGCTGGACAAGGTTCACGAGATCAGCGCGGAGACTGTGGACCCCACGCACGTGTTCACGCTCTCCCAAATCTACGAAGGTTTGCTCCTCAAGATGGGCGAGAAGGGCAATGACGGCGGGCAGTTCTTCACCCCGCGCGAGATCATCCGGGCCATGGTGCGGGTGATCGATCCCGAGATCGGGGAAACGGTGTACGACCCCGGCTGCGGAACCGGCGGCTTTCTGGCGCAGGCGTTCGAACATATGGCAGGGCCTAAGCACGCGAACATCAAGTCAGCCGATCAGTTGGAGACGCTCAAGCGGCACACGTTTTACGGCCGCGAGAAAGACAACGCGATCTACCCCATCGGCCTCGCGAACCTGGTGCTGCACAACATCGACGAGCCGCACATCTGGCACGGGAACGTGCTGACTGGCGCCGAGACCTACGGCGGTTTGTTCACGGGCGCGCCCGCGCTCTATGACGTGGTGCTGATGAATCCGCCGTTCGGCGGCAAAGAAGGCAAGGACGCGCAGACGCGCTTTGCCTACAAGACCGGCGCGACCCAGGTGCTGTTTCTCCAACACGTAATCGACAGCCTCAAGCCGGGCGGCCGCTGCGGGATCGTGCTCGACGAAGGCGTCTTGTTTCGCACCAACGAGACTGCGTTCGTGCAGACCAAACGCAAACTGCTGGATGACTGCGACCTGTGGTGCATCGTGAGCCTGCCGGGCGGCGTGTTCACGGCCGCGGGGGCAGGGGTGAAGACGAATCTGTTGTTTTTCACCAAGGGCAAGCCGACCGAGCAGATCTGGTACTACGATCTCTCCGATATCAAGGTCGGCAAGAAGACCCCGCTTACACTGGAGAAATTTGAGGACTTCTTCCGCCTGCTGCCGACACGAGGAGACAGCGAGCGCAGTTGGACCGTCTCGCGGAAAGCGATTGAAGAGAAAAATTACGACATCAAGGCCGTGAACCCCTATGCCAAGAGCACCGAAGATACCCGCACGCCGGAAGAACTGTTGGATGTGATCGACACGAAGGGGCGGGAGGTGACCGCGGCGCTGGCAGCGCTGCGAGGCCGGCGATCTTGAGCGCGGGAATGACGACGCGGCAGCTTGGGATGCTCGCGTGATGCGCTATGCGCGTGCGTAGCGCGTCGTATCCTCCACCCCCGCCTCCGCGAACGCCTTGCGTCGCTCCGCGCACTTGTTGCACCGGCCGCAATGCCTGAGGCCGACCGGCCGGATGCAGGAGTACGTCAGGCCCCACGGCAGATGGCGGTATTGCGCGATCACGTCGGTTTTGTGGAGCGCGCGAAAGGGCGTGTTGATCGGGATTGACGCGCTCAGGCCCTGCTGGATCGCGACGCTCATCGCATCGAAGAACTCCGGTGTGGCGTCCGGAAACGGGTTGTCCATGAGCGGCCCCACCGCGAGCGCGTCCAGATCGTGGAGCGCGGCGTACACCGCGGCTTTGCTCAGCAATAAGAGGTTACGCCCCGGAAGATACACGGCGGGATCGAGGCTGTCGGCGTCGGGCACGTTGCGGCCCGTCAGGCTCCAGTGCCGGCCGTACAAATCAGCAACCGGCACATCCAGCACCACCGGCGCATCGAGCCGCGCGGACGCGAGGTGCGTCACGAGCCGGCCCAACCATCGGCGCTCGACCGATTCCCACCGAAGGCCGGCCCGCACGTATAACGGGGTGACGCGGCTAAAACGCCCCAACGCCCAAGTAATGAGCGCGGCGCTCTCCACCCCGCCGCTGGTGAGCACGCCGATTTTCCCGGCCCGTCGCCCCACGGAGGACTATTGGATCGGGCGACGCCGCGCGATCATCCGGCCCTTGGGCTACGCGGCCGTTCGTACGTGGCGTACGACGTTTCGGTCTCCCACAGCCGAACCTGCGTGAGCGGGAATCCGCGGGACTCCGCGAACTCGTAGATCAACTTCGCGATCGCTTCGGCCGTGGGGTTTTCATCCATCACGACCAACGGTTCGCCCATACCGCGCAAGGCCTCGACCAGGGGATCATCCTTGCGAAGCAGCATGCGATGATCGATCTCGCGGTCCAACCAGACTTGCACCGCAGACTTGATTTCGGAAAAATCGTAGACCATGCCCCGATGGTCGAGGGCTTCGGCCTCCAATTCGATCTCCACCGCGCCGTTGTGCCCGTGGGGCACGCGGCACTTGCCGTCGTAGTCCATCAGTCGATGGCCGTAACAAAACGTCAATCGCTTGGTGACTCGGTACACGGATTTACCTCGTGCTTCTATGACGCAACAAAGCGCCCGCCATCAATGAGATACGTCCCGCCAGTTGCAAAATCGGTCCCTTCGATCAAAAACAGCACGGCCTGCACAATGTCCTCCGGCGATCCGATGCGCTGAAGCGGGGTTGCGCGCACCACCCGCTGGCGCTCGTCTTCGTCCATGTCTTCCGGCATGAGGATCGGGCCCGGCGCGATGCAGTTGACCTGAATGGCGGGCGCGAGTTCCTGCGCGAGCGATTGGGTCAGCGCGATCACCCCAGCCTTGGACACGCAGTACGGCAAATACTCGGGGTACGGCCGCATCCCGGCCCAGTCCGCGAAGTTGATGATCTTGCCCTCGCCCCGCGCGAGCATGTGGCCGGCCACGGCCTTGGCGCAGAGAAAGCTGCCTTTGAGATTGATATCGACTGTGAGGTCCCACTCGCTCTCGGTCAGTTGGGCGAACGGGGTCTTGAAATACACCGCTGCGTTGTTGATGAGCACGTCGATCCGGCCGAACCGCTCGATCGCGCTCGCCACCATACGCTGCACGTCGGCGGCGTTGGACACGTCGCCCGGCACGGCCAACGCGTCCACGCCCACACGCCGCAGTTCCTGGACCACGCCCTGCGCATCCGCGTTGGAATACCGGTAGTTGATCACCAAATTGGCCCCGCGCCGCGCCACCGCGCGCGCCAAGTGGCTGCCGATACGCCTGGCCCCGCCGGTGATGAACACGGTTCGCTTTTCTAGGCGCATAGGGAGGCGATCTTAAAGGCTAGCGGTAATGGTGTCAATCACCGCGAATCCGTAGGGGCATGGCGACATGGGGTCGCACGACAAATTGCTCTTTGCCCGGCCTTTTTGTATCATCACCCGGGATCGGACTGCCTGCTGTGGCCAAGGAAACCTACCGTAGTGCCGGCGTAGACATCGACGCCGGCGATCGCGTGGTCGAACTCATTAAGCCCCTGGTCAAGGCCACGTTCCGCCCCGAGGTGCTCACGGACCTGGGCGGATTCGCCGGACTCTTCCGGTTCGACAGCGCCAAATACCGCGAACCCGTGCTGGTCTCCGGCACCGACGGCGTGGGGACCAAACTCAAGATCGCCCAATTGATGCGCCGCCACGACACCATCGGGATCGACCTGGTGGCCATGTGCGTGAACGACATCGTGGTGTGCGGGGCCGAACCCTTGTTTTTCCTGGATTACTTCGCCACCGGCAAGCTCCATCCCGAAGAAGCCCGCGACGTGATCGGCGGCATCGCGGACGGGTGCCGGCAGGCCGGGTGCGCGCTCATCGGCGGGGAAACCGCGGAGATGCCGTCGATGTATGCCGATGGGGAATACGATCTGGCTGGATTCGCGGTGGGCGTGGTGGATCGCCCCCGGATCATCGACGGCCGGTCCATCATTCCCGGCGACGCGATCATCGGCCTCGCCTCGAGCGGCCTGCACAGCAACGGGTACTCCCTGGTGCGAAAACTCCTGTTCGACGTCGAGGGGCTCGCGGTGGACGATCGTCTGCCCGAGTTGGGCGGCGCATTGGGCCCCGTGTTGTTGACCCCGACGCGTATTTACGCCAAAACCGTGCTGAGTCTGGCGCAGACTCATTCCCTCAAGGGCATCGCGCACATCACGGGCGGCGGGATCACGGAAAATCTGCCTCGGGTGCTGCCGCCCGGGTGCGCCGCGGTGATCGACCCGCGCGCGTGGACGCCGCCGCCCATCTTTCAGGTGCTCCAATCGCGCGGCGAACTCGCGGACGAGGAGATGCGGCGCACCTTCAATATGGGCATCGGGTTGACGCTCGTAGTCGCGGCCGACGCCGCGCAGGCGGTGCGCACCGCGGCCGAGGCGTTCGGCGAGCGCGCGTTCCTGATCGGCCGCATCGAACCCGGCGAGCCTTCCGTACGGTATGCCTAAAAAAACGATCACCCTCGGCGTGATGGCCTCCGGTCGCGGGAGCAATCTCCAGTCGATCCTCGACGCGATCGCGGCCGGACGGCTCGACGCCCAGGTCGCGCTGGTGATTAGTGATCGCGAGGACGCGGCCGCCTTGGATCGCGCGCGCGCGGCCGGCGTGCCCGCGCGGTACTTGAACCCGAAAGCGTTCCCGAACCGCGAAGCGCACGATGTCGCGGCAGCCGACCTGCTGCGCGGCGCGGGCGTGGAATTGGTCGCGCTGGCCGGGTACATGCGGCTCATCACGCGCGCCCTGCTGGAGGCATTCCCCGATCGGATCATCAACGTGCACCCGTCGTTGCTGCCCGCGTTCCCGGGCCTGCACGCGCAGCGCCAAGCGGTCGACTACGGCGTGAAACTTGCGGGCTGTACCATCCATTTTGTAACCGAAGGCTTGGACAACGGAGCCATCATCCTCCAAGCCGCGGTACCGGTCCGGGATGACGACACCGAGGCCGTGCTCGCGGAGCGGATTCTCGCGGAGGAGCACCGCCTGCTGCCGGAAGCGCTCCAGTTGTACGCCGAAGGACGCCTCAGTCTGGACGGCCGCCGGGTTCGAATCGCGCCGCCCGCATCGGTGGTATTGTAAGAGCCCATGGACGCACACACCGCGGGGAACGAGTTGCGGCCCGAGGAATATCTCGAACTCGGGATCCTCTATGTTCGAGAGGGACGCTTCGAGGACGCAAACCGCGCGCTCAAACAAGCGGCCCTCAAGTACGGCGATCGGAGCGACAAACACGTCCCGCCGGTCTTGTTGTCGTACTACGGCCTCTGCCTGGTGGCGCTTCGACGCGACGCGGACCGCGGGCTCCGATACTGCAAACGCGCCGTCCATGAGGCTGAGGCGCGCCCCGATTTTTATTGGAACCTGGGCAAAGCGTACCTATTCCTCAAGAAGAAACCGGAAGCGATCACCGCGTTTCAACACGGCCTTGAGATCGACGACGATCCCCGCCTCCTCGCTGCGCTCAACCGCCTGGGCAGCCGGAAATTGCCCATGATCCCATTTTTGCCGCGCCGGCACTTCCTCAATCGGTATCTGGGTTTGTGGCGCTCCCGTCGTCGCCGATGATCCGAGCTCTCGTCGCGTTCGTCCTGGTATTGGGCGCCGCCCACGCCGCGTGGGCCGGTCCGCGCGACGGCCAATGGTGGTTGGCCGCGCCGGAATCCTTTCGACTCGGGTATGTCGCCGGCTATCTGGCCGGACGCGACGAGCAAGCGACGCGCTGGGGCGCGCTGGCGAACGACACCGCCGCGCAACTGCCGGAGGAAGCGCGCAGTCAGATCGAACCGGTCTTGGACGCGCTGCGCGAGAGCGACAAGGCCTTTGCGGACGTGACCTACGCGCAACTCGTCGAGCAGCTCGACGGGTTCTACCGCCCGGAGAAAAACCGACGCATCCCCTTGGAGCAAGCGCTCACCGTGGTCCGACAAGCCCTGGCCGGCGTGGATCAACCATACCTCTACTGCCAGGTGGAGTACTTCCGGCTCGCCCATAACAGCGAGATCCCCATGAAGGAACGGCTCGAAGCCCTGGGCAAGAAGGCCGCCGAGTGCGCGGAGATGAGCCCGCACAAAGATCTGGGTCCCGAGGGCGGCGTGGACGAGCGCTACGGTTTGCCCGAAGGACACCCCACAACCGAATAACCCCGGTCGTTGCGCCGCCGCGTAAGTTTTGCTATGATCCGTCGCGCCGCCGTTGACGTGGGGGGTTAGCTCAGTTGGGAGAGCGGCTGGTTCGCAATCAGCAGGTCACCGGTTCGATCCCGGTACCCTCCACCATTTTCTCCCCATATTTTCCTGTAGTTAGCCGCACTCAGCTCTCACCCCAGAAATCCCTCATCAGTCTAGCCGCTACCAGTTTGCTACCACTTCACTCATCCGGTCGACACGAAACTGTCTAGTGGGCCGACTGGTCCGATCTCAGATGAAGTCTTTTTCTGATGTAATATCAACTTCTTGAACGACAAATTGTACGCCACTGCAAGGACGAAGGACGAGGCAGAAAATCTTGCTGAATAGCTCATAATCAGCAGGTTTTTCTGCCCATGTCTTAGATAGATCACTTTCATTGTTTTTTTCCATCATGAGTGATTGACGGCGCGTCGCACCATCGCTTGACTATCGTGGGGTTGGATCCGAAGTGGAGATGGACATAGCTGGCGACGACGTTTCGCGAGTGCCAGCCCTCCCGCCCTATCACCCGACCGGCTTTATCGAGCAGGCGATACGGGCGCGACCACTCCCCGGTCGGCTCCGGCTCATCGATCCATTCCGAGTAGTGGAATTCGTGCCCACGCGCACGTTCACCCTTGGTGAGAATGGGCAGGTCGGCCACGGCTTCCACCTCACGATAACCCAGCGCCTTGCGCCTCGGGAGCATGCGGACTTCTCCAGGCAGGAGGCCGACCATTCGATGGCGGGTACCGTCCAACGTATGTAACGTTTGGCTGAGGTACATGAGGCCTCCACATTCGGCGTAGACCGAACCACCGCGTCGAACGAATTGTGTGATAGCCTCGCGCATCAGCTCACCGGCCGAAAGCGCTTCGGCGTGAAGTTCGGGATAACCGCCTCCAAGATAGAGGCCGTCAAGGTCCGGAGGAAGCGCCTCATCGTGCAAGGGGGAGAATGGGACGAGTTCCGCTCCCCCGGCTTCCAACAATTCGAGATTGTCGAGATAATAAAAGGAGAACGCCTCGTCGCGCGCCACGCCGATCCGGCAATGGTGCGGACGTTCGCTCTTCATGATCGGTGACTCGTCAAGCGGTGGAGCGTCTCCCGCCAAATGAAGAATGGTCCGGAGATCGAACCATCGGCGCGCGAGCTCGACGAGCCGCTCGTTCAGACCTGGCGTCATGATTGAGCGATCAGCGCCCACCAGACCGAGATGCCGTTCGGGGATGACGATTCCCGGGTCTACCGGCAGGCCGCCCAACACCTTCAGCGGCGTCGTGCGTTCCACCGCCTCGCGCAGCCAGGCCAGGTGGCGCTCACTCCCAACCCGGTTGAAGATCACGCCGGCCCACGGCACTTCCGAATCGTAGCGAACGCACCCCAGCGCCAACGCCGCCGCGGTCGTCGCCATGCCCGACGCGTCGATGACCAGGATGACCGGTGCCCCAAGCCACTTGGCCATCTGCGCCGTGCTGCCGATCTCGCTCCCCACCCACGCACCATCATAGAGGCCCATCACGCCTTCGATGATCGCCAGCGACGCACCCGCCGAGGCGCGCGCGAGCGATTGTTTGACCACGGCCTCGCCCATCATCCACCCATCCAGATTTCTGCACGGTCGCGCCGCAGCCACAGTGTGGTGGGTCGGATCGAGATAATCCGGGCCAACTTTGAACGGCTGAATGGGCAGTTTGCTGTCCCGCAACGCGAGCGTCAGGGCCAGCATGACCGTGGTTTTGCCCACGCCGCTATGCGTGCCGGCAACGATTAACCGGGGCAACTTCACGAAGGTTTCGCTTCGGACGGTGCTACGGCTTTTCGATAGCCGTGCGAGAACGCGGCATCGTAGAGACGCGATCGCGTACCCTGGACGTTCAAGAAGCGACCGATGAATATCAGCGCGGTCTTGGTGATCCCGGCTTGGCGCACGATCGTCACGAGGTCCGAGAGCACGCCCGTCACGACGCGCTCGTCCGGCCAACTGGCACGATAGACCACTGCGATCGGCGTGTCGGCGGTGTAGCCCGTCAATAGGTCAGCCTGGACCTGCTTAACTAGATTGGCGGAAAGAAAGAGGATCAGCGTGGCCCGGTGTCGAGCCAGCTCGCTGAGCCGTTCGGTCTCCGGCATCGGCGTGCGCCCTTCGGCCCGCGTCAGGATCACGGTCTGCACCGCCTCAGGCACGGTCAACTCGCGACCCAGCGTAGCCGCAGCCGCGAGAAATGAACTCACCCCGGGGACGATCTCCACGTCGAGACCCGAGGCGATCAAGGGTTGGGCCATTTCCCCCAACGCCCCGAAGATCCCGGGGTCGCCCGATGCGAGCCGAACCACGCGCTTACCGGACTTCGCGGCGTTGACCATGGTCTCCACGATCTCTTCGAGCACCATGACGGCGCTGTCGTAGCGAAGGGTCTCGGGGCGCAGGAGCGCGAGCACCTCGGGACTGAGCAACGACCCCGCATACACGACCACGTCCGCTTCTTGCAACAGGCGCACACTTTTGACCGTCATCAATTCGGGATCGCCGGGCCCGGCCCCTACAATGGAGACGGGCCAGGTTTGGGTTGAAGTCATGGCGTGCCGTCCCGCCGCCCCGCGCAAGGATCCGTTCCCGGCGTCCACCCCGCCGGGCGCGCGAGCGAGATGCCCGGCCGATCGACCTCTTGATAGAGCAGATCGCCCGACTCGATGTCGTATTTATTGGTGTAGCCCCGCGGGGTCACAAGATAGTCGCCAAAGCGCGTGGTGTTCGAATTGCCGATCAGGATCGTGGTCAGCATTCCGACTTCCGCGTCTTTCATGTGCTCCAGGGTCGAGAGCACAATGCGTTCCCCCTCGCGGTACGCGCTTTTCACCACCGCGATCGGCGTGGTCGGCGCCCGGTACTGCAAGAGAATCTCCTGCGCGCGACCCAGTTGCCACGTCCGCCGCTTGCTCTGCGGATTGTAGAGCGCGACCACGAAGTCTCCCCGCCCCGCCGCATCCAACCGCCGTTCGATGACCTCCCACGGCGTGAGCAGATCGCTCAAGCTGACCGCGGCGAAGTCATGGGTCAGCGGTGCGCCGATCCGCGCCGCCACCGAGGACAACGCGGTGACGCCCGGCACCACCTCCACCGGGAAATCGCGCCCCGTCTCCCACCCCGTCTCGCGCAGGACCTCGAACACCAGGCCCGCCATGCCGTAGATCCCCACATCGCCGCTGGAGACGACGGCGACCTTGCGTCCCGCGCGCGCCGCCTCCACCGCCGCCCGCGCGCGCTCGATCTCCTCGGTCATCCCGGTGGAGACGACCTCCTTGCCGTCCAGGAGATCAGCCACCAGGTCGATGTACGTCCTATAGCCGACGACCACCTCGGCCTCGCGAATCGCCTCGCGGGCGCGAATCGTCAAATGCTCGCCGTGGCCGGGCCCGAAGCCAACCAGTGACAATGTGCCTTGCGTCATCGTGTCCCTCCTTGTCCCTCTCCGAAGACGATTCGGCTGATCGCCAGCGTCGCCTTGATCGATTTGACCTTGGGCACCAACAGCCGGTCCCCCCGCGCGTAGACCAGCGATGCGGCCTCCGACACGCTGGGCACGCCGACCCATTTGCGCACCGTCTCGGATGGATTCTCCACCGCCTGAACGTTCGCCAACTCGTCCCTGGTATAGACCTTGAACTCCCAGCGATATGTCTCGCACAGGCGGAGCAAGGCCGGCTCATCCCGCTTCTGCTCGATCGTCGCCAGGGTCTTCACGCTCGCAATCGCCAGGCCATGCCGCGCCAGCGTCTCTTTGACGAGCCCGTCGACCTCCTCGAAGCTCGCGCCCCGATCGCACCCCATCCCAAGCACCAGGCTCTTGGGGCGATAGATCACGCACCGTGACGCGACGGGCGGCGGCAGGTCGAGCACGCGGTCACTGACGACCAGATACGCGCCGAAGACCGCGCCGCCCACCTCGTCCAGCGAGGCGAAGCGCTTGATCTGCGGCGGCAACGGTGTATCCCTCGTCCACCACGTCGGCTCGCCGGTCTCCTGAATGAACGCGATCGGCTCTTCATTGACCACCGCGGCGCTCACCCGCGTCACGTTCGCGTCGCCCTCCAGCGTCCAGCCCAGCTCGCGCCCCAGAATATCCACCGGGATCGTCTTGCCCACGTCCGACGCGGTGGTGATGACCGGCGTCGCGCCGAAGATGCGGGCTACCTGCTCGGTGAACGCGTTGGCCCCGCCCACGTGCCCCGACAGGACGCTGATGACGAATTGCGCGCGATCGTCCACCACCAGCACGCCTGGATCGACGTGCTTATCCTTCAAATGCGGCGCGATCAGGCGCACCACCGCTCCCAGCGAGACCAGGAACACGATCTGCTTGTAGCGATGGAAAAAGCGGGCGATTTCCTCCTTGAGGGGCGCCTCCATTGCGATCACGCCAGGCTCATCAGCCCCGAGAAACTTCTTCGACGCAAGTAATTCGCTGCCGGGTAGCGCTGCGCGGAGCGTCCGGGCCAGCGCCAGGCCGTGTTTAGTGATGGCAACGATCGCGATGTCGGACATGCATCCTCCTCTGTCAAGAAGAACAAGGAAAACGTTCTTTGTTGTTTGTTGTTCGGACGAGCAACCGACAACCAACAACAACTAACGCCTTTCTATGGCTTTTTCACGATCACCAGCGACAAATAGTTGAGCCGCTCGCCCTCGAGTTGCCGGAGGTCGGTCACGATCCGTTCATCCGGCGCGCCGCAGCGCTCGACGAAGACCGCCTGATCCAGCAGCCCCAGCTTCTCCAGCAGGGTCATCACCTTGGGCATCACACTGTTCACCTTGAGCAGGACCACGGTGTCGAAGTCCTCCAGCGCGCGCAGCAGAAACCCGTCGTCGTAGGTGGCGGGCAGCACCGCCAGCCGCTCGTCCGCCATCGCCAGCGGCATGCCGGTCCGCGCGGCCGCCGCCATCGGCGACGCCACCGCCGGGATCACCTCGATCGTCACCCGGGGATACCGTCGGCGCATGATCCGGTCCATGTAGACGAACGTGCTGTAGAAGAATGGGTCGCCTTCGGTGATGAACGCCACGTCGCGCCCCGCGAGGAGGTCCCCGGCCATCGTCGCCGCCGACTCCTCCCAGATCGGCCGGAGGTGCTCCATGTCCTTCTCCATGGGAAAAAGCAGGCCGGTGAGCGACTGATCGGGCCGCACATGCCGTTCGATGATCTTCGACGCATAACTCTTCGCACCCGGCGCACAGGCCGGATAATAGATCGCGGGCACGGATTGCAGGACGCGGAGGGCCTTGAGCGTGATCAGCTCGGGATCCCCCGGACCCACGCCCACGCCGTAGAAGGTTCCCGGCTGCGCCGTCATCGAAGTTTCCGTTGTCTGTGTCACCCCTTCACCCCCTCCCCGGTTCGCCCACTTGGTTTTCGGGCCGTCACGATCGTCACGGGATTCAGCGCGTCATAGCGGGTGAGATTGAGAATCGGCTTCGACCGCGAAATCTGGGCCAGGGTGTAATCGACCGGCCAGTCCAGGCGTTGCCAATACCCCACCGTCTCGGCGAGGTTGTCGAGCGTCACGAGGTTGATGACCACCCGGCCGCCGGGACGCAGGCGGCGGGTCACCACGTCCAGTAATTCAGCCATTGCGCCCCCGCTGCCGCCGATGAAGACGGCATCAGGATCGGGCCACGCCTCCAGTCCCGCCGGCGCTCTTCCGCAGACGCCGGTGAGATTCGTCACCCCGAAGCGCTCGCAATTGGTCTGTACGAGCGCGAAGTCGTCGGCATTCTTCTCGATCGCGAAGACCCGCCCCTGCGGGCAGAGCCGCGCCGCTTCGATCCCCACCGAGCCGGAGCCCGCCCCGATGTCCCATACCACGCTGTCGGGCGCGAGTTCGAGGCGAGCCAGGCTCAGCACGCGGATCTCGCGTTTGGTGATCAGGCCCTTTTCCGGCGCCCGGTAGATGAAGGCATCGTCGGGCAGGCCGAACTGAGTCATGGGGTACGTCTGTGCAAGCGTTGTCATGCGATCCTCCGTAAAATAATCACGTTGAGCGGAGCGAACGGCTCATCAGCCATTCGTTCGAGCGACCCCGTCCACACCCGCTCGTCCGCGCCGTCGAGATTCTCACAGACCGAAGCCGAGTACCCGCCGCCCATGCCGATGACATACCGCGCGATCGCGGCGGGCGTGTTGGTCTCGTCGGTGAAGATTCCGATCGGCGTGACGCCGCGCTCGATCGGGGACTTTAAATCCTCGATCGGCTTTGCGTGCAGGCTCACCAGTGCCGCCTCGTGCCAGGGCTGGCCCAGGCGGGCGAACGCCACCTGCATCGCGCTGACGTGGGGATGGACGATCACCCGCTCCGCGCCCAGCTTGCCGACGAGGTATCCGCCGAGGCCGTAAAACAGCGGATCGCCCGAAGCGAGGACGACGACCCTGCGGCCGTCCACCGACGCGCCGTCGATCCGCGCGGCGACCTCCTTGAGATTGGAGCCGACCTCGATCCGCTCGGTCCCCGCGTCCCGAAAAAACGCCAGGTGCCGACGCCCGCCGACGAGGACGTCGGCCGATTCAATGATCGCGATCCGCTTGGCGGGCAGGCCGTGGGCTCCGTCATTCCCGATACCGATGACGTGAATGGACGTCATGGGCTCGCCGCCCGCCCGATCAACCGGCCCTCGAAGTCGGTCAGCAGGCACTCGATCCCGAGCGCGCCCTTCGCGTGGCGCGACGCGGCGGCGCAGACGTGCTCGGCAAGGCGGTCGAAGAAGCCCTCGATCCCGTGCTCGACGGCAAGCTCGGCCACGTGCCGCGCGGTGTTGGCGGACCGGATCGCCTCCACCGCCGTCTCGCCCGCTCCGCATTCCGCGGCCAGTTCAGCGAGGAACGCGGTGTCCACGTCCGATCCCGCCGCGTGGGTCTGCATCGTCCCCTTGGCCATTTTCGAGAGCTTGCCGATCATGCCCGAGATCGTGACGCGCTCCACGTGCCGTTTGACCGCCGCCTGCAAGGCATATCCCACGAAATCCCCCATTTGGATGAACGCCGCCTCCGGGGCGTTCACCAGCTTCCGCGCGAAGCGCTCGCTCATGCCGCCGGTGGTGAACACGAGATGACGATGACCGTTGGCCGCGGCCATCGTCACCGCCACGCTGATCCCGGCCCGGAACGCCGCCGTGGAATACGGGGTCACGACTCCGGTGGTGCCGAGGATCGCCACCCCGCCCACCACGCCCAGACGGAGTAATTCCGTTTTCTTCGCCAATTCCTCGCCGCCCGGCACTGACAGTACCACCCGAATGCCGCGGGCCCGCAACATGTCACCCGCCGCGTCCGTGACGGCCTGCGTGATCATCCTGCGCGGGCCGCGCGTGATGTCCGGCGCCCCCACCTCGAGGCCCAATCCGGGCTTGGTCACGACGCCCACACCCTCCCCGGCCTCCAACCGCACCGCGCCCGGCTCATCGAGCCACGACACCGTCGCGCGGATCAGGGCTCGGTTGGTCACGTCGGGATCGTCGCCGGCGTCCTTGACGATCCCGCAGGTCACGCGATCCCTGTCCGCCGCGCACTCGGCCAGCGTAAACGTCACCGTCTCACCGATCGGCAAGGTCAGCGCCACAGCGTCCGGGGCGGACCCACCGGACAGGACGGCGGTCGCGGCCTTGGCCGCCGCCGCGGCGCATGCGCCGGTGGTATAGCCTTTGCGCATCCCCTTGCGGTCCGGTTCGGGCACGACGGGTCATCGGCGGCAAACCAGACCGAGCAGAACGCCCAGTCCGGCGGCCATCGCGGCTCCGCGCAGCAACTCGGACCCGACGAGGTGATAGCGATCCGGCTGCGCCACGCCAAGGAGGGCTCCCCCAATAACGAACGCCCCCCAGACAGCGCACGTCACGCCTAGCGACCACGCCATGCGGTGGCCCCGATCGGCGGGCTCCACGAGCGCCAGGATCAGCACCACGGTGAGCCCCATGAGCGCCCCGCCGACGGTGAACGCCACCACGTTGGCCGCCAGGCCTCCTTCCAGTACGGGCCATCCGCTCGCCAAGACGATGCCCAGATTCGCAAATCCCCACAACGCGCCGATGCCCACGGCGGCGCCGAGCGCCGGAACCGAGAGCGACGGCCGGACCTGCTCCGCCACGCCGCGCGCGTCCATCAGTGACACGCCATGCCGAGGCTGTGCCGGTAGCTGTGCAGCCCGTCGTGCGCCCACGCCCCCGCAAACGACGGCCCGAACATGACCACCGCCTGCATCAACAACACGACCCCCAGCGCCGCGATCACGCTCATCGGCGCGCGCTTGGTCCCCGAAACCACCTGTGCCATCACCTGTTCCATTTCTTCTCTCCTCCTATAAGCTATGAGCTTGCCCGGCGATCTTCAGCAGGGCATTCACCGCCGCCACCGCCGCCGGCGTCCCGCCCTTGCGCCCCAACGCGGTGATGAACGGCCAATCGAGGCCCGCGAGCGCTTCTTTCGATTCGGCCGCCGAGACGAAACCCACCGGCACGCCGACCACGAGATCCGGCCGGGCCTCGCCGGACTGGATGAGCCGGATCAATTCGAAGAGCGCGGTGGGGGCGTTGCCGATCGCGTAGATCCCGCCTTGGACTTCCCGCGCCGCCTTGCGCATCGACATGATCGCCCGCGTCATGCCCGCCGCCTTGGCCTCGGCCATCACGTCCGGGTCGGAAATGAAGCATCGCACGCCCCCGCCGAACCGCGCCAGACCGGCCTTGCTGATTCCCGCCTGCACCATCTCCACGTCGGCCACCACGTCCGCGCCGCGCCGCAGCGCCTCGATCCCCGCCGCGACCGCCCGAGGGTGAAAGCGCAGCTGCCGCGCGAACTCGAAATCGGCCGAGGCGTGAATGACCCGCCGCGCGACCTGAAATTCCCCGGGGCCGAACTCGTGCGGCCCCAGTTCGTCCTCAATGATCCGAAAGCTCTCCGCCTCGATTCGATCCGGATCAACAATGGTGGGATACCTCATCTCACTCCTCCGCCTGGAGGCCGCACACCAACTCGGCAACCCTGTGAAACACATACTCCTCTACGGGCCGCCCCCCGATCAGATGCTCGTCCACGATGCGGTTGAGCGCCTCCGGCGTGACGCGGCAATACCAGACCCCGTCGGGATAGACGACCAGAATCGGGCCCTCCTTGCAGATCGCGAAGCACTGGCACTTGGTCCGCTTGACCCGCCCGGCTCCCTCGTCGAGACCGGCGGCGGCTAGCCGGTCCCGCAGCGCGTCGAACAACTGCTCGGACCGGCCGGTCTCCGCGCACCGGCCCTTCACGCACAGCAGGACGTGGCGCGCGAAGGGTTTGAGCGCGGGCTTGGGAAACGTGGAGTTAATGTCCATGCCCGTGCGCCTCCTCCGCACCGAAGACCAGATCGGGATCCCGGTACTTGCACGTATCGCAGGACATGAGAATCGGTCCCTCGAGCGTCTCCCGCACGCGCTGCTCCACCACGTCCAGAAACGCGGGATGCCGGCCCAGATAGTCCCCCGCCACGATCTCCACCTCCGGCGCGGACACGGCCGCCTCGGCCACGAGCCGGTTGATGCGCTTGATCAGGACCCCGGTGAAGATGAAGTAGGGAATCGCGATCACGCGGCGCGCGCCGAGGCGCAGGCATCGGTCAAGCCCGGTGGGCAGATCGGGCTCGGTGACGCCGATGAAGCAGGTCTCCACCCAGCCATAGCGCGTGTGCTCCCAGTAGAGACGCGCGATCTTCAGCAGATCGCCGTTGGCGTCGGGGTCCGAACTGCCCCGGCCCACGAGCAGGATCGCGGTCTCGCGCCGGTCACGGGGCGGCAGGCCCTGCTCGACCGCCCGCACGCGTTCATCCACCACGTCCAGCAGCACGGGGTGGATGCCGAGCGGTGGTCCATAGTGAAATCGCACGGCGGGATGGCGCTCGCGCGCCCGAATCATCTCGCGCGGCACGTCGGTCTTGGCGTGGCCCGCGGCGAAAAAGAGCAGGGGCAGCACGATTACGTCCTCGTGGCCGTCGCGGACGCAACGGTCCAGTTCGTCGGCGATTGACGGCTCCGCCAGCTCCACGAACGCCGAATACACGGCGCGCTCAGGCCGGCGGCGCTTCAGGCGCTCGGCCATCGCCAGAAATTCCTCGTTGCCCTCGGCGTCACGGCTCCCGTGCCCCACAAGGAACAGAGCCGGATTGATGTTCATCATATAGTTTCTCCCGGTCGATGGTTGTCGCTGACATCCGCCGCCGTGTCGGGCGGGCGCCGCCCCCAGCGGTCGTAATACAGCACCGATTCCAGCGGCAGGCGGCTCTCCCAACCCGATGTCTCCAGCGTGGGCGCGTCGGGAAACCGGGTCACGTATCCCATACAGAGATACGCGACCAGGACGACGCCGTCGGGAATCTCCAAGTCCTTCGACACGGTTTCAGGGTCGAGAATGCTCACCCAGCCCACGCCGATGCCCTCGGCGCGGGCGGCGAGCCAGAGGTTCTGAACGGCGCACACGGTGGAGTACAGATCCGTATCCGGGATGCTGTGGCGGCCCAGCACGTGCGGGCCCCGGCGCGAGCGGTCGCAGGTCACGGCCAGATTGACCGGCGCCTCCTCGATCGCTTCCAGCGTCAGGCGCTGATAAAGCAGGCGCCGCTCGCCCTCGTACACCGCCGCCGCGGCGTCGTTGGCCGACAGGAAGCGGGTCTTGACCCGGCGCTTGACCTCAGGGTCGCGGATCACCACGAAATTCCACGGCTGCATCAACCCCACCGAGCCGGCCTGGTGCGCGGCGCGCAGCACCCGGCGCATCAGCTTGTCCGGAATCGGCCGCGGGAGGAACTTGCGCATGTCGCGGCGCCGGTAGATCGCCTCGTAGACGCCCCGCCGCCAGAGCGGGGGGAAGGTATTCGATTTCAATTCCGCCATCACATCTCCCCGTAAGGGCGGGTTTAAGGCCCGCCCCTACAACTACCGGTCAATCCCGACTTGCGCGGGAATCCCTTGTGAGAATGGGTGCCTGACGCAGCGCATCTCAGTCACGAGGTCGGCCCGATCGAGGATCTCGGGGGGGGCTCCCCGTCCGGTCAACACGAGGTGCAGCGACACCGGCCGCGCGTCCAGCAGCGCGACGACGTCTTCGACCGGCAGCAGCTTCTTCTTGAGCGCCACGTTGAGCTCGTCCAGGATCACGACCTGATAGCTTCCGCCGGTCACGGCCTCCCGAGCCCGGGAAAACCCCTCGCGTGCCGCCGCGACGTGATCCTCAAACGTGGGCACCACGTCGCGGCGCCAGGTGAATCCCTTGCCCACCCGTTCCACCGTAATCAACGGGAGGGCCTTGGTAATCATCTCAACTTCCCCTGTTTCCATCTCGCCCTTGATGAACTGGATGACATGGACGCGGAACCCGCGTCCCGCCGCACGCAGAGCCAGACCGAACGCCGCCGTGGTTTTCCCCTTGCCGTCGCCGGTGTAGACGAGGACGAGGCCCGTTGGTGAAGACGACGGGGAGACAGGGCGAGGGGGAGAATGCTGGTTCATCTCGTCAGCCACAGCCTGACCAGCCCTCCGACCACTAGCACCAGCGCGCTTGTCACGGCCATCACGCGGCAGGCCCACGCGATGTCGCCGCGCTCGACGGGACGCGTCGCGGTCCCGATCGTCGGCGACGCGTAGTACGTTCCCCGGTACCAGTGCGGCCCACCCAGCTCGATACCCAGCACCCCCGCCATCGCCGCCTCGGTGAGTCCCGAATTGGGGCTGTCGTGCTTGCGCCCGTCCCGCCACGCCGCGGCCCAGCCGCCGCGGGCCGACCCGCCGATGAGACCGCCGGCGAGGGGCATGAGCAGCGCCGTCAGCCGCGCCGGAATCAGGTTAGCCAGATCGTCCAGCCGCGCCGACGCCCACCCAATCCGCGTATACGGCTCGATCCGGTAGCCCACCATCGAGTCCAGCGTGTTGATCGCGCGGTACGCCATCGCAAGCGGGCCGCCGCCGAGCAGCGCGAAGCAGAGCGGCGCGGTCACGCCGTCCACCGTGTTCTCGGCCACGCTCTCAATCGTCGCCCGCGTCACGCCCTTCTCGTCCAAGGGCTCCACGTCGCGCCCCACCATCATCGCCACCCCCCGCTTCGCCTCCTCCAGGTCGCCACGTCCCAACGCGCCAGACACCCGCGCGGCGTGTTGCCACAAATCCCGCGGCGCGAGCGACCAGTAAATGGCCAGAACGTCCGCCGCTCGAGCCGCCCACTCATGAACCAGCCCCGCCAGGTGGATCGCGCCCCACGTCGCCGCGAACGTCCCGCCGACTACCCCGAGCGCCAACGCCACACCGGCGGTTCGTTCGCGCAACGGATATCGCACGCGCAGGGCGACTTCCGACCGCGCGATAAGCCGGCCCAGGCCGCGGACGGGATGCGGCAATCCGCGGGGATCGCCGATCGCCGCGTCGAGAATCAGCGCGCCCAGGACAAGTAGGACGATCTCCATGTTCTCCGGAATCGTCAACGCCCCATGACCCGGCATACCGCGTCCAGATCCACCGCCGCCCGCACCGCCGCCGCCAGCCGGTCCAGCTCCAAGTCCACGTCGTAACGCGCCTGGACGGCGCCCAGCGGCGCCAAGCCCTTCGTTTCCCGCCACGAATCGATCAGCGCCCGCCGGAACTCGTCGCCGTCGAAGACACCGTGAAGGTATGTTCCCCAGCACGCACCGACCGCGACGCCGTCGGTGCGTCCGTCATCCAGATCGAACAGGACGGGTTCGACATGTCGAACCCCTACGGGATCAGAAAGGCGGCTCCGGCCGTGGTGGATCTCGTAGCCCGTCACGGCGCAACCGGTGGGCCGGTGGCGGCCCGACACGCGCCGGAGCACCTTCTCATCCTCCAGGACGGTCTCGACCGGCAGCAGGCCCAGGCCCTCGGTCCGTCCCGCGCCGCTTTCGAGCGCCCCGGGGTCCTCGATCGTCCGGCCCATCATCTGCAGCCCGCCGCAGAGGCCGATCACGGCGCCTCCCGAGGCGGAGTGGGCGCGAAGTTCCTCGGCCAGGCCGCTCGCGCGCAACGCCGCCAGATCGGCTGCCGCGTTCTTGGAGCCGGGAAGGATCACCACGTCCGGGCGGCCCAACCGTTCCCCGGGCCGGACGAAGCGCACGCGGACGTCCGGCTCGATCCGCAGCGGATCGACGTCGTTGAAGTTGCTGATGCGCGGGAGTTCGATCACGGCCATCGACACCGACGACGGGGAATCGGCGTCGGCCGCGCGACCGCGGAGCGCCAGCGAGTCCTCATCCGGCAGGCGCAGGTGATCCAAATAGGGAATGACCCCCAGCACCGGGCGGCCGGTGCGACGCGCCACCGCGTCGAGGCCGGGATCGAGCAGCGACCGTCGCCCGCGGAACTTATTGATCAGCAGCCCCTTCACCCGCGCCGCGTGGTGCTCCGGCAAAAGGGCTAGCGTGCCGACCAGCGCCGCAAAGACGCCCCCCGAATCGATGTCGCCCACCAGGAGCACGGGTGCGTCGGCCATGTCGGCCACGCGCATGTTCACGATCTCGCGGTCCATCAGATTGATCTCAGCCGGACTGCCGGCCCCCTCGATCACGATCACGTCGTACTCGGCTGCGAGCGAGGCGTAGGCGTCCTTCACGATCGGGAACAGCTCAGCCTTGGCATCCAGGTATGCGTCGGCGGACAGCGTGCCGCGGACCTTGCCCATCACGACCACCTGGCAGCCGTCCTCCGACGAGGGCTTGAGCAAAATGGGATTCATCCGCGCGTCGGGCTCGATCCGGCAAGCCTGAGCCTGGAGCGCTTGGGCGCGGCTCATCTCCAGGCCGTCGCGGGTGACGGCCGCGTTCAACGCCATGTTCTGCGACTTGAACGGCGCGACGCGATAGCCGTCCTGAAGAAAAAGTCGGCAGAGCGCGGCCGTCACCAGGCTTTTACCGACATTAGAACCTGTCCCTTGAATCATCAGGTTCACACGGCACCTCGCAGGTGAAAGACGGCGGCCCATGTCAACGCGGCGAGCACTTCCGCCCCCTCCCCCGCGGCGCCGATCGTGTCGCCGGTCACGCCGCCCAGCCACGCCGTGACCCGGCGGACATACAGGGTGACGGCGACCCACGCCAGCCCGGCCGCAACCAGACCCGCGGAGCCCATCGCGGCGGCGGCGATGACGAGCGTCGTTCCGGTTGCCACCCACCAGGCCGCGCGGGTCGCGCCCTCGACGAATGCTTTGGCAGTCCCCTGCTCACGCGCATAGGTCCGTCCGACCGTCGCATGAACGTGCGCCCAGCGCCCCAGCACCGGCATCGCGAGCAGCGCAGGCGCGAGCACGCGGGGCGGCAGCGCCGCCAGCGCCGCGATCTTGAGCCCCAGCACCGAGAAGAGGGCCAGGCTCCCGTACGCGCCGATCGTCGCGCCCTTCATGATCCGCAGCGCGTCCTCGCGCGAGCGCGCGCCGCACGCGTCGGCGGTATCCGCGACGCCGTCCAGGTGCAGACCGCCCGAGAGCCACGCCAGGAGCAAGACGGCAAGTATTACGACGAGGGCGTGCGGGAACAACAGGCCCGCCGCGAGCGAGAACGCCGCCAGCACCGCACCGAGCGCGAACCCCACGAGGGGAAACGCAGCGAGCGATCGCCCGAACACCCCCTCGTCCGCGGCGAGGGCCCGACGGCCCAGCGGGACGACGGTCAGAAACGTCCACGCCGCCAGAAACGCTCTCATTGCGGTACCAGGATCGTGTCCGAGTCGTCGAGTGCCGGAGCCCGTTCAGGGAAGGCCAGATGCAAGGCGGAGGGAGAGCCTTGCGCGCGGAGCGTACTGGGTCGTACGCGAGCACGCAAGGCCGACCGACAACGTCGCAGATGGCCTTTCATGGACGGGCGACCCGCTCCGAGACCCCGGCCTCGCCAAACGTCGCCATCTCGTTGAGGATCTTCACCGCCGCGTCGAGCAGCCCGATGGCCAGGGCCGCGCCGGTGCCCTCGCCCAGGCGGAGGCCCAGATCCAAGACCGGACTCAGACCCAGTCGATCCAGCGCCAGGCGATGCCCCGGTTCGACCGATTGGTGCGACGCCAGGAGATAGCCGTCTAGCGAGGGTTCCAGGCCCGTAGCGATTAGCGCCGCGGCCCCCGAAATAAAGCCGTCGAGCACCACCGGCACGCGCCGGTTCGACGCGCCGAGCATCATCCCGACCAGCGCCGCAATCTCCAGGCCGCCGAGCTTCGTCAAGACGTCCATGGGATCGCTCGCGTCCGGCCGGTTGACGGCGATCGCACGCTCGATCACCGAGACCTTCCGGACCCAGACCGCGTCGTCGATCCCGGTGCCGCGGCCGGTCACGTCCCGCGGGGCCGCGCCGGTCATCACCGCCGTGATCGCGCTGCTGGGCGTGGTGTTGCCGATCCCCATCTCGCCCGCACCGATCACGTCCACGCCCGACGCCGCCAGCTCCCCCGCCAATTCCACGCCCACGCTCACCGCGGCCGCGGCCTCCTCGCGCGTCATCGCGGGCCCGACCGCCAGATTGGCCGTGCCGGGGCGGACCTTGCGCCGGCGCAAGCCGTCGAGGTCCGGAAACGCGTGCGTCACACCCACGTCCACCACGACCACGTCCGCGCCGACGTGCCGCGCGAGCACGTTGATGCCCGCGCCGCCGCGCAGGAAGTTGTAGACCATCTGCGCGGTCACGTCGGATGGATATGCGCTCACGCCTTCGACCGTCACGCCGTGGTCCCCCGCGAAAACCGCGACGGTCTTGCGCCGCAGCACGGGTGCGGCGGTCCCGCGCGCCGCGCCGTACCAGCGCGCCAACTCTTCGAGGCGGCCCAGGCTGCCGAGCGGCTTGGTCAGCCGATCCAACCGCGCCTGCAACGCGTCCGCCACCATGGGATCGGCAGCGATTCTCTCGGTGACAATGCGTGATGTCATGACACTCCGATCGGTTTGAGCCGCCGCGCCAGCCCCGCGGTGACGAGATAGACGTCGTTGACCGCCTCGGCCACGGCCTGATTGACGAGCCCCTGCCAATCCCGGAAGAGCCGCCCCAAGGGGGTGGAGGGGACGAGACCCATTCCGACTTCGTTGCTGACGACGATGACGCGGGCGCGCGACGCGGCGATCGACGCCGTCAGACGATCGAGGCGGCGGGCGATCCCGGCGTCGCCCTCTTCACACTCGAGCAAATTCGAGAGCCACAGCGTGAGGCAATCCGCCACGATCACGTCGTATTCGCGGGCTAAGGCGTCCACCCGCTCGCCTAGGTCCAGCGGCTCTTCGATCGTCTCCCACGAGGCGTCCCGGCGCTCGCGGTGCGCCAACACCCGTGCCGCCATCTCCGCGTCGCCGGGTTCGACCCGACAGGTGGCGACAAAGGCGCGGCGGCCCGGCGTCGCGCGGCCCAACTCCAGCGCCAAACGGCTCTTGCCGCTCCGCGTGCCGCCCAAGACCAGGGCCGTTCGTCCGATCGACGTCTCGCTCACGCCGTCCCCACGCCGAGGCCCCCGCTCACCAGGCGAAGCCGACGGATGGGGGCTTCGCGGCGCACCAGTTCGTCGATACGCTGCCGCACCCGCTCGCGATCGTAACCGCCCGGCGGAAGCAGGAGACCGATCAGGGATCCGCTGTGCGCGACGTTGACCCCGTATCCGCCCTCCTCCAGCGCGAGCCGCAGGAGGGGTTCGAGCGTGGGCTTTGGCAGGATGTTTTGATGGCACAATGCGCTGATCGTCGCGCCCTGGCCAATGGACGCGGCGTCGCCGTGCGCCAAACCGCGTCGCACCAGATCGAACGCACGCAGGATCGACCCCGCCTGCTCGCGGGACACGGCCGCCGTGTCCCGTTCGTTGAACGCCAGCGTGTCCACCGGCCCGCCCACCTCGACCGCCACCAACTCGATGGGCGGCGGCGCTCCCCAGCGCTCCAGCACGCTCCCGCGCCGATGGTCGAAGAGCACGATGCCGTCGAACAGGACGCCGTCGGTGGGCTCCACCGCCAGCGCCGCACGCATGACGGCATTCACGTCCACCATTTCGCACCCCATCGCCAGCCAGAGGCCCATTGCCGCGCCGACGTCGGCCGTGCTGCTCGCCATCCCGATCCCGCGGGGGAGGTCCGACCTGATCGTCAGGCCCGCCAGAAACGCCGGCGATCCGCCCACGGCGGCGAGCGCCCGCCGCACTTTCTCCCCATGCCCGGCGCGGCGCGGCCCCGGTCGCCACGTCGCCCGCGCGTAGCGATCGACCGGACACGACACGTGTAGCCGCACGCCGTCAATGATTCCCTGGACGAGTTCGCCGCAACTGCCGGGCACACTCACCATCAAATCCCTTGTCAGACCCATACCGGCTCCTTGACCGCCACCGCGAGCACCTCGACCAGCCGTCGATTGTCCGCTTCGGTGCGAATGGCGACTCGAATGTACGAGGGACCGAGGCCGTCAAAATCGGCGCAACTGCGAATCAGTACGCGATCCTCGATCAAGCGGTCGCGGAGGGCGTCGGCGTGCAGGCCGTCAGGCAGCCGGATCAGGATGAAATTGGCGCGCGACGCCAAGGGACGAAACCCGGTGAGCGCGCCGAGCCGCTCCGTCAGCCGCGCGCGCTCGCGACGAATCAACTCGGCGCCCGTGCGCGCGTGGCCGTCGCAATCGAGGAGCACCTGTCCCGCCGCCAACGCAAGCGCGTTGACCGCCCACGGCTCCTTCAACCGCTCCACCCGGGCCATGAGCGCGGGCGCGCCGACCGCGTAGCCCAGGCGCAGGCCCGGCACGGCGTAGGTCTTGGTGAACGAACGGAGGACGATGACGTTGTCGGGCAGAGGCACGGACAGGAGCGAGAAGGCCTCGGGCGCGTCGGAAAGATCGACGTAGGCTTCATCCACGACGAAGAGCGTGGATGGCCGGGCCGCGGCGAGGGCGCGCACCGCATCGGCCTCGAGCGCCGTCCCCGTGGGATTATTGGGATTACACACGAACGCGAGCTCGCCGCGGGCACCCGCCGCGCGTCCGTCGGCAACCACGGCGCCGACCGCCTCGGCGGCCTCGGCGTAGTCGCGATAAGTCGGCGGGTCGACCAGCACGGTCCGGGGGCGGAACACGCGGGGCAGCAGGAAAATGAACTCGGTCGACCCGTTACCGATCAGGATGGAGTCGTCCGAGAGACCGTGTAGGCGGGCCAAGCCGCGCCGAAGCGCTCGGCATTCAATATCGGGGTACGCGGCGACGAGCGGGAACGTCGCCTGGAGAATTGCGTCAACTACCGGCGGGGGACCCAGCGGGTTGAGGCTGGCGCTGAAATCGCAGACGGTGGCCGGGTCCCATCCGTACCGCGCTCGAATCGCTTCAAGATTGCCTCCGTGCCCGGTGTACATCGCGCTCCCCTCGCATGATCCGCGTCGGGGAGGCGGCACAAAAAATCCTCAACACCCGACACGGGTATTGAGGATGGCACCCTGCTTCTTAATCCTCAAACGATCTCGTCACCACGCATCAGCCCAGATCCGGGGCGTGTGGGACCGCGCTTGGGGCAGGTCTTCTGACTCACGGATCACCCTACTCCCCCGGCCTTCCCGCTCCATCGAGCAGTGGCCTGATCGGATCGCCTTCGCGACCCTAGGGGTTTCGTCCCCGTTCACAGCGGCGGGACCGTCCCGGATTTTGACCGGGTTCCCTTTTGAGTCCCCCTCAGGGGACACCCTAAGCAGGAGCGACCATACTCCTAAGAGCGAACGCGCGTCAAGCCAATTCGGTCCACCGGACATCTTGACGTGCTAATAACAGCCCCAATTTACAGCCCCCCCCAATTTAGCTCTCCGACGTGGCGAACATTACTGCACGTTGTTGCTCGCGCGGGCCCGGCTCGTCTGTCGGTATTTTCTGCTACCACTTTGCTACCAAACCATCCAAGATTGGGCCTATCAGGCAAACATGGCATTACTCAGCTTCGTCGATTTTACCAGGTGTTGGCTCGTCGTCGTTCGGCTCAGGTTGTCCTTATTCTTCGCAATCAGCAGGTCACCGGTTCGACCCCGGTACCCTCCACCATTTCAAAGACTTAGAAGCCTGATGACCTGCTGTATACACTCAGCAGATCACCGGTTTGATCTCCGTGACCTGCCTTGTGATTTCCAACACTTCTGTGCGCCTACGACGGAACATGCGGCGATGTATTGAAATTGTGCCACGGCCTTCGTGGATCGAGAAACCCACCCGCCTCGTAAGCTTTCCGGAAAGTGATGCGACGCTGTCGCGGATTTGCGATCAGCCACCGAGCGGCTCCTAGGCGCCTGCTCTGAGGAAGATGTCTCGCGGACGCCGGTACTCGCATCGCTCAGGAGGAGCCTGCAGTACCTGCCCGCGCAGACATCGCACCACTCACCCTAACACGGCGAACTCCCCCGTCCGCCGTCAGGAAGGTCTCAGCCGAACCCAATGCCCCTCGGTGGCTCCCCCTTTCGGGACGTCCGCCAAGAGCCGTCTCGACGTTTCACAAAACGATTGAAGCCTCGACGCCACAGCCCAGAACCAGTCGCACTGGGTGGTCGCCGGTCTAAAAGCTGTACCGCGCCTCAACGAACGGCCCGCGATTCGTTTTGAGCCGACCGAAGAAGGACTCGTTGGGGCCGGTGTAGAGTTCGCCACCGAGCGTCCCTTTGAGGTGGTCGGTGAATGCATACGTGATGACGGGACGGACGTACGTATTGGTCCGGCGGAAGTTCACGAAGACCAGCACTTCCGCTTCAAGCGTGTCGTTGAACCACTTGTCGCTCACGCGGGAGGACAGACCATAGGTCGCGCGATCCTGGTGGACGTCCAGGATCGCGTTTTGGACCGCGACGGCACGTCCGGCCGGGTCGCCGATCGCCGTGGGATCATGATAGCGATGGACCCACCGCCCCACGAGTTGGAGATTGATGTTGACGTTCTCTCCCAGCGTCCGATCCCCGCCGATGACCCAGAAGGCAAAGGGATTCTTGATCGTGGGATCGTCTCCTCGCCGGTCGTGTGTGAAGACATAAGCGGCTTCGGCCCGCAACCCGTACCGCCCCAGGTTGCGCGCCGCGTCCGCGCCGATCACGTCGATACGGTTGTGGCGGAGCGCGATGAGGGGCCCCCCAGCCGCACCATTGACGAGGTACGCATCCGGCAACAGATCGAACCCGTGATAATAGCTCACGGACCAATCTCCGCCTTCGCCGGCCCGATTCAGCTTGACGCCCACTTCCGTGTTCTTGAAGGTCCGAGATGGGATCTCCTCGATGAGGCCGTCGCCGAGCGGAATACGGTGCGGCTCAAAAAAGGGCGTCGTGAAGAGGGTCAGCGTGAGTTCCGGCGTCAGGTAGCCGTCAACTTTGAGCGCGGGGACCCCGAACCGCTGGTCGTCCTCGAACGGCAACAACACGACGAAGTCGCGTGGCGTCAGGTTATCCGTGGGATTGATCCCGTCCGCCCGCCCCCATGCCACGATCTGCCGGCCGATCCGAACGTCGATGCGTGCGAAACGCGCCGTCAGGTACGCCTCGCGGAGCAACTCCGCTGTCTCGGTCCCGGTTCCGACGTCGGGGTTGGTCACCCGCGCATCAATGCGCCCATCCAGGCGCTGGTTGACGGTTGGTCGGAGCGTGAGCTGGGTCGTCGCTCCGAGGAAGTCGGTTTGATCATCGAGGGCCTTGGACGAGTGGTAGTAGTCCAGACGAACCGTCCCGGTCAGCCCTTGGTCACGGAGGAGGGACCACACCCGACTGCTCTCGCTCCCCTCGTCGGCACGACCGAAAACGGGGGCGACGAACACCAGCATGAGCGCCGTCGTCACGAGCGACGCTCGCGCGTTCATTCGCGCTCGATCGAACGAGTGGTGAAGAACTCGTCGGGGACTGGCTTGCCAACCTCGACCCGGTCGAACGTGAAGATCGTCTTGTGGTCGGTCTGGTGGTTCTCCATCTCGCGGCGCCTCGCGATCCAGCGCTCCGGCGACGACTCCACCTGTTCGTGACCGCTGACGATCTCGGTCTTGAGGGGGCGCCCCGCGGTATCGAGAAACGTCACCTTGGTCTCGAGAAAGTTATCTTTGCGGACCCACGTCGTCTTCTTGCCGTAGCCGCTGTCGCGCTTGACCGTCTCGTTCCTCGGGATGGACTCGATCACGTAGCAGTCGTACCCATCGACGACCTCGGATCGGATCAGCGTGTGTTGGTAGAGATCGACCTTCGGCAGCAGGATGTCGCCGTACGAGAAGTCCGATCCCACGAAGCTGTCCTTCTTGTTGTTGGCGACGAGGCGTCGGCTCTTCTTGAGCGCGGGGAGGTAGATCCAGAGGTCATCGTCGCCGTCCGAATGCTCGATTTGCAGAAAGGCCGTCCCCTTGATGTCGGTCGGCAGAAGAAATGTCACGAGGAGCTTGGAGTCCACCCCGTTGGGCTGGAGCTTCGAGATCGTCGTGGACTTCCGTTCGCGGCGCTGGCCCTTGTCGTTGATCAAGACCATCGTCGCATCGCTCGTCAGCGTCTTGGTCTTCGTCACGAAGAAGTTCTTCTCCATGATCTCGCGCGCGGTCGGTTCGGCCAAGGCGTGCCCGGACCAGGTGGCGATGAACGAAACAACCCACACGACCATGAAGGCAACGCCCCTGACGTTGGATTCCGGTCCCTGTGTTCTACTCGTCATGATTTTCCCTCCATCACAGGGCGGGCGGGGAAATACGTTCCCCGTTGATCGCCGAAGATAAACCGTGGCTTGAAGATGATCATGAGGGCGCGTAAGAAGAACAGGGCGAAGAACGCGCTCACCGCCATCGTCGCCGTCACCATATTCGAGAGCTGGTTATAAAACGCGAAGTCCGACACTTGCAGAACCGCGTAGCCGCCGATGATCGATAACGCCACGAACAGAATGGCCTTGCCGGAGGTCAACATGGAGTTGCGGGTCGCGGTCAGGACGTTACCGCTGCGGACGAGCTCCTCGCGGAACCGGAACAGAAGATAAATTTCGTAATCTGCGCCAATACCGATGGCCATGGCCGCTGTCGTCATCGCGGTGATGTCGAGCGGGGTATGTAGCCAGCCCATCAATCCGAAGTTCGCGATCATCACCGCGAACAGCGGTATGACCACGAAGAGACCGCCCACCAGCGAGCGAAATACGATAGCGCCCAGGGTGAAGACCACCACGGTCATCTGCACCATATTGCGGAATTTGTCTTTGACGATGACGTCGTTCAGCGCGATCATCTGTGGCAGGCTCCCGCCCATCTGCACGGTGACCCCGGGCGGAAAGCTCTTGGCGATCATCGCCTGGGCTTTTTGCGCGAGAATATCGGCGCTCGTGGTACTGTCATTCTTGATAAACGTCCAGATGCTCGCACGCCGGTAATCGTTGTCCACGAAACTGTCAAAGTCCTGCGGATCACCTGAGGTCGAATACAGAAAGAGATATTGCGCGACCAGCTCGCGGCTCTCCGGGACGGTATAGAACGCCGGGTTGTCCGCATGCATCGCCTGATTCATGCGCTTGATCAGGTCCACCAGCGATTGCGTCTTGCCGACGTCCGGTTGGGTCTCGAGGAAGGCCTGCAACTGTGCCATTCCCCGCAATACCTTGGGATCTTTTATTCCATCCTGTTCGGGCGCTTGGATCAGGAACTGAATGGAGTTGGTGCCGCCAAATGTCTGGTTGAGCGCCCGGTCATCGACGCGCAGTTGGCTCATTGGTTTGTGGTAGAGCTTGAAGTTGTTGTCGATGCGCAGGAATGCCGTGCCGGTTCCCACCAGCGCGAGCAGCGCGAGTCCCCCGCCGACGATCCACGGCGCGCGCCCGCCGACGAGATTATTGGCCACCCCGAGCAGGAACCCGTCCACTATGCCCGCCGCGCGTTCGCGCTTGGCTTCGCGAGTTTTCGGCGGACGCAGCATCGAACGCACCACCGGAATGACGGTCATCTCAAGCACCATGGTGGCGAGCACACCGCAGCCGGCAAACACACCGAAGTGCTGTACCATGGGGATGCCGGTACCCGCGAGCGAGAAGAAGGTAATCACCGCAATCAAGCCCGCCACGATCATCACCGGCCCGACACGGACCATCGATTCCACCACCGCCGCACGGTTGGCATCGCGCGCGTTCATGCCGGTGGCCTGTAGTCGGCTATATTCCTCGTAATAACGCTTGAGGATCTGGATCGCGTGACCGGCGGCGACCGCCAGGATGAGAATGGGTGTCGTCGTGTTGAGGGGATCCAGGTGCACGCCCAGCAGCCCCATCAACCCCAGGCCCCAGATGACGCTCAAGATACCGGTCAGGATCGGCAGCAGCATCCCCTGGACACTGCGGAACGACCAGTATTGGATGAGCATGATGACGAGCAGCGCGGCGCCGAAAAACATCGGCATTTTCATGAAATGAGTGTCCGCCGCCGCACCGACGAGGGGTAGTCCGCCGAGGTAGATATCCACCCTGTCGTCGCGTTCGCGATCGACGATTTTGCGGAGCCCCTCGGTTAGCACGATATAGTTCGGGGTTTTTTCGCCCTGTTTGAAATCCGCGACGACCGCCGCCGCCTTGCCGTCCGGCGACACCAGGGCGTTGATATAAATCGGCATCAAGGCGACCGCGGCTTTGAGTTTCTCCATCTCCGCCGGCGCTTGCGGCACCGTCTCCATCATCGGACGTACTTCCATGCCCTCGGGTCCGCCCTTGATCGACTTAATCTTGTGCGCGGCGAGGCTCAGGATGTTGTGCCGAACCGCCTCCGGCAACTGCTCGATCCCTTCCTGGATACGTTTGATCTTCGCCAGTACCTGCGGCTGGTAAATGTCTCCCTGTTTGGGAACGATACCGATCACGGTATAGTTCTTGCCGCCGAAGGTTTTGTCCAGCAGGTTCGTCGTCTCGACATAGACATGCTTCTGGGGTGCCCAGAGATCCGGATTGGTGTCCATCTGGAGGTTGCCTATGCGGGTCACTAAAAAAGCGGTGATGCCCAAGATCACGATGATGACGAGAAGGCGATGAGCAATGATCCACTGCGCATAGGGACGGAAAAAACGAGATTTAACTACTTCCATTTTTGACCTCCCGGTCTGATAACATGATTGAAAGATCGCGACTCACGGTCCTGCGTCTACTCCGCCGTGAACTACTGCAGCGCCGCGATGTGATCCTTTGCCCACTGTTCGAGGGTGCGTGCCGGACGGCCTAGCACCTCGGCCACTGTCGACGTCAGGTGGTTCGTTCGTCCGGCCTTGATACCCTCCGCGAAGTAACAAAGAACCGACTCCACCACGGGCGGCGGAGCTCCAGCGCTCAGCATCTCCTGGCGCCACGTCGCCTCCGGTACGTCAACGAACTTCAGCGGCTTGCCTGTTACGGCCGAGACTTTTTGCACCACCTCGGCGAAGCTCAGCAGCTCCGGGCCAGTCAGTTCATAGATCTTTCCCTCGTGTCCGGGCGTCGTGAGCGCCCTGACCGCCACCGCGGCAATGTCGTGTGGATCGATGGGCGCTTCCTTGCCGTTACCCACCGGGAAGAACAATCCGCCCCGTGGAACGATCCCGAACTCGATCAAATTCGAGTCGAAAAATGTGGGCCGCAAAATCGTCCAGGCGATGCCGAGGGCGCGCAGCCGCTGCTCGCCCTCGGTGTGCCATTTTCCGAAGGGGGCCTTGGCCAAAAAAGTCGTAATGCCGCTGATGCCGGAGAGTTTGACGATATGCTTGACGCCTGCATGCTTCGCCGCATCGAAAGCGTTTCCTTCAAGTTCCAGGAACTCAGGGCCATTAACCGGCGCGAGAACAAACGCCTTGTCTACGCCGGCGAACGCCGCCGTAAGCGTTTCAGGTTTTGAAAGATCGCCCTTCACGACTTCAACGCCTGTGCCTAATTTCTGTGCCTTTGCTAAGTCGCGTACTAGCGCACGCACTCGGTGGCCGCCCTGAACCAGTTGTTTGACGGCTTCGCTGCCGACGTTTCCCGTTGCTCCAGTAACTAAAATTAACGGATTTTTCATTTTCTATTGTCCTGTTCTTTAAATGGTTGTTGAATATTCTTCAAATAGTTAAATCGAGAAGCCGCCATCCACATTGATGGTCGTGCCCGTGATGAAACCCGAAGCGGGTGCCGCCAGCAGCGCCACGACGTCGGCGATCTCCGACGGCTGGCCAACGCGGCCCACCGGCATCATCTGCCGAAGTTCCTCAAGGAACTTCGGATCGGCGCCAAGGAGGGCCTCTGTTTCAATCGGGCCAGGCTGCACGCAATTGACCGTGATCTGCCTCGGTGCGAGTTCACGCGCCCAGGCTCGCGTCAGGCCGGCAACGGCGGACTTCGTCATCGCTATGAGGCTGAGTCCTGGCGCCGGTGCATGATCGGCGCTGACGGCGCCGATATTGATGATGCGGCCGCCCGGACTCATCACGCGCGCGGCGGCGCGCCCGGCGAAGAACACGGCGCGCACGTTGACGTTTACCATGCGCTCGAACTCCTCATCGCTGGTGTTCTCCAGCGGTTTGGTGAAGAAGACGGCTGCATTGTTCACCAGGATGTCGAGCCGTCCGAGACGCGCGACGACCTGGGGCACCACGGCCGAGGCGGCCCTGGCGTCGGCGGCGTCGGACTGGAAAGCTTCGCCGCGTACGCCCTTCCCCTTGATCGTGGCGACGACGCGTTGCGCCGCCTCGGTCGATTTGACGTAAGTAATGGCGACATCAGCGCCGTCGGCGGCAAGCCGCTCGGCAATGGCGGCGCCGATACCGCGGCTGCCGCCCGTGACAAGGGCTACTTTGCCACGTAGAGAACCACTCAGATCAGACCCCTTTTCTTTGAAGGGCAGCTAAACGTATTCGTCATTTCAAATTCTCCTAAGTAATCGTTAGGGGTTACGTCATGCGTCGGCTCTCAACGCCTTGACCCATTTCGTGAGGCGTGCGGTTTCTCTCAGCATCAGCTTGGGATCCTTGAAGGTATTCGTCAGCAAACTCGCGCCTTGCAGCGCTGAAACAAGATGCAACGCGTGATCGGAAGATTCTTTCCCCGAGCCCAGCAGACGAAATTGCGCTTCGAGCCACCCAAGCAGCGCCGAGAACATGCCCGCGGCCTTGTCCGCCAGCGGCCCGCCTTCCTTGTGCAGTTCCTGACAGAGACTGCCGGTGGGACAACCGCTTTGCGCGACTATTTCACGGTTGTCGGCCACCGCTTTGATCGAGGCCAATATCCTCGTCCGGGGATCAGGCAGCTTGTCCCACTCGCTAAATTGGCTTTGGTAACAATCCGTGCGGAGCTCGATCAGGGCGCGACCGATGTCCTCCTTGGTTTTGAAGTAGTAATACACGTTGCCCAACGGTACCTTGGCTTCTTGAGCGATATCCGCCAGCGTGGTTTGATTGAAACCCTGCTGCTGAACCAGCTTGTTCGCTGCCTCGATCAGGCGTGTACGCTTATCAATTTTTGATTTTTTCATAATCTAAAATATATTAGTTAGTTAACTGACTTGTATCATAGGCCAGAAATATCAGTCTGTCAATCCGGCCTTGCCGTTTTATGAGGAACGGATTCAATCACGTAAGTGCCAGTCGACGACCTCGGACCGGATCAGCGTGTGCCGATAGAGATCGACCCTCGGCAGCAGGATGTCGTCGGCAATGAATGAAACCGCCCACGCGGCAATGAAGGCGACAATCCTCACACCGGATTCCGGTACCCGTCCTTTGCTCGTCATGATTTTCCCTCCATCACGGGGCGGGCGGGGAAATACGTTTCCCGTTGATCGCCGAAGATAAACCGCGGCTTGAAGATCATCATCATCGCGCGCAGGAACAAGACGGCCGAGAGCGCGCTGACGACCATCGTCGCGATCACCATCACCGCCAAGCGGCTGTAAAACCCGAACCCGGACGTCAACAGCACCGAATAGCCGCCCGCCACCGACAGCGCCACGAAGAGGATGGCCTTGCCGGAGGTCAGCAACGAGTCACGCGTGGCCGCGAACACGTTCCCCGTTTTGGCCAGCTCTTCGCGGAACCGAAAGAGCAGGTAGATTTCGTAGTCGGCGCCGATGCCGATCGCCATCGACGCGGTCGTCGCCGTGCCCATGTCGAGAGGGATGCCGAACCACCCCATCAGACCGAGGTTGGCCAGGATGACCATCGCCAGCGGCGTCACGACGAAGAGGCCGCCGACGACCGAGCGCAGCACCAGGCTGGCGAGCAGCAAGACGACCACGGCCATCTGGATCATGTTGTGGAATTTCTCCCGCGTCATCACCTCGTTGATCGCCATCGTCTGGGGCATGCTCCCGCCGATGCGGACGGTGACGTTCGGAGGGAAGCTCTCCGCGATGACCGGTTGCGCCTTGCGATACAGCCCCTCGGCATAGGCCGTGCTGTCGTCCTTGAGATACACCCAGACCACGGCCTTCTGGTAGTCATTGTCGACGAAGCTGTCGAAGTCTTGCGGATCGCCGGAGACCGAGTAGAGGAAGAGGTATTGGGCGATCAGATCACGGTTGTCCGGGATGACGGCGTACGCGGGATCGTCCGCGTGCACCGCTTGGTTCATCCGCTTGATCAAATCCGCGAGTGACTGTGTCTTGCCCACGTGGGGCTGCTGTTCGAGAAAGGTCTGGAGCGTGGCCATCCCCTGGAGAACCTTGGGGTCCTTCACGGCATCTTGGCCCGGTCCCTCGATGATGAAAAAGAGCGATTCGCTGCCGCCGAACTTGGCGTTGAGGATCGCGTCATCGCGGCGAACTTCGCTGTCCGCCGCGTTGTATCGTTTCAAGCTGTTGTCGGCACGGAGCGTGGTCATCCCGAATGCCGCCAGCACGATCAGGCCGATCCCCGCGCCCAAGATCCACGGCGCCCGGCCGCCGACGAGTTGATGGGCCAGTCCCGACAAGCCGCGATCGAGCCATCCGGCCCGCTGCTCGCGCGTCACCTCGCACGCTTTCGGGGGAGACAGCCACGAGCGCAGCGCGGGAATCAACGTCAGTTCCAGGATCATCGCGCAGAGGATGCCCGAGCCCGCGAAGGTCCCGAAGTGACGGACGACCGAGATGCCGGCAGTCGTGAGCGAATAGAACGTGATCACGGCGATCACGCCGGCGATGAGCATCACCGGTCCGACCCGCGTGAGCGATTCCACCACCGCCGCGCGGTTGGCCTCGCGCCGCTGGAGGGGCGAAGGAATCCCGTCCCTCCCTCCGATCAACCGATGATACTCTTCGTAGTACCGTTTAAGGATCTGAATCGCGTGCCCGGCCGCCACAGCCATGATCAAGATCGGCGTGGTCGTGTTCATCCCGTCCATGTGGACGCCCAAAAGCCCCATCACCCCCAGCCCCCAGACCACGGACAGCAGCGCCGTGACAATAGGCAGGAGCATCCCTTGGAAGCTACGGAACGACCAATACTGAATCGCCATGATGATGAGCAGCGCGAGACCGAAGTACATCGGCATCTTGAACATGTAGAACTCGAACCAGGCGAGTTGCACGGGGAGACCACCGAGGTGGATGGCGACGCGGTCGTCGCGCTCACGGTCCACGACGGCGCGAACGGAGCGATAGAGCGCCGCGTAGCTCGGCTCCGCCTTGTTCACCTTGAAGTCGGCGATCACGGCCGCGGCCTTGCCGTCCGGTGAGACCAGGGCGTTGAGGTAAATCGGGTTGGACGCCACCGCCTGTTTTAGCCGGGCCAGTTCTTCCGGGGTCCGAGGGAACGGCTCCAGCATCTGGCGAACCTCCATGCCGTCCGCCGTGCCCTTGATGTCCTTGACCTTTCGCGCCGCCAAGCTCAGCGTGTTCCGCCGGTTCGCCTCCGGGATGGTCTCGATCCCGTCCTGGATCCGTTGAATCTTTTCCAGGATCTCGGGCTGATACACGTCACCCTGCTTGGGGACGACCCCGATGATCATCACGTTTCGCATCCCGAAGACCTCTTCGAGCTGCTTGGTCGCTTTGGCATAGGGATGCGCCTGGGGCGTCCACAGGTCGGGGTCCATGTCGATCTTCAAGCTCCCCAGGCGCGAGGCGAGCAACGCCGTGACGACAGCGATGGCCAGGATGACCCCGAACCTGTGGTTCACGATCCACGTGGTATAGCGACGGAATAGGTCGGACTCGGTTTTCATGGGTACCCTCCATTATCTACGGACTTCTGAATGATTCGTACAGCATTCACAATCTAGGCAAAAAAAATCAGCGCTTGGCCAACCCTCTGATCAGGAGCTTGACCACGCCACGGGCCAGCCGATCGAGCTCATCGATCGACTGCTTGCCGAGCATCATCAGCGGCGTGCAGAACTTGGCCGTGGCCATCTGGATGAACTCGGCCGCAGTCACGACGTCCGGCACGTCGAACTCTCCGGTTCGATTCCCCTCCGCGAGCACCTCGGCCAGCAGCGCACGGTTGGTGTCCAGGTGACGCTGGACGAGGTCCCAGTGCTCCTGGGCGATGACGTCGACCAACTCGCTGATGCGCGGATGATGGCAGAATTCGTCATACACGCAGCGCATGTTCTCGAGGACGAACGTTTCGAGCCGTTCCTTCGCGGAGAGCCCGGGACGCCGGACGACCTCCCGCCAGCGCCGCTCCTTGTCCGCAAAGTGCCGCGCCGCGATCCCCGCGCCGATGTCGGATTTGTTCTCGAAATACCGGTAGAGATTGGCCGCCGACATCTTGCAGTCCTGGGCAATTTCAGCCATCGTCGTCTTCTGAAACCCGTGCAGGGCAAACCGCGTCCCGGCAGCATACAGGATTTGGTTCTTGACGTCTTCGGGAGTAGAGACCGAGGCCGGTGTCATGCTTGCCAAGCTACACCAGACCAAAGTAAACTGTCAACAGATTATTTAGCGTTTACCATGACGAGACCACCATACTGCGTCTCATCATTCATTCTCCTTTCAGATCTCGAGCTTCAGGCCGGACCAAACAGAGTCAACCCCAGACTTTGGTGCCGACCAACCCGAGTGCCAACGCAACGGCACGCACGACACAGTCGCCAATGATGCTCGTTCGCGATTAGAAGGTTCCTTCGGCAGCATGTCAAGTGAAAGCCGCCTCCCCAGAAACTGATCTGAGCTTTTCCAGCAGAAACCGGCGCTCCGGTTCGGTACAGGTACAGGCCAGGGCACGGCGGTAGCCCCCTGCGGCCTGTTCCTTGTCACCTATCTCGCGCCACAATTCGCCTTGGATCGCGGGAAGGAGGTAGTAGTCTCGAAGGATCGGATCGTGTTGCACGGCTTCGATCGCGCGCAGTCCGTGGAGCGGACCTTTGAGCCGCGACAGGGCCGCAGCACGGTTGAGGGCGACGACCGGGGTGGGCTTCGTGGCGTAGAGCTGGTCGTACAGCTCGACGACGTACCCCCAATCCGTCGACTCGTAGCTGGATGCGGTGGCATGGCAGGCCGAAATACCCGCTTCCAGGTGGTAGGCGCTCAGTTCGCCGCCTTGCGCCGATCGCTCAAGATGCAGGAGTCCGCGGTCGATGAGCTGTCGATCCCAGCGCGAGCGATCTTGCTCGCCCAACAGGAGGAGGTCGCCGCCGGTATCCACGCGCGCCGGGAGCCGTGAGGCGTGCAGACACATCAGTGCAAGAAGCGCGTGGGTCTTGGGACAATCGGTCCTGAAATGGCTGGCGACAAGGCGACCCAAGCGGATGGCTTCCTCGCACAACTCGGCGCGCACAAGGTTCTCGCCACCGTGAGCCGTGTATCCCTCGTTGAACAGCAAGTAGAGGACCTCCAGCACCACGTCCAGCCGTCCGGCCAATTCAGCCCCTGACGGGACGTCAAACACGATCCGCTGCTCGCGAATCATTCGTTTGGCCCGCACCAAGCGCTGCGCGATCGTCGTCTCCTTGGCGAGATAGGCACGCGCGATCTCTTCCACCCCCAGGCCAGCCACAGTCTTAAGCGTAAGCGCCACTTGGCTCTCCCGTGGAAGGTCGGGGTGACAGCACATGAACATCATCGCGAGCTGGTCGTCCAGTACGGCTTGGCCCGCGCCCTCCGATGCCGCGGGCCATCGCGCAGCGAGTTCGACGGACTTCTCTTCAAACGATGCCTCGCGGCGTATCAGGTCGAGCGCGCGGTGTTTAGCGACCTGGATCAGCCACGCAGTGGGATTCTTCGGGACACCGTAGAAAGGCCACTGATCGAGCGCCTTGATCAACGCGTCTTGAACGACGTCTTCGGCCAGGTCGAGTCGATCCGCGCCAAAGATGCGGGTGAGCGTGGCGACCATCCGCCCCGCCTGATGACGGAACAGATGGCCAACCAGCCCCTCCGCGTCACGACTGTCTCGTGCCGGCACCACCCCTCCTCAGCAGGGCTCGATCTCGCGCACCTCGATCGTGCCCCCCAACTCCAAGTTGGGGCAATCGCGCGCGAGTTGGACGGCCTGGTCGTAGTTGGCCGCCTCGATCATGAAGTACCCGCCGATCACCTCCTTGGCCTCCGCGTATGGGCCGTTCATGACCGTGACACCCCGCATCACGCGACCGTCTCGGTGCAATTTATTGGCGTCAACGAGCTTGCCAGTCTGTTTGAGCGTGTCGCTCCAAATCTTGTACTTCTGGATGATCGCCTGCATCGCGTCCGGACTGAGGTTCGTGACCTTTGGGGCTTCGTGCAGCAAGAGCAAATACTGTGGCATGGGGGGCTCCCTTCGAGCGTAGTGGATCCTCTCGGCGGTCCCGGGTGCTCCCGGCCTCTCCGCCGTCGCCTTTTAGACGAACGGAGGTCGGGAAAATCGACAACCCAACAACCAGTTAAAACTCGAAATATCTATTTGTGAGTCGATCGCTTCCGCTGATGTTTCGCCGTGACGCGCTTGGCGGGAAGCGTGGACACGAAATCGACCCCGCGCGCAACCCACTTCGAGAGCGCGGCATCGGTCTGATACCCAGCGGGGTCGACATAGACCATCCCCTTCAGCGGACGGCCGCTAAAGTCCATCGGCCGCGCGTGGGGCTGAGCGAGCGCTTCCTCGTAGCGAGCGGGTCCAACGCGTACCATGAACGCGGCGTGGGTAAGACCGCAGCACATGCTTCCATTCACCATGAAGCACAACCCACCGAACATTTTCTTCTCGACGACGTCGGTTCGCCCAGAAAGCATCCGTCGTAGCCGGTCGGCTGTTTTTTCGTCGTAGCCCATCGCCACGATCAGACGATCTTCGCGCCCTTCGGCGGCTTCGGTTCACCGACCGTCCGGTAGAACCACAGCTCGTACCCGTAGGGGGTCGACCACCTTGAACGTCCGGTCGCCCCGCCACTGCGTCCCCAGCGGCGCGGTGATCTTCACCCCGCGCTGCTTCACGTCATCGTGATACGTGTCGACGTCCGCAATCTCCAGGTAGATCTCAACCGGACGTTTGGTCGGGTACGCGGCTTTCGATCCCTCGACCTTCTCGGGCAGCCGGGTCAGCATGATCTTGGCACCACCCAGCGTGACGGTGCCAAAATTATAACTTGGCATTTGCTGTTCCTAGCTGATCCAACCCTTGCTCTCGGCCCGCTTCGAATACCAGATCAAAAACACCGCCACCACCAGCGGCATCAGAATAAACATCGAGATCTCGAAGGGGCCGTAGTCGATTGTCGAACCGGCCATGCCAAGGTAAGGGGTCATTTGTACAATCACGCCGAGTAGGGACGCGATAAACAAATAGAACGCAACCGACTTCCTGAGCAGGAGCAGAAGGCAGCCGAGCGCGCCGCCGAAAACGGCTATCGCAAACGCTCCGGTGGCCCATGCGGGTCGGCCTTCGATTATCGCGCGCTGCGCCTCGGGCATAGCAGCGAGCGTGCCTGCATTCATTTGCCCGAAGAAATTCATGACACCCATCACATTCCAGATCAGCGCGACAGCGCCAATTGCCCAGAAACTCCAGTGAACACCACCAACGGTCTTATCGTTCATCGCATCCTCCTATTGCTTGCTATTCTCTTGGCCACCTCGACGCAGTATTAGCCAGCAAGAGGTCCCCTCGCCGGACGCACATCTTTCCTGTCGTCTCGATGAGAAGAAATCTCCGAGAAACGCACGAGCCTACATCGACCTCAATTCGTAGATTCGAATGCTCGCAATAAAAGGATTACTTTTTGCAAGTTTCTCGGCAGCGTCGAGACTCTCCGCCTCGATGATGTTGTACCCAGTAATGGACTCCATATTCCATGGGAGGTCCCTGGTTCCATTTTTCGAGATTTCTCGACCACCACCGAACCCGCCCTGGTCCACTTGTTTGTCGGAGATTGATTCGAACCAAGCCTCCCAAGCCTTCATGATTTTCGGGGTGGGTTTTTCAAATCCGAAATGCAGGAACATAAACTTCTTCATGTCTCTCTCCTTTAGTTCAAGGGTGTCCTTTACTTGTGGGAAAGGTCTGTCTCACTTCTTTTTTGCCGGCAGAGAGGCCGCGTAGCGCACCCCCACTTCGACCCACTGTGCTAACGCCCTGTCGTCGGCAAGCCCTTTCGCTTGCACCAGAATCCAGCCCTTCATGGGACGCCCTGACAGGTCGAAGATGCGGGTGTGTGGCTGGCTCAGCGCGCGTTCGGTTTCATCCGGGGGAAGGCGCACAATCAGTTCCTGTCCGTGAACCCCGCAGCACATGTTGCCGTTCAATAGAAAGGCCAGACCGCCGAACATCTTCTTCTCAACCACGCCACGGCGAGTACCAAGGTGCTTGCGGATGCGCTCCCCCAGTTTGTCGTCAATCGCCATCGGATTTCTCCCCGTTACAGGATCGCCGCCAGATCGTGAGGCAGCCGTTCCAGCCCCACTCGCGCCTTTTTGGGCTGAGGAGGAACTCGTGCGTCAGCACCAGATCCGTTGTAGTACTGGGCGGGTCCGGACCCGAGTGAACTACCGGCCCCTCCCGCGTGGCTTTGGTGGTTTCCTAGCGGAACGGTGTTCGAGGGTGGCGACGAACGCGGCGCCTCGCTCGACCCACTTCTTGATCGCCTCCTCGGTCTGGCAACCGCCCGGCCCCACGAAGACGTACCCCTTCATCGGCCGACCCGTGAAGTCCATCGGGCGCACGTGACCCTCACCCAGCGCCGCTTCGTACCGGTCGGGCCCGACGCGCACCATGAGGTCGTGCTTGATGATCCCGCAGAACATTTTCCCCTTCAGCAGGAAGGCCAAGCCACCGAACATCTTCTTCTCGGTCACGTCCGGTCGAGGCCCCACGGCTCGGCGGACTCGGTCAGCGAGCACCTCGTCGTAGGCCATCCTCGGTTACTCCTTGCCCGATGGACGCCGTCCGGTCTCGACGTAGTGTTTGAGCCCGGCGAAGAAGCCCTGAATGCCTGCGTTCCACTTCTTCCGGACCATCAACGCGTCCATCAGTTTGCCCACCGGACCGAACCTGAGCTCGTACTCCATCCGCTGGCGCACGATCGTCCCCGAGCCGTCGGGGGTGAGCGCGTAGCTGTGCCTCAGACGACGAACCGGAAGGGTGCATTCGAAGAGCTCGAATGACAGCGCCCGGCTCGGGGTCCAGTCCACGACCCTCTCCTTAAACCACCCACCGGGCGCGAGGTGGCAGCGACGCGCCGCCCCGGGCCCTTCCCGCGACGACGTGACGATTTCCGATTTCGTGACACCGGGGTCGTATCGATCCAGGTCGTCCAGGGACGCAAGGACGGACCAGACTTTCTCGGGTGGCGCATCGATCCGGATGGAGTTCTCGAGAACCGTCATGTGGATGCCTCCTTCGTTCTTCGCACCTTGACTCGGTGGGTCGTGCCGCGACCGTCAGCGTGCGGTTCGCTCCCCGCAGCGCGGAGTGCCGAGCGAAGCTCGGCTTCAAGCCTCGCGCGATCGCGACGAATGCGCCGCACGAAGCGACGGTCAGCGGCCGTTCGCGGGTCGTATTTTGCGCTCCACTCGATGATATCCAGCATGACCGGGAGGAGATCGATTCCCTTTGCCGTGAGCCGATACCGGCCGGTGCCACGCCCATCACGGCTCGCGACCTTCTCGATCACGCCATCCTCCTCCAGGCGCGCGAGCCGATCGGCCAGAACGTTGGTCGCGATGCCCTCCTCGGCTCGGAGGAAGTCAGTGTAGCTCGTGCGGCCCTTGAACATGAGGTCGCGGATGAGGAGGAGAGACCACGCGTCCCCGAACACCTCAAGCGCGAAGTGCACGGGACAGTCGGATTTCCGATGGCGACGTCTCACGGGTCGGAATCAGATTACTTGCCTTTAACAAAGGCAATGCGTAGCACAACAACTTGTCAAAAGCAAGTGAAATGATATGGCTGGGAGTGTCCGCCTTCGGCGGACCCGGGCGCCGCCAGCCTTCGCCGTGGTCCCAATACCGTGACGTCGATGTAGACGTCGGCTCACACTGATTCAGGTTCGTATCACTTCATAAAGACCGGGGTAGAACCGCAGGTCCGCCATCGATGCGTCGGCGATCGCCTTGACTTGCGGGTTCTGTAGTGCCGCCCCGAACTGCTCCGCAGAAGCCCATTCTGAGATGCTGACCAGATGAAAACGGGCATCAGAGCTGATCGCCCGATGGAGGGCGGTCGAAACGTAGCCCGGCTGTTTGCGAAAATAGTCCGCGAACTTCTCCCAGGTCGCCAGCGCCTCGTTCTCCTTGCCTTTCGGTACTTCGAACGGGTTGATCACGATCACAGTCGCCATGTTGCCTCCTCACGATCACTTCGTTGGTAGCCAGGCCGCGTATTTGATCCAACTTTAACCAGACTGCTAACGACGCGGCGGTTGGCCCCCAATCCATCCCGTCATGAGACGGACAGAGAGGCCGAGGCTACGAGTGTACGGCTGGCCCGCATAGCGGGCCAGCCGTACCTGCAACGTATTGTTAGACACTAAGAGCCCACTCGCAGGACGCAGAGATCGTCCTAAACTTAGTTGAGATTGGAGTAGCGGCTCCTGATGTGGTGAAGTGGGTGTCGGCGAAGACATCCCCAACGCACACACAGGAGGAGCCGCATGAAACGGACAGTAGCGAAGTCG